>NZ_OZ034717.1:0-1421666 GCF_964026965.1 Wolbachia endosymbiont (group A) of Volucella bombylans
TGCGTCAGGCTGGCAGGTCTCTTCCTGAGTACCGCAAAGCAGTAGAAAATATGAATAATTTTATGGAGATATGCTACAACACAGATTTAGTGACAGAATTGACGTTACAGCCGGTGACAAGATTTGACATGGATGCGGCGATAATTTTTTCAGACATTTTAATAATAGCTGATGTTTTGGGTTGTGACGTGAATTTCGTACGCGGTGTAGGTCCAATAATAAAACCCGTGGAAAGTCCTAAGGAATTGAAGGGTCCACAAGAAATTGAAACTAAAACCTTACCAATTCTAAACGCTATAAAAAAAGTCAGAAGCCAATTACCAAAAGAAAAATCTCTCATAGGATTTGCTGGTGGACCATGGACAGTAGCCTCATACATCATAGAAGGTGGGAGCAGCAAAACTTTTTCCAAAGTATTAAATTTTTATCCTTCGTGTTTGAAGGAAATAATTGAACGAATAACGGAAGTGACGATTATTTATCTAATTAAACAGATAGAATTTGGAGCAGATGTTATTCAGCTATTTGACAGTAATGCTGGTGCGTTATCGGAACCATTGTTTAAAGAATATGTTATCGAACCAACAAAGAGAATTATCTTGGCAATAAAGGATAGATTTTCTGATTTTCCAATAATAGGTTTTCCAAGGTCTGCTGGAAATCTTTATAAAGATTACTGCGAACAAACAGGTGTATCTGCAGTAAGTATAGATTATAATGTTCCAATAAAATGGGCGAAAGCGAATCTAAACATCCCTCTACAAGGAAACCTTGATCCTAATCTTTTAGCCTATAATAAAACGGAAGCAATCAAAGAAGCAAAACGTATAATAGATTGCTTTAGAGATTTACCCTTCATATTTAATCTTGGACATGGAGTACTCCCTGATACTCCAGTTGAAAATATTGCTGCGTTGGTAAACCTGGTAAAAAGCTACTAATACAATACACAAAATTCCTAGCTTTTTTGTTGTACGGGGTTTATCATTTAAATTTAGCTTCAGTAAAATATGTCAGACCTTGCAAAAAGAATGTTCCTAATAAAACCATCACCTACGATTGCTGTAACTGATAAGGCAAATAAGTTGAAAAATGAAGGAAAAAAGATCTGTGTTTTAGCTGCAGGAGAACCGGATTTTGATACTCCAGATCATATAAAAAAAGCAGCTATTCAAGCAATAAGTGAAGGTAAGACTAAATATACTGCTGTTGATGGAACGCGTGAGCTGAAAGAAGCAATAATTAATAAGTTAAGAAAGGATAATAAACTCGAGTACACGCTTAACCAAATCTGTGTTGGTACAGGTGCTAAGCAGGTGTTATTCAATTTGTTCATGGCAACAATTAACTCTGGAGATGAAGTTATTATTCCAGCTCCTTATTGGGTTTCATATGTTGATATGGTAAGTCTTTTTGGCGGCTTGCCAGTTGTAGTAGAATGCAAACAAAATTTTAAACTGACAGCGGAATTATTGAAAAGCAGGATAACTAAAAAAACTAAATGGTTAATTCTTAACTCACCGAACAACCCTGCAGGAGCTGTGTACACATGTGATGAATTGAAAGACATAGCACAAATATTGCTTGAATATCCACATATGAATGTCGTTACAGATGATATTTATGAGCATATAATATACGACGAAAAGTTTTTTACTATCGCTCAGGTTGAGCCGAAGCTTTATGATAGAGTTTTTGTAGTCAATGGAGTATCAAAAGCCTATGCAATGACAGGCTGGAGAATAGGGTATATTGCAGGTAGAAGTGATGTGGTAAAAGCTATCTCTACGCTGCAGTCTCAAAGCACTTCTAATCCAAATTCGATAGCACAAGCAGCAGCAGCAGCAGCATTAAACGGTGATCATAGTTTTTTGAAAGAAAGAACAAGGATTTTTAAGAGTCGTAGAGATTTTATGGTGAAAGAGCTAAATTCTGTCCCGGGATTATCAGCGTCTGTTCCACAAGGTGCGTTTTATTTATTTGTCTCATGTGAAGGATTGCTCAGTAAAAGCACAAAAAGTGGTAAGATAATAAATAATGATTTAGATTTTACTGAATACTTACTGGGAGATCATTTGGTTGCTGTGGTTCCAGGAATTGCATTTGGTCTAGAAAATTTTATCAGAATTTCTTATGCAACCTCTCAGGAACAATTAGAAATTGGATGTGATAGTATTACTAAAGCGTGCCAGGAGTTAAAATGAAATAGACTATCCATAAGTTGTATATTTTGCCATACTTCGCCAAGGTTATTTTGAATGTTCTAACTTGTGTTTTTCTATGGAAGGCATTTTTATTGATTGAGCAAGTGTCTTTCTAATATTGAATTCCTCATTTTTTTCATTTTGTTGCAGTAAGTTAATGTTATTTATTTTATTTACTAAATCTTTCCCCTTTTCCAGAGTCTTTAAATCACTTTCGTTAATGTGATGTTCATTGTAAAATTCTGCAACAATTTCTTTTCTTTTCGGATAAGTATTTAAAAATTCCGACACCTGATGTTTAGCAACAGCTTGAATAAATTTCTTATTAAATCTTGAATCGTTATATAGATCTTCTAAATTTTCATCGTAGTGTTTTGCTTCATTTACAGCAAGCTTTATTATCTCTTCTATACCACTTAGAAGTTTCCTATACAATTTGTCGTATCTATTGCCTAGCACGTGTGTAGCGAATGTTTGTTCAATGTATTTTGTTATGTAATTTTGCAGCGTATTATCTATCGTGCTTATATTCATCAGCCTGCTTTAATATTATATTAACTATTTTACACATAAAAAGGTTAATATTGAATTAATAGAATACTTCTGAAGTCAAATTTTACTGAAAATTATGGTATTTAAGATATAATTGTCAGCATGAAATAAAAACATAAATAAAATGGATCTTGTAACAAAAGTGAAGCTCAAGATAAAGATGAATAAGGGTAAAATCATAAATATACTTATCATTTGTGGTGTAATTTTTTTCATATACCTTATTCATGAGCCAGTTGTAGATATGGTAGAAAAAATTATAAGTAAAATAAAAGGTCTCTTTTAAAAATAGAAAAAGTGAACTTTTTCCATCATCCAAACTTGAACCTGGAAAATTTAGTTAATGCATAAACTACTTATGTTGGCTATGAGTTCAACTGTATAAAATTCCGGTAAATTAAAATAAGTATTCATAAAAATATTGTTTTCTATAAACAGAGTATCTATAACGCTAGCTTTGGGGTAAAGTATTGCAGAGGAATTTTTTAATCTGGTTGTTGGCGTCACTGTTTTATGCATACCAATATATATTACGCGTAATTCCAAATATTATAATTCCTGAATTGGTAGTAAGGTTTAATATAGGAACAACAGAAATAGGACAATTTTGTGGACTGTATTATGTAGGTTATGTGTTAGCACATATTCCTGTAGGTATTCTTTTAGATAGATTTGGTTCTAAAGTTGTTATACCGATTTGTATTGCATTAACATCTTTAGGTGCTTTACCTTTAGTCAGTTCTAATGATTGGAGTTATTCTATTATTGGAAGAATAATTACTGGTATTGGATCCTCTGCTTCAGTACTTGGACTCTTTAAAATAATAAGAATCTATTACCATAGAGAAAAATTTGCCATGATGTTCAGCATATCGGTTATTATTGGCATTTCAGGTGGTGTATTTGCCACCAAACCATTACATGTCTTACTTGATAAGTTTGGGTGGGATTATTTATTTACTGTGTGTATAATGCTTGGATTATTGCTTGCTTTAACTACCTTTATATCTATACCTAAAGTTGGCACCTCAGACGAAGAATTAAATATTAAAATTTTAAGCAAAGTTATATTTAATAAAGATATTTTATTGATAGGTTTGTTTGGCGGTTTTATGGTTGGACCATTAGAAGGCTTTGCAGATGCGTGGTCTGCAACATTCTTGCATGAGATGTACGCTATAGATAGACACATTGCATATAGCATTTCAAAATGGATACTAATAGGCTTTGGCTTTGGGCATTTATTACTTCCTTACATATTAGCAAAAAATCCAACCAAGCACTATGAAATAATAATTTCTTGTGCTATGGCCATGATAATTGTGTTCTTATTACTTTTTATATGCAATATTAGTGAACTCCTGGCATGTATATTACTATTCATTATTGGTCTTGCTTCTGCATACCAAATTGTTTTTACTGCTAAAGTTGTAAGTTGTGTAAAAAACGAAGCAGTAGCAAGTGCAGGATCTGTAGGTAATTCCATAGTTATGAGTTTTGGTTATTTTTTTCACGTCATTATTGCAAATATAATGAATTTTTATTGGAACGGTGAAATTATCGATGGAAAGCCATTTTATGGAACTGATGTAATGGTTAAGTCTATGTTAATAATACCTATATGCCTACTAATAGGAATGATAGGCTTTTGGTTACTTAAAGTTATAAGCTGTAAAAAGAGCTAAGCAGATTTAGATGATTAATATAGTATTGTTTTTTATAACTAAAGTATCTATAATCCTAAATTTTAGCTGAGATTCATGTTGCAGAGGAATTTTTTAATCTGGTTGTTGACGTCACTGTTTTATGCATACCAATATATATTACGCGTAATTCCAAACATAATTGCGCCTGAATTAATAACAAAATTTAACATAAGTATTGCAGATGTTGGCCAGTTTGGTGGGTTATACTATGTAGGCTATACGCTAGCTCATATACCTATTGGTCTTTTCCTTGATAGATTTGGACCAAAGTTTGTTTTACCTGCTTGTACCGTTTTGACATTTACCGGAACACTACCGCTTATATGCTTTGATGAGTGGAGTTATTCAATAATTGGAAGAATAATTGTGGGAATTGGGTCATCCGCTTCGGCAATTGGAATCTTTAAAGTTGCAAGCATGTATTTTGCGCAAGAAAAATCAGCAAGAATGGCCAGCTTATCTATAATTATAGGAATTTTGGGAGGGATATGTGGCGGGTTACCTTTAGACTTCTTACTCGATAAATTTGGCTGGAATTATGTTATCTATACATTCTCAGCATTTGGGTGTTTACTTGCTCTGTTGCTGTTCTTAGTAACGCCTGAAAGCAATGCTCAACAGGAAAAAGTTAGCATTAGAGACTTAAAAAACATACTTTTCAACAAGCATATTATTCTAATTAGCTTTTTTGGTGGACTCATGGTCGGTCCAATGCAAGGTTTTGCCGATGGTTGGGTGAAAGCATTCTTTTTTGAAGTATATAAAATGAATGAAGACTTGGCATCTTCTCTCTCTTCCGTAATATTGATAGGAATGTTAACAGGATCATTCTCTTTGGCTTATTTATTGGAAAAATATAAAAATAAGCATTATGAAGTAATAATTGCATGCTCATTTGCAATGATCGCTAGTTTTCTTTTGCTTTTTACTCAGATTGGTGGCTTGTATGTTGTATTACCTACGCTTTTTATTATTGGCTTCACATCTGGATATCAGGTGGTTACCATTTACAAAGCGATAAGTTATGTAAATAATAACTTAGTAGGCCTGGCTACAGCTGTGTCAAACATGATAGTTATGGTTTTTGGCTATTTTTTTCACACTGGGATCGCAAAAATAATAGATTTGTGTTGGGATAGGACAGTGATACAAGGAAATCCTGTGTATAGTGCTGAATTGCTGATAAAAGCAACATCTATTATTCCTGTATGTTTGCTGATAGCTGTTTTTGGGCTCTTATGGTTAAAAAAGCAGGATAAGCAGTCTTAAAATTGCTTGTGCATCTTAAAATTAAAGCGAGGTTTGATCTATGATGAGTGTTTTAAAAAAAATCTGTGGCTCTAAAAATAGTTTAAAGTCTTTTGATAACGAGGTTTATCAGTCTATAGAAAAAGAATTACAACGCCAAAAATCACAATTGCAATTAATTGCATCAGAAAATTTTGCAAGCAAAGCGGTAATGGAGGCACAAGGCTCTTTTCTGACTAATAAATACGCAGAAGGTTATCCAGGTAAAAGATATTACTGTGGTTGTGAGCATGTGGACAAAATTGAAAGTCTGGCTATAGAGAGACTTTGTAAGTTGTTTGGTGTAAAATTTGCAAACGTTCAACCTCACTCTGGTTCTCAGGCGAATCAAGCAGTGTTTGCTTCACTACTTGCTCCAGGTGATACGATACTTGGATTGTCACTGAATTGCGGTGGGCATCTAACTCATGGTGCGGCACCAAGCCTTTCTGGTAAATGGTTTAAGTCAATTCAATATACAGTGAATAAAGACACTTACTTGCTGGATATGGATGAGATAGAAAAGCTGGCGCTGGAGCATAAACCGAAATTGATCATAGCTGGTGCTTCTGCTTATCCGAGAAAAATGGACTTCAAACGCTTTCGCGAAATTGTAGATAAAGTTGGTGCTTATTTGCTTGCAGACATTGCTCACTATGCAGGGCTTATTGCAGCGGGCGAATATCCATCCCCTGCTGAATATGCACATGTTATGACTTCCACAACTCACAAAACTTTGCGTGGTCCTCGTGGTGGAATAGTGATGACCAATGATGAAGCATTACACAAAAAAATTCAATCTGCAGTTTTTCCAGGATTGCAGGGCGGGCCACTTATGCATGTGATAGCTGCAAAAGCTGTTGCATTTAAAGAAGCATTAGCACCAGAGTTTAAGACTTATAGCAAGAAAGTCGTGGAAAATGCGAAAGTGCTGGCTCAAGAATTGCAAAAGCATGGACTTGACATTATAACCGGTGGCACTGACTCTCATATAGTGCTAGTTGACTTAAGATCGCAGAAATTAACTGGAAAAGACGTTGTAGATAGCCTTGAGAGAGCCGGTATTACCTGTAATAAAAACTCTGTACCATTTGATACAGCAAAGCCGACCATCACTTCAGGGCTCCGTTTTGGCACTGCTGCTGAGACAACACGCGGACTTGAGGCAGAAAATTTTAAAGGAATAGCCGGCCTAATAAATGAAGTGGTTCAGGGATTAATCAGCGGAAATAGCCCTGATATTGAAAGAACGGTAAAAACTAAAGTTGAAAAGATTTGTAGTAATTTTCCTATTTATTAATTTATGTGGCGTTATTCAAGTAGCCCGCAGAAACAAAAAACTTACTTGACACCCTTCGCCAGCCCCCTTATCATGAAACTGAAGCTATTGTATTTGCTTTCGCCAATCTGCAGATTAAAAGGTAAGGATTACTTAATGTATCGGCGTCTTATGTTCAATTTTTTGCAGTATATAGATACTGTATGTCTTTACAAAACTTCATCTACATCTAGATTTTTATCTAAATAAGCTGAACGCGCTTATAAAGCGTTACAAGACATCAAAAAATGCCAATACTCGACAGAGATAGTAAAAGACTAGCTAACTCGGGGATTCTTTGTCTTTTTTTCTGCTTAGTAAATTTCTTAAACATTTGCAGCGTAAGTTAGTTGCAATTAAAAGCAGCTGAATTTCGCTTGTCAAGCGTTTAAAACATAAAAAACGCCAATATTTTAAAGCGGATAATAACCCCAGGGCTTCTTTTGCCTTTTTTTTCGTTTGGTAAATTTCTTAATGTTTGTAGCTAGCATGAACAAACATTTGAGAGTAACTTCTGCTGGTAGGGTGTCATCCCAGTGCTTGACACTGCTCTCCTTTGTCATCCCAGTGCCCAGACACTGGGATCCAGGAATTTTATTAAGTTGGTAAGCATAAAAGTAGCCGTTTTATGTTAAAATACAACATTTTAATGATTATGAAAAGGCTGGATTCCAGCGTCACGCGCTGGAATGACATTGTAGGGTGTTATCCGAGTCCTTTTTCCGTCATCCGAGGACCGTATGACGTCATCCAAGTAGCGTGACTACTTGGATCTAAGCTGTATTACCAAGTCCAATTAAGTGCAGCATCATCACTTGTTGGAGGCTCAAAATACGGTTGTGACATTTCCTCTTGCACAGCTCTTTTAAATTCCGGACTTTCTATGCTTATCTTTGTTACATGCTCTTGTAAGGCTTTCTCAGCAGCTATTGGACTTTTACCATCTGCTCCTGGATCCCCTTTCTCTCCTTGTGGGCCTTGAGCTCCATCTTTACCATCTGCTCCTTTAGGACCAGTATCCCCTTTATCTCCTTTTAGCCCGGTGTCCCCTTTCTCTCCTTGTGGGCCTTGAGCTCCATCTTTACCATCTGCTCCTTTAGGACCAGTATCCCCTTTATCTCCTTTTAGCCCGGTGTCCCCTTTCTCTCCTTGTGGGCCTTGAGCTCCATCTTTACCATCTGCTCCTTTAGGACCAGTATCCCCTTTATCTCCTTTTAGCCCGGTGTCCCCTTTATCTCCTTTTAGCCCTTTAGCTCCATTTGCTCCTTTTAGCCCTTTACCTACTAAGAACTCCTTTACTGTTTGGTTATTTTGACCATCATACTTTGCTTTATCTGGGCTATCAAGAAAGTTTCCTAATGTATCTACTAGAACTGATTCATTATTATCTTTTGTACTAAGTAAACTTCCCAGAGCTGTTGATAGACCAGTTATTTTGTGCTCTGTTATTTGACCACCATTTGGTGTATATCTCACTTTAAGATCATTTGTGGTTATATCCAAAGTATATTCATTACCCGTATTATCTGCCAAAGTTACAAGTTTGACTTCTGACAGAGTTGCTGCTGCTGTTCCTGCAGCACTTTCAAATTTTAAACTAGCTGGCATATCACACTCCATTAATTACAAAAACCATAGCATGCATGAAAATATTATAATTTTCGTTAATGCTAGATTTTACATAAGATTTCCTTGAAACTTGTTGTTTCAGAATTCTTCTCTTGTCATTCAAGTGTGTAGCAGATGATGTCATTCCAGTCTGGAATCCAGCCTTTATTATGCAGCCACTTATTTAAAGTTAAGTTTTCTGGATCCCAGTGTCTGGGCACTGGGATGACACCGAAGGGGCTACTCGGATGACAAACCCTGTCATTCCAGGGCGTGACGCTGGTTTCCATCCAAGACGGCAGTGCTTGACACTGGAATGACAAGAAGAGGGCACTGCCCTCCTTGTATGTATTAGATATAGGCCGAGTTGTGGTCGTGATAAATGTGATCGCTTGCGCAATCGAACATTTTCACAAAACCATTCTCTAGATAAAGATTATATTCGTGATGTTGATCTGATAATACAATATTATCTTGCTCCCCTGAATTGAAATGACTTGAATCTGACAGCAATTCGTAATTTGGATTATCTATTTTACTAATGCTGTTTATTACTTTGCCATTACCACTTGATATAGCTAAACTATAACTATCACCATCCTTCATTATCTTGATGGACACCTTATCTTCAGGTAACACTATAAGCTTCTTTGTGCCACTATCGTGGATTACGAATTTGCCTTTTTCAAAATAGTATTTGTCTTCCGGCAAAGCACCAACCTTATAATCTGATGTGTGCAGTTTGTTCCAAAAATCTAACACAGATTGCTTTTCTGCTCCTTCCGCTCTATCATACAAGGCTTTCACATCATTATAATTTATCGTTACATTTGCCTTATGCTTCCCTTCTGAGTCCTGCTCGTAGCTCTTTTCTATTTTGAGAATTGTGTCTTTTAATACTACCTGTTCTTGCTCTTTCTCCTCCACTGAAGCTGACCTTTTTGCCCTTGTTGGAATTTGTGGCTGATCAGACTGCATTTCACTATTGTCGTTTGATGCAGTTTTCTCTTCAGCAGCTTGTGCAACAACATTAGTAGTACTATGAACTTCTGTCTTAGTTTCACTTACTTGCCCTTTTGGACTTTCGGTTTGTTTCTCTTTTGTAAATATTCTCTGATAGTCCGTGTAGCCTCTATTAGTATCACCGATATCGCCACTGCCTTGATAAAAAGTTATTTTTTTACTTCCATTTCCCATATCTTCAATTTCAACTTGAGGAGAAACAGATGCTAGGAAATCGTTATAACTGTAGTTGTAGTCAGCAGAAAAGAATATTTTCCCTTTGAAGTTATGGAAGTTATTAGATAACATACCAATTTCTTCGTCGCCATCAAACAATTTTACTTTAGTGAAATATGTTTGATCTTTTATTCTAACTATTTCACCGCTAGAGTTTTTTTGTATGTGGTAATCATTTGGGTCGTGCTTTATAGCAAAAAGTTTGCCAGAGCCATATTTCTCTAAGTTTATAAGGCCCACATTTACATGTTTATGGGAATAATCTCTCTTTTCATATTCATGTGCAAATATTGGATCTATGTATCTATATTCGTCTGATATATTTGGCATACCTACTGGATGTTCATTCCCATCTTTCGTCACCGGAACAAGCTTATATGCTCCATCTTTTTCCACTAATTTTAGGTGAGTAATACTTTGTGGTAGTTGAAACCTTACATTTGCTCCATGGTCATGAATAAATAGATCACCTTTCTCAGTAATATAAAAGCCCATATTTTTGAACTCATGTAAGCGCTCGTCTCCTTGCTTTACAACCGCTTCGTGTACATCATCGTCTGTTCTATCTGTTCCCTTATTATCCAATAATTTTCCTTTTTCCACGATTACTCCATTTGCCTTTTGCTCATTAGAATATTGAGCATGTTCTGAATCCTGATGATTCAAAATTTTGGTACCTCTAAGGAGCAGAGAATCTAAATCTTTTTGGATGTGTCCAGTGCTAGGATGCAACAATTCATTTTCATGTAAATGCGCCTCATCAAAGTATTCATCGCGTTCAACTGTTCTGCCATCTATTAGGGAAGCTTTATAATGACCATTTTCTTTTGTAACTGCCATGTAAGCACCGCCTTCGTATGAAACATTTAAGTTGTGTAATATATCCTCAAAAACGAAAGTTTCTTTAGTTTGGCCTTCAACTTGCTTAAAAAATCCTGATTCGCTCAATAATTCTCCAAGCTTTGTATTTCCGTCATATATAGACAGTGCACCCATATCTCCTTGACCATGAGCTTGCATAGAAAAAATCTTACCTTCTTGTAGATCAATATGAGTACCTCTGATTAAGTTTGGATCGATATTGACCAGCCCATCTAATATTTTTGCTGCTTGGGAATTATTTTCAATCTTATCAACAGCTTTGTTTTTTAGTTGATCAAACTTTAAAAATGCTGGTCTGTATTTTGTATTTTCCTCATTACGTAACTCTTCAATAGTAATCTCTCCTTTATGATATTTTTGATACATTTCACCACGTTCTTTATTCAAATTATCAAATTCATCTACCTGATTCTTAATTTCTGTATCATATTTTGATAATATCCTTAAAGCCTGATTTTTATACTCTTGACTGTTTCGATATTCATTACCTTGTTGGTCAGAGTAAGTTAGTTTATCCTGTCCATCGGAAGTTTTTACTACCTTGAGGAAATGATATTCCTTTGATATATCAAGTGTATCATTTGTTGCCCTATTTATAGCACGAGCAACATCATAAAATGCAACGTGTTCTACAGGAGAAAAACTTCCAACGTTTTCTCCATCCATTTTTTCTATATTTGCTTTATAGTAGGATACGTTTTTAATTTCTCCACCCACTATTTCTTGACCAATTGCTATGAAATCTCCTTTTGTAACTTGCAAAGCGTTGAGATGTTCCATTGCAGTTTCTGTATCATTCTCAGCAAGCCAACTTTTGAAGTCAGTATCGTGTCCTTTTATGTCTTTCAAGAAACTTTTTGACTCATCTGAGTTACCTTGACGTAAAGCATCTAGGTAGTCTCTTAATAAACTAGGATCTTTTTCCTGTAAGTACATTATCAACGCATGACCTGTTTTATAAACCAAGCTATTTGCTTCGCTGTCCTTTGAGTATTCTAAACTTAAAATTTTATCTAAATCCAAATTTGCAGCTTCAGTTTTGTCGATACTTGATCCTTGAGAATTGAATTTATGATCTGAATGATGCTCAAAGTAGTCTGCAATTCCTTCCATTAATACTGTAGGTAAAGATTTGCCTCCTGTAGCCAAGTAAGTTAAACCATGTGCAAATTCATGCTGAAGGTTATGAACGCCACCTTGCTGGTAGACGTACATTTCAGCAAAAACGTCAGCTTTCCCTTTGTAGTAACATTTACCACCTTCGTCTCCAAGGTAAGAACCGAAACGCTCGCTTCCGCCAAGGTGAGTGTAATCATCCTTGTCATCAAACATGTAAATTTTAAATGTTTGTTCTGAACTGCCGCGTTCTAACTCGAATGCGTTTTTAAAATTAGTAGCTGTTTCTCTTATCTCACTTTCAATGTTAGCAACTTTACTTGCTCTTAAATTGTGAGAATAAACCTCTACTTTAATATTTAAATCTTCAACTTCTATAACATGTGGCGAATTAAACCCTTTGCCGTTATTGTTGAAATATTCTGCTTTAGTTATATTTTTATTTACTTGTTGACTAATTGTCATAATTTTAACCTCTAATTTGCTGATTTTTCAATATCAAGCATAAAATAATTTCCCTAAAAAAAACGTAAATCCCTGTATTAATATAATTTATATCTTAATAAATAAAGTATAGATAGTTAACTTAATATGTAAAATTTAGAATATGGCTGAAATTCTATACAGCTATATTCCGGAATCACATTGGACAAGGACAAAAGCAAAGTGGTTTATTGACTTTCATTCCACCAAAGCACTATACTAAAACCACGATGGGTAATTAGCTCAGTTGGTAGAGCACTTGCTTGACGTGCAAGCGGTCGCTGGTTCGAACCCAGTGTTACCCACGTTTTTGTTTATGAAAAGATTTTATATGACAGCAGTGCATAACGGTAAACACTCAGCAGCGCAGTCCAAGCGCTTAATCTATTCCATAATAATAGTTGCGATAACAATGTTTATGGAAATAGTAGGTGGAATAATTTCACATTCGCTTGCTCTATTATCAGATGCAGGGCATATGCTCACTGACCTCTTTGCCTTGGTTTTAAGCTGGTTAGCACATAGGTTTTCAGCTAAGAAATCCGATTTGCAGAGATCATACGGATATCATCGGTTGCAGATAATTGCAGCATTTGTTAATGGTTTAACTCTATTCCTCATTGCAGTAATCATTATAATTGAGTCAATAAAGAGGTTTATTTTTCCAGTCAATGTTGAGTGGAAAGTAATGTTAGTAATTGCTACACTTGGCCTGATCTCTAATATCATAGTCTTTTTTATATTGCATAGTAAATGCGAGAGCAATATAAACATAAAAAGTGCTGTACTACACGTTATAGGAGATATTTTAGGTTCTGTAGCTGCTATACTTGCATCCATAATTATCATGTTTACTGGATGGCAAATGGTGGATCCGATTTTATCGGTATTTGTCAGTGTAATCATTTTGAATAGTGGCTACAAAATTCTAAAGAATTCTTGCCACATACTTCTTGAAGGTACACCTGAAGGGATATCTACTGAGGAAATAAAAAGTAAGATCACATCAGAATTACCTGAAGTGATAGATGTGCACCACATACATGCATGGTCACTGTCTGATAATTATTTTATAATTACCATGCATGCCAAAGTAAAGCAAGATGCACAACACACTGATATTTTGTATGAGATAAAAAAAATACTACTAAATAGGTTCGAGATAGCACACTCTACAGTCGAGATCGAATACGATGAGTGTGCGGATAATAAAATACTTAAACATTGACGTTTTAAATTATTATGCTATTACTAGAGTGTAATGATGTCAAAGGTAGGCTATGATAGGCATTTCTCAAATACAATTTCCTTCAAAGGAATCTAGCAAGCTAAAGTTTGTTAGTTATTTTGCAACTTTTGTTTCTTTAAGCATTAGAGGTTGTCCGGAAACTAGTAAATTCAAGCATATTCCCTCTTTAACATAACCCTACTCATAGCTAGGTATATGAAATTCTCAGTGGATGTTGTGAGTAAATCATACTCCTTCGATAGCCTTCTATTCCTATTAACCCAAGCAAAAGTCCTTTCTACAACCCATCTTCTTGGCTGTACTTTAAACCCTTGTTCTCTTGTTGGTAGTAGCTCAGGTGGCGTATCTTTGTGCACCCAAAATCTACATGGAGGCCTTGTAACAATTTCAATATCTATGTCATATTCTTCCTTTATGTGATTCTTTAAATTTCTTCCTTGGTATCCCATGTCAGCCCACATTTTTTTAACTTTAGTATATTTTGTTCTCATATTGTTTAATGCTATTTTAATACCATCTCTATCATTTTCGTTAGCAGCGCCTACGTAACAACCTAGTATAAAACCCTGAGTGTCTGTAATTATATGCCTTTTTCTACCCTTTACTTTTTTACTTCCATCATAGCCTTTGATCCCCCCTTTTCTGTAGTCTTTACAGATTGACTATCTACTATACAGGCACTCGGCTGCTCATTCCTTCCTATTTTTCTTCTACTATATTTTGTAATTTCATAATTCATTTTCTCAAAAATTCCCTGCTTCTTCCATTGCCTGAACTGCTCATACACAGTCTTCCATAGCGGAAAATCATTTGGTAAATACCGCCATTGACACCCTGTACGCAATACATAGAAAATTGCTTCTAATATTTCTCTTTTGCTATACTTTGGCGGCCTTCCTCCTTTCTTGTATGATACTCTGAAGTGTTTTTCTATTCTTGCCCATTCCCTTTCGCTTAGATCTGTTGGATACTTTTTTCTCATCTTTACCCCGTACTAAAATTTCAGATATTATAGCCTTTTACTTGTTTCCGGACAACCTCTTATCACTAATCCCGTTAATGTTCTTTTTTCTCTTGGTACTATATTCTTCAGGTCTGAAATTAAAACTCTTTATATCTACAAAGAAATAAAAACGGCAAAACAGCAAAAAATGAGCAAAAGGGAATATTGGGAAATATTTTTTAAGAACAATACAATCAAGGTAGCAGCCTTCCTCTTGTTTTCTGCTTTCATAACATATCTAACTTTCACTACCACTTTCTTGCTTATTTCGTTACTGGGAACTATACCACTTACAATGCTATTAATTTTATTGCAGAGTGAACTAAGGCCAAAAGATTTTAACCCATTTACGCTGCTTAAAGCTTCTATAAATTTCTTTTTGGAAGGTATAAAAGAGAATTTACGTGGTATGGTTAATAGTTTTGATGTTAAGCTTGAACATTTACTGCCCCATCAATTAAATGATGATATCATTAAAAATATTGATAAATTAAAAGATAAGTATGGTGAAGAAGTATCCAAAGACGTTATTAATGATAGGGAATTCAAGCAATTTATTGAATATATAAATGATTTATATGAACTTAATTATCGTCAATTTAGTGATGAAGATAAAGGAAGAGTAATTGCATTTTTAAATGACTTTTGCAAAGATGATCAAAAGCATAGCTCCGGCTTTACAGGTGGACGGATTTTACTTTTAGTTCTGAAAGCCTGCAATGATGGAGACAGAGAAGCTGTAAAAAATAAAAAAGACGCGTTAATTACAAATTTGCTTGATAGCCAAACTTTCTCTAGAAAAGAGCGAATTCCTAACACTTGCTTCACCGGTATTATCTATAGAATGTTAAGCACGCTAGAGGGTATTCATCCTGATCCAGAAATTAGATTTACTCCTCCAAGGCAAATATTACTTTCAGAAGCACAAAATGAAGCACGTAAGTTCATGTTAGACAGGTTAAAAAACAAGAAAAACAATAAAGAAATTTTTAAGGCTTGGTATGACGTTCAAAATGGTTATGAAGACGATGAAAGTCAAAAAATAGTTGATGATTTTATTTCAGAAGTAAGTATTCCTTTAATGAGAAAATTATTGAGTATTACTTCTCAATATAGTGAACAAATTGTGCTGACGTTAATGAAAAATATTAGCTCTATAAAGTTAAATAAATTACAATGTTGTGAGCTGGTTCAGCACATGAGAAATAAACTGCAGGAGCATGGTTTAGGTGACCAAGAAAGTTTACTCGAAAACATCGGAAAAAAAGTATTCTTAGAGCTATTAAATCGAGATCTACTCGAGACAGATTTTTCTCTCAAGGATTCATCTTTGGATGGAGCTAAAAGAATAGCTAACAAAATAATAATAGGAGAAGTTGAGAAATTTAGGTCAGAAGCTGCTGAAAAGGCTAGGGAAGTTAACTCTATAGAAGTTCAAGTGGATGTTACATTGCGGGGTCTGTCAACCTTGCCGCGAGAAAAGAAGTGTTGCATTGCATATAGCAGACTAAGTGGCCAGTATGAAGGTGATGAGAGAGAGATAATGGAGAACATCTTACTAAAAAAATTAGAGATAACGAAAAAAGAAATGAATAAGATGCTAGAAGAGAATGATATACGTAAACTAAAATTAGCACTTGATGATGCATGTAAGAAAAGTGGAAAAAACATGGAAGAAATGATAAAAGAAGTAGAAGAAGTAGTCTCAAGTCGTTTCTCGCATGAAGTATCTGTTAGTAATATAGCAACAGAGTCAGCACACTTATAAAAATTTATTTTCCTTACCTTGCAGAAGATTCACAATATTTCTGTGGTGTTTTAGGAAGACCAGTGCTCCTATAATTAGTAATGTTAAGAACAAATTCCTCTGAAAAAAAAAGGACCATGCTACAGCCGTTGAAGTAGCACTGAGTGAAGCAAGGGAAGAGTATTTAAAGGCAAGAAAGACTATTATCCAAATTATTACGAATACTAAAGTAATATCAATGTTAAATGCTATCAGTATCCCTAGAGTGGTTGCAACGCCCTTTCCTCCACTGAATTTTAGCCAAATAGGAAACATGTGTCCTAAAACTGCTAAAATTGCAGATACATATATATAAAAATCGTTATTATCACAAAATTGTTGTGCTATATAAACGGCAATAAATCCCTTAAAGGAATCCAGAAATAATGCCAAAGCAGCAAGAAATTTATTTCCCGTCCTTGCAACGTTTGTAGCACCAATGTTTCCTGAACCTACTTCTCTTAAGTTTATCCCTTTTATTCTTGTAATAATTAAGCTAAACGGTATTGAACCGAGTATGTAGGATAGTGTAAGGACTATAACTAACACAGGTAAAATTTACTGATTAATAATCGCAAAATTTCGTCATCCCGCTGCTTGTTAGCGGGATCTATGCTGAGATACCGCGAATAAATCGCGGTATGACGTAGGGAAATCTTACTTATTATAGCTATACCTCTCCGCATATGCCAAAATTTAATTGATTTTATTATTCCTCAGCCTTTTTAGGTAGCACTGAACTTCCTCGTTAATCTGATTACTAAACAGTATAAGCGCTGTCATGTTGATAAGAGCTAAACAAGAGAATAAAGTTCCGCCAATATTAGCAATAGCCATTATGTCTTTAGAAAGGCCAGAGAAAAACGCCACAATTATTACCGCTATGCGATATATCACTATACTTTTTGCACCAAACAAATATAACCACCCCATTTCACAACAATATACAAATGAAATTACCGAAGAAAATGCAAACAAAGGTGCAGCTATGGTTAAAAGTATAGGAAACCATGGAGAAACTGTCTCAAATGCCTTTTGAGTAATTAATATCCCTTCACCAACACTAGTCTGGTATGCACCTGTTATTACTATTGTTATTCCTGTTAAACAGCAAATTAACATTGTGTCAAAGCATGGTTCTATCATAGCAACAAGCCCAGTTCTTACTGGTTCTTCATCTTTAGTTGTTGCATGAGTAATTGAAGCAGAACCAACACCCGCTTCGCTGGCAAAGATTGCCCTTTGAATTCCAGCAACAAATGCTCCTACCATCCCTCCACCAACAGCATTGAAATCTATCATAGTGGAAAATAATATTTTTAACGTATAACCAAGGTTATGAATATTAAATGCAATAATAATAATACAACTAAAGATATATATAAGTGACATAATAGGCACTAGTGCAGAAGATACTCTAGCTATCCTTTTAATTCCGCCAATAATCACTAGAGCAAGCAGCGCAGAGATTATGGAAGAAAGAAACCAAGAGTGACCATCTACCCAACTTGAATAGCCAGATAATATTGAAACCATTTGATTGGTTTGAAACGCTACACTTCCACCAAGACCTGATAATACAAAGAATACTGCATACATGGCAGCCAGCACAATACCAAGTTTTTTAAATCCAAATTCCTCCAGACCATTCCTTATATACTGAAAGGGACCACTAAACAATTGGTCCTGATCTTCTGTTCTATGTCTAAACGCCAACGTTACCTCAGCAAATTTTGCTGACATACCAAAAAAACCTGTAATCATCATCCAAGGCACCGCTCCTGGCCCTCCCATTGAAACTGCAATTGCGACTCCAGCAACAGTTCCAAGACCTACTGTGCTTGAAAGTGCAGTCATAAATGCCTGAAAATGCGTAATATGACCATCATGGTGATTCGTGTCATATTTTCCACATAAAATAGCAAATGCATGCTTAAACATTCTTATGTTGAGAAATCCAAACCGTAATGTTAGAAACACATAACCAAAAACTAGTAGAAGGATTATAAATGGCACGTAAAGGATCTTGAAAAACAGTACTTCATTCATGAAATTATTTATTCCGTTCAACACAGCGTCATAACTTTCGTAAAAACCTGAAGCAGCGTACACATCATTAAACAATAGGCAAAATAACACCATACAAAGCAATCTATAAATCATGTTAATACCCTTTAGAATTGTAATAAGAATCTATTGTATTCAAAACTTCCCTCCTTAGTAGATATATTGCAACAGCATTTGGAATCATAAGGCACATAAACAAACTGTCACCTAGATAAGATATAAATTCTATATTCTTTGACATACAGCTGATATACACTGAAACCACTATAAGAATTTGGAACGGTATCAGTATTTTTTTACTACCAAATAAATACAGCAAAGCAACTTCACAGTAGTAACAATAAGCTATTATTGTGGAAAATGCAAAGGAAAACATCATTAGCGGAAAAACTAACTTGCTGAACAAGGGCAAAGCTGTTGAAAATATCGAACTAATTAGTGTAATATCACCCACGTTATCAGTGCTATGCATACCAGTGATAATTATCACAATACCAGTCAAAAATGAGATTAATATTGTGTCTATAAGTGGTGCAATCATTGCAACGCACCCAACTTTAATTGGATCTTCTTCTTTTACAGCTGAATGTGCTATAGCTGCTGTTCCGGTACCTGCTTCGTTAGCAAACACTGATCTTCTCACTCCGGCTATTAATCCGCTCAATACTCCGCTTCCTATAGCTGATTTATTGAAGATATCTTGGAATATTATGGATAGAGCATTCAGCAAATTACTTCCGTTTACATAAATTAAATATATACACATACCCACATATAGCACTATCATAATTGGTGCTAAGCTCGTTGAAACGAAAGCAATGCGCTTTATTCCTCCCAATATTACAATAAAGACAAGCAGGGATATAATAATGGATGCGTTGTATTCTAGGAGGTTATTTGATAGTGCTGCTATTTGATTTGCTTGAAATGGTATACCGCCCAAAATCATTGCAATAAGTAGCATAATCGCATAAGTGAAGGCAAGAAATCTACCAGTTTTTGCAAATCCAATTTTTGCAAGCCCGTACTTCATGTAATAAAAAGCCCCGCCAGTTGTATTTTCAGAGCGATAAGTAAATGCAAGCACCACCTCGGCAAACTTTATCGACATACCAAGTATTCCGGTAATTACCATCCAAAAAACTGCACTTGGGCCCCCTATTGTGATAGCTATTGCAACTCCTGATATTGTTCCAAGACCAACTGTTCCTGAAATTACTGTTGCAAACGCTTGAATATGAGTGATTATGCCATTGTTGCTGTTATTACACTTTAGATTGAATAGCGTCTGTATTCCATATTTAAGTAACCTAAAGTTAATGAATTTGAACTGGGCAGTACAAAAGATTCCAGTTGCAATTACCCAAATAATTATAAATGGAATGTTGAATATCTTTATATACAGAAATGAATTTAATAGTTCACTTATCTTCAAAATCATGCAGTTTTCTATTTTTTGTTAGCTAACGAGTTTTATATGTAAAATATATGTAAAACCCGATGCTTATTGGAATAGTAAGTGTATACACTATACCTAAAATTGGTAGAGTCATCCAGGGCTTACTGATGAAAAATACAATAAGTACTCCAAAAAATGACACAAATATATAGGATAGGCTTTTGGGAATATAAATATATTTTGCAGAGAAAGTTGGAATGTGACTTATCGAAAAAAATGAAATGGCCAGAAAGTAACAAGCTACGTTTCTTGTGTTAAAAAATCGCTCTATGAGAAGTAAGTATTCACTCTCATGAGATTGAAAGGTAATAATTATTGGTAACAAAGAAAGTAAAGCACACACTGGAGCTGGAACACCAGAAAAGAAAAATTTTTCCCAGTATGGTTGTTCTGAGTGTAGCGAAACATTAAATCTTGCAAGTCTTATTGATATGCAGATTACGTATATCATTACTAAAATCCAACCTATGACTTTGATTTCGTTTAGCTTCCAAAAATACAAAAGAAATGCAGGCGCTGCACCAAAATTTAGAAAATCTGCAAAAGAATCAAGCTGGGCTCCAAAATCGCTAGTTGATTTTAGAATTCTAGCTATTCTGCCATCCATTCCATCTATTATTGCTGCAATGATGATAAAAATTACTGAGAATTCCCATTGTTCATTAAATGTAAATTTAAGTGAAGTGAGACCAGAACATAAACCCAATAAAGTTATAAAGTTTGGGAATAATTTAGTAATAGGTAAGAATCTACTGTTACTTCCATCGTTATTCATATAACGTCAAAAGTAAGCTTCTCTTGAACGTTTTCCTTATTTAAGTTTGCTATAATTGTTTCACCACCAATAACAGTTTGCCCTTCTGAAACTCTGACTTCTGTATCAGCAGGAACATAGATATTCACTCTACTGCCAAACCTTATAATTCCAAACCTTTCACCTGCTTTTACGTTCTGGGATATTCCTAAATTACAAACGATACGACGTGCAATTAATCCAGCTATTTGCTCCACAATAATTTCTTTCCCCTTTTCGTATTCAATTACAATAACCTGCTTTTCATTTTCATTACTAGACCTATTGCTCATTGCGGATACAAACTTGCCTTTTTTATAACTCATTTCCTTTATCGTACCAGATATTGGTATACGGTTCACATGGACGTTCAAAACACTTAAAAATATGCTAACAAGCGTAAACTTCTTCTCCTCTCCGTTTTCTGCTGATAAAGGATAATTAACTTCTTCAATTTTTGAAATCACACCATCAGCAGGACTTAATATAAGATTCTTATTGTTTGGCACAGCTCTTGCTGGATCACGAAAGAAATAAGTACACAATAATGTCGGAAACAAGCACGTAACGCCAAACCCCCAAGATATAGAGAATGCTATACACGTTACTATAAAGGAAACTACTATAAATGAATAACCTTCCCTGTTTATATTAGGTAAACCAAAACACATAATCTTATTAACAATAACCTATTGTTAACAATTTATCATTTATAATTTCTCATGAAAAGCTTTTTTTAACTGCTTCAGCAAAGTCTTTTTGATACAAGGTAACATTACAGATTGTTATATTAGCACATAGAATTACCGTCATACTGTAACAACCCGTCCAACACAAAATCTAATGCCTAAGTTTAGATCAGAAAACTGATTCTTCTAAAAGTTGCTCACTATCCTCGTCTATTATGATAGAATTATCATGATTTCTGAGTAAATCTCTGATTTTCGTTTCTATTTCATTTGCGACTTCTTTGTTTGTTTTTAGGTAAGTTTTTACATTCTCTCTTCCTTGCCCAAGACGTGTGTTGTTATATGAATAGTAAGCGCCTGCTTTTTCAAGCACACCAAGCTTTGCTCCCATATCTATTATTTCTCCGAGTTTTGATATACCTTCATTGTACATTATATCAAATTTCGCTTCTCTAAATGGAGGAGCAACTTTATTTTTTACAACTTTAACTCTTGTTTCATTACCTGTAATATTTTCTTTGTCTTTTATTACACCAACTTTTCTTATATCAAGCCTTACAGAAGTATAGAATTTTAATGCATTTCCACCCGTGGTAGTTTCAGGATTTCCATACACTACTCCTATTTTCATACGAATTTGATTAATAAATATCAATATACAGTTCGCTTTTGAAACGGCAGAGGTTAGTTTCCGTAGCCCATGACTTAGAAGCCTTGCTTGCAGCCCCATATGTTGATCACCCATATCACCTTCAATTTCAGCTCTTGGAGTTAATGCTGCGACAGAGTCAATAACTATCACATCAACCGCACCAGAACACACTAAATACTCAACAATATGCAACGCCTGCTCTCCAGTGTCTGGTTGTGAAATCACTAAATCATCAGTGCTTACCCCAAGTTTACGAGCATATAAGACATCCAATGCATGTTCTGCATCGATAAATGCGCATGATCCTCCTTTTTTTTGTGCTTCAGCAATCACGTGCAAGGCAAGAGTGGTTTTACCAGAACTCTCGGGGCCAAATATTTCAATTATACGCCCTTTTGGCAGACCTCCAACACCTAGAGCCGAATCAAGCGCAATTGATCCTGTGGATATTGTGTCTATTTTTTCTACAGGGTTTTGCTTCAACTTCATTATTGCACCTTTACCGAATGCTTTTTCAATCTGGCTTATTGCGTTATCTAGCGCTTTTTGTTTATCACTATTTCTTTCTTCTGGGTTACTTGCCATAGATCATTTATTAATTTATATAATTCTCTATGATAATCAAACGCGAATAACCTGCCAAGGTTTTTCTAGTATTTATGTATTATTTCAATGAAAAATATTAACGTTTTCATAAAGCAGATATTTGTTTGCCTTCGTTAGTAACACACTATACTTTAGTGTACGAACGTTGCAATTTGCAGCATAGCAGGTGGTGTCATCCAAGTAGCCAACACTGAAATGACTAAATTCGAAATGGCTACATGAATTTATTGTAAATTACTACCGTATAAGGTGCGATGCAACAAAGCCATTCCAGTGTCAGCTACTTGAATGACACCTCTTAGATGGGTCAGCTACTCAGATCTGCCATGAAAACTGCAACCCTAAATGTTGGAGCACTGTCGTACACTAAGCGCTGTAATGACAATTTTAGTCGCTTCATACACTTATCATGCTAGTCATAACAGAAATAATTTTTACCAAAGATATTTATGAAATAATTGACATAGTTTGGAAATATGTATATTATAGAACATTAATAGTTAGAGGTTGTCCGGAAACTAGTAAATTCAAGCATATTCCCTCTTTAACATAACCCTACTCATAGCTAGGTATATGAAATTCTCAGTGGATGTTGTGAGTAAATCATACTCCTTCGATAGCCTTCTATTCCTATTAACCCAAGCAAAAGTCCTTTCTACAACCCATCTTCTTGGCTGTACTTTAAACCCTTGTTCTCTTGTTGGTAGTAGCTCAGGTGGCGTATCTTTGTGCACCCAAAATCTACATGGAGGCCTTGTAACAATTTCAATATCTATGTCATATTCTTCCTTTATGTGATTCTTTAAATTTCTTCCTTGGTATCCCATGTCAGCCCACATTTTTTTAACTTTAGTATATTTTGTTCTCATATTGTTTAATGCTATTTTAATACCATCTCTATCATTTTCGTTAGCAGCGCCTACGTAACAACCTAGTATAAAACCCTGAGTGTCTGTAATTATATGCCTTTTTCTACCCTTTACTTTTTTACTTCCATCATAGCCTTTGATCCCCCCTTTTCTGTAGTCTTTACAGATTGACTATCTACTATACAGGCACTCGGCTGCTCATTCCTTCCTATTTTTCTTCTACTATATTTTGTAATTTCATAATTCATTTTCTCAAAAATTCCCTGCTTCTTCCATTGCCTGAACTGCTCATACACAGTCTTCCATAGCGGAAAATCATTTGGTAAATACCGCCATTGACACCCTGTACGCAATACATAGAAAATTGCTTCTAATATTTCTCTTTTGCTATACTTTGGCGGCCTTCCTCCTTTCTTGTATGATACTCTGAAGTGTTTTTCTATTCTTGCCCATTCCCTTTCGCTTAGATCTGTTGGATACTTTTTTCTCATCTTTACCCCGTACTAAAATTTCAGATATTATAGCCTTTTACTTGTTTCCGGACAACCTCTTAGATGATAAGTGCAGAAATAAACTCTATAATAAGCAGCAGTCAATTAACAATAATGTAACTGCTTATGTAAAATATTCTTCTTATTCAAATCTCTTAGGAGTTCTTTTAGTATCCTTCACATCAATTGCATTTTTAATAATTAATGGTATTTCTTCTAATGTACCAATAGCAGTAGGTTTTCTTGCTCCCTTGTTAGCAGGATCTATTTTGAGTCTAGCTGTTAAGAGCATTTATACTAGAAATGGGAAAGAGTTTAATCATCAGACTAATATTTTATTATTGTTTAACTTTGACCAAGAATGCGAAAATTTTTCAAAGAGTGATAGGACTAAATTAAAGTGGCTAAAAAATTCAGTTATTTTGAGCAACACAATCTGTACATCTTTAATGTTTTTCGGTGTGGGATTAGATTTAGTTGCCAACGGCTTTGGTATAACTAACTCTATGATGTTATCCGGCTTATTACTTTCATTACCATTCACGCTTTTAATTGTTACTTCACCTATTTTAAATGCTGCAAGTAATTATATTCTCAAAAAGACAGCTATAAATTCAATTGAGGAGCAATTTAAAGGTGATGATCAGTTTATAGAAGTCGATAACGAAAAGCCAAGCAGTACTATGAGCAATCAAAGTTATTTCCCCATCGGTCAGTTAATATCATCAAAGTTAGCTATTCTCCATAGCGAAGTCTCTAGCTAGGAACAATGAGCCACAGATCAGTATGGTTTTGACGTTTTGGATAGAGGCTTTTAATATGTGATTTGATATTGCATCGCCAATTGACTCACACTCCATTGCTTTTATTCCTATGTTATTGGCTTTTTCCCTAATCAAGTTTGTATCTGTTGCTTTAGGCTCAGATTTAACACAAACCGCACATAATAACTTGATATATGGTTTTAAGTGTTCTAAGAACTCTTCTACATTTCTGTTACGAGTAACACCAAAAATTATATAGACATCTTCAGCAAAGTTATCTCTTACCCACTGAAATAGTACTCTAGCACCATCATTATTGTGCGCACCATCTAAAAATAATTGCCAATCTTTTGGTAGTAAAGAAATTAAATTGCCCTCTTTTATACGCTCCAGTCGTGCAGGCCAATAAGTGCACTGTAAACCTGAAGTGATATCCTCTTCTCCAATATCAAATCCATATTTTCCACTCAAAATGCTACATGCTGCAATAGCATTGCCTGCATTGATTATTTGGTGATCACCCTTTAAAGACGGCAAAGGAAATTCTATTGATTGAATAGCTGATTGGAAAACCATTTTGTTGTTCTTTTTTTTGCAATTCCATTCAAAACCTCCTCTATACAGAGGAGATTTCTTATTTATTGCATGGAATTCTAGTGTATTCATTATAGATTTTTCTTGTGGTGCTATTACGCAAGGAACATTAGGTTTCATTATTCCAGCCTTTTCACCTGCTATGGTCTCTACAGTAGGGCCAAGATATTCCGTATGATCAAGTGCAATGGAAGTAATTATTGTTAAAATCGGACTATCTATAACATTTGTTGTATCAAGTCTCCCACCCATACCCACTTCAATTAAAGTTATATCGGCTTTATGACGAGAAAAAGCTAAAAAAGCTGCAATAGTTGCAGCTTCAAACAGAGTGATAGGTTGTTCTGCAATTACGGCACGGCATTCTTCTAACAAGCTATATAATTCATTATCGTCGATATAACTGCCTGCAATAACTATTCTTTCATTAAAATTCACCAAATGTGGAGAAGTGTATGCGTGTACCTTATACCCTGCTGCTTGCATTATATATCTTATAAATGCTAGTGTTGAGCCTTTCCCGTTAGTTCCAGCTATATGAATTACGGGAGGCACTTTTTTCTCGGGATTATCTAGTTTACTAAGAAAGCTTTTTATGCGATCAAGAGAAAAATCATTCGGCCTGCTACCAAGTGGCTTAGGCCAATGAGGCATATATATCATAGATTATTGTTACATTTTAATTCACCTATCACACTTGCTATGCCATGCGTGTCAATCTTCTCACTAAATTGAGAACGTTGATTAATAGCAATACTTATTCCACTCATTACAACATCACTTATCAAGAAAGAACTGTGATTTTTAGTAACTTTAAAATCAATATTTGTAAATTCTTCATCACCGTAAGAGAACCTTGTGCCAATTAAGCAAGTTTCATCGTCAACTGCTTTTGTACTCATTATGATCATTTCACTATTACTCATGTATTTAGATAAAATTTTAACGCACAAACGTGTAAGATACACTTCATACTCTCTTAAGAAATCTTCCCTTTCCTTCTGGGTAGTCAAAACCCCATATTTTCCCATGACAAATCGAGATATTTCTTTGAGGTTAACATTATTCTGAATGACCTCCTGAAGCTTTTCGTGTACATGCTCTAGGTTTTTTCTATTTCCTTTTGTAGATATGCTGTCTACTTGTTGCTTCATAGTATGCACAAAAATTTTGTGATCTGTACAACTAGTGTAAGCTCTTGAAGAAATTACAATAAAAACAATAATGATTAAAACTTTAGTAATATTCATAAGATATACTTAAAATGCAAAGTTTGATAAAGATTAAATAATAATCGCTGACTTTTAATATACCTATAGACATGCCCTGTGTAAATCATCTATAATTCAAGTAGGGGTCTGTGCTATGCGTTATGAGTTAAGTTAAATTTCCCGAGCGATAATTTCTAGAGAAGGGAATTGCCTCTGCTGGTTTCGTTGAAACTAATATGCGATGCCCACCTTAACTTCAGGTCTCAGGAATCTACTAAGGCTGACGGTAGATACGGATCCTTTTTTGATTGGTACTAAATTTATGCTTCATCAATACAGAGAACAAGGTACCTTCCTATGTTCGCCTAATGAAGTATTCCAAATTGTAATTGATGTTGAAAGGTATCCTGATTTTGTTCCTTGGTGCAAAGCCGTTTATATAAAAGAAAAAATTGACAATCAAATGGTTGTGGACCTTCTAGCAGCTTTTCATGGAATTAAAGGAAGATATACATCAGAGGTAACCTTTCTTTCTCCAAGTAGAACAAATGAAGGTTGGATAAAAGCTGTATCATCAAATGGAATATTTAAACATCTATGCAATAAATGGCAATTCATTCCCATAGATGAAAATAAAACTATGGTAAAGTTTTATATAGAGTTTAAGTTTAAGTCCAACTCATTTTCAACCCTATTAAACTCAGTATATAAATATACACAAAGTAAAATAATTGCTGCATTTAAAGATAGGGCTGAAAGCCTTGCTAAACAAAAGTTATCTTGACATTATTAATATAAATGTATAATTTTTTTTAGTAAGTTAAGTGTTTAGATTGTAATGATTTTTAGACTATTGTTTTTATTAATTTTCATAAGTGTTAATTCTTATGCAGTTGTTAAGCAAGATTTATACGATAGCCAATACATTCAAAAAAAACCCAATGAAATAACATCAAATGAGCTATTATCGCCATTACCTGATGATAAATTATTAGGAGATCCAAAAGCACCAATTCTAATGATAGAATATGCTTCATTAACTTGCTATCACTGCTCTCTTTTTCATAGGAATGTTTTTCCTAAAATTAAAGAGAAATATATAGACACAGGTAAGATGTTATATATATTTCGTCATTTTCCTTTGGATTACAGAGGGCTAAAGGCTGCAATGCTAAGTCATTGCTACGAAAAACAAGAAGACTACTTTAATTTTAACAAAGCTGTTTTTAACTCAATAGATTCGTGGAATTACTACAATTTAAGTGATTTGACTTTACTACAAAGAATTGCTGCACTAAGCAACTTAAAGCAAGATGCATTTAACCAATGCATTAATGATAAGAAAATAATGGATAAAATCGTAAATGATAAATCACTGGCAATTAATAAACTTGGTATCACAGCCACTCCAATATTTTTCATCAAGCTTAACGATGATAAATCATATATAGAGCATAATAAAGTTAAACATGGAGGGTATAAAGAGCTGAAATATTTCACTAATGTGATAGATAGTATCCGTTCAGGAGAGTGGTTTAAGAAACAATAGATAGGAGATTTTGGAAAGGATTGAGACCCCTTTGTTTCCAAGTTAAGTATAATGAAATTATCCGCTCAAGGAATGTATTTCCCCGCTTTGATTGTGTAAAATATGAGTTTTTGCGATAAACGACATAATGCCGAATTTGCCGTTCAGCGTGGTTATTTGTCAGCGGAATATTTTCTGGGTCATCTAAAAATTTCCACATCATTCTTTCAGATCTCAGAACATTTTTTGCAACTCGAGAGGCTCCAATTGCTTCAGGTAAACGAGATATCTCCTTCAAGTAATACTTTGTACGTTTTCTTAATTTTCTGGCACGTCTGACAAACCTCAAAACATCTATCTCACTTTTTAGTAAAGCTTTTTTTAGTGCAAATAATTCAGTGGCCACGTTTCTCAAGTAACAACCCAGAACTTTAACTTCAATATTCCAACTATGTGCTAATCTTTCAAAATCTCTTGATAAATGTGCCCAACAGATTTGCCTGTTTTTATCGGCAAAATAATTGTATGCTGCATACCTGTCAGTTATTACCAAGCTATTGCGATTGCAGAATTTACTATTTTGTAAAACTTTCATTCCTCTTGACTCTGTAAATTTTACAAAACTTGCCGTATTGCTTGCAAACATCCAACACCAAGCGAGTTTACCTTTGTTATAATGGCTCGTTTCATCAATATGTAGAACTTTACTCCTACTTATCTCTTGTTCGATCTGCTCATACATTTTTTTGCATTTTGAAGCAACTCTATGTTCACTATTTGATATGCTACCGACGCTTATGTTCAAATTGAAGATATCATTTACGACACTCGCTATTTCGCGTTTTGAATTTTTGTAGAATCCGCTGAACGCTGCAATTATTGACTTAACCCTTGGACCAAATGTATCTGGCGTAACACCTTCCGGTAACTTGCTACTTCTTCTCTTTCCGCATCTCCGACAACGGCCATGTTCTAACTGATATTCCACTACATAAGGCTTGATTTCTGGAAGATCAACTTTCTGATGAATATATGGTTTTTCACATATTGCAATTTCTCCTCCGCATTCGCAAGTATTAGGCAACTCTATCTTTACTACTTTATCTGCATCCATGTTGGCGCGAAAACTTCCTTTATGACCAACCTGACCGCCAATATTCCTTTCGCTTTTCGGCTTATTCTTTTTTATTTTATACAACTCTTTGGAACTTGGTATTGATGAATTTTTTGAGCTTAAACCGAGTCTTTCTCTTAACTCAGCATTTTCTATCTTTAAAGCCTTATTTTCTGCTTTTAAACTTTCATTCTCTTTTTCCAATCTTTCTATTTTTGCTTCTAACCTTTCTATTTTTTGCTGTAAATTTTTGCAAAGTTCTAAAAGGTTTACCATATTATTTCACTTTTGCTCTATGATTATCTTTTTAGATCACCTTGTCTACCTTATTCTGCCACTCCGCTGAACGGATACACGTTTATTTTTTATCCTTATCATCAAGTGTAAATAAGGTTATTGTAGAGATTAAGCCTATTATAACTATTATTAACGAAAATGGGGCAGCTTCTCTATAGCGCTCATCGCTTACAAGTTCATATATTCTAGTTGATATAGTTTCAAAATTAAATGGTCTTATAATAAGTGTTGCTGTGAGCTCTTTGATAGTATCCATAAATACGAGCAAAAATCCCGATAATATACTCTTCTTGATGAGAGGGATATGAACATTCAAACATGTGGAAATAGGTCCATGACCCATAGTATATGCAGTCCACTCAATTTCATTTGGTGTTTTTTTGAGCCCTGACTCTACCGCCTTGAAAGATATAGCAAAAAAACGGAATAAATATGAGTAAACTAATGCGCCAATAGTTCCTACTAAGCTAATTTCCACAACATATTGAGTAATGAAAGAGGATATTCTGCTTAAAAATATTATTATACTAATTGCGATAATTGCATTTGGAATTGCGTAGCCTAAAGAAATGAGACGCGCTATATTGTTGATTACCTTATTTTTACGCGCCGTATATCCAATCATTATTGCAATGCTAATTGAGATTAATGCGGTGATAAATGATAAACTAATGCTATTTGCTATTATGTTATAGAATCTTGCTTCGTATATGAAAAACCCCTTCTCTATGCTCCAATATATGAGCGGAATCATTGGCAAAATAAAACCTATTAATATCGGCAATACACACATAAGATAAGCAAAGATCAACGGTATAGCGCCACTTATACTCCGTTTGTTGTGATAATCTGAATTGGTATTGATTGAAGAGTAGGATATTCCTTTTTTTTGTAGTTTTTTTTCGATAGCTATTAGTGTTGCAACGAAAATCAACTCTGCAACTGCTAAAACAGTAGTTGAATATTTGTCATGCAGTAAAAACCAGGTGCGATATATTCCTGTCGTAAAAGTATCGATAGCAAGAAACTGTGGTGTGCCGAAATCTGTAATTACTTCCATTAGTACCAAAGACAACCCAGCTATAATTGATGGGCGTATGGAGGGTATGATGACAGAAAACAGGCTCTTCAATGAGGAGAACCCAAGTGTTGACGCAATAGTGACTGAGTTACTAACATTCTTTAGACTTGAGCGGACTAACATATAAACGTATGGATATAGGCTGAATCCCATTACTAATATTCCACCACCTAGGGATTTTATTTCAGGAAACCAATAGTCACCTTTGCTCCACTCTAAAATGTCTCTTAATGAGCTCTGCACCGGACCTGAAAACTCTAGTGTATTTACATAGACGAACGCTACTATATATCCAGGAATCGATATTGGAAAGAACAAAGCAATCTCAAAAATTTTACTTCCAGGAAATGAAAAAAATGTGGTAAGCCAAGCTGGAATTACTCCAAATATAAAGGATATTCCCCCCACTCCTATCATCAAAATTAACGTATTCAGTATATATTCAGGGAAAAGTGTGCTGATTACCCATCCAGAATTTGCTGATTCTGTAAATAGAATCGATATTAACGATAGTATAGGACAGACGAATAATATACTTACTGAAAATAAGAATATATTTTTAAATACTCTCAAAAACATTAATTTGGATCTATATTTGATATTAAAATGTTATATGTAAAAACTAAAGATATCCAGTAATTAACAGCCGTACTATTGAATATCTTTATAATTTTGTATATCATGTTTTTAGTTGATAAGTGAATAATCATGAGCTTCGTCATTGCAACTTTCTATCACTTTGTAGAACTCTCTAATTATTATGACATGAAAGACGAAATAAAAACTGCATGCGACAACATTGAATTAAAGGGTACTATACTCCTTGCAGAAGAGGGTATTAATGCAACCGTATCTGGTGAAAGAAACGCGATTGATAAAATATTCGATTTTCTACGTTCTGATTATAGGCTAAGGGACCTTACATGGAAAGAGAGTGCAGCAGAATATCAACCATTTAGCAAGATGAAGGTAAAATTAAAAAGAGAGATTGTGAATCTTGGTGTAGGCAATCTTGATATTTCCCTTAAGGGTAAATATGTTGATCCAGAGCATTGGGATGATTTTACTTCTCAACCTGACGTTTTAGTAATAGATACACGAAATGAGTATGAAGTGAAATTAGGCAAGTTTAAGAATGCAATTAATCCACACACACAATGTTTCCGTGAGTTTCCTCAGTGGACAGAGTCATTTTCTGAGAGTAAAGACCTGAAAGTGGCTATGTACTGCACTGGTGGGATTAGATGCGAAAAATCTACAGCATATATGAAAAGCCTTGGATTTAGTGATGTTTACCATCTTAAAGGCGGCATTCTTTCTTACCTTGAAAAAACTTATAATAAAAATGGTAATTGGAAAGGAGAATGTTTTGTTTTTGATGATAGAATTGCTGTTGATAACTCACTTACTCCAAGCAACACAATAAAATGCATATTCTGCTCAAATCAAGTTTCAACTGATAAACTGAAATCAGTTCCACGTGGCCAAGTGGTTTGTTTCAACTGTAAACTTTAGCATTAGAAAAAAGCTCCTGTACTAGAATTTAACACGGATCTTCAACAACTCCTTCGTGGTTGCATATTGTTTAATTCAGTGCTTTCAAGATATGTACTCACAGCATAACCCACCCCAGCTCCGAGTAACGCGCCAACCACAGCAGATGCAATAAACGCTGCAACAGAAACACCAACAGGAGTTAAAGCAGCAGCCCCTAAACAATATGCTGCAACTAGACCAATAACTAAACCAACTGTTGCTCCACAAATATAGTATTTGCTACTGCTTTTAAGTTTTTCTTGCGAGTTTGATACCTCATCCTGCAATTTTACGTTTGCACCTTTACCGCTAATCTTGTAACCAATTATATTAAGTGAAGGAAGATTTTTTTTGAGTTTATCTAATTCTTTTGCAACTTCATTGCTAATCTTGCAACCAATTAAATTGAGTAAAGTAAGATTTGTAAGTTTGGTTAATTCTTTTGCAACTCCAACACTAATCTTGCACTTACCTAAATGAAGTGAAGTAAGATTTTTGAGCTCAGCTAATTCTTTTACAATTTCAACACTAATCTTGCACTCAGTTAAATCAAGTCTTGTGATATTTGGTATGCCTACTAACTTACTTACATCCGTGTAATCTAACCTACATAAAGCTGGAGTGTCGCCCTGTGTGTAAAATATCATTTATCCCACCGCATTATTAGAGTATATTTTAACTTTACCTAATATTTCAATAAAAGTCTACTTCTTACCCTTAATCAACTCTAAAGCCTTCTCCAGATCTATACTCTCAATATCTGCACTCTTGCCCAAAGCAACGTTTGTTTTACCGCATTTTATATAGAATCCGTACCTACCGTTGCAGATAAAAACTTCTTTTCCCTTTTCATTAACCCCGAGAGATTTTAACTCTTTGCGTGGACTGTTTGCAATAATTTGTACAGCTTCGCTCAATTCTGTATTCAGCACCTCTTTGGAGCTTTTCTTAAGAGAAAAGTATCTACCATCATAGAAAATATAGTACCCAAATCGCCCAAGGCCTATTTTTACTTCCTTTCCGGTTTCAGGGTGTTCTCCGATTACTTTTGGCAAGGAAAGTAACTGAGTAGCGGTGCTCAGATCAATCTCATTAACATTTATATCTTTTGGTATGGAAACCGTTTTTTTCTTTTTTAACTCGTTATTAAACTCCAGATAAAGTCCAAAAGGACCCTTTTTGATCATCACTTCTTGGTTTGTTATATCATCTATACCTAAACTTTTTGGATATTCTGAATTGTCGTTACTGCCCGTAATTTCTTTTGTATGGTTGCATTCAGGATAGTTAGAACATCCAAGGAACACCCCGGCTTTTCCAAAGTTCAATTTCAATATGCCACCTAAGCAAGCAGGACATTTCGTATTCACCTCTTTTTTTCCTTCTTCTGAACAAAACCAATCGATTACCAAATCGTGAATGCCGCTGAAAACTTCATCATGCGTCATTTGCTTAACAGAGTTTACATGACCAAAAAATGGCACCCAAAAGTGGCCTAATTCTTTTTTCCAATCTGCATGTCCATTTGAAATTAAATCAAGCTTTTCTTCCATTTGTGCTGTGAAATCATACTCTACACAACGCTGAAAAAAAGTTTCTAAAAATATAGTAACGATTTTACCACGACTGCTTGGAATAAACATTTTGCTATCCAATGAAACGTACTCACGATCTTGTAATACCGAAATAATTGTTGCATAAGTTGATGGTCGACCTATACCGATTTCTTCCATTTTTTTTACGATACTTGCTTCACTATAACGAGGTGGCGGTTGAGTGAAATGTTGTTTTGGCTCAACTGAAATCAGCTTGCATGCTTCCCCTTCCTTCATGGCAGGTAGCAGGCCTTCATTTTCGGCTTCCATGTTATCTTGATAGACTCTATAAAAACCATCAAAGAATATACTCGACCCACTTGCTCGCAGAACTACTTTTTGATCAGTAGAACTAATTTCAACTACCACTTGATCAAGGATCGCCGACTCCATTTGACTTGCAATGGTCCTTTTCCAGATTAAATCGTACAATTTAAATTGCTCTGGCGTTAAGTAATCCTTAATACTACCCGGCGTTCTATTGATATCAGTTGGACGAATTGCTTCATGTGCTTCTTGAGCATTTTTGACCTTTTTTACATATTTACGAGGAGACTGCGGTAAATATTTATCACCATATAATGACTTAATTGACCCTCTAATTGAGTTTATAGCCTCATCTGCAATATGAAACCCATCTGTACGCATGTAAGTTATCAACCCTACAGTTTCACCACCAATATCGATACCTTCATATAAATTTTGCGCTATGCGCATAACACTTTTCACATTAAAATACAGTTTATTCACTGCATCTTGCTGAAGACTTGAAGTAATAAACGGAGGAAGTGGGTTTCTCTTAACTTGCTTGCGTTCTACTGTGCTTACAGCATATTGCCTTGACTCAATCTCCCTGACTAAGTTCTTTGCTTCTTCTTCATTCTTAATATCAAATTTTTCTAGCTTTTTATTGTCATAGTGGCTTAGCATAGCAAAAAAAGCCTCATCTTTGCTATTTTGCATTTCTGCCTTTATGCTCCAATACTCCTGTGTTATAAATTTACTAATTTCATCTTCTCGTTCGCATATAATCTTTAATGCAACAGACTGCACGCGTCCTGCAGACTTGCTCCCCGACAATTTTGTCCACAGCAGTGGTGACAAACTAAACCCAACTAGATAATCCAAAGCTCTACGTGCTTGTTGTGCACGCACTAAATCCATATTTATTTCACGTGGATTTTTTATAGCCTCTTGTACTGCTCTTTTTGTTATCTCATTAAAGACTACTCTATAAATGTTGTTTTCATTACTGATTGCTTTCTTTTCTTTTAATGTCTCTATCACATGCCAAGCCATTGCTTCCCCTTCTCTGTCTGGGTCTGTTGCAAGATATATATCTGATGTTTTGCTTGCGGCTTTTACTAGCTCTTTTATATATTTTTCTGCTTTTTCAATGGTTTCATACTTTATAGCAAAATCATTATCCGGATCGACAGAGCCGTTTTTTGCTGGAAGATCCCTCACATGTCCAAAGGATGCAGCTACTTTGAACTCTTTACTCAAATATTTACCTATTGTCTTTGCTTTCGCAGGTGATTCAACTATTAATAATGCCATATTGTTAATTATTTTAGTACTTAAAGATAATATGTTGAGAAATATACGATGAAAAGTAAAAAAATATTTTAATAGGTCTTGTGAATTTTACAAAGTAGGTTGTTCATGGTTTCCAGAAAACCCTTGGACGTTGCTATTTTCAAGTGACTTTGAAGGCTGATTACAATAGTATATGATCGCAGCAGCAACCAGACAACAAGCTCCAACCACTATTCCCACCGCTAACATTTCTAAGTGAACTGCAATAGCTACTCCTAAAGCAACTCCAGCCACTGCCAGTACAGAGGCAGTTACAATAGGCAGTTTGCTCCTCTTTTCACTTCGTGAACTTGGTTGTATATTATTGTTCTGGATGTCATTTTCTTGATCTGAAACTAGTATTTTAGTACTGCCACTTTCAGAAGCTATGCTACTAGAGTTACCGTTGGTTGTTAAAAATTCTGGTTGTGTACTTTGTTGATTACCATTACTTTCGAGTTCTGAAGAAGCCTCACTATTACTTGCACCTATGTGTTTAATAATGCCAGTTATTTCACTTACAGGCTGAGGAACTTGCTCATCAACACTAGAAGAACAAGCTTGATCAATGTTTTGATCATCAGGGCTCTCGCTTGATAGGTTATTCTCTATAACCTTTGCAAACGCTCTTACTTTCAATGTAGGAGCATGCCTTTCTGCAAAATTTTCAAAATCTACGAAGTTAATTAGAGTGATTCCTCCATTTCCTAACTCTTTTCTAAAGTCATCTTTGTGAACTTTAAAAAAGTTTTCTATACCAGCAAATATCATTGCTTGAAAATCACGCCTATAATGCGTTGATAAAGCATCAATTAGCGGCTCATGATTGTGCAGAAAAATTTCTTTTTTTATTTCGTTAGCTTTATTAATTAGAGTATAAGCATATTCTGGATATTGCCTTTGTAAGCTTTTTTGGTTATCAAACTTACTGCATATATCTTCATTTTTTTCCCATATACTTACTAATGTACTAGTGTCACTTTCCTTCAAAAAGTCATGTAGTAACTTATCTTCCTCCTCAAGTTTTTCGTATTCACCTAGGCACCTATTCCAATATTCTGACATTTCCCTTGTAAAATTAGAATTATGTTGTACTAGATATTCTGGCTTTTGTGCATTGGAACCTTGTAACTTAATTTCATGTGCTATCAGAAACTCCGCTGCACTTTTGTGTTTCTTTTCAACAGCCAAATGCAAAGGAGTTTTGCCATCTGCGTTTTGTAAATTAACATCAGCCTCTGCTGCTAATAGAGCATTCACTGTATCTGTATGGCCATTCACAGCAGCCCAATGTAAAGGAGTCCATCCATTTTCACCCTTCACATTAACACTAGCCTTACTTGCTATTAGAACTTCTACTATCTCTTTATGGGCATTTTTAGTAGCCCAATGTAAAGGAGTTTTGCCACGCGCGTTTTGTAAATTAACATCAGCCTCTGCTGCTAATAGAGCATTCACTGCATCTGTATGGCCATTTTCAGCAGCCAAATGTAAAGGAGTATCGTAAAGCCAACAATCTCTCACATCAACATCAGCCCCTGCTGCTAATAGAGCATTTATTGCATCTGTATAACCATTTTCAGCAGCCCAATGTAAAGGAGTCCATCCATTTTCACTCTTCGTATTAACACTAGCTTTACTTGCTATTAGAACTTCTACTATCTTTTTATGGTCATTTGCAATAACCCAATGTAAAAGAGCCCATCCATAATTCCATAAACCATCACTCGTATTAATATTAAATTCTTCTGCCTCCAATAGAGCATTTACTGCTTTTGTATGGCCATTTTTAATAGCCAAACGTAAAGGAGTTTCTCCATTATCATCTATTGCATCAATATCAGCCCCTTTTGCTAATAAAGCATTTATTGCACCCGTATGGCCTGTTTCAGCAGCCCTATGCAAAGAAGTTTGTTCCTTCTTACTTTTTGCATTAATATTAACCCCCGCCCCCGCTTTTATTAGAGCATTTACTACCTCCTTGTGACCAATTTTGGCAGCCCAATATAAAGGGGTCAGTCCATTCATATCTTTCGTATTAACATCAGCTCCATTTGATATCAGAGCTTCTACTACCTTTTTGCAGCCATCCCTAGTAGCCAAATATAACAATGTAAGTTTAAAAGAGGCAAGACCTGTATATAAGGTGAATTTATAATTTATGTTAAATCTATCATTTTTCCAATCCTGGAATGTACTTAAATCTATCCTCTGTAACCTCTCTTTTATCTTTTCGATTATGTTACTCTGATTTAAATCACCATCAGCATTTACTGCACTTAATATTTTTATCCACTGTTCATATTTCATAACTTTTCTCTACTAAACACTATACAAGCGTTTTATCCAGTATTTCAGCAACTGTCAATTTTGCTAACAAATCACGTAAAAATTTGTAGAAAACACTGGACTCCGTAGCATTACAAAAAATCCAATTATTTTCTTGCATTACTCTCTGTCATTCTGTTGCTCCTTTCTTGTCATCCCGCCGCGAACCGTCATACTGCCGCGGTATCTTAGCATAGATCCCGCTAACAAGCAGCGGGATGACGAGCTTATCGTCACGCCGCCGCGAACCGTCATACCGCCGCGGTATCTCTAGATCCCGCTAACAAGCAGCGGGATGACGAGCTTATCGTCACGCCGCCACGAACCGTCATGCCGCCGCGGTATCTCTTAGCCGCTAACACGTAGCGGGATGACGGTTGTCGTTTAGCTACAAACGTTAAGAAATTTACCAAATGAAAAAAAAGGCAAAAGAAGCCCTGGGGTTATTATCCGCTTTAAAATATTGGCGTTTTTTATGTTTTAAACGCTTGACAAGCAAGATTAAGCTGCTTTTAATTGCAACTAACTTACGCTGCAAATGTTTAAGAAGTTTACTAAGCAGAAAAAAAGACAAAGAATCCCCGAGTTAGCTAGTCTTTTACTATCTCTGTCGAGTATTGGCATTTTTTGATGTCTTGTAACGCTTTATAAGCGCGTTCAGCTTATTTAGATAAAAATCTAGATGTAGATGAAGTTTTGTAAAGACATACAGTATCTATATACTGCAAAAAATTGAACATAAGACGCCGATACATTAAGTAATCCTTACCTTTTAATCTGCAGATTGGCGAAAGCAAATACAATAGCTTCAGTTTCATGATAAGGGGACTGGCAAGGCTTGTCAAGCAAGTTTCTATATAATATTTTCTAAAATAAATAGACTTCTCGCATCCAATTTTGGCAGCGCGCGACACACAACTGCAATGACAAGGTGTTGCAAGATAAACATCATATTCACACGAAGTACTTGACTTCACTTGTACTAAGAAGCATTTTATATATGTTGTGTGCCCGTAGCTCAGCTGGATAGAGCAACAGCCTTCTAAGCTGTGGGTCGTAGGTTCGAATCCCACCGGGCACACTCTTCTATCAATACTTTCTATAAATCTTCAAGTACTCTGGCACCACATTTTCAATTGCTAATGGTCGAACCTTCATTGTTTCAAGGTCAACTGACTTTTCGATTGAACTATTCATCATAACTTTCACCTGATCTTGAGTAAGCATAGGGTTCGTATCTCCGGTTATTGGTTTTAGCAGCATAGAAATAATTTTATTTTCTAAAAAGAAAGCTATTAACTTTGCCATTGGAAAAGATACATTGATCAACAAACACTTTCTGTTAGTAACATTCAGAATAAACTTCAATAAGCTTTTGAAAGAGTAAACCTTTGGTCCGCCCATGTTATAAATTTTCTTGTCTTGCTTATTAAAACTGATAATACGATATACCACTTCAGCTAAGTCTGTTACACATATGGGCTGAAATTTAGTCGTTCCATTGCCAATTAGTGGTAAGAAAGGAAGAATAGTTGCTAATCTTGCAAATTTATTAAAGAAGTTATCTTCCTTACCAAATACAAGACTTGGCCTAATTATTATTGCTTCTTGAAATGCTGAAGTTACAGCTTTTTCACCTTCCAATTTACTTTGAGCATATTTTGACAACTTGCTATTTTCTATTCCCATAGCAGAAAAATGTATCATCATAGGTACATTTTTCATTTTTGCAGCTTTTGCTATCCTTTCAGCTATTTTAACGTGAACAGCGTAAAAATCGTGCTTTTTTGCTTCATATAATATTCCCACTAAGTTTATAGCTACATCACATTCTTCCATACCCTCCAGAACTGATTTTTCATCAAAAAAATCGCCTTTAAATATTGATATTTGTCCTAAATTGCCACACAATTTTAAACAAGCAGCTTTTTCCTGATTACGAGTGAATATCTTTATTAAATATCCTTCTTCTGCCAAGCGTCTTACGATGTGTTTCCCTATAAACCCCGTTCCACCAAAAATAATTACACGTTTTGTCACAATTAAAGTTCCTAATAATTTGTTACTGTAAATTAATACAATGATTTCGCTTAATATTTTATTACGAATTCCCGTACAATAAGATCCATTTTCATTCCTCGTGAGCCTTTAACTAGAATTGCATCATTATTCTGAATAATGTTAGCTAAATCACTTTTCAATTGATTAGAATCATTAAAATGCGTGCCTCTTATATTATCTGGCAAAAGCTCATGCAATTCTAACATAAATTTACCAACTGTATAAACTTTATCTATATTATTTTCTGTGATAATCTTAACCAAATCTGTATGAAACTCTATGCTTTCATCACCAAGTTCCAACATATCACCAAGCAAAGCTATTTTTCTCTGATTAGAATATGTACTCAAAGTTTTTATTGCAGTTTTCATCGAAGCAGGGCTGGCGTTATAGGAGTCATCAATTAAATGTATATATTTTTTATTGTATTTGACCTTATGAATATTGCCTCTACCTTTCGCTACACTAAAATTCTTAAGTGCAAGTGGTAATTTTGATAAATCAAGTCCGAGGCTTTGCACAACTGCTGCAACAGCAAGTAGCGAATAAGCAAAATGCTCACCTTGTACACGTAAATTACAGTTTATAATTTGATTATCACTCAGCCTGATTTTTAAACTTAATCTATTAGCAACTCGGTTTGATGTCATTCCAGCGCGTGACGCTGGAATCCAGTCTTTATTATACAACCGTCTGATATGCTCATTTGCAATTGAACTTCCTGGATCCAAGTAGTCAAGCACTGGGATGACAGAAGATAGTGCTGAAATGACAGAAGATTCATCGTTTCTTATTAAGTTTAGTAAACAAACTTCAGCATTTTTATCTTTACCGAAGCTTATTACATTTCTATTGGCGTGTGATGAGAGATAATCATAATATTTATTATCTCTGCTTAAAACCAAAGTACCGTTATTTTTCATACCATACAGAATTTCTAACTTCGCTTGTGCAACGTCAAATAGTGATGAAAAATTTTCAGTATGTGCAGGTTCGATGTTGGTAATAACTGCAATATTCGGATTACTAATTTTTGATAATTCTTTTATTTCACCAGCTTTATTCATTCCCATTTCAAGAATTAAGTACTGGCAGTTTTTTGGAGCTTTCAGAATTGTCAAAGGCAATCCTATATTATTATTTAAGTTACCTTCATTTACATGAGATACTCCATATTGCGATAAAACAGTGTGCAGCATATCCTTTGTAGTGGTTTTCCCAACACTGCCTGTAATTGCAATAACTTTAGCATCAACAAGAACATTTCTAATGTAGTATGATGCCATACCGTGCAAAGCTTTCAGGGTATCTTGTACAATAATGAGAGGGAAATTTTTATATTTACCCTCACTCACTATTGCAGCGACAGCCCCTTTTAAAAATGCTTCATGCAAAAAATTATGGCCATCAAAATTCTTTCCCTTGAGGGCAATAAATAAATCACCTTTTTTTATGCTTCTTGTGTCCGTTGAAATATTTGAGCTATGTATCCAATTACAACCATTTACGTCTCTTCCGCCAGTTGCATCAATGATATTATTTGTGTTCCATTTAAACATAATTTAGAGTATTCTTTATAATAAATTGAACAATAAAAGTAGCGAAAATACTACATGTTTTAGACAATGTGCAAATAATGGTTGCAATCCCTATAATTCTATCTTATAATGGATATAGAAGTTTAAATTTTTTCGTCTATAATTAAAATGTATTTAGTTATAGAAAGTACCTTGGAGGTATGTATGGCAGAATCTATTTGGGCTAAGATAGGCGGAGCAGTTAAAACAGGTGTAGAAGCTACAGGTCGGGTGTTTGCTCTTGTGCCTAAAGCACTTATTTACCCTATAAAGAAGCCGTTTGCTTCAACGGGTGAAATGAAACATGATGCTACAGTTTCGTTAAAGAAAGCTGTTGGTATAGATGTACCTGAAGAAGAAAGGGAATATGATCCACCTATAGAAACCACACAGGCTAGTAGGGATCTTGGTGTACAAATAACAGAGCAAAAGAAAGGGATAGGAAAGGTAAGTTTTTTAGTGTCAAGAACTCTGACGGGAGATATACCTTATTTGAATGATGAACAATTGAATAAAATAAAAGCACTAAAAAGTGAGTATTCAAACATCACTATACATAGAGAAGAAAATAAAATTGTAATTGAAATTAACGTTGAGGAAATAGCTAACACTATTAAAACTAATCCTGATAATACAGGCAAGAGCGAGAAAGAAATAAAAGAGCTTGTTCTTAAAGGAATTGCTAATAAAGTTGACGAAGACCTTAAGAAGCTGGCAAAAATTACCGGTGGAGAATTTAAAATTCATACAGACTTAAAATTGCTGAATGGTATTGCAGAAAAATTGTATTATGATAATCAAAAGCAGTCATCAGACAAAGTTGTGAAGTCTGATGTTGGTCAGCCTTCAGAAACTATAGCTTCAGGTGAGAAAAAATGGGCGCAAGAAGCTATAAAAGCAGGTAAGTCGCAAAGTTGTGGAATGCAAAAATAAGTTATAGGGGAGTATTATGAGTGAAGCTAAAAAAATAGAGGAAAGACATCATAGTCTAACTGTTCCTGGGGATATGTATCACTTACAACCAGGAGTTATTACTGGAAAAAGGGTAAGTGGAATAGAACCCTTTTTGAAAGAACAGCAGGACATGGTAAAAGTAAGGGAACTTGTAAGCTCTTTAAATCTTGAAGATGCTTCTGGTGAAGCGATAAAACCACTATCTACACCTAATGTAGAGAAAAACGAAGAAAGAGGGAAAGGTCGCTCTTAAAATATGAGCAATGAAGCTTATGATAGCGATAACATCTTTGCTCAAATATTAAGAGGTGAGTTACCTTGTGAGAAGGTACATGAAAATGAAAATGTACTAGCTTTTCATGATAAGTACCCTGACGCGCCAGTTCATATTTTAGTTATACCAAAAAATCAATATATTTCATATGATGACTTCATTCTAAAAGCTCCTGAAGAGGAAATAGTGGATTTCTTCAAAACTGTAAGAGAGATAGCACACAAATATAATCTAGAAAAAACAGGATATAGATTAGTCACTAACTACGGTGAAAATGGAGAGCAGGTTGTACCACACTTTCACGTGCATATTTTAGGTGGTAAAAAGTTAGGAAAGCATGTAAACTCATAGTGTTATATGTTTTGTTAAATGAGCGAATATTTAACCATAGTAATCTTTATCTGCGTATCAATTGTAGTATCTTTTGCTTTAGGTATATTGCCTATGTTTCTTGCAGTGAGTAAGCCAGATGGTGAAAAGCTTTCCACATATGAGTGTGGCTTCAATCCACTATCTAGTGCAAGAAAAACTTTTGACATTAAATTTTATCTAGTTTCAATATTATTTATAATATTTGACTTAGAAATTGCTTTTCTTTTTCCTTGGGCTGTTTCTTTATCTAAGATAAGCTATGGTGGATTTTGGTCTATGATGGTATTTCTTGCAATACTCACTATAGGTTTTATCTATGAATGGTGTAAAGGTGCATTAGAGTGGGAGTAGTTTATGACAAATCAAATTCTATCTAATGATGACTGGGGTCGTTATAAAAAAGAAGGGTTTCTTGTCACTAAATTTGGTGATTTAACAGATTATGTAATGAATTGGGCAAGGTCTGGTTCATTGTGGCCAATGACATTTGGTCTTGCATGTTGCGCAGTTGAGATGATGCATACTGCATCCAGCCGTTATGATCTTGATAGATATGGTATAATGTTTCGTGCAAGCCCACGTCAATCAGATGTGATGATTGTTGCTGGCACACTAACTAATAAAATGGCAGCAGCATTGCGCAAGGTTTATGATCAAATGGCAGACCCGAAGTATGTTATTTCCATGGGAAGTTGTGCAAATGGTGGTGGTTATTACCATTACTCTTATTCAGTAGTTCGAGGCTGTGATAGAATTGTGCCAGTTGACGTGTATGTCCCTGGATGCCCACCAACCGCTGAGGCGTTGCTATATGGAATGCTATGCCTACAAAACAAAATAAAACGGACTCGGAATGGATAAAACTGCAAAGTATATACAAAAAAAGACCAAATGCGAGTGCATTCAAAAAGATGATGGCATTATTGTAATATATTCAACTTTAGATGAAATTGAAAAGTACCTATTCTTTCTACGTGATGATGAAAAGTGTAGGTTTGAACTATTAGTTGATATTTTTGGGGTTGACTATCCAAATAGAGAGAAGCGTTTCGAGCTAATATACAATCTGCTCAGCATTGTGCATAATATTAGAGTACACATAAAGCTTCAGTTATGTGAAAGCGACATGCCTCCAAGTGTAGCGAAGATATTTAGTACGGCTTTGTGGTTTGAGCGTGAAGTGTTTGATATGTATGGAATAGAGTTTTCTGATCACCCTGATTTGCGTAGGATTCTAACAGACTATGGATTCAAAGGTCATCCAATGTTAAAAGATTTCCCTCTCACTGGTTATGAGGAAGTAAGATATGATATAGAGACAAAAAAGGTTGTATATAATCCTATAGATTTACCGCAAGATTTTCGTATGTTTGATAGCTTATCGCCTTGGGAAGGTAAAACCATAAAAGTAAATACAAAGGAGTAGAAAATGACAGTACAAAGAAAAAAAATATCTTTAATCGGTGCAGGAAATATCGGTGGAACTCTCACCCATATGATTGCACTAAGGGAACTCGGTGATGTTGTTTTACTTGATATTAGTGATGGAATACCACAAGGTAAAGCACTCGACATAGCAGAATCATCCCCTATTGATGGATTTGATGTCAATATTACTGGCACAAATAGGTATGAAGATATAAAAAACTCCGATGCAATTATAATAACCGCTGGCATTGCCAGAAAACCAGGAATGAGCAGAGATGACCTCCTGCAAACCAATGCTAAAGTAATGAAGGAGGTTGGCGAAAATATTAAAAAATATTCTCCAAACACGTTTGTAATAGTGGTTACCAACCCTTTGGATGCCATGGTTTCAGTGGTGCATAAATTTTCAAACCTTCCAACTAATATGATTGTTGGCATGGCAGGAGTGCTTGATTCTTCCCGTTTTCGTTACTTTCTTGCAAGTGAGTTAAATATCTCAGTTGAAGATATATCTGCTTTTGTGCTTGGAGGACATGGCGACACTATGGTACCACTAATCAATTGTACTTCAGTTGCTGGAATTCCACTTACTCAAATTATCGATATGGGTCTTATCACACAGAAAAAAGTCGATGAAATAGTTGAACGCACTCGCAATGGCGGTAAAGAAATAGTTGATCTGCTTAAGTCTGGATCTGCATACTACGCTCCTGCATCTTCAGCTATATGCATGTTAGAATCATATTTAAAAGATAAGAGGCGCATATTACCATGTGCTGCTTACCTTAATGGTGAATATGGTGTAGAAGATTTGTTTATTGGTGTTCCTGTAATTATTGGAAAAAACGGAATTGAAAAGATCCTAGAAGTTAAAATGAATGATAGTGAACAAGAAATGTTTAATAAGTCTGTAAACTCGGTGAGAGAGCTGGTGAAATCTTTAGGTTCATAAGCAAATTAATGGTTTTATAGAGCTTCTTTATAGCTCAAACAGCCTAAAAAAGTTGCTTGTGGTTACCTTCGCTACTTGTTCTGGTGACTCATTCCACAACTCTGCCAAACAATCAACAACGTATTTCACCATTGCTGGTTCATTCTTTTTTCCCCTATAAGGCTCAGGTGATAGATATGGTGCATCAGTTTCGACTAAAACACGCTCGCGTGGTACATTTTGTGCAATTTCTCTGAGTAAGCTCGCATTTTTAAAAGTAATAATTCCAGAAAATGAAATATATAACCCCAAATCTATAGATTGATAAGCAAGTTCTTTAGAGGAAGCAAAGCAGTGCATTACTCCACTAAAAGCACCGGCTTTCATTTCTGACCTTAACATATCGATCATCTCATTATCAGCGCTTCTTGTGTGAATAACTAAAGGTAGTCCAGTTATTCTTGACGCTTCTATATGTAATGCAAAACTTTTTTTCTGATTGTCTTTGTTGTCAGATTTATAAAAATCTAACCCGGTTTCACCGATACTAATTACCTTTTGGTTCTTGGTAAATTCAACTAATTCATCAACATGTATACACTCACCGTTTTCTATAGCAGCATCAAGCGGATGTATACCAACAGAGGAGTAGACCTGATCATAGGATGAAGAAATTTTTAATAACTTAGGAACATCGTCAATGCTTACGCATATGTTATGCAAAACCTTTACACCATTTTGCTCTGCCCTTGAAATTACTTTTGGTATTTCATCGTCAGAAAAATAAATCAAGTGGCAATGAGAATCTACTATCATGAGCTTATTGTTGAGGCTTTTATTATAGAAGAAAACTCTTCTATCACTGTTTTATAAACTTCTTTTTTAAATGATATAGCACTGGCTACTAAACTATCTATACCTTGCCAACGCCACTCTTTGAACTCTGGATGACCAGTATAATTAATATCAATGTCCTCATCCTCTCCGCAAAACTTCATTAAGAACCACCTTTGCTTTTGACCAGAATATTTTCCATTCCAGCATATTGGTATAACTTCTTCAGGCAAGTTGTAGTATATCCAATCCTTGCTTTTAGTTATAACCTTTACTTTATTAGTACCAACCTCCTCTAGCAACTCACGTAACGCTGCTTGTTCCAGTTCCTCACCATCATCAACACCTCCTTGTGGCATCTGCCAGTAAGAATCGCTATCAAAGCGTTTTCCAATAAAGGCATGTCCTTGTCTGTTAAATAGCATTATGCCAACACAAGGACGGTACTTATCTTTCTGCTCAACCACGAGTACGCTCTGTTTTTAAATGATTTGTTACAGAAGTTTTAATTAATTTTCCATTTTTTTCTTTCTTCATCTCTTCAACAATTTTCTTTGCAACTTCCTTTGCACTCAAGTTCGAGTTATCAATTTCAAGCGAACCCTCAGGTATAAATAGCCTTTTCCCTTCAATTTTCTTTATAGCAAAATCCGGATCAGTAATTTTATTTTCCTGATATCTCTCTTCTGATTGGACACGTCTTACTAGTTTTTCATTATTACAATGTAATACTACAGAAAAAATTTCCATGTCCATTTTTTTACTTAAATTTACCACTGAGTTATATAATCTTTGGTCATAGGGATCACCCTCTATCAATTCATTTGTAAATATATAATGTTTTGATTTTACGTAGTGTTTTTCCAGTATTGCTAATACATTTTCCCTAACTGCAAAAATTTTTTCCCATAGGTCATCTGGAACTTCAGCGTTTTGTAATTTAACAATATCAAATATAATATTATTGAATAGATTATTGCTTACTATTACTGCACCAATGATTTTACACAGTTCCTTTGCAGTAGTAAACTTACCACTGCCTGGAAAGCCGATTAAGTAGATGAGAGTCTTGCCCATAATGAATACTAGTAAAAAGCTATTTTCAATTATATAAAAAGTATATACATTGTACATGCTAAAAACATGATGATAAAATAGATGCAGGTAATACCTTTAACAAGTAGTTGCGTTGAAAATAGTTCATATTTAGAAATTTTGAGTATATAATTATAAATGAATCATATAACCTGTAAACAATGCTTAGCGATATGGAATCGATAAGAAGTACAATTGAAGAGATAATAGATCAAAATAAAGGTCATGATATAGTAACTTTTGATGTGCAGAATAAAACCGTTATTGCAAAATATATGATTATTGCATCTGGTGATTCAAGCCGTCACGTTAAAGCTTTAGCTGAGCACGTAATAAAAAGCCTCAAGCCACATGATAAAATAGATGTAGAAGGTATGGATGAAGGCAATTGGGTGGTTTTGAATTTTCAAGGCATAATGGTTCACATATTCAGGCCGGAAGTAAGGGAGTATTATAAAATAGAAGAGTTATGGAATTGATTATCCAGATAGCTGGTACACAATTGCACAAACGTTGTAATTTTGAAGGCAACTCCTGCACAGGTAGTGGTGTCATGAAAGTAGCTGACACTGGAATCCAGTTTTTCATGCAATTTCATCGAAAACGTTGTATAGTGTGCTTGTTTATAATTAAGTTCCAGTGTCTGGGCACTGGCTTCTCTATTAGGGTTACCTTCGGCATTAATGACAGGATAGACTGGGGTTTATAAAATGAAACACGCATCTGAATTTTTAAATTTCATCCAAGAAAGAGGGTACCTATACCAATGCACAAACATTGAAGGACTAGATCAATTATTATTGCAGAGCAATTATATAGTTGCATACATTGGGTTTGATTGCACAGCACCAAGTCTTCATGCTGGTCACCTAATTCAGATTATGATGCTCTGTCACCTACAAAAATTTGGTTATAAGCCGATAGTCTTACTTGGAGGTGGCACAACAAAAATTGGTGACCCATCCTTCAAAGATAAAGCAAGAAGCATCTTGCCTGTAGAGAACATCAATCAAAATACATCCAGTATAAGGAGAATATTAGAGAAAATGGTGTCTTTTAATGACAGCAAGACTGGTGCAATGATAGTAAATAACGCAGATTGGTTGGATAACATAAAATACATAGATTTTTTGCGTGATATAGGAGCTTATTTTTCTGTAAATCGTATGCTAAGTTTTGATAGTGTGAAAACCAGGCTGGATAGAGAGCAAACCTTAAGCTTTCTGGAATTTAATTACATGCTATTGCAAGCTTACGACTTTATTGAATTAAACAAAAAATATGATTGTCGTCTGCAGATTGGAGGGTCAGACCAGTGGGGAAATATAGTAAACGGAATTGAACTTGGAAAAAAGTTGAATTTACCTGAGCTATTTGGCCTTACCATGCCTCTTTTATTAAATGCACAAGGAAAAAAAATGGGCAAAACTGAAAGTGGAGCAGTGTGGCTTGATGATAATATGCTAAAGCCTTACGACTACTGGCAATATTTTCGCAACGTTGATGATCAAGATGTTGGACGTTTTTTAAGATTGCTCACTGATGTGCCAATTGATGAGATTAGAAAATTAGAGTCTTTAAAGGATCAAGAAATAAATGAAGCAAAAAAGGTCTTGGCAACAGAAGTGACAAAAATATGTCATGGTGACAAAGAAGCGGAACTTGCACAATTTGCTGCAATTTCTGCTTTTGAGAATGAAGATAGCTCACTACTTCCTGATTACATCATAAAAAAAGAACAAGTTGCAAGCGGCATATCCTTAGTAGACCTACTACATGACACCGGTTTTGAACCTTCAAAAGGCGCTGCAAAGCGTTTAATACAGGGCAACGGATGCAAGATTAATGATAATGTTGTAAACAATATTGATCATGTAATAAATTTCGAAAGCTTTAAAGATCAGCCATTTATAAAATTATCTGCAGGAAAGAAACGCCATATAAAAGTTGTGGTAGATTAGGTCTCGAAGTAAGAAAACAAATTTTATACAAGTGAGAAATTAGATATGGAGCAAATTTTCAAAATTCGAGAATTATGTATAAAACAACTGGAAAGATAGTAGAAAGCGAAATTCTATTATATATAGCTAAAGTGGCTTAGGTTTACCTACAATTTGAAAAACAACAAATTCGTCATTCCGCTACTCATTAGCGGAATCTATACCGCGAATGAATCCATAACTGTACGGACATTGCAATTTGGGCCTACCAGGAGGGCAATGCCTCTTATCCAAGTACCCTCTTCTTGTCATCCCAGTGCTTGACACTGGGATGGCTTTGTTGCATCGCTACTTATGAAAGGCTAACTATAGTTAGGATTATAAGCAACCTATTGAAAATCTTGTTTTTTTGCAATCAATCTGATCAAATTTAAGAATAGTAATTTGTTATTTATATTAATAAATTTAATTCTATTGAAAATAGCTAAAGCATTGAAATTCTTGAATTTTAGCCAGATTAGTGAGTGGTAGTGAAATTTCTTTTACTCAAATTTAGGTATTCACTGACCGTTCTTGTTATAAATACCAGAATAATAAGCTACTGATATTCCCTATCTTTTTTATCTTTAATCCATCATAGCTAGCGATGCAACAAAGCCCACTGGGATCCAGGAATTTTATTAAGTTGGTAAGAGGTTGTCCACAAACCAAGGAATACGTAGTATATAAAGAAAGAATATTGAGGTAAGAGATGAGGAAAAAATATCCAACAGATTTAAGTAAAAGGGAATGGGCAAGAATAGAAAAACACTTCAGAGTATCGTACAAGAAAGGAGGAAGGCCACCAAAATACAGTAAGTGTGAGATAGTAAATGCAATTCTTTATATACTGCGCACAGGATGTCAATGGCGCTATTTACCACACGATTTTCCGCCGTGGAAGGCTGTGCATGAACAGTTTAGAAGATGGAAAAAGCAGGGAATTTTTGAGAAAATGAACTATGATATCACTAAATATAGTAGGTCAAAAATGGGAAGCCGAGCGCATGCATAGTGGACAGTCAATCGGTAAAAACCACGGAAAAAGGGGGGGCAAAGGTTATGATGGTGCGAAAAAGGTAAAGGGGAGAAAAAGACATATAATCACAGATACTCAAGGATTTGTGCTTGGTTGCTATGTAGGAGCTGCAAGCGAAAATGACAGAGATGGGGTGAAGATGGCATTGGACAATATGAAGGAAAAATACAGCAATATTAAGAAAATGTGGGCTGATATGGGATACCAAGGAAAAGATTTAAAGGATTACGTAAAGAGAGAATATGGGATAGATATTGAAATTGTCAAAAGGCCTCCATGTAGGTTTTGGGTGCATAAAGATACACCACTAGAACTATTGCCACAACGGGATCCTGGATTTTCAGTACAGCCGAGAAGGTGGGTGGTAGAGAGGACTTTTGCTTGGATCAATAGAAATAGAAGGCTATCAAAGGAGTACGATTTACTTACAACATCTACTGAAAGTTTCATATATCTGGCTATGAGTAAAGTTATGTTAAGTAGGGAATATGCTTGATTTACTGGTTTGTGGACAACCTCTTAAATTCTTGAAAGCCTGTATGGCAAATCTTATACCTTGCTTTAGAAAAAGCTTGCTTTGAGGGTACATGTCAATGGCTCCATAAGTTCACATTCTATTCCCAAACTTTTTTTAACTAACTTTAAAATCATAGAAAATACTGTCGAAAAAGGAAGTTTTCTTGTTCGTGTAAAACTCAACACAATGGATTTTCTGAAAAGTTTTCGAGTATATTATATTTTTAATTTGTAGAATAAGGTTTTTTCCTTTTTGCATATTTCACCTAAAAAGGACACATTTTAGACTTCTTTGTTGAAATAAAACAGAAACAAAAGTGCTGTCCCTTGCACTCTTTGGATAATTTAATGATAAAAAATTTGGAGAGAAATTTTATACACTATCGCTGATATTTTTCCTTAAGTTGACGCCATTGCCTGAACACTTACCTAATGATGAAGCTATCGAAAACATAGCAAAGAGACTTCAAAAATCTATAGACGATGCAAAAAAGCACAAGGTCATGTTTAGTGTTGATGTATTCCAAGGAGAAAAAAGTCATCAATAATAGATTATTCGATACTGATCTTATACCACCTCATGGAGCAAGATAAAAATGTTACTGAGACTGGAAAAGAAAAACTACGGCCTCTTATGTTAGAAATGTTTAATCTAGTTTCAACAGGCACTGATGTGAGCCAAGAAGTTCGGAGATTATTGCCAGAAGATATACTGAAAGAACGCGGCGAATATTTGTCACGTCTAAAACAAATTGTAAGTGATAGTATTGAAAATGACAAAAAAAAAGGAATTGTAGTAGAAAGAGATAATAAATTTTATTATGTACAGTGTCCAGAAAAAAGTGTGATCACTCCTGCAAAATTTATGAACTCCCCGGAATTTAAGGACTTAGAATATGGTGCATTGCGAATAGGAGAAGGAGATAATCTAATCTGAATAAAAAGCTGGCAATATCATGATATGCAAGGCAAAGTAAAAATGACCTTTAGGGTAGGCGATGAAAAGATCGAAATGATTTTATCTTCTGAAAAAGCTGAAAGTTTTGGTAAAATAATGGTACATATGGATGACAAAAGTTGTGAAATCTTCTCAAAGTACCTAAAAGAGCTAGAAAAAGAACCTCGTATAAGCAAGGTTGTTGAAGCTGCTAAAAGTTTTGCACAAACGAAAAGCAGTGCAGTTAGTCCACCTCTTTCTAATATGAAAAGTGTTGACACATCGCAACATTTTCAAAGTAGTGACCATGAATCACCAGAGCATTAACAATTATCATACATACATTGTTGCATATAGCAATAGTGTATGTGTATAGTTAGTAGGGTTTGTAAACTTAATAAAGTCTACAACTAATTTGAAAACTACTTTATTGTATGCAAGACTTTAAAATACTAGAAAATCTAAAAACCAAAGCACTAGAAGCTGAAAAAGGAGGCGGTTCTGACAGGATTACCAAACAACATGAAAAAGGGAAATTAACTGCTAGAGAAAGGCTCAGTATATTGCTCGATGAAAGTTCTTTTGCAGAATACGATAAATTCGTAAAACATCATGCAAATGATTTTGGCATGCAAAATGCTAATTTTTTAGGTGATGGGGTAGTGATTGGTCATGGTACTATTTATGGCAGAAAAGTTTTTGTTTATTCTCAGGATTTTACTGTCTTTGGTGGTTCACTTGGTGCGTCACATGCAAAAAAAATATGCAAAATTATGGATATGGCAATTAATGCCAGAGTTCCAATTATCGGACTAAATGATTCTGGTGGAGCCAGAATTCAGGAAGGAGTAAATTCTCTTGCTGGTTATGGAGAAATTTTTCAAAGAAACGTAAATGCATCGGGTGTTATACCACAAATTTCTTTAATTATGGGCCCATGTGCAGGAGGTGCAGTTTATTCCCCAGCATTAACTGACTTTACTTTCATGGTGAAAAACAGTTCATATATGTTTATAACCGGGCCAGATGTAGTAAAAAAGGTTACCTACGAAGATGTAAGTTTCGAAGACCTCGGTGGAGCAAAAATTCATACAAGCAAAACAGGAGTAGCGGATTTTGCATTCAATAATGATGTTGAAATGCTGCTAAAAATGCGTGAATTCTTTACTTTCTTACCAGCAAATAATCAAGAATCACCGAAACCTAAATCAACCTGTGATTCAGTTAATGATATTGATGAATCTTTAAATACTCTGATTCCTAGCAATCCTAATACTCCTTATGATATGTATGAACTCATTGAAAAAGTTTGTGATGAAAGGAATTTCTTTGAACTGAAACCTGATTTTGCTCGTAATATCATAACTGGTTTTGGTAGAATTGGAGGAAATACTGTCGGTATTGTTGCAAATCAACCTATGCACCTTGCAGGATGTTTGGATATTGATTCTTCAAGAAAAGCTGCGAGGTTTGTAAGGTTTTGTGACGCATTTAACATTCCGATCATCACACTTATTGATGTTCCAGGATTTTTGCCGGGTACAAATCAAGAATACAATAATATAATACAACACGGAGCGAAACTGCTTTACGCTTACGCTGAAGCGACCGTGCCGAAAATTAGCCTTATCACTAGAAAAGCGTATGGTGGTGCATACATTGTTATGAATTCGAAACATCTAAAAGGTGATATAAATTATGCCTGGCCAACTGCTGAAATAGCTGTGATGGGCCCTGAAAGTGCAGTTGAGATTATATTTCGACACGAAAAAGATCAGCAAACGTTAATTAAAGAATATAAAGAAAAATTTGCTAACCCATTTTTTGCTGCATCATATGGATACATTGATGACATTATAGTGCCAAGTAAAACAAGGTATCACTTTTGTAAAGCATTAGAGCTACTCAAAAACAAGAAGGTAGAAAGGATATGGAAAAAGCATGACAACTTACCTCTGTAACTTTCTTCTAAGCCTTGCTTACAAGTTATGCAATATTATAAGTATAATCAGTGTGCCGTTACCAAGACTCGAACTTGGGACCTCGTCATTACCAATGACGTACTCTACCACCTGAGCTACAACGGCAAGTTTATATATTATGATAATGAATAACACAAAAAAGAATAAGGAAAAAGAAGAGGAGAAAAAAAGATTAGCGAAAGCTTTAAAGCAAAATATTTTGAAAAGAAAAAAGCAGCAACAGAGTAGACAGAGAACCCTTTCAAAACTCGTTTGTGGTGAGGAATTTTTAGGAGAAAGCACCGCAGAATACTCGAATGTATTTGAGAACGACAAAATTACCATCAGAAACTTAAGTTTTGAAGGAGGTATCATGCCAGAACTACCGGAAGTGGAAGTAATCTCTAATTTTTTGCTTGATAAAATTAAAAACAAGCAAATCAGTAATGTTATAGTGAATAATTGGAATTTACGTGCCCCAATAACAAAAAATATTGATGATATGCTAAAGGGCAAAGTCATACGCAACATCAAGCGTAGAGGTAAGTATACCATCTGGAATACAGATGGTAGTGTGGCTGTAATCATACATCTTGGCATGAGCGGAAAGCTTATATATGCTGACCACGATCAAATGCGGAATAAGCATGATCACGTGGTATTTTTATTTTCTGACAATACTTCAATAATTTTTAATGACCCAAGAAGATTTGGATTAGTTATCGTTTTAAATAAAGAACAAGAAACGGATTTTTTTAGCGATTTTGGAATAGAGCCCCTCACGGATGAATTCAGTGGAGACTATTTACAGGAGTTGCTGAAAAACAAAAAAGTGAATATCAAATCAGCGTTAATGGACAATAAATCAATAGTTGGCGTAGGCAACATATATGCTTCTGAGAGCTTGTTTAGAGCCCGTATATCACCACTCAGGTCAGCAAAAAACTTGACCTATAGAGAGTGCGAAAAACTTGCTGCTGAAATAAAAAATACTCTGAGTGATGCAATTGCTGCAGGTGGTTCAACACTGAAAGATTATGCACAGCCATCTGGATCTGCTGGATACTTTCAAAATAACTTTTACGTATATGGTAAAGTTCAAAAACCTTGCAAGATTTGCAATAATATCATAACACTTATACGACAAAATGGCCGTAGCACTTATTTTTGCAACGCGTGCCAGAATTAAGATTTTATTTTTTGATATGATATTTTCACTTGAAAAAGATCCATTTGATTTGTTTTCAAAGTGGTACAAAGCAGTACTTAATTCTCCGTGTGAACAACCAACTGCAATGACGCTAGCAACTTGTAGCAAAGACTGTATTCCATCTGCAAGAGTGGTATTACTAAAGGAATATAGCAAAGAAGGTTTTGTGTTTTTCACTAACGTAAACAGTAAAAAAGGGAAAGAATTGACTGAGAACCCCAAAGCTGCGTTAGTGTTTCATTGGATAGAATTTGCTAGGCAAGTGCGAATTGAAGGAGAGGTTAAACTTCTAAACGATGAAAGAACTGACAAATACTTCTCTTCTCGAGCGCTGGGTAGTCAAATTAGCGCATGGTGCTCAAAACAATCGAGCATTCTGAAAGATTGGCAAGATTTTGAGCAAGCTATAAAATTGAAGGAAAAAGAATTTCACAATACACAAGTTTCTCGTCCTGATTTTTGGGTGGGATTTTGCGTAATCCCAAAAGTAATTGAATTTTGGCAAGAAGGTGAATATAGGAAGCATATTAGATTTAGATACACTCTTGTTGAGGGAAGCGATTGGAAAGTGGAACAACTATATCCTTAAAAATGGTTGCGGGAGTAGGATTTGAACCTACGACCTTCAGGTTATGAGCCTGACGAGCTACCGAGCTGCTCCATCCCGCGTCGTTGCTTATTTAGTTATTATATATACAAATAATGAAAAAAGAAAAATAAAATTTCACCACATGCAAATATCGACACACTTATTAACTTTTCTTGACATAATAGTTAGTTATATACGTAACAATCTGCGCAATGAACAATATAACTTGATACTGTGGTTTCCTGTTTTTCAGTGTGTAGGAATTCTAACCTATTTTTCCCTAAGTTTTGAACCAAGCTGCATATCTATTTTTCTTTTGCTTTTACCCACACTAATTTTGATTGCAATATTGTATAAAAGGTACGCGATATTGTGTATCGCTTTAATTGCAGTGCTCATAGGATTTACAGCTAGTAAATTAAGAACAGCTTTAGTTGATACTCAAATTCTTGATAAAGAGAGATATGTAAAAGATATCGTTGCCACAGTGAAGGATATTAACGACAGGGGCTCATATAAACAATTTCTGCTTTCTGTTGAAAAATCCCCTACTATCTCAAAATCCTCTCCTGTCATCCCAGCGCCCCCTTTTGTCATCCCAGTACTTGACCTTACCCAGAAAAAAAAGATATGGATTCCAGCGTCACGCGCTGGAATGACACCGGATAGAGCTCTAGATAACATCAGAATATCAGTTAGAACCAAAGTGGAAAAAGGCATTAAAATAGGCGATCAAGTAAAATTATCAGCAAAACTCTTCCCTCCAAAAATTGCGCCTTCGGAGTATGCATACGATTTTGCAAGAATAGCATATTACCAGAAAATAAGTGCAACAGGTTTTGCAACAAGCAAAATAACCCTGCACAAAAAGGCTGAAGCAAGGAAATTTCTAGAGTATATAGAATCTTTCCGTCAATACATTTATGAAAACCTGCAGCAAAATATCAAAAAACCACATGTAGACATAATTTCTGCATTACTGATCGGTAAAAAAGACGGCATAGATCAAAAAACTATGGACGCGATACGAGATTCAGGTATAGCACATTTGTTTGCCATATCTGGTTTGCATTTATCATTCGTTGCTGGTCTGTTTTTTGTAGTGTTTCGTAATTTATTCGCAATATCTGAAACTTTGACTCTTAAGTATAACACCAAGAAAATATCTGCATTTCTTACCATTTTGCCAACCACGTTTTATTTGTTGATTACCGGTATGCAAATTTCTGCTCAGCGTGCCTACATCATGGTGATTTTAGTACTCGTTGCAATAATGATAGAGAGAAAATATCGAGGGTTAATAGCAATTGCGTTTGCTGCTGCAGTGATACTTATCATAGAACCAGAAGTAATTTTAAAGCCTGGCTTTCAGATGTCATTTTCTGCTGTTTTGGCACTGGTTGCCAGTTATCAAATTAATGCTAATAAATTGTTCAAAATAAAAATAATGAAATATTTTGTGTCGATAATGATTAGCTCAGTAATAGCAAGTTTAGCAACTGTTCCGTACACGATATACAATTTTAATTATTTTTCAATTAGTGGCATTATCACAAATTTAGTTGCTATACCAATAGTTACATTAATTATTATTCCACTTGGAATAATCTATGTTTTGTTGATTCCTTTCGGTATTGAATGGATTATAGCGCCACTTATAGAACGCCCAATTGACAGCATTTTGTATATAACAAACGCTATCGCTAGTCTTCAGTATTTGGTTATTCCCATTCGCACTTTTCCTGCATCATCAATTATTATAATAACACTTGGTTTATTGTGGCTGTGCTTGTGGGAAAGAAATTGGCGTTTCTTCGGAATTTTCTTTATTGTGCTGGGTATTTGCTTTAGCACCGCATATAAAACCCCCGACATACTAATAAATGCTGATAATGTTGCTGTAAAAGAAAGTGATAACTTACTATATTCTCTCACCAGGAAAAATAGGAACTTTGTTGTCAAAACATGGGCGAAGCAAAATGGGCAGAACCAAATTTTGAATCATAAAAAATACAATAACTCAGATAAAAGGCTAAAGTGTAACGATTATGGCTGCATATATAATAAAGGAAATAATAAATCAGTGTTGCTAGCTTATAAGGAAGAAGATATTCTAGAAAATTGTGATAAAGTTGATTTAATAATTCAATTAAGTGAATTCGACTATTCAGTTTGTAATACTAAAACTATCAAATATGCCAATCTAAAAACATATGGCACACATTCAATTTGGTTAACAAATCGTTACATAAAGATTAATAAAGTGCGCTCTAATAGGCCTTGGCACATGTTGAAAAATTAAGAAACTTGATTTTAAGGTTTGGTTAATGTATACCTAAATAAGTTTAAACTAGAAAAATGTTATGGTTACAGACACTAAAGATCCTTTCAAAGACTATTTTGATTTTTTAGGATTTAGAAAACTTTCTGACCAGCCCAGTAGAATTTTGAGCTCTATAAGAAAGTATTCTGGTACTATATCGATAGCAAGTACCATTGCTACTCTTATAGCATTTACTACCTTTTCTATTCAGCCTGTTATAGTAAGTATTGCTGGATTTGCGTTCACGCCAGCACCTCTTGCCTTTATTCCTCTTGCAGTTTTCTTATTTACTGCTGTTATAAACTTTATAAATACACAAAAAATAAAAGAGAATGAGATAGATAAAAAAGTAGGAAACTATCAAGTTGATGAACAGTACAGCCAGATTGTTCAAGAAGCCGAAAAAATTGAAATTGTAACAAATTTAGATCGTAAGAGGAAAAAGCTTTCAATAGTTTTACCAATTTCTAAGACGCAGAGAAAAATACTAGAAGATATAGAAGCAGAAAATAGAAATAGGATTCTCTTGTTTACAGGATCATATGTATTTGGTGCTATTATAGTAGTTTCAGCAATATCACAATCCATTAATGCTCCAATAATATTAATAGCTTTATTAGTCGCTATTCTTTTATGCATCATATCAACACTTAGCAATCTAATAAGTAATAGCGTGGATCATGAAAATCATACTATTAGAAAACACAGTTCTTTAGGTCTTCTATTTCCATACTGGTCTGGAAAGGGCATGGTTGTATCAGTAGTAGAAAATAAGCTTGGTAAAAGGGAAAATGAACTAATATCTCTAATGAAAAAACTACTTAGTCCGCTTTGCAACTCATTTGACAGTAACCTTAAAAAAGCTTGCGATTTACTTGATAATAGTCTTTTAAAGCCTGCAAATATTAACATTAAAGAAACGCTTGATCACCTAAAAAAAATCAGAGAAGACATCAAAAAAGATTTAGATTGGCTACATGCAGAAATTTCAGAAGTTTTAAACAACACTAAAGAATTGACAAAAAAAGCACATTCACTAGATATTGAAGGTACTTTTTCTAGGTTAGAGAATGCTATTAAAATTGCTGAAGATAAGATTGAACGATTTGAACCAAGCCGCTTTGTAGGCTGGCTTCAATCAACTACGCAGTCTAATAATAACGAGTTCCTTAGCATGCTAAAAAAGTTAAAAGAGGATACAGAAAAGGAAAAAACGGAATTGAAGATGCAATTAAACGTAGTAAGGAATGAATTAGAAGAAATAAAAAAGAAGCAAGCTCAACCAAGTACGCCTGATTTAGAAGCTAACAATGGAAATAATACTAATAAATTATTAGTGTTAGAAAATAAAGTCAAAGAACTACGTGACACAGTTAGAAAGTTAGAGCTGGAAGCAGAACAAAATAAGCTGCAGCAAAAGAAGGAAAAGTTAGAGCAAAAAAAATCTGAACAAGAAAAAACAGATGAATGGAAAGAAAAAATCAATGGCAACCCAAGTGACTTTCTATATTATTTATTAGAATCTATTAAGCTGGAAGAAAAAGATAATAAAGAAAAAAAGGTTGAGGCAACATTACGGGATTTTGATAACAAAATAATAATTCACTGGAAAGATGGCTCTCAAACAATTTGCCATATTAAAAAACAAGGTGATCTTCCTAGTACAAAAGTTGATTTTGTAGATCAAAATATTCAAGCAGCATTTGCAGTAGCTCGCGCGGGGTAGTTGTTATAGACCACTTAGAAGTAACCTTAAGTGTTAATAATGATAAAGAGAAATTAAGGTTAGACACCTATATAGCTGAAAAATGCAACATATCACGCAGCAAAGCGCAAAGATTGATACAAAATGAGCAGGTGAAATTACTTGGCACACCGATAATTAATAATGACTACATAGTAAAACCAGATGAAGAGTATGTGGTGCATCTCGTTCAACCTGACATATCCACATCAATTGAGCCTAATTATGACATAAAACTTGATATCGTCTATGAAGATGAGGACATTATAGTTCTGAGTAAACAAAGTGGATTAACAGTGCACCCAGGTGCTGGGACAAACAATGATACGCTTTTGAACGCAGTTATCGCTCACCTTGATGTAAGACCAGGAATTGTTCATAGACTCGATAAAGATACTAGTGGGCTAATGGTAATTGCAAAAAATGAAGCAGCCCATAGTTTTTTGTCTGAATTGTTATCGAATCGCAAAATAAAGCGGGAATACTTAGCAGTAGTTTGGGGAATATTATCTTCCCAGCAGGGAACTATAGAAACTAACATTGCTCCAAAGCGTGGTAATAAAGAAATGATGTGTGTTACAAAAACAACGGGCAAATTAGCAATCACTCATTACTCAGTAGAGAAAGTTATAGGACAAGCAAGCCTCGTTAAATGCACTTTAGAAACAGGTAGAACGCACCAAATTCGAGTCCACATGAGCCACATAGGACATTCTATAGTTGGTGATCAAGTTTATGGGAAAAATAGTAGTAAAAGCACAAAATATGCTAAAAACTCTAGTTTTATTCGTAATTTCAACAGACAAGCACTACATGCTTATACACTGGGCTTATACCACCCAAAAAGTAAGGAATACATGGAATTTGTCTCTGATTTACCACAAGATATAAAAACTTTAATTGGTGAGTTTGAAAATATACCTAAGAAAGGGTTACCTGATTTTTGAAGTATAAAATCAACGGCATCATTGCTGGTATATATCTTTGGCTAAAATAAATTAAGATTTACTGCAACTACAATAAGTGCTCTTATCATCACATTTTGGTGTTAAGTCAGGATAGAACGTGAGTATAGCATCATTCTTTCTTATAAATACTGATTGATAATTGTCATCCTCCATTTTATACAGGCACATTCCATCTTTTCCCAATTCCTTAAACGCCTTAGTTGCAGAAATTATCGGCATGAAGGTTATATGCATATCCATTTGGGCATTTAACTTTCACTTCTCCATCCTTGCCCAAATATTTCATTCCAAATGTATAAACTGGCGGCTTAATATCTGATTTATTGCACAGGATTCCAGATCGCACCTGCCCATTTATCTTCTTGAGCTTCAACATATCTGCCTACAAAATGCATGCCACCTAATTTATCGTTTGGCTCACCACAAAAAATATGTCCAAACCCTATAGTTTCTTTTTCACTTCCACTATTTGTAAACCAAATGTTAGCCAGTTCATCTTTAAATAGCTCCAAATCCGCATCTGGTGTGACAATTTGATGATCAAGCTCATCATATATTTCTTTCACTACTTCTTGATGCTGCAGACAACTAAGTAAAATTTTGAAATCTTCTCTTATCTGGATGCGCTCCCCAATCTCCACAAACTTTCAACACTCCTCTATCGAAGTCAGTTAATTCTGGAAATGGTGGCTGGTTGTGAACTGAAAAATGGTTCAAAATTATTTTCTTCTACATAGTCAGTGTGAAAATAATGATCCCTAATATAAAAAATAAATCCTATTATTGGTATTATTAAACACAAAATTAGTTTAACTGTCTTCGACATAATCACGTTCACAAAAAAGCTAGCCTATAAGAAATAATTTAAAAAAGTTTTAATCTAATCATTTTTGCAGAGCAGCAACTCCCGGCATTTCATCGCCACTTAACCAATCTAAAAATGCTCCTCCACCAGTGGAAGCATATGTAAAATCCTTATCGGTAAAGCCTGCAGCACTTATTGCAGATAGACTATCGCCTCCCCCTATTATGCTGGTTAACTTTCCTTTGTGCGTTAAGTCACTTACGATTTTCATTACCCCTATTGTACCACTTGCAAAAGCTGAATGTTCAAAAACACCAATAGGTCCATTCCACAGCAGAGTCTTACTGCTTGCTATTATACTGCTTATTGTACTCAAAGTTTGTGGTCCGATATCCAAAATTATATCACCGTCCAAAATGGACTCAGTTCTTCTTGAAATACTAGTGCTGTAATCAGAGTTTACTGCAACCAGAACGTCTTCTGGCACAACTATTTTGCAATTGTTTTTATTTGCTGTTTCAAGAATATTATGCAGAAGGTCGTCAACACCATTTTGAAAGAAAGATTTCCCTATATTTACTTTGCTAAATGACAAAAAATTATTAGCAATTGCACCTCCGAGAACTAGGTAATCAACCTTTTCTGTTAGCTTTATAAGCATTTTTATCTTAGTTGACATTTTGGCTCCCCCAACTATCGCAGTAATAGGTTTAGCTTTAAACGATACAGCTTTTTCAAGATACTTTAGCTCATCTTGCAAGCAAAATCCCGCGTAGGAAGGTAAAAACTCTGTAATGCGTGAAATAGAAGCGTGAGCTCTGTGAGAGCAAGAAAATGCATCATTGACATATGTATCCGCCAGAGATGCTAATTGTCTGGCAAAGTTTGCATCATTCTCCTTTTCACCTTCATAAAATCTTAGATTCTCTAGTAATATTATATCTCCTGCATCCATAGCACTCACTGCTTTTTGCACTTTTTCACCAACGCAATCATCAATGAATTTCACTTTTTTATTTAGTAACTGTGATAAAGTGTCAATTATATTTTTTAGCGACAGATTATTGTCTCTAGCCTTTGGGCGTCCAAAATGCGATATAATAATAATCTTTGCACTCGCATTCACTAAATACTGAATAGTAGGCAATGCTCTCAAAATACGAGTGACGTCACGAATTTCTCCATCTTTTATAGGAACATTGAAATCAACTCTGAGTAAGACGGTTTTATTGTGAAGATCACAATTTTCTATACTAGGTATATTCATTACAAAATTGAAGCTATAAAGTCACTATACAGCAGTTTGATCTAAAGTAAAGTTTTAAGCTTACGAACGTTTAAGGAAATTTGCATGCCAAACGCTTGACACTGGAACCTTATCGTCATGCCATCACGAACCGTCATACCGCCGGGTATCTCTTAGCCGCTAACACGTAGCGGGATACTTGACCTTTACAGGGATGACGATTGTCGTTTAGCCATAAATATTTAAGAAATTTACTAAACAGAAAAAAAGGCAAAAGAAGCCCCGTGGTTGGCTAATTACTTACATTATACTTTCAAGTATGGCGTTTTTTTATTCTAAACGTTTAATAACCGCGATTCAGTTGCTTTTAAGCCGCAACTAATCTAAATTATAAACATTAAGAAATTTACTAAACAGAAAAAAAGGCAAAAGAAACCCTAGGGTAGCTAGTTATTCACTATCCATTTTTTAAGTTGGCGTTTTTTTATGTTTTAAATAGCGCATTTTAGCTTATATTAGGTAAAAACCTAGAAGTTTTATAAAGACATAAGGTGCACATAGTGCAAAAAATTAAACATGAGACGCCAGATACGTTGAGTTTTTTTGTCATTTAATCTGTACAGAGAAGATAAATAAATAGCTTCAGTTTCATGATAAGGGGGCTGGCGAAGGGTGTCAAGTAAGTTTTGCATTTGATCCGTTTCTATGACTTAGATGCCAGTGCCTGCTACTTGACTCTCGGCTGGGTCGAATTTGTATAGCTACATTGTCGGTAAATCTAAATTGCTTTAATAATTTTGATTGAAAAATAGTTTTTCTATTATATAAATGCTACTTTAGGGTAATCAAAATGGAAGACGATAAATATAGCCTAGGTTTAAGAGTTATCCATTGGTTGATGGCTGTTTTTATTATCGGTATGCTTTGCTCTGGACTTTATATGAAAAGCTTACCACTTAGCAATGAAATTAAGTTCAACATATACGCTATTCATAAGGCTTGCGGTATCACTATTCTTGGATTAATCATAGTACGCATATTTTTTCGCGTCTTTACTTATGTTCCACCACTTCCAGCAAATTTTTCTCGGTTTGTAATCAATACAAGTAAAGCAGTGCACTTTGGTTTATATTCTTTAATGGTGCTAATGCCACTATCTGGCTATGTCATGTCTTCTGCTTCTGGCAAACAGATCAAATATTTTTTCCATATCCCTTTGTTGATTAATCAAAACAAAGATCTAGCTAACACGGCTAACGAGCTACATTCGATGCTTGCATATTTTATGGTACTCTTTATAATCTTACATATACTTGGCGCCTTAAAGCACACATTTATAGATAAGCAAAACATTTTTAAACGCATGATATAGGTTATATGTTAAGTAGCCTCTGGAAAAAAGGAACAGATTTTCTTGGCAGTGAGTTTGCGATAATGGGTGGTGCTATGAGCTGGGTTTCAGAGAGAAACTTGGTTTCAGCAATCTCAAACGCTGGTGGTTTTGGTGTGATTGCATGTGGTGCAATGTTCCCAGACTTACTGGAAAAAGAAATCATAGAGACACAAAAATTAACTAACAAGCCATTTGGTGTAAACCTAATTACTATGCACCCAAAGTTGAGTGAGTTGATAGATGTGTGTATTGAAACGAAAGTGAGCCATATAGTGCTTGCCGGTGGACTGCCAACAAAGCCTAATATAGAAAAAATCAAGGGTGCAGGCATTAAAGTTATGTGCTTTGCACCAGCATTAAGCCTTGCGAAAAGGTTAGTAAAAATGGGAGTAGATGCATTGATAATAGAAGGAATGGAAGCAGGTGGGCATATAGGTCCAGTTAGCACTTCTGTTCTTGCACAAGAGATATTGCCTCATTTTAAAAATGAACAAATACCAGTGTTTGTTGCAGGTGGAATAGGAAGAGGTGAAATGATAGTTAATTACCTGGAAATGGGAGCAAGTGGCTGTCAAATAGGTACATTATTTGTCTGCACTAATGAGTCAATTGCCCACAAAAATTTTAAGGAAGTGTTTATTAAATCGGCCGCACGTAATGCAATACCTTCTGTACAGATAAGTGCTGATTTTCCTGTAATTCCTGTAAGAGCTATAGCCAACAAAGCAAGCGATGACTTCATGAAGCGTCAAAAAGAAGTTATTGATGAATACCAAAAGGGACAGATCTCAAAAGAAGATGGGCAGCTTGAAATAGAAAAGTTCTGGGCTGGAGCTTTAAGAAGGGCAGTGATTGAAGGAGATGTTGAAACAGGATCTTTAATGGCCGGCCAAAGTGTTGGCATGGTTGATAGGGAAAAGCCTGTAAAAGAAGTAGTGGATATGTTAGTTCAACAAGCAAAGAATCATATTAATAGCAAATCTGTAGAAGTAGAAAGCCCAGAAAGCAAATAGTTAAGCGACCTTCCAATAAGCAAGTTGCCGCAATTATTTATAATATGGCATAATTGCCCAGTTTTAATGTAAAATTAACGCTAAAGAGGTATCTATACATTTTATTATGTATGGAGGAATGTTATGCACAGTCCCTTTAAAAAACCTAAGAGTAAGGAAGGAGATATTAACCAACAATTGAGCAACACTATATACAAAAAGGTAACAGCAGAAAATTATCAAGAAAATCAAGATGAGACTTCCAAAGAATGCAAAAGGTTGTTCAAGCAGGGAGCTAGTCCTAAAACATTGGCTGAATTGGAAAAAATACTGAGAGAACGACAAAATGAGCAGGCTATTGCAAAACACTTAGAGTCATCCAAGCAAGGAACTAGTCCTGAAGCATTAGCTGAGTTAGAAAAATCAGTGGGGAAAAAAAGAGAACATTATAATAATTATATCCAACACTTTCTTCCAGCGTTGAAAGCAGAAATAACAAAGTCAAAAAAACTAGACTTAAAAAAAAAGGCAGAAATAGTACAAACAATTTTGGATATTACTAACAGGAGCAGCAGTGTAAGCTCAATACCAAATGCTGTTGAAGAAAATATTGAAGATCAAATGCAGCTAAAACATATTGAAGAGCAAAACAACACACAAGAAACACCCTTGAATGTAGCTGAGAAAAAAAGTGGTGATAATAAAATACTTAGTAATTCAGATGTTACAGAGGAAGTGTTTGAAAAATATAGCAAGGTTGTGAAAGAAATAGAGGAGAAGCAAACTTCTAAACTCAGTAGTGGCAATGACTCAGATAGTGGAATAGACTCACCTGGACTGAGTGAAAAAAACTCGATATCACCAATAAATAGTAGAAAAAACAGTTTAACATCAATAGCAAGCACTTCATCTGAGGAAAGTTTAAACTCAACATTGAGCTCTGTTGAAGGAGATAATGGCTTACAACCAGAGGATGAAGGAGAGACAAAATTAGCACACCTAACTAAAACAAGGTCCAAAGGGCCAAGTGGACGAAGATCTCCTTCTAAATATAATAAAAAGATTGAAGATCAAGTTGAGAAAGAGTCACCACAGGTGTCATCCCAGTGCGTGACACTGGGATCCAGAGAAAAAGAAAGTATGGATACAAATAGTCAAACTACTCAGATGACAGGCAGCCAGGCAAAAGATTCAATGCAACCCGAAGAAAAAAGGGACAGAAAAAACGCCATTACAATCGTGCAGAAATTTCCTTTGAATAAGAAAAAGGGTGAAGATACTCCACTTGAAAAACAACCCAATAACAGAAATCTTCACGTTGCATTTGTAGCAGGTTGTGCTCTCTCCACAATAGGGTGCATTGTTGCAGGAGCAATGACATCAGGATTGATAGGAGCAGGACTACTTGCTATGGTTGCAGTGCTTGCTATAGCAGCAGTAGCTGAATTGCATTCAAACTTCCTATCAAGTAAATTAACATCCATTAATGTGAGTCCTCTTGTTGATGATAAGAGCTTACAGCATGTTCGCAGCGGTAAAAATTAAATATGTGTTACTTGTAGTGGATAAGTGAATTCAGTTCTTGCCTATTGATATAAAAGTTGTTATATTTGAGGAATGTTTAAAAGGTGTTTAGTTGATGCGCATTCAATTGAATAAAGTTTTGGTTTTTATAGCCTTATTAAGTTTCATTTTTGCATCATATTCTAGCGAAGCAAGTTCGGCGAGTGATGAATTAAAGGGTATACAAGAAACGGTAAAAAATTTTATTTCTTCATTTTCAGTTAAAGATACTGTAGAAAATATGAGTCCTTCAACAATCATAGGGTTGTGTATAGCTGCAGTGATACTTGCAGTAGTGTTCAGAGGTCTAATCTTTTTTATGATAATGTTTGGTGTACTGGTCCTGGTGTTCGGTAGTACAGAAAAGGCAACAGACTACTTAAAAGAAAAATTTAACTTTGCAAAAGATATAAAATTACAATCCGATAGCGAAAAAAAAGATAAAAATTAAGATAGTATTTTTATCTTTTTTAATTATCTTTATTGAATACGCATATGCAGTTAAAAGTACCAACAGTTAACTCTAAGCTTAAAAAAAAGAACAACTTAGCATTACTAGAAAGCATTGATTTAGATTTTGTTCCTTATGCTTGTCATTACGATGAAGAAACCATACTAACAAAACAGGGAGAATTGTTAAAAATAATCAAGTTAGAAGATTATTCTTCTGTTGATAACTACAGCGACCTCAGAACTGAAATTAGAAAAAGCATATCAAAAAATATTAATAGCCTGTATTTTACCGTTTGGATTCATACCGTTAGAAAGCGCAATAAACTGAGCTTGAAATGGAATAAAACTGAAGACTTCTCTGACAACCTACATTCAACGTGGTTTAATAAACTAACTGATAGTAAATTACAGTATATAAATGAACTATACATTGTAATATTGTTTAGCGATTTTGGCAAGCATACTAATAATTCGTTTTTTTTCAATAGAATAAAGAATAAGCATAAGTTGTCTTTACAAGAAAGCCATCAGGAGTTGCAAAAGATAACTGACGTAATTCAAAATGATTTAGGACCTTTTGGAGCTAAAAAACTGAGTCTAAGGTTTAGTGAAGGTAAAATATATTCTGAAATGATAGAATTTCTCCACTATATTGTTACATTAACGCACAAAGATTATCCAATACATGAAAGGGACCTGTCGCAATATATTAGAAATTTTAAAATAGCTTTTGGTTTCAATACGTTTCAAACAATATTTGAAAATCAACAGAAATTTGGCTCTATTTTCAGCATAAAAGAATACCGGGAAATCTCTTTAGGTAATATAGATAGATGCTTGCAGCTTGAATCTGAATTTATCATTACAGAAATAATGATATTTACTAGTAATAACAAAGCAATAAAAGAATTTAAAAAACAAATCAACATGCTGCAAATTAGTGAGGATAATACCTTACTTAAAAGCTCAGGAATTGAAGAAATAATAGAGCTTGAAAAGACCTCTAGTATAGACTTCTGCCAACAGAAAATTATTTTTACAATATTTGCAGATGATAGGAATAAGTTAGCTGAAAGTATTAGTGATTTATCTTCTATAATGTCATTAGTTGGCTTCATGATGTTTAGAACTGATTTACATATGGAAAGTCATTTTTGGGCACAACTTCCAGGCAATTTTGCTTTTATTACGCAACCGAAAAATATCTTAACAAAATACGCTTGCAGCTTTGCTATGCTGCACGATTTTACGTCAGGTACATTAAAAGGAAGAAGGTGGAAAGAAGCGGTAATGATTTTTTTCTCAAAAAAAGGAAATCCTTACTTCTTTAATTTTCATGGAAAAAGAAATAATGGCCATACTACGATACTCGGAGCTCCAAATTCAGGCAGAACTTCACTCATTAATTTTCTATTATCAGAATCAAGAAAGTTTAACCCAAGAATTGTCATATTGGATAACACTGGAAAATCAATAATTTTTACTAAAGCAGTGAGTGGTAAATATTACATAATCGATCCAAAATATAAGGACAAAAGCCTAAAATTTAATCCACTAAACATTGAAGATAGTGCTTCCAATCGCAATATGTTGGTTGAACTGATCAGAAGAATGGTAGCCGATACGAGCTTGGTGGACGTAGAAGAAAAGATAAGAAAAATTGTGGATTCTATATTTGCTATACCCAAGGAATCACGTTCTATTTCACAAATTTCTGAGGTGCTCTTGCTCCTTGGGGGTAAGATAAGTAGATGGTGTGACGATGGTGACTTTGCTTACTTATTTCAAGATGGTAATGAATCAGATATTGACTGGGAAACAAAAATTATATCTCTCAACACCGCAAACCTTACAAAACAAAAGGAATGTATGTCCGTGATACTTTACTATTTTTTATATTCTTTTGAGGCAAAATGTGATGGCTCGCCTGCAATACTTGTTTTGGATGAAGCATGGGAGATAAGTAATATTTTTCCTACAGAGAAAGAGTTTGATAACTGGATGCAAAGAATGACGGAACTAAATGTTGTAGTAATCCTAAGTACTGAAAATTTAAATCTCGCATTTGCTAGCAAATTTACTCAATATTTAGATAAACATGTTGATACAAGAATCTTGATGCCGAACGTCAATGCAAATAGATTATACATGAAAGCATTTTCTTTATCAAAAGAGGAGCTGAATATAATTCTGCAGACGCCAACGCAGGAAGGTTTATTTTTGATAAAACAGTATAAAGGATTAGTAACTTTAAATTTAGATTTAAAGAATATGCAAGAAATACATGTACTTTCAGCTAACAAAGAGACGATAAAGTATATGTACGAGGCAATAAAGGAAAAAGGAGAAGAAGTTAATGAGTGGTTACCGGTATTTTATGAGAAGTGTAAGGCTTAATTTCTTATTGATATTTTTTTTGATACTTGGTCTTTCGTATCAAGGATATGCTGATTGTCCAACATTTGTAGAAAGTAATACTTGGTTGGAAGCAATAGTTGGTGGAGATTGGGTAAAGGAAATTAAGGTGCAAGCAATAAAAGATCAAGGAGTTGATGGTTACTTTAATCCCAAAATTAGAGTATGTGCTTATGATGGACAAAGTTATTGTTATGACTTACAAAGTGGGGAATCCTGCCGCCAGATATATGGAACGCAAGGTACAGGAGCTGGAGTTTCTGCTGCAGCTTTTATTGATTGGGAAGGGGATAAAACAAAAGCTGGAGGAGAAATTGCTCGGGGTCTTAAATGGGAATGGGCAGACGGTGTTACTGATGAGGAAAAAAGAAGATTCGCTAACTCTCCTAAAATATGTGCTTGCAGTCAAAAAGGGGCTTGTATGTCAGGAATTTCTTCATGGGGTTCTAGAGTATTTTCGGGTGAGAATATTTTTCGTCCTGGGGAGATGGAAAAAGTCTGTGATACCTGCTACCAAACGGCAGTAAAATGTGCTCCCGTGCCACTTGCACCTAGTCCCCCTCCATTTTGCGAGCAACTTGCAATGTCACCTCCACAAGTTAGAATTGTTCCTATAACAGATAAAGACAATGATTACTTTAATCCTAAGGTTAAGGTAATCATTGGTGATCTGAAAGGAAGAGACGGAGAGATTGGAGAAAAATTAGATTTCCCTAAAGGGTATGGAGAAAATAAAGCTGAGTGGCGCTCTATTTTAGACAAAGATGGCATCACGTACTACTTCAAAACCTATAGAAAAAAGGGCCAGCTCTGTGCTGAATACCTTGGAACTCAAAGTATAAATGAACAAAATCCACAGTTCGTCCGCTGTTTTCCTGCATCACCTGCTCCAGAACCTGAGATAGTGGAGATAGTAAATAAAAATACATTGAAAGTAGAAATGAAGATGAGTGAGAGCACTTGTGCTAAAGCACATGGAACCTATAGTAATGGTTCCTGTACTTTTAATGTTAATACTGACCTCAACCATCCTATAAACATTGGCCCCCTATCTTTAAAAGTAGTAAAACCAGCAATAGTAGCAAAAACAACTGATAGTAATATTGATAATATTATAGAAGGTATATTAGAAAGTAATCCGCAACAATTTAAAGTTCTGAAAGAATATGGCTATGTTCCTGATGTGCAAATTAAATGTTCTAAAGGCGGAAGTTTTTATAGTTTTAATGATTTTGAGAAAAAGTTAAAAGACAAATCTATTCAATGTGAATTTAATAACTCTGGGCAGCCGGAAATAGAAGTAAAGTATAAAGGAAATTCTAACAGTAAAATGCTTTGTCTTTCTGGATGGCAGCCAGAACCAGAGGAGTTTGTTCTTAAAAGAGAAAATAAAATAATACCACTAAAATTAATGGGAACAAGATATACTAAATACAATGCTGTTTACTCCAAGGAATCAAATCAGTTCTATTATCTTCCAAGCAAGGAAATAGTTTACCCTTTGAAAGAAACTCAAGAGAGGTTGGATAAAATAATATTTAATAAGCAAGAGTATGTTTTCTTCCCTGATGAAAATGAGCAGAAGAAGGGAGAATGCAGTTACTGTGTAAAAAGAAATGATGAGATAGACGATACATTTAAATCTAGTAAAGGACTGAAAGTAGTATACAAATTGACGGATGTAGAGCATAGAGAAAAATGTAATCAAGGTGATGATGGTTGTATCTGCTTTACTGGAACATGCAGCCGTTCAACACGATATGTAGACAAAGAAAACACTCAACCTTTTTATACAAAGATTTCACAAAATACAAATGGCGTTGTCACACAACAAGAAGCACCAATTAAAGCAAACAGAACGGAGGTCTTTTACGCTGATAAATTGTGTAGGTTCGATTTAGAAGGTCTCAAAAAGAAATTAAAAGAAAAATTAAAAGAGATAATCAAGGAACATCTGAAAAATAAGAAATCAGATCTTGAAAAAAATAATGAAAAATCCTATGATCATAAAAATAAAGATGTTTATACAGATGACTTATCAATAAAATTTGATCGTATTAAAATAGAAGCGTGGGGAAGTGGTGAAGCAGGTCATATACAAGGTAGTGGCTGTGACAATCAAAAATGCCATTCTACTGAAAGCAGAGTAGGGATGCCAGGAGATTATATTAAAGCTAAACTGAAAATCGATCCTAATTATCCTATAATTAAGGTGCAAGTCACAGAGGGAGGGGGTAACCAGGAAAGTAACCTCTCAGATAAGGACGGGGGACCTGTTTTCATAGAAATGTGCAATTCGCAGAAGCAACATTGCCAGCAACTGATTACTGTTGCAGGTGGAGGTGAGTATAGAACATACGGTGGTAAGGGTTATGAGGAAACAGTAATTCATAAGCAAGATTTAAAGCTAGAGGAGAAAATTGTAAAGGCAGATAAACTGAAGTCTACACAAGACAATCAAATAGCATATATAGAAAATGGTGAAATCAAGTATGAAACAGTAGAGTGTGGAAGTGGTTTGAGAAGCAGTAGATCTGGTGCAGGTGGCTGCATTAATAAAAGCAAAGGAATTTATGGTAAAGGCTCTCCAGGGTATGTGAAGATTAGACCTATTATAAAGGAATTTGACGAAGAAGAAATAAATGCTGCTATTAAAAAATTAATAGAGGATCTATACGATCTTGAAACTATGACTGATTTTTGGGTAGGGGATCTTAACGTGAATATAAGTGGGATAATTAAAGAGGAACTCAAAAAAGAATTGTTAAGGTAAAAAGATATAACTCTGAAAATTATGCTCTCGTTTTAATAATTAATTAAAGTAAAGCATGTAGTAAATGGTGTAATTGCTGTATCTTAACAAAAAGGTATAACGAATGTAAGGAGGGTACTTTATGTCTCTAAAGAATAAAATTTCTGAGCTAATAGAACAACAATTTAGCATTAAATACCATGACAATTATTTGGCTTACGCTATACATAAGTGGGCTGCAAGCGAAATATCTAATTCTATTGCTTTTTGCATAATTGGTTGTGGAAATTGCAAGATTGGATATCAAGATGCTGCAAATTCGTTCAACATAACAAAAGAAGAAATTGAACAAGGCAATATTGCAAGCATAGAAAGTAAAATAAAAAATGAAGCTGAAAAATCAGGTAGCGAGTTTTCTGAGTTGATTTCTAGAGTGGATCAATCGCTAAAAGAGCAGAGTGAAAAGTCTATTGTACAAATTTTAGATTCATCCGCTGAGGAGATGTTAAGGAGTTTCTGTGATAACCCTGTACAGTCTCCAGAGCCTCAAGAACCCTCTGCTTCATCTGAAGAGCATGCTACAGAAGGCCCAGAAACTAGTGTTAATTCAGATCTTTTGTCAACCTAATCAACCCCATATATATGTTTTTTTTGTACCCATGCTTTGCGTTTTGGGGTGGAAAGAAAGCACCATTCTTCGTTGCATTTTTCTATCTTCATCACAACAAACTTGTCTATTTTCATAGTAATCTTGCTGTCTACACTCTGTTTTTGATATCCATAAGTATCTTCTTTTACAATCGCGTAGCGCTTATCACTAAGAAGATTGCCTTTTATCCATCCGCAGTCTTCATCTATATCGCAGACCTTTTTCCAACTCTCAAACTCTTCTATCACTTTCAGGGGCAGATTTTTGCAAGTGTATATCCATTTTACAGGATAGTGAAACCCTGGCCCCGTTCTCATGTTGATCTTATTTGATTTGGTTGAAACAAAGTTGTTAGCAAACAAGCTATGGCTAAATAATAAAAACAATAGGATAATAGTACTGAACCAAGATCCCAGTGTCACGCACTGGGATAACGTGAGGGATAGTGTAACAGACTTATTCATCATAATTCACGATTAGGTTGACATAAGATAAAGAGTAAATTAAAAATTGAATAGATCTTTAAATGCAAAATCAATGCCTATAGAAATATTAATGCCTGCTCTTTCACCGACAATGAGCAAAACTGGAGGAAAAATTGTAAAGTGGCATAAAAAAGAACAAGACAAAGTTGAAGTAGGCGACGTAATTGCTGAGATAGAGACTGATAAAGCCATAATGGAGTTTGAATCTATAGATGAAGGAGTTTTAGCAAAAATTTTAGTAACAGAAGGAACAAGTGGCGTGCCTGTAAATCAACCAATAGCTTTAATGCTGGAAGAAGGAGAAGATGAAAGTGCACTTAACAACTATACTTCAACTTCTATCAATAGTGCAGTTAAAAAGGAAGTGACAAAAAGTGCTGTTGATAATCAAAAATCAGAACACCAAGATTTAAACGGAAAGCCAATAAGTCATTCTTCGGTGTCATTCCAGCGCGTGACGCTGGAATCCAACCCCTCAATGTCATCCCAGTGCTTGACGCTGGGATCTAGAAAAGAAGAATGGATCCCAGTGTCAGCTACTCAGATGACAGAGGGTTATGCAGAAGGTAGAACAAAAATAAGCCCATTAGCTAAGAAAATAGCTCAAAATGAAGGGGTTAATGTGCAGCAATTAAAAGGTACAGGACCATATGGTCGCATAATTAAGGCTGATGTGTTGGAGTTTTTAGGCAGTGGTATACATACTGAAAGTCCTGAGAAAGATACCATAGTTGAAGTAAGCAACATGCGCCAAGTGATAGCACAGCGCCTGACTGAATCAAAACAGAATGTTCCACATTTTTATTTAACTGTAGATTGCCAGGTTGATAAGTTAATATCGTTAAAAAACGAGATTAACTCAGCAGATGAAAACAATAAAGTAACAATTAATGATCTAATCATAAAAGCTGCAGCTTTCAGCATGAAAAAATTTCCTGATATAAATTCTTCGTGGATAGATAATAAAATACTGAGATATTCAAATATAGATATTTCAATCGCTGTGGCACTTGAAGATGGGCTAATTACTCCTATAGTAAAAAATGCTGATAAAAAGGGTATTTTATCTATATCAAAAGAAGTGAAAGATTTAGTAAGCAGAGCAAGATCTGGAAAATTGAAACCTGAAGAGTTTCAAGGAGGAGGGTTTACTATCTCCAACTTAGGGATGTTTGGTATAAAAGCCTTCAGTGCTATAATCAATCCGCCGCAATCTTGCATTATGGCAGTTGGTGCATCTAAAAAACAACCAATTGTTATGAATGAGAAAATAGAAATAGCAGAAATAATGACAGTAACGCTCTCTGTTGACCATAGAGCAGTTGATGGGGCACTCGGAGCAAAGTTTTTAAATGCCTTTAAGCATTATATAGAGAATCCTCTGGTGATGCTTATTGAAACTGCGGTAATCTATTAGCATTGTTATTACAAAATTAATACCTCTAAGTTTATACTTTTATTAGTTAATAGGTTTAGAGGTAAAAAAATGAATACTACAGTAGAAAAAAATAATCCAAAAATTTTTCCTCAAAATGAAGGAAAGATTAACTCAAAAGGCATGGTTGCCCCACCTGTTCCTCCGAAATCTTCCCAAGCTAAATTTGCTGGAATAAAAGCAATTTTTGAGCGAAATGTACCTCATTCTCAAGCAAATGATAGTAATAAAACAGTGAGTAGCAATCTTGGAAGAACATTTGGCCCAACAATGCAAAAACTCATGGAAGACAACATTCATAGCACTCCTAACAAACAACGCCGCAATTCAGGGGATAGTGGTATCAGTGATATTAGTAGCAGCACTTCTGATGATGAGGATAGAACAATAAAAGATAAAATGATGGAAAATGTTAAGCAGGATAACCATCAAAAAAGCTTTGATTTACATAAAGTACAAGCAACTGATGAATTAGAAACCGTAAAATTTCTCAAAACGCTAAGCAAGAAAGAAAGAGAAAAACTTGGTTTTTCTCCTAAACAGCAAAATAACCAAAAGGTTGAGACTAGCAAAAAAACTTATAATCCACTTGATTGGAATCCAATCTATCAAGGTAAAAAGCTCTTTAGCTTAGGCAATATGTCGAGTAATTCGTCTTCATGTAGTGAAAAAAGCAATATTTCAGATGTAAGCGATAAGTCTAATAATTCAAACATTGTTAGATGTAATATTACTAGGAGTAACAGTAAGGAAGACCTTCGTAAACCTGATGCTTCACATAATGACAAATCTGCAGGTAAAAAATTATCTAATGTCAATGTAAGCGAATTAATCAGAAAGTTTGAACAAGGTAATGACATAGTAAAAGGGCGTTAATCAAATGTTACCCTATCTTTGTATATGTAAAGGTAGGGTATCTTTTCAAAATAGTATATCCTTTATAGCTTTGTTAATTTTTGACTCCCTCTCTGCAAAAGCAGTTTCTAGAGAGGTTTTAAGTTTTTCCCATTCTTCTTGACCATTTAGAACTAAAGATTTATATTCATTTTCAATTTTTTCCAATGCTCTTTGATATGAAAAACCTAATTCCTCATATATATCAATATTTATCGATTGCAGTATTACCAAAAATGAAAACAAATTCGGATCAGGTAATTCTTCTCTTGTGTGATTCAGAAGACACAGCTTTATTTTTTTTACGCAGTATTCTATTGTTTTTAACGATAGTGACAGGCTTTCTGTATAAAATATAAAACTATCTACAATCAAATTTTTTGACTTTTTCGGTAATTTAATATTTTCAAATAGTTCTTTTGTAAATTTTTCTATCGGTTGTTTTGGCAAATGTAAAGAGAGATCAGTAAAAGATTTTAGGTCAAAATTTGGTCCAAGTATTGTGCTGATTGCTCTTTGTACATTACTCTTATCTTTACTTACAGAAATAATGAAAACCAGCCCCTCCACATCAAGCATATACTTTATAGATTCCAAAAAATCGACAACGAATTTAGGACGGCACACATCAAGATTATCCACCATTATATAAATGTTTTTGTCTTTTCTGATTTTATTAACCACATCCGCTAACTGTGTTTTAAAATCTCTAGTACTCTCTTTTCTTCTTTGGAGAAGACTTAATTCACTCAAGACAAAACCTATGTCTTTTTTATCAGCCTCTTTTGCAGCATCAAGAAATACTGAAAGCATAGCAAGTGGAGATTTACTGATCAGCTTTCCTAGTGTGTTTAGAGAAAATAGCTCTTGGTTTATGTTCTTGAACTGTTGTATAACACTTCTTTTTACTTTATACGATACAAATAAATCTTCAAATAGGAAATTTAAAAAAGAAGGCAGTGGTTGGTCCAATGCATTGATATCCCATGCACTATAATAAGCTGCAATTTCATTTTGCTGTTTTAACTCTTTTACCCATTCTTTCAAAAAAAACGTCTTGCCCCATCCATCATATCCTTCCAAAGATATTATTGTAAAAGACTGATCAATTGTTTTAATTATAGTGTTGAATTTACCTGAAAATTGCTTATAGTTTAGGTGGTCATTTTCCCAAGCCACCACTTTAAGTGGTGGCACTATTTTTTTCTTTTTGAATGTTATTAGCGATATAAGTTTTTTTAAGCACATGTCTTATTTTATATTTAACTCATATTCTTGTCTTGAAGTAAGTGCTATCCTCAGCGTTCCTTCATCAAGATAGTCAATTTCTCCGCCCATTGGTATGCCGCAAGCAAGGCGTGATATTTTCACATCCAAATTTTTTAGCAATTCAATTATATATTGTGCAGTAACTTGGCCCTCTAATGTCGGATTAATTGCGATAATTATCTCTTCAATTTTAGACTCTGTCACTCTTTTCAGAATAGTGTCAAGGTTGAGTTCTTTTGGACCTATGCCATTTATTGCAGACAATCTGCCACCCAAAACATGGTATAAACCTGAATATATATTTCCTTTTTCAAACGCCCATAGATCACCTAATTCTTCTACTACACACAGTAACTTAGTGTCACGTTTTGGGTTAGTACAAATAGAACAAGGTGACTTAGTATCTAGATTTCCGCAAACTTCACACTCTATTATAAGATCTGCTAGCTCTTTAATCAAAGATGCAAGTGGTAGCATAACTTTTTCTTTGTTTTGGAGTAAATGTATAACTAACCTGCGTGATGATGATGGCCCTAAACTTGGCAATTTAGAGAAAGCATGAACTAGATTCTTTATGTTAACGTTCATTCAATAAATTCAGAATAGGCAGTCAAATGGTAACATCAAACCCTTTGTAAAGAAAGTGGTAAGTTTCTCTTGATCCCACTTTGATCAGCTATAGAAAAAATTTTTTACTTTAACGAAAAAAATTACTTCCGCACACTTAAAGCCTGATTATAATAGACTTCTTGCATAACCCAAACTAAGTAGAAAAAAGGTATCATCCAAGTAGCTGACACTGGTTCCTTTATGACGGCAGTACCTTCTCCTGTCATCCGAGTAGCCGACTACTTGGATCCAGGAAATTTAACTCTACCAAGTATAGCTCTTTCCATAAAAGTCCGGATGTGATAGGATAAGGGTAGATGATGATAAGGAGGTTGAATGCCAGCAGCATATAGTTATGATTTAAGAAAAAAAGCAATGGAAGCGCTAGACGAAGGAGAAAGCAGAGAAACAGTGGCAGCAAGATTTAAGATTGGACGAACTACTTTATGGGAGTGGCAGCAAAGAAGAAAAGAAACAGGAGACTTTCAATCAAAAAAACTTGGAAATGGGGGTTACAATCACAAAATTACCGACTGGGATACCTTTGCCAAATTTGCCAGAGAACACGGAGGAAAGACTCTATCGGAAATGGCTAAACTTTGGAACAACGTTAGTATCCAAACGATCTATCGAGCCCTTAAAAAAATTGGATTTACGCGCAAAAAAAGACATATGGATACAAGGAAAGAAACGAAGAAAAACGTGCTGAATTTTTGAAAATTATAGCGACAAAAGAACCTAAAAACTTAGTGTATATAGATGAGTCTGGCATTGATAACACCGAAGACTACCCCTACGGATATTGCCAGAAAGGACAGCGGTTTTATGCCTTAAAATCTGGAAAAAAAACTCAACGAATCAGTATGGTTGCAGCCTTAAGTGGAAGAAAGATAGTTGTTCCGTTAACCTTTGAAGGCCACTGTAATATGGATGTTTTTAATGGATGGTTTGAGCAATTTTTGACACCGATCTTGGAACCTGGACAGACTGTCATTCTTGACAATGCTACTTTTCATAAGTCTGATAAAGCTTGCTAAAGGGGTTGGTGCAGAAATTTTGTATCTGCCGCCTTATTCTCCAGATTTCAACAAAATTGAGCATCATTGGTTTGCTATAAAAAACAGAGCCAGGAAAAACATTCCTCTATTCGAATCCTTTCGTCGTGCTGTTGATTCTGCCTTCCTATGACCTGTTCGGACTATTATGAGAAATGCTATACTACATAAGGCCTAATTTCCGGAAGATCAACTTTTTGGTGAACATAAGGTTTTTCGCATATTACAAGCTCTCCTCCGCATTCGCAAATATTAGGCAACTCTATTTTTACTACTTTATCCGCTTCCATTGTAGCATGAAAATTTCCTTTATGCCCAACCTGATCGCCAACATTCCTTTCGCTTTTTGGCTTGTCCTTTTTTGTTTTGTACAATTCTTTAGAGCTCGGTAGAGATGAATTTTTCGAGTTTAAACCAAGCCTTTCCTTTAATTCAGCGTTCTCTATCTTTAAAGCTTTATTTTCTGCTTTTAAGTTTTCTATCTCTGCTTTCAGTTTTTCTATTTTTTGCTGTAAATTTTTGCAAAGTTCTAAAAGGTTTACCACATTACCTCACTTTTGCTCTATGATTATCTTTTTAGATCACTTTGTCTACCTTATTCTACCACTCCGCTGAACGGATACCTTGGGTTAGCTATAGCTAACACCACAATTGTACTAACATTGTGATTTGAGAACAACCTTCACCAGAAAGGGTGTCATTCCAGTGTTAAGCACTGGAATGACGAGAGGTAACGCAAGAAGTTTACTCTTAATAAAAACCTGATGATGAATCATTATTACCAAATTTCGGCCTATTTCTATTGCTGAAACCAGAACGAGGACGAGGAGGCCTCTTATGGTGACTTCCTCCAGGTTTTCTACTAAATGAATTATTGTAATAATTATCCCTGTCATTTGGACCATCTTTCCTTTCCTCGTTGTAAAGCTCACCTTCAAAAAACTCTCCCGTCTCTTGATCAACCCGACGTCTTGACAACTTTGGACACCCACCTTTTTCGAAGTCAATTACTAGTGCTTTGAAAGTATCATCTTGTTTAAGTACGCTCTCTATAGAATCTATATGTTCATTAGCTACTTCACTTATGTGCATTTTTCCTTTTCTGCCATTAAGAAATTCAAGCTCTACAATAGACTTCTCTATTCTTACAACCTTGACATCAACTATAGAACCTTGTTCTAGTTCTGTTATTGAATCAATCATCATACTCTTTGCAATTTCAGCTTCAGTGCCACTCGTAGCAAAAACAGAAACTTTACCATCATCTCCTATTTCAATTTTTGCATTACTTCTTTCACACACACTGCGTATATTTTTCCCCTTAGAACCTATAGCAGCAGAAATTTTGTCTTTATCTATGTAAAATGATAACATCCTTGGTGCATGGTCTTTGACATCATCACTGTGTTCTGAAATCACTGCATTCATTTTTTCTAAAATATGTAATCTTCCAGCTTTTGCCTGTTCTAAAGATTTTTCAACAATTTCAAAGCTTATACCAGAAATTTTCATGTCCATTTGTAGCGCCGTAACCCCTTCACTAGTTCCTGCTACTTTAAAGTCCATATCACCAAGATAATCTTCATCACCAAGTATATCGGAAAGTATTACATACTCGTCTTTATCTTTGATGAGACCCATAGCAATTCCAGCAACAGGGGCCTTTATTGGCACACCCGTATCCATTAAAGCAAGAGAAGTCCCACAAACTGTTGCCATAGAAGAAGAACCATCAGACTCCAAAATTTCGGACACTACTCTTATTGTATAAGGAAATTCAGACTTATCGGGTAAAACAGGATGAATTGCTTTCCAAGCAAGTTTGCCATGACCGATTTCTCTTCTTCCTGGTGCACGCGCAGCAGAAGTTTCTCCAACAGCAAATGAGGGAAAGTTATAATGCAACATGAAATGCTCACGTCTATCCCCTTCAATATCATCCACAATTTGCTCATCTTGAGTGGTGCCAAGAGCAGTAACAACCAGTGCCTGAGTATTGCCTCTTGTAAATAGTGCAGAACCGTGAGTTTTGGACAGAATATCAACTTCAACTTCTATCTGACGTATCTCATCATGCTTACGACCGTCTATCCTTACACTTTTCTTCCTAATTATTTCACGTACTAAAGATCTTTCAAAGTTTTTTACTGCATACGTAATTAACTTTTCGTCTTTTCCAGTTTCTTTAAGAGTATTCAATATATTCTCTCTGATCGCTTCTAGAGCTTGAACTCGCTCTTGTTTTACTGTTTGCGAATATGCTTTTTCAAAATCTTTACCGTATTTTTCGAGCTCTTGTGTTATATCTGATGCATCAATAGGGGCAAAGCTCTCAGGTTTATTGCCAATTGTATCAGCAAACTCTTTTATGAGCTTAATGACAGGCTTAAGGTGTTCATGGCCAAATTTTATTGCATTAAAAACATTTTCTTCAGAGAGCTCTTTCACTTCTGATTCAACCATTAAAATTGAATTTTCATCACCAGACAAAAACAGATCCAAGCTGCTTGCTTTCATCTCTTGAACAGAAGGGTTGAGTATATAGTTATTATTTTCATCACAACCAACCATCACTCCAGCTATAGTAAAGTGAAAGGGAACACCAGAAATTGCAAGAGCTGCAACAGCACCAATCAATGCTGGCACTTCAGGAGGATTGACTGTATCATAAGTTAATAGATTGCACACCACACTAATTTCATCATGAAATCCTTCTGGGAATAGTGGTCTTATACTTCTATCTATTACTCTTGAGATTAAAGTTTCTCTATCAGATGGCTTGCCTTCTCTTTTAAAAAACCCGCCAGGGATCTTACCCATGGCATAGCTTTTTGCGATAAACTGCACATTTAAAGGTAGGAAATCAACGCTTTCTTCCTTCTTTTTACGTACAACAGTTACTAAAACAGAAGTATCACCGTAATTTACAACTACTGAACCATGAGCTTGGCGTGCTATTTTTCCTGTTTCTAAAGATAAGGGACGACCACCCCACTCTATAGATTTTTTTATAATTTTAAACATATTAAATTCCTCGATTATTTTCTAATGCCTAACTTCTCTATTAATTCCTGATAGGCTTCATTACCAAATTTACGCTTTATATAATTTAAGTGCTTGCGTCTTCTACCTATCAATATAAGTAAACCACGCTTAGAGTGATGGTCATGCTTGTGCACTTTAAAATGCTCAGTTAAGTTACTGATCCTCTCGGTCAAAATTGCACATTGTACAAAAGATGAGCCTGTATCATCTTCTTTAATTGCATATATATTTATCAAACTCTTTTTCTTTTCGGATGTTATCGACATCTAAACCTCATTTTAAATATTAAAAACACGAATAGGTTTCACACAACCATAAATAAAACTGCAGATTGCAATAGGTACACTACCCACCACCGTACAACAAATATCATGATTCTTTAAATTACGCAAGTTATTTAATACAACTTCCTGACCTTTTCTGATTTTTCCCGCATCTTCTAGGGAAATTTCAACTTTGAACATCGATTTTAAAGCCGATTCAATGGGGATGACGAAACTTTTTGTATTACTCCCTGTCACTCCATCATCTTCTGTCATCCCACCCCCCTCTGTCATGAAAGTAGCTGACACTGGTTTCCATCCAAGACGGTGTCATTCCTTACTATTACCCACAAATATAAATGTACTTATAAATAAAGTATTACAATATTAGAGTTTGCAAATATTGAGGGTATAAAAATGGCAAACGAGAGTAATGAATGGGCTAAAAATGAATTTGGAGATGCTGTACTTGGAGATAAAAGATTAACTGACCGATTAGTAAATATTGCTGACAGTTTGATAAGTTTACCTGAAAGCTCAATTAATGAGGCATGCGGAAGTTGGTCAGAAGCAAAAGCAGCATATCGTTTTTTTTAAAATGAGAACGTAAAAGAAGTCGATATTCTAGCTTCACACATTGATAAAACAGTTGAGAGAACAAAAGCTCACAAGAGGGTTCTTGTCATTCAAGATACCAGTTACATTGTATATAATAACCATAAAAAAACAAGCGGATTAGCAAATTTGTCCAGTTATGATACTGCAAAAGGTATTATAATGCATACAGCTCTTGCCGTTAGTATAGAAGGTTTGGTACTAGGGATACTAGATCAAAAAGTTTATTCAAGACCTGAAGAAACTGAGAACCTTAAAAAAAAGAGCGATCGCATTGAAGATAAAGAAAGCGTAAAGTGGTTGGAAACTTTAAGAAAAACAAATAATATTATTGATCCAACTCAAACTGAGACTATAACTGTATGCGATAGAGAAGCAGATATATATGACTTTTTTGAGCTTGCACATAGTCTTAATTCGGCAGTGCTAGTTAGAGCATGCAGAGATAGAGCAGTAAATAGAAAATCTCGATATCCTGAAAAAGGTGAGCAGAAGTTATGGGCATTTATTAAATCCTCTCATTGTGCAGGTACGGTAGAAGTTGAAGTTCCTGTAAAAGATAATAAGCCAAAAAGAACAGCACGTTTGGAAGTTAGATTTGGAAAGTTTATGATGAATCCATCTAAGAATAATATTAGGCATAAGACGGAAGAACTACCTAAATTACCACTTTATGCAGTTTATGTTGTTGAGAAAACTCCCCTTCCCTTAAAAAAAAACCGCTAGAATGGATGCTATTAACGAATCTTTCAGTTAATACTTTCGATGAAGCTGTTGAAAAAATTAGTTGATATCAACTATGTTTTTTAAAAATTTTTTTATTTGTGTAATTTTGCAAATTATATGGGCAATAAAAACCCGTTTGTCATAGAAATAGAATTTTATATCAAACAGCTACCACAGCAATTTCTGCTTAAGCTAATGAATATGTGCTTTAAGTCTGTGTGGACGCACATATTCATTAGCCAATTTCAGTTACCGTTGTGAAGATTTTTAAGTATGCAAATTAATTGCTTCTTTAAGTCTTGTATTAGCAATTACTATAATTTTACGCATTAGGGCTGTTATAGCCACCATCTTCTTCTTACCACTTTCAACAAGCTTAGAATAAAAGGCGCCAAGTATAGATTTTGACCTTGTAGCAGCCATAGCGGCTGTAAAGAGCTTTGAACGAACGTTACTTCTACCACCTGTAATCCTTCGGTAACCAACAGCTTTACCACTTTCTTTTGGATGCGGTGCAACTCCGGCAAGACTTGCTACTTCTTTTCTATTTAAGTAACCAAGCTCTGGCATTAAACACAAAAAATCTTGTGATAACTTTTTACCTATTCCAGGAACTGTTTTAAGAATTTTTTGGCGTTGTTGTAATTCGCGGCTTTCATCAATAATCTTTTGTATAGTATCATTGAGTTCGTTTATTTGACTATCGAAAAACTCAATGGTCTTTTGACAGCTTTCTTTTATATGATCATTTTCCGGTGCTTCAAGTCTGCATTTTTCTTGAGTTCTCATTTGCGTAATATCATCACGACGTTGACAAAGTGCAGCCAAAGTTGATTGTTCTGTAGAGGTAGGTACAAATAGAGAGATAGTTCTATGGCGTTCAAATCCATATTGAGCAAGAGCTCTTGCATCTGATCTATCAGACTTTGCTAAAGTTCCGTGAGATAAAATAAAGCTTTTTACTTTACGAGTATTAGCTCGATGCACGGCAATATTTTTGTCGGTAAGAAAATGTGATAAGCCAAGCTCATATTTCCCTGTATTTTCTAAAGTCACTAAAGCATTAGGTAGAATATCTGAAAACTCTTGAAATAATTGTTGCCAACCAGAAGCATTATTATCAAATTCGACAGCATTCTTCTGTTTGTGAATTGCAACGACATTTTTAAATTTTCCGATGTCAATGCCAATAAAATTTTGATAAGATGTAACCATAATAAACCTCGATAGTTTTAGTTAATTTAAGATTGTAAACGGGTGCATATATATGTCCCAAGCAACTATTCAAACGTATCGAGAGATAGGGCTAGCGTACCTTGATACCAACGGTTGTAATACCAATTTCCTTTCGGTCGCGCACGCCCGCTATTCCTAGTGAGCAGGGTTATCTTTCTCTCTTATCTCTTTTATATCACGTTTTTAACTTACAATTTTCTAAAACGAATGATAAACGTCTAAAATGGTATTACCAACTAAAAGGTGTAAGTCTGTACATTGATGCATTAGAGGTCTGAGGCAACTTTTGATGGTGTGCCAACAATGCTCTATCGGATTTAGATCAGGTGAATATGTTGGAAGATAAAGCAAATGACAGCCAAAAGACTCTATTAATGACTTTGTTTTGGGAGTTTTATGGAATGTAGCATTATCCATAACTATGGTTGTATCACGCTGTAATTGTGGAAGTAATCTTCGCTCTAACCATACATTAAATATATCTTTATTACACCCTCCTGTGAAGGTCATTGGTGCAATAAACTTCTCATCCACCTATTATACTCACTCTTTCCCGCTTTTTTCCTGGAACATCAGCATATATTTTTTCTCCTCTTGGAGCTCGTGCATATTCTCGGTATAGTCTATTATCAACTCCTGCTTCATCTATATATAAAATGCTACAGTGGTCTATTTTTGAGACTTTATCGATAAATTGCTGCCTATCTTCTTGATTGCGCTCTTGATAGAATGTGACTTTTTTTAAAGGTTATTTTTAGCTGTCTTAATCTATACCAAATTGCACTTATCCCAAAGCCAAGGTTTTGTTTCATTTCTGCTAGTGTGTGATCTGGGTGTTTTTTGACATATTCTTTGAGTATTTCTGGATCTATTTTTCGAATAAAACCAGTACTTTTTACCGCTTTGAGACCTTGGCCAGTAGCTTTCTTTTTTAGCCATCTATATAGTGTTGCTATCCCTATCTCAAAAACCTCTGCAACTTCAACCTTTGACTTTCCTTTTTCTACCAAAGACACTGCTTTTTCCCTTAAATCTACACTATATACCATCGCTTTCCCTACTTTAAAAAAACATATTATACCTTTATCATTCGCTTTCGAAAATACTATAGTTAGCGGAATGACGGTTTTTCAAATTGTCGGTAAATCTAAGTCAGTTTAGCTATAATTTCCTAAATTTGCTCACAATCTCTTGACTTGACACATATGTTTTTTTCCCAAATGTTACTATCTTCCTCCTTTTCCTTTCTCAATTTGTGCAACCATTTCCTTTACATTTGCATGCGTGAGAAGGGAATTTTTGCTGACATGAGATTTTGGATCAGATTTTGCTGTTACGTGTTTCGTTGCAGATCTTTTATTCTCTGTTAGAAATGAATGAGATTGTTTTTTCTTCACACCGATATCCGCTTGTGCTGCTGGAGTGGTTTTGCTTTCAGCAAGCTGTACATTAGCATTTCCTTTTGCTTGATTTTGCTCAAATTTTTCTTTTAATGCCTTTACTTTACTGCCCATCTCGCGATTAGCTCCTCCTTTCATAGTAGCTGCTGCTACTTTTGGTATCGCCTTACCAGCAGCTTTTTGTGCTGATTTCCTATTGTCTTGATTTTCAGATTTTAGTGGTACTCTTTCAGCTGATTTTTTAAGAATTACTCCTACTACTTTTGGCTCTGTGCTTACTTTTTGATTAGCACGGCTTAGATTTTTAGGCTTTGGCGGTACTGCAGGTTTATCTTTGATTACCACTTTCGATTCTTGTCTAACTTCTTGACCAGTAGTAAACATTTTTTTTGGCACTTGCGGTGGTTTTGGTGGTACGAGGGATTGAGGTTGTTGTTTCTGCTTACGTTCTCTTTTTGCTTCTATATGTTCTTTAGGAACTGTTGCATAAATTGGCTCTTCTTTGGGCGATTTTGAACTCTGCGAATTTTCTATTAAAATTTTACTCTTCTTCTCTTGATAATTTGATATCTCTTTGTATACAGACTCTTCATTTAATGAACTTCCATAGCCTGAATCTTCTCTCTGCTCATATAAAGGATTTTCCTTTTGCTTTTTCTCTTGATAATTTGATATGTCTTCATATTCAGACCCCTGATCTAATGAACTTTCATAGCCTGAATCCTCAGAAGGATTTTCCTTAGCATCAGGCATACTAAAACTATTAGCTCCTTTTAGTAAAGAAGATGTAGACTTTGCCTTGCTTTCTCCATCTGAGGATATTTCTGATTTAAAGCGTACCTTCCTCGAATCTGGAGCAGCCGGAGGTGCTGTTGTTGGTCGCTTTATTTGCCTCATGCGATTACCACCTAATTTTTCTTTCGGCTGTTCTTCTTTTCGCAGCTCAAAAGTACCTTCCTTTTGCTTTCTACCTTCCAAACTCACTTCGTGTGATCTATCTTTTCCTTGACTCTTTTCACTTTGTTCTAAATTTAAAGAATCTTTTAAAATATTATTTTTTCTGAAATCTTTTTCTAATTGTTCCAAGAGATCAATTTTTTTTAAAATTCTTGTATACTTAGCTGCTGTTTCTAAAGTGAAACTTGACAACTCATCATTTACAAAATTACTTATACTACTGTTCTTGGTTGGAAAATTTTTTCCCAAAATTCTATTCATTAATGTTTTAAAAAGACCTAATGGCTGTTCTACATAATTGTTCAAGTCAGTATATATAACAAACTCAGCTATACCTTTTGCCTCACCTGTAAAACCTTCTAATGCATGAGATAAATCCCTTAACGTTTTGTTATATTGTTTCTCTGCATTTCCTAGCTTTACAGCTTTGATCAGAGAATCGAGATTTTTTTTATAGTTCTCACTTTTAAATGGATTATTCATACTAATTACAGCTCATTATTTATTAAAATATAGATCTAAAATATTAAGATCTAGTAAATGTTACTTTTGTAATTCATGTAGAACTATAGCTATAATAAGTAAGATTTCCCTACGTCATACCGCCGCGGTATCTCCAGATACCGCTAACAACTTACTATTACCAACAAATATGAGGTTCGTGAGCAAGTCGCCATCCTTCTGCTAAATCAAAGAGACGTTTATATCCTTTCCAAAGAGTAATTGGTCCTGGTTTTGGGTCGCTTTTTCTTGCTAAATGACCTCCAAGTTCACGAAACGGCTTCTTTTATAGTAGGGGCTATATTTGGACATGGTTTCCTGTGTATTTTAACATATAAAACTTTCCATTCTTCCTCAGCTAATAAGGCAGTACATGGTAATGTTGGGTTAGTTCTTGCAATTGATGTAATAAAGAAAATTCTCCAAGCAATAATGCTCATGACTGTTAAATACCTCATTAATCTTTCTGCTGTTCCAAGTCTACATTCCTCAACTTTGAGACCGGATTTAAAATTTTATGTAATATCTCTATTTTCCATCTAAGGCAATTGTAAGTTAAAAACGTGATATAAAAGAGATAAGAGAGAAAGATAACCCTGCTCACTAGGAATAGCGGGCGTGCGCGACCGAAAGGAAATTGGTATTACAACCGTTGGTATCAAGGTACGCTAGCCCTATCTCTCGATACGTTTGAATAGTTGCTTGGGACATATATATGCACCCGTTTACAATCTTAAATTAACTAAAACTATCGAGGTTTATTATGGTTACATCTTATCAAAATTTTATTGGCATTGACATCGGAAAATTTAAAAATGTCGTTGCAATTCACAAACAGAAGAATGCTGTCGAATTTGATAATAATGCTTCTGGTTGGCAACAATTATTTCAAGAGTTTTCAGATATTCTACCTAATGCTTTAGTGACTTTAGAAAATACAGGGAAATATGAGCTTGGCTTATCACATTTTCTTACCGACAAAAATATTGCCGTGCATCGAGCTAATACTCGTAAAGTAAAAAGCTTTATTTTATCTCACGGAACTTTAGCAAAGTCTGATAGATCAGATGCAAGAGCTCTTGCTCAATATGGATTTGAACGCCATAGAACTATCTCTCTATTTGTACCTACCTCTACAGAACAATCAACTTTGGCTGCACTTTGTCAACGTCGTGATGATATTACGCAAATGAGAACTCAAGAAAAATGCAGACTTGAAGCACCGGAAAATGATCATATAAAAGAAAGCTGTCAAAAGACCATTGAGTTTTTCGATAGTCAAATAAACGAACTCAATGATACTATACAAAAGATTATTGATGAAAGCCGCGAATTACAACAACGCCAAAAAATTCTTAAAACAGTTCCTGGAATAGGTAAAAAGTTATCACAAGATTTTTTGTGTTTAATGCCAGAGCTTGGTTACTTAAATAGAAAAGAAGTAGCAAGTCTTGCCGGAGTTGCACCGCATCCAAAAGAAAGTGGTAAAGCTGTTGGTTACCGAAGGATTACAGGTGGTAGAAGTAACGTTCGTTCAAAGCTCTTTACAGCCGCTATGGCTGCTACAAGGTCAAAATCTATACTTGGCGCCTTTTATTCTAAGCTTGTTGAAAGTGGTAAGAAGAAGATGGTGGCTATAACAGCCCTAATGCGTAAAATTATAGTAATTGCTAATACAAGACTTAAAGAAGCAATTAATTTGCATACTTAAAAATCTTCACAACGGTAACTGAAATTGGCTAATGAATATGTGCGTCCACACAGACTTAAAGCACATATTCATTAGCTTAAGCAGAAATTGCTGTGGTAGCTGTTTGATATAAAATTCTATTTCTATGACAAACGGGTTTTTATTGCCCATATAATTTGCAAAATTACACAAATAAAAAAATTTTTAAAAAACATAGTTGATACTATAGTTGAAATAGCACAGTTACTCACCCCATAAATTTGGTGCTCTCTTTCAATCAAAGGTGTCTTGCTGCTTGAAATGTTTTCTTTGTAAAAATTTGGCTTATCTTTATATCATCTCATTCAAACAGCATTAACATAACTTATGCCTTTTTTAGATGTAGAAATTTTCTAGGAATTGTCTTTTTGAATTCTATGGTATTTTGTTTAACATTGAAACAAGAGGCCAGTGTCACGCACTGGCATGACACCCATTTGTTCCTATAGTTGTCTTTTCTCGTCTACCTTATTTTGCCACTCTGCTGAACAGATACATAAAGAAAGTGGAAAATTGGACATTCTCAACTCGGCTCCTGCAGATTAAAAATTAAGTTGAATAAAAATTGGATTTGACGCAGTTTTTTCCCATAGTTTAAGAAATTAAAAGTTTAACGATTAGAATTATAATTACAAACCACAATAAAAAATAGACTTTTCCATTTGATTTATTTTTAATTTGGATGTTTTCTAATTTTTTATCAGCTATTAGGTTTAATTTTTCTATAAGGCTAAATATCCCTTGGATTGTTTTTACAGGATAAGAACTTCTAATTTTTTCCCTATACCCTATTTTACTTTCATGTTGACTGCTTATCCACGCTTCAACTACTTTCCACATATTGATTTCTGGGTAGATCTTTCTACATGTCCCTTCCAGTAAAATCATAGTTTTCTGCAGCAATAACAATTGTGTTTGAACTTTCATATCAAAATCACCAGTTATTTTTAATAGCTGAGCAAGTAAACTAGCAAATGAAATCTTCTGTATAGGCTGCCCAATAATGGGTTCACCTATTGCCCTGCAAGCTGTGACAAAATTTCTATGCTGTGATGAAACGTAACCAGCTTTAAAGTGCATTTTTGCAACGTGATCATAATCCCGATTTAAAAAGCCTTTGAGTATCTCTATAACGTAATAGCATGTCTCACGATCTATTCTACCCATGATTCCACAATCCAGAGCAATAATATTGTTATTACTATCAACCATTAGATTTCCAGGATGCATATCAGCATGAAAAAAACAATCCCTGTATACCTGATTACAAAACGATTCTATAAGATTGATAGCTATTTGCTTATGATTATTCAGTTTTTCAACTTCGTATATTGGCGTTGCTTCTATCCATTCTAATGTTAAAACCTTTTTTGCAGTTCTATTCCAATCTATTTCAGGTACATAAAAACCTCTGTCATTTTTTGTGTTTTTCTTTAGTTCCGAAGAGTGAGCAGCTTCAAAACGTAGATCTAACTCTAATCGGCAAATTTCAGCAAAAGTTTTAACTAATTCAATTGGCCTCAGCCTTTTTGATTGTTCGCTAAATTTTTCTGCAATTTCTGCAAGCCAAGAAAGCATTTTTATATCTCTTGAGAATGTTTTCTCAATATTTGGCCTTAAAACCTTCACAGCAACTTCCTTACCCTCAGTTGTAACCGCTCTATGCACCTGAGAAATCGATGCTGCTGCAATTGGCTTTTCAGAAAAGCTTGAAAAAATGTCGCTCAATTTACAATTAAACTCACTTTCTATAGTTTTAACTGCTATTTTATGTGAAAATGATGGCAATCTATCACATATCAATAACAAGTTATTTGTTATATCTTCATTTAAAACATCAGTACGTGATGAGATAGACTGCCCAAACTTAATGAACACCGGACCTAATTTTTCAAGAGCACACTTTAGCTTGTGGCCTTGTATTTTATTTATTGATTTTTTTGATGGTGGAAGTAAATAAGGTAATATATTGTAACGCGTCAGCACCGTAGTTATGTGCAGAAGACGCAAAATATTTTGAATCATTTCGCTGCGTAACTGCTAAATATTTCATTTAGGGTTCTATTTTTCATAATCTCATCAGGCTTGCCTTGGCAATAGATAGTATTATTTATACAAATTATGTAATCTGAGGATGGTAGAGCAGAGTTAAGATCATGAGAAGTCATAAGAATCGATACCAATCGTTTTTTTGCTATTTTATTTATAATATCATAAAATTTAGCCCGCGCGTTAATATCCATTGCACTAACTGGTTCATCTAGAATGATCAAGTCAGGCTCTGCAATTAAACAACGTGCAAGTAGCAATAATTGTGTTTGCCCTGCAGAAATTTCTAACACTTGATTCTTCAAAATGTTACCGATACCAACCAACTCTATCGTTTCTGTAATAATGGATTGATTTTTCTTTAGTCTTTTCAAGGAGCTATTTAAAAGGAAATATTCAACTGTTATTGGCATCAAATTACTAATACTAAAATTTTGCGGCATATAGCCAATTTTTATGTTGTCAGCAAATACGATATTACCGGTACAGCTTTTATTTATGCCAGCAATTGCTTTCACTAAAGAGGTTTTACCTCCACCATTTGGACCAAGTATTGTAATTATGTCTCCTCTTTCCATGAACATATTGATATTGTCAAGGATTCTTTTACCATCATATGTGAGAGCAAGATTTTCTATTTTTAGAACACGATTATTGACATTATTCAATTTATTGACAAAATTTAACTTCTTCTCAACGTTTATATGAGACATTTACTGACTTTTTTTCTATTACTTTCATTTACACTATACTATAATATCGCCTTTTCATCCAATTTAAAAGTTGTAGCTACAATCAAACCTATCCACTCACTTGTAGCTTCTATTACAGAAGGGATTTTAGAACCGGAATTGCTTGGCTATGCAACATCTGCGCATAATTATATATTAAAGCCATCTGATGCGAGTAATTTAGAATCAAGTGACGTTATATTTTATGTTGACGATAACTTAGAGACGTTTGTTCAAACTTTCGCCAAAAATAATAAAGAACTAGTGCAATTGTCAAAGGCAATCAACCTACTTCCTACTCGGCCACATTCATTTTCTAGAAAAATTACTCACATTAAAGATGAAAAAGATTTACACATTTGGCTGAGTCCCGAAAATGCAAAGAGCATGATACTTTCTGTAAGTGCAACATTGTCTAACATAGATAAAGAAAATTCCCATCGATACAACTCTAATGCAACAAAAGCTATAAAAAAAATAGACCAAGAAGTAAAAGAAATCATGAAAGAACTGAATGATTTTAAAAATCAAAAATATATCGTCACTCACGATGCTTATCAATATTTTGAAAAATATTTTGGTTTAAATCACCCAAGCGCCATTCTTTCCATAGAAGAGGATTCTTACATAGGTATGAGGAGTTTAATGAAGCTAAAAAAGATAATGAAGGAAGAAAACGTTAAATGTATATTTGCTCATTCACAGGAAGACAGCATAAAGCCTAATGCTCTTTCTAATGACGCAAAAATGGTAGTTCTTGATCCTATTGGATCAGACATAGAGCCTGGAAAAGATGCATATCTAGCTATAATCAATAACATTGCACAAAATTTTAAGTCTTGTTTTGTTGAGTAATAAGTTCCCTTTTAGCTTACTGTTTTATTGTTCTGCATTTATTTGTCCTTTACATATTATGCAGGTTTAGAATTATGCTTTATTCTTACGTTTATGTCTTGGCCCAATACAATCAATAAGTTAAGCAAGTATTCTAAGGAGAACCCTTCGATTTTTGACCTATTGATTTGAGATACTTTAGGCTGATCAATCTTTAGAGCGTTTGCTGCTTTTTTCTGCGTTGTGTATCTCTTACCTATTAATTGTGCAATGACCTTTATTAATTTCAGTTTTGTATCCTTTACATTGTCCAACTCTATTATTACAGGATAACTTAATTGTAAATTTTGCATAATAATAAACTTTCCTATAAAAAAACTACTTTAATTTTTCTTCTTTAAATAGCACATGCCTTCTGACTACTGGGTCATACTTTCTAAACTCCAGTTTTCTGGTGAGCTTTTTTGGATTACGCTTTTTTACATAAAAATAGCCTGTTGATTTTTCTTCACCAGCTCTTGTTGTCTTGATTGCAGTGCTGACTAACTTAACAAGCAAAGAAGCATTTTTTTTCGCCATACTTATAATGATATAATAAATTCTATGCGAGTTTATTACGCAAAATACTAAAAGTCAATCGAATAATGCAGATTGCAAAATCCTTGACAATCAACAGTGCATTAAGTAGCATAAAGTTAACTTCAGAATAAAAAGCAAACGGTAAATAAGTGATAAATAGTGGTAAAAGGGTATTATTGATAGAAAATTCTATCTGTTCTAATGAGGTAAGAGTTGCCTTGTCAATTAATAACAAGGTTGTAGAATTTGAACAAGAATTCAAGGAAAAAAAACAATTAAGAGGTAATATATACGTTGCTTATATAAAGCGTATAGAGCCTTCTTTGCAAGCCGTATTTATTGAATATGGAAAAAATAAGCAAGGTTTTTTGTCTTTTTCCGAGATATCTCTAGATTACTTCAACATTCCAGAAAAAGAAAAGGAAACTATCTTTGAGGGCTACTCAAATGACGATTGTATAGAAGAAGCCTCAGCAAATGTTTCTTCAGATTCTGCAGCTAGTAAGAATGTCAACGAATCAGGTAGTGGTTTTGTAAGAGAGGTACCTTTATATAAAAAATACAAATTACAAGATGTTATTTCAGTAAATCAAAAAATATTGGTTCAGCTAACTAAAGAGGAACGAGGCAATAAAGGAGCTTCATTTACAACATACATAACTTTAGTGGGTAGATACTGTGTTTTCATGCCAAATTCCATGAGCAAAGGTGGAGTGTCCCGCAGAATTGAAGATGCTAATGTCAGAAAGCAGTTAAAGGATATACTAAATTTAATAAACTTGCCAAAAAGATCAGGTTTAATAGTAAGAACTGTTGGTTCAGGAAAAAGTAAGAAAGAAATTGAGCAAGATTACAATTACTTATCCTCATTATGGCAGAGCATTCAAAAAAATGCCTTCTCTGTAAATGCTCCATCATTAATTTACAACGAAGCAGATGTAATTATGAGATCTGTTCGTGATTTTTGTAGCGATGGTATAGAAGTTATAGTGTCTGGAAAGGAATCTTTTGAAGCAGTTAAGCAATATGCTAACAATGCACTAAAAGGTAGTAAGTTGCGCTATAGATTGTATAGAGGTTATGCTCCGATCTTTACTTACTACGGAATCGAAGATCAAATTTCTGAGTTATATAGCAATAGAGTAGAATTGCCATCTGGTGGGTCTTTGATAATAACTTTAACTGAGGCGTTTGTTTCAATAGACGTAAATTCAGGAAAGATGACAGGAGAAGATAGCATAGAAGAAACAGCTTATAGAACCAACATGGAAGCAGTACCTGAAATATCAAGACAGGTGAATCTTAGGGGCCTATCAGGATTAATAGTAGTCGATTTTATTGATATGTTGAAATATCAGTATTGCAGAGCTGTTGAGTCTGCTATAAAGCAAGCGTTTAAAGACGATAAAGCTAAAGTTCAATTTAGCTACATAAATGACTTTGGTTTAATGGTATTTTCAAGACAAAGAATTAAACCAAACATACAAGAAATTAATACTACAGAATGTTTACACTGCAAAGGTACTGGAAGAATAAAATCAAACGAAGTAATTGTTTCATCAATACTAAGGGACTTACAACATATTGCTAACAAGAATCGAAATAAGTCTTTTGATTTAGTAGCACACAGTGCAGTTATAGCGCACATTTTTAATAACAAACGCAATACAGTTTCTACAATCGAAAAAGAGTTTAATATTACATTGAACGTTAGTATTGATAACAGTTTAGATGTAAATACATTTGTTTTAAAACAAGGAGATGATGTTAATTTAAACGGTTATAAGCCATTACAGAACTCTGGATACCAAATTGGGGATAGCAGCAATGAAGAAGCTGATAATTCAAATAAACTACGAGGCAATTTTTGGCTGACTAAGTGGCTTTCGCGCCTTTTAAGTTCTAATAACTAATTAGAAACCTAAATTGGGCTTGTAATTAATGAGCCCTATACTTATATATTCTTATATCAGATAATATTTACAATGGGGTACTCATTATGGGAAGAGCAATAGGCATAGATCTCGGAACAACAAATTCTTGTGTTGCAATAATGCAGGGCAAAGATACAAAGGTAATAGAGAATAAAGAAGGAGCAAGAACTACTCCATCTATAGTTGCATTTACTTCTTCAGGAGAAAGGTTGATTGGTGCTCCAGCAAAAAGGCAAGCAACCACCAATGCAAGTAATACCTTTTTTGCTACTAAGAGATTAATAGGCCGTCAATATAGTGATCCTGAGATGAAAAATCTAAGTGTACCATACAAAGTATTTGCAGCAAAAAGTGGTGATGCATGGGTTAAAACAACTGATAATAAAGAATATTCTCCTAGTCAAATTGGTGCATTTATACTACAAAACATGAAAGAGGCAGCAGAAGCTTATCTTGGAGAGGAAGTAAAAGATGCTGTGATAACAGTGCCAGCATACTTCAACGACTCTCAACGTCAAGCAACAAAAGATGCAGGAAAAATTGCCGGATTAAATGTACTCAGAATAGTAAATGAACCGACTGCTGCAGCACTTGCTTATGGTCTTGATAAGAAACATGGGCACACAATAGTAGTATATGACCTTGGTGGTGGTACATTTGACGTTTCAATACTTGAAATAGGTGATGGAGTTTTCGAAGTGAAAGCAACAAACGGTGATACCCATCTTGGAGGTGAAGACTTTGATAATGGAGTAGTGAGTTATTTACTAGATGAATTCAAGAAAAGTAATGGCATTGATTTGAAAAATGATCCAATGGCTATGCAAAGAATCAAAGAAGCTGCTGAAAAAGCGAAAATTGAATTATCAAGTGCAATGGAAACGGAAATAAATCTACCGTTTATTACAGCTGATGCAAGTGGTCCAAAACACTTAAATATGAAATTAACGAGAGCAAAACTTGAAAGCTTAGTGAATGATTTAATCGAAAGAACTATGGCTCCTTGTAAAAAAGCTCTTGAGGATGCTGGTTTATCTGCTAGTCAAATTGGCGAAGTGGTTCTTGTTGGTGGCATGACTCGTATGCCAAAAGTCATAGAGAAAGTTAAAGAATTCTTTGGCAAAGATCCACATAGAGGAGTTAACCCTGATGAAGTTGTAGCAATTGGAGCTGCAATACAGGCGGGGATCATTCAAGGTGATGTAAGAGATGTGTTACTACTTGATGTGACCCCACTTTCTCTTGGTATTGAAACTCTAGGAGGAGTATTCACTCCACTTATTGAGCGTAATACTACAATTCCTACTAAAAAATCTCAGGTGTTTTCAACTGCAGAAGATAACCAAACAGCTGTTACAATTAAGGTGCATCAGGGTGAAAGAAAACTGGCAGTTGATAATAAGCTACTCGGTCAGTTTAGTTTGGAAGGGATACCTCCTGCTCCGCGCGGAAGGCCACAAATTGAAGTGACATTTGATATAGATGCAAATGGAATAGCACACGTTTCTGCAAAAGATAAAGCTACTGGAAAAGAGCAAAAAATACGCATTCAATCTTCAGGTGGTTTATCTGATGATGAAATAAATCGCATGGTAAAAGAAGCTGAAGAAAAAGCGCAAGAAGATGAAAAGCGCAAAAAGTTTATTGAAGTGAAGAATCAAGCGGATAGCTTAGTCCATTCTACAGAAAAGTCTCTGACAGAGTATGGTGATAAAGTTTCACCAGAAGATAGATCTGCTATTGAAAATGCAGTTAACGAATTAAAAGAAGTTAGTAAATCTGATAACATTGATGACGCTGATTCAATACAGCAGAAAGTCACTAATCTTTCTCAATTATCTATGAAACTTGGAGAAGCTATGTATCAAGCATCTCAACAAAATAGTGCTGAAAATGGCTTTTCATCAGAAGGAAATCCAAATGATAAAGAGGAAAAAGTAGTAGATTCTGATTATCAAGACATAGATAATAAAGAAGAGAATAAGTAATTGCGATTGTCATCCAAGTAGCTGATACTGGGATGACAAGAAGAGCATATTGTTGCTTAAAGAAACCATTATGGATATTATTAAAACAATAGAAGAAAAGATACGCGATTCGATAGATGTAATTGATATCAACATTATCGATGAATCAGCAAAGCATGCTGATCATTATTTTGCTTCATCTTCAACATTACCTTCGCACATTAAATTAATATTAATATCTGACGGCTTTATTGGAATGAGCGTTCTAAAAAGACACAAGTTGATTTATGAGTTATTGAAGGGTGAGATAGAGCTAATACATGCAATTTCTCTTCACTTGTATACGCAAGATGAGTACAATTTAAAAAATAAATAATAAAAATGTGAAGGAAGAGTCTATATTAGTTAAAGCAGGAAGAAAATTTAATGACTATAAAGGTTCCATGAACCCGCCAGTTTATCATTCTTCTACCATATTATTCCCTACTTACAAGGACTACTTAAATGCAGCAAATGGAGAAAGTATATACGATGTAATCAACGATGGTGTTGCAAGGGATTATAGCTACAGTAATGTTGGTACTCCTACTGTTCATTATCTTTCAAATGCACTGGCTGAAATTGAAGGGAGTGGACAAGCGCTTATTTATCCTTCCGGACTATTTGCACTTACTTTTGCTATTCTAACTTTCGCTAAAGCAGGCTCGCACGTTTTAATTCAAGATAATAGTTATTATAGGCTTAGGAGGTTTGCAGAAAATGAGCTACCAAAAAGAGGAACAGAAGTAACTTTTTATGATCCAACACAGGATATAACTGATTTAATTCAGAGTAATACTTCATTGATAATGATCGAGACTCCTGGTTCTGTAACGTTTGAGATTTCGAATATAGAGCATATAGTAAAAGTTGCTAAAGAACGTGGAATTGTAACCGTTTGTGACAATTCATGGGCCACTCCTTTGTTATTTAAGCCGCTTGATTATGGAGTTGATGTTGCACTATATGCGGTGACAAAGTATCTAGCCGGTCACTCAGATTTAGTGATGGGAGCTATGGTTGCTGAAGGTGAAACTTTTAAATTGCTTTATGAGAGCTATAAAAATTATGGAGTAACCATTCAATCGCACGACTGCTACCTTGCACATAGGGGACTAAGAACACTGCATGCACGTATGGCAAGGCACCAAAATACAGCAATGGAAGTGGCAAAGTGGCTAGAAAAACATTCAAAAATCAAAAAAGTTTTGTATCCAGCACTTCCCTCCCATCCTCAACACGAATTATGGAAAAGTTACTTCAAAGGAGCAAGTAGCGTATTTAGTATAATACTGGATAGAGAATATTCATGTGAAGAACTAAGCTGCATGGTTGATCATATGAAAATTTTTAGTATTGGTGCTTCTTGGGGAGGGTGTGACAGTTTGATATTACCAATAGATCGTAGATCTATGTCAAGATCTGTAATGAATTCAGATTATGGTGGAAGTTTCATGCGGATATTTTGTGGACTAGAAGATTCTGAGGATTTGATCTCTGATTTAAATGCTGCACTAGCAAGACTGCCATGTTTGAATATCAAAGCTGGCAGATGAAACTGAGAGAATTACTGCATAACATTATTGATGTTAACTTTGATATTGAAATCAAGGGCGTTACATGTAATCCCAAGAGAGTCAAGGAAGGTTATCTTTTTGTTTGTGTGTCAGAAAGGAGTAAAGAATACGCAACATGCGATACTGGAATCCATATCCTTCCTACTGAATCACAGTGTTACGTACACAACTGTGTAGACGTTGTGATACAAGGGGCCAAGAAAGATGTCATCCCAGTGCTTGACTACTTGGATCCAGAAAATTTAATTGTAAATGAACACACTAAGCAATTGTATAATAAAAACTGGATTCCAGTGTCAGCTACTTGCATGACAAATACTCCGGGTTTTGCAGTGCTTGAACACCTAAACCCTCAAGAAATATACAGCGAAATAGTCAGCAGGTTTTATCAATTCAAACAGCCCAAATATGTTGCTGCTGTAACTGGTACAAATGGTAAAACTTCAGTAGTAGAATTTTGCCGCCAGATCTGGCAAAACTCTGGCTATAATGCTGCGTCTATTGGAACACTTGGAACATGCATCAATAATGGCAGAAAAGGTAATAGCAACAGCCTTACCACTCCAGGTGCAGAAGACCTTTACGCAACATTGCGTGGTATAAGTGTAGAACACTTAGTGTTGGAATCATCAAGTCATGGGATTGATCAATACAGAATCCATGGATTAAAGTTGAGTGCTGCAGCTTTTACTAATTTCTCGCAAGATCATTTAGATTACCATAAAAGTCTTGGTGGATATTTAGAAACTAAAAAAAGGTTATTTTACGAAGTATTACCAGAAGGAAAAACAGCGATTTTAAATGCGGATATAGATGAATATGGCGCATTGCTTAAAATAGCTGAAAAACGCAGTAATAAAGTTGTGACTTATGGAAAAAAAGGCTCTGATATTACTTTATTAGAGCAAACATCAACCCCTAATGGTCAACATCTTACAGTAAAAATTGATAACCAAATTTACAATACATTTTTCCCAGTTTTAGGAAAATTTCAAGCATATAATCTGCTATGTGCAATTGGTATATCTGGATTAAATTACAGAGAAATATGCGTAGAAAAACTCGTTTCTCCACCAGGAAGAATGGAAAAAGTGAAACCTTTTGCATTCGTGGATTACGCTCATACTCCAAGTGCGCTTAAACAAGCCCTATTGTCTTTAAAATGGCATATCAACAAAAAAATAATTCTAGTTTTTGGATGCGGTGGAAATCGCGATCAGACGAAACGTTCAGAAATGGGCAAAATAGCACAAATGTATGCAGATAAAGTAATAATTACAGATGATAATTCGCGTGATGAAGATCCGGCAAAAATTCGCCACGATATTTTGCTACATTGCCCTGATGCACTGGAGATAGGAGGTAGGAGAGAAGCTATAGAGAAAGGCGTAGATATTGCCTATAACGAGGGTATGATTCTGCTAGTTGCAGGAAAGGGAAATGAGAAATTTCAAATTATAGGCAACCAAACTTTTGAATTTAGCGATGTTGAGGTTATTAAAAATAAAGTTGCATCTTGGTATCCGTTCAGCGGAGTGGCAGAATAAGGTAGACAAGGTGATCTAAAAAGATAATCATAGAGCAAAAGTGAAATAATATGGTAAACCTTTTAGAACTTTGCAAAAATTTACAGCAAAAAATAGAAAGGTTAGAAGCAAAAATAGAAAGATTGGAAAAAGAGAATGAAAGTTTAAAAGCAGAAAATAAGGCTTTAAAGATAGAAAATGCTGAGTTAAGAGAAAGACTCGGTTTAAGCTCAAAAAATTCATCAATACCAAGTTCCAAAGAGTTGTATAAAATAAAAAAGAATAAGCCGAAAAGCGAAAGGAATATTGGCGGTCAGGTTGGTCATAAAGGAAGTTTTCGCGCCAACATGGATGCAGATAAAGTAGTAAAGATAGAGTTGCCTAATACTTGCGAATGCGGAGGAGAAATTGCAATATGTGAAAAACCATATATTCATCAGAAAGTTGATCTTCCAGAAATCAAGCCTTATGTAGTGGAATATCAGTTAGAACATGGCCGTTGTCGGAGATGCGGAAAGAGAAGAAGTAGCAAGTTACCGGAAGGTGTTACGCCAGATACATTTGGTCCAAGGGTTAAGTCAATAATTGCAGCGTTCAGCGGATTCTACAAAAATTCAAAACGCGAAATAGCGAGTGTCGTAAATGATATCTTCAATTTGAACATAAGCGTCGGTAGCATATCAAATAGTGAACATAGAGTTGCTTCAAAATGCAAAAAAATGTATGAGCAGATCGAACAAGAGATAAGTAGGAGTAAAGTTCTACATATTGATGAAACGAGCCATTATAACAAAGGTAAACTCGCTTGGTGTTGGATGTTTGCAAGCAATACGGCAAGTTTTGTAAAATTTACAGAGTCAAGAGGAATGAAAGTTTTACAAAATAGTAAATTCTGCAATCGCAATAGCTTGGTAATAACTGACAGGTATGCAGCATACAATTATTTTGCCGATAAAAACAGGCAAATCTGTTGGGCACATTTATCAAGAGATTTTGAAAGATTAGCACATAGTTGGAATATTGAAGTTAAAGTTCTGGGTTGTTACTTGAGAAACGTGGCCACTGAATTATTTGCACTAAAAAAAGGTATCCGTTCAGGAGAGTGGTTTAAGAAACAATAGATAGGAGATTTTGGAAAGGATTGAGACTCCTTTGTTTCCAAGTTAAGTATAATGAAATTATCCGCTCAAGGAATGTATTTCCCCGCTTTGATTGTGTAAAATATGAGTTTTTGCGATAAACGACATAATGCCGAATTTGCCGTTCAGCGTGGTTATTTGTCAGCGGAATATTTTCTGGGTCATCTAAAAATTTCCACATCATTCTTTCAGATCTCAGAACATTTTTTGCAACTCGAGAGGCTCCAATTGCTTCAGGTAAACGAGATATCTCCTTCAAGTAATACTTTGTACGTTTTCTTAATTTTCTGGCACGTCTGACAAACCTCAAAACATCTATCTCACTTTTTAGTAAAGCTTTTTTTAGTGCAAATAATTCAGTGGCCACGTTTCTCAAGTAACAACCCAGAACTTTAACTTCAATATTCCAACTATGTGCTAATCTTTCAAAATCTCTTGATAAATGTGCCCAACAGATTTGCCTGTTTTTATCGGCAAAATAATTGTATGCTGCATACCTGTCAGTTATTACCAAGCTATTGCGATTGCAGAATTTACTATTTTGTAAAACTTTCATTCCTCTTGACTCTGTAAATTTTACAAAACTTGCCGTATTGCTTGCAAACATCCAACACCAAGCGAGTTTACCTTTGTTATAATGGCTCGTTTCATCAATATGTAGAACTTTACTCCTACTTATCTCTTGTTCGATCTGCTCATACATTTTTTTGCATTTTGAAGCAACTCTATGTTCACTATTTGATATGCTACCGACGCTTATGTTCAAATTGAAGATATCATTTACGACACTCGCTATTTCGCGTTTTGAATTTTTGTAGAATCCGCTGAACGCTGCAATTATTGACTTAACCCTTGGACCAAATGTATCTGGCGTAACACCTTCCGGTAACTTGCTACTTCTTCTCTTTCCGCATCTCCGACAACGGCCATGTTCTAACTGATATTCCACTACATAAGGCTTGATTTCTGGAAGATCAACTTTCTGATGAATATATGGTTTTTCACATATTGCAATTTCTCCTCCGCATTCGCAAGTATTAGGCAACTCTATCTTTACTACTTTATCTGCATCCATGTTGGCGCGAAAACTTCCTTTATGACCAACCTGACCGCCAATATTCCTTTCGCTTTTCGGCTTATTCTTTTTTATTTTATACAACTCTTTGGAACTTGGTATTGATGAATTTTTTGAGCTTAAACCGAGTCTTTCTCTTAACTCAGCATTTTCTATCTTTAAAGCCTTATTTTCTGCTTTTAAACTTTCATTCTCTTTTTCCAATCTTTCTATTTTTGCTTCTAACCTTTCTATTTTTTGCTGTAAATTTTTGCAAAGTTCTAAAAGGTTTACCATATTATTTCACTTTTGCTCTATGATTATCTTTTTAGATCACCTTGTCTACCTTATTCTGCCACTCCGCTGAACGGATACAAAAAAAGCTTTACTAAAAAGTGAGATAGATGTTTTGAGGTTTGTCAGACGTGCCAGAAAATTAAGAAAACGTACAAAGTATTACTTGAAGGAGATATCTCGTTTACCTGAAGCAATTGGAGCCTCTCGAGTTGCAAAAAATGTTCTGAGATCTGAAAGAATGATGTGGAAATTTTTAGATGACCCAGAAAATATTCCGCTGACAAATAACCACGCTGAACGGCAAATTCGGCATTATGTCGTTTATCGCAAAAACTCATATTTTACACAATCAAAGCGGGGAAATACATTCCTTGAGCGGATAATTTCATTATACTTAACTTGGAAACAAAGGGGTCTCAATCCTTTCCAAAATCTCCTATCTATTGTTTCTTAAACCACTCTCCTGAACGGATACGCATCTTGACCTATATATTCTGGCCAACTTTCTGCACAAAACTCTCTGTTTCTTCCATTTTAGTGTTAGGTTTTGACATTACGTACGCAATGCAAACAGATACTAATGCAATGGATACAGATATACCAATAGTTACTAGTATAGGTAATTCAACAATGTATCCAATACCCGCCACTATCAATGCAGTTGCAATACCACCTACAGCAATCATTTTTGCTTGCCTTTTTTTCTTACATTCCATTTCTCTCTTATGTTTTTCTTCTTCTGCTTTCTTTAAAGCAGCAGCCTCTTCCTGATGTTTTTTTTCCTCTGCCTCCTTTGCAGCATTTTCCTTAGGCTTCTCTTCTTCTGCTTTCTCCAAGACAGCAATCACCTCTTTGTCTGTAGCAAACATACTGGAAATGGAATTATTATTATCTAGTGCTAAAGGACTAGCTCCTTTATTTAACAGGCACCTCACTGCATTTATATGATTATTAGTAGCAGCAAAATGCAGCGGTGTTGAGCCAAGTTTAGAACATGAGTGAATATATGCTCCTTGCTCCAGTAGTAATTCTATTATTTCCGTATTACCGCTGTTAGCGGCACAATGCAGAGCAGTGTGTCTACCACCATCGCGTGTACTAACCTCTGCACCTTTCTCCAGTAGACGTCTTACTGTTTTTACTAAGCCTTTATGAGCAGCAATATTTCACGCAGTAGTATAATACCTAGAAGCATGGGTAATCTCTTGCCGTATTTCAAATAAATGATCTATGTGAAAATTAAGTCTTTTCCACTGATTGTATGTATCTTGGTTACATACGAGCAGCTTTTGCTTAATTTCTTCAATTATGTCACTTTCTTTTGATTCTTGCTCTATTTCTTGGAATATGGCATCAATTTCTTGCTCTTTTATACTCATAAGCTCTCCAACAACTATTTGCTATAAGTTATTTTATAGATAAAACAAAAACAAGTCAAGATTTTTACGTAATAGTTTCACAATCATTTACCGTTCTTGCAAGTGATAGCACTCTCACTTCTTTTGCACCGGAGTTTAAAATTTCCTGAGAGCAAGATCTTACAGTTGCTCCGGTTGTTACCACATCATCAACTAATATCACGATTTTATTTTTGATAATTTTCTTGTTGCTTGTTTTAAAAGCCTTCTTTAAGTTTTTTTCACGCTGTTTAAGTGAAAGACCAGCTTGAGGCACAGTATGGCGAAGGCGTTTTATTGCAAATGGCGTATAGGATAAATTGGACAACTTACTCAACTCTTTTGCAAGCAACGCTGCTTGATTATATTTACGTTTAAACAAGCGCATTTTATGTAACGGTATAGGAATTATGACCTCTGCGTTCTGAAATGTATCCTGATTAGCTTGGTGTATCCACTTTGCATAGATTTTTACGTAATTCAAATTATCAAAAAATTTGAAATTTATAATCATGTTTCTACTATGTTGATCATAAGCAAAAACTGATCTTAATACTTTAAACGGTGGAGGATTGATGATGCACTTACCACACGTATAAATATTGTCTGAGATTACTACGCCACAAACATTGCAGTAATGCTTAGTTAGAAAATTGATTTTTTTGTTGCATTCACTACACAGATTAAGATTTTCATCAATGATACATTCGCAACTTACGCATACGCTTGGAAATATGAGATTTGTAGCTTTTTTTAGTAAGAGAAGGTTCACAACTCATTAAATATATTATAAAATAATTTATATAGTATAGCTAAAGTAACTTAAGCTTACACTCTTTCACTTTTTATTTCATTTCAATATAGTTCAAACTGAGCCACTGCTGAGTGCTGTAGCTAGTGCAAGTCAGGTTTTCCTACGTCATACCGCCGCGGTATCTCTAGATCCCGCTAACAAGCAGCGGGATGACGAATTTGTCGTTTATCAAATCGTCGGTAAACCTAAGTCACTTTAGTTATAGTATCAAACATAAAGGTTGCAATATTATGTTGGCTGCTAAAATAGCACCAAGTGCACACAATGAATACACTTTCTCTGCCCTGTGACCCACGTTTATCATTATCTTGATAATACTTGTTATAATTGTCTTTACTCTCAACTCCACAAATTACATCTTTCACAGGTCCTAGCACATTATCAACGTAACGTACAGATTTATAGAAACTATTTTCTGGAACTAGTGTGTTATCTTCTGCTTTCTTAGCAGGTACAACTCCATATTCAACGTACCTTCTAAAGTATCGATATACTGACATTCTTATCTCCAAATCATAAATATGCAACCTAGCCTAATATAATTAAGAAATAGTTTATAATAAATACGTTTTAAGATACCTGCCTGTAACACTTTCTGGAATTTTTGCCACTTCTCCTGGAGTTCCAGTAGCAATCACTTCTCCGCCTTTTATTCCGCCCTCTGGTCCGATGTCTATTATATAATCTGCAGTTTTTATAACGTGCAAATTGTGCTCGATAACTATAACAGTGTTTCCCAGATCGACTAATCTATGGAGTATTTTTAGTAAGTTATTTATATCTTCAAAGTGTAATCCAGTTGTTGGCTCATCAAGAATATACAATGTTCTTCCGGTAAATCGTTTTGATAGCTCTTTGGACAGCTTTATTCGTTGTGCTTCACCCCCAGACAACGTTGTTGACGACTGTCCGAGTTTTATATAGCCAAGCCCCACTTCCTGCAAAGAAACCAACTTTTCTTTTACCATTGGAAGGTTTTCAAAAAAATCACAAGCTTGATCTATCGTCATATCAAGCACATCAGAGATTGATTTTTCTTTATAAGTAACTTCCAATGTTTCCCGATTATACCTTCGTCCTTTACACTGCTCACACTTCACGTAAACGTCCGGTAGAAAATGCATCTCTATCTTTAAGTGCCCATCACCTTTACAAGCCTCACACCTTCCCCCTCTGGTATTAAATGAAAACCGGCCTATATTATACCCCCTTGCTTTTGACTCCGAAAGACCTGCAAACCAATTTCTTATATGAGTAAACATACCGACATATGTTGCTGGATTTGACGCAGGAGTTCTACCAATTGGCGACTGATCAACTTCTATAACTTTATCTATATATTCAAGGCCTTCTATCTTATCGCATTGGCCATACCGTGCAGACGAATGATGTATCTTATGTGCTGAATATTTATATAACGTTTCTATGACTAAACTTGATTTTCCCCCTCCTGATATTCCAGTAACACAAATAAGATTCCCTATAGGAAATTTAACGTTCACATTTTTTAAGTTATTTTCACATGCATTTATTACTTTTATGAACTGAGTTGCTTGCTTTCTTCTTCTTGGAATTAAAATTTTTTTCTCTCCACTCAAATATTGCCCTGTTATGCTCCCTGAATTTCTTTGCACCTGGTCTGGTGTTCCTTCTGCAACAACTTTTCCACCATTTACGCCAGCTCCAGGACCAATATCAATCGCATAATCAGCAGCCATTATTGTATCTTCATCATGCTCAACAACGATTACAGTGTTACCCATGTCTCTCAAGTTTTTCAGTGTAGCAATTAACCGATCATTATCGCATTGATGAAGGCCTATCGAGGGTTCATCAAGCACGTACAGCACTCCTGTTAAACCAGAGCCAATTTGTGAAGCAAGCCTGATCCTCTGACTCTCGCCACCAGAGAGAGTGCTAGATTCTCGATCAAGCGTTAGGTAATTCAACCCTACATTCTTTAAAAATGCTAGCCTCTTGATTATTTCATTTAATATTTTACTTGAGATTTGCTTCTGTTGTTCTGTGAGCTTGTCTGGCAAATTTTCAAACCATTTAAGGGATTCATCGATGCTGAGCCTTGATATTTCACCTATATGTTTGCTATCAATTTTCACTGTAAGCGCTTCTTTTTTCAATCTATAGCCAGTACATTCTCTGCAGTGAGTGACAGAGCAATATCGCTCAACAAGTGTTTCATCATAATCCATCTGGTTCTCCAAGATACTGATCAAACCTTGAAATTTATTAGAGCCAAAGAGTATCATATCTTTTACTTCTTGATCTATGTTCTTCCACGGAATATCAAGGTTAAATTTGTAGTTTTCAGCCAGTGATAGAATTGCACTTTTTAGAAATCCATAACCTGTGTGCACTTGACGGAACATTGATCCCACTGGCTTTAAAGCACCCTCAGATATTGAAAGAGTTTCATCCGGTACTATTAGCTTTATATCAACACTTAGTTTTTTACCAAGCCCATTACACGAACCACATGCACCGTAAGGGCTGTTAAAAGAAAATAATCTTGGTTCTATTTCCTCAAGAGTGAAACCAGACTCGGGGCATGCAAAATTCTCTGAAAAAGTTAGAATTTGACCATTTTTATACTCGGAATTATGGTTGTCAGGTAGGTTTACTATTTCTACATACATTAGACCATTACCAAGTTTTAGTGCGGATTCTATACTACTTGGCAGTCGATTTCCTATATCGCCCAATATTGATATTCTATCTGCAACCACAAAAACGTCGTGTTTCTTGTTCTTATCGAGTTTAGGCAAGTCATCTACATTGTACACTTCACCATCTATTTTGAACCTTACGTAACCTTGTCTTTTAATTTCCAATATCTCTTTAAGATGTTCTCCCTTTCTACCACGCACAACAGGGGCAAGTATATATATCTTAGTTTCTAAAGGTAACGCAATTATAGTGTCTACAATTTGAGACACCGTTTGTTTTGTTATTGGTAATCCAGTTGCAGGTGAATAAGGAACTCCTATTCGTGCATATACTAAGCGCAAGTAATCGTAAATTTCGGTAACAGTTCCAACTGTTGACCTTGGATTTTTTGAGATCGATTTCTGGTTGATAGATATTGCAGGAGAGAGACCTGTAATCGACTCAACATCTGGTTTATCCTGAATGTTGAGAAATTGACGCGCGTAAGCTGACAGGCTTTCAACGTACCGGCGTTGGCCTTCTGCATAAATCGTATCAAATGCAAGGCTAGACTTGCCAGAACCACTTAGCCCAGTTATAACAACTAGCTTATTTTTCGGTATATTGACGTCTACACCTTGCAGATTATGTTCCCTTGCGCCCTTAACTCTGATAAAATCGTCCATATTATACCATATAGCGTATTAACCATTATAGCCTCAAAATACGTGAATTTATAGTGATATATTGATTTTCTATTGATTTTTTCAACTGTTACGGAAAATTAGGCAGCGTTTGATAAATCGTCATTCCGCTACTTGTTAGCGGCTGAGATACCGCGACGGTATGACGGTTAAGTAGGCCAGTGCCCTGATGATGTCATCCCAGTGTCAAGCACATAGCTGTACGAACGTTGTAGTTTAGGAGCAATTCCCACCAGTGGGCCAGTGCCCAGACACTGGTTCTATGCAACTTAATTAAAAACGTTTGTTTTAGCGTAAGACAACTACCTTTAGCTCATCAGCTCAGTTATAAGCAAAATTTCTGGATTCCAGACTGGAATGACACCATTTGCTGTGCAATTTACCTTCAAAAATGAATGTTCGTACAGCTATGTGTCAAGCACTGGGATGACACCATTCTTTTTTCTGGATTCCAGACTGGAATGACACCATTTGCTGTGCAATTTACCTTCAAAAATGAATGTTCGTACAGCTATGTGTCAAGCACTGGGATGACACCATTCTTTTTTCTGGATTCCAGACTGGAATGACACCCCCCTGATAGGCTCAAATCATAGTGTTTGTACAGTTGTGAGTTTAGGCTACCTATAAATTCTAAACTGTTGTTACGTATTAGGACCACCAAATACACCCCCAGGACCCAAAGTCAGTTTAGCTATATCAGAAAACAGGTTATGTGGAAATCTTAAAATACTTCTTGTTCGCCAAGCAAAATAAATACATTCCTACAAACAAGCAGATGCTCAATACTGACACATAAGAAAACTTAAAAATTAAATCTCTAATGTATATTGATAAGCATTTACCTGCAGAAAATTTGTATAGTAATCCAACACATACAACGGCACTATCAACCACTGATGCTATAATTAAAGTAATGAAATTTGCCATATGAAAATTCAACTTGGACTTCAATTTTTCAAAAATAATTATGCTTGAGAGAAGAGATACTAAAATTGCAGTATATGAAATCAATATCATCAAATTAAAACTTTGCCATTTAAAAACACAACATAGCGCTGTACACACTATTAAGTTGTACGTAGCTTTGCTTCTGCCATAAAATTCAACCATTGAATTTACAACTAAAGCAGCTCCCACAAATAAGGCAGCACATATCATCAATTTATTTGAAGTGTTGAGTAAAGAAAGACTGATAAACAGGAGTATCGATAAAATAGACATAATTACCTACCCAAAATTAATAACATACATTCATTCTAAATAAACATTACATATAGTAAAAGAGTTATTTAGCATAATAAGAAAAATATTTTATATTAGCATGCCACATCTTTCAGATCTACTTTTAAAACATCCTTTATGTTTAGCACCTTTTTCTCTGTTACTTTGCCAATACATGAATAAACTGCACCTTCAAACAATTCTTCAAACCTCTTCTGATTTTGTGGTGCAATAGTAACCAAAATTCTACTTTGCGATTCAGAAAACATTATTATCTTGTTTATTATGTCTGTATTTTGTATTTTTCCTATTGGCACTAGTGAAAGATCGATTTCAGCACCAAGGTCTCCTGCAATTAGCGATTTTGCCAGAGCAATAACTAATCCGCCTAAGTTTGGTGCAATTGCAGAGGCAATTATGCCATCTTTTATTGCCTGGTTGTAACGCTCATACAACTTCCTAGCGCTCTTTGCATCAACTTTTGGTACGTTGTTATTACCTATTCCACTATATAACTGATATTCAGATCTACCAAGTTCATCAAGTGTTTCTCCAAGTACATATATCAAGTCTCCCGGCATTTTCACATCAAGCGATACCGCATTTTCAATATTTTCTATAATTCCAATTGCTGAGATGAGTAATGAAGGTGGTGCGGAGATTATCACTTTCTCGCCATTTTCATCATATCCCTTGAAGTCATTGAACATACTGTCTTTTCCGGATATGAATGGTGTTTTAAATGCAGTTGCAAAGTCGTAACAAGCCTCTGCAGCTCTCTTTAGCTGCCATAGCCTTTCTGGATTATAAGCATCACACCAGCAAAAATTGTCGAGCAACGCTAGATGATTTATATTTCCTCCTGCGGCTACATAGTTGCGTATCGCGGTGTCAATTGCACATGCTGCCATGTGGTAGGTGTCAATTTCTCCATAACTTGAGCCAAATCCTTGCGATTTTACAACACCTTTATTTGAAGAAAGAACAGGCCTTGAGACAATAGCTTCGCTGCACATTCTTCCCTTGCCTTGCAGTGGTTTTAACACTGACGATCCTTGAACCTCATGATCATATTGCACCACTATGAACTCTTTGCTGCAAATGTTTGGTCTGCTCAGCATTTCTTTTAGTTCAGTTTCTTGGCTTGATGTCATGCAAGTAGCTGACACGCAAAGGGTGTCATGCAAGTAGCTGACACTGGAATCCATTTCACATTCAATTCCACCATTAGATGAGTTTTGGCGTAAAATGTTTGCAGGCTTTACCTGCTGGATCCCAGTGTCAAGCACTGGGATGACAGGAAAGGATACAGCAGACTCCTTAGACCACGGCTTTGTCTGTAAATGCACTTTAGGATTACCATCATGCAGAAATTCAGTTCCGATATCCATTATTACTTTCCCTTTAGGACATTTAACAACAGCTTTACCACTCTCATTGAACTCTCCAATCACACAAACCTCCACATCATGTTTTTTCATGATTTGCTTAAACATAGGGAGATTTTCTTCTGGCACTGCTAAGGTCATTCTCTCTTGTGATTCTGATATCCATATTTCCCACGGAGCCATACCATCGTTTTTAAGGAGAACCTTGCTCAAATCAACTTCAAATCCGTCTTTTCCCATTTCACCAATAGATGATGATAGACCGCCTGCTCCATTATCCGTTATTGCATTATAAAGATCAAGATCTCTTGCTTCCAAGGCGGCGTTGGATAATTTTTTTTGTGTTATAGGGTCACCAATTTGCACAATTGTTGAAGGGCTGTTTCCCGACAAAGCCTCTGAGGAAAACGTTGCACCGTGAATTCCGTCCCTTCCAACTCTTCCGCCAATAATTACGATTTTATCGCCGTTTTTAGGCCCTTTGATGTGTGAAGGTGCGTTATTTATGTTGCGTGGAATAATTCCGACACTGCCAACAAAGACTAACGGCTTTCCACAAAATCTATCGTCAAAATATACCGATCCAAGTTGTGTTGGAATACCAGAGCAATTACCAGCAACATTAACACCGTGAATCACTTCTTTCATTATATATTTTGGCGGTAAGATCTCATCAGTGCGCTCTTTATCCCTATAAAACTTGCCTTTTGCTTCTTTGGCAAAGCAAAAGTAATAGGTATTCATTATAGGCTCTGCGCCTTTACCGAAACCAACTATATCACGATTTACTCCAAGCACTCCAGTCATTGCTCCACCAAATGGATCAAGAGCTGAAGGGCTATTGTGAGTTTCAACTTTATCTACAATCAAGTAATCGTCATCAAAAATTATTCCTCCTGCGTTGTCAGAGAAAACTGACACACATATGTCAGAATTTATCTCACGCGTTGCACGCTTGATATAATGTGCGTATAGGCCATCTTTTATTTCATCAATGGGAGAGCAAAAGATATTGTGCTTACAATGTTCAGACCAAGTTTGTGCTAGGGACTCAAGTTCAATATCATATGGATTTCTATTAAGTTTTTTAAAGTAATCCTTTATAGCTTTCATTGCTGCCAGAGAGAGCCCTAAAGTGCCATTACCATCGATTCCATCTCTGCTGATCTTTTCAAGCTCTTGGTCACTTACATTGAGGTCAACGGACTTAGTACTATCCTCTGTCATCCCAACCCTACCTTCTGTCATTCCAGTGCTTGACACTGGAATCCAGTTTTCATTATACAATTGCTTGAAATTTTCTGGATCCCAGTGTCTGGGCACTGGGATGACACCTTTTAATTTACCGTAATGCCTCCAATAGCAATTGCCGTTTTCTTTATAAACAAGAATGCAATACTCAGTGATAGGATTAAATTCTTGTTTTATATCATCTTCAGTTGCTTGACTTAGAATCAATTTTGAACTTCTTGCTTTTATACAAACATTTTCATCAATGTAGTCCTTGTTTATTAAATATTCTCTAACAATTTGTTTCGCTGTGTTGCCTACATTGTCAGTCATGCCAGGTAAAAAGCTTATCTCCAAGCCCCACTTTGCTTGTGGTTCTATGAAGTTATATTGAACTTCTTCAAGGTTTTCATTGTAGGAATAATAACGGCAGTCTTGTATGACTTTATTATAAAATAGCCCACAAATTTCTTCATGTAATTTTGATGGTAATTCTTTGCTTATGTAAATCAAGTAAACATTAACTACCCTTCTGCGGCCAAATTGTTCACATTTATTTAAAACTTCTATTCTGATGTTTGCCATGTAATATTGTGAAAGACTTTAATATATCATAGCATAAGAAACTGCGAGCACATTTATATTTTAAATAATTTCTATACAATAAAAGTATTGTATTAATTGTTACTGTTAGTGGGAAGAGTTTTTACTGTTAATGTGGATGAATCCCTTTTTGATGTGCTGGTTCAGCACATATTTTCTGAATATGAAAGAGAAAAAATTCCCGAGATAAAGGTCATACTTCCTTGCAAGAGGGATGTGATAGCGCTGCTGAGTGCATTCAAGAATTATAACGCTGAAAAATGCATAATTTTGCCAGAGATAGTTTCGCTAGAGAACATTGATGAGGAAGATTTAATATTAAATCTTGATAGAGTTAAAGTTATAAGTCCAATAAAAAGGACGCTGCTACTCATTCAATTCATATTGGAATGGAATAGAAAAAATAATGATAATTTCCCAATTGATTTAGCTTATAGCCTGCCATCATTGCTTGATAAAATTCAATCTACCCAAACAACGGATTGTTATCAATTTGATGAACATTCAAAAAAAATAGAGAATTTCATAAGCTTACTCACTGAGACTTGGAGTAAAACTTTAAAAGATTTAGAAGTAGTAGATATATTAAAACATAAGAGTGATTACATAAACAATATGATAACCTCTTTACAAAAAGACCAACATATAATCTTTGTTGGAATTGGAAAGGATAAGTCGTTAATTAAGGCTATATATGATCTGCCATTTGGAAAAATAATTTTGCCTAACCTGAATTTGAAAATTAAAGAGAAAGACTGGAAATTGCTTGATAAAAAACACTATCAATATTGCCTGAAAGATCTACTCGATTATTTAAAAGTGGATAGAAGGGATGTTAGTTTTCTGCCAGAAGCGTGTTCTGGTGTCATCCCAGTGCCCAGACACTGGGATCCAGAAAACTTAACTTTAAATGAGCGCACCAGGTGGCTGTATAATGAAAACTGGATCCCAGTGTCAGCTACTTGGATGACAGAAGAAAGGGCTGGGATAACAGGAAGTCCTGAGGAATATCTAGATTACGTCTTTGATACAACTGCCGATCTAAGCAAAGTTAGTAGTGGACATGTTGGCAATATTGAAGTCATCACTTGTGATTCCAGAGAGGAAGAAGCACAAGTGACATCATTAATTATAGAAAATGAAGGTTATGAAAACATTTCTTTGGTCGTCTTTGATAAATTACTTGCAGCTCGTATAGCATGTTTATCAAGGCAACACAGTGCCATACCGGAAAATTACCCTTATATAACGCTTCTGCTTTATAGTATCGAAGTTTTGACCTCAAATTGGAGCAGTGTGTCATTACTTTCGCTCCTTAAACATAGGCTAGTGACTTTTGGTTACACTCAAGAAGAGTACACTCGGATTTTATCTGAATTTGAAATAGAGATATTACGCAACTTTAGTACAAATGGCCTGAGCGATATTATAAATGCTATCAATGCCCATAAAAAGCTAAAATACAAAGAAGATATATTACTTATTATCAGTAAGTTAGAGGTTATATTTAATCCTTTACTTCGTTCTATAAATTGCTCTATTTTTGATGTGGTAGCAACTCATTTGCAGTGTATTAATATATTATCTGGTATAAATTTTTCAGAGCTAAATAGTGAAATAGGTAATTTTACCTGTAATTTTTCAAATGCATGTGAGGGTGTAGAAATTAAATGCTCCTTAGAGTTATATAGCCAAATTCTGACCTTATTTTTAGAGAAAGAGTTTTTCTCTGTAGCAAGTGACTTGAATAAATTCAGCTTATATCACAACAAAGTTGTGATACTTGCTGGATTTAATGAAGCGCCAAGCTTTCAAAGTCCGCTTTTGAATGCACTTACGAGAGAAAAATTTAATCTTCCTTCTGCGCAAGAAGAGCAGGGGTATTTTTTTTATACTTTACACAATTTGTTTTGTGCAAGTAAGGTTTATATTACAAGATCGCTAAGCCATAGAAAACCAATGCTATTGCAGCGTTTGGAAATTCTGTTGCAGGGGTCAAAATATCCTTATCGTGATTGGCTAAGGATATTAAATACGCCTGAATGTACTGTTCCATGTACTCAGCCTATGCCAAAACCTCAAACCGAAGTTAGAAAAGAAAAAATGCAGGTGATGTCTTGCAGTGCAATAGAAAAGCTAATTCGTAATCCTTATTCATTTTACGTTGAGTATATACTGGGCCTTAAACAATTAAGAGACTTGAATTTTAAGCCATCGATATTGGAATTTGGCACTATGGTACACAACATTCTTGCAAGATATTTACGCAACAAAAAATCTCCAATGAGCATTGCACGAGAAGCATTCTCGACTAGTCAGTTTAATTTTTCAAATATGTGGTGGGTAAGACTACAAAAGATAATTCAATCTTTTGTCGAATTTGATGAAACTCGAAGCAATTATGTTGAGTTGGAAAAGAGCTTTTCCTGTCCGATATTTCATATTCCAGCGCGTGACACTGGTTCTTGTGATCAGTATGAAACTGCTTGGATGACGAATAGAGATCTGATCCCACAAGAAATCTTACTGACAGCAAGATGTGATAGAGTTGAGTATCTACCAAGTGGGCAAGTAGCAATTATAGACTATAAGCTTGGTACACCACCTTCCAATGAAGAAGTGATGTCGGGGTTTTTTCCGCAATTAATTTTACAAGCCTTAGCGGTAGAACATATAACAAAAAGAGAAGTCTCAGAACTTGCTTATTGGAAACTTGATTATGATAAAATAAAAGTTATTTCTATACAAAATTATAGATACAAAATGCAAGAATTAAAAAATGATCTGCCTGGTTTTTTATCTAACTATTTAAGTGATTCCACACCCTTTATTGCCTCTCCATATTTTGATAAATTCTTGAGATTTAACAGCTATAAACAGCTAGAAAGGGTAGGAGAGTGGTTGTAAATGGTGTCATCCGAGTACCTGACACTGGTTTCTATCCAAAAGGGTGTCATCCCAGTGCTTGACACTGGGATGGCTTTGTTGCATCACACTTTATGAGATGGTGATTTATGGTAAATTCATGTAACTATCTCAAATTTAGCCATACCAATATCAGTGAATTTATTAAGCAAATAGCATTTGATTAGCAGTTCTTTTTCTCGATTTATCTCAGATTTATTCCTAAAACTAAATCCGAATATTTGCTTTAATCTTGAGAAAAACCCTTCAATATAAGAGGTTGTCCGGAAACAAGTAAAAGGCTATAATATCTGAAATTTTAGTACGGGGTAAAGATGAGAAAAAAGTATCCAACAGATCTAAGCGAAAGGGAATGGGCAAGAATAGAAAAACACTTCAGAGTATCATACAAGAAAGGAGGAAGGCCGCCAAAGTATAGCAAAAGAGAAATATTAGAAGCAATTTTCTATGTATTGCGTACAGGGTGTCAATGGCGGTATTTACCAAATGATTTTCCGCTATGGAAGACTGTGTATGAGCAGTTCAGGCAATGGAAGAAGCAGGGAATTTTTGAGAAAATGAATTATGAAATTACAAAATATAGTAGAAGAAAAATAGGAAGGAATGAGCAGCCGAGTGCCTGTATAGTAGATAGTCAATCTGTAAAGACTACAGAAAAGGGGGGATCAAAGGCTATGATGGAAGTAAAAAAGTAAAGGGTAGAAAAAGGCATATAATTACAGACACTCAGGGTTTTATACTAGGTTGTTACGTAGGCGCTGCTAACGAAAATGATAGAGATGGTATTAAAATAGCATTAAACAATATGAGAACAAAATATACTAAAGTTAAAAAAATGTGGGCTGACATGGGATACCAAGGAAGAAATTTAAAGAATCACATAAAGGAAGAATATGACATAGATATTGAAATTGTTACAAGGCCTCCATGTAGATTTTGGGTGCACAAAGATACGCCACCTGAGCTACTACCAACAAGAGAACAAGGGTTTAAAGTACAGCCAAGAAGATGGGTTGTAGAAAGGACTTTTGCTTGGGTTAATAGGAATAGAAGGCTATCGAAGGAGTATGATTTACTCACAACATCCACTGAGAATTTCATATACCTAGCTATGAGTAGGGTTATGTTAAAGAGGGAATATGCTTGAATTTACTAGTTTCCGGACAACCTCTAAATGTACAATAAGAACTAGATTCCAGACTGGAATGACAGCAGTCCTACGTCATACCGCGATTCATTCTCGGTATCTCTAGATCCCGCTAACAAGTAGCGGGATGACGGTTGTCAGGCTAGCTGTCATCCCAGTGCCCAGACACTGGGATCCAGAAATTTTAATTGTAAGTAAGCATACTGGGTTGATAAGTATAAAAGTAGCTAGAAAATAAACATTTTTGATGAGATTATATGGAAAACTGGATGCCAGTGTCAAGCACTGGCATGACACCCTTCACGGACTTTTAAATTACTTTAGCTATAAATATTAAGAAATTTACCAAATGAAAAAAAAAGGCAAAAGAAGCCCTGGGGTTATTATCCGCTTTAAAATATTGGCGTTTTTTATGTTTTAAACGCTTGACAAGCGAGATTCAGCCGCTTTTAATTGCAACTAACTTACGCTGCAAATGTTTAAGAAATTTACTAAGCAGAAAAAAAGACAAAGAATCCCCGAGTTAGCTAGTCTTTTACTATCTCTGTCGAGTATTGGCATTTTTTGATGTCTTGTAACGCTTTATAAGCGCGTTCAGCTTATTTAGATAAAAATCTAGATGTAGATGAAGTTTTGTAAAGACATACAGTATCTATATACTGCAAAAAATTGAACATAAGACGCCGATACATTAAGTAATCCTTACCTTTTAATCTGCAGATTGGCGAAAGCAAATACAATAGCTTCAGTTTCATGATAAGGGGGCTGGTGAGGTTTGTCAAGGAAGTTTTTTCGTTTCTATGTTGTCAGCTACTTGGATGACGCCAATCTGAGTTAACTACACCAACTCACATTCAGCAAAAAAGAAAGCTATCTCCTTACGAGCATTTTCTAGACTATCCGAGCCGTGGACTCTATTTTCACTAATATCATCAGCAAAATCACCCCTGATTGTGCCTTTATCTGCCTGCTTTGGATTGGTAGCTCCCATGATTTGTCTGTATTTACTTACTGCATTTTCACCAACTAAAACTTGAACTACCACAGAACCAGAGGTCATAAACTCTACTAATTCCCCAAAAAAAGGCCTATCTTTATGAATTTCATAAAACAGCTCTGCTTGTTTTTTTGTTAGTAACATCATTTTTTGTGCTGTGATTTTCAGCCCAGATTGTTCGATGTAGGAATTTATATTGCCTGTAATATTATTTTTTACTGCATCAGGTTTTAAGATTGAAAGTGTCTTCTCAATTGCCATATTATTTCCTTATATAGAATAGTACATTTATAGATTTATTTTATTACAAATTTTAATTTCATAGAAGTGATTTTTTATCTATAATTAAGGACAAATCATCAAGGAGGTATTGTATGGGTAAATGTTGTAAAAATAACACTACTAAACAAGCTGAATCTACTACTAAAAAATTAGTAAGTAACTTTAAGTCATCGCTTTTGTGTGGAACAAAAGGGTTTTTGACTTTTAGTCTGGCATTTTTAAGTTATTTGGAATATAGTTCACATCATAATACAAAATTAAAAGAAGGTGCTGCCTTTGCAATGAAAAGAAACACTATTCCATTTCTTGAAATGACAATCATAGCACCGCTTGTTTGTTTTGCACTGCCAGCTATGCTAGGCAGTATGAGCCTCATGCAATGCGCACTTTTATGTGCTGCCTTAATGATTGCCACATGTTTTATTGTCAGAACTTTTCATCTGCGTGAGAAGTTAATGGAAAAAATCACTAACCATAGTAGAAAAGAAATAGACGCGGAATTTAAGAAAGATACTATAAAATTTCCTATTTTTGATCAAAATAGAAAACACATCGAGTATAATTCGCCCAATTCAGGGCAACCACTGAATGAAACGAGTAGCACCTCTCTTTTCGTTAAAGTTTTACTTTTCCCTCTAAAGGTTCTTTTGAAGGTCCTGCAAAGTTGTATAATGCTATCTTTAGCTGCTGTTGAACTTCTTGAAACCGTGCCAAGTTTTTGTGTTGATCTGTTTTTTGATAGAAGTTTTGAATCCACACAGAGTAACATGCAGAGATTTGGCCACTTATTGTATGCAAATGTGAGAAATTTAGTGCCTATAACTAAATTTGATGAGTGTGTAGCTAATTTTATAGGTACCCCGAAAGTAACTTGTTGTAGTAGTGCGTAGGTGAAAAAGGCAGTTATCTTATTTAATCTTGGCGGGCCTGATTCACTAAATGCGGTCCGTCCTTTTTTATTCAACCTTTTTTATGACAGGAGAATAATCAATCTACCGAATCCCTTTCGGTTTCTTTTAGCAAAGTTTATATCTGCGAAACGAGAAAATACTGCACGAAAAATATACGAGGAAATTGGAGGTAAATCGCCAATTCTAGAGAATACAAAAATGCAAGCTAATGCTTTAGAACTAAAATTAAACGAAAATAGAAACCATGTACACAAGGTATTCATCTGCATGCGCTATTGGCGTCCATTTGCTGACGAAGTTATTGAAAGTGTAAAACAGTTTGATCCTGATGAAGTGATTCTGCTGCCACTGTATCCACAATATTCAACTACCACAACTCTGTCATCCATCGAGAATTGGCAAAAAAATGCTAAACGGTATGGCCTAAAATGCAATACAAAAATGATTTACCGTTATTATGATAACCAAGATTTTATTGAAGCTCACGCTAATCTGATAGCTAAGTACTATAAATTGGCTAGCAAAATCGGTAAACCAAGAGTCCTATTTTCAGCCCATAGCTTACCTCTTAGTATTATTAAAAAAGGCGACCCTTACGCTTCACAGGTAGAAAGAAGCGTAGAGTTAATAGTAGAAAAGTTAGCTATTAATAACTTAGATTGGTCAATATGTTATCAGAGTAAGATTGGTCCTGTAAACTGGCTAGAGCCAAGCACTGAAAGTGAGCTATTACGCGCAAAAATTGATGGTGTACCTGTAGTTCTATCACCTATATCTTTTGTTTCTGAGCATTCAGAAACTCTAGTTGAACTTGATATAGAATATAAAGCAATTATCAAGGATGGATATTACTTTCGCGTGCCAACTCTCAGTGCCGATTCTTTGTTTATTAAATGCTTGGCTGATTTATGCATAAATCTCCCTTAAAGCCCTGATTTATAGTGCTTTTCTTTTAGGATTTTATGTGATAGAATAACAGAAAGTTATTATTTTATTAACTATTTCATGCCAAGCAAGCTAAAAGAAAAATCAAATACGGTTGCACAAAAGGTACATGATGCTTATAATCATGATATCAGGAAGGTAATCTGCATCACAACAGGTTTAACAGCCCTATTGTGTAAGATTTCACTGCAATTTTGCTGCGAGTTCATTGACAATAATAGATCCAATATCTTTCTTATACGGAATGTTGCTCGACTAGTAAAGTTTCCGACATCTATTCTATACATTGCCCATTCTGCATTTACTCTACAGGATCTAATTAAGGATTACAGAAACCCTGAGAGTAAAAAAGAGCTGGCAAAAATTGTGGGTAAATCGGCTAATCTTGCAAGCAGCATCATAGAAGCATTGATGATGTTGAAAGTCATCCATTTTTTTACTAGGAGTAATGCAGACGTAATAAGTCACATTCACTTAACATCAACGATCCTATTTCTGTTTATTTCGGAACCTATAAGCTACTATTATTCATGGAGAAAATACCTAGATAATAAGGATCCTGAAAAGTCTGCTAAGTGTAAGAAGGACCTTATTATCAGCACATTAACTTTGTCATTAGGTTTGTTAAACTTCATATTAAAAAGAATGGAGACTGCAACCATACCAATAAACTTAGGTAATGGTATAATCTATAATTTCAACTTAAGCGTAACAGTTAGCATAATATATAGTGCAGTATTTCTGGCAGTTCAGCTTGACAAATTGTTTCAACAACCTGTCAATGATGATCCTTCCACTGAACTTGATAGTGCTGGCCATAACCATATTCAGCACGGTAATGATGGTAATGATCTGCCCGATGGTAACGCTGTGGGAATGTAAGGGTTAGAGGTGAAAAGATTTTATTTCTACTGCCAACGCTAGTACTGCTAATTTGCTAACAATACTCCAAAGTGACAGAATTTTACCTTCCACAACCTGGCTAACATCATGAAACTCACAGTCAGTGGCATTCAAGCTAGAATATACATCTTTTCTGCTATTACATCGGTATAAGTAACATGTTGGAGTATCTCCTATATAGTATATTAGCGGTTCTGCAGAACTGCTTTTAAACATGTCAATGGTTGGTACACCTTCTTGCATAATAACGCTATTGATTGCTATTCCTTCTTTTATCTTTTTCATTTTATGACGCTTTTTTTTATTGAGGTTTAATATTTCCTCTCCACTTGTTGCTGTTATAATGCCCATCCCATATGTGCCATTGCTTGCTTTGATAAAAACGTAAGGTTGTGTTTTTATTTCATATTCCTCATATTTTTTTTGCACTAGAGATAATATTTGGTCAACTTTAGTTGCTACTGCTCCTAGTGACAAATCATCATCAAAATCAACTCCATCACAGCTCTCTGTAAGCACAGAAATTAGCCATGGGTCTATTTTAAATTCGCCACAAAACTCAGATGCTAATTCTTGATAGATTTCAAAATACTTAAATTTCTGCCTGCTATGCCAACCGTATAGTGGGCTTGGTACTATATCTTGCTTTACGTCTTTCAGCGTGTCTGGAATGTGGCTCGTCATATCACGGTTCAGTATAATAACATCAGGCACAAATCCTGAAGTTGTCTTTAGCAGAGAGTTTTCTTTCACAACAGTTTCATACTGTTCTATTAAATTGTATACTTCATTATGTAAAAGGCCAATTCTAGCTTCAAAACCTGCGAGTTGCAGTACTTTCTCTATAACAAATACGTTTTCTATATACATTTTATTGCGTGTATAATTTTCCGGTATTATAAGAACCTTTTTGTATTGATGTCTTTTAAAGTAGCTTTCTATCAATCTTGCTGCCATTGTTCTTGATTCTTCACTTAAGTTATTGAATCCTGCAGGAAATAAATTAGCGTCCACTGGGGCAATTTTGTAGCTGGAGTTTCTAAGATCTATAGAGCTATAAAATGGCGATGTAAGGCCATTAAATTTTGCTTCGAACCAATTATTTATACTTTTTTCCAAATCTGGGTGAATTATGTTTTGCATCTGCACTTTAAATGTTATAAGGAAGGTATTATATTATAAGCTATAGTTGAACATATTTAGTAAATTTGACTAAAGATTAAAGTATAATGAGATTCTTATTTAAAGTGATAGAAAAATGATTCAACACGATAACAATAAAATGTATGGCACTACTATACTGTCAATTAGAAAAGATAAAAGTGTAGTAGTAATAGGTGACGGACAAGTTTCACTGGGCCACACTGTTATAAAATCTGGAGCAAAAAAAGTTAGGCGTCTTTCTGGTGATTCCGTAATTGCTGGATTTGCCGGGGCAACAGCCGACGCATTTACTCTTTTTGAAAGATTAGAATCTAAACTTGACAAGCACCCAGGGCAATTAATGAGAGCATGTGTTGAACTTGCAAAAGACTGGAGAATGGATAAATATCTGAGGAAATTAGAAGCTATGATGATCGTTGCAGATAAATCTATTTCATTAGTAATTACGGGAACAGGTGATGTTCTTGAACCTGAAGATGGAATCGCAGCTATTGGCTCTGGGGGAAATTTTGCTCTATCTGCAGCAAGAGCTTTAATTGACATTAAAGGAATATCAATAGAGGAAATTGCGAAAAAGGCTATGAAGATAGCTGCTGATATATGTGTTTATACAAATCATAATGTGATTATTGAAAAAATAGAGGAGTGATATGTCTTCCAAGCAAAAAACTTTATGCACCAATTTTTCCAATCAGCCTATAACCCTTTCAGAAGGACGGTCTTGTAGTAGTGACACCTACGATGAAAAAAATGACCTCTATAAAGATACTAAGAGTGGTTTTGATTCAAATGACAGCGATGTTCAAGTTAATGACAGTACTCAAGTTTTGTTAGATGACCTGCCACCACAGAAGATAGTTAAAGAATTGGACAGATTCATAATCGGACAGGATGATGCAAAGCGTGCTGTTGCTATTGCGCTCAGAAATCGTTGGCGTCGCAATCAGGTTCCATTTCCATTGCGTGATGAAATCATACCTAAGAATATATTGATGATCGGTCATACAGGGGTTGGTAAAACTGAAATAGCTCGCCGCTTAGCAAAACTTGCCGGTGCACCGTTTATAAAAATTGAGGCAACGAAGTTTACTGAAATAGGATACGTTGGACGTGACGTTGATTCGATAATACGTGATTTAGTTGATGCAGCAATAGTTTTAGTTAAAGAGAAAGCCCGTAAAGCCTTAGCTAAAAAGGCTTTAATTTTAGCTGAGAAAACAATAGTAAACTCTATGGTAGGCGAAGATGCAACCGAAGAGAGTAAAAAAATTTTTAGAGAAAGGTTGAGGAATAAAGAGTTTGAGGACGGAGAAGTTTCTATTAACGTCAGAGAGAGCAAGAGTATGTTACCTACTTTCGATATACCAGGCATGCCAGGTGGGCAAGTTGGTGTGATGAATGTAACAGAAATAATGGGCAAGATGTTTAACGGGAGCAAAAAAACAAAAACTATTACGGTGAAGGTAAAAGAAGCGCGTGAAATATTAATTAATGAAGAAAGTGAAAGGCTAATGGATGAAGATAAGATAATCAAAGAAGCCATTGATCTTGTTAGTAATGACGGTATAGTATTTTTGGATGAAATAGACAAAATTGCAGCGCGTACAGAAGTAAAAGGTGAAGTAAACAGAGAAGGAGTGCAACGCGATCTGTTACCATTACTTGAAGGAACAACTGTTACAACTAAGTATGGCCATGTAAAAACAGACTATATATTATTTATTGCATCTGGTGCTTTTCATCAGTCTAAACCATCTGACCTCTTACCGGAATTGCAGGGCAGATTACCGATCAGGGTAGAACTTAAGGCACTTACTCAAGAAGATTTAATAAGAATATTAAAGGAACCAGAATCTAGTTTGTTAAAGCAGTACATAGCTTTAATGAAAACAGAAAATGTGACACTTGAGTTCACTGATGATGGTATAAAAACCATAGCTGAAATAGCGTTTACAGTTAATAGGCAAGTGGAAAATATAGGCGCAAGAAGGCTTCACACTGTTATGGAGAAGCTTTTAGATGAGATAAGTTTCATTGCTTCTGAGAAAAATAGCGAAAAATTCATTATAGACAGCAAGTATGTAAAAGATAAACTTGAGTCAATTTCGAAGCAGCTTGATTTATCTAAGTTTATACTTTAGGAAAAACGAAAAGCCTACTTTAAGTAGTATAGAAAGTGTTCAGAAGGTCAGCCAGTAGACCTAAAATTTCAGCTATATTCTTTAGGCTGTTTTTCAACAGTAGAATGGTGTGCTGCGACCTCTTGCTTAACATCTAAGCTTAAGTCAATTATTGAGATATTTTCTTCATCATAATCTATGTCTTTTATTAACATATCGTCAGTAATAGTCAAAAGGTCAGGCGGAGAAAGAATAGTTCTTTTATTACCAGCTCTCATTCCCACAACTCCAAGCTCTATAGCAAGTGGTATTTTTTTATCGCCAACCCTAAATTGCACTGTTTGATCTTTGGCTATATATTCTCCATTATGCTCCTTTACGCTATATTTAACCGATATCTCATCACCGCACCTTACTTGTTTTCCAGTCTTGTTAATTAAGTCATTAAAAACCATCAGATTATTTACTGAGTCGGGATATTTATCCTTTACTTCGATCAGTTTGACGTAATAAGAATTAAAATTCATTTTGTTATCATTGGCAATAGTAACTACACGCTCTCCGCCTTCTTTCATACCTATTACCCCTAAACTCACTTCTTTTAGGTTATCTTGACCTATTTTCAAAGTAACATCAGAAACTTTGCTAGGGAGTGTTGCTAAGTTATTATTAGAAATTTTATATATTTGCAGTAGGACTTCCAGGCCGCAGAAAGCCTTGCTGCCACTGCCTTCAGTAATTTCATAAAAATTTATCGAATCTTCTTCTTTTTGCTGCGTCATTTCTTCTAAATATTCTGTTAGCCCATGCTTTTCAATATAGCGGTCAAGTGCTGATTCAAGTATTGGCTTCACTAGGTAATGTGCTATCGTCTGTATCAAACCACCATGCGTGGCACTTATCTCATAAAGCTTGTCCTTTTTTTCCGGTTTACCTTTGTTTATATAGACAATAGTAAACACAAAAGCAGAAGTTAAAGTGAGAATCATTACTATGGAAATAAGCATTTGTAATATAATTTTTCTAACCATCTTTCTTTACTTGATTCAATAAATCATATAAATAATTAGTATCCCCTGAAAGCGCACTCAAATTATCCAAGCCTTGTTTAAAGAGGCCGTCTATATAGTTCTCTACTTCACTTTTACCAAGCACAGACATAAGATTATTTGTTTTATCTTGTTCGTAGTCTTCAATATCATCCTTAGCTTGAAAGATAAGCCCTAGATTTATTCCATAGTTATATAACGCTTTACGTTGCTTGTCTATAGCATTTCCTATTATAGCGCCTATTTCACATGAAGCTGCAAATAGTTTTGCGGTTTTCATCAAATGAATTTCTTTTATTTTGTTAAAATCTGCACCAATATCTAAAGCCTGTCCTCCCACCATTCCCCTAATTCCTATTGCCTGAGAAAGAACTTTTATGATCTCACAGCGTTTCTCATTTAACGAAGATAATACCTCAAAAGCCAGAGTAAGTAGTGCATCTCCGGCAAGCACTGCTGTTGCTTCATCAAATTTTTTATGGCAGCTTAGCTGGCTTCTGCGAGTATCACTGTTGTCCATGCACGGTAAATCATCGTGAATTAGAGAGTAAGCATGAACAAATTCAATTGCTGCAGCAACTGATATTACTTTTTTAGCTTCCGCGTTAAACACTCGCGATGAAGCTACGACTAAAAAGGAGCGTATATGTTTTGCAGGAGCAAGGAGTATATAACGCATAGCTGATATAAGCTTATTCTCGCTATTTTCGGGTAAGAGTTTATTTACTTCTACAATAAGCAAATTTTTTGTTGTTTCGTCTAGCATTTTTGAATTGTTAATTGTTTAGCACGTAACGCTAGCCAGCTAGGGCAGTAGAAAACTTTACTGTAGTTTACCAGTTATAAAAGATATTGCAAACATAAAAATTTTTTATAACATCAAAGAATAGGTTATTTTTTTGGTAAGAAATGTGAATAGCGAACTAGCAAAGAGCACTAGAGAAGACATAGAAGAAAAAGTAAAAAAGATTATACTAGAGCACATTAGTAAGGATGTAGAGAAATTCAACAGCTCTTCAAAGCTTTCGGAGCATGGTACAGACAGTTTAGATGCAGTTGAAATCATCATGGCGGCAGAAGAAGAGTTCGGAATAGAAATTCCAGATGAAGACGCACAAAAAATGGAAACTATGGAGCAAATAGTTGAGTACATTAATAATAAAAAAGGCTAATAGTTAGTGTTAAATGAGCAGAAGAGTAGTAGTCACTGGTGTTGGTTTAATCACTCCACTAGCGGCAGATGTTGACAACACTTGGTCAAGGCTAATAAAAAGTGAGTCTGGCATAAAAGCAATCAATACGGATAGATTTGACTCTTCTGATCTTGCTTGCAAAATTGCAGGGCAGGTGCCGTTGCAATCAGACAACATTGAGCACCATTTCAATCCACTAGATTATATTTCTGAGAAAGACTCAAAAAGGACAGATCGTTTTATTCATTACGGTATTGCAGCAGCTATTCAGGCAGTAGATGATTCATTAATTTTGGAAAGCCAAAATATCAATCGGGAACGTGTTGGTGTAACTATTGGCTCTGGTATAGGTGGTCTTCCGTTAATTCAGGAAAATGTAATTACCATGCAGGAAAAAGGGCCCAGACGTGTCAGTCCATTTTTTGTCCCTGCAAGTCTAATAAATTTGATATCTGGCCATATTTCTATTAAATACGAATTTACAGGTCCAAACGATTCAGCAGTAACCGCATGTGCAACAGGTGCGCATGCAATCATAAACTCAGCAAGAACTATAAAACTTGGTGAAGCGGATGTTATGATTGCAGGTGGAGCAGAAAGTGCACTGTGTAGAGTTGGAATTGCAGGTTTTGCATCTATGAAGGCGTTATCAACTAAATTCAATGATAAACCCAAAGAAGCTTCAAGACCATGGGATGCAGAACGCGATGGTTTTGTTATGGGTGAAGGAGCAGGTATATTGGTGTTGGAAGAATACGAACATGCAAAAAAAAGGGGGGCAAAAATACATGCTGAACTGGTTGGGTACGGACTCACAGGAGATGCGCACCACATTACAGCACCACATCCAGAAGGAAGAGGCGCATTTAAGGCAATGCAGCTTGCTTTAAAGAGCGCACAAATTAATCCCAATCAAGTAGGGTATATCAATGCACATGGAACTTCAACGCCACTTGGAGATAAAATTGAAGTAATAGCAATGAAACAGTTATTCGGTGACTACGTTTATAAAATACCTGTTTCTTCAACTAAATCTTCTATAGGACATTTACTTGGTGCTGCAGGGAGCGTTGAAGCAATATTCAGTATTCTTGCGTTAAATAATGGAATTATTCCGCCAACCTTAAATTTACACAAGCCTTCAGAAGGATGTGATTTAAATTTTGTACCGTTTAAAGCTCAGGAGCATAAAATTCAATATGCACTTTCTAATTCGTTTGGTTTTGGTGGCACTAATGCATCGCTCATATTTGGACAAGTTTAGTTGATGTCACCCCAGTGTCTTCCTCTTGTCATTCCAGTACCCTCCTCTTGTCATGCAAGCAGCTCTCCTACTGTCATCCCAGCACGTGACACTGGGATGACAAACGGTTGTGAAAGGGAATACATATAAAAATTAAACTATCAATAGCAATTCAAAAAGAAAAAATATTCTATTCATCCCTGAAGAAGTATTTTATTGACAATTTATGAATAAAGATCAATAATGCAGAAAAGGAATTGATAGGCGTATGCATGAATTTAACCACTATTAATTGTACATTATTTGTTGTAATTACATATTTTTTGACGTGCATTATAGCTTGGTGCTTACCTTTCAAAGACATAACATTATTAACAACATTTGTTCCGGCTTCAGTTGCAATTTTGCTAACCATTTATAATAAACAGAAGGTAAGGGATCTTTTTAAACTTAGTTCGCCAAAAAACTGTCTATTAGGGTTTATACTTATTCTGGTAAGTATGCTAATTTCCAATGGTCTTTTGTCAATTTACTGCGGTTTTTCATTTTTCCGAGAGTCTTTTACGTTAGACCGTGTAAAGGATTTGAGTGCAGTTTTGAGTCCATTAGTGATGTTATTTGTTTTATTATCAACCTTTGTGATGTGGATCATTATGTCTCTTGGTGAAGAGATCGGTTGGCGTGGCTATCTTTTGAAAAATCTTAAAAGCAAAATATCAAATTTTTATATCAGAGCAATTATTGTCGGTATTATTTGGTCAGTATGGCACATACCAACTTATGTGGTTGCTGGCTCAGCTTTGTGGAAGGATGGCTTTACATTCCCGACTATTTGTGCTTATACCCTTTATATTTGTGCAATGTCTATAATGTTTACCTGGTTGTTTGAAAAAGACAACTCGATTTGGCCAGTAACTATTGCTCATGCAACAAATAATCTTGTGTATAGTGTTTTGAGCATTCTAATGCCGTCTCCTCCTCTGTCAACTTTCGATGCAGTAATTCGCCTTACATTAGGAGCAGCTGGTTATTTCATTGTTGCAATTGGTGTTATTTGGTTTGATAAAGCTCGAGAGCGTCATTTGAGTAATTCATAGTATAAAATTTCGGGGGCAATTCGCATCAGGTGTCATGCAGGTAGCATGACACTGGGATGATGAGGAAGAAAAAGCAAATTTTGCCTTTTACGGTCAATCTATTATACTTAGTAAGACTTCAATAAACTAATGAATTATACTTTATATCTAATTAAATGCACAAGATATTAATAAGAAATAACTACAAACCTTTGGTCGGAAAAATCAAGATTAATGGCTCAAAAAATGCTGTTTTACCAATAATGGCAGCAAGTCTATTAAGTAGCTCCCCGGTAATTTTGCATAATGTACCTGATTTAATTGATGTGCATCTAATGTCTAAGTTGCTTGAAAGTCTTGGAGCAGAAGTAAACTTTATGCACAATAAAAATTATAAAGCGAACCATACTTTGAAAATTGACTGCAGCAATATCAACAATCACGTGATGCCATATAAAACCGCAAGTAAGCTAAGAACTTCTTTTCTAATATTGGGTCCAATGCTTAGCAGATTTGGCAAAGCGAGAACAGCATTTCCTGGTGGATGCAACATTGGAAAGCGTCCCGTTGATATGCATATTAAAGCATTAGAAGAAATGGGAGCTAAAATTGAAATTGACGGCTATAATATAATTGCAACAGTGAAAGGAAAGCTACAAGGAAAAGAAATCACATTTGAGAAAATAAGTGTTGGCGCAACAGAAAATGTAATAATGGCAGCAACATTTGCAGAAGGAGTGACAACAATAAACAATGCTGCAACTGAGCCGGAAGTTCTTGATTTAATAGATTTTCTGAAGAAAATGGGTGCTGATATTGAAATTGATAATACAAAGGTCATAATAACAGGAGTTGAAGCACTAAATGGATGTGTTCATAAAATAATACCAGATCGCATAGAAGCAGGCACCTATGCACTAGCTGCTATAATAACCGGTGGTAAGTTGGAGTTGGAAGGAATAAATCTATCTGATATAAGGTGTATTACAAATGAGTTGGAGACTATAGGAGCTATGGTTGAACTGTATGATGGAGGCATTGTTATTTCCAGAAAAAATGGCTCTATTAAGTCTGCTAACGTTGCGACAGATCCATACCCCAATTTTCCCAGTGATATGCAACCACAACTGATGTCTGCAATGTGCATCGCTGATGGGATATCAGTAATTGAAGAGAACATTTTTGAAAACAGATTTACACATGCAGATGAATTGAGAAAGTTAGGTGCTAATATCAGCATCGAGAAAAGCAAAGCTACTATAAGTGGAATAAAAAGCTTATCTGGAGCTAATCTATATGCTACTGACTTAAGATCAACAGCAGCTTTGGTGCTTGCTTCTTTGGTAGCCGGTGGAGAAACTATAATAAACAATTCACATCATTTATGGAGAGGATATGAAGCAATGCATGAAAAACTCAATTCATGTGGAGCTGATATCTCCATTTCGTCTTGAGGATATTTTATGAATGAAGCAACCAAACGAACTATAGTAAAAGAAATAGATGCAATCTTATATGAAGAACATAAGGTATTAGACCATGGATTTATTCGAGTAGTGGATTATATGGGCTCTGATAGCGCTATAGTTCAAGCTGCTCGTGTTTCTTATGGTAAGGGAACAAAACAGATAAGTCAGGATGAAGCACTTATAAAGTATTTAATGAGACATCATCATACAACTCCATTTGAAATGTGTGAAATTAAGTTTCACGTGAAACTTCCAATTTTTGTTGCAAGGCAATGGATAAGGCATAGAACTGCAAATGTGAATGAATATTCAGCAAGGTATTCAATACTTGATAATGAATTTTATACACCTAAACCAGAACAAGTTGCAAAACAATCTGACAATAATAAACAAGGTAGCGGGGAAGCTTTTGATCCAGATACCTCAAAGGAAATAATAGATTCTCTAACAAATGACTCTAATTTAGTATATTCTCATTATGAAAAATTTATTGAGCAGGGGCTTGCAAGAGAAATTGCCAGAACTAACCTAATGCTTAATTACTACACGCAATTTTATTGGAAAATAGATCTGCATAATCTCCTTCATTTTTTGAAGCTTAGAGCTGATAAGCATGCCCAATATGAAATCAGAGTTTATGCAGAAGTTATGCTGGATATAATAAAAAAATGGGTTCCACTGGCCTACAATGCCTTTGTTGAATATTGCCTAGAATCAGCCTGTATTTCAAGAACTGGTCTAGAAATAATTCGCAAATTAATTAAAGGGGAAAACGTTACTAGAGAAGAAAGTAATATTGGTAAAAGAGAATGGGGCGAGCTGATGTCTATACTTGATAAACAATCTTAAAGATAAAGGCATACGTGTCAATCTCCTCTGTCAGTTAACTCTCGTTCACCAGATTGAATCTTGCTTTTTACATCACATTAACTCATCACTTTTATAGAACATCTCATTAAAATCATTTAGAGTTCCAAAATCCTGACCCTTGATAAACAGGTGATCATTAGCAACATGTGCTTCATCAAGAGTAAACAGCTCGTAATGATGATTGTGAGCGGGCCTAACAATTTCATTATATAAAACCATTACTTGTTCGTAGTTATATCCATCGCCAGCATGATATTTACCACGTACGGTATCATAAAAATTCTTTACATCATCATATGTCACTTGCAGCTCCACCTTATACTTTCCCACTTCAAGAGGACTTCCTGTCTTTATTTTTAAGGGATGTTGTGAATTTGCAACACTGTTAGAAGTTTCTGCTTCAATATCAGAATTTTTATCCATATTTTCTATCACACTTGCCATAACAGTTTCTTGTTCATCTTCTGTTGGTTTTGTTTGTTTTTCAGTCTTATTACTGCTACTGTCAGTTTCCACAGTTACTTTTTTTACTTCTATATCTTTTTGAGCTTTCTCATTACTTTGCTTGTGTATTTCATCTCCATGCAATTTTTTCTGCAGAGCTTTTTTCGTATCAGCATAATCATCACGACTGCTTTGCAAAGCTGGTTTATAACTGCTGCTATCATCCGCTTGCATTTGATCTATATAGTTAGATTCTTCTTCCTGTATAGTATTTTTTGCGTTATCCTCACCAACCGTTCCTTTCTCCCCAGACTTGGCTTCACTCTCTACCACAACTTCTTCGTCTACTTGCTCATCATCAATTGTAAATTCAGTACCTATCTGATTGCTATCTTCCTCCAATTCATTAGATAATTTTTCAGATAGCTGGTCACCACTCAAATATGGTTCCTTTGAATATTTAGCATAATTATGGGGATCGGTTCTGTTTTCTGAATAAAACCCACTTTCAAAGTCTGAGTAGGAGCTTTGATTGAGCACAAAAAATAAGTTTTCATAATTAACCAGCATATCACTATCAGGGCTAACAAAATTTAAATATTCATCGCCTTCCCATTCTGGGTGGTGTCTATACTCTGCTATGTAGTATTTACTAGAGTCGAGAGGTATCTTGTCACCTTCTTCCCCATCAAGTTGTAAAACTACTGCTGAATGCCCATTACCTAAATCATTACCTTTTACCACTTTGAATATTTTAATCTCATCCTTTTCTACAAGTTCTTTTAACTCCTCGTTCTTTTCATTTAACTCTTCCTCCCTTTGTCTTTCTGCTTCTCTTTCTCTTGCCAATCTTTCTGCTTCTTCATCAGCTTTCTTCTGCAGTTGTGAGAATACATTTTGTAATATATCTTGTGTGGTTAAGCTATTTGTGTTGCTTAAAAAATTATCTAACACATTTGATGCAATTGGTGACAATTCACCGTGATCATCAAATACTTTTTCCTTTGCTTTATCATAGTGATTTGGGTTATAGATTGCATACAGAGGATAAAAACCATAATCTGCAATTGACGCTCCGTCAGGTGATAGTTCCATTGAGAATCCATAGTAATTAAGTGGAAGATTGGAGGTTAAATATTTACCGTTATCATCCCTAACGTGTAGCTCACTTCTACCATTGTGCTCACTATATTTGTTGTAGTAGATATAAAAATTCTCATGGTTAAGATTGAAGTGATCATCTAGATTATCGAATTGAATTGTACTGCCAAGCTTCTCCCGCAAAAGATTTTTGCTTTCATCTGTAAGCTTTATATGTGCAGAAAAGTAGTATCGATCTATAGGTTCGCCTTTTTCTATTTCAAAGTTCAAAGTAATCTTGTCGTTGACCATTGGTAGCCTCCACAAATTCTATAAATCATTTTATTTATCAATCATACGGTCTGTACTATGAAAAATGTGTTAAACATTAAGATTTTCTCTGTACCGATTCATCTATATTGCCAAGCTTAATAAAGTTACAAGCTCTTTAAAACAATGTTAAACTCAATCACTATGGCAAAAACAGTTGACGTATTACTACCACTTCCAATTGATCAGTTATTTTCATATGCAATTGAGGAAAGTACTGAGATTTTACTTGGAGATTACGTAGTAGTGCCATTTGGCAAAAAACGCTTAATCGGAATAGTTTGGAAATACAGTGATAAAAGTAACCGAGAATTAAAATTTATTGAGCAAAAAATCGATTTACCAAATATTAGACCAAAATTGATTGCATTTGCAGAGTGGGTTGCGCAATACAACTTAATACCTATTGGTATGCTTGCCAAAGTGATAATGGGAGGAGTGTTAAAAGTAAATCACATAGATAAATTGGTTTGTGTTGAACAAAAGCAGGAAACAAGTGAAATAAGCTGCAAATTGAGTCCTGAACAGCAGGTAGCTAGTGATAAAATAATCAGCAATTTGAACGAATATTCAGTGACTTTGCTTGACGGTGAGACCGGGTCTGGAAAAACCGAAGTTTATCTCTCTGTGATTGCACAATTGATTAAGAATTACACTGCCGTTCCAAATGCTGCTCAGACTTTACCATCCCAGTGCCCAGAGACACAACTGTACGAACATTGTGATTTGGGTCTACCAAGAGGGTGTTATCCGAGTAGCCTGACACTGGGATCCAGTTTTTCATATAACCTCATTACAAATGTTTATTTTAACTTAAAACCAATACCTAATTTACAATCAAAATTCCTGGATTCCAGTGTCAAGCACTGGAATGACACCTTTATACTCAAGGCAAAACCCACTGTAACATTTAGCATACCGTCTTTGCCACGTACTAGTATGACACCAGAATATGTTGAAATGACATCAGGAGAAGGTAATGCGCAAGTGCTAATCCTCTTGCCTGAAATTGTTTTAACTTCACAATTGGTAAACCGTATTCATGGTCAGATATCAAAAAACTTAGTTGAATGGCACTCAGAGCTCACTCCAAAAACTCGCCGGAATAATTGGCTCAGCATAGCGAATGGAAATGCGCAGATAATTATTGGTGCACGGTCAGCGCTTTTTTTGCCTTATAAAAACCTAAAATTGATTATCGTTGATGAAGAGCACGACTCATCTTTTAAACAAGAACAGGGAATTATATATAATGCTCGAGATATGGCGATAATCTTAGCCAAATTTGAAAATATTCCGATTATTTTATCATCAGCTACTCCACTGCTTGAAACGATTCATCATGTTAAAAACGGGAATTACAATCATGTAAAGCTAACTAAACGATTTGGTGGTGCAGAATTGCCACTCATTAAAGTAGTAGATATGAGGAACAACAAGCAATGGATCTCCTCTGAGCTTTTTGAAAGCATCAAACAAACCATAGAGAAAAAACAGCAGGTTATGCTTTTTCTAAACCGCAGAGGGTATGCACAACTGGCAATTTGTAAAAAGTGTGGATATAAAATTTCCTGCTTAAATTGTGCTGTTTGGCTTACATATCACAAGAAAAAAAATGCTCTTTTGTGCCATCATTGCTCTTATCAATTAAAACTTCCAGAGAAATGCTCTAATTGCCAAAGTGAACAGCCATTGTCCCTCTACGGCATAGGAATTGAAAGGTTGCTTGAAGAAATGGTGAAATTAATACCAAACGCAAAAACTGCGATGATAAGCAGCGATCAGAAGTCGGTTAGTAACGTAATTGACTTGATATTGAAAGAAGAGGTGAACATTATAATCGGCACACAAATAATTGCTAAAGGGCACAATTTTCCCAAATTAACTTTGGTTGGAGTAATGAATGCAGATTTGAGTCTCGAAAATTCTGATTTGAGAGCAGCGGAAAAGACGTATCAATTATTGCACCAAGTTGCAGGCAGATCAGGAAGGTTTAATGAAAAAGGAATGGTAATAGTGCAAACCAATAATCCTGAAAGTTCAATAATAAAAGCATTGCTGCATCAAAAAAGAGACTCATTTTATGAAATCGAACTTAAGTCAAGACGCGAAGCCAAAATGCCACCATTTAGCAGATTAATAGCGCTTATAATCTGTGGTAAGAATCAGATTGCAACACAAAAAGCAGCGAATGAAATAGTAAAATCTCTTCTTTGTCATCCAAGTAGCTTAACTACTTGTATCCAGGAAAAAAATGTAGGTGTAGACAAAAAGGAATTTGAAATTCTTGGCCCATCACCAGCAGCGATAAATTTTTTAAATAATAAGTATCGGTATAGGGTATTATTAAAAATACACAATAAACACAGTTTATCTATACAAAAAAAGCTGAAATATTGGATTAAAAATTGTAACTTGAATTCGAGTATTGCAGTGATAATAGATGTTGATCCTGTGAGTTTTTTTTAACGAGTTCCGTTAAGCCTTCTTGCCAATTACCACAACATTCTCACTGGGAAAAAAATAATCAGGTACAGCCATATTTTTCGGTGCAGGACCCCCAATTACTCGACCTGATGTATCATAATATGAACCGTGGCAAGGACAGAACCAACCATTACCATCTCTTGTAGCGTGGTCAACCGGTACACACCCAAGATGTGTACATATTCCAAGCATAATTAACCATTCGTCTTTTCCTTCGTATACTCTCTGCTCATCTAATTGAGGATCCCTCAAGCTCTTCACATTCACAGCTCTTGCAGCCTCAATTTCTTGCTTTGTGCGTCTACGAATGAATACTGGTTTACCTTGCCACTTTACTTTTACTCCGTGTCCTTCCTGAATTCCAGACAAATTCACCTCCACTGTGGAAGTTGCTAGAACTTCAGCAGAAGGATTCATAGATTTAACCAGTGGCCAAAGTCCACTTGCAGCTCCTATACCTGCCATAGCGCATGTAGTTAATGTTATAAAATCTCTCCTACTCTTATTTTTAGTAAGATCTTTAACAGGAGGTGTTTTTTTATCCTCTTTGTCTGCCAGTGGTTTTTTATTTTTAGTTAATTTTTTGTCCATTGATCTTTACTTAGCCATAAGTATATATTTTAATTTAAATACTGCGTATTAATCAACAAAAACTTGCGCTTTTTGTTTAACCTATACTACGGTTAAGAAGCGATAGAGTTTTCAACTTCAAAAATACTATCTTCAGTGGAATCAGGATCTTCAATTTTCGCTACTGACACCACTTTTTCTCTACTTTCTGTTTTAAACAGAGTGACTCCTTGAGTGCTGCGTCCTGCAATTCTAATCTCATTGACCGAAATGCGAATTAACTTTCCTTTATCTGTAATAAGCATTATATTATCACCCTGCTCAACTGGAAAACTAGCAACAACATTACCGTTTCTGCTAGTAGTAAGAATATTGGTGATACCAACACCACCCCTGTTAGTTACTCTATACTCATACGCAGAAGTTCTTTTACCAAAGCCATTTTCAGTAATAGTTAATATAAACTCCTCATTCACTGCAAGTTTTAAGAATAATTCGTTATCTATTCCTAAATCATTCAAAGTCTTTTCCAATTTAGAATCAATGGAGTTATTAATTGCAGTCCCCAGTCTTTTTGCAAGTGGAACTTTTAAGTAAAGTTCTTTTGTTTCTGTTGCTACACCTATCCCATTTAATATGGTCATGGATATCACGCTGTCATTCTTTACAAGTTTGATACCTCTTACGCCATCTGAATTGCGACTCTTAAATTGACGCACATCACTTACAACAAATCTGATACTTTTTCCAAGCGTTGTTGAAAGTAAAACATGGTCAATTTCATTACATACCTTAACCGATACTAATTTGTCTCCTTCATCGAGCTTTATTGCTATTTTTCCATTGCTTGGAATATAGTGAAAGTCCGCTAAAGAGTTACGCCTTATGTTTCCATAGGCAGTAGCAAAAACTATGTTTTGATTTTCGTCATTTTCACTTGGCAATGGCATGATATTAGTTATAGTTTCACTATCGCTAAGCGGAAATATGTTAACAAGCGCTCTTCCACGTGCAGTTGGTTCTGCAAGAGGCAACTTATAAACCTTTAATCTATAGACTCGGCCAATATTAGAAAAGAATAAGAGGCTAGTGTGAGTATTTGTCACAAATAATTCTGTAATTACATCTTCTTCTTTTAATCCCTGTCCTAGCTTTCCTTTTCCACCACGACGCTGAGTTCTGTAGTGAGAAAGTTTCACACGCTTGATATAACCATTCATAGTTACGGTTATCACCATATCCTCTTGTGGAATTAGATCTTCAGCTTCAATGTCCGCGTCTGACTCCTCTATTGAAGTTTTTCGCGGCACAGCAAATCTGTTCTTTATTTCTTGTAGATTGTTTTTTATTTCTTTCATCAACTTCTCTCCTGAGCCAAGAAAAGCGATATATTCTTTTATCAGGTTGATCATTGAACTTAGCTCAGCTTCTAATTTGTCTTTTTCAAGGCCTGTTAAACGCTGCAGTTTCATATCAAGGATAGCCTTAATCTGTAGCTCAGTTAATCTATACACTCCATCTTTCAAAAAGCTTGAGCTATCTGAAATCAACTCGATAATAGTGTTGATTTCATTCGAAGTTTTCCATTCTTTATTTAAAAGTTCTCTACTTGCTTCCGCAGGATCTTTTGCACCGCGGATGATTTTTATCACTTCATCTATGCTGAGGACCGCAATGTAGAGCCCTATATATATATGAGCTTTTTCTCTCGTTTTTCTTAGACGAAATTCTGTTCTCCTGATTAACACTTCTTTTCTAAAGTCAACAAAAGCAGCTATGATTTCTTTTAACGACATCAAAGCAGGCCTGTTGTTATTGAGCACTAAAGTGTTAACACTAAAACTACTTCTTAGTGGAGTTAGCCCCAATACTTGATTAAGTATAAAACTTGCTTCAGCATTTCTTCTGAGGTCAATTACTACTCTAATACCAGACTTATCGGACTCATCCCTAATTTCTGTTATACCATCAATTCTTTTTTCTTTTACAAGCTCACCTATCTTCTCAATTAATTTTACTTTATTTACCTGGTAAGGTATTTCATCAATCACTATTGCTTGCCTATCTTGTGGCAGATCTTCTATATGAGTCTTGCCTTGCACAACAATTGATCCACGACCAGTTGCAAATGCTGATCTTATTCCAGACCTTCCAAGAATTGTTCCCCCAGTTGGAAAATCCGGCCCTGGCATCACTTCAAGTAACTCATCCAAAGTAACTTCAGGATTATCTACATATAACATACAAGCATCTATTATTTCTCCAAGGTTGTGAGAAGGAATATTGGTTGCCATACCAACTGCAACACCACTTGCACCGTTTACCAATAGATTCGGAAACTCTGCAGGCAGCACAACTGGTTCTGTTTCATTTCCATCGTAGTTTGGCCTAAAATTAACTGTATCTTCATCAATATCATTCAGTAAAAAGTGCGACACTTTTTGAAGTCTTGCTTCTGTGTATCGCATTGAAGCTGGTGGATCTCCATCTATCGAACCAAAGTTACCTTGCCCATCAATAAGTGGTAAAAGAAGAGAAAAATCTTGAGCCATCCTGACCAAGGAATCGTAAATAGCTGCATCACCATGTGGGTGATATTTCCCCATTACGTCCCCAACTATACGAGCCGCTTTTTTATATGGCTTACCGGCATCGAATCCAGCTCTTGACATTGCATATAATATGCGCCTGTGAACAGGTTTAAATCCATCCCGCACGTCAGGTATAGCCCGGCTTATGATAACGCTCATTGCGTAGGAGAGATAAGAATCTTCCAGCTCTTTTACTATTGAGATTGGTACTATATTATCCTGCATTTTTTATACTTTAATTGAAGTAATTAATAATACTAACATTCAGTTAAGCAAATGGGCAATGACAGACTTGAACTGCCGACCTCCTCGGTGTAAACGAGATGCTCTACCAGCTGAGCTAATTGCCCCTTTAGATTTAATTCTATAGCTCAATATTATTATTGTAAACAAAAATAGCAATAAATTGTATCCGTTCAGCAGAGTGGCAAAATAGGTAGACAAGGTGATCTAAAAAGATAATCATAGAGTAAATGTGAGGTAAGTCCTTACAATAAATGGTGTCGTCCAAGTAGCCGACACTGGGATCCAGAAAAAAGAATGGTGTCATTCCAGTGCTTGACACTGGAATCCAGCTTTTTCATAATCATTAAAACGTTGTATTTTAACATAAAACAGCTATTTTTATGCTCGCCAACTTAATAAAATTCCTGGATCCCAGTGGGCTTTGTTGCATCGCTACTTATGAAAGGCTAACTATAATTAGGATTATAAGCAACTTATTGAAAATCTTGTTTTTTTGCAATCAATCTGATCAAATTTAAGAATAGTAATTTGTTATTTATATTAATAAATTTAATTCTATTGAAAATAGCTAAAGCATTGAAATTCTTGAATTTTAGCCGGATTAGTGAGTGGTAGTGAAATTTCTTTTACTCAAATTTAGGTATTCACTGACCGTTCTTGTTGTAAATACCAGAATAATAAGCTACTGATATTCTCCACCTTTTTTATCTTTAATCCATCATAGCTAGCGATGCAACAAAGCCATCCCAGTGTCAAGCACTGGGATGACACCCTCCTAATAGGCCAAAATCACAATGTTCGTACAGTTATGCATTTGTTGTGTAAATTACCTTTGCAAACAAATGTTCGTACAGCTGTGTTTCACACACTTTGCTTCAATATTTGCACATTAGCCACTCCCTTGAACAGATACGATAAATTAGATTTAGGTGAGCTATAAGCTTTTATGAAATCTTTGAGTGCGTGCTGTGAAGTTTTATAAATTTTAGTCTTGCTGTCACTTTGTATAAAGGTATTTTTTCACTCACATCTTTCGAAGTTGTAGCCATGTTCAACAATTTTAAGTAGAATATTGTAGCATTTTGAAAATCTGAAAGTTTATCTAGAATAACAGCTAAATTATAAGTATAAAAAATATTGTTTTCATCGAGGGAAATAGCAGTTATCATATACTCTTTACCTTTTACATAATCCTCCTTTTTCATATAGATCATACCTAAATTTGCTAATAAAGGAGCATAATTTTTATGTATATCATACAATTTTAACATTTCACTCAACGCCAGATCAGGATCATATTGTGAGATTATCGTCAGAAAATTTTTTAATATGTAAGGGTTAATAGGGTGTTCTTTTAACAGTCTTGTGTAAATCTCTACAGCTTTTTTGTATTCTTTATTAGCGTAATAAATATTTCCCAATCCAATTAAAGCATTTTTATGATAAGGAAACTTTGCGATAATCTGATTAAGGAGAGAAATAGCTGCTTCATTATCTCCTGATTCAAAGGAATCTTTTGCTTTTTTTAAAGTAGAGTATATGTCAAAACTCTTGCCAGAATTCTGCGAAATTTTGATATTAAATTTGTCACTTTTTCTCTCAATAACATCAAGATCTTTATATTTTTTATCAGCTTTTATATGCTTGACAACACTATCGAAGGCCTTTTGTATCTCCAAATTTTCACTAGCATAGGTAACAGAAGACCTCCATAAAATCACAACGCAAATTAACATGCAGATAAACATAGGTCCTAGTGTTGTGGCATTGGCTGCAGCGTGTAACCAGTAAACCTTATTTCTTTGAGCTATGCGTAACACATTACAAATTCATAAATGCTAAATTACCTATCTCATACAATAATAAAGATATTATTAATTAGCGGGACGAACATGCTGTGTAGCTTTTCAGAATGCATTTATCTTTTGTCTTCCATATTTCGCTTTATTTCCACAAAAATGCTTCAATTTATCTTAGTCTGGTAGAGACTCATGACCTTGAAACCAGCGATTTGGTCTCATAACCATAGTCTCCCCAAAAGAACCGTGCTTGCGGATTTCCCGCACACGGCTCCACAATACAGCGTTCACACTAGTGCTCCTGTGTATAAAGAAACATATACCTTTGGTTTTGGTAATGGATTTACTTTTAAATAGTGTATAAATTGTTCCCAATCCATACTTTTCTTTTGACTACGTCGGTTTATCCACTTAAATGCTAACTTTGTTACCGGTCGATAGAATTGAATCAAACACCGATAATTTCCGCTAACTCCGAAGTAGCTATAGTGTCCTGTTAGTTTGGCTTTAAGTTTCTGCCACCAATCTTTGAGACAGATACGACTTCGTACCATCTTCAACCATTCTTTGATTTCTTTAATCTTTCTGGCTAGGCTTATTTTTGAAGTTTTCTGCTTCATCATAAGTTTACCATTACGACTTTTTCCACAATAATGTGTAAATCCTAGAAAGTTGAAGCTAGCCGTCCTACGTTTCTCTCTTTCTGCTTGATACCATTCTTTCTTACCAAACTTTACTATTTTTGTTTTATTTTCAGCTATTTCCAACCCAAATTTACTTAGTCTTTGTTTCAGTAATTCTAGAAATTCTTTTGCGTCTTCTTCCCTCTCGCAGCCAACTACAAAATCGTCGCAAAACCTTATTAGCTGTAAATATCCTCTGGCTTTTGGCTTAAATTTCTTTTCAAACCATAAGTCCAGCACATAGTGTAAGTATATATTAGCTAATACAGGGCTTACTATACCACCTTGTGGTGTGCCTTGATCGGTTGCTTTATAACATCCAACTTCGACTATTCCTGCCTTTAGAAATCGTTTTATTAACCACAATAAATTTGGGTCAGCTATTCGTTCCCTTAGACAATTCATTAGCCATTTATGTTGAACATTATCAAAGAACTTCTTGATATCCACTTCTACAATATAGTTAATTGGTTTGTGCATAACTGCTTTATCTAGAGCGTTTATCGCCTGATGACAATTTCTTCCTGGTCGAAATCCATACGAGCTGTCCATAAAGTTTGCTTCATAAATATTTTCTAATATCTTCTTTAGCATTACCTGTACCAACTTATCTTCCGTTGATGGTATTCCGAGACCGCGCTTCTCTTTGCTCCCGGCTTTGGGTATGTATACCCTTTTCACTGGTAGCGGTTGATATTGTTTTCTCTTCATACTATCCACTAGTGTTTTAAGTTTCTCTTCTAGATTTTCTCCATAAGCTTCCACTGTCACACGATCTATACCACAAGCCTTGTTGCGTTTTAGTTCCTTATAACACTCTGCAAGATTCTCTTCATTAATCAAATGAACTAATGATGTAAATTTTACTCGCTTATCTTGCTTAGCCCTTACTGCTATCTGGTTTAGTTTTCCTTGCATACTCCTCCAATCTCTGTTGTATTGGTATAGCAATCCCTATACCAGTCACTATATTGCTAACCGCTTCCCCTTGTATGTGGCTTTCCCACACTCCGAGTACTATCAGTTAGTCCGACTTCCTTTGCATCTTCCTCCAGTCCTCGCCTTTATTGACTTGTTCCAGAGTACCCTTACAGGAATACAAAGGATCTCCCAAGTTCACGTAAGGTCCATCTCAACACATGACGCGGCCTTCGATCCCGATGAGGTGAGTAATATCTTGCCTTAGCGTTATTACCCATGTTGCCTTCCACCAAATGTAAAGTGTCAGCCCCCATGACGCGTGAATTACGGGACTCAATACCTTCACTTTCGTTGCACCCTATGTTGTCCATTCCATTAGCTTTACTACGCTCGTTACCTTACGCAGCATAATGGTTTGTTCCAGGTTGCCGGCTAAGCTTTACCCGTGTTGGATTTTCACCAACTGTTCCTTACGCACTTCTTGGCGCACACATTTTGTCAACTACCTTTGTAGATTTAAAAGGGCATTTTTACATATTCCATATGGCTGCCAGTTGCACCCCTCACATGCGTACTCGAATTTCTTTAAAGACATTTTCTCCCTAATCTTTTTTACTGCCTCATTCCAAGTTAAAGTCTCGCCAATTTTAATTCCTAAAATTTCCATATGCCTTCTATCTAGCTCTAAAACTTTAGCTTGTGTGGTGCATTTACCTTGTTTAGTCTGATTTGGACAAGCACTACAGATATTATCAAGGTTACCAACTACTTCGATTTGAGTACTAATTACTTTGCTTGCTATCCTTTTATAATTTTCTACAAAACCCTGAGAATACCCATATCCCCGAAACGCGAGGGTGCACATGAAATGATGAGGGCGGAATTTTATCATTTTTTCAAATATTGCAAAGCTGCTACAAGTAGAAAAATTTTTACCAAACCAGGAAGGATAAATGGTAAAACACCCACCATTATTGCTTGTCCCAGACCCAAGTAAACAGCAAGCCAACTAACACCACAAATAAAGATTACAACTGTACCAGCCAGACAACTTAAAGAATTACACACAAATGATTTATATTTAGAGTTCAGTAATTCATTTACTTTGCTCATTACCATAACAGCAGCTAAACAGCCAATTAAATATCCACCGGTTGGTCCAAGAAGAGCGTGATAACCACCAGAAAAATTCGCAAGAACAGGCAATCCTGCTGCACCAAGTGATAGATATGTAAGCACAGAATAGAATGCTGTTCTGCGGTTAAATTTAAGCCCAATAAGCATTACTCCTAAAGTTTGCAATGTGATAGGCACAGGCTGCAATGGTATACTTATTTGAGCCATCAAGAATAAAAGTAAAACGCAAGACAATATTTCAGCCAGTGTTGATCTGCTGCTAGATTGTGTTATAAACATACCTTCCCAATAAAAATAACTTATTAAATGTAATATATGTGTATGAGAGGTTTTGCAATTTAAATTTTGCTTATATTGTGCTACAATGAATTATTTATGCACTATTAAATTAAAAATGATGAGTAAACAAGATCTATTATCGTTGATGAAAGCAAGACACAGCGGACGTTCATACGATCCTACAAGAGCAATATCTCAGGAAGACATGGATATTTTAATGGAAGCTGTAAGGCTGACTCCCTCATGTTTTGGTGATGAACCCTGGAGATACGTAATATGCAACAAACAGAACAATCAAAGCGCATGGGAAAAGCTGCTAAATTGCCTTGATGAATCTAATCAAAAATGGGCAAAAGATGCACAAGTGTTAATCATATCTTTAAGTGCTAAAAACTTCCGTAAACAAGGTAAAGGAGAAAATCTTTGGGCTAATCATGATACTGGTGCAGCAAATTATGGACTTATGTTACAAGCTGCAGTTATGAACTTAATGGCCCATCAAATGGGTGGATTTGATAGAGATAAAATAGTGAAAGAGTTCAATATACCCAATGACTTTAACGTAATGTCAGTGATAGCGGTTGGTTACGAAGAAGAGGGTGCTGAAACAAGTAAGAAGAAAAGAAGACCAATAGAAGAAATATTTTTTTATGATGAGTGGCCAAAATTCTGAAAATTTTATCAAAATGCACGGCACTGGTAACAATTTCGTTATCATAGACTCACGTTCAACAAACAATTTAGACTGGAACCATAGACAAATTGCTGATCAAAGCAGTTGTGATCAAGTGATAATTATAACAATGTCTAATGCTGCAGACTGTTTTATGCATATCTATAATGCTGATGGAAGTCGAGCTGAAATGTGCGGAAACGCAGCACGCTGTGTTGGATATTTGATAATGTCAGAAAAAGGTGCTGAATACTCCATTATTGAGCTAACAAGCAAACGCATTTTAGAGTGTTTTAAAGTGGGTGATAAATCCATAAAGGTTAACATGGGTAAACCTTTGCTAAAATGGCATGAAATTCCCTTGTCTACTGAGTGTGACACTCTTCACTTACCTATAGAGCTTGAAATGCTAAAAGATCCTGTTGCAGTAAATATTGGCAATCCTCACATAGTTTTTTTTGTTGATAACATAAGTGAAATACCATTGCGAAATTTAGGACCAAAGCTAGAAAATCACGCATTATTTCCTCGGAAAATTAATGTTAGTATTGCACAAGTTGAAAAGTCTGGAGAAATAGCTTTAAGAGTTTGGGAAAGAGGTACAGGCATTACTGCATCATGCGGTAGTGCAGCCTGTGCAGCACTTGTTGCATCCACACTACGTGGATATCTGGTTGCCCAACAGACTTCAGTAAATTTACCAGGAGGCAAGTTATTAATCGAATGGGCAAATAACGTATTCATGACCGGTGATATAGGGTTTTTGTGATCCTAATTCTAGTGATGCATTACTTCCAATACCTTCTTACCAATTACTGCAGGGGTTTCAGCAATTGCAATTCCAGCGCTCCGCATAACTTCTAGTTTTGCACCAGCACTTCCACCGCTGGAAGAGATGATTGCTCCAGCGTGTCCCATACGTCTTCCTGGAGGTGCCGTTTGGCCTGCTACAAAACCAACGATTGGCTTTTTAGTTTTTTCTGTTTTTACAAAATGTGATACATCTTCTTCTTCGTTTCCACCTATTTCACCAATAACTACAATACCATGAGTATCGTCATCTTTTAAAAAGAGCTCCATACAGTCAACAAATGTCATACCATGAACTGGATCTCCCCCAATTCCGATACATGTGGATTGACCAAGACCAACAGCGGTTGTTTGTGCTACTGCCTCGTAAGTTAAAGTTCCGGAGCGAGACATAATTCCTATGTGTCCACGCTTATGGATATGGCCAGGCATAATTCCTATTTTGCATTCTTCAGGTGTAATAATTCCCGGGCAGTTGGGACCAATCAATCGACTTTTTGAGCCGATAAGCGCACGCTTAACTTTCACCATATCAAGTATAGGAATGCCCTCTGTAATACAAATTATCAATTCTATTTTTGCATCTATTGCTTCAAGTATTGCAGCAGCAGCAAATTTAGCAGGTACATATATAACTGTAGCATTTGCACCGGTTTTTTCTTTGGCTTCTGCTACAGTATTAAAAACCGGTAAATTAAGGTGAGTGCTACCACCCTTTCCAGGAGTTACACCTCCCACCATTTTCGTTCCGTAATCAATTGCTTGCTCTGAATGAAATGTGCCTTGTGCACCAGTAAAACCCTGGCATATTAATCTTGTATCTTTGTTTACTAAAACGGACATGCTTTATTTTACCTCTTTTACTATCTTTTGCGCAGCTTCATCTAGCTCATCTGCAGCAATAATATTTAATCCTGACTCTTCTAAAATTTTTTTTCCTTCTTCAAAATTAGTACCTGATAATCTAACCACTAGAGGAACTTTAATGCTCATTTCTTTTGCAGCCGCAACAATTCCACTTGCGATAATATCGCAACGCATTATACCACCAAATATGTTAACCAGAATTCCTTTTACGTTGCTATCAGACAATATGATTTTAAATGCTTCAGTTACAGTTTCTTTACTCGCTCCACCACCAACATCCAAAAAGTTAGCAGGCTCTGCTCCGTAGTATTTTATTATATCCATTGTTGCCATAGCAAGACCTGCACCATTTACCATGCAACCAATACTGCCATCCATTTTGATGTAACTGAGCCCATACTTTGAAGCCTCTATCTCTTCTTTCACTTCCTCATCATAATCACGAAGTTCCATAATTTCTGGGTGACGATATAAAGCATTATCATCGAAATTAATTTTTGCATCGAGCGCAATAAAATCTCCAGAATTTGTTTCAACCAGTGGATTAATTTCAATTTGGCTCGCATCAGTTGCAATAAACGCATCATATATTTTTTTTGCAATGTTCGATATCTTTTCTATTTGTTCTGGACTCAAATGAAAACTGCTGCTTAACTTGCTGCTATCAAAACTTGTAGCAGGATCAATATCAAATTTCACAATTTTTGCAGGAGAATTTTTTGCCACTTCTTCGATGTCCATTCCACCTTCTGAGGAAAATATGAATATTGGCCTACTGAGCTTCGGGTCGATTACCAGGCTTAAATAATACTCTTTCTTAATGCTTGAGCCTTCTTCAACGTACACTTTTCTTACTTGCTGCCCGCTTGGCCCTGTTTGATGAGTAACTAAAGTCATACCAATCATGTCCTTTACAAACTGTTGAGCTTCTTCAACTGACTTTGCTAGCTTTACGCCACCGGCTTTACCCCTACCACCTGCATGAATTTGAGCTTTAACTACAAACACGTCAGATTTTAATTGACTTACTTGAGTCTTTACTCCTTCTGCAGATGTAGCAACAAAACCTTTTGGCACTGGGACATTAAATTTATGCAAAACTTCTTTCGCTTGATATTCGTGAATATTCATAAAATAACCAATGATAAACTATTAACTTGAGTACAAACTACCAACCATAACGTTGCCTTCTGCACTCTTGTTGGTACCTCTTTTTTTTAGCTTCAGCTTTCTTTTTAGCTCTTTTTTCTGATTTTTTTTCATGATATTGTTTTTTCATTTTCAACCCTCTTCCTTCCTTTTGAATTGTTTTTTTCAATACTGGAAGAGCTCTGTCTACATCACCATAATGGACTGATACTTCTATCAAACTCTATACCTCCTTCGGTAATCATTTCAAAATCTATTTATAAATTAGAAAATTAACATTGTCAATTATTTTATAAACTTGAGCGTTAAAATGTAATATGCCATAATTTACATGGTAAATAATGTCATTCCAGTGTCAGCTACTTGCTTACTGATGGAGATTGCTCTTATGTTACAGCGTTCTTACAATTATACTAACATCGGGGCGGAGAGATTTGAACTCCCGACCCTTTGGTCCCAAACCAAATGCGCTACCAGGCTGCGCTACGCCCCGACTTCTTTACTCAGAGTATCAATAACTCAGGCAAAATGCAAGATTCATTTGTTTACTTTAGAAAAAATATAATATGAGATTTAATATTATCTTAGAATATGTTTTTTATTAGCTCCTCTTTAACAACAGACTGCTTCGTAGAAAGTCTACAGGGTTTTTGTGCGCGCAACACTGAACCAGATTTCTTTATGACCCAAACCTTAGCCATATTTAAAAATCTAGCTACACCAATTGGTGAAAGTGAGTGCAGCAACTACAGCAGTATCGACCCTTAAAATTCTTTTTCCTAGACTCAATTTTTGACAAAACTTATCGGCAAGATCAAGTTCATAAGATGAAAAACCACCTTCAGGACCAACAATAATAGCAACATTTTTTTTGCCTTTCAGCACTTTATCAGCTTTACCTGTTTCATCACACAAAACAAAATTTTTACTTTGGGAATCAGGTAACTCACAAAAGTTAATAGGAGGCAAAATCTCTGGTATACTTATCCTACCTGATTGTTCCGCTGCTTCGATTGCTTGTAATTTTGCTCTACTTAGGTTAATATTTTTTACCACTGTACGTTCTGTTGAAATAAATTGAATGCAGATTACTCCCATTTCAGTTGCCTGTCTTACTATGTTGTTCAAAGCAGCACTTTTTACCATGGCACAATACAGGTATAAATTTTCCTCATATTGCTGTTGTTTAGTGCATTCTTTGGGTGTAACTTCTGTCAATTTACGCGATATATTAACTACTTCTCCTAACCATTCTCCATCTTTTCCATTAAAAAGAGAGAGATTATCATACTTCTTAAGCCGCATTACATTGCAAATATAGTGACTTTGTTGTGGATTAAGTGCTAAACTCACGCCTTGTGATAAAGCTTCTTCAACATAGAGCCTAATTTTTCCCATTCAAAACTTTAATTATATTCTACTTGAGTGACTCTTACGGGATTTGAACCCGTGTTACCACCGTGAAAGGGTGGTGTCCTAACCACTAGACGAAAGAGTCAACTTGAATCTAACTAGGTTATATCGATTACATATATAAAGTCAATTCAATTATTTTGAATCACATAGTTAGAGGGATATATCAGTAATCTTATATCGACAGCCTCCTATTACTCCATGCTCAATACTCACTGAACCTATCTCAGATTTAGGAGCTAATTCTAATTGTTGTTCAACTTTTGTATCGGAATCATAGCCAGAATCGTAGCCAGAATCTCTACGCTCATATTTCTGCCTTATTTCTTCTACACTAAAGCCAGCCTTGGTCTTAATTTTTTGATCATTAGTCTGTTGCTGACTTATCGACTTATTAGCACTTAGCTCATTTAGCTTCACTTGCCAATCATTCACTTTATCTTGCACTAACCCATGGCAAGTTCCAGAATTAGCTTTTATGTCTTTTGCTTTTCTTTCTGCTCTTTTCTTGGACAAATCTACCCTAGCATAAATAGGTTCTGACGACTGTTCTGGCTCTTTCTGTTTTAGGCTAGTAGGCTTTTTTTGTTCTGAAAGATCATCTATAGTGCAATAAATAGGTTCTTCTGATATACTCAAATAACCACTATCTTCCAATGATAAATTTTCAGTGGATTTTTTATGTGAATCATATATTTCAGCATAAATAGATTCTTCTGATACACTCAAATAACCATTCTCCCCTAATGAGTTACTAACCTTAGTGTCATACACCTCAGCGTAAATGGGCTCTTTTGAAGGCAAAGCATCATAGCTAGTATTCTTTGACTTATACTCAAAAGTTCTAGGAGGTTTTTGTTGTATAGCTTCAATATTCAAATCATCTGTAGAATAATACTCTGCGCCTTTTCCTAGTAAAAAGGAAACTGTGGGGTGAAGAATTATCTCTGCTGGTAAGTTTTTCTCATACCAATTCTCATTGTTGTCCAGTCAAATAGGAAACATTGCAGAGTTGTTTAATTGTGGAGCTGGCAAGAGAAGTAATAAATTTGCACAAAGCACCCTCAAGTAGAGCAATTGTATCGTATATTTTATTGCGCAAAATGTTCTGTTTTATATATAACCAAAGCCTCTCAACAGGATTTAGCTCAGGTGAGTATGGAGGTAGGTATATAATGTCGATATTTTTAGGTACCTTTAAATTTTTTGACCTATGCCAACTAGCACAGTCCATAACGAGAAAAGCCTCTCGTGTTTCTAGATATTGCGAAATTTGCTCAAGAAATATGTTCATGCAATCAGTGTTGACATTTGGTGCAAATAAGCTAGAACTCTCTCGATTTCTAGGATTAACTGCACTATAGAGATAGAAATTTTGCCTACCTAATTTTGTTTTAACCTGTGTTCTAATCCCCTTTTTAAACCACCCATGTCCAACTTTTGAATGTGTGCCAAACCATGATTCATCAAAGAAAAATAGCTCTTTTTCTGGATACTTGCTAATAGCTCCATTGAGATTTTTTTTTGAATTCCTCTTGTTTGCTTTTATCTTGTCCATTATGAACTGGTCTTGGTGTAATATATGAGAATTTCATCTTTTGCATATGGCGGTGTACTGTAGATTTGCTGATATTTAATCCGAACTTTTCCTGGATTCTTATTCTCATTTCTTTAATGGTGATATTAGGATTTTCTTCTATCCACTCTTCAATTTGCTGTAGTTGAGCCTGATTTAATTTAGTTTTTCTACGACGTTGTGAAGGAGCAAACAGTTTTTCTTCTCTGCCAATTTTCAAGAGTTTTACCCACGAAGTTAGTGCGCTTCTTGAAATGCAATATATTTTTGCTACAGCCGTTATACTGTACTTTTTTGCTGCAATTACAGCATTTAGTTTTTTTGAAACATATGCATTATTCCTTACTTTCTTCAGCATTTCTTTTGCTGATTCTACTACTTTTTCATCCAATAATTTTGATCTTAATGCCATTTAAACCTCGCTATTTTACTTACTTCAGTATGGCTTTTCTTCCATCATTGTCCATCTGTTTGCCCTGTAATGGGAATTGGTATCAGAGGTTGTCCGGAAACAAGTAAAAGGCTATAATATCTGAAATTTTAGTACGGGGTAAAGATGAGAAAAAAGTATCCAACAGATCTAAGCGAAAGGGAATGGGCAAGAATAGAAAAACACTTCAGAGTATCATACAAGAAAGGAGGAAGGCCGCCAAAGTATAGCAAAAGAGAAATATTAGAAGCAATTTTCTATGTATTGCGTACAGGGTGTCAATGGCGGTATTTACCAAATGATTTTCCGCTATGGAAGACTGTGTATGAGCAGTTCAGGCAATGGAAGAAGCAGGGAATTTTTGAGAAAATGAATTATGAAATTACAAAATATAGTAGAAGAAAAATAGGAAGGAATGAGCAGCCGAGTGCCTGTATAGTAGATAGTCAATCTGTAAAGACTACAGAAAAGGGGGGATCAAAGGCTATGATGGAAGTAAAAAAGTAAAGGGTAGAAAAAGGCATATAATTACAGACACTCAGGGTTTTATACTAGGTTGTTACGTAGGCGCTGCTAACGAAAATGATAGAGATGGTATTAAAATAGCATTAAACAATATGAGAACAAAATATACTAAAGTTAAAAAAATGTGGGCTGACATGGGATACCAAGGAAGAAATTTAAAGAATCACATAAAGGAAGAATATGACATAGATATTGAAATTGTTACAAGGCCTCCATGTAGATTTTGGGTGCACAAAGATACGCCACCTGAGCTACTACCAACAAGAGAACAAGGGTTTAAAGTACAGCCAAGAAGATGGGTTGTAGAAAGGACTTTTGCTTGGGTTAATAGGAATAGAAGGCTATCGAAGGAGTATGATTTACTCACAACATCCACTGAGAATTTCATATACCTAGCTATGAGTAGGGTTATGTTAAAGAGGGAATATGCTTGAATTTACTAGTTTCCGGACAACCTCTTAGAGGTTGTCCACAAACCAAGGAATACGTAGTATATAAAGAAAGAATATTGAGGTAAGAGATGAGGAAAAAATATCCAACAGATTTAAGTAAAAGGGAATGGGCAAGAATAGAAAAACACTTCAGAGTATCGTACAAGAAAGGAGGAAGGCCACCAAAATACAGTAAGTGTGAGATAGTAAATGCAATTCTTTATATACTGCGCACAGGATGTCAATGGCGCTATTTACCACACGATTTTCCGCCGTGGAAGGCTGTGCATGAACAGTTTAGAAGATGGAAAAAGCAGGGAATTTTTGAGAAAATGAACTATGATATCACTAAATATAGTAGGTCAAAAATGGGAAGCCGAGCGCATGCATAGTGGACAGTCAATCGGTAAAAACCACGGAAAAAGGGGGGGCAAAGGTTATGATGGTGCGAAAAAGGTAAAGGGGAGAAAAAGACATATAATCACAGATACTCAAGGATTTGTGCTTGGTTGCTATGTAGGAGCTGCAAGCGAAAATGACAGAGATGGGGTGAAGATGGCATTGGACAATATGAAGGAAAAATACAGCAATATTAAGAAAATGTGGGCTGATATGGGATACCAAGGAAAAGATTTAAAGGATTACGTAAAGAGAGAATATGGGATAGATATTGAAATTGTCAAAAGGCCTCCATGTAGGTTTTGGGTGCATAAAGATACACCACTAGAACTATTGCCACAACGGGATCCTGGATTTTCAGTACAGCCGAGAAGGTGGGTGGTAGAGAGGACTTTTGCTTGGATCAATAGAAATAGAAGGCTATCAAAGGAGTACGATTTACTTACAACATCTACTGAAAGTTTCATATATCTGGCTATGAGTAAAGTTATGTTAAGTAGGGAATATGCTTGATTTACTGGTTTGTGGACAACCTCTGATATGCTGCCAACACTTATGTTCAAATTAAAAATGTCATTTATGATACTAGCCACTTCACGCTTTGAGTTTTTGTAAAATCCGCTGAGTGCTGCAATTATAGACTTAACCCTTGGACCAAATGTATCTGGCGTAACACCTTCTGGTAACTTGCTACTTTTTCTTTTTCTGCATCTCCAACAACGACCATGTTCCAATTACTACATAAGGCCTAATTTCCGGAAGATCAACTTTTTGGTGAACATAAGGTTTTTCGCATATTACAAGCTCTCCTCCGCATTCGCAAATATTAGGCAACTCTATTTTTACTACTTTATCCGCTTCCATTGTGGCATGAAAATTTCCTTTATGCCCAACCTGATCGCCAACATTCCTTTCGCTTTTTGGCTTGTCCTTTTTTATTTTGTATAGCTCTTTTGAGCTGGGCAGGGATGAGTTTTTTGAATTTAAACCGAGCCTTTCCTTTAATTCAGCGTTCTCTATCTTTAAAGCTTTATTTTCTGCTTTTAAGTTTTCTATCTCTGCTTTCAGTTTTTCTATTTTTTGCTGTAAATTTTTGCAAAGTTCTCAAAGGTTTACCACATTACCTCACTTTTGCTCTATGATTATCTTTATTATCTTGCTTTGTCTACCTTATTCTACCACTCCGCTGAACGGATACAATTTACTAAACAGAAAAAAAGGCAAAAGAAACCCTAGGGTAGCTAGTTATTCACTATCCATTTTTTAAATCGGCGTTTTTTGATGTTTTAAATAGCGCATTTCAGCTTATATTAGGTAAAAACCTAGAAATTTTATAAAGACATAAGGTGCACATAGTGCAAAAAATTAAGCATGATTTACGCCAAATACATTAAGTTTTTTGTCATTAATCCACTGCAGAGATTGCGAAGATAAATAAATAGCTTCAGTGTTATAATAAGGGGGCTGGCGAAGCTTGTCAAGGAAGTTTTTATGATTTATCTAACGAACTTTACACTTGCTAAAGTTGTACCATCTTGGTAACTTTAACTGAAAGAAGTTATTTTTTATCCAATATGAAAAAAGCCTTTATATTCACATCCTTAATAGCAATTATATTGATAGTTATTACTTATTTATACAGAAACGACGGAACTAATGACTCACAAGTGGTAAATGTTTATTCATCGCGCAAAGAAGAATTAGTACGTACTTTGTTTGATGAATTCACGAAAAATACAGGTATTAAAGTACGTTACATCATTGATGATTATTCTCAGCTACTTTCACGAATGGAAAACGGTGGTGAAGCTGACTTATTTTTGACTGCTGATGCAATCAACTTAATTCTAGCAAAAAAAAGAGGACTTTTATCTCAAGTAGATTCAGGGGTTTTAAAAAGTGTTATACCTGCAAGATTTAGAGACAGTGAAGATTATTGGTTTGGTCTTACAAAAAGAGCTAGGATATTGGTTTACAATAAAGAGTCAGTAGACCCTAAGGACTTAAGTACTTATGAAGATTTAGCAAATGAAAAATGGAAAGGAAAAATATTAGTGCGTTCTTCTACAAGTCCATATAACAGATCGTTAATTGCTTTTATGATTGCAAATAATGGTTTTGAAAAGACGAAAGAATGGGTAAGCGGAATTGTGAGCAATATGGCAAGAAAACCAAGTGGTGGTGATACTGATCAAATTTACGCCGTAGCAGCGGGTGAGGGAGATGTTGCAATAGTAAACAGCTACTACTTTGCGAGAATTCTTTCATCAGAAAATAAAAAGAATGTTGCAGACAAGCTAGGGGCTTTTTTTCCTAATCGCAACGATCACGGTGTAATGGTAAACATCAGTGGTGCAGCAGTAACAAAAAACGCAAAAAACAGGGAAAATGCTATAGTCTTATTGGAATTTTTAGTAAGCAAGCAGGCTCAAGAGTTATACGCTAAAAAAAACCAAGAATATCCTATTATTGAAGGCGTTGAAACTTCCGATATACTAAAATCTTGGGGAAATTATTCACAAAGTGATTTGCCTCTAAGTGAACTTGAGAAGCATCTTTTTGAGGCTGTTATGATAGCGGATGAGTGTAAGTGGAAGTAATCCCCAGCGCCACTAAACATTGGGATGAAAGATTTATGCTAATATACCTTACTCTTGACTCGCTGAACTTTTTCTTCCTTCTAACTTAATTTTGACTTTACTATCTTTTTCCGTTCTTTCACCAAAACAATTGCTGCACAAGAAGTCTATTGAAAAAAGGTAATAAGAAAGTAGAATAGGTTCAAATAGTTGAAAAGGAAACTATGAACAAGAGAAGGAATTTGTTAAACATCTCAGACCTTACAGTCGATGATGTAGAAAATATAACTAAGTTGGCCAACCAGTACCTTAAAAAAGAAGTTGCAAATAGTCATATCTTGGAAAATAAGACAGTAATAAATTTATTCTTTGAAGATTCAACGCGTACACTTGCGTCTTTTGAAATAGCAGCAAAAAGCCTTGGAGCAAATGTTGTAACTTTGCCAATAAGATCTTCTTCTATTAACAAGGGAGAAGATCTAAAAGACATGATCAAAACATTAAATGCAATGAATCCTGATTACATAATAATCAGGCATAAAAGTAGTGGTATCATTAATACACTGGCAAAGTATGTTAACTGCTCGCTAATCAATGCAGGCGATGGAAGTAGTGAACATCCAACTCAAGCTCTTGCAGACTATCTTGTAATCAGCAATCACAAAAAGCAAATAAAGGACCTCAAAGTTGTGATATGTGGAGATATTCTGCACAGTAGAGTTGCAAGATCAAATATAAGATTGCTAAAAATGTTTGGAGCAGAGATAAACTTGGTCGCACCACCAACTTTGATTTGTAAGCATTTTCCTGAAGTAGATTCAGTCCATTATTCATTAATTGAAGGTATAAAGGATGCTGACGTAATTATGCTTTTGAGATTGCAGAAAGAGCGCATGAATAATAGTTCTTCAGAGAAAGAATATTTTTATTTGTATGGACTTGATTCACAAAAGCTATCATACGCAAAACCAGATGCGATTGTTATGCACCCAGGGCCAATAAACAGAGGGATTGAGATTAGCAGCGATGTAGCAGATTGTGTTATTTTACAGCAAGTAGAATTTGGATTGGCAATACGTAAGGCAGTGTTGCACTATTATAGGCCTTGCTAATATTAAAAGATGCTACACAACTAATGCAAAAAGGGGGGGCATGAAATGACAAGGCTTGTAAATGGTTTGAGAATGGCCATTAAGATGTTAAGGCCGAGGATATGGTGTGGAAGTTTTTACGAAAGCCTGAAGTCAATCAACAACCTTGCAGAACGGCAAATTAGACGGCTATCGTAAAAACAGCTTTTTCACCTGGTCGGAACATGGAGAAAGATTTGTGGAAAGAATGTTGTCGATATTTTTGACATCACGTCTCAATGGCCAAAATCCCTTCCAAAAGTTACGACTGCTTAGTTCTTTATTCATTCTCACAATCCGTGAACGGTTACAACCTGGATTCCAGTGGGCTTTGTTGCATCGCTAGCTATGATGGATTAAAGATAAAAAAGATAGGGAATATCAGTAGCTTATTATTCTGGTATTTATAACAAGAACGGTCAATGAATACCTAAATTTGAGTAAAAGAAATTTCACTACCATTTACCAATCCGGCTAAAATTCAAGAATTTCAATGCTTTAGCTATTTTCAATAGAATTAAATTTATTAATATAAATAACAAATTACTATTCTTAAATTTGATCAGATTGATTGCAAAAAAACAAGATTTTCAATAGGTTGCTTATAATCCTAACTATAGTTAGCCTTTCATAAGTAGCGATGCAACAAAGCCATTCCAGTGTCAGCTACTTTCATAACACCATATTACCTTAACAAAAGCAAATGTTCGTACAGATGTGCATCAGCTACTTTCATCTGCCACCTGCAAATTGCAATGTTCGTACAGTTATGTGTCACGCTACTTGGATGACACCGTTGAAAGAAATGAACCGCCTTTTCAAAATTGTTTTGAATAGAGGAATAACATTCACAAGTAAAATTTCATATTACCATTTTTTAATTTATGTATTATAATAAGCTTAATCTATAAGAAAAACAAAGTTGGAAAAGTTGGAAGAACTAAGCAAAAACTGGGTGATAAGAACGGGAAGATTTTTATCTTCATTGTTTTTTTTACTGTTGATTGCGCTATCAATACGTAGTTTTTTATTCGAGCCATTTCATATACCTTCTGGTTCAATGAAAAGCACCCTACTTGAAGGGGATTACATTTTTACTAGTAAATATTCATACGGTTACAGTAAACACTCCTTTCCATTTTCTCCAAACATTTTTAGCGGCAGGATTTTTTATACCCCTCCAAAGCGTGGCGACATAGTAGTTTTCAAACCCACAAGAAATGACAGCATCAGGTTTGTTAAGCGAGTAATAGGAACACCAGGTGACAAAGTGCAAATGATAGAGGGAGAATTATACCTAAATGATCAGAAAGTAGAGCGAAGGCAAATTGAAAGTTTTTTTGATTATGAGTCGAATCGTAACATACCAAGATATATAGAAACGCTTTTAAGTGGCAAGGAGCATGAGATTTTGGTAGATAACATTTCTAATAAGCTATCATATAACACTCCGGTTTATTATGTACCTAACGATCAATTTTTTGTTATGGGAGACAATAGAAATAATTCTTTGGATAGCAGGTTTCCTGAAGTTGGTTTTGTACCAATGGAAAATATCATTGGGCGTGTAAGCATAGTTGGTTTATCATTTAAATTAGGAAAGGTCGATTGGTTACCATTTAATTTCAGGTTACCTGTTGCCTTGAGGTTAAATAGGGTATTGCACAAGGTTGTGTAAGCTTTTTCTACCTATTTGTTAATTCACACAACTCTAAAGAGGAATTTTCTAACTCGGCGATAGTGTTGTTAATTTCATTCAAGTCATTGCCTTGTAAAGCGTTTTTTGCATTTTGTAATAGGTTTTTCAACTTTTGATCAGTGAAAAGGTTATTATTGTTTTCAACCAAGTGTATGAGTTTATTTCCATTAATTTTAGCACCTGCAAGGGAACGAGCCTTCATATCTTCATCAAAGCTGTTTATTGACTGGTTAACCATATTTTGAACATCAGCTTCACTCAAGCCAAAATTTGAATTTACTTCAACTGTCTGCTCAATTCCAGTAGCTTTTTCTCTTGCAGTAACAGTCAAGATTCCGTCAACATTAACTGTAAATTCTATTTCAATTCTTGCAGAACCTGCAGGCAGTGGCGGTATACCTTTTAGTTCAAACTGCGCTAGAGATTTGTTATCCTCTATCATTTCACGTTCTCCCTGACAAACGTGAATTTTCATTGCTAGTTGCCCATCAACATAAGTTGTAAACTCTTTTATCTCTGAAACTGGTAGTGGTGTATTTCTTGGTATGATTTTTTCAACTATGCCTCCCATAGTTTCTATGCCAAGTGATAAAGGTAGAACATCCAGGAGAATATTCCTATCTTTTGAGCTCGAAGTTAAATCATGAGCCTGCAGAGCTGCCCCAATGGCAACTGCTTTATCCGGATCCACGTCATTTAGTACTTTATTTCCAAAAAGTTCGACTAGTGAATTTTGAACCAATGGTGTTCTAGTTGCACCACCAACTAAAATTACTCCTTTTATATCATCAATTTTAAGATCTATATCACTTATAGTACGAGTGACTATATTGATAGTCCTATTGACCAAAGAACTGATTGCATGTTCAAATTCTTCTCTGGTAATTTCGCATTCAAATAATTCACCGTTAATATTGAATTCAAAAGTGCCTACGGTGTTTTCGCTCAGGTATTCTTTTACAATACGTGATTCAATAAGTGTTGTCATGCAAGTAGCTGACACTGGAATCCAGTTCTTATTATATAACTTTCTAGTGTGTTCATTTGTAATCAAACTTTCTGGATCCCAGACTGGGATGACACTAGAGCATTCTTTGTTTAAACCTACCTTTTCTCTATACTTATCAAGCACAATAAGGTTAAGCAAATGATCAAAATCATCTCCACCGAGTTTAGTGTCACCACCAACTGCAAGAACTTGAAACACTCCTTGATGCAATTTCAATATCGAAATATCAAATGTTCCACCACCAAGGTCATAAACTGCATATATTCCACTGTTATTGTTCTTTTCAATGGAGTAAGAAAGCGCTGCAGCGGTTGGCTCGTTAACGAGGCGAAGAACTTCTATTCCAGCTAATTTTGCCGCATATTTAGTTGCGTTACGTGCTGAATCGTCAAAGTAAGCTGGCACAGTAATCACTGCTTTTTTTACTTTCATCTCTGTAGACTCTTCTACCCTCTTGCATAAAGCTTTTAATATCTCAGCAGAAATCTCAACAGGAGTAAGATACTTTTCCTCTGCGCATTTTATTCTAATAACTTTTTCGCTTTCATGATCTATTTCAAAATTGACGCCTTCTTTATTTAATTCTTCAACACTTTTACCCATTAAACGCTTTATTGAGTAGATTGCATTTTGACCGACGTCACAGCCAGTTTTCAATGTATTATTTTCATATGAAAGAGCAGAAGGCAGTAGCTCTCTTCCCTGCTCATCTTTAAATATCTCCACGTTGCCAGCTTTATTTACTATGGCAATTAAAGAATTGGTGGTACCAAGATCTATACCAAAAACTACTTCACTTGAATTTGGTTCAGAAATTTGAATTGGTTGCATTCTTTTTCACCTCCTCAAATGACTTATATAAATATTTCAATCTTAAGACTTGTGTAGCAGCTCCATCAAAATTCTTTACAGCAAAAGTGTTAATTAGGTTTTTAACGCAATCTTTTATTTTTTCATCAATCATCCTGCTTGCAAATTGTAGATCATCGCAGTCTAGTAAGTACTCTCTTATTTCCATTGATTCATTTAATATTTCAGAATTTGGATGATCCTTTGGGCTTCCCACACCAAAAAGATTCAACAAATGCTCAGCACGTTCTAGTGGTGACTTTAGCACTTGATAAGCTTTGTTGATATTTTCCATGTTTTTGGACTGTCTTTCATTTATATCAGTCTTGCTTAGCTCAATATATTTTTTCTCTAACTCATCAAAGCTGATATTGAAAGTTGGTTCAATTTCAAACAATGTAAAATAGCTGCTAGACATGAAAACTCTCTCCACAACCACATTTTCCTTTCTCATTAGGATTTTTGAAAACAAAACCCGATGAAAATTTTTCTTCTACATAATCCATTTCAGAGCCAAGAATAAACATGACGGATTTTGGATCGATCAACACTTTAACTTTTTGGTCATCACTGCAGTTTTCCTCAATTATCGACTCTAAAGGACGAGTATCATACGCATATTCAATATCATATTTTAAACCAGAACATCCTTTTTGTTTAATTAGCACTCTTATTCCTATTGCTTCTTCTGATTTCTCAAGGTTAGTATGCTTCTTTTGGTCCAATAAATACTTTATCCTTTCTACTGCTTTCGCAGTTATAGTAATAAGTTTTTTATCTTTCTTTATAGCGTTTACTCCTTGATATTCACTCATGCTTTAGTTCTCAATGTCCACCTTTATTTTGTTTACTTTGATAGTCATGAATAGCAGCCTTTATAGCATCTTCAGCAAGTACCGAACAGTGTATCTTCACTGGAGGTAAAGACAACTCTTCCACTATTTGAGTATTCTTTATCTGTGTAACGTCACTGATGGTTCTCCCCTTTATCATCTCTGTTAACAAGGAACTTGAAGCAATGGCAGAACCACAACCAAAAGTTTTAAATTTTGCATCTTCAATAACACCTTTGTCATTGACCTTTATCTGCAATTTCATTACATCACCGCACGATGGTGCACCAACTAAACCAGTACCAACATTTGGATCATTTTTATCCAGAGAGCCAACATTTCTTGGATTTTCGTAATGATCTAAAATTTTCTCATTATAACTCATAAAATTACCTGTGAACCGCTATTCTACATTATAACATATTTAGGTTAAAAACTAAAGAAAAATGCACTAGCAAACAGTATATTTTACTCACAAAATATATGGGTTACGAGTGTATTTACTTTACAAATACATGTAGTGCATGTCATTCTCTATATTGTAATTAAAAAGGAGTATTCTCTTGAGTTTATTTGGTAACCTTTATAAAGGCTTGTTAAAAACTTCTTCTCGCTTTAGCAACGGAGTAAAAAGTATTTTCTCTAACAAAAAAAAATTAGATCAGTCGCTTTTAGATGAGCTAGAAGAATTGCTAATTAGCATGGATATTGGTCATAAAACTTCCAAGTTGATTATTGACAGGCTCACAAGCATCAAGTTTGACAAGGAAGTTGAGTATAATATTATCTCGCAGCAGTTAATGAACGAAATAGAAGCTATATTGAGCCCAGTTGTGCAACCGTTAATTTTGAACAAAAAACCACATATAATAATGGTATGCGGAGTAAACGGTAATGGTAAAACCACAACTATAGGTAAGCTTGCATATAAATATAAGGAAATGGGAAAATCCGTTATGCTTGTTGCATGCGACACATTTAGAGCTGCTGCTAGTGAGCAATTAAACATTTGGGCAGAACGTTCTGATTGCTTGATTGTTACTGGAGAGTACGGTAGCGACTCTGCAAGTGTGGCATATAGAGCTGTAAGTCAAGCTATAAAAGACAACGTTGATGTTGTTCTAATTGACACAGCAGGAAGGCTGCAAAATAATGTGAACCTTATGGAGGAGTTATCAAAAATATATAGAACGATAAAGAAATTGGATGATACTGCCCCTCATGACGTTATTTTAGTTCTTGATGCAACTACCGGCCAAAATGCTTATAGCCAATTAGAAGCATTTAGCAAAATGGTTAATGTTACCGGGCTAATCGTAACAAAGTTAGATGGCACTGCTAAGGGCGGAGTGGTAATTGGACTTGCAGAAGCTTATAAGATAAAGTTACATGCTATAGGAATTGGCGAAAATATAGAGGACTTAAGGGAGTTTACTAGTAAAGAATTTGCTGAAGCGTTATTTAATTGTAATTAAAGACTTCTCTTAATTCCCTTACGTGACCAAGCTTGATTATTTCAATATCATGAGAAGAATAATTGCCATTTTTAGGCATAATTGCTTTTTTGAATCCTAACTTTTGTGCTTCTTTTAGTCTGAGATCAGCATGCGAGATGTTCCTAATTTCTCCTGAAAGTGCAACTTCACCGCAGATTATTGAAGAAGTTGGCAGCGGTAAATTTACTACACTTGAAATAAGGGAAGCAGCAACAGCAAGATCAGCCGATGGTTCCTGTATTTTGAGTCCCCCTGCAATGTTTAGGTATACCTCTTTATCATGCAAAAACATTTTGCAACGAGCATTTAGCACCGCAATGATCATAGCCAATCGATTAATATCCCACCCAACTACTGCCCTTCTTGGGGTTGCCATATTAGTCCCTGCTATTAATGCTTGCACTTCCATTAAAATTGGTCTTGAACCTTCAATTCCTGCAAATACGGCGCTGCCAACTACTTCTCTGTCATGGGCCATCAGAAACAATGATGATGGGTTATCAACAGGCACAAGTCCTGCTTCAGACATCTCAAAAACACCAATTTCATTTGCAGGGCCAAATCTATTCTTAATAGTACGCAAAATGCGGTATTGATTGCTATTTTCACCTTCAAAATATAATACCGTATCCACCATATGCTCCAAAGTTTTAGGTCCAGCTATTTGTCCATCCTTAGTTATATGGCCAACTATTAAGAGGGAAATACCATATTGTTTCGCAAGAATGGTTAATTCATGTGCGCAAGTGCGGACCTGAGTTACAGTTCCTGGTGCTGATATAATTCTGCTATCATACATTGTTTGTATAGAGTCAATTACTAAGAATTTAATACTTTTGTTTTCCTTTATTGTTGCTACTACATCAGTTAAAGACACTGTAGACAAAAGCTTAATTTTAGGTTCATTTATCTTAAGACGCTTTGCTCTGAGGCTCACTTGCTCTAAAGATTCCTCGCCGGATACATAAAGACATTCAAAAGAGGAAAGTTGCACAACATTAGCTGCAATTCTAAGCAAAAGGGTAGATTTCCCAATTCCAGGTTCGCCACCAATTAAAATGCTAGCACCTTGAACGATACCTCCACCAAAAACTCTATCTAATTCTTCTATTCCTGTTAAAAAACGACTTGGAGTGATAATTTCGCTACCCGATAACGTCTTTATTAAAATTGGCGCAGATATACTTCTTTTGCCCGTTTTTACTGCTATTTCCTCAACAACTGTATCCCAATTGTCACATGCAATACACTTCCCTACCCACCTGCCAGTGCTGTGACCACAGGATTGACATACATATACAGTTTTCATCAAAGCCAAAATTATTTTGTTGTAATTGTAATAAAAATTAGCTGAATATGCGAAGTAAATCTATAGCTAACCCAAGAAAGGGTTCCCTATGTCATACCGCGATTCATTCGCGGTATCTCTAGATCCCGCTAACAAGTAGCGGGATGACGAGCTTATCGTCACGCCGCCGCGAACCGTCATACCGCGATTCATTCGCGGTATCTCTAGATCCCGCTAACAAGTAGCGGGATGACGAGGTCATGCCACCGCGCGAACCGTCATACCGTCACGGATCTAGAGATACCGCTAACACGTAGGGGAATGACGAGGTCATGCCGCCGCAAACCGTCATACCGCCGCGGTATCTCTTAGCCGCTAACACGTAGCGGGATGACGGTTGTCGTTTAGCTACAAACGTTAAGAAATTTACCAAATGAAAAAAAAGGCAAAAGAAGCCCTGGGGTTATTATCCGCTTTAAAATATTGGCGTTTTTTATGTTTTAAACGCTTGACAAGCGAGATTAAGCTGCTTTTAATTGCAACTAACTTACGCTGCAAACGTTTAAGAAATTTACTAAGCAGAAAAAAAGACAAAGAATCCCCGAGTTAGCTAGTCTTTTACTATCTCTGTCGAGTATTGGCATTTTTTGATGTCTTGTAACGCTTTGTAAGCGCGTTCAGCTTATTTAGATAAAAATCTAGATGTAGATGAAGTTTTGTAAAGACATACAGTATCTATATACTGCAAAAAATTGAACATAAGACGCCGATACATTAAGTAATCCTTACCTTTTAATCTGCAGATTGGCGAAAGCAAATACAATAGCTTCAGTTTTATGATAAGGGTGCTGGCGAAGGGTGTCAAGCAAGTTTTTTGTTTCTATTCCCAATGTTATATGGTTATGTAAGAGGTTGTCCACAAACCAGTAAATCAAGCATATTCCCTACTTAACATAACTTTACTCATAGCCAGATATATGAAACTTTCAGTAGATGTTGTAAGTAAATCGTACTCCTTTGATAGCCTTCTATTTCTATTGATCCAAGCAAAAGTCCTCTCTACCACCCACCTTCTCGGCTGTACTGAAAATCCAGGATCCCGTTGTGGCAATAGTTCTAGTGGTGTATCTTTATGCACCCAAAACCTACATGGAGGCCTTTTGACAATTTCAATATCTATCCCATATTCTCTCTTTACGTAATCCTTTAAATCTTTTCCTTGGTATCCCATATCAGCCCACATTTTCTTAATATTGCTGTATTTTTCCTTCATATTGTCCAATGCCATCTTCACCCCATCTCTGTCATTTTCGCTTGCAGCTCCTACATAGCAACCAAGCACAAATCCTTGAGTATCTGTGATTATATGTCTTTTTCTCCCCTTTACCTTTTTCGCACCATCATAACCTTTGCCCCCCCTTTTTCCGTGGTTTTTACCGATTGACTGTCCACTATGCATGCGCTCGGCTTCCCATTTTTGACCTACTATATTTAGTGATATCATAGTTCATTTTCTCAAAAATTCCCTGCTTTTTCCATCTTCTAAACTGTTCATGCACAGCCTTCCACGGCGGAAAATCGTGTGGTAAATAGCGCCATTGACATCCTGTGCGCAGTATATAAAGAATTGCATTTACTATCTCACACTTACTGTATTTTGGTGGCCTTCCTCCTTTCTTGTACGATACTCTGAAGTGTTTTTCTATTCTTGCCCATTCCCTTTTACTTAAATCTGTTGGATATTTTTTCCTCATCTCTTACCTCAATATTCTTTCTTTATATACTACGTATTCCTTGGTTTGTGGACAACCTCTAAGAAGTCTAATAGCAAATTTTTAAGTTCCTCTTTAACTCTTTAACCAGCGGGCTCGCATGAGGAGAGGAGAGTAAAGGTCCTCTTCCATAGATATCTTCACACTTTTTTCTTCTTCTGTAGTTGGCGGATGAGTAAGAAAGTGAACCTTTGGTGCACCACTAATTATTGCCATCGGTGTTTGCTCTGCCCCTTCTCCCATAACTAAAACAGCAGATGTTGCCAGTGCATCAAGAAGATTGACTTGTGTTACTTGCAGTGGTTGATTATAAAGATCTGGCTTGCCTATATAGGAATAAAGTGGTTCAAATCCACACCAACCAAGAGCAACGCCCGTAACCCCAAGGCGCATAGGTGTTATGTTACTATCTGTAATCAAAATACCAAGATGTTTTATGCAGTGTTTTGTCTTGAGATAGTTCCATATTGATAGAGCTGTTTTCTGAACATCCTTTGGGTATAAAATATACATTTCATTACCATTTGATTCATCAATACCAGCAGATGGAATTAAGATATTGTTTTTGATTGTTAAATAGATGCCGTAAGAATTATGGTCTACATCAACAATTGCATCAGCTTCTCTTTTGATTAGCTCTTCTTTAGAACAAGCAGTTTTGCAAACCACTTGTTTTTGACAAATAGAAATGATTTTTGATGTGATAGCAAGAACAACTTCCTCTCTTAGCAACTCTGAAACATAGCGATCAAGAACCTGCTCTAATACTTCTCCACATTCAATGCGGTGGGTATAAATTGCTTCAACATGCATATTAACGTGTCAGCTTGCATATAGTATAATCTTTTGTTTGAGCAAGAGCGGTTTTATACCATCCATCAAGAAGTGTTAAGTTGAAATATACATCACCTTTATAAAGTCTGTGAATTTCTGTTATGATAAACTCTGAAATTAGATCATACTCCAAAAAAAGGTGCGCTATTTGTGCTCCACCAATCATGAAGACTTTAGAACTACTTTGGATTGACAAAAACTCTTGCATAGAAGAAATAATAGTGCATTTTACTCCTCTGTTAAAACAAGAATTTAATTTGTTACGAGAAAAAACAACAGGGATACGATCCTTCAATATGTTTTGAGGCATAGTTTCAAATGTTTTTCTTCCCATAACAATAACTTGTTTGTCAGTCACCTGACGAAAATGATCTAACTCACTTGGATAATGCCAGGGCAATCCATTATTTATTCCAATTACCCCCTTGGGATCAACAGCCATAATTCCGATAACTAGCATCCCTGTAAAGCAGCTTGAGCTACAAAGAATCGCATGTGATCACGCACATTATGCACTCGAAGGAAATCAACCTTGTTGTGCAATGCAGATGATAAAGCAATTGTTTCTAAATCTCGGTTAAAGACAGGTTCTGTAGAAAAAGAAGAAATAAATGACTTTCTAGAATGACCAACCAGAACTTTGCAGCCAAAATTTTGTAACGTTTCTATACTGCGTAAAATCTGGATATTCTGGTACATAGATTTGCCAAAACCAATACCAGGATCAATAATGATCGAGCTTTGATCAAAACCTAGAGCTAGTAATCTATTAATGTTCCTTTCTGCCCAATTACTTATGGTATCAATTGGATCAATGTCACTTGGGATAATGTTGTCACTATGTGGTGGTATGGAGAGTGAATGCATAATAACGATACTACATCCACTGCTAGCAATCGCTTTTAAGGTATTATCATCTAGATCTCCCTTCTGATCGTTTACCCAGGCAATGTTGTAGTGCTCCAAAACGTTCAAAATAACATCTAGCCAGAAACTATCAATGCTGACTTTAATGTCACCAACTTTCATATATTGATTAAGGTCATCAAGCACTGGTTTTAAGCGTGCATACTCTGCTTTTGGAGTTTGTATTGAGGAGCCAGGTCTTGTTGATTGAGCACCAAGTTCAACTATGCTTGCACCATCTGATAACAGCCGCAGTGCCTGCTTGGTTGCTTGATCTGCATCATAATAAAGACCACCATCTGAAAATGAATCAGGAGTAATATTGACAATACCTATAAGCTCTGGTGAAAGCGTAAAACTCCTTAAAAAGCAATCCTTAATGTTAGGGTTAACAGTACCAAACGTTTTGTTAACTACTGCCATGGGACTCAGCATTGCCATCAAGTGAAGCAAAAATGGTCTGTTTATCAATTCTGGGTGAGGAATCTTAAGGTAGGGTGTATCAAGTGTCAGGTCATCCCATAACAAAATATCCAAATCAATAACGCGAGGTGCCCATTTTTCATAGACCTGCAGACGGCCAATGTCACATTCAATTTGTTTAAGGCCCTTTAACAGCTCTTCAGGAGAAGAAGAACAACTTCCATACACAACCATATTTAGAAATGGCCTGTCCCACCCAGGTGGAGCATCATTTGGTAAAATAGCCTTAGTTTCCAGAATAATTGAAGATTTTAAATTTTTAAAATAGCGTTCCTGCAGTAACTGAGCAGCCTTTTGTAAATGGGAAAAGCGATTCCCCATATTTGAGCCAATAGAAATGTAAATCATTCTTGCAACGCATTACGATAAGTAAAGAAAACACCTCCATGCACACTGGGGACAGGTGGTGCAACTTTGTGAATAGTTACGCCTATAGAAGAAATAATAAGCTTTTTTTGCATCACAAGGTTATTAATGGTCCTGTATATATCATGAGTTAAATGCTCGATTAAGTTGAATTGCTTGCTTTGAACGAGAGATTGAATACTCTGAACTACCTCCAAGTAGCATATAGTATCCTCAAGCCGGTCAGTTGTAAGTCCTAAAGGGGGGGATTTAAAGGTAAAATCAATATTAACACTAACTAATTGAGAATGATACTTCTCTTCTGCACTATAGCCTAAATGAACCCAAAGCCGTAAGTCAGATATAAGAAGATTACATGCAGACATTGCATTCCAACATCACTGAGTTTAAGCTACTTACAACTACTAACACACGCTAGCATTCATCATTCCATCAAGAAAACCCCACAAGAGCCTTGCTCCCTTTTGAGCACCCTGCATAACTTTATCTTGCTCTTTTTCATCTAGATCTTCAATAAGATTTGCACATTCCTCAGAATGCCATTCATCAGCATGCATATGGACCGTAAAAAATTGAAGAGAACGCTCATCACTTATTGAATAGTGTTTTTTTAAACCTTCAATTTTAGACTTAGAAACCTCTGGAGTTTGACGTTCATAAGCATAAAGTGCACCCAAACCGGAAGCAAAATCTGATCGTACAATATCAAAGTAACCGTCAACTAATTCTTGTGTCTCCTTAACTTGTGCATCTTCAAGAAGATCAGACCGTGCTACTCCAAGTCCTTCAGCAAAACGCTTCCATAACTCTGGATGATTTTCATCACCTTGTTCTTCTTCTATCAAATTACCAAGCAAAACCTGTCGCATTTTTAGATCTGGGCACAAAAAATGTATACCACTGATATAACGAGGAAACGCAGCAACGTGGTGATAATATTCTTTAGCATAGGTTTGTAAAGCTTGCAAGCTTAAGCTTCCTGTATTCCATGACTGGTAAAATGGATAATTTAGTAAGTGCAATTCATCTAACTTGTTATTTAGAGACTTAGTAAATTCCATCATTTCCCCCATTACATTAATATATAGTTCATATACTATAGTTTTCTCATTGTTACGATCATGCTAAGATCAATACAATGGTGGGATTGGTAGGACTCGAACCTACGGCCAATTCGTTATGAGCGAACTGCTCTAACCGACTGAGCTACAATCCCTTTTATCAATATTTATAATACACACAAAAGCAAATTTGTCTATTAGCTTATTTCACTATCAACCCAACTTGACAAATCATTTGTTGCACCAATTTTGCGTGCAATTTCCTTACCATCTTGAAATATGATTAAAGTGGGTATAGATTGCACTCCATACTTACTTGGCACTTCAGTCCCTTCATCTATGTCGAATTTGCAGATCTTAATCTTGCCTTTTCTGTCTTTAGCCAATTGTTCGATACGTGGCATTAGACTTTTACATGGCCCACACCATTCTGCCCAAAAGTCTATCAGAACAAACCCTTTATAGTCAGTGACTTCAGATTTGAAATTTTGATCATTTACCGATGTAATATCATCACTCATAAAATACCTAAATTTTTGTAAAATATAGCGTATCTATTAGCAGTTAATCAACTAAATTCTTACCGCAGAGCTTGAAAAATTGCCCTAAAGTGTTTTGCACAAACAAAAAACTTCTATTACATCTGGTGGTTAAAGATATCCACGTTTTCCCAACCCATTAAGTCTAACTCAATACGAGTAGGAAGAAATTCAAAGCACTTTTGGGCCAATTCTTTTCTATTTTCACGTTCCAGCATTAAGTCTAGCTTTTCCTTTATCCTGTGGAGATACAAAACATCAGATGCAGCATAACTTTTTTGTTTGTCTGTTAAATTTTCATTTCCCCAATCAGAAGATTGCTGCTGCTTATTTAGTTTGGTATCAAGCAGCTCTAAGCACAACTCTTTTAAGCTATGATTATCTGTGTAAGTACGAACTAAACGTGAAGCTATCTTTGTGCAATAGCACGGAAGTGCCCAAGTTTCCAAGTAATAACGTATTATGCTTACATCAAATCGCGCGAAGTGAAATATTTTAGTTATATTTTTATCCTCTAATATTTTTCTCAAATTTGGCGCTGTATAATCGTTCTTGAGTTGAACTAAGTGAGCGTTGCCATCATTAAAAGAGAGCTGCACAAGGCATAATCTATCTCTGCTATGAAGTAGCCCCATTGCCTCGGTATCAACAGCTATAGACCTTATATCATCTGGTATTGAACTAGCTGGCAAGTCGTCTTTATATAAAAATATTCCCATAAAATTAATACATTTTTTGGCACAATTGAAAACCTATGATAATCAAAAATGAGTCTTAAGTATACGAAAAGATCATAGAAGGAACCACGCAAATTTATGGGCTCTCACATTTTTCGTGTACACGGGGTTTACAAATCGCTGTATATGCCTATAATTAAGTAAATTTAGGTTAATTTAATTGCGGGAGTAGCTCAGTTGGTAGAGCGCAACCTTGCCAAGGTTGAGGTCGAGGGTTCGAACCCCTTCTCCCGCTCTTTGCTTTCAAAATCATTTCGTCAAAAATCCCTTGACAAACTCCGCCAGCCCCCTTATCATGAAACTGAAGCTATTTATTTATCTTCTCTGTACAGATTAAATGACAAAAAAACTCACGTATCTGGCGTCCCATGTTTAATTTTTTGCACTATGTGCACCTTATGTCTTTATAAAATTTCTAGGTTTTTACCTAATATAAGCTGAAATGCGCTATTTAAAACATCAAAAAACGCCGATTTAAAAAATGGATAGTGAATAACTAGCTACCCTAGGGTTTCTTTTGCCTTTTTTTCTGTTTAGTAAATTTCTTAATGTTTATAATTTAGATTAGTTGCGGCTTAAAAGCAACTAAATCGCGGTTATTAAGCGTTTAGAATAAAAAAACGCCATACTTGAAAGTATAATGTAAGTAATTAGCCAACCACGGGGCTTCTTTTGCCTTTTTTTTCGTTTGGTAAATTCCTTAATATTTATAGCTAAGAGAGCCCAAGAGAGGTGTCATTCCAGCGCGTGACGCTGGAATCCAAAAAAAAGGATGATGTCATCCCAGTGCGTGACACTGGGATGGCTTTGTTGCATCGCTCAAGTGAAAAGAACTGGCAGTTACTGACAAAATTCATTATAAATAGCCATTTAACTGTTGAAGAAAAAATATGCCACAAAAAATGAGAGTCAGTAACTGCCATGAATATAACAAATTTCTCCAAGAAAGAGGAAGCATTTTTTGTTATATCAATGACGCCATAGAAAATTGGTACGAGAATTGTCCAAAAATGCAGGGCGGCAACTATATTTATAGTGATAAAGTTGTGATTTTGGTGCATATAATCGTCAGTTTCTTTAGAATTGGTTTAAGACAAACAGTCGGGTTTATAAAAGGGTATTTGCAACAAATAGGAAGAGATTTGGCAGTTATCAGCTATTCACAAGCATCAAGAAGGTTTAAGAAACTTAATATTAAGATAAATGATTGCAGAATTGATAAAAATAATATGGAAGATATCGAAATTGCTATAGACAGTACAGGAATTAGTATATACAACAACACTCCTGGTCACAGCAAGGAAAATAGCACTGACAGAAAATATCGTGGCTATGAGCAAACGAGAAAATTGCACGTAATGTTGAATATAAACAACAAAAAAGCCATAGCTGTAAAATACAGTAACGGTCTGATCACTATGGAGCTTGTGATTTGCTAAAAGAAGTTGATTTTCAGCATGCCATAAAAGCACTATATGCAGATAGAGCATGTGATAGGCACAAGTTTTATAAGTTGTGTAACAAATATGATATAAAGACAAAAATTCCACCAATAAACAATGCGGCAGAACATCCAGAAATAGATTATATGTCTGACAGGAATGCTGCTATTAGGTTAATAAAATTATACGGTGAAGATGGCATGAAAGAATGGAAAAAAGAAGTAAATTATGGGAAAAGATCTTATATTGAAGGGTTTTTCTCAAGATTAAAGCAAATATTCGGATTTAGTTTTAGGAATAAATCTGAGATAAATCGAGAAAAAGAACTAAATGCTATTTGCTTAATAAATTCACTGATATTGGTATGGCTAAATTTGAGATAGTTACATGAATTTACCATAAATCACCATCTCATAAAGTGTGATGCAACAAAGCCCACTGGGATCCAGGAATTTTATTAAGTTGGTAAGCATAAAAGTAGCCGTTTTATGTTAAAGCACAACGTTCTTGATGAGATTACGGCAAGGCTGGATTCCAGTGTCAAGCACTGGAATGACATCGTTTACTATGTGATATCGTGCCATATTGCAATGTTTGTACAGTTGTGGAATGAATCACGGTATGACGTAGGGCTATGCTAGTATAGGTACATTATATGAAGAAGTACTAGCGTTGGGAATATTAGAAAAAAAATACTTACACTAAAAGAAACTTCAGTAGTAAATTCAAAAAGGAAGTTTAAACCCAGATGGTAAACCCATCATACCTGCAAGATCAGAAGTTGCATTCGCCATATCTTCTTCTGCTTTTTTAACGGCATCATTAAACGCTGCTGTTACTAAATCCTCTACTATATCTTTTTCCTCATTTCTCATAAGTTCTAAGTCTATGTTCACCTTTTTAGCTTTATAGCTACCTATTTTTATGACTTCCATTAATACAGAAACTTTGCCACCACCAGAAATACCTTGAAACTCTTTTCCAACATATTTTTCTTGAGCTTCTGCAAGCTTTTTTTGCATCTCTTGCGCTTGTTTCATTATTTGACTAAAATCCACAACTTACTCCTTATTTTCTATATTAACTACTTTTGCACCTTTAAACGTGTCAAGGATATCCTTAACTGCAGGTGCATAATTTAAATTACTCACTTCCCTGTTTATATAACCTGTATCAACTGCAATAACCCACTCTTGCTGAGTCACCTGGCTTAAGTAATTTTTTAAATCATTGCAAAAATTACTATCCAACTTAGATACAGCTTTTAATTTTAAATATCCAGGTTTACAATCTATTAATTGTAGATTATTACACAGTTGTTTGTAAAGATAAATTTGGTTACTCCGCCTTAATAGTTGCAAAATCTTATCAAAATCGTAATTTTGTTGTTTATTTTCCACATGGATCCCAGTGTCAGCTACTCGGATGACAGAGTGGGGTTGTTGTTTACTTTCCACATATTTTTTTGGATCCGAGTAGTCAGCTACTTGGATGACAGAGGGGGAAGGTGCAACAGGTCTGCCCTGTCTATTTCCTTGCTCTACATTCTGTGAAAGAATTTTTTTGATCACCTGTTCTGGAGAAGGTAGATCAGAGAGATAGCAAAGACTAATTAGCATCATTTCAGCAGCAACATCGTTGCATGTTGAAGTTTTTATATCTTGAATACCTTTAAGCAACACCTTCCACAATCTCGAAAAAAATATTAAAGATCTCTTTATACTTAAATCTTTTATCCTATTCTTTTCATGCTCTGTAACTACACTATCAATCTCTTTCGTAATTAAAAAACGGCATATTAACTGAATTGTTTGCAATAGACCTTCAAAAATACTAAGTGGGTTTGCTGTTTTTATCGCCTTGTCAAACACTGATAGAGCTTTTTGTAAATCACCATCTAATATTGCTCCTAATAGATCGAATATAATATCTTTATCCACTAGGCCAAGTATGTCTGTCACATTTTTAGTGGATATTGCACCATCTTTGCTATATAGCACTGCTTGATTCATCAAAAACAAGGCGTTACGCATTGAATTTCCAGAATGTCGTGCAATTAATTCTAATGCTCCCTTTTCAATGGAATAACTCTCTTTTTGTGCAACATCATTTAAACGTTCCACTATTTTAGCTACAGGAATGTTGTGTAAATCAAATCTTTGACAACGTGCAATAATAGTTATTGGTATTTTTTTTATTTCCGTAGTTGCTAAAATGAACTTTACACTAGATGGTGGCTCTTCTAGGGTTTTAAGTAATGCGTTAAATGCACTGCTGGATAACATATGTACTTCATCTATAATGTAGACTTTGAATTTAGAGCTTATAGGTGAATAGCAAATATCTCCCAGGATTACTTTAATATCGTCAATGCTAGTGTGACTTGCCGCATCGATTTCAATTACATCTGGATGGCTTGAATTTTTTATTGCTAGACAATTTTCACATGATCCGCAAGGTTCAAAAATTGGCCCCAGGGAACAATTCAAACATAAAGCTATTATCCTTGCAGTGGTGGTTTTACCAACTCCACTACTACCAGAGAGCAGTATAGATTGTGGGATTTTGTTTAAAATAAAAGCATTTTCTAATACACGCACTAATATATCTTGACCTACTAGATCTTTGAAGCTACTAGGACGATGTTTTAATGCTATATTCATAGCCTCGGATAAAACAAATAATGAAATAGGTATGCAACCCAAAAAGGTTCTGATATGGCTGCTTCATTTCTGATCTGACCAAATTACAGAGTTTTTGCCTGCATACCTTATAAAATATTATACTTTTTTTTTTATTTAGCAAGGTATATCCTATATTAGTCTTATAATTTATATGTTAGACCTCTTGCAACATTACTTTAAAATAAACGAGAAGTTAGCTGTCATGCAAGTCACTACAAGATTGTCACTCCAATGTTTATTTATGTCATTTCAGCGCTTATTTATGTCATCCCAGTGCCTAGGCATACAGCTGTATGAATGTTGTGATATAAGAGCAATTTTTACCGAAAAGGATGTCATCCCAGTGCTTGACTACTTGGATCCAGAAAACTTAACTGTAAATGAGCGCACTAGGCAATTGTATAACAAGAACTGGATTCCAGTGTCAAGCACTGGAATAACACCACCTGCTACGCAAACTTCTGTGGACTACAAAGAAAGTTCGTACAGTTGTAGGTCAAGCCATAGAGTAACAAAAAAAGGATATTGGTATACCAAAAGAGGAACATTATGATTTTATATCATTTTCCTCTTTGTCCATTTTCACGAAAAGTTAGAGCTTTTCTAAAAGAAAAAAAATTAGGCTGTGATCTAGTGTATGAAAATCCGTGGGAAAAGCGGAATGAATTTATGGAGATCAATCCAACCGGGCAAGTACCAGTGTTAATAGATAATAACTTTGTAATAGCGGATAGTAATGCCATTTGTGAATATATAGAAGAGACTTACAATAGCGACGTCAAATTACTTGGTTCATCCACTATTATTAAGTCTAAAATACGCGCTCTAATCAATTGGTTCGATAACAAATTTTACAATGAAGTTACTAAGTATATTATGAATGAAAAAGTAATTACTAACCGCAGCCCTGACTCTAGATTTCTTCATGCAGCTCAGCATAACCTGCCTTGCCATATGGAATACATCGAACACTTAATTAACAAGAACGTTTGGCTTGCAACTGATAAGTTCACTTTAGCTGATATTACTTTAGCATCGCATATTTCCGTAATGGATTATGTAAGTAGTTTTCCATGGGAAAAAAGTAAAATTTTAAAAGAATGGTACTCCATTGTTAAATCAAAGCCTTGTTTTCGTGAGATATTATTAGAGAGGATTTCTGGTTTAATCCCTCCTAAACATTATGCTGACCTTGATTTTTAACTTATGTTAGCTTTAAAGCTACAGTCATTCCTTCATCAGTTGGAATCAATATAGAGAAATATTTTTTTTCATCTGATAATCTATTATTAAACTCCCTCATGGCATGCCATGATTTTTCTGATACTTCTTTTGGAGGCGATTCTAAAAATACTGTGTTAAACAGTAGAGTGTTATCTGCAACGATTAGCCCATCTTGTTTAATGTATGACTCTGCCCAATCTAAATACTCAGGATAACTACTTTTGTCAGCATCAATAAATATCATGTCAAATGGTGCTTTTGCTGATAATTCATTAATTTTTTCCAGTGCATCGCCTTCTATTAGAGTAATTTTATCACTTAGATTAAAAGCACTAAAATTTTTTTTTGCTATTCTTGAGTGTTGAGGATTATTTTCTATTGTATATATATGACCGTCTTTTAGTAGAGCTTTTGCCATGCAAATCGACGAGTAACCGTATAACGTGCCAATCTCAACAATACTTTTGATTTTTTGGATTTTTATAAATAAACTTAATAGCTTTCCTTCTTCAGGGCCAATTTGAATATGTTGCTTTTTTTCAAGAATACAATATTCTTCTATTTTTTTATATTCTTTTGCAAATAGATTTCTTATGTATGACAATTTTATACTAAAATTATTACGCATATATTATAAATTAGGGAGACTTAATTCATACACAATTTATAAATATAATAATATAGTTTAAAATAATAAAAACATTTATTTTAAGTTATTATTTCATAGTATAAAATTTTAAGTGACAAAAATTATTATATATCGTACTATAGTTAACTAGTATAATAAACAGTCGATTATTATGCTAGAATTAAAGGGATTGTTTATGCGCATTTCTCTTTTTAAAATATAATTTTTATAATCAATTAGAGGGGGTTATATGTCTTATACTATTGCTGGTGAAGTTGAAACGTTAAACAAAAAATCTAACAAGAATGAAGGGGTTATGTTACTACATAATCCAGCTTATCGTGAAAAGTATAAAGAACGTTTTGATGAAGCTCAGAGAAAAGTTATGGATATGGTTCAGTTTTATGATGGGACAATAGTATTAATAGAGAATAAAATCGCTATGTATTACTACACTTGGCACAGTAAAAAAAGAGAGTTTGAGCGTAAAAAACAACAAACAGTAGTGAAAAACAATGACTCAGCATAGAGTCTTTTATATGGTAAGCTACAGTGGTATTACTTCACTATAGCTTTTCCATATAATTTATCTATCGTATCCGTTCAGCGGAGTGGCAGAATAAGGTAGACAAGGTGATCTAAAAAGATAATCATAGAGCAAAAGTGAAATAATATGGTAAACCTTTTAGAACTTTGCAAAAATTTACAGCAAAAAATAGAAAGGTTAGAAGCAAAAATAGAAAGATTGGAAAAAGAGAATGAAAGTTTAAAAGCAGAAAATAAGGCTTTAAAGATAGAAAATGCTGAGTTAAGAGAAAGACTCGGTTTAAGCTCAAAAAATTCATCAATACCAAGTTCCAAAGAGTTGTATAAAATAAAAAAGAATAAGCCGAAAAGCGAAAGGAATATTGGCGGTCAGGTTGGTCATAAAGGAAGTTTTCGCGCCAACATGGATGCAGATAAAGTAGTAAAGATAGAGTTGCCTAATACTTGCGAATGCGGAGGAGAAATTGCAATATGTGAAAAACCATATATTCATCAGAAAGTTGATCTTCCAGAAATCAAGCCTTATGTAGTGGAATATCAGTTAGAACATGGCCGTTGTCGGAGATGCGGAAAGAGAAGAAGTAGCAAGTTACCGGAAGGTGTTACGCCAGATACATTTGGTCCAAGGGTTAAGTCAATAATTGCAGCGTTCAGCGGATTCTACAAAAATTCAAAACGCGAAATAGCGAGTGTCGTAAATGATATCTTCAATTTGAACATAAGCGTCGGTAGCATATCAAATAGTGAACATAGAGTTGCTTCAAAATGCAAAAAAATGTATGAGCAGATCGAACAAGAGATAAGTAGGAGTAAAGTTCTACATATTGATGAAACGAGCCATTATAACAAAGGTAAACTCGCTTGGTGTTGGATGTTTGCAAGCAATACGGCAAGTTTTGTAAAATTTACAGAGTCAAGAGGAATGAAAGTTTTACAAAATAGTAAATTCTGCAATCGCAATAGCTTGGTAATAACTGACAGGTATGCAGCATACAATTATTTTGCCGATAAAAACAGGCAAATCTGTTGGGCACATTTATCAAGAGATTTTGAAAGATTAGCACATAGTTGGAATATTGAAGTTAAAGTTCTGGGTTGTTACTTGAGAAACGTGGCCACTGAATTATTTGCACTAAAAAAAGCTTTACTAAAAAGTGAGATAGATGTTTTGAGGTTTGTCAGACGTGCCAGAAAATTAAGAAAACGTACAAAGTATTACTTGAAGGAGATATCTCGTTTACCTGAAGCAATTGGAGCCTCTCGAGTTGCAAAAAATGTTCTGAGATCTGAAAGAATGATGTGGAAATTTTTAGATGACCCAGAAAATATTCCGCTGACAAATAACCACGCTGAACGGCAAATTCGGCATTATGTCGTTTATCGCAAAAACTCATATTTTACACAATCAAAGCGGGGAAATACATTCCTTGAGCGGATAATTTCATTATACTTAACTTGGAAACAAAGGGGTCTCAATCCTTTCCAAAATCTCCTATCTATTGTTTCTTAAACCACTCTCCTGAACGGATACATAAACGTAACTGTTCACAGATTTCCACTTAATTCTTCAATCTCACTAATAGAAAGGCCAGTAAACTTAACAATAGTGTTGACATCAACATTATTAGCCAGCATTGCTTTTGCGACTTCAATTTTCCCTTCAATTTTCCCTTCAATTTTCCCTTTCTCTATACCTTTTTGTATACCTTTCTCTTCAGCAAGATCAAGTCTGTATTCAAGAATAGCTTCTTCTTTGCGTAGATCCATTATCCTTTCTTCATAGGCTACTAAATCTTTTTCGTTCCAACGAAACTTGTCTAATTCATCATATGCTAGCTTTATTATTGGCGCTTTTTCTGCTATCTCTTTTAAGTCCTCTTCTGTTGTTTCTTCTGCGTATTTAAAAAAGAAACACCACCTTTCTACTATACTTTCTAACTGCTCTACTTTATTTTTTGCGAATTTAGGCAACTCAATAAAGACAAACTGAAAATCTTTTAAGTAATGGCCGTTAGTTTTTATATCACGTATATTGTGAGTAGAAATATAATCAACTTCTTCAGGAAGTAAGTTACAATTTGATATAGCAATAAAGAAGACTTTCTTTAAATCAATGTAGTTGCCAGATTTATCTAATTGTCTTGAGTAGGCTTTAGCGGCATATAATTGAGCGCGTTTTTCGAAGCCCTTGTCTCTAGCGAGCTGGTTAGGTAAGGAAGTAGTATTGCTACTACTCCCTCCCTTAGAAACGCAGCATGCAGGTTTCCCCACACTACGCTTGAGCCCCTTATCTAAGTCCTTCTTTTCTCGAACCGGCTTGTCCTTCATGATTCCTCAGAAAACATCATTCTTAATGGTGACACCAACAGTAGAGAACCTTCTCTTGAGAAAGAGCTTGCTAACATTTTTGTTTGTTTCACTCTTTCATCAAAATACTTTTTCCATTTTAAGTCAAGTGGATTTGCATCCGCCCTGATTTTAACATGTCGTCTGATAGGTATATCAATCAACCTAAGCAGTCTTAAATACCTTATCTCTTTCGGTTTGTTCTTGCATATGGGTGCAGCAAAGACCCATTGGCGTTGTTTCATTACCTTGAAGTAACGATTCTTTATCCAACGTAATCCTTTACGAGGATGTCTTTTCTTTGCCCATTTCCATAGAGCACACATAATTTCATGGTCTATTTTGTTAAAAGCTCTTTTCGCACACACATGGCTGTAGTAATTTCCCCATCCCCTTAATAGGGAATTGAGCAACTTGATTAGTACGGCCTGAGTGTTCGCTATGTTTGCCTTTATCAATGTACGTGCTTTATTAAGAAGTTTCTTAATACTTTCTTTTGAAGGTTTTATAATTAACTTCTTATTATACCTGCGTACATTACAACCAAGAAAGTCAAACCCTGTTGTAATAGATGTAATTTTTGTTTTCTCTTCGGAAAGGATAAGACCTCTCTCCTGAAGAAAGGACGATACTAGAGGTTTTACTTCATTTTCCAGTACTTCACGTGTGATTCCTGAAATGATAAAGTCATCTGCGTACCTGATTACATTTACTCCACTTCTGATTTTGCTTCTTCTTTTACTGCCAAGTTTACCAAATTGACTTTCCAATGATTTTTCAAGTCCATTTAGGGCTAGATTTGCTAGTATTGGAGAGATGATACTACCTTGTGGGGTACCTGCAGTTGTGGAATACAGAGTTTTTGATTCTAGGAAGCCAGCTTTTAACCAGCTATGAAGAATTTTCTTCTCCATAGGAATATGCTTCATGAGCCATTCATGGTTAATGTTATCAAAACACCCTTTAATATCACCTTCGAGTATCCATTGTAGTTGGTTACGGCTTGCCAGTAACAAGTGACAAGCCACAGTAGCGTCTGCGCAGGATCTTTTTGGTCTAAAACCATAAGAGTGACGATCACTGATCGTTTCAGCTATCGGTTCCAAAGCAAACAAGTATAATGCTTGCATGGCTCTATCTTTTATCGTAGGGATTCCAAGAGGTCTTCTTTTGCCATTAGACTTACTGATGTATATCCGTTTTAGCGGAGAAGGTTTGTATCCTCTTTGTTTTAATAGCTTTATTCCTTGAAATTTTGTGTTGCAAGTCGACCATATTTGACGATCTACACCTGCTGTGTTTTTTCCTTGGTTTTCAGTTACTCTCTTAACCGCCAAAGCTTTGCCGCTAAAAGAGCGTGTGAGAAGGTGTTGTAAAGTTTTCACCTTACCCCATCTGCCTTGTTGGACAGCCTTAACAATACGCCTCTGTAGCCTCATAACAACTTTTTGGCATTTCTTCCAGGGTAACTGGTTCCATGCTTCGGAGTTATTGGTAGGTGCACTTACAGTTGTACTTGTAATCATCTGCTTTCCTACCTTAAGTGGTTAACAAAGTTTCTTGTCATGAGGGACCAAATGGAAGTCTGCTCGTTTTCACGCGAATTAATGTTACAAATTCTATCCATTTCGTTACAAAATGGCATTCGCTTTCTCCATTATCCTTTACCTGCACATCCATCAGCATTCCTTGCGGGTTGCCTGCCATATAGGCGAAAATACAGGCTTATCCTGTTCCTTTTGTCATACAATAGTGGGTTAGGTGGCTTCTCTATACCGGTGGAATTATTATTTGCGTACATCCAGAAATGAAAAATGTAACTCATCCACATTACCTTTTGGTCGGAGCTTATCAGCATCTTTAGCTCTTTAATCGTTACGATACTTATGAAGCTTCACTTACGTTCACCATACCACTAAGCCTAGCCCTCCAACCACATGATGCTTGTAGTTTATGCTTTCTCTCACGATTGAGCATCTTCTTTATCAAGAGGAGGTTCATTGTCCGCGTCGCTCGGCACCAACTGGTTACCCAATTCGCACTGATGCGTAGACTCAGATGGCAAAACATCTGGTTCAATAAGCTTTAGAATCCTTTCAGTTTCTTTCTGAATGAATTCCTCTCCTTTTAAACAATATGACCGAAGGCTTTCAGGTCGCACCATTTCAATCACATACCTGGCCCCACTAGAATCCCTGCAAAGAACATCAACTATACTTTGTTTATCAGATGCAATTTCAGGATCCATTATAGTACTGAGGAATTCCACTTCTTGTATAGTATTTATCTCAGTAAACCCTAAAATATCATTCAAAAAATGTATGAGAATATTCTTATTTTTTTCAGTGCCAAATATTTTTTTGAAGGTCAAATCCAGCTTAGGGTCGAGAAACTTAGATAAAGCCATAGCCAAAGTGCTTAAAAATATTAATAATTATACACTATTATTAACAATTATTCAACCATATTTTTGAAGATAGCTATAGCTAACACGTCATAACCGCCACGAACCGTCATACCGCGATTCATTCGCGGTATCTCGGCATAGATTCCGCTAACTAGTAGCGGAATGACGATTGTGTATCGTGTTTTGCTAATACCAATTCTCATTGTTGTCCAGTCAAATAGGAAACATTGCAGAGTTGTTTAATTGTGGAGCTGGCAAGAGAAGTAATAAATTTGCACAAAGCACCCTCAAGTAGAGCAATTGTATCGTATATTTTATTGCGCAAAATGTTCTGTTTTATATATAACCAAAGCCTCTCAACAGGATTTAGCTCAGGTGAGTATGGAGGTAGGTATATAATGTCGATATTTTTAGGTACCTTTAAATTTTTTGACCTATGCCAACTAGCACAGTCCATAACGAGAAAAGCCTCTCGTGTTTCTAGATATTGCGAAATTTGCTCAAGAAATATGTTCATGCAATCAGTGTTGACATTTGGTGCAAATAAGCTAGAACTCTCTCGATTTCTAGGATTAACTGCACTATAGAGATAGAAATTTTGCCTACCTAATTTTGTTTTAACCTGTGTTCTAATCCCCTTTTTAAACCACCCATGTCCAACTTTTGAATGTGTGCCAAACCATGATTCATCAAAGAAAAATAGCTCTTTTTCTGGATACTTGCTAATAGCTCCATTGAGATTTTTTTTTGAATTCCTCTTGTTTGCTTTTATCTTGTCCATTATGAACTGGTCTTGGTGTAATATATGAGAATTTCATCTTTTGCATATGGCGGTGTACTGTAGATTTGCTGATATTTAATCCGAACTTTTCCTGGATTCTTATTCTCATTTCTTTAATGGTGATATTAGGATTTTCTTCTATCCACTCTTCAATTTGCTGTAGTTGAGCCTGATTTAATTTAGTTTTTCTACGACGTTGTGAAGGAGCAAACAGTTTTTCTTCTCTGCCAATTTTCAAGAGTTTTACCCACGAAGTTAGTGCGCTTCTTGAAATGCAATATATTTTTGCTACAGCCGTTATACTGTACTTTTTTGCTGCAATTACAGCATTTAGTTTTTTTGAAACATATGCATTATTCCTTACTTTCTTCAGCATTTCTTTTGCTGATTCTACTACTTTTTCATCCAATAATTTTGATCTTAATGCCATTTAAACCTCGCTATTTTACTTACTTCAGTATGGCTTTTCTTCCATCATTGTCCATCTGTTTGCCCTGTAATGGGAATTGGTATAAAAATCACAGAATGCAGTCTGGTTACCTTAATTAGAAGTTTAGCTTTAACTTTAAATGAACTACTCAACCGTGACAGACTTAGCTAAATTTCTTGGACAATCTGCATCTAACCCTTTTTTTGCTGCAGTAAAGTAAGCAAGGAATTGCATAGCAACACTGTAGATGATTGGAGAGATAAAGTTATCAGTGTCTGGAAGTTGCACCACATCTGCGCAAACTCCCCTTAGGAATGGCGCTCCTTGTTTATCACTGAAGGCAATTACTTTGCCTTTTCTTGCAATAATCTCTTGTATATTAGATAGCGTTTTAAAGAATAAATCATCATAAGGGATAATTGCTATAACAAGCACAGTAGAGTCTATTAAAGCAATAGAACCATGCTTCATTTCTCCCGCTGCAATACCAATGGTATTGATGTATGAAAGCTCTTTTATTTTCAATGCGCCTTCCATTGCAACTCCGTATGAACTTCCTCTGCCAATTAAAATAACGTTATTGTGTTCTAATATGCTGCCTGATATATGTTGTATTTTCATCACATTTAAAACATGCTCAACATACTTGGGAATAGAGTTAATAGCGTTGCTTAGCTGTTTTATTCTCTCTCCACCCAGTATACCTTTTATTTTTCCAAGCTCCGCGGCAAAGCATGCTAAAGTTGCAAGTTGCGCAGAAAAGGTTTTTGTTGAAGCAACACCAATTTCTTGCCCAGCAAGAGTATGTAACACAATATCTGAGATCTTTTCAATGCTGCTGCTAAATGTATTAGTTATACTTATGATTGTTTGCTTCTGTGATTTCGCATAACGCAGCGCTTCTATGGTATCTGCAGTTTCGCCAGATTGAGAGATAAATAACCCAATGCTGCCTTCTTCCAGCTTGACGTTGCTATACCTAAATTCTGATGAGATTTCTAGATATACTCGAACTTGAGCGACATTTTCCAGCCAATACTTTGCTATTAGCCCAGCAAAATAAGATGACCCGCATCCAACTATAGTAATGTAACTCAGCTCAGAAAACAATTTTTTGTTAGCAAATATTACCTCTTTATATTGCTTGTAAAATTGATTTATTGTTTTGTTTAATGCACGCGGTTGCTCAAAAATCTCTTTTAACATGAAGCTAGGGTAACCATTTTTGCTAATTAGAAAATCACTTGGACTACTATTTTCTATACTGCGTTTAACTTGTGTACCATTGTTGTATATACTAACTCCACTAGATTTTATCACTGCAATGTCATCATCTTCCAAATGCGATATTTTTTCCACAAATGCACTTAAAGCATTAGAGTCAGATGCAGCAAACACTGTGTTACAGTTATAGCCTATTGCTAAAGGCAAATTTCTCTTCGCAACAAATAAGGCGTCTGGATATTCTGCAAATAATAAGACCAAGGCAAATGAGCCGTGTAGGTTGTTTAAACACTTAAATAGAGAATCAACTGGCGACAATCCTTCATCGAGATATAAGGTTAGCATGTTTGGTATGATCTCTGTGTCAGTGTCAGTATGGAATGACATGCCCCTTTCTTCTAGGCCCTTTTTTAGCAGATTGTAATTCTCAATTATGCCGTTATGAGCAACAACAACGTTATTTGTACGAATGGGGTGAGCATTTTTAAGGCCTGGGACTCCATGTGTAGCCCAGCGAGTATGTGCTATACCAACTGTACTGTGAGACATCTTGCTGTCATCAACAACTTCACATAACCTTTCGACTTTACCTTCTGATTTTTTGACTTCTATCTTACCTTCGTTATTTATGATTGCTATACCTGAGGAATCATATCCCCTATATTCCAATTTTTGTAACCCAGTTAGTAAGGTTGGTATTACTGAATCACCGCTACTTACTACACCAAATATTCCGCACACAAATGGATCACCAAACAAACTTTTTTCTAAACATGTTAAGCATTTTTGCCTTTATTACTGGTTGATTTATATTCTTTTTATCATTCTTTCGATTTTACCTTTTTAATTGGTTTAGCTGCTACTTTTTGAGTTTCTTTGCTTAAAACCTCAGATATAGCGGACTTTAGAACTTTTATCTCAACTTTTGGTGCTATTTCTATTATAAATTGTGCATTTGCCTCATCAACTTTATTAACTTCACCTATTATTCCACCAGAAGTAATGACTGTATCACCACGTTTTATTTGATCTATCATCTTTCTATGTTCTTTTAGTTTTTTTTGTTGCGGGCGAATAATGAGAAAATAAAATACCACAAATATTAAAATCAATGGAGTAAAACTAGCAAAAGATGCGCCGATACTTGATGTATTGCTAGTTGCATCTGCTGCAAAAACTTCAGAAATGAGCATATTTAATCCTAATTGTTAATGATAAAAACAAACCTATTTAAGTATTAATTACAATACCATGCCATGTCAAGTTTGGTGAAGGCGTTTCTCAATACCGGCAATAATACTGCGAATTCTAAGTTATGCTAAAACTAATATGGCGGGAGTGATGAGACTTGAACTCACGACCTCATGCGTGACAGGCATGCGCTCTAACCAACTGAGCTACACCCCCCTAATTTCTTTTTAGCGTTTTCGGGCTTCAACTTTAAAGCTAATAAACATGTTGCCCTTTGTCAATATTTTTTGTTTGCGCTTTGCTGTCTTTTCTATTACTATGTAAATAATTTAATTTCACACATGGCTTGTACAAGTAGTCCCATTAGGGTTATGCCATGGAAGATAAACTATTTGGAGGAATGATATATGACAAATTTGCCTAAAGTCACTGTGCGTGATTTAGCTGAATCTGGTGTACATTTTGGTCACAAAATTAGTCGCTGGAACGCAAAAATGGCTCCATACATATATGGAGTGCATCAAGAAAATCGTATACATATAATTGATTTGCGAAAAACACTACCATTGCTACAGGTGGCCATGAAGGCTTTATATGACGTTGCATTTCAAGGTGGTCGCATTCTATTTGTTGGTACAAAGTTTCAAGCTTTTGATATTATTGCAAGTGAAGCGATTCGTTGTGGTCAATATTATGTGAATCATCGTTGGCTTGGTGGTATGCTTACTAATTGGGGCACTGTTTCTTCTTCGATAAAAACCTTGATGCAATATGAGAAAATATTAAATGACGAGGATAGCATTTTAACAAAGAAAGAATTGGGAAACATTGAAAAGAAAAAGCAAAAGCTTGATAAGGCGCTTGGCGGTATTAGAGAAATGGGAGCAATTCCTGATATCTTATTCATCATTGATACTAATAAAGAGCATATAGCGGTTAAGGAGGCTAAGAAGTTAGGAATTCCAATAGTTGCAATACTTGATACTAATTCTGATCCAGATGGTATTACTTATCTAATACCTGGAAATGATGACTCAAGAAAATCAATAGAGCTCTATTGTAAATTAGCTACCGACTCTATATTAGCTGGAATAGAGTCTAGTCTAGCAAAATCTGGAGTTAAGATTGATGATATAAGGGGTGATGAGTTTATTCAAGAAAAAGAAGATGGTATTGTGCAAACTAAAAGGAGACGTAGTAAAGTTTACAAAGAAGAAGAAAGGGAGGTAGTAACAAATGAAGATGAATCCAGATGATATAAGAGAATTACGTGATAGAACAGGGCTTGGCTTAAGTGACTGTAAAAAAGCATTAGAAGAATGTGATGGTGACATTAAGAAAGCCGTTGATAAGTTACGTACAATAGGTCTTGCTAAAGCTGACAAAAAATCTGATAGAGTAGCTTCAGATGGGCTCGTTGCTATGTGTTTGACTGAAAATTGTGGTGTATTGATTGAACTCAATTGCGAAACCGATTTTGTCGCAAGGAATGAGAAATTTATAGAGTTAGTTTTAAATTTAGCATCAATTGCTCATCAAGAACGCTGTACTAGCGTTGATGAGTTAAAAAATGCCAAGTATGAAAGCATTGGCACAGTGCAGGAAGCTATTATGAATGGTACGTCAGTTCTTGGTGAGAAGCTAGAGTTAAGCAAGCTTTGTTACTTAGAAGCTAAGGATGGAGTTATTGCTGGCTACGTACATGGTGATGCGCATGGCTTAGGTAAGATTGGTGCTTTAATTGCATTGCAATCATCTGGTGATAAGGCGAAGCTACAAGAGATTGGGAAACAAATAGCTATGCATGTAGTTGCTATGAAGCCTGAAGCCTTGTCTATAGATGATTTAGATCAAATGAAGTTGAACAACGAACGTTCTATAATTGAAGAGCAAGTGAGGAGCTTAAATAAACCTGAAGAAGTAGCAAAAAAAATAGTAGATGGACGAATGGCTAAGTACTATGAAGAAGTTGTTTTACTGGAGCAAAAATTTATAAAGGATGATAAGATGAAGATTTCTGATTTTATAAAATCAAGCGAGTTGAGTGCTGTTAAACTCTCTAATTACAAGTTACTTGTTTTGGGTGATGCAGATTAAATAGCAAAAAATGTTTATTTCAACAAATGAAAAAAGCGAAATAAAATATTCCAGGGTGTTATTTAAAATCTCTGGTGAGGCTTTGATGGGATCAAAGCAATTTGGTCACGATATGGAGACTATAGGTGAGTTATCTAAAGGCATAGTTGAAGTTTGTAATCTTGGAGTTCAGGTATGTATTGTTGTTGGTGGTGGTAATATCTTTCGTGGCACATCTGCGTCTTTAAGTGGTTGTGAAAGAGCAAGCAGTGATTATATTGGAATGCTTGCAACTATAATCAATGCTTTAATTTTACAAAACTTTTTAGAAAAAAATTTAGTAGCTTCTAGGGTATTATCTGCAATACCCATGGCCACTGTATGCGAACCTTGCATCAGAAGGAAAGCTATTCGTCATTTAGAAAAAGGTAGAGTGGTAATTTTTGCAGCAGGCACAGGCAACCCATTTTTTACTACAGATACAGCTGCAGCCTTACGTGCTGTTGAAATGAATTGTGATGTTATTCTAAAGGGTACGCAAGTAAATGGTGTATACTCCGCTGATCCGAAAAAAAATGAGGATGCTGTAATGTATGATAGGCTTTCTTACACGGATTTATTGACTCGTGATTTAAAAGTTATGGATGCATCAGCAATTTCACTTGCTCGTGAGAATTCTATTCCAATTATAGTTTTTTCTTTGAAGGGAGAAAAAATAGTCAATATTATTAAGGGTCAAGGTACTTATACTATAGTTTCAGATTGTAAACATTAGGTAATTTATGTTAAATGAAATAAAAGCTAAAACAAAAGAAAGAATGCTAAAAACTATTCAGTCCTTTCATGATGATATTAAAGGCGTACGCACTGGTAGAGCTAGCGCATCGTTGCTTGATGGTATAGTTGTAAATATCTATGGTGGACATCAAAAGTTAAATCAGGTTGCAGGTGTTTCGGTTATAGATAACAAAACTCTATCAATTAAAATTTGGGATATTAATGTTGTCGGTGAAGTGAAAAATGCTATATTAAATGCCAACTTGAATTTAAATCCTGTTGTTGAGGGCAATACCATACGTATAGCTCTTCCGGACTTGACACAAGAAACCCGTGAAAAATTAGTGAAATTATTGCATCAGTTTGCTGAAAATGCACGGATTGCCATTAGAAATATACGTAGAGATATTATGGAAGAAACAGAAAAAATGAAGGAAAATAAAGAAATCTCAGAAGATGATTTTCATGGTGCTAAGAAGGAAATACAAAATATTACTGATGATAATATAAAAAAGATTGATGGTGAATTGTCCATCAAAGAAAAGGATATACTGAATCACTAAATGATATGGAGAAAGCTTACATAGCAAATGATGTCATTCCAGTGTTTGACACTGGAATCCAGCCTTTACTATACAACTATCTGATGCACTTGTTTGAAATCAAATTTCCTGGATCCCAGTGTCGGAGCACTGGGATGACACCAATTTTGCATTCAAGTATCAACTATTGGTGTCACTACAGTAACTCTCTTCCTGTCATGCAAGTAGCTGACACCTTCCAGGTGTCCATTGAAATCCAAAAAATTTCACTCAAGTCAAAATTAGGTTAAATTTAAATGTTGAATCAAGAATCTTTACCGAAACATTTAGCAATTATTATGGATGGTAATGGTAGATGGGCAAACAATCAAGGAAGAGTAAAAATTGATGGTTATAAAAAGGGCAGTGAAGTTGCATACGATATTGCCAAGTATTGTACGGACTTAACTATACCCTACTTAACTTTGTATGCATTCTCTATGGAGAATTGGCTTAGACCTAAAAACGAAACTGACTGTCTATTTGATTTATTTTACTCCGTTTTAACTAATGAAGATAAAGTCAATTTCATTTACAATTGTAACATTAAGTTGAATTTTATTGGCAATTTAAGTCTGTTACCCAGTAAAATATTGGATCAAATTAAAAAAGCAGAAGAAATGACACATAAGAACGATGGTTTATTACTCACTGTGGCAGTCAGTTACGGAGCAAAGCAAGAAATTACACAAGCTATAAGCAATATTATAAAAGAAAATATTGCTTATGTATCAGAAGAGGAATTTGAAAAATTTCTATATACTAAAGATTTGCCAAAATTGGATTTATTAATTCGCACTGGTGGCGAAAAAAGGTTAAGCAACTTTTTATTATGGCAAGCAGCTTATGCTGAATTGTATTTTTGTGATACTTTATGGCCTGATTTTTCTTGTCAAGATTTGAGTAAAGCATTAGAAGATTATACAAAAAGAGAGAAAAAATATGGTAGATAATAATTTTATAATTAGAATGTTGTCCTCAATAGTAATATTATTCATATTTTCCTTTGCTACATATTTCAGTGATTTATCGTTTTACCTATTGATTTTTTCAATAGCAGTTTTATCTTCTTTTGAATGGTATAATCTAACCCAAGGAAATAAAATTTTATACGTTTTTGCATTATTATTGATTGCACTACCAAGCGCCTCATTAATATATTTATATAATCTACCACAAGGAAAATACGCATTAGTATGGTTCGTCTTAACCATTTGGGGAATTGACGTTACTGCCTACCTATTTGGTAAGAATTTTGGTGGAGCTAAAATTTGCCCAATTCTTAGCCCTGGAAAAACTTGGGCAGGACTTCTTGGTGCGATTTTAGCTGGAGTAGTGTGCACAATTTTTGGATCAATATTTTTTGGTCTATTTTCAATTTTTTATTCTCCAATCATTGGCCTTGCAATTGCTATTCTAGCGCAACTTGGCGATTTCACTGAGTCGCTTGTTAAAAGAGCTTACGGTGTTAAAGATAGTGGAAATATGATACCTGGCCATGGGGGAGTGCTCGACCGTATGGACAGTTTCATTTTTACTGCCCCTCTTATTGCTATTTACATAAGCTAAGTCTGCAGAAGTGCCATTAGAGCTCATCCCTAGTCAGCTTCCCAACCGCTTCTACAGTGCAGTCATGGACAAACGTCTTTTCACAATAAGGGCAGGCTATTTCCTCTTCTTCTCCCATATCTAAATATATTAATGGATGGCCGGAACCCTCATCATTCTCATCACCATGACAACAAACTTTTCTATTATTAACCCTCACTTTTGACATGCTGCTCCTTTAGCTTATAACATTTTATATATTGAATATACCCATTCAGAAATAAAAAACAACAAGCACTATTCTCCATTTTTTATCCTATTCAGGTTAATCAATTCGTTTTGAACACCTTTTGATACAAATTTGCTAACATCTTCTCCTAATCTTGCTATTTCCTTTACAAAGCTTGATGAGATAAATTGAGTATCTTCAGAAGCAGGAAGAAATATGGTTTCGATTTCAGGAAGAAGTTTATAATTTACCCAGCTCATTTGAAACTCGTAATCAAAATCCGATACTGCTCTTAATCCCCTAATAATAACAGAAGCATTCTGCTCTTTGGCAAACTTCACTAGCAACCCATTAAAAGATATAACATCTGCATCAATTCCTAGTCCTTTAATTTCATTTTCAGCCATGCTTGTGCGTAGCTTTGTGTCAAAGGCAGTATGCTTATTAACGTTTTCTGCAACCCCTATTATTAATTTATCGACTAGTTTACACGCTCTTTTGATTATGTCAAGATGCCCAAAAGTTATAGGGTCAAATGTGCCAGGGTAGATTCCTATTTTGTCATTAATGTTCATCCTTTATTTTTATAAACTACTTTAAAAACTTTTGATAGACATAATAACATTTTTTATCTAAAAATAAAAGTATACAGTTGGCCTGATAGCTCAGTTGGTAGAGCAAAGGACTGAAAATCCTTGTGTCGCTGGTTCGATTCCTGCTCAGGCCACCTTCTCTTTCTTGGCGAACTTGCCTTTTTGTTATAAAATACTCTATATCGTAATATAAATATTAGGGAGGCAAGTCATGGTATATAAATATTATAATAAACTATTTAATATCTTATTAATTATAGTTCTATTATTAAGCAATATTACTTATGCTGGCGTTAGTGAAAAACCGGCATCTCAACATGTAACCAGAAAAGAAGAACCAGCGTCAACTGTCTTGACGGCAGAAAATACAGTAAATAATGACATAGTTGTTGGTTTGTTGAAAACGGAAGAAGCACATGAGCTTGGGCTATCTCAAAATATCTACGAGATGTTTAATAACTTTGGAGTTAAAACCGTACTCATTGATTACAATAAAATAATTAACTTAAAAGAAATCCAAGAAAAGTCGCTTATCTTTGCAAAACAAGATGAAACATTGGCAAAGAAGCTAACATTAGACCGAATAAAAGTTGAAGTTGCAAAGTTTGTTAAAGAGCACAAAATAAATAGAATATTTATTCCGGATAATTTACACTCAGCACCCACTCCTTGTCGCCAGCTTGTTACTGAAGCAATTGTAAAAATAGTGGATGATAACCCTGTAATTCATTTGCTTGGCATATGTGAAGGCATAATGAATGCAAAGGGAATTGAAGTAGTGAGTGTTGTGAGTGATGAAGAGAAACGAAGATCTCATTTAAAATCAGCACCTAATCCACAGAAAGAGGATGTACCTCTCCAGCAGATAAAGATCGTTCCAAATAGTCGTTTAGCAGAAGTAGTAGCCAAATTCCTAATACCTAATGAAAATGGCTGGTTTTCAACATATTTTCCAGATGCTCATTCAGGAGCAGTAAGTAATACACCAGAAAATAGAAGAAAATTGGAGTCACTTGGATATAAAGTTGCAGCATTTTCCAGTGAGGGGGTAATAGAGGCTATTGAAGATAAGCATGGTAATGTTCACTTTCAAAGTCATCCAGAAGCCCTTGTTGTGAAGTCAGATAAAAACCTCTATTTATCAAATCACAAGGAACGTCAAGTGTCTACACTAGTTGCTATAGCGATTATGAATGATTTTCTTTATCGTGCTTAATGGCTATAGCTTTAGGCTTACCGACGATTTGATAAACGATAGATTTGTCATGTATCCGTTCAGGCAATGGCGTCAACTTAAGGAAAAATATCAGCGATAGTGTATAAAATTTCTCTCCAAATTTTTTATCATTAAATTATCCAAAGAGTGCAAGGGACAGCACTTTTGTTTCTATTTTATTGCAACAAAAAAGTTTAAAATGTGTCTTTTTTAGGTGAGGCATGCAAAAAGGAAAAGATCTTATCTTACAAATTAAAAATGCAATATACTCGAAAACTTTTCAGAAAATCCATTGTGTTGAGTTTTACACGAACAAGAAAACTTCCTTTTTCGACAGTATTTTCTATGATTTTAAAGTTAGTTAAAAAAAGTTTGGGAATAGAATGTGAACTTATGGAGCCATTGACATGTGACCTTACCCAGAAAAAGTGGAGAGAAAGTTTGGAATGTTTTTCACAAAGAGAATGATGAATCAAAATGCTCAGGAATGCAATAGTTAATAGTGACGTTGTTTGTTATAAAAAATTTCTATATATTCAAATATAGCAGTTTTGATATGCTGTTTAGAGTGCCGAGAGGTGTCTATTGGTAACTCCCTTTTTAGAGAACTGAAGAAGCTTTCCACAACAGAATTGTCGTAACAACAACCTTTATGACTCATCTATGTTTTTTATGGATAAGAGATATTGATAACCTTGCGAAGTATATTGTGAACCTTGATCACTATGTAATAGTAGATTTTTGGCAGGTTTACGCTTGTTAACGGCCATTAATAAAGAGTCCATAACCAATTGTTTATTTATTGAACTGCTCATTAACTACCATGCGTGAATATAGATCGATTATTGTTGCCAAATATAGCCATCCTTCTTTGGTTTTGATGTAAGTAATCCCATACTTTATTTGGTTGATCGACAATAAAGTTTTGGTCTAATATATTGGGAGCTACTGTCCGTTTGTTGTTTCTTAATTTTAAATTTTCTTCTCAATATAGCCTGAATACCATTTTTCTGCATAATACTTTGCACTGTTTTTAAGTTGCAACTTTTACCCAAAGCCTTTAATTCAGCATGAATTTTAGGAACTCCATATCTACATTTAGAAGCTTGATATATTTTTTGAATATCTGCTAATAACTCTTTATTTGCTGATTCTCTACTGCTTATTTTCCTTGTAGTCCACTTATAGTAGCCACTAGCAGAAAACCCTACATAATTCCTGCACTTTATAGTGTTTACTATGCTCTTTTATGAAAAAATATTTTACTCTTTTTGACTGGCCAGGGCTTTTTTTAAAATGTCTCTTTCTCTTGTTACTTTTGCTAACTCTTTCTGTAAATCAAATCTCTCTTTGTCATAAGGTGCTACATCTGGAAATGCATTTGCCGCTGACTTTTTTTCGTTATATTTCTTCATCCATTTTCCTAATACACTATCCCTTATTCCTAGATCTCTTGCTACTTTTGCAACTGGTTGACCTACCTTTCTTTGTTCATTTGCCAGCTTAACAGCTTCCAATTTAAATTCTGCCGTATATTCTCTTGCCATTTCTAATCCTCCAAAATTTTATTTTACCCGAAAAAACTCCTTTCTTTCTCTCCACTTTTTCTGGGTAAGGTCAGTATGGGAAAAGGTGAAAGATGTACTAAAAAACCCAGAGATGATAAAAAAGGAATACCAACGTAGAGTATTAGAAAATAAAAATGATGAATCATCAGAGAAAAAGTTTGCAAGAAGAGAAAATCAAATAAAAGAAGGTATCGAAAAATTAATGGAAGATTATTATAGTCAAGAAAATGCAGGAGAGAAAGGATATATAAGCGAGGAAGAATTTAAACAGACAATGAGAAAAATGAAAGAACGCTTACAAGGGATAGAAGAAGAGAAAAAAAAGGTAGTTGATCAGAAGGCAGTAGAAAAAGGAATAAGTCTTATTATAAATAGCATAAAGAATTTTTATTCTAGTGTAAAATCGAACCTGGAACAGCTAGATTGGCAAACTAAGCGCGGCATTATTAAAGCATTAATAGGACAAATTAACATTGGTTGTGATCAGGTAGAAGTAGGATTTCAGATCGAAGAACCAGCACAGGATGGGGGAATTCTTAATTTGTATCATTGTACTACACATCGTAATAAGGGGGTTGGCAAAATGTGTGCGCCAAGAAGTGCGTAAGGAACAGTTGGTGAAAATCCAACACGGGTAAAGCTTAGCCGGCAACCTGGAACAAACCATTATGCTGCGTAAGGTAACGAGCGTAGTAAAGCTAATGGAATGGACAACATAGGGTGCAACGAAAGTGAAGGTATTGAGTCCCGTAATTCACGCGTCATGGGGGCTGACACTTTACATTTGGTGGAAGGCAACATGGGTAATAACGCTAAGGCAAGATATTACTCACCTCATCGGGATCGAAGGCCGCGTCATGTGTTGAGATGGACCTTACGTGAACTTGGGAGATCCTTTGTATTCCTGTAAGGGTACTCTGGAACAAGTCAATAAAGGCGAGGACTGGAGGAAGATGCAAAGGAAGTCGGACTAACTGATAGTACTCGGAGTGTGGGAAAGCCACATACAAGGGGAAGCGGTTAGCAATATAGTGACTGGTATAGGGATTGCTATACCAATACAACAGAGATTGGAGGAGTATGCAAGGAAAACTAAACCAGATAGCAGTAAGGGCTAAGCAAGATAAGCGAGTAAAATTTACATCATTAGTTCATTTGATTAATGAAGAGAATCTTGCAGAGTGTTATAAGGAACTAAAACGCAACAAGGCTTGTGGTATAGATCGTGTGACAGTGGAAGCTTATGGAGAAAATCTAGAAGAGAAACTTAAAACACTAGTGGATAGTATGAAGAGAAAACAATATCAACCGCTACCAGTGAAAAGGGTATACATACCCAAAGCCGGGAGCAAAGAGAAGCGCGGTCTCGGAATACCATCAACGGAAGATAAGTTGGTACAGGTAATGCTAAAGAAGATATTAGAAAATATTTATGAAGCAAACTTTATGGACAGCTCGTATGGATTTCGACCAGGAAGAAATTGTCATCAGGCGATAAACGCTCTAGATAAAGCAGTTATGCACAAACCAATTAACTATATTGTAGAAGTGGATATCAAGAAGTTCTTTGATAATGTTCAACATAAATGGCTAATGAATTGTCTAAGGGAACGAATAGCTGACCCAAATTTATTGTGGTTAATAAAACGATTTCTAAAGGCAGGAATAGTCGAAGTTGGATGTTATAAAGCAACCGATCAAGGCACACCACAAGGTGGTATAGTAAGCCCTGTATTAGCTAATATATACTTACACTATGTGCTGGACTTATGGTTTGAAAAGAAATTTAAGCCAAAAGCCAGAGGATATTTACAGCTAATAAGGTTTTGCGACGATTTTGTAGTTGGCTGCGAGAGGGAAGAAGACGCAAAAGAATTTCTAGAATTACTGAAACAAAGACTAAGTAAATTTGGGTTGGAAATAGCTGAAAATAAAACAAAAATAGTAAAGTTTGGTAAGAAAGAATGGTATCAAGCAGAAAGAGAGAAACGTAGGACGGCTAGCTTCAACTTTCTAGGATTTACACATTATTGTGGAAAAAGTCGTAATGGTAAACTTATGATGAAGCAGAAAACTTCAAAAATAAGCCTAGCCAGAAAGATTAAAGAAATCAAAGAATGGTTGAAGATGGTACGAAGTCGTATCTGTCTCAAAGATTGGTGGCAGAAACTTAAAGCCAAACTAACAGGACACTATAGCTACTTCGGAGTTAGCGGAAATTATCGGTGTTTGATTCAATTCTATCGACCGGTAACAAAGTTAGCATTTAAGTGGATAAACCGACGTAGTCAAAAGAAAAGTATGGATTGGGAACAATTTATACACTATTTAAAAGTAAATCCATTACCAAAACCAAAGGTATATGTTTCTTTATACACAGGAGCACTAGTGTGAACGCTGTATTGTGGAGCCGTGTGCGGGAAATCCGCAAGCACGGTTCTTTTGGGGAGACTATGGTTATGAGACCAAATCGCTGGTTTCAAGGTCATGAGTCTCTACCAGACGTCAAGCAAGTTTTTTCGTTTCTATAAATCTGGATTTCAGCGTTATGCGCTGGAATGACAACGTGAGGTAAATTTTTCAACATCCCAAAATTACAGAATTCAGTCTGTTTAATTAAGTGTGAACTGTTACACGAAAATTTTGTAAACAGATTAATATACCCTGTTTTTGCTATTCATCTAAAAATGGAACCATAGAGTACGTTGAGGAGCGTAAGCAAATTTTAATGCAAAAATTACTATCAAAAAATAGATTATGCAAGAGGTCTAATTATTCTGCCGCAATTTTGCTCTATCACACTTGCCACATTTAATATTCCAGCTTCATCATAATAATTTCCAATCACTTGCAAGGCAAGTGGTAAACCCTCATTGGAGAGCCCAACAGGAACAGAAATAGCAGGCAATCCTGCCAGACTTGCCGGCACAGTAAACACATCATTGATGCACATAATTAGCGGATCTGGCTTTTCATTTAAGCCAAAAGCTTCTGTTGGAGCAGATGGCACAAGTATGTAATCTATTTTTTCAAACGCTTTTATAAAATCATTTCTGATTAATGCCCTAATGCACTGCGCTTTTTCGTAATATTCATTATAATGACCTGAAGAAAGCGCATAAGCGCCAATTAAAATTCTTCTTTTCACCTCTTTACCAAAACCTTCTGCTCTTGTTAGTGAATACATTTCTTCAAGGGTATCAGCATCAACCCTTAATCCATAACGCACACCATCGTAACGAGCAAGATTGGATGAAGTTTCAGCAGAACAGATTAAATAATAGACTGGTATTGCATATTTAGTATGTGGCAGAGTAATGTCAACAACTTCAGCGCCATTTTCTTTTAAATAGGAAGCAACTCTTTCCCAATTATGAACTATTTCCTCTGAAATTCCATCCATCCTATATTCTTTTGGTATACCAATACACTTACCCTTGACATCACCATTTATAAAGCTAGAAAATTTAGGCACTGGCTTTTCGCTCGATATTGAATCTTTTGTATCATAGCCACAAATTGCTTCCAGCATTAATGCTGAATCAGAGACAGAACGAGTAATGACTCCTGCTTGATCCAGAGAACTCGCAAATGCAATCATACCAAAACGCGAGCATCTTCCATAAGTTGGCTTTATTCCAACTACTCCACAATAAGCTGCTGGTTGGCGTACAGATCCACCGGTGTCGCTCCCTAACGCTCCAGCGCATAAAAATCCAGCAACCGATGCTGCAGATCCACCAGATGATCCACCAGGAACAACTTTTTCCCCATCGCTTTTTCTAATCCACACATTTTCAACAGGGCCAAAATAGCTATTTGTGTTCGCAGAACCCATAGCAAATTCATCCATATTAAGCTTACCGAGCATGGCTGCTCCACTTTTTAAAAGCAAGTCAGACACCGTAGATTCGTAAGTCGGAACGAAATTTTCCAGCATTTTTGAGCATGCTGTTGTTTTTATTCCTTTTGTACAGAATAGATCTTTGATGCCAACTGGTACACCCATGAGCGGCGAGATTAAATCATCCTTTTGCCTAGAGAAATGTTCATCTGCAGCTTTAGCAGCTTTCATTGCTATCTCTGGGGTTTTTGTTATAAATGCATTTAATTTCTCATTTTCAACCGCACTGATGTGCGCCTCTACGAGTTCAACGGCAGAAAAACTCTTTTTTTTGAGCCCGTCATGCATTTGTGTAATACTTAACTTTCTTAGTTCATTCATCAATATTTAATTTTTAGCAAGACGTTAATTATAACATGGCACGATAAAAAATCCATACATTTATAGTTACAGCTAGAAATGTAGCTAAGGTAACTTAGATTCACCGACAATCGTCATCCCGCTACTTGTTAGCGGCAGAGATACCGCAGCGGTATGACGTAGAAGCTATACTTTTATACTCACCAACTCAGTATCCAATCCGGATTGTATCTTAAAAAGGTCAAAGGTCAAAAGACTATAATAATACCAATTCTCATTGTTGTCCAGTCAAATAGGAAACATTGCAGAGTTGTTTAGTTGTGGAGCTGGCAAGAGAAGTAATAAATTTGCACAAAGCACCCTCAAGTAGAGCAATTGTATCGTATATTTTATTGCGCAAAATGTTCTGTTTTATATATAACCAAAGCCTCTCAACAGGATTTAGCTCAGGTGAGTATGGAGGTAGGTATATAATGTCGATATTTTTAGGTACCTTTAAATTTTTTGACCTATGCCAACTAGCACAGTCCATAACGAGAAAAGCCTCTCGTGTTTCTAGATATTGCGAAATTTGCTCAAGAAATATGTTCATGCAATCAGTGTTGACATTTGGTGCAAATAAGCTAGAACTCTCTCGATTTCTAGGATTAACTGCACTATAGAGATAGAAATTTTGCCTACCTAATTTTGTTTTAACCTGTGTTCTAATCCCCTTTTTAAACCACCCATGTCCAACTTTTGAATGTGTGCCAAACCATGATTCATCAAAGAAAAATAGCTCTTTTTCTGGATACTTGCTAATAGCTCCATTGAGATTTTTTTTTGAATTCCTCTTGTTTGCTTTTATCTTGTCCATTATGAACTGGTCTTGGTGTAATATATGAGAATTTCATCTTTTGCATATGGCGGTGTACTGTAGATTTGCTGATATTTAATCCGAACTTTTCCTGGATTCTTATTCTCATTTCTTTAATGGTGATATTAGGATTTTCTTCTATCCACTCTTCAATTTGCTGTAGTTGAGCCTGATTTAATTTAGTTTTTCTACGACGTTGTGAAGGAGCAAACAGTTTTTCTTCTCTGCCAATTTTCAAGAGTTTTACCCACGAAGTTAGTGCGCTTCTTGAAATGCAATATATTTTTGCTACAGCCGTTATACTGTACTTTTTTGCTGCAATTACAGCATTTAGTTTTTTTGAAACATATGCATTATTCCTTACTTTCTTCAGCATTTCTTTTGCTGATTCTACTACTTTTTCATCCAATAATTTTGATCTTAATGCCATTTAAACCTCGCTATTTTACTTACTTCAGTATGGCTTTTCTTCCATCATTGTCCATCTGTTTGCCCTGTAATGGGAATTGGTATCAGAGGTTGTCCGGAAACTAGTAAATTCAAGCATATTCCCTCTTTAACATAACCCTACTCATAGCTAGGTATATGAAATTCTCAGTGGATGTTGTGAGTAAATCATACTCCTTCGATAGCCTTCTATTCCTATTAACCCAAGCAAAAGTCCTTTCTACAACCCATCTTCTTGGCTGTACTTTAAACCCTTGTTCTCTTGTTGGTAGTAGCTCAGGTGGCGTATCTTTGTGCACCCAAAATCTACATGGAGGCCTTGTAACAATTTCAATATCTATGTCATATTCTTCCTTTATGTGATTCTTTAAATTTCTTCCTTGGTATCCCATGTCAGCCCACATTTTTTTAACTTTAGTATATTTTGTTCTCATATTGTTTAATGCTATTTTAATACCATCTCTATCATTTTCGTTAGCAGCGCCTACGTAACAACCTAGTATAAAACCCTGAGTGTCTGTAATTATATGCCTTTTTCTACCCTTTACTTTTTTACTTCCATCATAGCCTTTGATCCCCCCTTTTCTGTAGTCTTTACAGATTGACTATCTACTATACAGGCACTCGGCTGCTCATTCCTTCCTATTTTTCTTCTACTATATTTTGTAATTTCATAATTCATTTTCTCAAAAATTCCCTGCTTCTTCCATTGCCTGAACTGCTCATACACAGTCTTCCATAGCGGAAAATCATTTGGTAAATACCGCCATTGACACCCTGTACGCAATACATAGAAAATTGCTTCTAATATTTCTCTTTTGCTATACTTTGGCGGCCTTCCTCCTTTCTTGTATGATACTCTGAAGTGTTTTTCTATTCTTGCCCATTCCCTTTCGCTTAGATCTGTTGGATACTTTTTTCTCATCTTTACCCCGTACTAAAATTTCAGATATTATAGCCTTTTACTTGTTTCCGGACAACCTCTAAGTAGAAAGAGTGGGGTACAATTATACTGAATATTACAAGCAATAGAGACCCAATAGCACCCACGCTCGTACCAGAAATTACACACTTTATTGCTCCAAGTTTCTGCAAGATTTTGCCAGCAAATAGACTGATGAGTGAGAAGCACCCAACTATTGCACCTTGATGTAGTGCATAAATAGTGCTAGATAAACCAAAAGTCTTCATATACAGAAAAGGTCCACAAGTAATGAATGACATATACGCAGCAGAAAAGAGGCTTGACATCAAAGACAACGTAACAAACCTCGGACTAGATAGTAGTTTTCTGTAATCTTTCATCATTTTTTTCAAACTGAAAATATCGCGGTCCTTTTTTGTTTCTGGTAACGCTAAAAGCAGCAAAACCCAAGAGATTAAACAAAGTATTGCAACAGTTGCATAATTACCACGCCATCCTACAATTTCATTGATGAAACTGCCTAACACTGGCGCAATTGCCATGACAACTGTAAGAACAGAATTCATGATTCCAATAAATTTCACCGCTTCGTCGCCTTTGTAGCTGTCTGCAACGATTGCAAACACAACTACAGATGTGCTAACACCAATGCCCTGAACAAAGCGAGAGATTAAAAGCCAAAAAATCGACGGTGCAAAAACACAACCAACAGCGCCGATTAATAACAAAGTGTTACCTATGATCATAATTCTCCTTCTGCCATAGCATTCAGACAATGGACCAAAAAACAACCCTCCTATGCAAAAGCCTAGGAAATTATAAGCAATAGTTAATTGAATTATGCCTTCCGGTACGTTAAAATAGTGCACCATATAAGGAAAACTAGGTACGGAAATGTCAATTTCAATGAACTTGGCAATGAGAGACAGGATTAACAGAAATGGTAGTAACATTTGAGATTTTTAATTAATGAATAAAAATATCACATTTAAAGCGTTGAAAGAAAACATTTTTTACTGTTATTAAAATGGTTAGAAACACCTCATGTGAAGGAATGGTGGATAAATTGGACACTAGGGTTAATTAAAGAAAAATATGACAACTATGTTAAAGCTCTTACTCTCTGTCCTAACTTTACTTATTTCCTCTTACTTTTTCAACAGTCCGTCTAAATTACTACAAGCAGTTTAATTTTTAGTAAATATGTCATTATTCAAAAATATGCAAGAAGCTTTACAGAAACTTAACATAATTTTATCATACAAATGTCATTCTTAAGTCCTATGTAAAAACAAATTTTGGCACTAATTTAATTAACTATGAGCTGGATAAATTGGAAAATAAATTTTGTTTACTTTTACAACACCTTAAGATCTAATGTCACTTTATCAATCAAAAATATTACAATAGGCTAGTATGTTCCTTACTCTTTTTCTCAAAATATTACCTATTTATATTACAATATTTATTGGTTACTTAGCAGGAAAATATCTTAAAATTGATAGAAACACTATATCTCAAATACTTTTTTATATAGCTAATCCAATAGTGATTTTATATGGAGTCTCTCATACAGAAGTTAACTTAAAAGTAATTTCTCTGCCGATTTTGATATGGTTTATAGGTAGCACTATGTCCTTATCAGTGTATTATCTTTCTTCTTTTTTATTTAAGGATAACACAAGAAACATATTAGCATTTAGCTCGGGCAGCACAAGTATGGGTTATTTTGGCCTGCCGATTGCCATGGCTTTATTTGATGAAGATTCAGTATCTGTATATGTTGTTTGTTATATAGGAATGGCGCTATTTGAAAACAGCTTAGGATTTTACATAGCTGCAAATGGTATTTATACCGCAAAAGAATGCATATTAAAGTTGTTCAAACTTCCTTCGCTTTATGCGATGGTTCTGGGCTTCTTTTTAAGTATATACGATATACAAATACCTACTTTTTTAACAGATGTTATGATGAATATTAGAAGTACATTTGTCACATTAGGAATGGTGCTACTTGGAGTGAGCATTGCGAATATTGCAAGCTTTAAAATAGATTGGAAGCTTGCTTTGATCACTATTACAGCAAAGTACGTATTCTGGCCACTGTTTGTTTTAGGAATTGTCCTTTTAGACAAGCATGTTATAGGTATATACGATGAGAGCATATATAAAGCACTGATGTTGCTAGCTATTATTCCAGTTTCTGGGTCCAGTATAATACTTGCTAATATTTTGAATTATCAACCAGATAAAGCTACTCTATTGCTTCTAATCAGTACTGCAGTGGGACTGTTTTATGTTCCACTAATAATATCATTATTTTTTACTAAACTTGTTCCTTTTTGATCAAAAAATTAAGCGCTTGCACAACCATTATTTGGGTAACAACACAAGACATTGATAAAACTTGAATTTATAGCTAAAGCAACTTCTACAATTTGGTAACCCGTCATCCCGCTACTAGTTAACGCCGCGGCGGTAAATTGACCTTACCCAGAAAAAGTAGAGAGAAAGTTAAGACGTTTTTGGAGTAAAATAAAACGTTTTTTCAAAATATGACAAATAGAAGAGAATATACAGCAGAATTCAAATTAGAAGCTGTTAAGCTGGTTAAAGAAACAGGTCAAGCAAGTACAAAAATAGCAAAAGATCTAGGTATAGATGGCAGTATGTTAAGTAAGAAAATATGATGGAAAAATGTCTGGAGCATACGCATTTCCAGGCAAAGGCTCCTTATGACAAAGAAAGATTTGATCTAAAAAAAGAGCTAATAAGAGAAAGAGACATCTTAAAAAAAGCCCTGGGCAAAGAAAAAGAGTAAAGTATTCTTTTATATAGAAATTGCTATAAAACACAGGAACTATGTAGGGTTTTGTACTGGTGGTATGGGTTGCTAAGGAAAAAAGCAGTAAAGAATTAGCAAAAGAAGGGCTTCTAGCAGATATTCAAAAAATACATCAAGCATTCTAAATGCAGATATGGAGCCCCTAAAATTCACGCTGAATTAAAAGCTTTAGGCAAAAATTAAAACAGTACAAAGTGTTATGCAAGAAAATGGCATTAAAACCAAGCTTAGACGAAGGTTCAAAAATAAAAAACAGCAAATAAGCAACCGAGTTGTGGCTCCGAACACATTGGATCAAAATTTTACTACTGATCAGCCAAATAAAGTTTGGGATTACCTACATAAAAACTAAAGAAGGTTGTTGGCGGCAATAATTGACCTATATTCACGCATGGTGGTTAATGAGTAACATGATAATTAGTTATAGATTCTTTATTGATGGCCGTTGATAAACGCAAACCCGATAAAAATCTGCTGTTACATAGCGATCAAGGGTCACAGTATACCTCTCAAAATTACCAATTTCTATTGAATACAAAAAACATCATTTCCAGCATGAGCCATAAGGGCTGTTGTTACGATAACTCTGTTGCAGAAAAGTTCACTTAAAAGGGAGCTGCTTATTGATACTTCTCGCTCAACAAACCAGAACTGCCATATTTGAATACATAGAAATCTTTTATAACAAATAACGTAGACATTCTACTATTAACTATTGCATTCCTGCACAATTTATTCTCATGATAAAAACGTCTTAACTTTCTCTCTACTTTTTCTGGGTAAGGTCAAACATGCAATACCAATAATGCTAATATATTTTATAATTTTTCTCATAAGATATTTTACAATGCTTCTAATAATATTAGATATCATCTATAAAATTAAAAAATCCATGAAAGGGGATGAAAATATGTAAAAAAGTATTATTGATTAATTAAAAACAGATTTTGATTTGATAATACTAATAAAATCGATTTATCTTAAATTTACGTTGATTTTTACCTGTTATTTTTTGTAGTTTATCCAACGTAAATTCCAGGTAAAACAAAGTCGTTATCTCCAACCGTTACAACCAACTCTCCTTCTTTAATTTTTATTTGATTAGGTGTATGGTCCCATACCATCACACTCTGGGATCATACACCTAAAGTACTCCGACACTGGGATGACACCCCGGGGTTTCTGGGATGACAAAAAAGAGCCCCCTGAGCAAAAATCTTATAGCCACTTGAATGATAATTGACTTTTTGCCTAAAATAACTAAGAAAGAAACTTCTCATCAAGATAACTTAAATATATACTAATTCTCTTATTTTTAAACGATTTCTCATCATGAATTGCACGATCAAAAACCTGAATTTGACTTGTTATAATGCTACAATTATTATTTGCAACTTCTAATACGCCACTATCAATTACAACCTTCTTTTCTGTTTGGTTACTCATTTTAACAGTAATCATACCAGGCAATAAATAAATTAAGTAAGGAGCATGGTGAGCTAAAATCATAAGCTCCCCTTCGAGCCCAGTTACTGAAAGAGAAACCACTCCACTGAATGAAATTTGATCATCAGGAGAGAAAAATTGCACTTTAAAAGTATTCATAATCTTTAACTTTTATTTAGCTTCAGCTTGTATTAATTCAGCCTTTTTTATTGCTTCATCTATATTCCCCACCATATAAAAAGCAGCCTCTGGTAAGTGATCATATTTGCCTTCAACAATCCCTTTAAAACTGGAAACAGTATCAGAAAGTGAAACAAATTTACCAGGCATGCCAGTAAATATTTCTGCAACGTGAAAAGGTTGAGAAAGAAATTTCTGAATCTTACGAGCCCTATCAACAATAATTTTATCTTCATCAGATAGCTCATCCATACCAAGTATTGCGATAATATCTTGCAGTGATTTATAAGTTTGCAATATACGTTTCACCTCAGAAGCTACATTATAATGTTCTTCACCAATGATTTCAGCAGATAAAGACTGAGAAGTTGAATCAAGTGGATCAACAGCAGGGTATATTCCCATTTCAGCTATTTGCCTTGACAACACTGTGGTTGCATCAAGGTGAGAGAATGTAGTTGCTGGGGCTGGATCAGTCAAATCGTCCGCAGGAACATATATAGCTTGCACAGAAGTAATAGAGCCAGAAGTTGTTGAAGCTATTCTTTCTTGCATTGCACCCATATCAGTTGCAAGGGTTGGCTGATAACCAACAGCTGACGGTATTCTTCCAAGTAAAGCAGAAATTTCAGAACCAGCTTGTGTAAATCTAAAGATATTATCCACAAAAAATAGAACATCTTGGTTTTCACGGTCACGAAAATACTCTGCCATAGTAAGTGCTGTTAAAGCAACTCTAGCCCTTGCTCCAGGAGGCTCATTCATCTGACCATAAACCAAAACAGCTTGAGATTTTTCATGCTCATTTATATTTATTACATTTGAAGTGATCATCTCGTGATAAAGATCGTTACCTTCACGCGTTCTCTCCCCTACCCCGGCAAACACAGAAAATCCTTTATGAGCTTTTGCTATATTATTAATTAATTCCATTATTAGGACTGTTTTACCAACACCGGCTCCACCAAATAAGCCAATTTTTCCTCCTTTAAGATAAGGTGCAAGAAGATCTATAACTTTTATTCCCGTAACTAAAACTTCTTCCTGTATTCTCTGTTCAGTAAAACTTGGAGGTGCTCTGTGTATAGGCTCTAAGTTATACTTTCCCTTCAGTGGACCACACTCATCTATAAGCTCTCCAACAACATTAAAAATCCTTCCTAAAGTTGAACGCCCAATTGGCACCGATATTGGTGCACCTGTATCAACAAATTCATCCCCCCTTGACATGCCATCTGTGCTATCCATAGCAATACAACGAACTATATTGTCACCTATATGCTGCGAAACTTCTAAAACCAGCTCCTTATCCTTATATTTTAGTTTGCTTTTTAAAGCATTAAATATTTTAGGCAATTCACCTTCAAATTTTATATCAACAACTGCTTGAGTTACCTTAATCGCTCTACCTATATTCATCTCTTTATTTTTATCACCTAACACTATAATTCCATAAAAGAACTTCTAAAGAAAATAAATTTTATATTATTAATAGAAATTTTGCAACATTAAAACGCTTACTAGTTACGCTTCATTACAAACAATGCAAATGCATTTAATAGCCAAGTAATAATAAACAATACTAAACTAAGCGCATAAGCAGCAAGAGTTTGTACACTATTGAAATCCTGATCTCCGGTAAGTAATGTAGCGATCTGCACGGTAATGGTAGTAACTGAATTAAGAGGGTTAAAAGTCAAATTTGCGTTGATTCCCACAGCCATTAGCACAATCATTGTTTCACCTATCACTCTTGAAATTGACAATAAAATTGCACTTAAAATTGTAGGCATTGCATAAGGTATTGTTATATGCCATATAGTTTCCGCTGGAGTTGCACCAAGTGCCATGAAGCCATAACGCAAGCTTTTTGGAACAGATCTTATGGCATCTTCGAGTAAAGAAATAATAAAAGGAAGAATCATTATCCCAATCGATAAACCGGCAACTAAGGCACTTTCTGAGTGTATACTTAAACCAAAAAAATTTGCTACCTGCTTTATAAAGAAAGACAAAAACACAACCGCGAAATATCCATATACAACCGTAGGAATAGCAGACAAAACTTGCAAAGTTGTATTAACAATATAACGCACTTTCTCACTCGCATATTCACTAATATATATTGCAGAAAATAAACCAAGCGGAACGACAACTAACATTGCTATAATAGTTATAAGTAATGTACCAACTAAAAGCGGCGCTATACCAAAACATCCTATCTTCTCTTCATTGATAGTGACTACATTGTGGCCCCATTTCAAGCAAAACAAGAATTCTGAAATAGCTACTTTATTAAAAAAACTAATGGATTGAATAAAAATAGACAGCATTATAAATAAAGTGATAAAAAATGATATGGCCAAAGCCACAAATAACGAAAGTTTTATTATCTTATTTCTTTTATTTTTAAAGATAAAAGCAAGCATGAAAAAAAGTAACGCTATAGAAATAAAAGTTACAAAACAATTATTATAGAATACTAACAACCAAGTTAGCATCCATACACAACTAAGATATAGATAAGATTTAACCTTATTTACTTCTTGAAACCTACTAAAACAAAATAAAAGGATTAGTAAGACAGGTATGACTATCACCGAATTCATTCTTCCATGCATCAAATTTTATTCTACGAAAATGTCATACAAGTTCACCATTATTTGACAATAAAGTAAAACAATTTAAAATAAATAATTATATTAATATAAAAACAATGAAGAGAACATTTCAACCAAAAAATTTGATAAGAAAGCGCAGACACGGATTTCGTTCACGTATGGCAACAAGAGCTGGAAGAAAAATCCTTAATAGGCGCCGTTCATTAGGGTGTAACAAATTATGCGCATAGTAAGTATAAAAAAAAAGATTTTTCTTCTGCTTTCAAAAATAAGTTAGCACTCAACAGTCTTTTTTATCGTGGGCTTTATATATCACTGTACGCTATAAAAGAAAGAGAACCTGAAAAGTACATTCATACTATTAGAGTAGGTCTGGCTATCAGTAAAAAAACCGGAAAAGCAGCAAAAAGAAATAAAATAAAAAGGCAACTACGAATGCTTGCTAAAATTAGCATTTTAAATATAAGTAATATAGGGCACTACTACATAATACTAACTCATAGAAACATTATGCAAGCAAGTTATAAAAATTTACAAAAAGATCTAACTATTTGCTTAAAAAAGATAAAATAAAAAAAAATCTCAATTAAGGTATTTACAACTATATTTTTTATGATAATATAGGTAAAATTTTTAAAAATAGTTAATGGGTGTGGTGAATGGTAGAGCATATAAAAGAGGTAAATAACACAGGCTTTGGTCAGATGTATCAATTCTTATTTCTTCCTAAAGGAACAGGAACAGATTGGAGGTCAGCATTTCGCCAACAAGAAGAATTATTTAAAAAAGTGGGAGGTAATGTAATATTACCAGAAATCAGTAATTCTCCTTCAAAAGGGAATCAATTAGGGGAAGTAGGAACAATGCTAAATAATGTAGAAAATGACCAAGAACATATAAGAAAAAAAAGATATCGTAGTTAAAGTAAAAACTTAAAGAATAGTAACAAAACAAGAAAGTTAAAATATAGTATCCGTTCAGGAGAGTGGTTTAAGAAACAATAGATAGGAGATTTTGGAAAGGATTGAGACCCCTTTGTTTCCAAGTTAAGTATAATGAAATTATCCGCTCAAGGAATGTATTTCCCCGCTTTGATTGTGTAAAATATGAGTTTTTGCGATAAACGACATAATGCCGAATTTGCCGTTCAGCGTGGTTATTTGTCAGCGGAATATTTTCTGGGTCATCTAAAAATTTCCACATCATTCTTTCAGATCTCAGAACATTTTTTGCAACTCGAGAGGCTCCAATTGCTTCAGGTAAACGAGATATCTCCTTCAAGTAATACTTTGTACGTTTTCTTAATTTTCTGGCACGTCTGACAAACCTCAAAACATCTATCTCACTTTTTAGTAAAGCTTTTTTTAGTGCAAATAATTCAGTGGCCACGTTTCTCAAGTAACAACCCAGAACTTTAACTTCAATATTCCAACTATGTGCTAATCTTTCAAAATCTCTTGATAAATGTGCCCAACAGATTTGCCTGTTTTTATCGGCAAAATAATTGTATGCTGCATACCTGTCAGTTATTACCAAGCTATTGCGATTGCAGAATTTACTATTTTGTAAAACTTTCATTCCTCTTGACTCTGTAAATTTTACAAAACTTGCCGTATTGCTTGCAAACATCCAACACCAAGCGAGTTTACCTTTGTTATAATGGCTCGTTTCATCAATATGTAGAACTTTACTCCTACTTATCTCTTGTTCGATCTGCTCATACATTTTTTTGCATTTTGAAGCAACTCTATGTTCACTATTTGATATGCTACCGACGCTTATGTTCAAATTGAAGATATCATTTACGACACTCGCTATTTCGCGTTTTGAATTTTTGTAGAATCCGCTGAACGCTGCAATTATTGACTTAACCCTTGGACCAAATGTATCTGGCGTAACACCTTCCGGTAACTTGCTACTTCTTCTCTTTCCGCATCTCCGACAACGGCCATGTTCTAACTGATATTCCACTACATAAGGCTTGATTTCTGGAAGATCAACTTTCTGATGAATATATGGTTTTTCACATATTGCAATTTCTCCTCCGCATTCGCAAGTATTAGGCAACTCTATCTTTACTACTTTATCTGCATCCATGTTGGCGCGAAAACTTCCTTTATGACCAACCTGACCGCCAATATTCCTTTCGCTTTTCGGCTTATTCTTTTTTATTTTATACAACTCTTTGGAACTTGGTATTGATGAATTTTTTGAGCTTAAACCGAGTCTTTCTCTTAACTCAGCATTTTCTATCTTTAAAGCCTTATTTTCTGCTTTTAAACTTTCATTCTCTTTTTCCAATCTTTCTATTTTTGCTTCTAACCTTTCTATTTTTTGCTGTAAATTTTTGCAAAGTTCTAAAAGGTTTACCATATTATTTCACTTTTGCTCTATGATTATCTTTTTAGATCACCTTGTCTACCTTATTCTGCCACTCCGCTGAACGGATACCAAATATAAGTATACCTACTGTCTAATTAACAAAGAAATTTTTATAAACTTGGCGGCGACCTACTCTCCCTTTTCAAGTACCATCAGCGCTAAAAAGTTTCACTTCCGAGTTCGAGATGAGATCGGGTGGTTCATTTTTGCTATAGCCACCAAGTCAATAAAAATTTCTAACTTAACAATTTTAACTTAATATTTAACACTGCATACACACATATAGAAAGCAAATAAATCAATCAGGCTATTAGTACTAGTTAGCTTCACATGTTACCATGCTTCCACACCTAGCCTATCAACGTGGTAGTCTTCCACGGCCTTAATTGGGAAATCTTTTTGAAGAGGGTTTCTTGCTTATATGCTTTCAGCAATTATCCCATCTATACATAGCCACCCAGCGATGCTATTGGCATAACAGCTGGTACACCAGAGGTATATCCATCTCGGTCCTCTCGTACTAGAGTCAGACCTTCTCAAATTTCCTTCACCCACGGCAGATAGAAACCGAACTGTCTCACGACGTTCTAAACCCAACTCACGTATCACTTTAATCGGCGAACAGCCGAACCCTTGGGACCTTCTTCAGCCCCAGGATGTGATGAGTCGACATCGAGGTGCCAAACGGTGTCGTCGCTATGAACGCTCGAACACCATCAGCCTGTTATCCCCGGCGTACCTTTTATCCGTTGAGCGATGACCCTTCCATACAGAATCACCGGATCACTATGACCGACTTTCGTCTCTGCTTGGCTTGTCAGCCTCGCAGTCAGGCAAGCTTATGCCATTATACTATCAAGCTGATTTCCGACCAGCTCTAGCTTACCTTCGCACGCCTCCGTTACTTTTTAGGAGGCGACCGCCCCAGTCAAACTACCCACCATACAATGTCCTAGCTCCAGATAATGAAACATAGTTAGATATCAAAAGTGTAAAGGGTGGTATCTCAAGGTTGACTCCATTATAGCTAGCGCCATAACTTCAAAGTCTCCCACCTATCCTGCACATCACACTTTTAATAGCAATGTAAAGCTATAGTAAAGGTGCACGGGGTCTCTTCGTCTAACCGCGGGTACCCCGCATCTGCACGGGGAATTCAATTTCGCTGAAGTGATGTTGGAGACAGTGGAGAAATCGTTACGCCATTCGTGCGGGTCGGAACTTACCCGACAAGGAATTTCGCTACCTTAGGACCGTCAGTGTTACGGCCGCCGTTTACTGGGGCTTCAATTCGGAGCTTGCACCCTTCCTATTAACCTTCCAGCACCGGGCAGGCGTCAGACCCTATACTTCCACTTACGTGTTTGCAGAGTCCTGTGTTTTTAGTAAACAGTCGCTACTCCCTATTTTGTGCCACCTACTCATAGTTGCCTAAAAGCAGGTTACCCTTCTTCCGAAGTTACAGGTATAATTTGCCGAGTTCCTTCAACATCATTCTTTCAACACCTTAGTATACTCTACTCATCCACCAGTGTCGGTTTGCGGTACGGCCTCATAAATATAAGTGCTATTTCCTGGAGCTTCTTTTAAGCATAGATCAATCCAATAAGATCTATACAAATACGAAACCCGTCACACTTAAGAGGTTTAGGAATATTAACCTAATTGCCATCGACTACTCCTTTACGGACTCGCCTTAGGAACCGACTAACCCTACGCAGATTAACTTAACGTAGGAACCCTTAGATTTTTGGTGAGAGTGTTTTTCACACTCTTTTACGCTACTTATGTCAGCATTCTCACTTCCGATATCTCCAGCAGTTTTCACAAACCACCTTCACAGACTTACGGAACGCTCCGCTACCGCGCCTATTGATCGAAATCAATAAGCACTCACATCTTCGGTATACAGCTTTAGCCCCGGTACATTTTCGGCGCAGAAAAACTTATTTAGACAAGTGAGCTGTTACGCTTTCTTTAAAGGATGGCTGCTTCCAAGCCAACCTCCTAGCTGTAATGGTTTTTCTACTTCCTTCCCCACTTAGCTGTAATTTTGGGACCTTAGATAGTGATCTGGGTTGTTTCCCTCTTCACCACGGACTTAGCACCCGTAGTGTGCCTGCTGTATAATTAATTGTTGGTATTCGGAGTTTAGTTAGATTTGGTAAGACGGTGAATCCCCCTAGTCTATCCAGTGCTCTACCCCCAACAACATACATACAACGCTCTACCTAAATAGATTTCGCGGAGAACCAGCTATTTCCAAGTTTGATTGGCCTTTCACCCCTAATCACAACTCATCCAATAATGTTGCAACATTAACTGGTTCGATCCTCCAGTGTGTTTTACCACACCTTCAATCTGGTCATGACTAGATCACTTGGTTTCGGGTCTAATCCATAAAACTAAAACGCCCTATTCAGACTTGCTTTCGCTACGCCTACACCTAACGGCTTAAGCTTGCTTCATAGATTAACTCGCTGACCCATTATGCAAAAGGTACGCTGTCACTCTAAATATCAATAAATTGATATAGAGCTCCAACTGTTTGTAAGCACTTGATTTCAGATTCTATTTCACTCCCCTCCCGGGGTTCTTTTCACCTTTCCCTCACGGTACTTGTTCACTATCGGTCGTTAAGGAGTATTTAGGCTTGGAGGATGGTCCCCCCATATTCAAACAGGATTTCACGTGCCCCGCTCTACTCAAGGATTTAAAAACTTTCTACTTATACAGGACTATCACCTTCTATGGTTACTATTTCCAGAGTATTCTAATTCTTATTCTTAAATCACTAGCCTTTTCCGCTTTCGCTCGTCACTACTAACAGAATCTCGGTTGATTTCTTTTCCTTTGGCTACTTAGATATTTCAGTTCACCAAGTTTGCTTTACATACTTAGTACGTAATAACTAGCTAAACTAGTTGGGTTTCCCCATTCGGAAATCTGCGGATCAAAATTTGTTGACAATTCCCCACAGCTTATCGCAGCCTGCCACGTCCTTCATCGCCTCTTAACGCCAAGGCATCCATCAAGTGCTCTTAATAATTTATTTATCCGACTATATGCAGAATATGCAGAGTTAAATATTATTAAAATTGAATTGAGATTAAATTAATCTCTACCATAAAACTTGTCAAACATCTAAAAACTAAATTAATCTTTTATATATTATAACCTAATAAATAATATGTCAACGCCTTTTTGCACAAAACATTTACTTATATTATCAACAACAATATACTAGCAATCCTAAACAGTATAATCTGAGAAATATGTGGTAAACTTATATATACAGTAAAAATTAATAAAAAAGATATTTTGTAAGATAAAATGTGTTAAAATCAATTGCCTAAAAATGATAATAAACATTCGGAGTATTTCTAACGTATGAAAAGTAATCTCTCTTTTATAAAAAACGTTGCTTTAAATTGTATGTCTAAGCTCATTGGCGTATTAAATATTAAGAAAGTAAAACACTTCATTGTGAATAAATATAATACTCTTCATAAAGAAATGACAGTGCTTCTTAAAAAATCTAAGAACCTGTTAAACACCAACATTGAAATCGGTTTATATCACTTTTATAAAGGTAGCATATCAGATGCAAAGTTACGATTTTGGTTAATTAGCATATTTTACCCCCATTTACCTATAGTCTGGTATAACATCGGAAGGTGTCATTTTGCGGTAGGGAATACTAACAAAGCTTATAATTATTTAACAAGGGCACTAAAATTAGATAATGACCACGAGGAGGCGTCTTACTATATAAAAAAAATGACAAACTCAGCGCCTATTACAGAATTGCCAAAAAACCTCATAAGACAATATTTTGATTACACAGGTGAATATTTTGTTGAGCATTGGTTGATTGCCAAACAATATAGAGGGCATGAACTTGTACACATGATAATTACAAAAATCTTCAACAACTCCACTTCTGAGCTCAATATACTCGACCTTGGTTGTGGAACTGGAATATGTGGTCATTTCTTGAAAATAAATAGTATTGGAAACCATATAACAGGAATTGACATTTCAAGTAGAATGCTAAATATCGCAAGAGGATGCTTTATAAAAGGTAAGCCTGTTTACAATGAATTAATACATATGGAAATGAAAGAGTTTCTTAAACAAGAGAAAAACCAGCAGTATGATGTAATTATCTTTGCTGAAGTGCTACATTATCTACATGACTTTCAAGAAGAATTGGAATTAGCAAAAAGATCTACGAGCAAAAAAGGGGTTATTGTATGTTCAATAAGAAGAAAGGAAGGTGAAGGTATTGACTTTGTAAATAAAGGAGACTATTTTCGTCACTCAGAAAGTTATGTTCAACATGTTGCAAAAGAAATAAATATGCAAATAAGTTATATGAGTTACTGTAAAATATATGGCAGTCAGGTTGACGGTATCTTGTTTGCATTACAGCATCAACAAGAAAGTCCGAAAAACCTAACTTAAAAATCGCTCAAAATGACTTTTAAGTATCTATATATAATAAAAGAATAAAAGGAACTTTATGAATAACATTACCATTAATTACGCAAAGGACAGCAAATTAACCGACTTTGGAAAAGCAGTTCTATCAGACAGGTATTTAATAGAAAATGAAAGTTATCAAGACCTCTTTGCACGTATTGCTAATTACTATTCTGATAATAAAGAACATGCGCAGCGTCTTTATGACTACATGAGCAACTTGTGGTTCATGCCTTCAACACCAATACTCAGCAATGGTGGCACTAAGAGAGGGTTACCTATCTCTTGCTTTCTTAATGAAACCGAAGACAGCTTGCAGGGAATAGTTGATCTATGGAACGAAAATGTTTGGCTTGCTGCACGTGGAGGAGGCATAGGTAGTTATTGGGGAAATTTACGCTCAATAGGCGAAAGCGTAAAGGGTAGCGGCAAAACATCAGGAATTGTTCCATTTATTGTAGTGCAAAATGCTCTAACGCTTGCAATTAGTCAGGGATCCCTAAGGCGAGGAAGTTCAGCAGTCTACCTTCCTGTATCTCATCCGGAGATAGAAGAGTTTCTAGATTTACGCAAGCCAACAGGCGGTGACCCAAATCGCAAAGCGTTAAATATACATCATGCTGTAATAGTAACAGATAAATTTATGCAGGCTGTTGAGAATGATCAAGAATGGAATTTAATAAGCCCTCACAACAATAAGGTTATTTCAACTGTAAAAGCGCGGGATATATGGATCAAAATATTAACAGCAAGAGTTGAAACTGGAGAACCTTACATTATTTTCCTTGATGCAACAAATAACAATAAGCCAGAATCTTACAAAAAGCTCAACTTAGACATCAAGATGTCAAATCTATGCAGTGAAATAACTTTAACCACAGGTTATGATCACCTGAATAAGTCACGCACTGCTGTGTGTTGTCTATCATCCGTAAACCTTGAGTACTACGAAGAATGGAAAGACAATAAACTCTTCATAGAAGATATAATGCGCTTTCTTGATAATGTATTGGAAGATTTCATAAATAAAGCACCGAATGAAATGCAGCGAGCAAAATATTCTGCAGCCAGAGAACGCAGTATTGGTCTTGGTGTGATGGGCTTTCATTCATTTTTACAAAGCAAAATGGTTCCTTTTGAATCAGTAACAGCACAACAATGGAATAAAAAAATATTTAAGTATTTACGCGAGCAAGCAGATATAGTTTCTAAAAAATTAGCAGAAGAAAAGGGAGCATGTCCTGATGCCAAAGAAGTTGATCTAATGGAAAGGTTTACACACAAACTCGCTATTGCTCCTACTGCCTCGATCTCCATTATTGCAGGTAATACCTCCCCTGGAATAGAACCATACGCAGCAAACGTATTCATACAAAAGACACTTACAGGCTCATTTGTAGTGCGAAATAAATTCTTGCAAAAACTATTAGCAGAAAAAAATCAAGACAATGATAAAATATGGTCTTCAATTTCAACAAACGAGGGTTCCGTTCAGCATTTAGATTTTCTTAGTGAGCATGAAAAATTGACATTTAAAACAGCGTACGAGCTTGACCAAAGATGGATTATAGAACATGCAAGTAATAGAACTTCGTATATTTGTCAATCTCAATCAGTAAATCTGTTCTTACCTGCCAACGTACATAAACGTTACTTGCACAAAATACACATGCTTGCTTGGAAAAAAGGATTGAAGAGCTTATATTACTGCAGATCACAATCAATGCAGAGAGCCGATAAGGTCTCGCATGACATATTCAAAAAAAGTGAAATATTGCAACAAAAAACAGATATTGACTACGATGAATGTCTGTCATGCCAATAGCGGCCTTACTCAGAAAAAGTAGAGAGAAAGTTAAGCAAATGGGTAAATAGACTTCTTGCATAACCATATAACGCACTTTTATTGGGAATAGAAACGAAAAAACTTTCTTGACAAACTCCGCCAGCCCTCTTATCATAAAATTGAAGCTATTTATTTATCTTCTCTGTACAGATTAAATGACAAAAAAACTCACGTATCTGGCGTCTCATGTTTAATTTTTTGCACTATGTGCACCTTATGTCTTTATCAAACTTCTACCTACATAAGCTGAAACGCGCTTATAAAGCGTTTAAAACATAAAAAAACGCCAACTTAAAAAATGGATAGTGAATAACTAGCTACCCTAGGGTTTCTTTTGCCTTTTTTTCTGTTTAGTAAATTTCTTAAACATTTATAGCTAAGGTTAGTTGCATTTAAAAGCAGCTGAGTCGCGGTTATTAAGCGTTTAGAATAAAAAAACGCCATACTTGAAAGTATAATGTAAGTAATTAGCCAACTACGGGGCTTCTTTTGCCTTTTTTTTCATTTGGTAAATTTCTTAAACATTTATGGCTAAACGACAATCGTCATCCCGCTACTTGTTAGCGGGATCTATTGCCAAGATACCGCAAATGAATCGCGGTATGACGGTTCGCGGTGGTATGACGGTTCGTGGCAGCATGAAGATAATCCCGCTACTTGTTAGCGGCTGAGATACTGCGGCGGTATGACGTAGATTGCTGTCATTCCGCTACTAGTTAGCGCCGCAGCGGTATGGTGTAGGAAAATTAGCTATATAGCTAACTTGTACCACGCGTTAAAGCTTTTAAACAGGTCTTGGTTTACTTACTCCATTATTTTCTTTATTATCAGATATCATTTTAAATAATATGGAGGAGCAAATTGTCAGCAATTGCCATTATTGATTTTGGTTCACAGTTTACACAGCTTATCGCAAGACAAGTAAGAGGAATGGGTGTTTATTGTGAGATATTTCCAAGCAACATCAGTTTTGAAACAATATCAAAATTCAATGGGTTTATTCTCTCTGGAGGACCACAATCTGTAAATGATGATTGTTCTGAAACAAGTAGAGTAGTACATGAAATTATAAAACTTAATGAGGCAACAAGCGTTCCTATACTTGGAATATGCTATGGACAGCAACTCATTTGTCATTATTTTGGAGCAAAAGTAAAAGAGAGTTTCAAACAGGAGTTTGGTAGAACTAAAATCAAGATACTAAAAGAATCCCCCATTGTAAAGGATACCTGGGATGTTAATTCTGAAGTGGATGTATTAATGAACCATGCGGACAGTGTTGATACTATACCACAGGGATTTACTGTTATCGCATCAGGTGTGATAAATCAAACAATTGCAATGATTGTCAACGAACAGCGGAAGATTTACTGTACTCAGTTCCATCCTGAGGTTAAGCCCACAACAAATGGCAGTAAATTGCTCTCTAACTTCTTGGATATTGCAAATTGCAAAAGAGACTGGACAATGAAGTCGTTTATTGAGGAGCAAAAGGAAAAAATCAAAAATGTAGTAGGAGAGAAAAAAGTAATCGCTGCAGTAAGTGGTGGGGTTGATTCAAGCGTTGCAGCGGCTCTCACACATAAAGCTATAGGAAAACAATTGAACTGTATTTTTATCGATACTGGGTTGTTACGCAAGAACCAAACCATCGCTATGTTGAAAGAGATTCCGATAAATTACGTTGATAAATCAAATTTATTTTTGAGTAGGTTGAAGGGAATAACTGATCCAGAAGAAAAGCGAAAAATTATCGGTAACACTTTTATTGAAGTGTTTGAAGAAGAAGCAAAAAAAATAGGTGATGTGGATTTTTTGATGCAAGGTACCATCTACTCTGATGTAGTTGAGTCAGGGCATGCCTCAAACAACACTAGTACAATTAAGTCTCACCATAATGTTGGTGGGTTGCCAGAAAAGATGAACCTGAAGCTAGTGGAGCCTTTACGCTACCTCTTTAAAGATGAGGTAAGGCTACTTGGAAAAGAAATTGGGCTTTCAGATGAGATAATATTTCAACATCCATTTCCTGGACCTGGACTTGCAGTGAGGATTATAAGTGAAGTCGATGAAGAAAAGGTGCGAATATTGCAAGAAGTAGATGAAATATATATTAATACGATGAAAAATTACGATCTATATGATAAGATATGGCAAGCTTTTGCTGTATTATTACCAATAAAAACTGTAGGCGTTATGGGAGATGGTCGTACGTATGGATATGTTTGTGCTTTAAGGGCTGTAACATCATCTGATGGTATGACAGCCGATGCATTTCCATTTGAAGATAAGGATCAACACTTGCTAGTATTTTGGGATTTTTTACGCAATGTCAGCAGTATAATTGTTAATAATGTTCCCGGAGTAAATAGAGTTGTTTATGATATCACTTCTAAACCACCCGCAACTATTGAGTGGGAGTAAATCAAAAAGATCCCGCTGCTTGTTAGCTGGATCTAGAGATACCGCGAATGAATCGCGGTATGACGGTTAATTTTCTTTATTTTGCTTATAATTTCCACAAGCAGTGCAAACATAAATGAAGAATACAAATATCCTTTTGGTAATTCTATATGAAATCCATGAAGTATGAGGTACACACCGACAAGTAAAATAAATAAAATGGCGATTATTTTTAACCCTGGGTTAGATTTGATTAACTGGGCGGTATAACTTGATAAAAACAGCATTGCTAGCATGGAAAATGTAAATGCTGTAGCAATTATTACCATGTTATAAGTTAGTGCTATAGCAGTTAATATCGAATCAACCGAAAAAACTAAATCTATTAATATAATTTGTAGCACAACTAAAAAAAATTTTGATTTAACGTTTGCTTTCTTTTTATTTTTCTTACATACAAAGATGTCATCCCGTAACTCCATAGAGCTCTTAACAATAAGGAATAATCCCCCTGCGATCATAAGTAAATCCCTTGCTGATGCAGTGTGAAATATAGGTTTTTGCATTGATAATATAGATGATGTAAAAAATAGTATTACAAAACGCATTAATAGTGCTAATCCAAGGCCCATAAGGCGCACTCTTTCTCTCAGCGCATTTGGTACCTTATCTATTGCTAGAGAAATAAAGATTAAATTGTCTACACTAAGTATAGTTTCAAGTAGTGTAAGTGTCAGTAAAGTCCAAGCATCAGTTAGCATTTTTGTTTCAAATTCGGTTCTTCTTACTCTACAATAGATGTGTAAAAATTAAGTGACTTCACTCAGAAGTTTTATAGCAGTTCTCCAGAAAAACAGGATATATAAAGTTCAGCAGCTTCTTCTATTTTCGTTTTTGAGCAAAATCAATAATAAGAGAGTTTCTTATTTTCATGCACGCAAATAAGATAAAGCCTTATTTTCATTTTTGACTTTATTTGAAAATAATATATACTATAAAAATAGTGTGCTCGGTTGAATGAATGTATATTAAAGGATCACCATCAGGCAAAGTATTCGCTGGTTATCAGGCATTTATACCAAGCCCCTTGCCACCAAAATTTGAATGGGACAATGATTTAGTTAATAGTCTTTAAACCCTTACTTTACTATAAGGAAAGTGGTTGAAAACTTAGGTGTCGTATTTACAACAGCCCAAAGAGCAATCGTAAAGCTTGAAGATTTAGGCATCGTTTCACAAACTTCTCAAGGAAAGAGAGATCGGGTTTATTGTGCAACTGATATTTTGAATATTCTAGAAGAACCAACTAAGATTACAGAGAACTTCGATAGCACATTGTAGCTATTGTGATGAATAAATTCAGCAAACAGCAAGCTTAAAGAGTCTGATCCAATGGACATGCTGAACAAAAAGTAAGGAGCTCCTTTTGGAGGATTATATTAACTTATTAATTAATTGCTTGACTTTTAGCAGGATTTATTATATTATTTATTAATGAGTAATGCAATCAAACCAAGGAGGATAGCATGATAAATAATTTGGATTCAATAATTCTTGGAATAAAAGATGGTGAAAAGGCGATTGAAGATTTAAGGGTTGTTCTTAAAAAAAGAAAAGAAGAAGTTATTACTACACAGACATTTAATTACGCTTTACGATGCCCAAAAACTACAAAGGAAGCGATAGTACACGAAATTCTGCTTCATTTTATACAAAATCCTGGCGAGCAATCACTAGAACAAGTGATACAATGCTTAGATAGAGCAATACAATCTGGGATATATGCAAAAAACAACCCAATAAGAAATCTAGATGAAGAATTTCGTACTCATATAAACTTTAAAGATGAAGAGGGAAATACATTACTACATCATGCAGTTATAGGTAATAAAACTGAAGAAATAACCACCCTTCTTGTTACATATAGTGCAAATCCTTTGATACAAAACGCGGATAATAAAATTCCTTCAGATTTAGCTCAAGGAAAAACAAAAGAAGTGCTTATTAAAAGTATGAAAAAACAAGCTCATACGAAAAAAGAAAGCGCTATGATAGGCAGTTTAGTGCCTGGCGTAATAATTGGTGGTTTTCTTGGTGTTGTACTTGGAGCTGGTGTGTATGTTGCAGTAAGTCTTTCTGGTGGTATGATACTAGGTGTAATGATAGCATCTGTTCTTGTTGCTAGTATAGCTGTTGGACTGGCCATGTATTTTTTGAGTCAAGACTATGAACAGGCTAAAGCGATAGAAAAAACTATTAGCACTGTTAGCTCTGTTAGCTCTGAAATATCTGTTGGTGCTGCAAATGGTAAAAATGATAAAGAAGGGCAACAACTTATATAGAAAAAGCTATAGTATTTTTCAAACTAAATAATAAACCTTGTAATTAGGATATTCTGGATTCCAGCGTCACGTGCTGGAATGACAACTGCGTTTTTTGTTTTTTTGTCATCAAATACTCCTACTCTTTATGTCATCCAAGTGTCCTGACTACTTGGATCCAAGAAATTTAATTGTTTTAAATTTTTCCCTCTATACACCTATTTAAATTTTATATTATCCACATGTACAATATAATCTATAATAACGTTTATCAATACAATATATTAAAAAATATTATGAGCTTCGTAAAAGAAAAAAACACCCCTGTGATGGAGCAGTATTTGAACCTGAAAGCTCAATACAAGGATCATCTGCTATTTTATAGGCTAGGAGATTTTTATGAGTTGTTTTTCGATGATGCTATTAAAGCTGCGAAATTGCTGAATATAGTGCTCACTAAGAGAGGTAATTCGTGTGGGCAAGAAATACCAATGTGTGGAGTGCCAGCACACAGTAGTGAATCTTACCTACACAAGCTAATAGATTTAGGATTCAAAGTAGCAATCTGTGACCAATTAGAAACTGCTGATGAAGCAAAAAAGAGGGGCTATAAATCCATAGTAAAACGTGATGTAGTGCGAGTTGTAACTCCAGGTACAATTATAGAAGATTCACTACTGGAGGATAAAAGCAATAATTATCTCGCGTCCATAGTTGAACAAAATGACGAATATGCTATTAGTTGGCTTGAATTATCGACGGGAAAATTTTTTCACACTTTAACGAGTTTGAAAGCTCTAGATAGTGATTTATTGCGTATATCACCAAGAGAATTATTAATTTCTGAAAAATTCACTGAGGATGAAAAAATTAGATCGGTTTTAAAAAATTATAAAATATCAATTACGCAACACGCACAGAGCTTTTTTGAGTATAGTAAATCTCACAGAACGTTATGCGAGTTTTATAAAATCAGGGAACTTGGGAGTATAGGAAATTTCAGCAAAGTAGAAATCATGGCGTGTGGTGCACTGCTTGAATATGTCAGAGTAACGCAAAGGGGCTCCATTCCAAGGCTTGAATTCCCAAAAACCTATAAGCAACAAAATTTCATGCTTATTGATGCTTCAGCAAGGAGAAATCTTGAGTTGTTTTCAACTCAATTTGGTGAAAAGAAAGGTTCACTAATTTCAGTTATTGATCATACAGTTACAGCTTCTGGTGGACGCCTGCTCAAACAAATGCTCGCTTCACCCCTTGCTTGTTCTAAGGCGATTAACCTAAGGCTCAGTACCGCTCAATTTTTTGTAAATAATCATGATTCACGCAAAAAAATACGAGAGATATTATCTAACATTCCGGATATTGAAAGGTCTTTATCGCGCTTAATACTAGGGCGTGGTTCACCAAAGGATATGAACCTATTAAAAATAGGCCTAGGAAAAACTTTAGAGTTGTCTGAGTTCTTATGTAAAATTGAATCAGGTGAAAATGGATCTCTCCCACAACAATATGTCATCCAAACTGAGATCCAGCCAGCGTCACGCGCTGGAATAACAGTAAAATCAGACGAGAGTGAACTAAGCACAATACATAAAAGCCTTGGCAATCATAAAGACCTATTTGAACTGTTAAATAGTGCTATACTCGATAATAACCTCAGTTCCGTGAAAGAAGGAGGATTTATTCACTCAAAATACAACTCAGAATTATCTGAGTTATCCTACATATTAAATAATAGTAATAAACTAATAACCAAACTCCGTGAATCTTATCGCGACCTAACTGGCATTGCCGCACTCAAAATATTACACAACAACATACTTGGTTATTACGTTGAAGTGTCGGCAAATCACAAAATAACTTCGGATATATTTATTCATAGGCAAAGCTTAGCAAATAGCATGCGCTACACTACTAATGAATTGAAAGAACTAGAAAATAAAATTCTTACGGCACGTGATGCTGCAATCGGCTTAGAAATGAAAATTTTTAGTGAACTGTGTAGTGAAGTTGCTAAAGAGTCTGAAAAAATTGCTCTTGCTGCAAATGCTTTGGCAAAACTTGATATTAGAACCGCATTTGCAGAGCTTGCAGTGCAAAATAATTACGTAAAACCCATTATTGATGACAGCAAAGAGTTCAATATCTGTAGCGGAAGACATCTAGTGGTTGAAGTTAACGATAAATTCATTGCAAATAGCATCAATTTAGCTGGTATACATCTAATTACTGGTCCTAATATGGCTGGAAAAAGCACTTTCTTGAGGCAAAACGCTCTCATTGCAATTTTAGCTCACATGGGGTCATTTGTGCCAGCAGAGAGTGCACATATTGGAGTGATTGACAAGATATTCAGCAGGGTTGGCGCAACGGATAATATAACAGCTGGTTATTCTACCTTCATGGTAGAGATGATCGAAACAGCAACGATAGTAAATCAGGCAACGGACCGTTCCTTGGTGATACTTGATGAAATTGGTAGGGGCACAGGGGTGTATGATGGATTATCTATTGCACAGGCGGTGATTGAACATATTCACAATGTAAATAAGTGCCGCGCCATTTTTGCAACTCATTATCATGAATTAACTAAAGTAAGCAAATACTTGAAGAACGTGAAATGTTTTTGTGTAAAAATAAGAGAGTGGAACGGAGAGGTTATTTTTCTACATGAAGTCATTGAAGGCATTGCAGATGAGTCATATGGAATACATGTAGCAAAACTTGCTGGTTTTCCTGATTCTGTTTTAAATAGAGCAAGTGAAGTGTTTGAGGAGCTGAAGGCTTGAATCATTATTATAAGTGAAGAATTACCTATACAATCGTGGTAGTAGCTATAGAAACGAAAAACTTACTTGACACCCTTCGCCAGCGCCCTTATCATGATAGTGAAGCTATTGTATTTGCTTTCGCCAATCTGCAGATTAAAAGGTAAGGATTACTTAATGTATCGGCGTCTTATGTTCAATTTTTTGCAGTATATAGATACTGTATGTCTTTACAAAACTTCATCTACATCTAGATTTTTATCTAAATAAGCTGAACGCGCTTATAAAGCGTTACAAGACATCAAAAAATGCCAATACTCGACAGAGATAGTAAAAGACTAGCTAACTCGGGGATTCTTTGTCTTTTTTTCTGCTTAGTAAATTTCTTAAACATTTGCAGCGTAAGTTAGTTGCAATTAAAAGCAGCTTAATCTTGCTTGTCAAGCGTTTAAAACATAAAAAACGCCAATATTTTAAAGCGGATAATAACCCCAGGGCTTCTTTTGCCTTTTTTTTTATTCGGTAAATTTCTTAATATTTATAGCTAAACGACAATCGTCATCCCGCAGCGGGATCTAGAGATACCGCGGCGTTATGACAGTTCGCGGCGGTATGACGTAGAGTGCTGTCATTCCAGTGCTTGGCACTGGAATCCAGCCTTTATTATGCAGCCACTTGGTTGAAATTAAGTCTTCTAGATCCCAGTGTCAGCTACTTGGATGACAGGAGAAGGAAGCACTGGGATTGGGATGGAAAAGGCTATTTGTGTGATGCCAATGAGTGATAGAAAGTTCTGCAAGAAGTCATTAATTGCAAAAATTTAATATAAGTGGTAAAGTAGAACCACTGAATAAAAAACATATGTTAATTAATACAACGTCGGAGCTGGAGGACATATGTGAGGGGTTGATAGCAAAAAAGCCAAAATTTATAGCAGTTGACACGGAGTTCATTAGAAATAATTTAATCTACTACCCAAAATTATCGTTAATTCAAATTTCTTACGGAGAGAAGAGTTTTATTGTAGACGCATTAGTGCCAGAAATTGATTTATCATTCATTAAGAAAATAATGCTAAATCAGGGGATAACCAAAGTGTTTCATAGCTGCCGGCAGGATATAGAATCCTTACTCACTGTGTTTAAATGTATTCCCACTCCCATTTTTGATACCCAAGTTGCTGCTATGTTTTGTCATTATTATCATGACTTTATTGGTTACTCAAAAGTAGTGGAGCAATATCAAGGAATAGCACTGGATAAAATTAAAGCTAAAAATTCAGATTGGTTAAGGCGTCCGTTGTCCGAAGATCAGTTAGATTATGCAGTAAACGACGTGGTACACCTATATGACCTATACCAAATATTGTGCAATAAACTTGAAGAAAATAATAGGATGGGTTGGTTTCAAGAAGAGATGGAATCAATAGTTGATATAAATAAGTATTTACATAGCCCAAAAGATGCATGGAAGAGGATTAAATTTAATTATGAAGTAAATCCAAGATTGATACTAACTGTTAAAGCAGTTAGTGAGTGGCAAGAAACCTTAGCACAGCGCTATAATATGAACCGTAATAAAATAATCAATAATGCTGTAATAGCTGATTTTATTGAAAAAAATGTAGAGCATGTTGATGAGATTTTAGATGATCTCAAGAGGAATACAAAAAATATAAAAGATGCGGATTTACTAGAGTTTGTGAATATTTTTAATGAAAATGAGAGAAATTGGATGCAGCAAAACAACACCTTATCGAGTAATTATGATAAATCTGTACTTGATATACTCTCAATTATTTTAGATAGTAAATGTAAAGAAAGTAACATATCAAGGAAATTAGTTTCTTCAAAAGATGAGTTAACCGGGTCAATATCTGGACAGACAGATAAATTATTCAAGGGATGGAGATATGATTTTTTTGGCAGGTCAGTTGAATCATTTTTGAACACAAGCTCAAAATTTGAGATTTCAGCAGTGAAATCCGCAAATAATATAACCAAAATTCAGAGTAATTTAGTGGAGAATAACTGTTGCTAAAGTAACTTAGATTTATCGACAATCGTCATCCCGCTACGTGTTAGCGGCTAAGAGATACCGCGGCGGTATGACGGTTAAGTAGGGTGTCATCCCAGTGCCTTGACTACTTCGATCCAGGAAAATTGATTGTAAACGAGCAAACATTTTCGATAAAATTACCAAAAAGCTAGATCCCAGACTGGGATGACACCACCTACAAATTGCAATGTTCGTATAGTTATGTGCTTGACACTGGGATCTAGAAAATCTAGTTAATATATATAGAGAAACCTTAGCTATAGTTTCAAAAGAAGTCGAATGTATTTTGTTATATGATTATAAGTCTAACAGGCGGAATTGGGGTAGGAAAGAGCTTTGTAGCTAATTGCTTTCAAGAGTTTGGTGCTGTTGTATTTGATGCTGATTCTGTTGTACACCAACTTTATAAAGTGGATAAAAGCATAATAAGTTATGCAGAGAAAAATTTTCCTGGAGTGGTAGTAAATGGTGAAATAGATAGAACAGTACTGTCTAAATATTTCTTAGCCTACGATGAAAATTGGAAACAATTTCAATCTTTGGTTCACTCTGCTGTGCTGCGTGAATTAGAATTTTTTATTGCCAAGGAAAAAAAGATCGATAGAAAACTTTTAGTTTTAGATGTGCCACTTCTATTAGAAACAAAATTTTATTTATATTGCGACCTTATTGTTTTTGTTCATGCAGATAGCGTTGTGCAAGCTCAAAGACTTAACGAACGCAACATAGATAAAGAAAAGCTTAACCTAATCTCCGATGTTCAGTTATCTATTGAGGAGAAAAGGAAGATGAGTGACTTTATTATCGATACCAGTGTAAGCAAAGAGTATGTTTTTTCTCAAGTAAAAGATATAGTGGATTCATTAAACCTAAACACGTAGCTCTACGTCATACCGCCGCGGTATCTCTAGATCCCGCTAACAAGCAGCGGGATGACGGTTGTCAGGATCCCAGCAGCCTCCCTCCCCTGTCATCCAAGTAGCCCCCTATGGTGTCATCCCAGTGCCCAGACACTGGGATCCAGGAAAATTGATTGTGCACTATAGCAACATTTTTGATCAAAAACTGGATTCCAGTGTCAAGCACTGGAATGACACCCTTCCGATGGGAACTGCTCTCAAACTACAACAGCATGAGTAGCTACAGAAGCTTTAATGATACAAGAAAAAATAAACAGCTATCATTTTTTTAGTAATTAAGTAAAATAGAGTGAAAGATTGCGAGGAAGTTTTGAAAAATAAGATAAAAAAGATAGTAATTTCAGGAAAGGAAGTGTGGCCAATCATCGAGGGCGGCAAAGGCATTGCAGTTAGTGATGGAAGATCAAGCGGAGCATTTGCTGCAGCAGATGCTGTGGGTACATTTTCTGGTGCAAATGCTAAGCTTATTGATGATAATGGCGAGTTAGTGCCACTAATTTATAAAGGCAAAACAAGAAATGAAAAGCATAGTGAATTGATTGAGTATAGTATTGAAGCTGGAATTAGTCAGGCAAGAATAGCAAATGAAATATCAAAAGGTCATGGAAGAATACACATGAATGTACTTTGGGAGATGGGAGCAGCAGAACGCGTGCTTCATGGCATATTAGAAGGAGCGAAAGGTTTGATTCATGGTATTACCTGCGGTGCTGGTATGCCTTATAGGCTTGGAGAAATTGCAGCTAAATATCAGGTTTATTATTACCCTATTATCTCATCGGTGCGTGCTTTTAAAGCATTATGGAAGCGTGCTTACCAAAGAATATCTTCCTATTTGCTTGGTGGAGTAGTGTATGAAGATCCATGGCTTGCTGGAGGGCACAATGGACTGAGTAACAGTGAAGACCCAGAGCTACCACAGGCTCCATTTGAAAGAGTTGCAGAGCTTAGATCTTTCATGAACGAGATCGGTCTTTCAGAAACACCAATTGTTATGGCAGGAGGAGTGTGGCATTTGAAAGATTGGGAACATTGGTTTGACAATCTGCAAATTGGACCAATAGCTTTTCAGTTTGGCACTCGTCCACTTTTGACGAAAGAAAGCCCAATTTCTGCAGAGTGGAAAAAGAAGCTACTCACTTTAGAAGAAGGTGATGTATTTTTAAATAAATTCAGTCCAACAGGGTTTTACTCATCTGCAGTAAAAAATAACTTCATACGTGAGTTGCAGGAACGGAATTCACGTCAAATAAAGTTTTCAGAAAATGCTAGCGAAGAATTTAATAATGAATTTGCAATGGGTAGCAGAGGTAGAAAGATCTACCTTACTGCAAAAGACAAAGAACTGGCAAATACATGGACTAAAGCAGGGTATACAGAAGCAATGAAAACTCCAGATACAACTGTTATTTTTGTGACGCCAGGCAGGTTTGCAGAGATAAGACAAGATCAAATCAATTGTATGGGATGCTTAAGTCATTGTTTGTTTAGCAATTGGAAAGATCATGGTGACCATTCAACAGGACGAAAGCCAGATCCGCGTAGTTTTTGCATACAAAAAACACTGCAAAACGTTATACACGATGGTGATATTGAGAACGAACTCATGTTTTCCGGGCACAATGTGTACAAATTTAAGCAAGATCCATTTTATGAGAATGGCTACGTACCGGCAGTAAAAGAACTGGTGGAAAGGATATTGACTGGGTATTGAGTCAGCAGTGGCCTGAAAAGTCCATTTTTCACTTTATAAAATGTTTATATTTTACTACCTACTTTATTTGAATAAGTTCTTCTGCCACTCCGCTGAACGGATACTGGTAAATTTCTTAACATTTATAGCTAAACAATAACCGTCATCCCGCTGCTTGTTAGCGGGATCTATGTTAAGGTATGACGGTTCGTGGCGGTATGACGGTTCATGGTGGTATGACGATAAGCTCGTCATCCCGCTGCTTGTTAGCGGGATCTCTTGTTAGCGGCTGAGATACCGCGGCGGTATGACGTAGAGCTTCGTTAGCTATAAGATTAGCTAACATTTTGCACATCCATAAAAAACAAACCTTCTTTTTCGTCTTGAACGCTAATAATAGCGTGAGTGTTAAAAGGTAAAGGATCATTTGTATGTCCATGGCCTACCCCTTTCATTGTAAATACAGGAAAGTTAACACTTTTTGCAAACCTTTCTTTTATAACTTCAACAAGGTTATCGTTATAGCAGTTAACGAAATCCCCAAAGATTACTGCATGTACTCCATCAAAGATGTGGGCTTGTTTTAGGTGATCTAAACTGCGCTCTATTGCGTATGGGTAAACTCTTATGTCCTCTAAAAATAGAATTTTACCTTTCGCATTTATTTGCCAAGCGGTTCCTATACTATTTTCAACTAGAGTCATATTACCACCGATGATTTTAGACTCTAATCTGCCATCTTTTAGTCTAATGCCATTATTTATCGTCTTTAGGTTATCAAATCTGATAGAATCCCGCTTGTTAAGAATTAACTCTTTCAATTTTTCAACAGAGCTTTCAGAAACGGAGTTATTTACTATCATTTCCAACATGGTGCCGTGAAGAGTTTGCCAATCATATTTAGCTTGTAGATGGATGTGCAAGGCAGTTATATCGCTATAGCCTATGAGGATCTTTTTGTTTTGAGCAATCCTTTCTTTTTTATCATTGGGTAACTTTTCTAGATAGGGAATTAACCGAGAAGCCCCTTCTCCTCCTCTGATACACCAAATTATTTTACTATCATTAGTTAGTGCACTAATCAAATCATTTGCTCTGAATTCATCAGAGTTGGAATAAAATGGATTATCATTACTATATATTTTCTCCGAAATATGGGGATTAAAATCCAAAGCTTCTACATATTCTTTTATAGTAGTCAGATCTGATTCTTTTCCCTTCGAAGAAGGAGCAATAATATCAACTTGGTCGATTGCATGAATACTTGTGTTAGCACATAAAGTGAGAATGAAATATAAAAGATAAACAATCATTAAAATATCTTATAAAACTCTTTTTTTAGTATATCATCCAATTCAGAGAGTGGAACTTTCACTCCTAGTTCTTCCATTGACGTGACGCCATAACCTTGCAACCCACAAGGAATAATACCCTTATAGTGAGAGAGGTCTGGAAAGACGTTAAGCGCTATGCCATGATAAGTTACCCATTTTCTTAAACGGATACCAAAAGCTGCAATTTTTTTTTCTACTCCGTTATGGTTTACCCAAATGCCTATTCTATCCTCTTTAAATTCTCCAAGTATATTAAATTGCTTTAAAACATTTATTATCCACTTACTTAGGTCTCTAATATATAGCTTTATGTCGCATTTATTTCTTTTTTTAAGGTTTAACATTAAATATATGATGCGCTGTCCTGGACCATGATATGTGTGTTTACCACCCCTTCCTGTTTTATATATAGGAAATAATTTTTCAACAACGTCGTCATCTGTTGCACTGATTCCTGCAGTATAAAGTGGAGGGTGCTGGAGTAGCCATACTAATTCGTCTGCTGAATTATTGTGAATTTGTTGAATTTTCTCTTCCATAGATTTTACAGCGCAGTTATAATCAATAAGCTGATTAGATATTAGCCATTCTGTCATGTTCAATTTCTTTTCTTTTTAGTATAGCAGTGCGTTCTTTTCCTGTCACCCAAGTGCTTTCCTTCCGTCATCCCAGTGCGTGACACTGGGATGGCTTTGTTGCATCGCTAGCTATGATGGATTAAAGATAAAAAAGATAGCGAATATCAGTAGCTTATTATTCTGGTATTTATAACAAGAACGGTCAGTGAATACCTAAATTTGAGTAAAAGAAATTTCACTACCACTCACTAATCTGGCTAAAATTCAAGAATTTCAATGCTTTAGCTATTTTCAATAGAATTAAATTTATTAATATAAATAACAAATTACTATTCTTAAATTTGATCAGATTGATTGCAAAAAAACAAGATTTTCAATAGGTTGCTTATAATCCTAACTATAGTTAGCCTTTCATAAGTAGCGATGCAACAAAGCCCACTGGGATCTATGTCTTAGTTTAACTACAGAATCTAAAACACTTTTAACTTTTAAACATCTTTCATGAGGCACATATGAATTTCAACATCTTTCAAAGAAAAAAAAGCGCAGTATTTACTAAATATTCTGCTTTGCAGCTAATGATGGAGCCAAGTTGGAGTAAGCGTGATTATGTAAGTTTTGCTGAGGAAGGTTACATAAAAAATGTTATTGCCTTTCGAGCAATCAATATGATTGCAAGTGCTGCATCTTCGGTACCTTTTACTCTCTGCCAGCTTACTGAACAGGGAAAATCGCAACTAAAAGCCCATCCATTACTGAAATTACTTTATTCTCCTAACCCAATGACATCAAAATCGGAATTTATTGAGGGGATTGTAACTTATCGGTTAGTTAACGGCAATTCTTATATATTGATGATTGAGTCACAGAATAGTAGAAAACCACCAACAGAGCTTTATCTTCTGCGCCCAGATAGGGTTGAAATTGTTCCAGGGAGAAATAACGTTCCTTATATCTATCGTTATACCATAAATAACAACAGTTATGACTTTAAAGTTGATAAACTAACCGGACGTTCAGCAGTGTTGCACCTAAAGACCTTTAACCCTTTGAATGATTGGTATGGGCTATCACCGATTGAGGCAGCTGCATATAGCATAGATCAGCATAATCAGGCGGGTGCTTGGAATCAAGCGATGTTGCAAAACGGAGCAAGACCAAGTGGTGCAATAGTTGTGAAATCAGCAAAGGACGGGAGTGGTGGAAGTTTAAGTCAAGAGCAGTACCAACGCTTAAAAGCGCAGATAAATGATCATTATTCAGGTTCTATAAACGCTGGAAGACCGATATTGCTTGAAGGAGGCTTGGAGTGGAAGGAGATGAGTCTTTCGCCGAGGGATATGGATTTTATTGAGTCCAAACACAGTTCAGCTCGTGATATTGCCCTGGCTTTTGGCGTTCCGCCGCAGTTGCTTGGCATACCAGGTGATAACACTTATAGCAATTTAGTCGAAGCACGCTTATCCCTCTGGGAGCAGACGGTTTTACCAACGCTAGAAAATATTATCTGTCACCTGAATTCTTGGCTGACACCAAGATTTGGTGAAGATCTGTGCTTGTCGTACGACAAAGATGCAATAGAAATTCTCATGGAAAAGAGACAAAAGTTGTGGAAATACGTAGAAAACGCAAGCTTCATGACGCTCAACGAAAAGAGAGAAGCATTTGGCTTGCCACCACTGCCAGGTGGTGATGAGTTAGGTTAAGTTTGTATCCGTTCAGATGAGTTTATTGTCCCCTAAACCGTACACCTAAGTAAATTAACTATTTTTCTTGCCAACCAGAGCGATGAAGATTTGGTCTACATCAAAACTCATCTTAGGACGCCAAATAGGGCCATCCAAGTGCATATCGATATAGATTGGATTACTATAGTTTGGTGGTATGAAAAAGAACCTGAATATAGAATTTAAAGTGAAGTTAGATAAGGTTAAATTAGAAGAGATCGACCCTGATGCTTGATCAATCCCGAACTGTAAACTAGTTGAACATATACCACTCTTAATACTTGCTTTTCCGCTAATATTTTCAAAAAATGTTTTACCATTATATATATCAATATAAGCAAGTGTGGAGATTTCAGACTTATTATTACTGCTTAACAAATTAGTGATAAATGAATTGAAATCTACATTAGTAACTTCTATTCCTTGCGCTTGTAAGTTTACATCTCCTGATAAGTTACTAGCCCAATCATGAAAACTTTTTCCTTGAGTTTTGATTTCACCATTTAAGCTTACCTGACCATTTACATTGTCAATTCCTATAACCTTACCAATCTTTTTAGTGTCCAAATTTACAATAGAAAATCTTGTATTTATTGAGTCTGATCTTAAATAACCCTGAAAAAACACTTGCCCGCGTTCTAATACGTAACTTGCCTGCCTGATAGTGATAGTGTTGTTTCTCATTACCGCATCCAAATTAAAATCTTTTAAAACATTCTGCTCGGTTTTAAATTCTGCAGTATTGATTTGCACATTTGCATCAAAGCCTTCTTTATCATCCAAAAAATCAAGCTGCTTTGTTGACCATTGAATTTGATCTATCTCATTTCTTGAATTTCTTTTCGTCTCTACTAAATTTGGTAATGTAATAATTTTTCCATTAAATTTACTGCCCGTAAGGTTAACATCTAATAAAGGTTTGGCGTATTTTTGATCTGCTAATATTTTTGCATTACCGGTAATATCGAAATCTTCTCCAGATAGTTTTATTTTATCTGCAACTAGCTTACCTTTTTCCATTTTCAGCAAAAAATCCAAATTTTTAATTTTCGTATCATTCAATGTAAGGTTATTAACACGGGCCTTTATATTTGTATCATACTGAAAATTTTTCAGCCATTGCATTTTAGGTAAACTGCTAAATAATGAATGATCATATTTATCTGCATCAAGATTATGCATGCTAAATTCACCATTGACCACATTGTGTTTTTTTGTATGGCTTACTCTAATTGACCCTTGCAAGGATTCCTTATTATTTAGCAGTCTAATGTCTGAGATAGATAATATTCTTGGTGCAAGGTGCAGTTTAGAACTTAGTGTAAATTGATTTTTCTGGTTTTCTTTCATCTTTATAGAAGGGAAAAAACATGAAATGAATGACTCAAAATCATTTCCTTCGACTAATAAATCACCGTTGAATTCAGATAGGACATTATTGTTTGAGATCTCTCCTGATAAGTAAGATATATTATTGATTCCAGGAAATTTAAGAAGCGTATTAACTTTTACTTTGCCATCAGTGGATTTTAGTACAGCACGGAAATTGTCCAATATTTTGTTTTGATATTGAATGTTAGAAGCTTCTATATTAAAATTTAAGCTCAAGTTCTTTGGCACAACTGCTCTAAAGCATTCCAGAAGGTCTTTTATATTTGTTGTTTTTTGTGAATCATTTTGTATGGAATCTAAGTCAACTTTACTGAAGCTAATATTGAGATTAGTGTGATCGCTTTTTCTATCGTTTTGTATTGTACCACTGGCTTGCATGCTTTTGGAATCAATTTTTAAGTCAGTTACCGTAAACTCACTTTCGTTAAGACTTATATTGGATGATATCTTGATATTTTCGCTAGGAATAACACAAGGGAGAAAGCTAAGATTAATGATTTTTGCTAAATTACTCACAGAACCGGAACTATTATTAATCGTTAGTGTTAAATTACCCTGGAGTTCTTCTTGATTTCTATTACCTGTAAATAGCAAATTTACAAAATTTGATTCAACACTAATGTGTACGTCCCTTTTTGTGATATCAACCTTTCCTGAAAAATCGTAATTATTATCACCTACCTTTACTTTACCAGAGAATTGCCTATTTTTTTTTACAGCAACTTCCTTTATGTTAACAATATCAGCGAAATCACTCTTAAAACTTACTTGGCTGTCTTTTATTACTATATCAACTATGTTACCACTGGCTTTTGCATTTATAATATTAAGTAAATTTTCTTTATTGCTTTTCATGCCAAACAATGTGATTGACTTTGGTTGCAATGAGAATAAAAGCAACGATAGGAACGATGGCCTTATTTCAATTTTTCTTACACTAATTAAATCTGATAACTTTTGCTCTTTATTTTCGTTGTATTGTATATATACATTATAGATAGTGAGCTTTGGGGTAATCAACGAAACTTTAATTTTTCCTCCAATATGCACTTTAGCATCATACGTCTTCTCCAACTCTTTTATAACATATCCTTTGTAGCCACTCCAATCCTTAAAAGTTGCAGCAACATGCATGAGAATTAATAGCAGCGAGATTGATAATATAGCATATAAAGAAAGTCTCATAATTTACACATGCTTAAAGTTTCCCTTAAATATTAAATAGAGAATACCAAAATAAACAATAACACTCAAAGCTATTAAAGTCGTTAAATAAACAATACGAGCCAACATTTTATCAAAAAATAATCCTGCCAACAAAGAATTAAAAATATAAAGGGCTATTGACATGACTGCCGTTGCTACAAAAATTTTCATGACATTTAACAATAACGCTTGGCTAACCTTATACATTTTATTTATTGTTAAATAACTAATTAATAGAATGGAGTTTATCCAAGTGGAAACGGAAGTAGCAATAGCAATCCCCGTATGCTGATACTCGTTCATTAACAAAAGGTTTAGCACTACATTAATTCCAAGACACATTAGCGAAAATATGGTTGGTATTTTCAGATTGCCTTTAGCAAAAAATGTAGGTAGCAATACTTTATTTATAATAAATGCAGGTAAAGAAAGAGAAAATGCTATTAAAGTGGGAACAGTTTGCTGCACTGCATAATGACCAAACCGGCCGTAAGAAAAAAGCGTAAGTAAAATTATGTCGGGAATAATGATAAAGGCAGCAGTTGTTGGCATAATTAACATTAATCCTATGTTGAGAGCCTTGTTCTGTATTTTGACTATATTTTCAGTATTATCCACCTGTTTTGAAATTAAAGGAAGAAGCACTGTACCAATTGCAGTACCGATTATTCCCTGCGGTAGTTGATTTAGTCTATCGGCATAATATATATAGGACACCGCATTTGGTATAAAACTCGCCATGATTGTATCAATCCATAAGCTTATTTGAGTTACACAATTATTGATAATTGCAGGTACCACACGCTTAAAAAATAACCTTACTTCATTGCTTAATTCAAGGCTAAAAGAAAAAGCTGCCTTTAATTTATATGCACTAAATAGCATCAGCAACAACTGAAAAACTCCTCCTATCAGCACAGCTATAGAAAGGTTGTGCGCTGAGGTTTTTACGTAAGGCACAAACAAACTGATGATTAAACAAAGATTCAAAACGATTGGTGCAATAGCTGTTGAAGCAAAATGCTGCTTTACTTGCAGCATTCCACCAATAAGTGATGCAATTGAAACAAAGATTATGTAGGGCATCATAATTCTTGATAAAGTAACAGTAAGGGTAAACTTACTTTGGTCAAATCCAGGAGCAAAAATTTGAATCATATAAGGGGAGAAAGTTTGCATAATAAGGCAAAAAATTACTAAGATAATAAACGTAATGGATATTACACTACTTGCAAAATTAAATGCCTTTTTATCATCGTGTGATTCTGTTGAATATAACGGTATAAAGGACGTGGTAAATGCTCCTTCTGCAAAAAATGCTCGAAATAGATTGGCAAAGCGAAACGAAGAAAAAAATATGTCTGCAAGAGAGTTTGCGCCAATAACCGTAGCAATTAATACATCCCTTATTAACCCTGAGATCCTTGAAATAGCCGTAAAAAAACTAAATGTGAAAATACTTTTAAACATACCACTACTTCATTAGTGTCAATACAATTAACTATAATGGTAAAAGTATCAATGAAAATATTTATTGGCTAAACTTAAAACCCTCTGCAAAAAGAGAGTTAAATAATCAATTGACTATTTGCGCTCTTATGTTAGAAATTTTATATCTTGGCGGGCGTAGCTCAGTTGGTAGAGCGTCAGTTTGTGGTACTGAATGTCGCCAGTTCGATCCTGGTCGCTCGCCCCACTAAAACCCGATAATTTGAAAAACCGTCATCCCGCTGCTTGTTAGCGGGATCTAGAGATACCGTGACGGTATGACGTGAGTTAGCTATACATTGGCCACTGATGATTGAAATAGTTAATTACTGTAAAATTTGACATTAACCGCTAATAGTTAGAATATTAGTAGAGTAAGAATTACTCAAGAAGGCATGCATAAATATGATGTAGTAGTAGTAGGTGGTGGTCATGCAGGGTGCGAAGCTGCTGCTGCTGCAGCTCGCCTTGGTGCAAACACGCTGCTTATAACTCATAAAATTTCAACTATAGGGGAAATGTCCTGCAATCCAGCAATCGGAGGAGTTGCAAAGGGCGTTGTAGTCAGGGAAGTTGACGCTCTTGATGGAATAATGGGAAGAGCAATCGATCAAGCAAGTATACACTCAGTCATTTTAAATAGCAGCAGAGGTGCAGCAGTATGGGGCCCGCGTGCACAGGCAGACCGAAAATTATACAAGCAAGCAATACAGGAAATTATTCTAAATTATAATAATTTGACGGTAAAAGAAGAGTCGGTTGACGATTTTCTTATAGAGAGTAATAACAATGGAGAATTGTGCATTAAAGCTGTAATAACAAGCTCAGGGGAGCATATACTGACAAGTAAAGTCGTTCTAACTACAGGGACTTTTCTGCGGGGTGTGATTCATATAGGAGAGCAGGTAACTCCTTCAGGGAGAATGGGAGATAAGCCTGCAGTAGAACTTGCAAATACGTTGAAGAAATATAATTTTAAATTAGGTAGATTGCGCACCGGAACTCCGCCAAGGCTTGATCGTGGCACTATAAACTGGTCAATATTGCAAGAACAAGTGGGTGATAATCCACCTGTGCCGTTTTCTTATCTCACAGAAAAAATTAACCAACCTCAGGTATCATGCTTTATTACCCATACTAATGAAAACACGCATAAAATAATTCGAGAGAACCTTCACAGGTCAGCTTCTTCATATTTGGATGATATTATAGCACCAAGATACTGCCCATCAATTGAAGTTAAAGTTAAAAAATTTGCAGAAAAAAGTAGCCACCAAATATTTTTAGAACCAGAAGGGCTGGATGATGATACTGTATACCCAAACGGAATTTCAAATTCATTGCCTATTGAAGTGCAGCGTGAAATGATAAAGAGTATCAAGGGACTTGAAAATGCAGAAATACTAAGACCTGGATATGCAGTTGAGTATGACTATATTGACCCACGAGAGCTGTTTCATACTCTTGAAACCAAGAAAGTCAAAGGCCTATATTTTGCTGGCCAAATTAATGGCACCACTGGATATGAAGAAGCAGCAGGGCAAGGAATTATCGCCGGAATTAATGCAGCACTCTCTGCATTTGAAAAAAAAGAAAGCTTTGTTCTCCATCGTACAGATTCGTATATCGGTGTAATGATAGACGACCTGGTCACCAAAGGGGTGATCGAGCCTTATAGATTATTTACCTCACGTGCAGAATATAGGCTAGCTATCAGGTCAGACAATGCAGATAGAAGATTAACACAAAAAGGTTATGATATTTCCCTTGTTTCGCATGAGAGATACTCTGTTTTACAGAATAAACTTGAATCCATTAAGCAGCTTGAAGAGAAGTTAGGGAGTCTGACGATTACTCCTGAGCAGCTTAGGTCTTATGGTATCAAAATATCTTATGATGGGATAAGAAAAACGGCACTAGATTTACTTAGCTATCCAAACATCGACTGGAATAAATTACAAGAAATATGGCCGGAGTTAAGCAGCATCACGCGCTGGGATGGCACCGCAATGGGTAGCATAACTAAGAATGAAATATGCGAAGCGGTTGAAATTGAAGCAAAATACAAACCTTATCTAATAAGACAAGAAGCGGATATGAAGTTTTTACGAGAGGAAATTAACACTCAAATTCCAATTGATTTCAACTATTCACAAGTTAAAGGCCTGTCAAGTGAAGTAATAGAAAAGTTGCAGACGATAAAACCAGCAACAATTGGCATTGCAAAGCAAATACAAGGCATCACTCCTGCAGCGATAGTTAGCATATTAGTGTATTTGAGAAACAGGAAAACGAAAGTGGCTGCTAATTTTGTATGAGGTGTTCTATGTCAAAAATCGAAGAATTTCGTTCTTTTATGCACGAGATAAACGTTGATGCATTTATGTTGCATACTAAAGATGAATATTTAAATGAGTATTCAGAGGAGCTAACAAAGCTGTGTGGCTTTACAGGAACAAATGGGCTACTTATCGTTACAAAAGACAACAAGTGCCCATTTTTTACGGATGGACGCTATATCACACAAGCTCGCAATCAGCTCGATCGGGGCAATTTTCAAGTATATAATATACAAGAAGAGGATCCACGCGAATGGATAAAAGCAAACTTAACATCGACTGCCTCACTAGGTTATTATTTGCAATATTTTACCATAGAAGATATAAGAAAGTATGAGAATATCTGTAAATTAATACCCTGTTTAGCTGGAAAAAAAAGTGACTATCGAAAACAAGCAGTGGTTTTACATTCTATTGAATATGCTGGTGAAAGTAGTAAGGACAAATGTGAAAAAGTCGCTAAAAGTATAGATAAAGAAGCTGAAGTAGTGCTTTTAACTGATCCAAATTCAATTTCATGGTTATTAAATTTAAGAAACGAAAATGCTAAATATACTCCATGTATATTGGGCCGTGCTATATTGTATAAAAGCGGTAATGTTGATTTGTTTATTCAAGATAAAGAACATTCAACTATAGAAGCAAATTTAGGCAATCATATAAATATTTTTGATATTAGTGAGCTAGAAAATTCGCTGCACAAGCTAAATTCAATAGTTATAGATCCAAACACAACTCCAATGAGTATCATGGCTGTAATAAAAGATAAACAGGTAGCTGAAAGAGAGGATCCTTGTTTAATTCATAAAGCAGTAAAAAATCAAACTGAAATAGCTGGGGCTATAAATGCGCACATCAGAGATGGAGTGGCAGTTACAAACTTTCTACATTGGCTTGAAAATAATGTTGGTACAGAGCTTGAAGCTGAAGAGAAACTCTTAGAATACAGAAAAGAGCAGAATTTGTTTAAGCAACTAAGTTTTCCAACAATTTCAGCATTTAATGAGAATGGAGCAATAATTCACTATCGTGCAAGCAGTAAGACGAATAAAGTAATTCAGAAAGATGGACTGTATTTGATTGACTCTGGTGGCCAGTACCTTGACGGCACAACTGATGTGACAAGAACTGTAGCAATTGGCAATCCAACTGATGAACAAATAACCCACTATACAATAGTACTCAAAGCTCACATTGCTATAGCAAGTGTCATCTTTCCTCCTGGCACTACTGGTGGAGAATTGGATATATTAGCACGTACGCATTTATGGAAATTTGGAATGGACTATATGCATGGTACAGGGCATGGAGTAGGAAGTTACCTATCAGTACACGAAGGACCACAAGCAATATCAAAGGGAAATAAAGTGAAACTCACGCCAGGCATGATACTATCCAACGAACCTGGCTATTACATTCCGGGAGAGTATGGAATAAGGATTGAAAATCTGATGTATGTTGATAAACATAAAAATGGTTTCTTGGGATTTAAACAACTAACCTCTATTCCATATGATAGAAGGCTAATAAGTGTGCAAATGCTTACTAAGGATGAAATTGAATGGATAAATGGCTACCATCAATTTGTCTATAAAAACTTAGAAAATAGCGTAAAAGATAAGGAATGGTTAAAGAAGGTATGTGACCCTTTATAAGCAAAGGAGCATTTTTTATTATTTAAAAAGTATTAATGCAATTGTGACAGGTATTTTGTATTGTTTTTAATTTTAAAATAATATATAATAAAGAACACGTATTTTTAGGTAGGTTATAATTATGATAGACAAAGGGCAAGAAGATGAATTTATGAAGCAGTATATGGATACTTGCAAAGAGCAAATAGAAAAATTAGCCAAGGATCCTGAATTGCTTAATCAGACTTTAAAACCATTTATGCAAATGTCTCAGCAGCTTATGGCTGGCGGTATGTTAGAAGGGGCTATGCCTGGCATGATACCTGATTTGGGCAGTATGGATGTTAACAAGATGATTGCTCAGATGAAGGAAATGATTGACTACATAAGAGGTAACTATAAGGAACTAATGAAAGAGCACAGCTCGCAGATTCAAGAGCTTGATGAATCCAGTAAAAAGCTAAGAGGCTTAGTTAAAAAATTGATAGAAAAGATCGAAAGTAAGTAAATAACATCTGGATTTCTGTCATTCTATATACAACTTTCTAGTTGGACGGTAAGTCGAGGTCAATTATTGATGTCATGAAAGTAGCTGACACTGGTTCCTTTATGACGGCAGTGCCCAGAGGTGTCATCCCAGTGCTTGACACTGGGATGGCTTTGTTGCATCGCTAGCTATGATGGATTAAAGATAAAAAAGGTGGAGAATATCAGTAGCTTATTATTCTGGTATTTACAACAAGAACGGTCAGTGAATACCTAAATTTGAGTAAAAGAAATTTCACTACCACTCACTAATCTGGCTAAAATTCAAGAATTTCAATGCTTTAGCTATTTTCAATAGAATTAAATTTATTAATATAAATAACAAATTACTATTCTTAAATTTGATCAGATTGATTGCAAAAAAACAAGATTTTCAATAGGTTGCTTATAATCCTAACTATAGTTAGCCTTTCATAAGTAGCGATGCAACAAAGCCATTCCAGTGTCAAGCACTGGAATGACAGCAATCCTACGTCATACCACGATTCATTCCATAGCTGTACGAACATTGTCTAGCAGGAGGGTGTCATCCCAGCGCCCCTATGATGTCATCCCAGTGCTTGACACTGGGATCTAGAAAAATTGATTGTGCACTATGCAACATTTTCGATCAAAAGCTGGATTCCAGTGTCAGCTACTTTCATCTGCCACGCGAATTGCCTGCAAATTGCAATGTTCATACAGTTATGAGCTAGTGTACATAATTGCACATTGGTTTTACAAATTTGAAAATTAGTGTTAAATAAAAATATAAACGCAAAAGGAAAAGAAATGATTGAACTTAAAGGCCCAGAAATTTGTGCAGGCGGAAATAAGAAAAATTTGATTATTTTTTTACATGGTTGGGGCTCAAGTGGCGATAATTTTATTCACCTTGCCAAAGTTATGAGCAAGTTTTTACTGGGTTCATATTTTGCAGTACCCAATGCTCCGTTTGAGAGAGAAATAGGTGATGGTTATCAGTGGTTCAGTTTGGAAGATCGTAGTGAGGAAGCGCTATATAATGGAGTAAAAAATGCTACATCAATTGTAAATCATTTCATTGATACAAAATTAAAGGAGCTTAATTTAAAAGATACGCAACTTTCTTTAGTTGGATTTTCTCAAGGAGCAATGCTTGCAATACATACAGCTCTCACCCGCTCTCAATCCTGTGCATCAGTTGTTGCATACTCTGGTAGATTTCTTTCACCTTCAAAAACTGCACCAGAGATCAAGTCAAAACCTAACATATGTGTTATCCATGGTGATGCTGACGACGTGGTACCTTTTTCGTCCCTCGACTTAGCGGTTAAAGCTCTGAAAGAAAATGGAGTAAATGTTGAAGGACACCCAATTCATGCATTAGGGCATATTATTAATGAAGAGGGAATAAAATTAGGAGTAGAATTTATCAAGAAGAATTTTAAAAATTAATTTTCATGCACTTGTTTTGCTTTGGTTATGGATATGTAGCTAAATTTTTATCGAAAAAATTACTGAACTTAGGTTGGAAAGTCAGTGGCACATCAAGAAGTAAAAATATACAAGATGTAATCCTCTTTAATTATGAGAAAGTTAGTCAAGATCTGCTTAAAAGCGCAACGCACGTTTTAATTTCTATTCCTCCAGATGGTGATGATGTTGTGGAGAGATACGGTGATTGCCTGCAAAATGTTAAATGGCTTGGTTATTTGTCTGCAACTAGCGTCTATGGTGATCACTCTGGTAATTGGGTGGATGAGGAATCTGAAACAAGACCTATAGAAATCAGAGGAGAAAAGCGCCTTAAATCTGAAAAGAAGTGGCTAAATAGCAAACTGCCTGTACATATTTTTCGTTTAGCTGGAATATACGGCCCTAGTAGGAACGTGTTAATTGACTTGCAGCTTGGCAAAGCAAGAAATGTGAAAAAAGAAGGGCATTTTTTTTCTCGTATTCACGTTGAAGATATATCAAATATTTTATTTTCTTCCATGCAAAACATAAAACCTGGTGAAATATACAATTGTGCAGACGATTTACCCACTACACAATCTGAAGTGGTAATGTATGCTGCCAAACTTCTCAATGTTAGCCCTCCAGAGCCAATTGAGTTACCAGATTATGCACAGAGTTTTTATTTAGGATCAAAGAGAGTAAGTAATGTTAAAATTAAAAAAGATCTTAATGTCTCTCTAATTTATCCTAACTACAAGGTGGGATTAGAGAGTTTGCACGTAAACAAAACTGAAATCACATCAGAATGATAGATAGGCTTATTGTCACTGCCATTAAGTTAAGGAAAGAATGGTTAAAAACTGAACTAAAAAGTCAGAAATAATTAAGGATTTATGACAAATGCTGAAACAGAATAGAGTAAACTTTAAAGCAGATAAACTCTGAAGTGTAAATTACTTAAGAAATAGTGACCTTACCCAGAAAAAGTGGAGAGAAAGAAAAGAGTTTTTTTGGGTAAAATAAAATTTTGGAGGATTAGAAATGGCAAGAGAATATACGGCAGAATTCAAATTGGAAGCTGTTAAGCTGGCAAATGAACAAAGAAAGGTAGGTCAAACAATTACAAAAACAGCAAAGGATTTAGGAATAAAGGGTGGTTTATTAGGAAAATGGATAAAGAAATACAACGAAAAAAAGTCGGCAGCAGATGCATTTCCAGGTAGAGGTAACATGGCTCCTTACGACAAAGAGAGATTTGATTTACAGAAAGAGTTAGCAAAAGTAACAAGGGAAAGAGACATTTAAAAAAAAGCCCTGGCCAGTCAAAAAGAGTAAAATATTTTTTTATAAAAGAGCATAGTAACTGCTATAAAGTACAGGAATTATGTAGGATTTTCTGCTAGTGGCTACTATAAGTGGACCACAAGAAAAATAAGCAGTAGAGAATCAGCAAATAAAGAGCTACTCGAAGCTATTCAAAAAATATATCAAGTTTCTAAATGTAGATATGGAGCTCCTAAAATTCATGCTGAATTGAAGGCTTTGGGTAAAAGTTGCAATTTGAAAACGGTGCAAAGTATTATGCAGAAAAATGACATCAGGGCTATACTGAGAAGAAAGTTTAAAATTAAAAAACAACAAACAGATAATAGAGCTGTAGCTCCCAATATACTAGATCAAAACTTTATTGTTGATCAACCAAATAAAGTATGGGATTACTTACATCAAAACCAAGGAGGGATGGCTATATTTGGCAGCAATAATTCTCACGTATGGTAGTTAATGAGTAGTGCAATAAATAAACAATTGGTTATGAACTCTTTATTAATGGCCATTAATAGGCGTAAACCTGTTAAAAATCTACTGCTGCACAGTGACCAAGGTTCACAATATACTGCGCAAGGGTATCAATATCTCTTAGCTGTAAAGAATATAGATGAGTAATAAAGGCTGTTGTTACGACAATTCTGTTGCAGAAAGCTTCTTTAGCTCATTGAAAAGAGAAATACTTATTGATACTTCACAACACTCTGCTCAACAAACTAGAACTGCAATATTTGAATACATAGAAATTTTTTATAACAAACAACGTCACTATTAACTATTGCATTCCAGAACAATTTGATGCATCATTCTTTTTGTAAAAAACATTCCACACTTTCTCTCCACTTTTTCTGGGTAAGGTCATATGTGTACATCCCCATCATGAATGCTATTTTCGGTAAAATCTCTTACAACGCTCAAAAGCAGAAAAACAAAAACTTGATTTTCTCAGCTAAATAGTGGACCATCAAAAGCACGCATAAATATCTACAATGAAAGAAAAAACTTTCACAATCATCGATGGCTATGGTTTTCTTTTCAGAGCTTACTATGTACTACCTCACTTAATTACCACAACAGGAATGCCAATAGGTGGTGTATATGGCTTTCTGAATATGGTTCTTAAGTACATTGCCCATTCGGACTACTTAACTATAGCACTTGATGCAGGGAAAAAGAATTTTAGGCACAATTTATATCCTGAGTACAAAGCGAACAGAGTAACGCCTCCTGAGGATCTAACTCCACAGTTCACCATACTGAGGGAAGCGGTAGAAGCTTTTAACCTCAGCTATGAAGAGATTGAAGGTTATGAAGCAGATGATATAATTGCAACACTAGCTGCAAAATACGCCAACCACCAAGACTTTAAAGTGGTAGTCGTTTCATCAGATAAAGATTTATTTCAACTCTTGAACCACAATATTTTAATATTCGACCCCATTAAAAATATATATATAGATGAAAAACAAGTAATAGAAAAATTTGGCGTAAACTCACACAAGCTTCTTGATTTATTTTCTCTAACTGGTGATGCATCTGACAACATTCCAGGCGTTCCGGGAATAGGTCCGAAGACTGCAGCTAAATTACTAGATGAATTTGATTCATTGAATAATATTATAGAGAACATTGATAACATCGAGCAAACGAGGATTCGTAATATTCTTGCTGAACATAAGGAAAAAGCGCTAATTTCAAGAGAACTTTTATCACTATGCGAAAAAGTAGACCTTCAACATGATATTGCAAAATGTGAAGTTCGCCCTCCAAATATGGAAAAACTATTATCCTTTTTAAAGAAGTATGAATTCAATTCTTTAATAGGTAAAATGGAAAAGCTTTTTTCCTATAATGGGTCTAGCACAAAAGAGAAAATAGAATATAGTAGTGAAGAGTTAGAGAAATTTTTGGAGCATTGTAGATATGAAGGCAGAATTGCAATTCATTGCCACTTTGAAGACAACTTATTAAATAAAATTTCCTTATCTTATAGCGAAAGTAATATTTTTTATATAGAGCAAGACAGCATACAAGATGCACTCATTATAATTAACTCAACTTTACTCTCAAATGGGGCGCTTAAAATAATACATAACATTAAAGAAATCAGGAAAATCTTCCCTACAGTAGAGAAGATGCTAGATTCAGTTGATGATTTGATGATAATGTCGTATAGCTTGGATACAGGAAAACACGATCACAGTATTCCAAACATAGTTGCGCATAATTTGAGTGAAAATGCAGAAATTTTCTCGGCAAAAACTTTAATAGCAATTCATGAAAAGCTAAAGCAAAGGTTATTTCAGGAAAAATTGTTCACAATTTACGAGCGCTTCGATAAGCCACTTATGAAAGTAATATTTGATATGGAGAAAAATGGGATATTACTGAACATACAAAAATTACAGGAGCTGTCCGATAAATTTCAGCAGGTAATTGCCGTGCTTGAAGATGAGATATATAATTTGGCAGGAGAAAGATTTAATATTGCTTCGCCAAAACAATTAAGTGATGTTTTATTCAACAAAATGGGGCTTAATAAAAAGAAAAAGTCAAAAAAATCTGGATCGTATAGCACCAATTATGAAGTTCTAGAGGCACTCGAAGAAGAAGGGGTAGAAATCGCAAGTAAAATCTTAAATTGGCGACATTTAAGTAAATTAAAAGGCACCTACACTGATGCATTAATAAAGCAAGTTGATCCACTTGATAGTAGAATACACACAAGCTTTTCAACGACTGCAACTGCAACTGGAAGGCTGAGCTCCAGCAATCCTAATTTACAGAATATTCCTATCAGAAGCGAAGAGGGAAATCTTATCAGACAAGCATTTATTGCGCCAAAAGGGCATAAGATAATTTCTGCTGACTATTCGCAAATAGAATTAAGACTCCTGGCACACGTTGCAAACGTTGCAGCATTTAAAGAAGCTTTTGCAAACGGACAAGATATTCATGAGATCACCGCAAGGCAAGTTTTTGGAGTGCAAGAAATAGATGAGCAATTAAGACGCAAAGCAAAATCCATCAATTTTGGAATTATATATGGCATTAGCCCATTTGGTCTTGCAAAGCGGCTTGGAATTACCATTGCGGAAGCTGCTGAATACATTAATTACTATTTTTCCTGTTACCCAGAAATAAAGGCCTATATGGAAAAAGCAGTGTCTATCGCAAGATTGCATGGTTATGTAGAAACTTTGTTTGGCAGGAGATGCTTTGTAAGAGACATAAACAATACAATTCCTTATATAAGACAATTTGCAGAAAGGGCAGCAATAAACGCACCACTGCAAGGAACCGCTGCTGATATAATAAAACGTGCGACAATTCAGCTTTTTGACCAATTGAAAGTAGGTAAAATAATCCTCCAGGTTCACGATGAACTACTGGTTGAAGTAGAGGACGAAAAGGTACAAGAAACAGCAAAACTTATGAAAGATATAATGGAAAATGCAATAGAAATTTCTGTACCACTTGAAGTAGAAATAAAAGTTGGCGACAACTGGGCTCTTAATTATGACTTAAACATCGTGGATTCTAGGAGTATAAATCATTTGAACTAATACGAAAAATATGTTAGAATAAAACATAGCAAATGCAAATAGGTCAGCCATGACAGGCCCACAAGTAAAAAGTTCAAAACCTCCAAAGTTACCTACTCAGGTAACTAACGAAGATGAGAAAATTTTTGAAAAAGAGGAACATCAGGTAATCCATGATGCCTTTATACAATTGCTAAAAAACAAAGTACAACCTAAAGAATTAAAGGAAGATGACGAGGCAGTACTCGCTTTCATGCTAAGTCAGAATCAAATTATATTCAATAATGTCAAGCTAGAAGATGTAGAACCACTCAGTGAAGAGAATTTTTCTCAGTTTTTACTTTCCGTATTTGAGAAAATTAGAGAGAAAAAATTAGCTAATGAAGAGAATTTAGAAAATGGTAAAATAAAAGAAGTAGTAGATGACTGTGTAGCTGATATACGCGGTACAGAAGCTAAAGATTCATCCATAAAGTTTGTATTGGAAATGCTGCTGCTGCTAATTGGAGGGATCAAAATAGACCCGAAAAATATTTCTGGCTCCTTTATGGATGGGATGAAAGAAAAAATACCATTCTTAGGTAAAGATAAAAAAGAAGAGGATGAACCACCACTCAGTGATGAAGAGATGGTAACAACGTTCTTAAGCAAGATCTTTTTTCCTGTCCTTCTTTCCACTATTCCAATGTTAATTTTTGGTCCTACTACACTCGGAGTAGTTCTTACTGCTATCGGCACAATATTTGCCATAAAAGGAGGAGTGGAGGTTCTTTTTTCAAATAACAAAAAAGGTACTTTGTATGACCCTAACTCACAAGATAAAAATGATACAGAAAAGAGAGAAAAACTGAATGGAAAAATTCTCGAGGGCATTGATGATATTTTAAAAACCCCAGTTACAGAAGTTGAGAAAGGCACCTCTGTTTCTGAACAAATTTCCCAAGGAAAAGAAAAGAGTGAACAACAGCCTGTTCCTGAACAAATTTCCCAGAGAAACAACAGGGAAAACGAAAAGAGTGAGCAGCGCGATCAATCTTGGACAGGAAAGGAAAACAAACGAAGGGAAGAACCACAGAGCAGCAAAGGTAAGACTACTCAGGTTTGCCAAAAGTGAATTGTGTAAGAGATCTGCTATTATTCTATAGCACATACAACAGGAGTATGGTCAGACGGATTTTCTAGCTTACGCAATCTATCATCTATGTAGCATGTTTCCAATTTATCTACAGCTTGTGGTGATAACAGCATATAATCTATTCGCATTCCTTGATTATTTCTGAGTGAATTGCCTTGATAATGCCACCAAGTGAATTGTTGCAAATTTGGGTGAGATATTCTAAACGCATCTTTAAACCCAAGATTCAAGATCGCTCTTAACTTCTCACGTTCTCTTATATGAAAGCACACTTGGCCATTCAATAAGTTTGAATCAAAGACATCAATTTCATCCGGTGCAACATTATAATCGCCAGCTATAATAGTTAACTCTTCATTCTTTAACAAAGTGCTCATCCTTTCATATAGATTATCAAAAAACTTGAGTTTATATTCAAATGCTTGAGAGTCCGGGCTTTGACCGTTTGGAACGTATACACTTCCCACCCTTACCTTCTGATTATTGTGCTTTATTATGCACTCTATATAACGCGCTTCTTGATAACCTTCTACGATATCAATCTTAAACTTCTCCAGTATCGGATATTTAGATAAAACACAAACGCCATTTCTTGCAACTTGTCCATAGACAGCACATTCATATCCCAGCTTCTCTATCTCTGCATAAGGAAATTGCTCTTCCATACATTTTATCTCTTGCAGCAAAATTATATCTATCTGACTATCAACTATAAAACTACAAAGTTGGTTAACTCTTTTACGTATGGAGTTTACATTCCAAGTTGCAATCTTTAGCATCAACAATCCTTATTAATTATATCAATTAAACTCTCCCCAGTAGGCAACCTCGATGTTATAATTTTTTTCCATTTGATTAACTTTAAACTATCAGCAATGTTTTTACTCATAGTATATGCAACTGTATTATTCATCACATGAGATAGCCCACTTTTTAGAACTAATGAACAAAATACCCTTGCTGTCTGTGAGGAAAAAAAAGCAACACTACCAATTTTACCATCCAACAGTAAATTTTTACACCTATTAGTTAGACTCCTTTTAATGATTGTTTTATAGAGTACAACTTCTCTTACGTTAAAATCTTCTTCAGATAATCTCTTTTTTAGGTCACATGATACTTCTTGTCCCCTTATATACAAGAACTTTATTGCGTTTGAATAATGAGCTTTTATGAATGATATCAGACCATCAACGTTGCTGTCTGCTGAGATTATATCAGAAAATCCCAAATTTTTTGCAGCCTGCATGGTTGAATTACCAACTGTAATAATCGGAAAGTCATCCTCTTTGCATATTTGACTAAAAGCCTTTACACTGTTTTTACTTGTAGATATCACAACGTCAAATTCGTACGCAGATATATCAGGATTTAAGTACTTTATTGTGAATACTGGTTCTATAAAAACTTTGTATCCATACTTTCTCAATATATTTCTTGTATTGAACGAGTCCAATAAAGGCCTCGTTAATAAAATAGACTTCATTCTGATTTATTTCACTACTAGTAAAATAGTACCCTTTATACACAAATTACTGAATAAAAACTTTTATTTTGATAGCTTGAGCAATTATTCAAGTAATTGATGTGGAAGTAGGAGTACTAAGCGCTCCTACCCCAATAAGCCCACAATTTCTGCTTACACTTTTTTGACGCTAATTACATCGAACTCTTTTGAATGGCTTCCTTCAGTGGAATTATATAGCTAATATTCCTGTATAAGTTAATACTTAAGCTTGTACTCTTGTAGTATTTGAAGAGAGATTCTCAAGGACGTTTTTTGTCTGTGGTTCACTAATCATAGTTTGAACGATATTAGCTGCCATAATAACACAGCCTAGAATAAAAAAAGGCGTAGAAACAAAATAAATAACAGAAGACTCAAAAAGCGACATAGATGCAATACCTCCTATTAGAAATGAAGCACTGGATGCTATATCAAGATAGATCTTTGTTAACTTTTTTTGTCCTGGAGTGTTTTTTATGCCAGATTTCTTATTAAGATTCTGTTGTCGGGAATGATCATTTAGTGACCATATATTTAAAGCAAACGAAAGTGCACTGAATATAGTGCCGGCAATACTAAAATACAGACTTAAGACAGGAATATTCAAGACCAATGCCGCTATGTATCCAATGAAAGAGATAGTAGATAGTGTAGTAACTAAGCGTTTCGAGTAAGTTCGTACCTTCTTTCTGCAGGCTAACTTATTTTTTTCACTATACATAGCATGAATATTACCTAATATGTTATATTATAACATTAATTAATTCAATAAGCAATATGGAAGCTAAGAGTGCCCGAGAGAAGACTTGAACTTCCACAACTTAAAAAGTTACTAGCACCTGAAGCTAGCGCGTCTACCAATTCCGCCACCCGGGCTTTTTATAGTTTACTATGTTAAAGTTAAATAATATACTTAAACAATTTTTAGTTCAAAGGTAATGCCAAATCTAGATCAAATATTTTTTGCTCAAAACAATGTTAATATTAATAACGTGTATAAAATAGTCAATAACGCTTTGAGCAATAGCGATGGTGGTGAGCTGTTTCTAGAATTTTGCCAGTCGGAGTCCCTGGTTTTTGAGGATAACATATTAAAACACATGGACTTGAATACTAGAAGGGGATTTGGTTTAAGGTCTTTTTGTGAAGATAGTACATCTTTCGTTTGTTCTTCTGAGATCAGCGAAAAAGAAATTAGTAATGCTGCTTCTATGGTAAAAAGCTCAGTGTCTTTAAACAAGACAAATTCAATAAATTTAAACGAAGAGACAAAAAGCCTATATTCGAGGATTAACCCTATAAATGAAATGGATCTGAATTCAAAGATTAAGCTACTCAATGAGGTTAATGAGTATGTAAGGTCCAAAAATAACTGCGTGAAGCAAGTAAAAATAACTCTAAGTGGAGAATGGCAAGTTGTACAAATAATAAAGGGTGATCACAGATTAAGCGATATCAGGCCTCTGGTACGTTTTAATGTGCTAGTCATTGTAGAAAAAGATGGCCGTACCGAAAGAGGTTCTGCAGGGCATGGTGGAAGGGACTCTTATAGTAAGTTTATTTCTGAGAAAAAGTGGAAAGAAGTTGCAAACCAAGCGTTAGAACAAGCACTGGTAAATCTTGAAGCAATTCCAACTCCAGCCGGAGAAATGACAGTCGTTTTAGGTCCAGGCTGGCCAGGAATATTGTTACACGAAGCCGTGGGTCATGGACTTGAGGGCGACTTCAATCGCAAAAAAGTCTCAGCATTTTCAAATTCTGTGGGTAAACAAGTAGCAGCTAGTGACATCACAGTAGTTGATGACGGAACTCTGCCCAATTTGCGCGGTTCTATCAGCGTAGACGATGAAGGCACTCCACCCAGTTATAATATATTGATAGAGGATGGGATCCTAAAAGGATACATGCAGGATCATATGAACGCTAAACTCATGGGTGTAAGCCCAACTGGTAATGGTAGAAGAGAAAGTTATAAAGAAGTTATTATGCCGCGCATGACAAACACCTATATGTTGCCCGGAAAGTATACACCGAAGGAAATAATATCTAGCGTAAAGAAAGGTCTATATGCAGTAAATTTCGGTGGTGGGCAGGTTGATATAACGTCAGGAAAATTTGTTTTTTCATCTTCGGAAGCTTACCTAATAGAAAATGGCAAAATTACACAGCCAGTCAAAGGGGCAACACTAATTGGTGACGGTCCAACAGTGTTGAAAAAAGTATCTATGGTTGGTAATGACTTAAAGTTAGATCCTGGTGTTGGCACATGCTCGAAAGATGGACAAAATGTGCCCGTTGGAGTTGGTCAGCCGACACTCAAAGTCGACGCAATAACTGTTGGTGGAACTGAGATATAGATAAGGGCTAAAACGGATTCCAGCACACGGCGCACAATTGTACAAACATTGTGATTTGGAAGCAATTGCCACCAGTAGGGTGTCATCCCAGTGTTTGGGCACTGCCTTTGTGTTTGAGGCAAAACTGGCTATAACATTTAACACACTGCTTTCGCAAATAAATGTTCGTACAGTTATGTGTCAGCTACTTGGATGACACTTTTGTACTTGATGCAAGATTATATCTTGAAAAAATTAAGTTTTAGTGCTATTAAATGGTTGTAAATTTTGTCTCTGTGGTAGCTTTATGAATGTTGAAAGTAAAAAAATACATGATGCTAAAATAAAATTACCAATATTTCTTGATTATCAATCTACTACTAAAGTGGATCCCCGTGTTTTAGAGGTGATGATACCTTACTTTGGTGAGTTCAGCAATGCACACTCTCGCAGCCATTCATTTGGTTGGACTGCTGAAGAAGCAGTGGAAAAAGCAAGGAAACACATCGCTGATCTGGTGAACGCAGATAGCAAAGAAATTATCTTTACCTCAGGTGCAACTGAGTCAAATAATACAGCAATCAAGGGCGTTGCTCACTTTTATAAAAATAAAGGAAATCATATAATCACTGTCTGCACGGAGCATAAGTGTGTTTTGGATTCTTGTCGGCATCTGGAAAATGAAGGCTTTAAAGTTACATATTTGCCTGTTAAGCAAAACGGAATTATAGATTTATCAAAGCTTGAGGAAGCAATTACTGATCAAACAATCCTGGTTTCAGTGATGATGGTAAATAATGAAATCGGAATAATTCAGCCTGTCAAAGAAATTGGTGCAATATGTAGAAAGTATAATATATTTTTCCACACAGATGCAGCTCAAAGCTTTGGAAAAGTTCCAATTGATGTTAATGAGATGCGCATTGATCTTATGAGTCTCTCTAGCCACAAAATTTATGGACCTATGGGAATAGGCGCATTATACGTTCGTAAAAAGGGCTCTCGTGTTAGATTGACACCATTGATCAGTGGTGGTGGACAAGAAAGAGGTATGCGTTCTGGAACAGTTCCAACTCCCCTTGCAGTCGGTTTTGGTGAAGCAGCACGTATTGCTAAAGAAGAAATGGAACCAGAAGCAAGCAAATTGGAAGGACTGAGAGATATTTTGTACAATAAGATAAAAGAAGCATTTCCTGATGTTGTTTTAAATGGTGACTATGAAAATAGGATTCCTGGCAACCTAAACTTGAGCTTTCCCTATGTTGAGGGTGAGTCTCTCATCATGGCAATCAAGGATTTAGCAGTAAGTTCTGGTTCTGCGTGCACATCTGCGTCTCTTGAGCCTTCCTATGTCATACGGTCGTTAAATAATGGCCATGACCTTGAGCATTCATCAATTAGATTTGGCCTAGGCCGATTTACAACCAAAGAAGAAGTTTTGTACGCAACAGATCTTATTACTAAAAATGTTGGCCGACTGAGAGAAATGAGCCCACTTTGGGAGATGGTACAAGAAGGAGTAGATTTGAACACCGTGAAATGGGACTCTCATTAAATGTATCCGTTCCAACTGCAAATGCACTTTGAAATTACTCTGTACCGTTCACACTTAATTCTTCAATCTCACTAATAGAAAGGCCAGTAAACTTGACAATAGTGTTGACATCAACATTATTAGCCAGCATTGCTTTTGCAACTTCAATTTTCCCTTCAATTTTCCCTTCAATTTTCCCTTCAATTTTCCCTTCAATTTTCCCTTCAATTTTCCCTTCCTCTTTACCGATTTTGATGCCTCTTTCTTCGCCAATTTGGATGCCTTTTTCAGTAGCAAGGTCAAGTCTGTATTCAAGAATGGCTTCTTCTTTCCGTAGATCCATTATTCTTTCTTCATAAGCTACTAAATCTTTTTCATTCCAGCTAAACCTGTCTAATTCATCGTAGGCTAACTTTATTATTGGTGCTTTTTCTGCTATTTTCCTTAAGTCTTCTTCCGTAGTTTCATCTGCATATTTGAAGAAAAATAACCAACGATCCACTATGCTTTCTAGCTGTTCTTCCTTATTCTTAGGAAATTTAGGTAGTTCAATAAATACAAATTGAAAATCTTTTAAGTCATGCTCATTGGTTTTCTCATCTCTTATAGTGTGGCTGGATATATAATCAAGCTTATCAGGAAATAAATTACAATTAGAGATAGCAATAAAGAAAACCTTCTTTAAATCAATGTACTTACCAGATTTATCAGCTTGCCTTGAGTAAGCCTTAGCAGCATATAGTTGAGCTCGTTTTTCGAAGCCTTTATCGCGAGTGAGCTGCATTTCAATCACATACCTAGCCCCACTAGAGTCCCTGCAAAGAACATCAACTATACTTTGCTTATCAGAGGCAATTTCAGGATCCATTATAGTACTGAGGAATTCCACTTCTTGTATAGTATTTATCTCGGTAAACCCTAAAATATCATTCAAAAAATGTATGAGAATATTCTTATTTTTTTCAGTGCCAAAGATTCTTTTAAAGGTTAAATCCAGCTTAGGGTCGAGAAACTTAGATAAAGCCATAGCCAAAGTGCTTAAAAATATTAATAATTATACACTATTATTAACAATTATTCAACCATATTTTTGAAGATAGCTATGCCGCCGCGAACCGTCATACCGCCGCGGTATCTCTAGATCCCGCTAACAAGCAGCGGGATGACGAATTACTTAACCGTCATACCACCGCGAACCGTCATACCGCGATTCATTCGCGGTATCTCGGCATAGATTCCGCTAACTAGTAGCGGAATGACGATTGTGTATCGTGCTTTGCTAAAAAAAAAATCACAGAATGCAGTCTGGTTACATTACTCTAGCTATACGCAACAACTTTACTTTCAACAATTTTATTAGCAATAATACGACTTTCACAATCAATATTTATTATATCAGATAGTGAATTAATATCAGTATAACTATCAAAACTTTCTATTGTTGATTCCACTATCTCTACTATTTTTAAAAAGCCAATTCGTGACTTCAAAAATTCATTAACAGCTATTTCATTTGCAGCATTGAGCACAATACTATTTGCTTGTGGAGCAGAAGAGTTTAACACTGCCATGCTAAGCTTTAGCGCAGGAAAACGTTTATGGTCTGGTTCTTGAAAGGTCAATTTTCCTTGCTCTGTTAAATCTAGTCTACAATTTAAAGCTGATCTTTCCGGCCAAGACAAAGCATATGAAATGGGAATTGCCATGTCAGTCTCTGCAAGCACAGCAAAGTTGAACCCATCCTTATAAGTTACAATTCCATGTACTATTGACTCAGGATGCACTATTGCTTCAATTTTATCCGGGCTGATGTTAAACAAGTTATGTGCTTCTATTATCTCTAGTGCCTTATTCATCATTGTTGCGCTATCAACCGAGATTTTCTTTCCCATATTCCAAGTGGGGTGACTAAGCGCCTGATCTACCATGACATTTCTTAATTGCTCAGAACTATAATTTAAGAATGGTCCACCAGAAGCAGTAAGTATGATCTTTTCTACGCATTTGTCGTCATTTTGCAAAATTTGAAAAATTGCATTGTGCTCAGAGTCAATAGGGATTATTTGTACATTTTTTTCTTTAGCTTTTTTGAGTAATAACTTTCCACCGCAAACAATGCTTTCTTTGTTTGCCAATGCAATGACTTTGGTACCGCTTTCTATAACCTCCATAACTGGCTCAAGGCCTGCAATGCCAACTATTGCAACAACTGAGAGATCAACAGGTATGGTAGCAATATTTGTAGCACCAATTGCTATTTTTACATCTGTACCAAGTAAACTTTCTTTCAAATCTTTGTAAAGCCTTTCATCGGAGATAGCAACATATTTTGCATTTAGCAGTTTTGCTTGGTGTGCCAGTAGAGCAAAGTTCGAATGGGCACTTAGTGCTTCCACTTGGTATTCTTCTTTTCTCTTTGAGAGCAAATCTACAGTCTTTTTTCCAACACTTCCTGTTGACCCTAAAACTGAAACCTTTTTCACTAAGACAAACTCATGTTAATTATAACAACAGCAACTTTTCTTATTAGGCCTTCTCGCATACTATTCAGCAGTTTTTAAGCGTTTAACCAAGTTCATGCCCGTGGTCATCACCAACAGATGGTGAAGGACCAGGTGAAAAAGATTGACCATGGTGATCACCTGCATCATGCATGTCTTGCAAACCATCAGCATTGTGAGCCATTTCATTATTGGCATGAGGGTAATCATCTGAGTGAGGTCCCTCATCACCATGAGCCATATCCATTCCTTCTGATGGCATATCTTCCCCACCTCCACCTGAAAAATATTCTGCAAGGCCTTCAAGAAATTTTATGCCAAACATATTACCTGATTTTCCAAACAGCGTTACTAGACTACTACCACTCACCAAACCTTCAAACACGTTACTATAAGCAGCAATTGCTCCTTCATGAAAGTTGAACAACCATTTCATTCCATCGACAACTGTTGAAACAGAGTCACTATGACCAAGACCAAAACCACTTTTCTCACCAGCAGCCTCTTGGTGTTGCTGCTGCGCTTGCCATTCTGCAATGTTTGGACCTTGAGCTTCACTCATAAATTTTTACTCTCAACCTTAAGCTATTATTTTATCACAAATATTGCAAAATATCAATAGAGCTTTTGAATATAGCTAATACAAACAATTTCTGTCATCCTATATATAGCTAAACTGACTTACGACAATTTGAAAAACGACAAATTCGTCATTCCGCTACTAGTTAGCGGAATCTATGCCGAGATACCGCGAATGAATCGCGGTATGACGTGTTAGCTATAGGATCCAGTTTGAAAAAAATCTGAATTCCAATGTTCACTACCTTTTACAAAGTTAAAACTTAAAAATATGACTGTTAGCAATAGTGTATATATCTTTAGCTATATATAATGAATGAATTTTTTTATATATTCGTTATTAGTATTTTGTATTTCCTGAACAGTTCCATGGGAAATGATCTCCCCTTCATATAATACTGCTATTTTATCAGCTATTTTAAATGCGCTATGAATATCATGTGTAATCGTGATAATTGTAGGGTTAAGATCTCTAGATAATTTTATTATTATCTCGTTTACTATATCTGACATAATTGGGTCCAATCCTGAAGTTGGTTCATCCAAAATAATGATTTCTGGGTTGTGTGCAATCGCCCTTGCAAGTGCCACTCTTTTTTTCATTCCACCTGATAGCTCTATTGGAAACATATCTGCTATGCTTTCCTCCAGTCCAACATCATTTAACTTCTCGATTGCTAGCTGTTTTGCCTCTTTTTTGCTGATATTAAAGCGCTTTTTATAATTAAAAGATATATTTTCCCACACTGTAACGTAGTCAAATAAAGCGGAATTTTGAAATAAAACCCCAAATTTATTTTTGCTTTTACTATTTATTTTAACAGACCCTGAGTCTGGAGCAAGCAAGCCGATAATTGTTTTTGTTAATACAGATTTGCCGCTTCCTGAGCCACCAAGTATGACTAATGATTCCCCTTTTAATATATCAAAATTTAGATCTTTTAGTACTGTCCTATCATCAAAAGATAAGCTTAAGTTCAATATTGATATTATGGGGTTACGCATGTATCAAAGTAATCATGTAGTTTGCTAAAATGATCAGTATGGACGATAAAACAACAGTTGATGTTGTAGCAACACCTACTCCTCGTGCACCTTCTTTGCAATGGTAACCGTAATAGCAGCTTGAGACAGAAATTATGGCGCCAAATACAGTTGCTTTTATTAGCCCAGTTATAAAATCATACGTATTAAAGAACTGAGCTGTGTGTTTAATGTATATATTTAAATTGTGGTTAAATTCGAAGACTGCAGTGATACATCCTCCAAATATTCCTATTAAATCTGCACATACTGTAAGTATGGGAAATACTATGATTGACGCTAAAATCCTTGGTGCAATTAAATATTTGAAAGGGTTGATGTTCAAAGTTGTAAGGGCATCTATTTGCTCGGTGATGCGCATCGTACCAATTTCTGCTGCAACTGATGATCCAACCTTTCCTACCATTATTAAGCTGATCAAAACTGGTCCTAACTCTTTAATGATAGTGATCGTAACAAGTTTGGGTATTATCTGTTCTTGGTTAATTAATGGGTCACTCAAGCTACTTTGTAAAACTATTGCCGCTCCTATAAAAACTCCAGTGAGCCCAACAATTGGCAGAGAGAAAAAGCCTATCTCTATAATTTGTCTTGCTATGTTGCTAAAATAATATGGTGGCACAAGGCAGTGGTATAGAGATTGAATAAAAAATATGAATGCACTACCAAGCCTTAACAAAAAATTGATAAAGTACCTACCAATTATTCTAACACTATTTATATCAAAAAAGCTCACTTTGTATTCATTTTAGCTAGAGTTACTGATTTTATTAAAATTTTTATTAACTTTATCGCAAAGTATAGCTGAGATATGTTTTAAGTTCAATATACTTGATGTTTTAATTTAAAGCTTAACCCAAGAAAGGTTTCCCTACGTCATACCGCAATTCATTCGCGGTATAGATTCCGCTAACGAGTAGCGGAATGACGGTTTTTCAAATTGTAGAGCCACTTTAGCTATAGAACTCAATTACATAAGCAAACCTTACTTATTTTACTATCCCTGTTTACTTCCTGTAAAAAACATGTTACTAATGTATTGTATTTTGTAGTAGAATGGAGGAAATTTTGGCAGTTCCAAAAAGAAAAAAGTCAAAGTCAAGGCGTAATATGCATCGTTCTCATCATGCTATTCAGCCTAAGAATATTGTGGTGTGTTCAACAACTGGGGAATTCATGTTGCCTCATAACGTAGCAGTTGATGGCAGTTACAAAGGAAAACGGGTTTTCATTAAGCAACAGGCGGAGTGACTATTATGATATGTTACCTACGGTCAATAATAATATAGTTATTGCACTTGACGCTATGGGGGGCGATTTTGCGCCTCTTTCCGTAATTCAGGGTGCTGGTTTTTTTTTAGACAACCTTGTTGACCCAGGCATTAAAGTTTTTTTTCATATTTATGGAGATAAGGAAGAAGTATCTCCTTTGCTTTTGAAATATAAAAAAGTAAGTAACAATTCTGAATTTACTCATTGTTCTGACAATGTCCTTGCAAATGATAAGCCATCTTTTGCGCTGAGACATCGTAAAGACTCAAGTATGAAAGCTGCAATTGTTGCAGTGAAAGAAGGTAAAGCTTTCGGAGTGGTGTCTTCAGGCAACACCGGAGCATTGATGGCAATTTCCAGATTTATTTTAGGAACATTACCAAACATTTATCGTCCTGCTATTGTCTCTATCTGTCCAACTAAAACAAAAAGCTTTGCTTTGCTTGACCTTGGTGCAAATGTCGATTGTAATGCCGACTCATTATTTCAATTTGCATTAATGGGAAATATATTTGCAAAAGTAGCGCTAAAAATTGATAATCCTGAAGTTGCTTTGCTAAATATCGGCACAGAAGAAGTTAAAGGTAATGACTCAGTGCGCGGCGCTTTTGAGTTGCTTAAAAACGCTCCAGGCATTAATTTCAAAGGGTATATAGAGGCAAGTGAATTTTTAGAGGGCAATATAGATGTGATTGTTGCTGATGGTTTTGTTGGCAATGTAATGCTCAAAACGGCTGAGGCAACCGCTAATACTTTTATCAATCTAATAAAGCAGGAAGTACTGAGCTCATGGGCAACAAAGATGCTTGTTGGTATGTTGTTAAAATCCAAACTAAATAGAGCTTTAACACGTTTTAATCCCAAAATTAGAAGTGGAGCTATGTTTTTAGGGCTGAATGGTATCATCATTAAAAGTCATGGAAATTCTGATGCTATTTCTTTTGCCCATGCCATAAAATTTACAGTGAATGCAATTAGTGAAAATTTAAATCAAAAGATAATTAACGGGGTAAGTCATATTGAATAAAAGTTTCATATTAAGCACTGGATCTTACCTACCAAGAAAAATGTTGAGTAACAACGAAATTGCATCGATAGTTGAGACGAGCGATGAATGGATAAGGCAGAGAACAGGAATAGTTCAAAGGCATATAGCAGATGAAGGAGAACTAACGTCAGATCTAGCTGTAAATGCAGCAAAAAGTGCTATAGAAAAAGCTAAAATTTCAGTAGATGAAATTGATTTAATCATAGTTGCCACAACAACGCCTGATAAAACTTTTCCTAGCTGTGCAACGATTGTACAAAGTAAGTTAAAATGTAAAAACGCATTTGCTTTTGATGTACAAGCAGCATGCTCTGGTTTTATATATGCAGTTACAATCGCAGACTCGCTTATCAAATCTAACAATAGCATTAAATATGCACTAGTTATAGGTGCTGAAATAATGTCTAGGATTGTTGATTGGGAAGATAGATCAACTTGTATACTCTTTGGTGATGGTGCTGGTGCAGTGGTGATGAAATCAGAAATGGGTAGAAGCGGCATCATATCAACAAACTTACACTCTGATGGCAATTTGGACATACTATGTACGAACGGAGGGGTATCCTCTACTGGTGATTCTGGAAAAATATACATGAATGGAAGAGAAGTGTTTAAACATGCAGTGGATAAGTTAACAGCCTTAATAGAGGAAACTCTGAAATGCAATAATTTGAAAATTACTGATATTGACTGGCTCATTCCCCATCAAGCAAATATTCGTATTATTGAAGCAGTAGTAAAGAAGTTAGATTTCCCTATAGAGAAAGTGATTAATACCGTTGATCAACATGCAAATACCTCAGCAGCATCAATCCCACTAGCACTTGATTATGCAATACAAAAATCAAAAATAAAATTAGGAAACCTGGCACTGCTGATTTCAATAGGTGCAGGCCTGACCTGGGGTTCCGTGTTGCTGCACTATTAGACTTCCTGCATTACCTCCTGTCATCCAAGTACCCTCTTTGTCATTCCAGTGCCTCTTTCTCCTGTCATCCCAGTAGCCCCTTCGGTGTCATTCCAGTCTGGAATCCAGTTCTTATTGTACATTCACCTGGTGTAAAGTTAAGTTTCCTGGATCCCAGTGTCAGCTACTCGGATGACAAAAAAAGGAGCACTGGAATGACAGCAGTCCTACGTCATACCGCGATTCATTCGCGGTATCTCTAGATCCCGCTAACAAGCAGCGGGATGACGGTTGTCGTTTAGCCACAAATATTTAAGAAATTTACCAAATGAAAAAAAAGGCAAAAGAAGCCCTGGGGTTATTATCCGCTTTAAAATATTGGCGTTTTTTATGTTTTAAACGCTTGACAAGCAAGATTAAGCTGCTTTTAATTGCAACTAACTTACGCTGCAAATGTTTAAGAAGTTTACTAAGCAGAAAAAAAGACAAAGAATCCCCGAGTTAGCTAGTCTTTTACTATCTCTGTCGAGTATTGGCATTTTTTGATGTCTTGTAACGCTTTATAAGCGCGTTCAGCTTATTTAGATAAAAATCTAGATGTAGATGAAGTTTTGTAAAGACATACAGTATCTATATACTGCAAAAAATTGAACATAAGACGCCGATACATTAAGTAATCCTTACCTTTTAATCTGCAGATTGGCGAAAGCAAATACAATAGCTTCAGTTTCATGATAAGGGAGCTGGCGAGGTTTGTCAAGGAAGTTTTTCTTTCCCGTGAATTCCCTTTGAAGTTGAATATTGAAAATTGACTGGAGAATTGTGGATTACTTTGTATATGTTATGACAAGCCATTGCGCTCTCAGCAAAACCATTTAGTATTAATTTTAGTTTGCCTGAATAAATAGCTATATCTCCGATTGCATATATCCTATCTCTACTGGTTTTAAGTGTAGCTGGGTCGACAGTTATGCGGCCATGTTCTAACTGTATACCCCAATTGTTTATTGGACCAAGATTCATTGACAGTCCAAAAAATGGCAGCAAAAAATCAGCGGATATTTCTTTTTCTTCCTTAGAGGCAATGTTTTTTACTATCACTGCGCTCAACTGCCCATTACTTCCTGCTAGTTCGTGTAATTGATATGGCACTACCAGTTCTATTTTTCCATCAATTTCAAGTGATTCTAATTTATTTCTAGTTTCAGGAGTGCAGCGAAATTCCTTTCTCCTATGTATCACATAAATTTTCTTTGCAACTTTAGAAAGTTCTACAGTCCAATCAGCCGCAGAATCACCCCCCCCTGCAATGACTATAGTTTTATCCTGAAAATCAGAAATTTTATTTACACTGTAAAATACAGATTTATTTTCATATTCTAATATACCACTTAAGGGTGGACGGTTAGGTTCAAACATTCCATTACCTGCAGCAACAATAACAGCCTTACATTTTACCTCTGTACCTATGCTCGTTATGATAGTAAAGTTTTCACCTTCGTTATTTGAAATCTTTTCTACTTTTTGACTTAAATGGTAAATAGGCTTAAATGGCGAAGCTTGCTCCATTAGCTGCTCAATTAATTTTTGGGCAGTAATTACAGGATAACCAGGTATATCGTATATTGGCTTTTCTGGGTAAAGAGCTGTGCATTGTCCTCCTGCTTGATCCAAAACATCTATTATATGACATTTCATATCAAGCATTCCCGCTTGAAAAGCAGTGAATATTCCAACAGGTCCTGCACCTATTATTACTATATCGGGTTCCATATTCAGATGGTGATCTATTTATAGATATTAGCTTTCTTCGCTAACAAGGTCAATTTACAAAGGGATGTATTTTTAAAAGATGTGGCTAGATTAGATAAGATTTCCAGCGTTATGAACCACATAGTCCAAATAAGCTCTAAAAATCAGCTAGCATAGCGAGATGCTGTGCGGACGGAATGGGATTCGAACCCATGGTACGCTCATCACGTACGTCAGTTTTCAAGACTGGTGCCTTAAACCGCTCGGCCATCCGTCCATTTCTTTTCTATCACAACATTTGATTTTAAGCAATCTATAAAAGCTTTACTTGCCCACGCAAAAGTTGCTAAACACACTACTCAATATTTCCTCAACATTAATAATCCCAATCACTGCACCAAGTTCAAATGCAGCAAGCCTCAAATCTTCAGATATCAACTCAATTGGATTATCGATATTAAAACGTTGTAAATGTTCCAGTGCTTTCTTCATGTGATTCCTATGTCTTTGCCGAGTGATTACAGGAGTGTCTCTATCATGCCCAAATTTTTCCTCTGCCTTCTCTTTTATGAGAGAGATCAATTTGTTTGTACCTATTTCCTTTAGAATAGAAATGGGTAAAAGATCTATGCCATTAATTTTTATATTGTGATTATTGATAACATCGTCAGCTTTGCTCAATACATAAATGGTGTCATTTTGGTCTGATGTCATGCAAGTAGCTGACACTGGTTTCCAGCTTATCTCATCATGAACATTGTTTTCAGCACATGTTTCTAGAATCCATTGTCTATTGCATAATTTGCAAGTATTTTTATATCTGGATCCCAGTGTCAAGCACTGGGATGACACCGTTTGTTGATTACAATATTTGCATAGTTGTGTGTCAACGACAGATGGTATATTGCCTGTGGCTTGATAATTGACATCGTGTCGTTGTTCAAAAGGAAATAGCTCTATTCTTAAATCAGCTTCAAAAGACCTCTTTTTCGCTCGACTTATACCTTCTAATTCTATTGGATCTGAACTTTCACGAATTCCAGCAGTATCAGAGAGAATGATTGGGTATCCGCCAATGTCAATATGAGCTTCAAGTATATCTCTTGTTGTGCCTGCATATTCAGAAACAATAGCAATATCACGCTTGGCTAAGAAATTAAACAGAGTTGATTTACCGACATTTGGTTCACCAGTTATTACAATATGTAAACCCTCACGCAACCTTTCGCCCCGTCTATTATCATTTAAATGCTCTTGTATCAACTGCACGAGAGATTGCACTTCATTATTAATTTTTTCCAATTCACTTTTTTCTGCCCAAATGTCCTCTGGAAAGTCTATATATGCTTCGATTTTGGATTGTATCGTTATTAATCTTTGCCTCCAATTGCTGTATAGTCTCTCCAATTCTCCTGATATCTGCTTAATCGCTTGTTTAGCTTGCATTTTCGTCTCAGCATCAATTAAGTCTGCAATCCCTTCTATTTGCGTTAAGTCAAATTTACCATTTAGAAAAGCCCTAAGTGAGAATTCTCCAGGCTTGGCCATAACGAAAACTTTTGATAATTCCTCCAAGATGATTTTTATAACTGCCTTGCTTCCATGCACTTGTAACTCTATAACGTCCTCGCCAGTGAAACTGTTTGGAGCAGGGAAATAGATGATTATTCCATTATCTATCAATTGACTGGAATCATCATATAGATCAACTAAAGTAGCAAATCTTGGTTTAATTTCTTTCTTAATATGAAAATGATTTAAAGCTTTAAGCGCGTAGTTGCCTGAAATTCTGATTACTGCAACTCCTGACTTACCAAATACGGTCGATAAAGCGAAAATAGTTTCATTTGTGTTTGTCATTATTTATATAAACTACTTAGCAATATTACACTTAAGAAACCAAAATACCTAAAAAGTCACCCAGGTGAAAATATTTATTTTGAAAACTGATAATATGATTTATAATGACTGACACAAGTTTTAAATATTTTATGCTCAAGAAATTAGCTTGGTACTGGTCTTTTGTAGAGTTAATTAAAGGGTTTGTTATTACATTAAAATATATGTTTAAGCCAAAGGTTACTTTGAGGTATCCTATGGAGAAGGGCCCTTTAAGTCCAAGGTTTCGTGGTGAGCATGCGTTGCGTAGGTATCCAAACGGTGAAGAACGATGCATAGCTTGTAAATTATGTGAAGTTATCTGCCCTGCTCAAGCAATAGTTATTGAAGCAGAGGAAAGAGAAGACGGTAGTCGCCGCACCACGCGCTATGATATTGATATGACAAAATGCATATACTGCGGACTTTGCCAAGAGGCATGTCCAGTTGATGCAATTGTTGAAGGTCCTAACTTTGAATTTGCTACTGAAACAAGAGAGGAGCTAATGTACAATAAAGAAAAGTTATTGCGTAATGGTGAAGTTTGGGAAGACGCAATTGCACTCAGGTTAAAAAAGAATAGGCCTTATTATTAATGTTCAGAGCTTATAACCCTGTTATCCATTATGATTTAGGGGCAGTGCCCACTAGGGGTGGTGTCATCCCAGTAGCTGATACACAACTGTACGAACATTTGTTTGCGAGGGCAGTATGTTAAATGTTATAGCCTGTTTTGCCTCAAACACAAAGGTGTCATCCCAGTGCTTGACACTGGGATCCAGTAAAATTGATTGTGAACAAGCACACTATACAACATTTTCAATGAAATTACAAAAAAGCTGGATTCCAGTGTCAAGCACTGGAATGACACCATTTGCTGTGCAATTTACCTTCGAAAATGAATGTTCGTATGGCTATGTGCGTGACACTGGGATGACACCGTTGGAAGAAGCAAACCGCCTTCAAGCTACATGTCCGTATAGGTTTATTTATGGTTAGGATTACTTTTTCAACCGAACAAAAAGTAAAAGAATACAGTGGTAAAGTCATTGGCTTTGATATATTACAACCAGATGCTTTGAAAGAAGCAATTGCCTTTAAGGTAAATGGTGAGTTGCATGATCTCTCACGTGAAATTGAAGCTGATGCAGAGATAGAGGTGATACAACTGAGTGACGAAGCGGGTTTAGATATAATAAGGCATGATGCTGCTCACATAATGGCACAGGCAGTGAAAGAGCTATTTCCTAATACTCAGATTACTATCGGCCCAACAATTCAGGACGGTTTTTACTATGATTTTGCTACAGGTCGTACCTTCACTACGGACGATCTTACCGCAATAGAAAAGAAAATGAAAGAGATTGTAAAAAGTAACCACAGATTTGTTCGAGAAGTTTGGACTCGCAAGCAGGCAATTGATTTCTTTAGTGGTATAGGCGAAAAATATAAGGTTGATATTATCTCATCCATACCAGAGGGTGAAAACCTAACTGTTTATAGGCAAGGTGATTTTATTGACCTATGTCGTGGTCCGCACTCACCATCAACCGGCAGAGTTAAAGCGTTTAAACTTATGAAAGTAGCGGGTGCATACTGGCGAGGTGATGCAAAGGGCCCAATGTTGCAGCGAATATATGGTACAGCATGGAGAAATAAGGATGAATTAAACGCTTACCTTGAGTGCCTCAAAGAAGCAGAAAAACGTGATCACCGCAAAATTGCTAAGGATATGGATTTATTTCACATTCAAGAGGAAGCTGTTGGGCAGGTTTTTTGGCATGAACAAGGATATATTCTATATAATGTTCTTGAGTCTTACATCAGAAAGAAGCTAATAAATAATGGCTATTTTGAGGTAAAAACTCCTATTTTAGTAAGTAAAGAGCTGTGGGAAAGATCTGGACATTGGGATAAGTTTCGTGAAAATATGTTCGTTGTTGACGAGTCTGAAAATAAAAAGTTAGCAATAAAGCCTATGAATTGCCCTTGTCATGTGCAGATTTTTAATTCTCACACCAGAAGCTATCGTGATTTACCGATACGTATGGCAGAGTTTGGCATATGCCATAGAAATGAAAGCTCAGGCTCATTGCACGGACTGATGCGAGTGCGTGGTTTTACGCAAGACGATGCACACATTTTTTGTATGGAAGAACAAGTGAATTCTGAGACTATAAAGTTTTGTGACCTTTTAAAAGAAGTATATTCAGAGCTTGGATTTAATGAAATTTCTGTGAAATTTTCAGACCGTCCAGATATTAGAGCAGGTAATGATGAAGTATGGGATAGAGCTGAAAAAGCGCTGCTTGAAGCCGTTAAAGAAGCGGGCTTAAGTTATGAACTGAGCCCTGGTGAAGGTGCATTTTATGGTCCAAAGCTAGAGTTTGTTTTAAAAGATGCAATAGGCAGAAGCTGGCAATGTGGAACATTACAAGTTGATTTCATTTTACCAGAACGTCTGGGAGCTTTTTATATAGGGGCAGATGGACACAAGCATCACCCTGTCATGTTACATAGGGCAATTCTTGGAACTTTTGAACGTTTTATTGGAATTTTGATAGAAAATTATGCAGGAAAATTTCCAGTTTGGCTTGCTCCAACGCAACTTGCTATTCTGACCATTACAAATGAAGCTGACGGTTACGCCACAGAAATTAGCAATATTTTAAAAGAACAAGGTGTGAGAGTCAAGACTGATTTGACCAATGAAAAAATTAGTTATAAGATACGTTTGCATAGTCTAAACAAGGTTCCTATATTGTGGATTGTAGGCAAAAATGAAGTTACAAGTAAAACTGTGTCAGTAAGAAATTTAGGATCGGAAAGACAGGAGTCTTTTTCTTTGGAAAAGGCTAATGAATCGCTGTTAAAAAGTATTAATTTGAATTAAGGGAGTTAAAGTTTGCAAGTTAAAAAGAACAATAAAAACAGAATTAATGGATTTATCACAGCTAAGGAGGTACGCTTAGTTGATCATAGTGGTGAAATGGTCGGAATCGTGCCAATAGAACGAGCTTTGGAATTTGCACAGGGTGTTGGTTTAGACTTGGTGGAAATTGCACCTGATTCAACCCCTCCAGTATGTAAAATTCTGGATTATAGCAAGCAAAAGTATGATATAAAAAAGAAAGCAAGTGAAGCAAAAAAGAAACAAAAAACATTAACTATAAAAGAAATTAAACTGGGTCCCAATATTGGTGATCACGATTACGGAACAAAATTGCGTCAAGCAAGAGACTTACTTGCCCACGGACATAAAATTAAAGTCACAATGAGATTTAGAGGGAGAGAGCTTATAAACACTGAAGTTGGACTGGAAAAATTAGAACGGCTAATTCGAGACACTGAAGATATCGCAAAGGTAGAATTGGCACCTAAAAGAGAAGGGAATCAATATTTTTTAGCTCTGGTTGCTAAGTAGCAAAACGGCTTAAGAAGTATAAGTAAAGTTAAATTATCGCTCTCTCTTTGATAACATGGCGAAAATGTCTTATTAATCCTTGAATCGGCCAAGCTGCAGCATCGCCAAGCGCGCAAATTGTATGTCCTTCTATTTGAGTTGTAAGGTCAAGCAGCTTATCTATTTCATCAGGCTTAATATCTCCTGCCACCATCCTCTTCATAATCTTCCACATCCATCCAGTACCTTCACGGCATGGTGTGCATTGTCCACAGGACTCATGCATATAAAAGTGTGATAACCTCTCTATTGCAGCTATTATATCAGTTGATTTATCCATCACTATTACAGCAGCAGTACCAAGCCCTGATTGTGCAGTTCTTAATGAATCAAAATCCATTTCAATAGTATCGCATATAGATTTTGGAATTAATGGCACTGAAGACCCACCAGGTATTACAGCAAGTAAATTATCCCAACCCCCTCGCACTCCACCTGCGTATTTTTCAATCAATTCACGTAGTGGAATTCCGAGCTCTTCTTCAACATTACACGGGTTGTTTACATGTCCTGAAATACAAAAAATCTTAGTACCAGTATTATTTGGTTTACCAAGAGATGCAAACCATTCTCCTCCGCGATTTAGAATATCTGGAACCATGGCTATAGTTTCAACGTTGTTTATTGTGGTTGGACAGCCAAAAAGTCCAACACCTGCGGGAAATGGAGGTTTCATGCGAGGAAAGCCCTTTTTTCCTTCAATTGATTCAAGTTGAGCTGTTTCTTCTCCACATATGTAAGCTCCTGCACCCCTATGGATAAATACATCAAGATCATAACCTGATTTGCAGGCATTTTTTCCAATTAAGTTTTCTTTATAGGCTTCCTCAAGTGCTTTTTTCAGAACTAAATATTCATTATAAAATTCACCCCTGATGTAAATATACGCAACTGATGCGCTGATCGCTTTGCCGGCTAGGAGAATTCCCTCAAGTAACTTATGTGGCTCATATCGCAATATATCTCTATCTTTACATGTACCAGGTTCTGACTCATCTGCATTGACTACTAAATATGCTTTTGGAAGATTCTTGGGCATAAAGCTCCACTTAAGGCCGGTGGAAAATCCTGCACCCCCTCGACCTCTCAAACCAGATTTCTTTACTTCATCAATGATCTCTTCTGATCCTAAATCCAGTAATTCCTTTGTTTTTTGCCAGCTACCACGTTTTTTTGCACCCTCAAGTAGTGGAGTTCCTTTACCATTTAGGTTGGTGAATATTTTGTCTTGTTCTTTTAGCATGTTTTTCAAAATTTGTGAGTGATCCCGACGCGATTCGAACGCGTGACCCACTGATTAAAAGTCAGTTGCTCTACCGGCTGAGCTACGGGATCATTTCATTTTTCAGCTATACTAAACATCAATACAGTTTTTATCCGTTTTAATCAAACTAAAATTTTCATGTGTGGTTAAATAAATTATATAATATACTGCGTTAGTGATAATTTAGTTAAAAAATCTATGAATAATTTAAAAAAATTTCCAAAGGAAAACTTCTTGTTAATTTTCAGTTCACAGATTTATTTGGATGGTGTGACGTATAACGCTAAGGAGACAAAAAAATAGAGAAGTGTGTACACCCTGCAGAATTTGTACGCTATTTAGCAATAGCCTAATAGATAAATATTTCTTGCATTTCAGCCTGAGTGATTTATGCTTTAAGCAAGAATTACCTGGGGGTATAGCTCAGCTGGTAGAGCATCTGTTTTGCACGCAGAAGGTCAGCGGTTCGATCCCGCTTGCCTCCACCAGTCTATATTAGCTCTAGCCGCCACAAAACCTGTCAAAGCAGCTTATTTTAATCTATGAGGATTTTATACTACTTCCCTGAAAATCCCTATTTCTTTTCGTAACTTTTCTCTACACAAGTAATGTTGGTTATTACAATTGTAATATATACCAACTTAACAATAAATTAATCAATAAATGTTAGAATACTAACAATTAATTTATTGGTAACGCCTATGAGTGGAAAAAAGCATGTTTTTAAGATGGTACCTGGAAAAGAGGTGTTTAGAAAAACCCCGACTAAATTGATAAAGTGGCCTGAAGGTTATGATCCTACAATGTCTATTAAAAAAGTTGAGCTTGTATCGCTGGATGATAAAAACGATGTAGCACTAGGCTTATTACCTATAAAACTTTGCGGCAGTTCTTGCCTAGACAGTTACATATGTCTGGAGGAAGAAAATGAAGGAAATCTGGTAGCCAAAGATTATAAAAGTGATTCTAACTTAGATTATGTAAAAAGTAACCATACATTTGTATATTACGGTAATGAGTTGGCTAAGTTATCATATACAAGAGAACTTGTGCAGCCTTTCAAAACTATGTGTAGCAGTTCTATTAAATCAAAAAAATTGGAATACAAATATGTAACATGGGAAGATTCAGATACTGGCAACAATAAATATTATTTTTCAGACGAAGCAGGAAATATAATCGATTCACCTGACAATGAGGTATTACAAGACATTATGTTATACTACGGTGAGAGACATATAAGAGATGTGCTACTGTTGCTATCAAGCACGTTTACCAAAGTTTTTATTCAGGGCCTAACAGACGACCAACTAAAAACTCTTACCAATACTTTTAGTAACGAGCAACTGCAAAAAATCATTCCTGAACTGAGTTCAAACCAGTTGCAAGCTTTAGTAGATCATCTAACCAATCACCAGCTAAAAACCCTCGCTCAGGAACTAAATCCAGAAAAGTTACAAATAATTGTTCCTATTTTAAATGATACTCAGCTTGAAGCTCTAGTGAGAAAATTAAATTCAGAGCAAGTAAAAGAAATTTTACCTCACTTAAAAGTGGATCAGTTCAAAGCACTTATTAAAACTTTAAATGACGAGCAATTTACAGTGCTTGCAAAAGACTTAGCTGAGCACCACTTGACAATACTCTCCAAAGAATTAGAAGGTGATCAGTTGAAAGCTTTAGTAAATAGTCTGCAAGAAGACCAACTGAAAGACTTAGTTAATAAGCTTGATCATGATAAACTTGGCATAATTGCTCAGGATTTAACTGATTCTAATAGGATTCAGATTATCATTAAGTCTTTAGCTGACAACCCAGAAAAACTTCAAGCTTTTGCTCGCAATATGTCTAATGAGCAGTTTAAAGAACTTTTGGATAACGTAGGTGCAGAAGAGCTTAAAGACATCATTCACAAACTGCCTTATGAGAAAGTAACAGCTGTGATTGGTGATCTTGGCAATCAAGATCAGTCTAAAGCTATTATTGATGCATTAAAAGGGAAACTTGACGAGCAGAGTAAACAGAACAAGGAAATGATTGAGATGCTCAAGCAAATCAAGGACGATATGCCAGGCATTGCAGAAGCTCCAGATTTTACAATAGTAGATATTAATAATGACTCACTGTTATTTGTATAGTAATGATTTATAAAGATAAGTAGTTTTTTTATAGGAGGTAACTATTATGAATAAAAATATAAAATTATATTCTAGTGAAGAAGTTGAATCAAATAATGCATTGCAACTTCAGAAACCGGCGTTTGATAAACCAAGCTTCGAAAAGCCAGTAATAAAGAAGATTGTCAGTGGTAAAACAAAGGAAGAATTTGATATAACTAAAGATATGACACAAGAAGAGATTGATAAGATGCCACAAATTACATTGACCATAAAGCACCTTAAAAATTTTTATGATGGCTTGATAAACAGCATTAATAAGTATGACGAAAATATGGATAGTGCAATTCAAAGTGGTATAATAACACAATTATCATCAACCATAGATAGTATAGACAGCAAGACAAGTAGTATAGATAGTGAACTTGCAGATCTTAGGAATTCGATTCCAGATATTGGAGAAGCTCCTCCATTACTCCATATTACTGGTGAAGAGAACGGATTGCTTTAATAAAAAAGGTAATAGCCTGATATCAGGCTGTTACCTTCTCCATATGCTATTTTAATATAGCTGAGTTAGGAAATCTATTTTAAAACTTTCGGCATATAGTTCTCATCATGTTTTGCAAACACTGTATCTGCAAGAAAAGTACTATTATCAAACATTTTACCTTGCACAACAACACCACTTTTTTCTGAAAACATTGGTGGAAGTATCCCTTGATATTTTACCACAACGCTTTTGTTAAAATCTGTCATTTGAAAAATTACTTCACTTTCGCTCCGTATCACGCTATTTTCAACAACCATTCCACCAACACGGATTAGTTTTTGACTATTTTGTAAAACTATTGCCTCACTTACTGTATAGAAAAATGAGATGTTTTCTTTGAGCGTTGTTAAAATAAAAAAGACTATGCAGCTTAAAAAGCAGAAAATTCCTGAAGTTATAAGTAATCGCTTATGTTTCTTCTTCATGATTATCTTTCAGGCTTTCTAGAATTTTTCTACTTTTAGTATAGCAAGAAATGGTAAAAATTAGCTCTCCAGCAATCAGCGTAAAACTAATAAGGTAAGCAAAAATTACATATGTATTCATAATGCATTATCAATAAATAACTCACCTGCATCAAAATAAATTAAGCTTCCATCCTTTTGCTGCAACACCAATTTACCACTTTCATCTATATCAGCAAAAATTCCTTCATACAATTTGTCAGCTAACTTTACACTGATTTGCTCATTCATTTTGAATGCTTTTTTTAACCACATTTCTCTTATAGCATAAAACCCGTCAAATAGCCATTGCTTTCTTAGCTTATTAAAATTTATTATTAATTCCTTTAACAGATCCATGTTAGACACAGATTCACCGTAATTGCTAATGCACGTTGTTCCTGGAAGTGGTGCATGATTGACATTAATTCCAATTCCTATAATGATCCAATTCGAATTGGATCTTTTTTCAAGTAATATTCCACTTATTTTCTTGCCATCAATAAGGACATCATTTGGCCACTTATACTGGAGATTTAGACCATTTATAAATGACAGTATAGCATTTCCAACAGCAAGAGCAGTAACAAAAGTCAATTCTGTTAATTTGCTAACTTGATTCATTAAACCTCTTTCTATCATCCCAGTACTTTCCCCAGTGCTTGACACATAACTATGCGAACATTGCAATTTGCAGGTGGTATGTGGTGTCATTCCAGTGCGTGACACTGGGATCCAGTTCTTATTACACAGTTGCCTGATGTGCCCATTTGTAATTAAGTTTTCTGGATCCCAGTGTCTGGGCACTGGGATGACATCATCCTTGGTGGGAATACCACAACGTTTGTACAGTTGTGTGCTTGACCATTCTTCTTGATTTCTAGATTCCAGCGTCACGCGCTGGAATGACACCGAAAGCTGGCTTTCATTCAGATAATCGTTAAAGAGGTTTATTACCAAACTCGCATAAAAATTACCCTCTGGAGAAATCCAACTTTTTCCGGTACGCCCTCTACCCTCTGTTTGTTTATCAGCAACAATAATAGTTTCATTTGATATTCCTTTATCAATTAAATCCAACGCTTCTTTATTAGTGCTTGAAACTTCTTTGTAATGATGAATATGAAAGCCCTCAGGGATCACCTTGTCAGTCCTTTAGTTCAATGAGTGAGTAAAACGTACAAGAAAAGAACGAGGTTGATCAGTGAAGCCACTGAAGTGATAATGAATAGACCCTTAGAATAAGCAACCTTATTACCACTAGCTTTATCAAAATACATAGCTTTTATGATATTTAGATAATAGTAACACGATACAACACTTGCTATTACAAGGATCAAGGACAGGCTGATAAAGCCAGAATTTATTAAACTTTTGAATATAAAAAATTTAGCGATAAAACCTGCAAGTGGAGGTATTCCCGACATTGAGAGTAACAGCACAGAAAGATGAAATGCTACAATTGGGCGTTTCTTCCCTATACCAGATAAATTTGCAATATCACAATCGTCATCGTCAATTTGTACGAGATATGAGAATAGCCCTATGCTTGTGATGATATATATCACCAGATACATTAAGGCACTATCTGTTCCTGCTTGTGTAAAAATAGAAAGTGAAGCAAATATAAAACCAATGTGACCAATTGAACTGTAAGCAAGCAGCCTTTTTAAGTTTTGCTGACGTAAGGCCCCAAAAGCTGAGATAAGCACAGACAATGCTGAAACGTATAAGAAAATAGGCTGAACATAACTTTTTACATTTACTAACTCTTCATTCATCAATCGAATTAAAAATGTTACAAGTGCAGCTTTTGGGGCCGTAGAAAAAAACGCAGTTACTATGGTAGGTGCACCTTGATAGACATCTGGAGCCCACATATGAAAAGGAGCAATAGCAAGCTTGAAACACAAACCAATTAGGACAAAGACTAACCCAAAAACTATTCCATAAGTTATCTGATGGTTTTGCAAGAATGAACCGAGCTCAGAGAAATTGACTTGTCCTGTATATCCATAAAGCAGCGACATTCCATATAGCATAATGCAGGAAGATAATGCACTGAGTGTAAAATATTTCACTCCTGCTTCACATGAATAAATCGAATCTTTATTAAAGCTCGCAAGAACATACAAAGATATACTCATCAACTCAAAAGCTAAATAAAAAGAAATCAGACTATTTGCTGAAACCAAAGTTATCATGCCAAATAGCGCAAAAAGAATCAGCATTGAAAATTCATACTTATAGTCATATTTTGATAAATTCAGCATCAAAAGTATTAAAATTCCTGTGCTGAGAATTAACCCTTGGGCTGACCTGATGTATAAATTGAGTTTTAACAACGAATTAAAGAGAAAAATTTCATTGTTTTCTGCCGAAAGAATTAAAATAATCAAAGTTACCACTGTGCAGCCAAGTGCTAATAAGTTGATAGTTCGGCGGTTAAATATAATCCCAAGCAGCAGCAACACGAACGAGGAGATAATAGAGAACGTTTCCGGCAATATCTGTATATAATTCATAGCGCATCATATTTGACTAACAAATTTGCCATACATGGCTTCAAATAATTCAGTGCAAGGGTTGGGTAAAATCCAAGCAAAATAACAAACACTGCAAGCAGAATTAAGACAGAAAATTCTATGCTATCCAAACGGTTATTTAATAATTTAGAATAGCTAACCCCCCATATTATTTGCTTACATAAATTCAGCATATAAACTGCGCTTAAAATAGTGCCAAGTGCGATAAATCCTGTAAAAAACCCTATGCTCTTAAACATTCCAACCATAGCCAAAAACTCACCTATGAATCCAGATGTTCCAGGTAGCCCTATTGAAGCCATTGAAAATAAAATGAACATAAAACCAAATTTTGGCATTGTGTTTACTATGCCAAAATATTTTGCAATCTCCAAAGTTCCAGTTCGAGTATATAGCATTCCAACACACAAAAATAAAGCAGCAGAAATAAGGCCATGACTAATCATTTGAAATATGCTACCCAGTACTCCTTCCTCACAAAATGAAAAGAGGCCAGCAGTAACGATCCCCATATGTGCTATTGAAGAATAAGCTATTAACTTCTTTATATCATCTTGAGCAAACGCAACTAGCGAAGCATATATCACCGCAATAATGCTCAGCACAACAACGAAATTTGAAAAATACAAACTTGCCTGAGGAAGCATTGGAATAGAAAACCTTAAAAATCCATATCCTCCCATTTTAATAAGCAAGCCAGCTAAAATCACAGATCCAGAAGTTGGTGATTGTACATGCGCATCAGGAAGCCAAGTGTGAAATGGAAACATCGGTACTTTTATTGCAAAAGAAATAAAAAATGCAATCCACAGCAATGACTGCACTTCAAGATCAAGGCTTGGCACTAATGTAGCTAATTTTTGTATATTAAACGTCCCAAAAGTGCTATAGATGTACACCAATCCAAGTAGAAATAATAATGAGCCAGTTAATGTATAAAGAAACAACTTAAACGTTGCATATACCCTGTGTTTTCCTCCCCAAATGCCAATAATAAAGAACATTGGTATTAAAACAGCTTCAAAAAACACATAAAAGCTTATAGCATTCAGTGAAACGAAAAAACCGACTACAACACTCTCAAGCAGTAGAAATAATGCCATATAGGCTTTTAGGGTCGTATAACTCATTTTGCAGTTGTAGAGTATACAAATTACAAACAAGAAAGTTGTAAGCAGAAGGAAAAGCAACGATATACCATCTATCCCTATTCCAACATTTCTAATTGGGTAGCTGACAAACTGAAAGTCCGCATCGTTATAATCAAATTCTATACAAGCTACAATGCTAAGCAAAAATGGAAGTACAGCAAAAAATAGGGCAAGGAATCTTAAGTGTATAGATTGATGATTAATCCTGATTAAGGATAAAATCAATGCTCCTATCAGTGGAAGCAAAAATATACTAAGTAACAACACCTTCTATTTAATTCCAATAATATATAAAGCACCGATTATTAAAGTAACAAACATAATAAATGCATAATCAAATATATAACCAGTTTGTAACTTTATAGAACTTTTTGAACATTCATTAACCAACCTTACAACACCATTTGGTCCAAATGAATCAATAGCCTTAACATCAAACTTCCATAGAAGCCTAGATATAAACCTTATCGGTGCAATTATAACAAACTCATACACCTCATCAAAGTACCATTTATTCTGCAAAAACTTAAGTAAAAATTTACTCTTAATTTGCCTAATTACTTGATATTGGTAAATTAGGTACGCAAGTGCTATTCCACTTAGGCTTGTTAAGGTTGGCAGTAGTTTTATAAAGAAATTATGAACTCCATGCTCATCAATCATCACTAAACTTGATTTCCAAAACGCATTACTAGTTATGTTCAAAATATTTGCTCCCCATATTCCAGAAAATACTGATCCAAAAGCGAGTATCAGTAATGGTATAAGCATAATCTTTGGTGCCTCATGTATATTAATTTTACTTTGTTTTTGGCTGTGGAACACAAGAAGCAATAACCTCCAAGAGTAAAACGCTGTGAAGAATGCAACAACTAAGCTTATTACAAAAGCAAAGCTATCCGTGCTATAAGCATGTTCAATTATCAAATCCTTTGAATAAAAACCTGCAAATGGGAATATCCCAGAAAGCGCAAGAGATCCAATCCACATGAGAGCGTAAGTGCAAGGGATTTTCTTCCAGCAATTTCCCATTTTCTGAATGTTTTGCTCATGATGCATTGCATGAATCACATTGCCAGCACCAAGAAATAGTAGAGCTTTAAAAAAAGCGTGTGTCATTAAATGAAAAATAGCAACATTGTAAGCAGAAAGCCCACATGCCATGAACATATAACCAAGTTGACTGCAGGTTGAATAAGCAATTATTTTCTTTATATCGTTCTGAGTAATTGCAACGGTGGCTGCAAAAAAAGCAGTGAGTGCTCCAACGATAACTATTAATTCTCGTGCCACATTTGATAACTCAAACAATGGAGAACACTTTGCTACTAAAAATATACCTGCTGTTACCATCGTTGCTGCGTGAATAAGTGCAGAAACAGGAGTTGGCCCTTCCATTGCATCTGGCAACCAAACATGTAAACCAAGCTGTGCAGATTTACCCATACAGCCAATAAAAAGTAATATGCATATTATATGAGTTACTTTGAATTCACAGCAGAATGCCCTAATGTTCTGCGTGCCAAGAAGATCAGTTGTGTCAAAAACTTCAGTAAAATTCAAAGAGTGAAATGTATAATAAATAAGAAAGATTCCAATCAATAGTGCAAAGTCTCCTACCCTATTCACAACAAATGCTTTAATTGCTGCATTATTTGCAGAATATTTTTGGAACCAAAATCCTATGAGTAAATAAGAACATAGGCCAACCCCTTCCCAGCCAAAAAAAAGCTGCACGAAATTATCGCTTACAACCAGCACAATCATGCAAAACGTAAATAGCGATAGGTAAGAAAAAAACCTCGACTTCCCCTTATCATGCTCCATATAACCGATAGAGTAGAGATGTACTACCAGTGAAACGGTGGTAATAACAATAAGCATTAAGGATGAGAGAGCATCCACACTAATTGCCCAATTTACTTTTAAGATGCTCAATGAAAACAAAGGAAATAAACTCAAGTGATAATTTTCAGAGAAGGTGAGAAAAACATACCAAGATAAAACTGCAGATATTCCAATCCCTGCCGTTGTAACTAACTGACTTTTTCTAAAAAGTGCTGCAAATAGCGAACCAAAAAGTGGCAAAAATACTATTAATTTCAGTATATCCATCATACTTTCATTCTTTCATTAAATTTGCTTGTTCAACATCTATATTGCCACGGCTTCTATAATATACAACCAATATTGCAAGCCCAACTCCTGACTCTGCTGCCGCAACAGTCAACACAAACATCACAAAAATTTGCCCAACTATATCATTCATAAAGGCAGAAAAAGCAACTAAGTTGATATTAATTGCCAGCAATAATATTTCTATTGATAACAATATATTGATTATGCTCTTACGGTTGATGAAAATACCGCACACTCCAATAGTGAACAAAACAGCAGCAACTATCAAAAAGTGATTTAATCCTATTTCCATTCTACTCCTTTTCCAAATTTAGCCTTAATCAATTTTACAGATGAAGATTGTGTCAATTGCTTTAATACATTCTGTTTTTTAACTCCTTTTTTCTTGTCCTGCAAAGTAAGAGCAATTGCACCGACAATTGCAACAAGCAGCAGAATACCAGAAAGATGAAAAGCGTACATGTAGTCGGTATACAGCAAATTACCAATAGCTTTCACATTATTGGTATTATAGTTTATAACATTGCTTATATTCGGTGCTGAGCTGCGGATTACAAAGCTGATGACTAGAAAAAACACAACACACAACATAGCACCAAGAGTGCAATGCTTTGCAAAACCCTGGCGCAACCTTATGTAGTCAATATCGAGCATCATAACTACAAAGAGGAACAACACCGCAACCGCACCGATGTATACTATCATCACCATCATAGCAATGAACTCAGCTCCAAGGAGAATGAAAAGAACTGCAGAGTTAACGAAGGTGAAAATTAAAAATAATACTGCATGCACAGGATTTCTTACACTAATTACGCATACAGCAGATAAAATGCTGAGAATTGCAAAAAAATAAAAGAAAAAAGGCATCGATACTTTAACTGCAACAATAGTTACTAATTTAAAGTGACTATCGTGGTAAAGTCAATATTATATTAAACGTTTGAAAACATTGTACTACAAAGCTCCAGCTCCATTTTAAATTATTATAAAGCTGAAGAAATAGAAATGAAGGCGTACATATAAGCCATTCCAAACTCCACTTATCCACCCAACAAGCAGAAGTTCTGGTGCCAATACCTCAAATCAAGTTGTTGTTACTCGACATACACCTGAAACTACTAAAACAAAATAGATGTAAAACCTACGTTTAAATATGTAGTACTTGAGTGAAGCATTCTTTAACTGTTCTATTCAATAAAACCTTTACAATATTTCAATCATAGGTTTAACTTTACGAAGTTATAATCTATAGGGCTACGATGAACGATTATCTCTCACTGCTAAATCCAGAACAACAATCAGCTGTAACTAACATAGATGGACCAGTTTTGATACTGGCAGGAGCCGGGACGGGAAAAACAAGAACGATTACTTCAAGAATAGCACACATAATTAGAAACGGTCACGCTTATTCTGATGAGATATTAGCAGTTACATTTACAAATAAAGCAGCAAATGAGATGGTATCAAGGGTACTTGAGCTAACGGGCACAAACATACCATGGCTTGGCACTTTCCATGCAATTGCAGCAAAAATTTTGCGCATGCACGCAGAAATTGTGGGCTTAAACCCCAATTTTACAATCATTGGTGTGGATGACCAATTACAGGTAATAAAAAATATTATCAATGAAATAAATCCTGATTACCTATCAGAAAAATGTAAGACCATTATGAATATTATTCAGCAATGGAAAGAGAAGTGCTTATTGCCATCTGAAGTGGAAGATATTCAATCATTTAGGCCAGTATATGTAACTGCACTCAAGGTCTATCACCAGTATCAGGAAAGGTTGAAATTCCTTAATTCTGTCGATTTTGGTGACTTATTGCTATATAACATACAGCTCTTTAATCAAAAGACCGAAGTTCTGTCCTACTACCAAAACAAGTTTAAATATGTCATGGTAGATGAATATCAAGATACAAATGCGATACAATATCTTTGGCTAAAATACCTTGCAAAAGAGCACTCAAATATTTGCTGTGTAGGAGATGATGACCAGTCGATATATAGTTGGCGTGGTGCAGAAGTTGAAAATATTTTGAAGTTTTTTGATGATTTTAAAAATGCAAAAACCGTTAAACTAGAGTGTAACTACAGGTCAACATCCCACATACTTGCAACTGCGTCATATGTTATCAATCACAATAAGACTCGCTTAGAAAAAAAATTGTGGACAACAAACATTGAAGGGGAAAAGGTAAATCTAATAAAATTATGGGATGGGAAAGCTGAAGCAAGGTTCATAAGCGAACAGATATTGAAACTCAATAAATACAGATTTAGTGACATTGCAGTGCTGGTAAGGGCCACTTTTCAAACTAGAGTTCTCGAAGAGTATTTTATAAAATATTCAATTCCCTACAAGATTATAAGTGGCGTAAAATTCTACGAACGTCAGGAAGTCAGGGATATAATTGCATATTTAAGACTTGTTACAAACAATAACGATGACTTAGCTTTCGAAAGGATAGTAAATCGGCCAAAAAGAAGCATAGGAGCTACAACTCTAAAGAAAATATACACGACTGCTCAGGATAACAAAATTTCTTTTTTTGAGGCAGCAAAAATATTAGTTAATAGTAATCAGGTAACCGAAAGAATTAAACTCTCACTCAACGATTTTTTAAATAAAATTAAAGCTTGGGAAGAAATAGTAAGCGTAAAACCACTGCATGAATTCGTTAAAATCGTAGCAAACCAATCAGGATATATTGAAATGCTTGAAAATGAGGAGGTAACAGGCTTAGCACGAATAGAAAATGTTAAAGAGCTCATCTCATCTTTAAAAAATTTCGATAATGCCACAACTTTCTTGGAGCATATAAGTCTGGTGATGGAAGTGGATAATATGAATAACGATGACACCGTATATGTTATGACTCTTCATGCAGCCAAAGGACTTGAATTCCCGTGCGTGTTTCTACCTGGTTGGGAAGAGGGATTATTTCCTCATCAAAGATCTTTTGATGACAAAAGTGGTAAAGCTTTAGAAGAAGAAAGAAGACTTGCATATGTTGGCATAACCAGGGCAAAGGAAAGGTTAATCATTTCATGTGCAGATAGGAGGGAAATTAACAACCAGTGGCAACCGATGCGCACTTCTCGGTTCATTAAAGAATTGCCAAGAGAAAATGTTGAGGTAATTAAAAGCAACATTGCCTACTGTTGAAGCTATAATTGCAGATAAACATATCTTACAAATCTGAATTACTTCAACTATATGTTTCTCCTGGCAAAAATTCTGTAACCGTTCACACTTAATTCTTCAATCTCATACCAATTTCTATTACATAACAAACAAATAGACAATAGAAGTGAGAAGGTTATACTAAGGCAGTATAATGATGGAGTTTTGGAATGGCATTGGTATCAGGTTGCAATTTTAGCTTACATTGTGCCAATCTTTCTTCAATTGCTGCTCGCATAAATTCTGCCTGTCTTTTAGTTCTGCAGTGCACTATCGCATCATCCACATATCTTTCAAATGGTACTGTTGGGTGATTTTGTTTCATCCATATATCAAATGCATGGTGCATAAATATGTTTGAAATGATTGGGCTTATTGAACCTCCTTGCGGAACTCCTTTTTTCCCTAACTACCTTACTGCCATCTGCTTGCTGAATAGGGGATTTCATCCACCTTTCAACATACAGTATGACCCATTTGCAGTCTGTGTGCTTCTTGATAGCCTGCAGTGCTAAATTGTGGTCCAGATTGTCGAAAAATCCTGTAACATCAACAGCTTTCTTGGTAATCGTATCCTGTCTCCAATAAACAGCGGTTTTGCTATGTATCCTTGATCAGCAAAAAACTTACGTAAAGTTGGAGCCTTGTATTTAGCTTGAGTGAAAAGATTTAGAGCACCATCACGATCTTGAACACTTGCACTATGAACATCAGCCGCAATAATTAAGCCCACTGTATCTACAACAATATGACGTTTTCTACCCTTTATTTTTTTTTCAGCATCATATCCTCTGGATCCCCTTTTTGAGTGGTTTTTACTGATTGACTGTCAATTATTCCTACTGAAGGTGTTTCATTTTTACCAAACATTTTTCTTACCTCTTTTACTAGCATATTATGTATTTTTTCCAATTTGCCATTACTACGTCACCTGAGAAAATAGTCATACACCGTCTTCCATGGAGGAAAATCTTTCGGCAGCATTCTCCATTGACAACCACCTCTCATTATATACCTTATTGCATTAATAATTGTTCTGATATTGTGCTTTCTTGGCCTCCCTATCTTTCCTTGTGCAACATGTGGCTCCAAAATTTCCCATTCCTTATCACTTATATCACTTGGATACAATTTTCCCTCCTATTTTTTACTTACACTATCATATTTTTTTCCTCATTCCTTTTCAAGACATACTCTTAGACAACTGGACGTCAAGCCTATCCTAGTGCTGCATATCAAGCTCATACTCAGTATGTAAATCTTTGACTAAAGCTACAGCGCATTCTTTTTGAACAATTATACTGATTTTGATTTCAGATGTTGTGATAGCAAGTATTTCTATCTTTTTTTCGCTTAAAACCTTGAGTGTGCGGTGCATCACTTCAGTGTTAGACATAACACCAATACCAATTATTGAAATTTTAGCTACATTATCGTTTATAGCATAATTTTCATTCTTATTCAGTAACTTTTCCATTAAATCAATATCAAATTTGGAGATAACAAAACTTGACCCATGTATCATATCAATTTTAACGTTTGCTCCTGCTATATCTCTTAAAGTACGCAAGTTATTTGCAAGGTTAGTGAAAGTTACAAGAGCTTCATTAGTGCTATAAGTTATTCCAGTCATTAAGTATCTCTCTAGTACATCCCTTTTGTGTAGCACTGTGGTGCCTTCTACTTCCTTAAAAGTGGATAGCACTTGCACTTTAATGTTATGTTTCATTGCAAGTTGTACTGAACGATTATGCAGTATTTTAGCACCAGATGACGACATTTCCAACATTTCATCGTAAGAGATAAATTTGAGCTTGCGTGCCTTTGGAACAATTCTCGGGTCTGCTGTATATATTCCATCAATATCAGTAAAAATTTCGCAAGTTCTAACACCAAAGGCTACCGCGAAGGCAACTGCTGATATATCAGAGCCTCCTCTTCCAAAAGTAGTGATTCTATCATCATTTATACCCTGAAAACCAGCAATGATCGCAGCAGTATAACCCTCAGCAAAAGATCTTTTCACACGTTCAATCTTTATTGTTTTTATTTTAGACTCAGAATAAAAATCATCAGTTACAATTGGTAACTGCCAGGCAAGCCACGATTTAGCATTAACTCCGATCGATTGGAGAGTGATAGCTAATAGACCGCAAGAGATTTGTTCTCCTGCTGAAAGCATAACGTCATACTCTGATAACTCTTGTCTATAACTTAAATTTGAGATTTGCCTAGCCTGAAAAACCATTTGGTCAGTAAATCCTGCAACAGCAGATACAACAACGATTACATTACAACCTTTATCAATATCGTTTTTTATCAAATTTGCAACTCGGTTTAAATCAGTTAGCGAAGTCCCACCAAATTTTTTTATGATTATTTTGTCCATAGTTACAATATAACTCTCTTCTGAAGAAAAATATAGTTTTTGTAGAGATAGCAGCTTGCAAGCCATTCAGAAAAGGGAAGACAAAGCTATAGCTAACGCGTCATACCACGATTCATTCCATAGCTGTACGAACATTCATTTTTGAAGGTAAATTGCACAGCAAATGGTGTCATCCCAGTGCCTAGACACTGGGATGACACCATTTGCTGTGGAAATTGCTCTCAAATCACAATGTTCGTACAGCTATGGATTCATTCGCGGTATAGATTCCGCTAACTAGTAGCGGAATGACGAATTTGTTGTTTTAAAATTGTCAGTAAATCTAAGTTAGTTTAGCTATATAGCACGAACTAAACCACTAAGCAGCAGAAGACCTTGCATGACCTCCAAAAAATGCTTTTACTCTTTCAAGATAAGTAGGTGGTTCTGCAGGGATTTCTATTTCATCTATTTTAGAATATATTGCCGCGTCTACGACTTCATCCGTTATTAACTCCCTTAACCTTTGTTTTATCTGCCCTCTCTGAATATGCTCCCCATAGTCGTTATAAAACTTTACATATAATTCCTTAAACACGAATTCTTTTATAGCATCTCTTGTATAAGAAATGCCGTCCTTTACTTCATCACTCACGTTGCTCAAATCCACCCCAGAACTTGGTGAATACAAATTATCAAAATTTTCTTTCAAAACTTTTATTTTATGGTAGTGCTTATCCACATATTTCTCAAGAAATCTTTTAGTAGCATTACCAGCCAACTTCCCCATTAGCTGAGGCTCCAGTTGAGCTGCAAAGTTGTTTTCTGCTTCAAGGCCACTTAATGCATAAATAATACGGAGAAGCATTCCAGGACCACATTGGCGGTTACTTTCTTCAAAGCGAACCAGTAATATAGATTTCAATAGTTCTACGTCTGCATTTTGCTCTCTTGCCGCAATTAAAACTAAATTTATAGCCTGTGTCAATGTCAATCCGGTTTGTGAATCTACCCAATTTACCCACTCCCCAGTTTCATAACCATCCAATCTTAGATAAGGTTCTATCATTCGTTTTTGCTGACTTGTTAAACCGCTTATATAACTTTTAAACTCTTCATCCAACTCATTTAACGGCGTACCATGTTCTTCCTTTAATTTTTTGGCACATTCAATAACGCTTTGCTGAAAACTTCTAGTATGAACGCTCTGACTACTAGTACCCACATCACTTACATTAAACAAAAAGCTTAGCTGCTTTACATTCAAACCCAAAGGTGAAAAGAGTTTTACTGATGGATATTTTATTAACTCAAGAAGTGCTACTGGAATTAGCAGTGCATAATTTAACAATAATAAACCAAAATTAAATATAAGAAACCCACGTAGAGCTGATACCTTTGATGCAATATACAAAAATGGAAGCTGTAGGTAATATATCAAGTGTATACTGAAGAATAAGATTTTGTCCTTTAATTTTATTGTTGGATCTTTATAAACCTCAAACAACATGCTATTGCTATCAATATTGTTGTTTTTAAAGGAGGTATAGTTGTTTATGATCTTCTCTTGCAAGGGAAGAAGCATTTTATTCAGGCAAATAAACGCAGCAATAACAATAAAACCTGTAGCCAAAAATGCTAGTGCAGGGCTAGAAGTGCTTGTAGATAAATAGGCATAAAGACCATCAACAATTAAGTTTTTGTATAATCTTTCAAAGGGACGAACTAGAATCGGGTCAAGGATATAGTTAACAAGAAGATTTAAATAATACACGAGAAACAAAAGTGCAATCAAAAATGCAATAATACTACAAACAATCAAAAATGCTTTTAATCTCGGATTCATAACCCCCTCTTAATAATCTGTTAATATAATCTATTTTAGGAATAAATTGAAAAAAATGCAAGTTTTTATGTTAAAAGATCAATTGAAATTTCTGAGTTTAGGGTATATTGTTAATCTATTTAGATAAGAATTATTGTGTCAAATAAAATAGGTTTTTGGGCTATTTTTGCCTTAGTGATTAGCAGCCAAATTGGCTCTGGAATTTTTATGCTTCCAATTAGCCTTGCTCCATATGGCATGTATAGCCTTATAAGCTGGATAATATCAGGGCTTGGTGCTATATCTCTTGCTTTAGTTTTTGCCTCACTCTGCGCAAAATTTCCGGAAACGGGTGGCCCTCACGTCTATGTAAAGCATGCTTTTGGCCCTGCTGCAGCTTTTTTTGTTGGTTGGACGTATTGGGTGATCTCATGGGTTAGCACAACAGCCGTAATAGTTGTGGGTGTTGGTTATCTTACACCATTTTTCCATGAAGATATTCAAAACGTACATCTGTTTTTAGAGATGTTATTACTTACAATTATTACACTAATAAATTTTAGAGGAGTAGCTACTGCTGGACGTGTTGAGTTTTTATTGACGGTGATAAAAATTTCTGTATTGCTTGTAATACCTATAGCAGCATTGTTTTTTTTTGATAGAAATAACTTCATCATAAGTGAAGAAATATCAAATCTTACAACATCGCAGATTCTTGCCCGTTCTACACTTATTACTCTATGGGGTTTTATTGGAGTTGAATTGGCAACAGCACCTGCAGGGTCAGTTGATAATCCAGCTAGAACAATACCAAGAGCTGTGGTACTTGGAACAATCTCTGTTGCTGTTGTGTATTTTATCAACAATCTTGCAATTATGGGATTAATAAATGGCAATGATTTAGCAAGTTCAAGAGCACCATATGTTGACGCAATAAAAATTATGGCCTCTGGCAATTGGCACTTGATTATTTCTATAACTGCGTTCATTTTTTGTGTTGGTACTTTAAACGCTTGGGTACTAGCTAGTGGACAAGTGGCCCTTGGCCTTGCAAAAGATAAACTGATGCCACAGTTTTTTGCTCAAAGAAACAAGCACGGTTCTCCTTTCTGGGGCATAACAACTAGCTCAGTTGGAACTGCAACTTTACTAATCCTCACTTCAAGCAACAATTTTGCTAAGCAGATCACATCAATTATCGACTTTTCTGTAGTTTCATTTTTATTTGTTTACCTTGCATGCAGTCTTGCTTTTCTCAAAGTTATTGTGCAAGAAAAGAGTTGTTACAAATTTTTAATTGGCAGTATAGCAACAACCTTTTGCTGCTGGGTAATATTTGAAACTTCTGTGAATACCTTGCTGATCGCAAGCTTATTCACTGCAAGTGGCGTACCTCTTTATTTATTTTGGTATCGCAGAGTTTCTGTATAGCAAATGTTATGTATCTGTTCAGCAGAGTGGCAAAATAAGGTAGACGAGAAAAGACAACTATAGGAAGAAATGGGTGTCATGCCAGTGCGTGACACTGGCATCCAGTTCTTTCGCGCAGTTCCATCAAAAACGTTGTAAAGGATTAATCGCTTTCGTGTTTACCAACTTAGTGCCCAATCTGGATCCCAGTGGGCTTTGTTGCATAGCAACTGAAAAATCTGGTGGCTACTGACAAAATTCATTATAAAATAGCCATTTAACCTTGAAAGAAAAAATATGCCACAAAAAATGAGGGTCAGTAACCATAGCGAATATAACAAATTTCTAGAAAAAAGAGGAAATATTTTTCATTATATCAACGAAGCCATAGAAAAGTGGTACGAGAATGGTCCAAAAATACCAGGTGGCAACAATATTTATAGCGATAAAGTTGTAATTTTGGTGCACATAATAACTTGTTTATTTAGAATAGGCCTGAGGCAAACAGTTGGGTTTATAGCAGGATACCTTGAGCAAATTGGGAAAAATTTGCAAGTTATCAGCTATTCACAATCATCAAGAAGGTTTAAGAAACTCAATATTAAGATCAATGATTGCAGAATTGATAAAAATAATATGGAAGATATCGAAATTGCTATAGACAGTACAGGAATTAGTATATACAACAACACTCCTGGTCATAGCAAAGAAAATAGCGAAGATAGAAAGTATCGCAGCTATGAACAGACAAGAAAATTGCATGTAATGTTGAATACAAACAGCAAAAAAGCCATAGCTGTAAAATACAGTAACGGTCTGATCACTATGGAGCTTGTGATTTGCTAAAAGAAGTCGATTTTCAGTATGTCATAAAAGTACTATATGCAGATAGGGCATATGACAGAGAAAAGCTCTATAAGCTGTGTAATCAATATGGTATAAAAACGAAAATTCCTCCGAAAAACAACGCAGCAGAGCATCCAAAATTGGATTATATGCTTGATAGAAATGCCGCTATTCAGTTAATGAAATTACATGGTGAGAATGGTATAAAAAGATGGAAAGAAGAAGTAAATTACGGAAAAAGATCGTATATTGAAGGATTTTTCTCAAGGTTGAAGCGAATATTTGGGTTTAGTTTTAGGAGCAAATCTGAAATTAATCGTGAGAAGGAACTGCTACTCAAGTGTTATTTGCTTAACAAATTTACTGAAATAGGCATGGCTAAGTTTGAGATAGCTTCATGAATTTATTGTACGTTACCTACTATCCGAAGAGCGATGCAACAAAGCCATCCCAGTGTCACGCACTGGGATGACAAGAAAGGGAGCACTGGAATTTTTGTTTCAATATTTGTACATAAGCCATGCATCTGAACAGATACAATGTTATAACTAGAGATAATTTTTAAATGATTGATATTTATGAACTACGACTTTTCTTGTTGTCCACTTGTTCAACATTACCCTTCTCAAGTTTACTATCTACTTCTTTTGTGTGTTCATCATCTATACTAGTTTCATCTTTTATCTTACTAGGGTAATCTTCCTGCGATTTTTTATATGCTTCCATGTTGTCATATATAGGGTTACTGATGATTTCTATTTTTTCAGGTGTGAAAATCCTTGCTAAAAATCTCCTTATTATTGGTATTGACCTTAAGAGATCTCTTAGCTTTGAAGATTCTTGTCTTTTGTTTAGAGACTGTTGGTCTATTTTAGAGGTTTTTACACCATACTTTTTATCATCAAAATTTATTGTAGGCTTTCTTTTATTCGAAAGAACACTTTGGGCCTTTGATCCATTGGTTCCTTCAGGCCCTTGAGGTGTAGAAATTGCAGGTTTAACCTTAGTTTCATCGTATTCCTTACTCATCTTTCATTTCATTATGTAATATTACTAATATTGCATAATAATAGCTAAATTACAATTAATTGCAAGGTAAAAATATTAAAACAATTGTAAATTTTGTCAGTAAAAATATAATAGAACTTTGAAATTAGAGGTTCATCTATATGGGATACAAAATTGCTGTTATTGGAGCAACCGGAAGAGTAGGGCGTGAGGTATTAAGCACGCTTGCTGAATTTCAAGATGAGGCGATAGATTGCGTTATTGCACTTGCATCGAAAAAATCAGAAGGGAAGAAGGTGAGCTTTGGTGACAAAGAGTTAACAGTTTTATGCCTTGAGGATTATGACTTCGTTGGAACTAATGTAGCCATTTTCTGTGCTGGATCTCATGTTTCTGAAGAGTATGTACCAATTGCAACACAGGCTGGATGCATCGTGATAGATAACAGTTCCCATTTTAGAATGAAAGAGGGTGTGCCACTCATTATTCCAGAGATTAATAAAGAAAAAATTATGGAATATAAAAACCACAACATAATATCCAATCCAAACTGTACTACAATACAGATGCTGCTAGTACTACATCTATTACACCAAAAAGCAAAAGTAAAGAGAATCGTTGCTTCAACTTATCAATCAACTTCTGGTGCAGGCAAAGCAGCAATGGATGAGCTCTATGACCAGACAAAAAAAATCTTTATGAACGAAGCTAAAAAACCCAAGATATTCTCTAAGCAAATAGCATTCAATTGCATTCCCCATGTAGGAGAATTCATGGAAAATGGTTCTACAGAAGAGGAATGGAAAATGCAAGAGGAGACAAAAAAAATTTTAGAGGAAGATATAAAAGTTACTGCAACTTGTGTAAGGGTACCCGTCTTTATCGGTCACGCTATGGCAGTAAATGTGGAATTTGATCAACATATCACTGAAGAACAAGCTCGTGAAGTGCTAAGTGAAGCCGAAGATAGTGGAGTTTTAGTGTACAACAGGCGTGAAGATAGTGAATACATAACTCAAATTGATGTTGTACAGGAGAATGCTGTATATGTATCGCGTATTAGAAGAGACAATACTGTTGAGCACGGATTAAATATGTGGATAGTGGCTGACAACCTGCGCAAAGGCGCAGCATTAAATATAGTGCAGATTCTTGAGATTTTGATAAGAGAGCATTTGTCAATCAAGTGCATATAGAGCGCACGTACGTTGTAATTCGAAGGAAATTTGTATACCACATGGCAGCGCGTGACGCTGGAATGGCTTTGTTGCATCGCTACTTATGAAAGGCTAACTATAATTAGGATTATAAGCAACTTATTGAAAATCTTGTTTTTTTTGCAATCAATCTGATCAAATTTAAGAATAGTAACTTGTTATTTATATTAATAAATTTAATTCTATTGAAAATAGCTAAAGCATTGAAATTCTTGAATTTTAGCCGGATTAGTGAGTGGTAGTGAAATTTCTTTTACTCAAATTTAGGTATTCACTGACCGTTCTTGTTATAAATACCAGAATAATAAGCTACTGATATTCTCCACCTTTTTTATCTTTAATCCATCATAGCTAGCGATGCAACAAAGCCCACTGGGATGGCTTTGTTGCATCGCTCTTCGGATAGTAGGTAACGTACAATAAATTCATGAAGCTATCTCAAACTTAGCCATGCCTATTTCAGTAAATTTGTTAAGCAAATAACACTTGAGTAGCAGTTCCTTCTCACGATTAATTTCAGATTTGCTCCTAAAACTAAACCCAAATATTCGCTTCAACCTTGAGAAAAATCCTTCAATATACGATCTTTTTCCGTAATTTACTTCTTCTTTCCATCTTTTTATACCATTCTCACCATGTAATTTCATTAACTGAATAGCGGCATTTCTATCAAGCATATAATCCAATTTTGGATGCTCTGCTGCGTTGTTTTTCGGAGGAATTTTCGTTTTTATACCATATTGATTACACAGCTTATAGAGCTTTTCTCTGTCATATGCCCTATCTGCATATAGTACTTTTATGACATACTGAAAATCGACTTCTTTTAGCAAATCACAAGCTCCATAGTGATCAGACCGTTACTGTATTTTACAGCTATGGCTTTTTTGCTGTTTGTATTCAACATTACATGCAATTTTCTTGTCTGTTCATAGCTGCGATACTTTCTATCTTCGCTATTTTCTTTGCTATGACCAGGAGTGTTGTTGTATATACTAATTCCTGTACTGTCTATAGCAATTTCGATATCTTCCATATTATTTTTATCAATTCTGCAATCATTGATCTTAATATTGAGTTTCTTAAACCTTCTTGATGATTGTGAATAGCTGATAACTTGCAAATTTTTCCCAATTTGCTCAAGGTATCCTGCTATAAACCCAACTGTTTGCCTCAGGCCTATTCTAAATAAACAAGTTATTATGTGCACCAAAATTACAACTTTATCGCTATAAATATTGTTGCCACCTGGTATTTTTGGACCATTCTCGTACCACTTTTCTATGGCTTCGTTGATATAATGAAAAATATTTCCTCTTTTTTCTAGAAATTTGTTATATTCGCTATGGTTACTGACCCTCATTTTTTGTGGCATATTTTTTCTTTCAAGGTTAAATGGCTATTTTATAATGAATTTTGTCAGTAGCCACCAGATTTTTCAGTTGCTATGCAACAAAGCCATTCCAGTGTCAAGCACTGGAATGACACCATTTGCTGTGCAGTTTACCTTCAAAAATGAATGTTCGTACAGCTATGGAATAAATCGCGGTATGACGGTTCGCAGCGGTATAGTAACTCGTCACCCCGCTACTTGTTAGCGGCTGAGATACCGCGGCGGTATGACGTAGAAGCTATACTTTTATACTCACCAACTCAGTATCCAATCTGGATCCAAGTAGTCAAGCTATTCGGATGACACCCTCATAAAGTGAAATGAGATCCCGCTAACACGTAGCGGGATGACGGGAAAAGAGGTACTGGGAGACATCCTTCCTGGTAGACCCAAATCACAATGTTCGCACAGTTGTGCGTCACGCGCTGCCGAACACTGTATGGTTATACAAGAAAAATTAAGGCTTAAAAGGAATTTTAAGTATCAGGACTCAAGGTTTTTATTCCTTCTTAATAAAACATAAAAAGCCCCTTTACCACCATGTTTTTTCGTAGCTTGTTGGTAGTATAGAACCATATGCTGGATTTTAGTGTCATTTAACCATTTATTTAAGTTACTCTTTATAGTGTCTGTTTTATTTGTTGCACTGCCGTATCCCGTAATTACCAATAAACATCTATTTCCTGCTCGATAATTTTTGATAATAAAATCTATCAATTTACAGTAAGCATCCTCTATATTATAGCCGTGCAAATCGAGCTTATCGCTTATAAAATATTTACCCCTATCAATCTTTGATTTTGTGTTGTAGTCAAGACAAAATGATGAGTTACTATTATTGGTATTAAGAAAATTCCCTTGTAAGTCGGAGGTACCTTTATCAACCATAGACTTTATATTTACTTTATGATCAACTTTCAAAGTAACTTTTCCACATTCTATTGGCTTAACATTTTTTTGCCAATCCAACTCATCGTCCGACATAAACGCATTAATCGAATTGTATAATTTTACAACAATATCCAAACATAGTAAAATGTTGCTTATTCTATAAAAACCCGATTTTCAATAATACGATGAAATCGTCAAAAACTAATGAGAATTTTTGGCTGTATGGAAAGCACACCTGCATGTCAGCACTGAAGAATAAAAATAGGCGGTGTATAGAACTGTTAGCAACAGAAAATTTCTATAGAGAGCACAAAAAAGAAATTAGGCAATGTGTAGACAGTAAGGGCATTAAAGTTCGATTAGTAGAAAACAAAATACTTAATGACGTTTTACCCAAAGGTGCTAACCATCAGGGAATTGCTTTAAATGTTGCCCCTATTCTTTATAACTTAAGCATTGAAGAAATAGCTGAAAGCTCAAACGACAGCTCTACTATAGTCATTTTAGATCAAGTCACTGACACGCACAATATTGGGTCGATTTTAAGAACTTCAGCTTGTTTTAATGTCAACGCATTGGTTTTACCACATAACCATTCACCGAGTGAAAATGCATCTATTGCAAAAGCAGCAAGTGGGGCTTTAGATATTGTTCCGCTAATATACGTTACAAATATAGTAAAAACTATGCAGTATTTAAAAAAGGTCGGCTACTGGTGTTACGGGTTTGATTGCAATGCTAAAGAAAATATAGATGAAATAAAGAGTCTTGAGAAAAAAAGAGTAATTATTTTTGGTTCTGAAGAGAAAGGAATGCGGAGGTTAGTTAAAGAAAATTGTGATTATCTTTTAAAGATCCCAATATCAAACGTAATTGACAGCTTAAATGTTTCAAATGCAGCAGCAATAGGCCTATATTCTATTTATATTAAAACAAATGCCAGCGCATAGCTGTTTATAATAAAAACACTTGATAAAAATGTGGTTTTATATTATAATGTGTTAAATAATGGACAAAAGGAGTTATATTATGTCTTATATGAGAAATGAACAGGATATTCGCTCTCAAGGCGTTTACTATAGCGCTGGGCTTAGAAGTTACCTAACTAAAGTATACAATTACATGGCTTTAGCTTTGGGCGTCACAGGGCTTGTTGCATTTTTAACAGTATTTTCTGGTCTTTTTCAAGTAATTTATTCTAATCCCGTTCTATCGCTTGTGGTAATGTTATCTCCGGTTGCATTGGTGTTCTACATGTCTTATAGAATTCAACACCTAAGTGCTCAGTCTGCCGTTACTATATTTTTCTCGTTCTCAGTGTTAATGGGGCTTTCCTTATCTTATGTTTTTATAGTTTATACTGCAGAAAATATAGCAAGGGCGTTTTTCATTACATCAATCATGTTTGGCTCTATGGCTTTATATGGCAATACTACAAAAAGAGATCTTACAAGTATGGGCTCTTTCTTGATTATGGGAGTTTGGGGGTTAATCATTGCGTCTATAGTAAATTTATTTCTTGGAAGTAGTCCTCTCCACTTTGCAATATCGTTCATATCAGTAATAGTCTTTACCTTAATGACTGCGTATGATGCTCAAAGAATCAAGGACGTTTATTATAAACATAATGACGGATCAGAAGTTGCTACTACTAAATTGGCAATACTCGGTGCAACTAATCTTTATTTTGACTTTATTAATATATTTCTCAATCTACTCAGGTTACTTAACTTGTTCAACAATAGGGATTAGATGTTTTCCTTTTTAAGGAAAGGCAGTAAGAATTCTATAGTTTTCTTTTTAGTATCTTTAGTTGTGTCGATGATATGTCTTGCATATGCATCGGTACCTCTATATAGCATTTTCTGTAAAGCTACTGGGTATGGTGGCACAATAAGAAAAGTAACTAACACAACAACAAATATAACTAACCAAAAGATCAGGGTCCATTTCAATGCTGATATAATGTCCGATCTACCTTGGGAGTTTAAATCAGAAACTAACTACGTTGACGTAAACATAGGAGAACAAAGTTTAGCGTTTTATTACGCAAAAAATCTATCTGATCAGCCTTCATTTGGAATGGCGGTGTATAACGTTACGCCTTTCAAAGCAGGTAAGTATTTCAATAAAATTGCATGCTTTTGTTTTGAAGAACAAATGTTGCTACCAAAACAAAAAGCAGCTATGCCCGTATCTTTTTATATAGATCCTGAGATAATGCTTGATAACAATACAAAAGATTTGAGCGAAATAACACTGTCATACACGTTTTTTAAGCTTAAGTAACAGAATGTTTGCAAACCATGTCATTTCAGTAATCAATAGGGTGTCATCCAAGTAGCTGACACTGGAATGACAGGAGGTAACGCAAGAAGTCTATTGATTGTGAAAACAATAACTTTGCAAAATATTAATTGTTAGATAACATAATCAAAGTTTTTGTCTTAATATTCATCATGGTTAGAGCTATACAAATTAAAAAAACTGGGGGACCAGAAGTATTAGAATTTGTAGATAAGAGCATAGGTGAGCCAAAAGGCGAGGAAGTCTTAGTGCGTCACACAACTATCGGCTTAAATCGTTATGATTTAGAGCACAGAAAAGGTACACGCAAAATTAAAAATTTACCATCAGTGCTTGGAGTGGAAGCAGTTGGGGTTATTGAAAAACTTGGTAAAAAAATCAGTGATGGATTCAAAGTTGGAGACAGAGTTGGATATTGCACAGCTCCTCCAGGGGCATATTGTGAAAAGCGCATTATACACCAGAAATATCTGATAAAAATTCCAGATGACATATCTGATGAAGTTGCTGCTGCAGTGCTGTTTAAAGGTATGACAGCTCACTATTTAGTTAATCAATCTTATAAAATCAGGCCTGGTGCTTTCGTGCTAGTTCATGGAGCTAATGGTGGCTTAGGGCAAATAATATGTCAATGGGCAAAGGATAAAAAAGGTGTAGTGATAGGTTCTGTAAGCTCTGATGAAAAAATGAAGATAGCTTTACAAAGTGGCTGCACATACGCAATAAACTACAATGATAAAGACTTCGTTTCTAAAATTATGGAGATTACGCAAAACAGAGGAGTAGGTGCAGTGTATGACCCCATAGGTTACGCTACAAGTAAGCTCTCTTTTGAATCTTTAGGCAGGTTCGGCATATACGTTTCCTATGGGCAGATATCAGGTAACGCTCCTATTAGTTTTTCTTTACTTAGTTCACGTTCGTTATTTGCAACTGGAACCTCAATATACCATTATAAGCATGATAGATTCACATTAGTGCTTACCACAATGGAAATCTTCGAGATGATAAGAAAAAAACTTTTAACTGTACGGATCAATAAAAAATATAAATTTGATGAAATAATTCAAGCACATCACGATATGGAAAATAGAAAAACGAGTGGGTTAAATATTATTAAAATCTCTCAAATAAATTAATAGTTAAAATTAACCATTCATTAAATTATATCAACTAGAATTTCACATATTTAATTCTCCTTTTGGGGGAATTAAAAGCATATAGCTAAACTGACTTAGGCTTACCGACGATTTGAAAAACCATCATTTCGCTACTCGTTAGCGGAATCTATACCGCGAATAGACTTCTTGCATAACCCAAATTAAGTAGAAAGAGGTATCATCCGAGTAGCTGACACTGGTTCCTTTATGACGGTAGTAGCCCCCCTTCTCCTGTCATTCCAGTGCTCTCTTCTTGTCATCCCAGTGCCCAGACACTTGTATCTTTATGATGTGAGGCATTAGAGCTAAAATACCTCACAGGGAGGGTGAAGCTGATGCGACACTAATGCCATTAAGCCAGATTTTGCTTCCCTCCCATAGAGTTAAAGACTGAACAGTATCTTTTGGAATTATATCCCGTATTACAAGGTTAGTCTAAACTCTCAGTTTATTTATAGTCTTGGAGGCAATTTTATGCAAGTAAATGCTATTTTGGGTGTGGATATTTCAAAAAAGAAATTTGATGTTTGTTTGTTAGTGGACAGTAAAAAACGACACAAAGTCTTTCAAAATAATCAAGATGGTTTTGCAAAACTTGTAGTTTGGTGCAATGGCCATGGAGCAAATCTTACTCATTTATGTCTTGAAGCAACTAGTTGGTATGGAGAAGATTTGGCTACTTTTATGCACGATTTAGGACATAATGTCAGTATAGTAAACCCAGCCCAAATCAAAGCTTTTGGCAAAAGTGAGCTGCTCAGAAATAAGACAGATAAATCAGATGCAGCTATGATAGCTAGATTTTGTATCGCCAACAAACCTGCTCTTTGGAAGCCCATTGCACCTGAAATGAGGCATTTGAGGGAGCTTTACCGTTGCATGCAATCGCTAAAAGATGATAAGGTGCAACAGACAAATCGCTTGGAAAACAAAAATATGCATTCCAGTTGCAAAGAAGCTATATCTAAAGTAATTTTGGCAATAGAGGAGCAAATTATTGTTCTCGAAAAAGAAATTAATGAGCATATAAATAACTATCCACATCTAAAAAATATGGTGGAAAACCTTAAGACTATAAAAGGTATAGGATATCTTACTGCTGTTGCTGTTGTCGCAGAAATGCCATCAGTTGATAACTTTGACAATGCTAAACAATTTACAGCTTTTGCTGGTCTAAATCCAGGACATTATCAATCGGGATCGTCAGTAAGTAAGAGAAGTTGCATATGCAAAATAGGATCTGAGCGTATTCGAAAAGCTCTTTATATGCCAGCTATAGTAGTCAAAAACCATAATAATCATTTTCAAAAGTTTTGTCAGCGTCTAGCAAGTAAAGGCAAATGTCCAAAAGTCATAGTTCTTGCGTTAATGCGAAAATTAATGCATGTCTTTTTTGGTATTCTTAAAAATAATCAACCATTTAATTGTAATTTTGTTGGATAATTTGTTTGACAGCAGAGACAGTATCTGGGATCCAGTTTCACCTTGTGATGGTGTCATGAAAGTAGCTGACACTGGTTTCCATCCAAGACGGTGTCATTCCTTACTATTACCCACAAATATAAATGTACTTATAAATAAAGTATTACAATATTAGAGTTTGCAAATATTGAGGGTATAAAAATGGCAAACGAGAGTAATGAATGGGCTAAAAATGAATTTGGAGATGCTGTACTTGGAGATAAAAGATTAACTGACCGATTAGTAAATATTGCTGACAGTTTGATAAGTTTACCTGAAAGCTCAATTAATGAGGCATGCGGAAGTTGGTCAGAAGCAAAAGCAGCATATCGTTTTTTTTAAAATGAGAACGTAAAAGAAGTCGATATTCTAGCTTCACACATTGATAAAACAGTTGAGAGAACAAAAGCTCACAAGAGGGTTCTTGTCATTCAAGATACCAGTTACATTGTATATAATAACCATAAAAAAACAAGCGGATTAGCAAATTTGTCCAGTTATGATACTGCAAAAGGTATTATAATGCATACAGCTCTTGCCGTTAGTATAGAAGGTTTGGTACTAGGGATACTAGATCAAAAAGTTTATTCAAGACCTGAAGAAACTGAGAACCTTAAAAAAAAGAGCGATCGCATTGAAGATAAAGAAAGCGTAAAGTGGTTGGAAACTTTAAGAAAAACAAATAATATTATTGATCCAACTCAAACTGAGACTATAACTGTATGCGATAGAGAAGCAGATATATATGACTTTTTTGAGCTTGCACATAGTCTTAATTCGGCAGTGCTAGTTAGAGCATGCAGAGATAGAGCAGTAAATAGAAAATCTCGATATCCTGAAAAAGGTGAGCAGAAGTTATGGGCATTTATTAAATCCTCTCATTGTGCAGGTACGGTAGAAGTTGAAGTTCCTGTAAAAGATAATAAGCCAAAAAGAACAGCACGTTTGGAAGTTAGATTTGGAAAGTTTATGATGAATCCATCTAAGAATAATATTAGGCATAAGACGGAAGAACTACCTAAATTACCACTTTATGCAGTTTATGTTGTTGAGAAAACTCCCCTTCCCTTAAAAAAAAACCGCTAGAATGGATGCTATTAACGAATCTTTCAGTTAATACTTTCGATGAAGCTGTTGAAAAAATTAGTTGATATCAACTATGTTTTTTAAAAATTTTTTTATTTGTGTAATTTTGCAAATTATATGGGCAATAAAAACCCGTTTGTCATAGAAATAGAATTTTATATCAAACAGCTACCACAGCAATTTCTGCTTAAGCTAATGAATATGTGCTTTAAGTCTGTGTGGACGCACATATTCATTAGCCAATTTCAGTTACCGTTGTGAAGATTTTTAAGTATGCAAATTAATTGCTTCTTTAAGTCTTGTATTAGCAATTACTATAATTTTACGCATTAGGGCTGTTATAGCCACCATCTTCTTCTTACCACTTTCAACAAGCTTAGAATAAAAGGCGCCAAGTATAGATTTTGACCTTGTAGCAGCCATAGCGGCTGTAAAGAGCTTTGAACGAACGTTACTTCTACCACCTGTAATCCTTCGGTAACCAACAGCTTTACCACTTTCTTTTGGATGCGGTGCAACTCCGGCAAGACTTGCTACTTCTTTTCTATTTAAGTAACCAAGCTCTGGCATTAAACACAAAAAATCTTGTGATAACTTTTTACCTATTCCAGGAACTGTTTTAAGAATTTTTTGGCGTTGTTGTAATTCGCGGCTTTCATCAATAATCTTTTGTATAGTATCATTGAGTTCGTTTATTTGACTATCGAAAAACTCAATGGTCTTTTGACAGCTTTCTTTTATATGATCATTTTCCGGTGCTTCAAGTCTGCATTTTTCTTGAGTTCTCATTTGCGTAATATCATCACGACGTTGACAAAGTGCAGCCAAAGTTGATTGTTCTGTAGAGGTAGGTACAAATAGAGAGATAGTTCTATGGCGTTCAAATCCATATTGAGCAAGAGCTCTTGCATCTGATCTATCAGACTTTGCTAAAGTTCCGTGAGATAAAATAAAGCTTTTTACTTTACGAGTATTAGCTCGATGCACGGCAATATTTTTGTCGGTAAGAAAATGTGATAAGCCAAGCTCATATTTCCCTGTATTTTCTAAAGTCACTAAAGCATTAGGTAGAATATCTGAAAACTCTTGAAATAATTGTTGCCAACCAGAAGCATTATTATCAAATTCGACAGCATTCTTCTGTTTGTGAATTGCAACGACATTTTTAAATTTTCCGATGTCAATGCCAATAAAATTTTGATAAGATGTAACCATAATAAACCTCGATAGTTTTAGTTAATTTAAGATTGTAAACGGGTGCATATATATGTCCCAAGCAACTATTCAAACGTATCGAGAGATAGGGCTAGCGTACCTTGATACCAACGGTTGTAATACCAATTTCCTTTCGGTCGCGCACGCCCGCTATTCCTAGTGAGCAGGGTTATCTTTCTCTCTTATCTCTTTTATATCACGTTTTTAACTTACAATTGCCTTAGATGGAAAATAGAGATATTACATAAAATTTTAAATCCGGTCTCAAAGTTGAGGAATGTAGACTTGGAACAGCAGAAAGATTAATGAGGTATTTAACAGTCATGAGCATTATTGCTTGGAGAATTTTCTTTATTACATCAATTGCAAGAACTAACCCAACATTACCATGTACTGCCTTATTAGCTGAGGAAGAATGGAAAGTTTTATATGTTAAAATACACAGGAAACCATGTCCAAATATAGCCCCTACTATAAAAGAAGCCGTTTCGTGAACTTGGAGGTCATTTAGCAAGAAAAAGCGACCCAAAACCAGGACCAATTACTCTTTGGAAAGGATATAAACGTCTCTTTGATTTAGCAGAAGGATGGCGACTTGCTCACGAACCTCATATTTGTTGGTAATAGTAAGATTTGAGAGGTTGTCCACAAACCAAGGAATACGTAGTATATAAAGAAAGAATATTGAGGTAAGAGATGAGGAAAAAATATCCAACAGATTTAAGTAAAAGGGAATGGGCAAGAATAGAAAAACACTTCAGAGTATCGTACAAGAAAGGAGGAAGGCCACCAAAATACAGTAAGTGTGAGATAGTAAATGCAATTCTTTATATACTGCGCACAGGATGTCAATGGCGCTATTTACCACACGATTTTCCGCCGTGGAAGGCTGTGCATGAACAGTTTAGAAGATGGAAAAAGCAGGGAATTTTTGAGAAAATGAACTATGATATCACTAAATATAGTAGGTCAAAAATGGGAAGCCGAGCGCATGCATAGTGGACAGTCAATCGGTAAAAACCACGGAAAAAGGGGGGGCAAAGGTTATGATGGTGCGAAAAAGGTAAAGGGGAGAAAAAGACATATAATCACAGATACTCAAGGATTTGTGCTTGGTTGCTATGTAGGAGCTGCAAGCGAAAATGACAGAGATGGGGTGAAGATGGCATTGGACAATATGAAGGAAAAATACAGCAATATTAAGAAAATGTGGGCTGATATGGGATACCAAGGAAAAGATTTAAAGGATTACGTAAAGAGAGAATATGGGATAGATATTGAAATTGTCAAAAGGCCTCCATGTAGGTTTTGGGTGCATAAAGATACACCACTAGAACTATTGCCACAACGGGATCCTGGATTTTCAGTACAGCCGAGAAGGTGGGTGGTAGAGAGGACTTTTGCTTGGATCAATAGAAATAGAAGGCTATCAAAGGAGTACGATTTACTTACAACATCTACTGAAAGTTTCATATATCTGGCTATGAGTAAAGTTATGTTAAGTAGGGAATATGCTTGATTTACTGGTTTGTGGACAACCTCTTAGAGGTTGTCCGGAAACAAGTAAAAGGCTATAATATCTGAAATTTTAGTACGGGGTAAAGATGAGAAAAAAGTATCCAACAGATCTAAGCGAAAGGGAATGGGCAAGAATAGAAAAACACTTCAGAGTATCATACAAGAAAGGAGGAAGGCCGCCAAAGTATAGCAAAAGAGAAATATTAGAAGCAATTTTCTATGTATTGCGTACAGGGTGTCAATGGCGGTATTTACCAAATGATTTTCCGCTATGGAAGACTGTGTATGAGCAGTTCAGGCAATGGAAGAAGCAGGGAATTTTTGAGAAAATGAATTATGAAATTACAAAATATAGTAGAAGAAAAATAGGAAGGAATGAGCAGCCGAGTGCCTGTATAGTAGATAGTCAATCTGTAAAGACTACAGAAAAGGGGGGATCAAAGGCTATGATGGAAGTAAAAAAGTAAAGGGTAGAAAAAGGCATATAATTACAGACACTCAGGGTTTTATACTAGGTTGTTACGTAGGCGCTGCTAACGAAAATGATAGAGATGGTATTAAAATAGCATTAAACAATATGAGAACAAAATATACTAAAGTTAAAAAAATGTGGGCTGACATGGGATACCAAGGAAGAAATTTAAAGAATCACATAAAGGAAGAATATGACATAGATATTGAAATTGTTACAAGGCCTCCATGTAGATTTTGGGTGCACAAAGATACGCCACCTGAGCTACTACCAACAAGAGAACAAGGGTTTAAAGTACAGCCAAGAAGATGGGTTGTAGAAAGGACTTTTGCTTGGGTTAATAGGAATAGAAGGCTATCGAAGGAGTATGATTTACTCACAACATCCACTGAGAATTTCATATACCTAGCTATGAGTAGGGTTATGTTAAAGAGGGAATATGCTTGAATTTACTAGTTTCCGGACAACCTCTAACAACTCACAATGGTTGTGAACAGCGCAACATCAATTGGTCTCATGCACGCACTAGATACAACATAGCTTACGGGGTCAGATCAAACGAGCAGCTACTAGAACTAATAACATTTTTTCATGCACGAAAAGGTAAAGCAATAGGGTTTCGTTTTAAGGATTGGTCGGATTTTATAGCCATTAATCAAGAGATTGGTATAGGAGATAACAAAAAAACGACTTTTCAGCTAATCAAAACTTATGTAAGTGGGGAAGATAAGCATATACGTATGATCAAAAAGCCAGTACATGGGACAGTAAAGATTTATTTAAATGGTAAAGAAGAGAGTGAATATTCAGTAAATTATTCAACGGGAGAAATAACATTTATGAAGCCACCAGTAAAAGATGCGATAATCACTGCGAGCTTCGAATTTGATGTGCCCGTACGCTTTGATACAGATTACTTAAACGCTTCGATTGATGACTATGGAAGCAATAGCTGGAATAATATCCCCTTGGTGGAAGTGAAATTTTAGTTATGAGCGAGCATAGATCCACATCATAGTAGGGCTACTAGTCTACCATAAATTGAAAAATTAAGCACCACTGAGGCTCTATACCTAAATGAGCCTCAGTATATGCAATTATTTTAAACTTTATCACCAGCTATATACTACAATGTTGCTGAGCTTTGCTAACATTTACACTTGAAGCTTGGGGAGATTCTAACTCAGTGCTTTTTTCTTCCTGCAAAATAGAAAGCTTCAACAACTCCTTTAGAGTTGATTTTGCAAGTGTTGTATCATCTTTGTTTAAGATGTAGTCTAGCATGCCGTTTTTCTGTAAGAGATTAACAAAATATCTATCTCCCTCATTAAGAACCTCTATCTTGTTAATACAAGATAATACTAAATCCGAATTCTTTGTTGCTAAAATTCCATTCAAAAAGATATCTAATTTTGTTTTATCTTCAGTTAAGTCTTCAGCTAACCTATTTCTGATATTCTCATTGTCAAACACAATGTACTCGAGGTACGAGGAAGGCTCAATAAGTATAAAGTCCTCTAAAGGCACTAGTTCTGGATAGGTGCCAGCGTAATCAAGTATGCCACACTCAGTAATACACCCTCCTTTTCTTATAACACAGCAATTGAGACGACCATGATACATTGATAACAAAGAAAAAAGACGTATTATACTTGTACCTCTATCTTTCATTTCCTCGAAAAGCTTCCTATCATTTATTAATTTGTGCAAAATGTAATCCATAGCAGGACCTGGTTTGCGGAAATGAAACATATTATTCTCTTCAAAAATGGCCTCAGCTAATTCGATAGATTCTTTATCCTCATCTACGAAAGCTTTTTCATTTCTATTTAACTGTATGATCTCAGCTTTGCTATCTCTGCGTAGACCAGTTCTCCTTATTAACATCTCAAATATTTTTGTATTCATATATATCCTATATTAGTTAAAGTAAATATTAATAATGTTTACTTTTTAAATAAAAATAAATGAAAATTTTAATAAAAATTAAATTTTTTTTAATAGAATAAAAATCTTTTATATTTGCTTGAGTACCAAAAGGGCTTTATTGGTGTAATGCGTTTTCTATTGCGCCTGGCCGCAGCGCGTGATGCAACCGGATTCAAGTGTCAGCTACTTTTATAGCACCACTTCTGCTTCAATAACTGTAAATACTAAGCGATCTGTCTTAAAATCTCCTCTTGTTGCTGAGCATGTACACTAGCATAACCACATGCAGGAGATGCAGCAGCAAGTCTTGCAATGCACTTAGGTCTTTTTGCTTGAATATTGAGATTGGATAACACTTCTTCTATCAATGGGTTGACAAAAAACCATCCTCCCATATTTTTTGGTTCTTCTTGACACCATATAATTTCAGCGCTTTTGTATTTTTCAAGTTCAATACTTAGTTTATCGGCAGGAAACGGATAGAATTGCTCCAAACGTATTACTGCTATATCGTTTATTTTTTGTGCTTCACATATGTCGTAATAAACTTTACCACTGCATATTACAACTTTACGTATTTTATCATTCGAAACTAAATCTGTTCTATATTCTGGAATCACCGTGAGGAATTTTCCTTCAAAGTCAGATAGGTTAGAAACTGCTCTTTTGTGACGCAATAGCGATTTAGGTGTAAACACTACTAAAGGCTTACGAAAGTCTCGATGAATTTGCCGACGTAAAACATGAAAGTAATTTGCCGGAGTGGAGCAATTAACTATCTGCATATTATCTTCTGCACAGAGTTGTAAAAACCTCTCTATACGAGCAGAACTATGTTCAGGTCCTTGCCCTTCATAACCGTGGGGCAACAATAAAACTAGACCGCTTGATCGCAACCACTTTGTTTCTGCAGATGCGATAAACTGGTCGATCATAATTTGCGCACCGTTTGCAAAATCACCAAATTGTCCTTCCCAGAGCACCAGTGAATACGGGGAATCAAGACTATAGCCATATTCAAAGCCCATTACAGCATACTCTGATAAAGCGCTATCTATGACCTCAAAGTGAGCTTGCTTTTCATTTATATTGTTTAGCGGAATAAACGCTTCTTCTGTTACCTGATCAACAAGCCTTGAATGACGGTGCGAAAAAGTGCCACGGCCAGAGTCTTGGCCTGATAAACGCACTTCTATTCCTTCTGTAAGCAGTGACGCAAATGCAAGACTTTCGGCAGTTGCCCAGTCTATATTACTGCCGGAATTTATACTGTCTATTCTGCCATCAAGTATTTTTCTAACCTTATTATTAATGTTAAAGCTACTTGGGATATTGCTATTTATATACACACCTAATTTTTTCAACTCATCTGGCGGAACACCAGAATCTGTATAGTATTCGCTCAAATCGTTCAACCTTGCCCTTCTTAATTTTGACCATACTCCACAAAACCAGTCAGCTTTTTTTGGAGTGTAAGTCACTGATTCAGCAAGACTTTTATCTAATTTTGCCCTGAATTCACTGCGTAATTTATTTACTTCATCACCACTTAATACTTTCTCTGCAGTCAATTTTTCTTCATACAATGTTCCAGGAGTTTTATGCTTTGATATCACCTTATACATGAGTGGCTGAGTGAAATTCGGTTCATCACCTTCATTATGGCCATATTTGCGGTAACATATTATGTCAATCACTACGTCCTTTTTAAATTTCTGCCTATATTCCATCGCCAAATTCGCAACAAAACTCACAGCTTCAGGGTTATCTCCATTAACGTGAAACACTGGAGCTTCTATTGATTTTGCTACATCAGTGCAATAAAAAGAGGACCGCGCACAACACGGATTAGCAGTAAAACCAACTTGGTTATTAATGACAACGTGCACAATGCCATCCACCTTATAGCCTTCAATATTGCTTAGGCTCAAGGTTTCAGCAACCACTCCTTGACCGATGAAAGCCGCATCACCATGAATTGATATGCCAAGCACAGATCTTATATTCTGTTTTGCTCTTATTCTTCCAGCCAAAACCGGATTTACCGCTTCAAGATGAGATGGATTAGGGCATAAACTTAAATGTATTTTTTTGCCACCTGAAAGTGCTCGATCAGAAGAATAACCAAGGTGATATTTAACATCACCGGACACCTCAAGACCACTTGGGTGTGCGAGATTGCCTTGAAATTCAGATAGCATTGCCGCATATTCTTTTCCCATAACTTTGGTTAGAACATTGAGCCGTCCGCGATGAGCCATACCAAGAACTACTTCTTCAATACCATAACCAGCGGAATCACTAATAATTTTTTCAATTGCAACAATAGCTGATTCTCCACCTTCGATAGAAAAACGTTTATATCCAGGAAATTTCATATGGAGAAATTGCTCGAACATCTCAGATTCGATCAAGTGCCTCAGTATTTCCTTTTTATCTTGTGAACTCAGCGTATAGGTTTGATTTTCGATCTTTTCCTGCAGCCACACTCTCTCCTCATAAGAGGAAATATGCATAAATTCAAAACCGATGTTCTTGCAGTAAATATCTCTATAGATTCTAGTGTCACCCATAGGAGAGAGATTCGAATATTTCTGATAATCTACTTCCTTATTCACATTGGGTGATAACGGATTAAGATCCGCAAAAAAATGACCGTAAGATCTGAAAAAATTTGCTAAACTAGAAACTGAATCATCCACCTTAGTTGCACGCTGTGCACCGCAGGTCTCCGCTTTATTAACTTCTAAATTGCTTGAAAAAATTCTATACCAATCCTCCCCGATTGATTTATCACCCTGCAAATAACGGCTATACATTTCTTCCACAAATTCTGCATTATCACCATAAAGGCAGCTTAAACTCGACATAATCACTATAAAAAGTATCAAATACTTATAAGTATAACTTAAGTTTTTTAAAAAAGAACTTTTTTAGTTTCTATACGTCATACTGCGATTCATTCGCGGTATCTCTTAACATAGATCCCGCTAACACGTAGCGGGATGACGATTGTCAGGGTGTCATTCCAGCGCGTGACGCTGGAATCCAGTTTTTATTTGCAGCCTACTTGACTCGAAGCTAAGTTTTCTGGATCCAAATAGTCAAGGCACTGGGATGACAAAAAAAGGAGCACTGGAATGACAAAGCTATAGGTTGCAAGCGAGACGTCATACCGCCGCGGCGCTAACAAGAGATCCCGCTAACACGTAGCGGGATGACGGTTGTCGTTTAGCTATAAACATTAAGAAATTTACTAAGCGAAAAAAAAGGCAAAAGAAGCCCCGTGGTTGGCTAATTACTTACATTATACTTTCAAGTATGGCGTTTTTTTATTCTAAACGCTTAATAACCGCGATTTAGCTGCTTTTTAATGCAACTAACCTTTAGTCATAAATGTTTAAGAAATTTACTAAACAGAAAAAAAGACAAAAGAAACCCTAGGGTAGCTAATTATTCACTATCCATTTTTTAAGTTGGCGTTTTTTTATGTTTTAAATGCTTTATAAGCGCATTTTAGCTTATATTAGGTAAAAACCTAGAATTTTATAAAGACATAAGGTGCACATAGTGCAAAAAATTAAACATGAGACGCCAGATTCGTGAGTTTTTTTGTCATTTAATCTGTACAGAGAAGATAAATAAATAGCTTCACTTTCATGATAAGGGGGCTGACGGAGTTTGTCAAGGAAGTTTTTTCGTTTCTATGAGCTACTTGGATGACGAGAAAGGAGCACTTACATATTTATGGCAACCTCATTACCTACGCTCAAAAAGTTTTTCAATATCACTGAGTTTCATTTCTATATAAGTTGGTCTTCCGTGGTTGCATTGCCCGGAATATGGGGTTTTTTCCATTTGTCTCAGCAGCTCATTCATTTCATCTAACCTCATTTTTCTACCCGCTCTAATTGATCCATGACAAGCGATAGTGGCCAATATTTTGTTCACTTTATCTTCTACTGGCAATGTATCTTCTATTTCCGTTAATCTATCGACTATATTAATTAGCATCTCTTTCACATCTATTGCTCCCAAAATTGCAGGGATTTCTTTTACTATCACTTTATTTTCTGATTTGATCTCAATATCAAAACCCATTTCAAATAACTTATCTTTATAAACTTCAATCATCTCCATTCCGGCTTGATTTTTGATTTCAACCGTTTCAGGAAGAAGTAGTTTTTGTCTTTTTACACTTGATTTTTGTTTTAAGCATTCATATACTAGCCTTTCGTGGGCTGCATGCTGGTCGACTATAATCAATTTGTCTCTTACCTCGGCAATAATGTAAGTATTATAGACCTGAGAGCGTGCAAACCCGAGCGGGTGGCTCTCTATCAAATCAACTTGCTCTAACACCTTTTTTTCTAGAACCATAGTCTCCGCTTGTGATGGTAATTTCTGTATGCCGGTATAATCAAACGATTTTGACTGTTCTGATAAGCTTTTTACTCTTTCATTTGGAGAAGCAAATTCTTTTATTAGTTGATTTTCAAAAGGACTTGGCCTTCTTTCATTTTGAACATTAGGTTTATCAAAAGGATCTGGCAATGTTGAATCCATTTTCTGGTCATGCGCTAGAAAGGTGCCTATCCTTCTTGACAATGCTTTAATTAATCCTCTTGTCACTATCTCATATATGAGCTTCTTATTCTGAAACCTTACTTCTGACTTATTTGGATGCACATTTACATCTACTTGATCATAAGGTATCTCTAAATGTAACGCTGCGAAAGGATACCTATCGCTTGGAATAAAATCATGATATGCATACCTAACTGCGCCAATAAGTAGATTATCTTTGATTGGCCTTCCATTAACAAACGTATAGATCTGAGTTGACTTACCACGATTGACGGTCGGTTTACAGATGTGTCCCGTAAGTTTAATGCCGTCTTCTTCTTCATTAATCTCCAGAGAACTGCCCTGAAATTCTTCTTCTACTTCACACAATCTATGAAATAACGAAGTCTGCTTAGCGTATTTTAAGAGCTTTTTATTACCTGAAGTGAGAGTAAACCCTATATGATAGTTAATCATTGCTAGGTTATTTACAATATCAACAATGCTTTGAGTTTCTGCTCTTTCGGTTTTTAGAAATTTTAGTCTATTTGGAGTGGCAAAAAATAAATCTCGTACTTCAATATGTGTCCCTTGTGATAAAGAGTAAGGAATCAGCTCCCCTATTTTCTCTCCACCCTCATAACTTATAGACCATGCTTCATTTGCTTCTCTTGCCTTAGACGATAATTTTATCCTACTTACTGCTGCTATTGAAGGCAGAGCTTCTCCTCTAAAGCCAAGATGCTTGATTTCTATCAACTCATTGTCGCTCAATTTTGAAGTAGCATGGCGCATAAACGCAAGTTCTAAATCGTTTTTTTCTACTCCGTTACCATCATCTGTCACAATAATAAGGTTACGCCCACCACTTTCTATTTTGATCTCTATTTCTAAACTTCCAGCATCTATTGCATTTTCCACTAATTCCTTTACTACACTTGCTGGCCTTTCTATCACCTCCCCCGCTGCTATACGGTTTATGGTTTTTGTGTCTAAAAGAATTATTGCCATAGATTTATTATGAAACTGGTTTTTCTTTTACTTCTTTGGTCTGTTTCTCTCTCCACTTTTTTAACCTACCTGCAATTTCACTGTTGGAAATTGACAATATAGATACGGCAGTAATGGCAGCATTATATGCTCCATTTTCTCCTATAGACATGGTTGCAACTGGAACACCCTTTGGCATTTGAACTATAGAGAGTAGACTGTCCAGCCCATTTAATTGTTTACTATGCACAGGAACGCCGATAACTGGTAAACAAGTTAGTGACGCAACCATACCAGGTAAATGAGCTGCACCTCCTGCACCAGCTATAATAACCTTAAAACCTTCTTCTTGTGCAGATTTAGCAAAATTGAAGAGCCTTTCTGGTGTTCTATGTGCAGATATTATGAATATATCATGTGAAACTTCTAATGCTTTTAACATATCAACAGTATGGACCATAGTGGTGTAATCTGACTCACTTCCCATAATAACAGCAACATCTTTTTTTATTTTTGTCATATTCAACACAATTTTACTTACTAACTAAATAATGTTCCAGCTAAAAAGCAACAAATATTTAAATTATATTATAAATATAATATATAGAATTCTCGTTAAAATAGAAATTTTAAAAATTTAAATAAATATTTATATTAAGATATAGAGATATAAACTTCTTATGTAAGATAAATTTATAAAATAATTATTTTTGTATTTCAAGCTTTGTAATCTTAGCTTGTTCTTTCTATAAATGGTTTTTTCAGATAGACTGATGGTAAAATGGTAATTTAAAATTACTAGAAATTTGATAAAAATATTAATATATAATCAACTTAAAGTTTTAAATATTGATATCATATAATTATTGACAAGTTACATGACAAGTTACATGATATTAATATCTTGGTATATTAAATATTATGTTATAATATTTAATAAAGTTAATTGATATGTGAGTATAAGAATTATGGAAATAATATCGTTAAATAACTTAGACAGTGCAGGAATAAAAACAAAGTTGCTTTATATAATAAATAAAATTATAGAAAAAAATGCTTGGACTCAGGCTTTTGCAGCTGAGAAACTTGGTATTGATCAGCCAAAGGTATCGCAAATTAAAAATGGTAAAATAGATGGTTTTTCTTTAGAGCGATTGTTAGGATTTCTAAAAAAACTTGATCATGAGATAACAATCACGATGACAGAAAGCCAAGAAATAAAATCTGAGGCAGAAAAAGTAAAACATGAAGTTGAATCGCAATAGATACAAAGTTGACAACTTGTTTTTTGTGATATAGTATAAAACTTATTAAGGTAGTATCTTATGGCTGAGTCTATTGTAGAAAAGTGTATAGAACGGGTAAGTAACCGTTTCAAATTGGTTCTGTTGGCAAGTCAAAGAACACATGATTTAAATACAGGGGCAAGTAATCCAATTCAAGCAGCTAAGTTTAAAGGTCATAAAAATACCATAGTTTCCTTACATGAAATAGCAGGAAAACAGGTGGATACTCATGAGCTGTTTAGCCTTTTGGTAGGTAGATGCAAGGAATACATGAAAGGAAATATGAATAATGTTTACAGCAGTAATACAAGTAAGCTAGCGAATTTATTAAATTTTTCTGATAACACAGACCTTGATGCAAGTCAAGAAAGCCAAGATTATGAAGTGGATGGTGAAATAGATGATGAAATAAATGATCAAGATGGCGATGAAGAAGTATCCGTTTAGAAATCTACTGAAGTTACATAGTCTTTAAATGATTTGCATTGCTATCTATACACTGTTGTTCTGTATGAGTGTAATGTTGTGTTGCATAGTGTCTAAGTCAAATGATGTGTACAATAAGGTTTTAGCGTTCAATAATTTCTCAACGCAAGTAGTTGTACTTATAACAGCAATATCAATCATTCTGAATAATTTTTTTTTAATTGATATAGCATTGTTGTATGCTAGCGTTAGCTTTATATCAACTATAGCACTAATGAGATTAATGTTGTTTTGATAATTTATGATAGGATCCATTTTCATATTTTTAGGTATTTGTTTGATAATTATTTCAAATATAGGGGTGATCAGATTTCCTGATTTCTATACTAGGTTACATGCAGCAGGTATTACAGATTCTAGCGGTGCAACGTTATTGTTAATTGGTTTTGCTTTGCAGAATGGATTTTCAATCAATACTGTTAAAATAGTATTATTAATTTTTATAATATGGGTAGCTAACTCAACTAATAGCTATATTTTAGCGCGCACTCATTATAAAGTTAAGAAAAAAACTGTTAAAGAAGGCTAAGGTGTTAGAAATATTAAATGTAGTGTTACTTTTGTTGTTACTAACAGTTACGGTTTTTATAGTTTTCTCGCGACATTTAGTCGTAAGTGCTGTTCTAATGTGTGTATTTAGTTCACTGATTGCGCTTATACACTTAATTATGAATGCACCTGATGTTGCAATTACTGAAGCTTCTGTTGGTGCGGGGCTCAGTACAGTTTTTACGTTTGCAGCACTCTCCTTGATAAAGAATCATAAAGTAAATCTATCTCATAACCCTATAACGCTTTTTTTTATGTTATTTCTGGCTGTATGTTTGTCATATTTTATGATTCAATTGCCAGATTTTGGCAGCCACAATGCTCCGATCCACTTGCATGTTGCTCCTTATTATGTGGAAAATACCGAAAAAGCTACCGGTATTCCTAATATAGTGACAGCTATTTTGGCAAGCTTTCGTGGTTATGACACGTTTGGAGAAACTATAGTAGTTTTTACTGCTGCGCTTTGTATAACGTTGACATTAAAAGAAGAAAAAGAAAATGATTAAAGATCCGATATTAAATGCAGTAACATTTTTGATGATACCTTTTATCATTTTATTTGGTTTATACATACAATTTCACGGTGATTACACTCCGGGTGGAGGTTTTCAAGCAGGAATAATTATTGCCTCCGGGATAATATTATATTCAATGCTATTTGGTGTATCTACAACTCTAAAAGCAATACCTTATTCTGTGATTAGATTGACTAACGTGTTAGGTATTTTAATTTATGGAGGAACGGGCGTTGCAACAACTTTACTTGGCCAAAATTTTTTATCTTATGATATCTTGTTAACCAATAATAGAACCGGTCAAAAATTAGGTATTTTTTTGGTGGAATTAGGTGTAGCATTTACTGTCTGCTCCTCTATGTTAATTATATATATAAATTTTGCTCGTAGGAAAAAACAATGACTTTATATAATTATACGATTATTATTGTATTAATGGTGCTAGGTTTATATATTATTATAAACGATAAAAATTTAATCAAGAAAATGATAGGGGTAAGCGTCTTCCAAGCATCTGTTTTGTTATTTTACATATCTCTAGGATATATAAAAAGTTCCTTGCCTCCTATATTGGTTTCAAATTTTTATTCATATAGCAATCCTATACCCCATGTTTTAATGCTTACTGCTATAGTGGTTGGAATTGCAACATTTTCAGTTGGATTATCCATAGCAGTAAAAATGGAAGAAAAGTATGGAACAATCGATTAAGACAAGTGTACATAAATTAACAGTATCTTAAACTATATGAAGTAACAAATAGCCACAAGTTAAAAGTAAAATTATAGACTTGCTCGTTGTAAGTTTGTTTGTTAATAAGAAATAAAGTTATAAACTATAAAGGTAATGATGTCAACTATTAATGATGCAGAAGATAAGAAAAAAATTATCAAAGATCTGGTAACTAAGAGTATAAAAAAGGGTGGTTTTATCACCTTTGATGATATAAATGATAAATTATCAGATGAAAATTTTTCGTCTGACTTTATAGATGATGCTATATCTTTATTGCAGGATTCCGGAATTAATGTGCTTGAAAGTAGCGAAGATGAAGAAGATATTCCTTCCAACAGTGATGATAGTAAACTTGATGATGATGACACATCGCCAAATGTTACTGCAACTTTAGTACAAAATGATGATCCAGTGAGGATTTATTTACAAGACATGAGCTCCGTAAAGCTTTTATCAAGGGCAGATGAAATCGAGATAGCAAAAAAAATTGAATCTGAAAAGCATAACATGTTACGTGCAATAATTGAAACATCAGTAACATTAAAGGTGATAAAAGTATGGCGTGATGATTTAAGTAATGGAGCTCTCTTACTGAGAGAAATTATAGATCTGGATGCAATTTATAACTCTGATTTTAATGTGGTACCCAAAGAAGAAAGTGAAGAGAGTGAAGAAAGTGCTGAAGATGTTGAGGATTCTGAGGATGTTTCTGAAGATGCTGAGTACTGTAGTGATGATGAGAAAGATAGTAAAAAAAGTGATGATGAGAAAGACGGTAATAATGAAGATATAAGTTCAGTCAATTTAAATGTTTCTATTCTTGAAATGGAAAGTGACTTATTGCCAAAGGTCATAGTTGCATTGGATGAGATAATTACTTTAACAAATGAAGCGTTGATATTAAGAAAAAATTCTAAAAATTTCTCTAATGAGCTAGAAAATTTGTATAATCAAATATGGTCTATAGCATTACAAATTAAGTTAAGTGATGCTGCTGTTGCCAGAATTACACAAGAACTTTATAAGATAAATAGATCCATTACGCTTGAAGAGGCTAATCTTATTGCTGAGGCTAGAAAATACGATATCGATAGAGAAAGTTTCTATAAAGTTTATGATGACGTGCTTTTAAAGCACGAATTGAAAAAGATAAGTCTTTTAAAGATCAATGAAAATCAGTCCTCTTTTACAGGTGAATTAAAAAACAAATTTTTAAGGTTTATAGACGATAACTCTGAACATATAGCTAGTACCTTGAACGGTATTAAGCAGCATATACAGGAAGATAACGTACAAGAATTTAAGGAGCTAATCAAGAGAATACAAAAACACGAACGAGAAGTCTCTGAAGCAAAGCAAGAAATGATTAAGGCTAACTTAAGGCTAGTAGTTTCCATTGCTAAGAAGTATTCAAAAAGAGGCCTTGATCTGCTTGATTTGATACAAGAAGGCAATATTGGTCTTATGAAGGCCGTGGATAAGTTTGATTACAAACGTGGATATAAATTTTCAACTTATGGCACTTGGTGGGTAAGACAATCAATCACTAGAGCAATACCTGAGCAGTCTAAAGTAGTTAGAATACCAGTTCATATGGTGGAAATTATCAGTAAAATCAACAGAGCATTAAGAAAGATGACTCATGAGATGGGAAGAGAGCCGACGTTAGAGGAATTGAGTGTAGAAATGACAATGCCACTGGAAAGAATACGCAAAGTTATGAAAATAGCAAGGGATCCAGTAAGTCTTGAAGCTCCAACAGGAAAAGATGATAGTAGTACCTTTGGTGATTGTATAGAAGACAAGCGAGTCTCCAGGCCAGAGGATGCTGCAATACTTGCTGACTTGCGTGGCATTACAACCAATGTTCTTGCAACTTTAACACCAAAGGAAGAAAGAATTTTAAGAATGCGTTTTGGCCTTGGTAAAGATGGGAAGGAACATACCTTAGAAGAAGTAGGAAAAATTTTTAATGTAACACGTGAGAGAATTAGGCAAATAGAGGCAAAAGCACTGCGCAAGTTGAAACATCCAAGCCGTGCTAGAAAACTTAGAGGGTTCTTTTAAGTATACGTGTCAAGTTAAGAAAAAGCTGATTTTGCCCGGAAAAAGTGGAGAGCAAGTTAGGCCAAAGTTGTATAATTTCACCGCTATTTTTCTTTTTCTATGAATCTAATGAAACAACATGCTAATCTACGGTAAATATTATGACAAACAAAAATGACAATTCTAATTCAAAGTATAGAAATTTTTATGTTCTGGGTGATAGCTTATCCGATAATGGCGCAATCATTGGAATTTTAAATAATTTATCCTTTGCAAAAAGCGTAAAATTTGATGATCCTTTTTATCAAGGAAGATCTTTTAGCAATGGCCCTACTGCTGTTGAATATATAGCAAAATATTTAGATTTAGATGAATTTAAACCTGGGTGGAGTTATTCATTTTTTGGGAGATGCCACGAACAGCAAGGTCAGAATTACGCAGTTTCATATGCAACAGCATCTGAAATTTTTGACCCTATTTTTTCTTATTTCTTCAATAAATTTCGTTTAGCTAACCAGCTAGATGCGGTAATTAAACATCATCCAGATATAGGTAAAGAAGATTTATTTTGCATCATAATCGGCGGAAATGATGTTATGGTTGCCACTGCTTATGACGATACTAAAGCGGAAGAAGTGTTGGAACAAGCAGTGAGTGAAATATGTAATGCACTTAAGGTTCTAAATGAACATGGTGTTAAGCATGTAGTTGTTGCAAATGCACCTGAAGTTGGCTCAATACCAGCTTTTAATAGAGATGAAGAAGCAAGGGAACTAGCTACAAAGCTCACGGAGAGTTTCAATGCAAAACTGGCTAAAGGCTTAGATTATATGAAGAAAAGTACAAATCTTGAAATAAAAGCATTTGATCTTAACTCTAAAATGAGAAGTATGTTTAGCGAATACAAGAGCAAAGGTTTAAATTGTCAAGATGCATGCACATCGAACATTGCAGACCAAGTTGGGAGATTTAAAGAAAATATAAAAATACTCTTAAAGTTGATATTTAAAGGGGAACTTGACGTTCACTATAACCCTGGGTGTAGCAAAGAAACACTAAAGGATTATTTCTTTTTTGATTATTTCCATCCAACTGCGGAACTTCATCATGAAGTTGGTAATGAAGTGTATGAGTTGATTTGACACAGTTTTTTTGAACATATCCTTTTAAATAGTAACCAGACTGCATTCTGTGATTTTTAGCAAAACACGATCTTTCATTTGAGCTTTCTTCAATTTAAAATAAATACAGAAAATTGCTGCCTATAGCTAAACTGACTTAGATTTACCGACAATTTGAAAAACCGTCATCCCGCTACTATATAGTTATTGATATATATTTTCTTTTAAGCTCTTGGTTTTGATCGATAAATGTAATCATTTCATCTTCTAAAGTTTTAATTTGATTACGTAAAATTGCAAGAAGTTCCTCTATTTGTTTGATTATAGATGTATCAGTTACCTGTTGGATTTGGGTTTTTTGTATTTTTGCTATTTCTACAAGTTGGTTTCTACGAGATAATTTTTGTTTCAAGCAATCAATATTACCATTACTAACTGTTAAAGGAGTAACACGCATATCTGTATTATTAATATAACGTGAGATGATACTGCAGTCTGTTTTATCAGTTTTTGTAGTAATACCAAGGCTTTTAGCATAGTCTCTCCCACCTTGGTTGAATGACGTACACCTCATAAAGTATAGGCACATAATTTTTCGTATCCACCAGTTGCCTCAAGACCAATTTTGGTTACATTATGCAAACGTAAAAAGTCCAGCATTTCATCAATGGATTGTACATTGTTTTCAAATATTTTATAATGCTCAAGTGGGTGAATGTGGAGATCTAATTTACTTTTGCTAACATCAATGCCAGCAATAATGTTTGATGAATTCATAATTCCTCCGTAATAATAACATATACTGCATTTTCCAGCCTTATATACGAGCCTAAAAGCTCAATCAGTTGTTCGGAACTTTCAGTATAATAAACCAGAGAAGAGAACCTTGCTGAACAACGATTCTTATAATCAAGGGGCGTGACGGTTCCTCTTCTCTGTGTGTCTTTAATATCACTACTTTGATATTTATAAAGACTTGTTCTGTATCCGTTCAGGAGAGTGGTTTAAGAAACAATAGATAGGAGATTTTGGAAAGGATTGAGACCCCTTTGTTTCCAAGTTAAGTATAATGAAATTATCCGCTCAAGGAATGTATTTCCCCGCTTTGATTGTGTAAAATATGAGTTTTTGCGATAAACGACATAATGCCGAATTTGCCGTTCAGCGTGGTTATTTGTCAGCGGAATATTTTCTGGGTCATCTAAAAATTTCCACATCATTCTTTCAGATCTCAGAACATTTTTTGCAACTCGAGAGGCTCCAATTGCTTCAGGTAAACGAGATATCTCCTTCAAGTAATACTTTGTACGTTTTCTTAATTTTCTGGCACGTCTGACAAACCTCAAAACATCTATCTCACTTTTTAGTAAAGCTTTTTTTAGTGCAAATAATTCAGTGGCCACGTTTCTCAAGTAACAACCCAGAACTTTAACTTCAATATTCCAACTATGTGCTAATCTTTCAAAATCTCTTGATAAATGTGCCCAACAGATTTGCCTGTTTTTATCGGCAAAATAATTGTATGCTGCATACCTGTCAGTTATTACCAAGCTATTGCGATTGCAGAATTTACTATTTTGTAAAACTTTCATTCCTCTTGACTCTGTAAATTTTACAAAACTTGCCGTATTGCTTGCAAACATCCAACACCAAGCGAGTTTACCTTTGTTATAATGGCTCGTTTCATCAATATGTAGAACTTTACTCCTACTTATCTCTTGTTCGATCTGCTCATACATTTTTTTGCATTTTGAAGCAACTCTATGTTCACTATTTGATATGCTACCGACGCTTATGTTCAAATTGAAGATATCATTTACGACACTCGCTATTTCGCGTTTTGAATTTTTGTAGAATCCGCTGAACGCTGCAATTATTGACTTAACCCTTGGACCAAATGTATCTGGCGTAACACCTTCCGGTAACTTGCTACTTCTTCTCTTTCCGCATCTCCGACAACGGCCATGTTCTAACTGATATTCCACTACATAAGGCTTGATTTCTGGAAGATCAACTTTCTGATGAATATATGGTTTTTCACATATTGCAATTTCTCCTCCGCATTCGCAAGTATTAGGCAACTCTATCTTTACTACTTTATCTGCATCCATGTTGGCGCGAAAACTTCCTTTATGACCAACCTGACCGCCAATATTCCTTTCGCTTTTCGGCTTATTCTTTTTTATTTTATACAACTCTTTGGAACTTGGTATTGATGAATTTTTTGAGCTTAAACCGAGTCTTTCTCTTAACTCAGCATTTTCTATCTTTAAAGCCTTATTTTCTGCTTTTAAACTTTCATTCTCTTTTTCCAATCTTTCTATTTTTGCTTCTAACCTTTCTATTTTTTGCTGTAAATTTTTGCAAAGTTCTAAAAGGTTTACCATATTATTTCACTTTTGCTCTATGATTATCTTTTTAGATCACCTTGTCTACCTTATTCTGCCACTCCGCTGAACGGATACCTTGTTCTTAACATATAAGGGAAGTGTCCTCTAGGTAAGATTGTGGAGTATTCGTTGTAGCATTTGGCTGTTCAATTACGCTAGTTGATTCTTTAGGTATACTATTTCCTTCAAAATTTCCATCTTTTTATTATGTTCTCTTTAGCATTTTGAGAGTGAATTATTCTAGTTTTGATATTTAACCGTTTTGTATCTGCTGTAATGATTTCACTTCCAATTTGCTATTCTTTACATATTGAATTGCAAGCACTAACGCTTTACTCCCAGAAGCTGTGGTACTGTAAGCTATATTTTGCAAAATAGCAGTTCTCCTGATATCTTTGCTATCTGAAACTGATTTCACACCTTTTGAGGTATTGATCACTAGATTTATTTTTCCATCTTTGAGCATATCAACTATGTGGGGTCTGCCTTCTCTCACTTTATTTACAGTTTGTGCAGCAATGCCATTATTATTCAGATAAGAAGCTGTACCTTTGGTTGCATATATTTCAAAACTCAGTTCTTTCAACATTCGTACAACAGGCAATATATACTCTTTATCATCATCTTTTACTGAAACCAGAGCTGTTCCTTCTGTTGGTAACTTGTATCCTGCAGCCATGTGCGTTTTTGCAAGTGCAGCTTCAAATGATGAGTCAATTCCCATCACTTCTCCTGTTGATTTCATTTCAGGACCAAGTAGAGTATCAATTCCCGAAAAACGCGTGAATGGAAAAACAGCAGCTTTAACTGCAAAATGATTGAAAGGCTTGTTTTCCTGATTCAATTTTTTACCCAAAATAACCTGAGTGGCAAGCTTTGCAATAGGAATATTGATTACCTTGGAAATAAAAGGAACTGTGCGACTAGCCCTTAAATTCACTTCAAGTATGTATACATCACTAGACCTCTTGCATAACTCGATTTCTGAAGGCAATTTTGTCGTCAAAGCTTGTCTGCGCTCCTCAAATACATTCGAGTATTCTGTGGTGCTCATCTGCACTTTTCCTAAAGATTTCTCATCACAAACAGGTTCTGCAAGAGGTCTATTCTCTTGAACAGCAAACTGAATGTTTATCAGACCTTTCACTTTTAATGCTAATGCTATTCTCTCAGTTTGGAGCTCGATCTCTTTTATTACTTCGTCACTCAATGTATTTGTCGGTATTGAGCATGTTGAATCGCCAGAATGAATACCAGCTTCTTCAATGTGCTCCATGACCGCTGCAATGAAAACTTTTTCCCCATCACATACAGCATCAACGTCAACCTCAACTGCATTGACTAAAAATTTATCAAGAAGCAGCGAACCATGCTCAAAGATTTTAGTTTGATCTAAGACGTACTCTTTAAAGCTCTGAGTATCGTGTCTAATCGACATGGATTGACCACCGAGGACATATGATGGCCTGACTACTAGTGGAAACCCCACCTTTTCTGCATTGGTTAACGCTTCTTCTACTGAATGGCAGATAGAACTTTCAGGTTGTTTTAAATTAAGTTGCAAAGCAAGATTTTTAAACCTCATGCGATCTTCTGCAAGGTCAATAGAATCAAACGAAGTTCCCAGAATTTTGAAACCTCTCTCGTTAAGCACTTTGGCTAACTTTAAAGGTGTTTGACCACCTATTTGAACTATTACACCAACCAGTGTGCCATTTTCTTGCTCTTTGCTTAGTATTTCAAGCACATCCTCTGCAATCAGTGGGGCAAAATATAAACGATCAGCGGTATCGTAGTCAGTTGAAACAGTTTCTGGATTACAGTTGATCATTATTGTTTCATACCCCATTTCTTTGGCGGCAGAAGCTGCATGTACGCATGCATAATCAAATTCAATACCTTGACCAATGCGGTTTGGACCACTTCCTAAAATGACAACCTTTTTTCGGTCAGAAATGTCCGCTTCGCATTCTGTCCTATTTGTAATGTTTCCCTCATAACAGCCATACATATAAGCAGTGCTCGATTCAAATTCAGCTGCACAGGTGTCTACACGCTTATAAACTTGTTTGATGCCAAATTTTTTTCTTGTTTCTTCGATTTGCTCTACTTTCTTATTGCTTAATTTCGCCAATCTTGCATCTGAAAATCCCATTTTTTTCAGCTCTAACATTTCATATGCAGTTCCAGGGAGGCCGTTTTCCTTGATTTTTTGTTCAGCCAAGATGATTTGCTGTATATTCTGCAAAAACCATAAGTCATAACCTGTAATTGAATTTATTTCTTCTATGCTAATTCCGTGGCGCATTGCGTCAGCAGCAATCAGTAATCTGTTTGGTAGCAATTTTGCTAATTGAGATTTTACGTGATCAATATCAATGTTCTCAGGAAACACTTCATCAAGTCCTGTAAGATCAGTTTCAAGTGAACGAAAAGCTTTCTGCAGTGACTCATTAAAAGTGCGGCCTATAGACATTACTTCTCCCACTGATTTCATGGAGGTTGATAGTTCACAATTCGTTCCTTTAAATTTCTCAAACTCAAATCGAGGAATTTTAGTGACGATATAATCAATCACTGGTTCGAATGCTGCTGGTATTATTGGAGCACAGTCGTTACGTATTTCGTCGAGCGAATAGCCAATAGCAAGTTTAGTTACAACTTTTGCAATAGGATAGCCTGTTGCTTTCGAAGCAAGTGCAGAAGAGCGAGAAACCCTTGGATTCATCTCAATCACAACGAGGCTTCCATCTTCTTTAGGATTCACTGCAAATTGAACATTTGCACCACCGGCACTAACATCAATTTCTCTCAGCACTGCTATAGATGCATTTCTCATTTGTTGATATTCAGCATCACGCAGAGTCAAAGCAGGAGCAACCGTAATACTATCTCCGGTGTGCACTCCCATCGGATCAACATTTTCTATCGAACAGACTATTATGCAGTTATCTTTACAATCGCGGATAACTTCCATTTCATACTCTTTCCAGCCGATAATTGATTCATCTATCTGAACTTCATTTATTGGCGAAATTTTGAGAGCACTTTCTGCGATATTGAAAAACTCCTCTTTATTATATGCTATGCCACTACCTGCACCACCAAGAGTGAATGATGAACGAATGATTGCTGGTAATCCAACGTAATCCAAAGCCTTTTTTATTTGTTCTTGATTTTTTATAATGATACTTTTGGGGTATTTCAGTCCTATTTTATCCATGGATTGGCGGAATAACTCTCTATCCTCTGCTTTTTTTATTGCTTCTCTATTTACCCCTATTAATTCTACGTTGTATTTGTCTAACACTCCATCATCTGCAAGTTTTATTGCACAATTGAGCGCTGTTTGCCCGCCCATTGTTGGCAATATTGCGTCTGGCCTCTCCTTAATTATAATTTTCTCTATGATTTCAGGCAGTACCGGCTCAATATACGTCGCATCAGAAAACTCAGGATCTGTCATTATAGTTGCGGGGTTGGAGTTAACCAAAATGACTTTATAACCTTCGCTTTTTAATACTTTACAGCTTTGCGTTCCGGAATAATCAAACTCGCATGCCTGACCTATAACTATTGGGCCTGCTCCTATTACTAATATAGATTCTATATCTGTGCGTTTCGGCATAATTACAATAACGGTCTCTATTCAAGTAATGTTACCAATCTTTCCTGTATATGTGAATTTTTATTAAACCTATTAGCTAATTACTTTTAGGCTTGACGCATAACTGTACGAACATTGCAATTTGCGTGGCAGATTCCAGTGCTTGACACACAGCTGTACAAACATTCATTTTTGAAGGTAAATTGCACAGCAAATGATGTCATTCAAGTAGCTGACACTGGTTCCTTTATGACGGCAGTGCCCAGAGGTGTCATCCCAGTCTGGGATCCAGAAAACTTAACTTTAAATAAGTGGCTGCATAATAAAGACTAGATTCCAGACTGGAATGACACCATAGAGGCACTGGGATGACATCCTTCCTAGTGGAGATTACTCTCAAATCACAATGTTCATACAGTTGTGGGCTTAACGGTATCTTTGCAGATACTATGGTAATTTATTCGGGAGATTTGCTGAGCGGTAAGATTTTTCCTGATATGCTGCAGTCTTCAGAAGCTAATTCCACAAATTTATCTGTTAGTTTATCAGGTGACACCAATTCAGATCCAGGAAATGCCTGCTCACTACCCACAGGTCCTTCCGTGTATACAGCATTTACACATAATTTTGTATGTTTTGTCTCAGATGCATATATCTGCACCATTATTTCTAGTGCAACTTTACTTGCAGCATACGGCATCCAATATGGATAAGAGGAAGGAGAAAGTGTCACTTCTGAGGTCATGAATATCGCTCTTCCAGCATTAGACTTTTTTAGCATTGGATCTAAGTTTTTTAGTAAGTACCAATTGGCAGTAAAATTTGTATTCATTACGTTCTGTAGCTCTTCAATCTCACAGTCATGAATGGGGTTCAGTTTGCCTAAAATTCCAGCACACGCAACTAATATATCAAGTGCTCCAGATTCTGATAATTTCAGGCTTTCTATCATGTTTGTCAGTATCTTTACATTCTCAAAGTCTAGAAGATCAAGCTGAATTAGTTTCACAGAGCCTTCTTTAAATTCTTCAAGCTCTTCAATTTCATTATATAGTGGCTTGAGATTATCAAGAGATCTTGAAATCAGAATCACACATGCACCTTCTCTTATAAACCTTTTTGCAACAGCAGAGCCTATTCCACCTGAAGCTCCGGTGATTAAAGCTACTTTACCTTCTAACTTACCCATTTCTTTCTCCTTAGCGAGATCCATTGAAATATTTTAGCTGAAAATTGAATTTTGCTCCATATATAAAAATCAAACTTAGCATATAAAAAAATAGTAATGACACTACCACACCACCTAAACTTCCATATATCAAATCCAGTTGGTCAAAGGAAGCTTTTAAGTATTGCTTAAAAGCTGAAGCAGAAATCGTCCAAAGAATAACAGCTACACAAGATCCAGGAAATACGTCTGATAAATTTTGTTTTATGTTTGGTAACATAAAATATAGCCAAGAGACTACTGTGAAAAGTACAAATTCAATAAGTAAATACCTAGTATAACTTAGCCCCTGATAGGAAAAATCAATTAGCATTGGTACTAGTGTAGAAAACACTATAGTTAGAGTTATAATAAGCGTGATTACTAAAAATTGTAATATACTTAGTACTCTTCTTAATATATAAGGCGGCGAAACCGGAACTTTATAGGCCTTATTGAGTATTGTTCTAAGCCCTTCAATTGTCGATGAAGCGGTCCAAACAGCACCTACAATTGCTAAAGTTAGTAAGCTTTGCGGCGGGCCTGATATTATCTCCCTAATACGCGGCATCAAAGATGATAAAATATCCTGTGGCATGTTATCAATGATAAATACCCAGCCAATGTTGTACTGGTCTAAAAAATTTGCGAATGTTGACGCCACAGCCATTAAAACGATGAGAAAAGGAAATATTGATAACAGAATTAAAAATGATAAATACCCTGCATGCTCCACTCCATCATTATGAATTGTGTCAATCAAAGCACGATAAAGGCAATAAACGATGCTGTAAAATTTCTGTAGCACTGTAATATAAACGAACCAAGAAAAGTATTCTAAATGAAATAAAGGATACTTTTAAGCAAAAAATCCTCACCATTTACTTAAACTTAATCAATGTGATAGATAATCAAATATGAAACAGAAATTATCGGAGGCATAATGAAAAATTTTCTTCTACTTGTAGCTTTAATTCTCTCCTTTGCGTTTGATGCAGGTGCTCCTCCTACAAGTACTACTTTTGTTGATACAAATGATACAACATCATCGGTGATATGCAAGATAATAGGCTATACTCATGGCATAGGTGGACCAATGATCACAATAGTGATAATTGGTGCAGCGTTGCTTGCAATATTCGGCAGAATGCCGTGGCCAGCGCTTTTTGCACTCGGTGCATTCACTGCTGTGTTTTTTGGCGCTCCTGTAGTCGTTTCAAAAATAACACCAGGAGGTGTGATTTGTAAAGACGGTGCAGTAGCAGATAAGTAATAGAAATTGTTGGAGGCACAAACGTAGTTTTCTTTACTTGAAAGTGGTAAGTTTTACCACTTTCAGTGTCTATGACTACCTAATAAATTCTCTTTCTGTAATCATATCAGTTAAAGTCTGGATTCCAGCGCCACGCGCTAGAATGACAAGGCTTATCGTCATGCCGCCGCATACCGTCATACCGCGATTCATTCGCGGTATCTCATCAGCTAACAAGCAGCAGGATGACGGTTGTCGTTTAGCTATAAATGTTTAAGAAATTTACCAAATGAAAAAAAAGGCAAAAGAAGCCCCATGGTGGTTGGCTATTTACTATGTACTAAAATATCGGCGTTTTTTTATTCTAAAACGCTTGATTAAGAGCGATTTAGCTGCTTTTAACTTGCAACTAACCTACACCGCAAGTGTTTAAGAAATTTACTAAGCAGGAAAAAAGGCAAAGAAACCCCGTAGTAGCTAGCATTCAAATTCTCCCTTGTCAATTTGACGTTTTTTGCTGTCTTAAACGCTTTGTAAGCGCGTTTCGGCTTATATAGGTAAAAACCTAAAAATTTTTAAAGACATGCGATGCACGTAGTGCGAAAAATTAAACATGAGACGCCAAATACCCTAAGTTTTTTGTCATTAACCTGCACAGATTGCGAAGATAAATAAATAGCTTCAGTTTCATGATAAGAGGGCTGGCGGAGTTTGTCAAGTAGGTTTTGCATTTAATTCATTTGATAATTCAAAAAACTTGAAAGAATAAAGATAGCTATTGAAATTATCTTGATTTACATCAGTTATCCAAGTTTGACATTGAATACTTAACACTTCCTCCATTAACGCCTTTCTGTAATGTTTATCCAGATGAGACATTATATCATCAAGTAGAAGAAGTGGTGCCTTATTGTAATGAATACACCTTGCTTTTACACTGGATAAAATAATAGAAAGCAGTAATAACTTTTGTTCTCCAGTGGAGCACAGATTTATTGGTACGTTTCTTTTTTGACAAAAAACCCGAAAATTATCGTTATGCACACCAAAGGTTACTCTACCAGTCAATGAGTCTTTTTCTCTGTTTTCCTTTAGACGATTCTGAAAATATTCTGCAGTATCGTTCAAAGTTAGCTGGCTGCTGAATTTCAAACTTGCCTTCGGAAAAAGCTCACTGGAATGGTTATCAATTGTGTCTTGTAGTGTCTTTAAAACAGACGATCGCATACGTAAAATACTAACTGCATTAACGGCCATTATGTTTTCAAGACTAGAGAGCCAGTTTTTGTTCAAAATGTTCTCCCTCAATAGTTTACTTCGCTCATGTTTAGCTTTTCTATATTTCATGTAGCAGCAAGTGTAATTTTCCTCAAACAGTGAGACTATACGGTCTAAAAATTTTAATCTGTCACTTGGAGAATTAAGAAGAACATAGTCCATTTGTGGAATCAGCCATATTACATTGGATATCTTATACAAAGATGAATAACTCGATTGCGTTTTTCCATCAATTTGTATTAGTTTCTTATCAAAACTCTTTGCGATACCAATTGAATTAAAATCCATTCCATTAAAAAAATCATAGTGCACTATCCAACCTTCATTACTGAATCTATTTTGTATCTCACTGGCTTTTGCTTTTTTCATTCCATTGCTTTTAGCAAGCAACGAGATTGCTTCAAGTATATTAGTTTTACCAATACCGTTTTTGCCAGTTATTACAACTGAGCTATCATCTGAATCCAGTTCAAAGTTTGAGTGGCTACGAAAATTATGTAATTTCAGCTTTTTTATGTAGCAATGGGTAGCCATTAACCTATTCTTTAGTTTATATTCTCTTTACTTCTTCCAGAACCTCATCAACATGTCCACTAACTTTTACATTTTTCCAGATCTTCACTATTTTACCTTTTTTATCTATTAAAAAAGTAGTGCGTTCTATTCCCATATACTTTTTGCCAAACATACTTTTCTCTACCCAAACACCATATTTTCCCAACATTTCAGCATTCTCATCAGAAACTAAAGAAAACGGCAGAGAATATTTTGCTTTGAAGTTAGTGTGACATCTAACACTATCTTTTGATACACCAATTATCACTGTGTCAAGGAAAGAAAAATCATCTATTTTATCTCTAAAGCCTTTTGCCTCCATTGTACAACCCGGAGTATCGTCTTTAGGATAAAAATAAAGAACTACATTTTTTTTATCAAAAAATTCACTCAGTGATAAATTTTCACCAGAATCTGTTGGTAAGCTAAAATCGGGTGCATTATTTCCTACTGCTAATTCCATACCTTGCTCCATTAATAACACTTCTATCTATAGTAGTATATTGTAGTCAGAGTATCAAATTTTATATATAGCTAACAGATAAGATTCTTGATGGGGGCTTATTGATGAATTTCTGCCTACCTTCTCGGCTTGCCGCTTTTGATAAAGTGTGGTTTTCGTCTGATGTAAGGCCATATCAAATAGATCCTATTAAAAATCAATCGAATCTTCACATGTTTGTTCTTCATAAAAGAAGTTCAATGTTATCGTAGTACCAAGTTTTGCTTCACTTTTAATGTCAAAAGTTCCACCCATTAACTCTACTAATTTCTTGCTTAGCGGCAATCCGATGCCCGTACCTTCGTTTCTATACCCCGAATCTGCTTGGCCAAAAACAGACATAACTTTATATATGTCCTGCTGCATTATCCCTATTCCATTGTCATGAAACTCAATAGTTAATAAGTTTTTTTCTATATTTTCTTTTACCACCATTCTTATTAAACCACCCTTTGGGGTAAATTTGATTGAGTTTGATAATAAATTTATTATAACTTGTTTCATTCTCTTAGGATCTGCAATAACTAATAATTGCTTATTAGGTATCTCTTTTTTTAAATTAATCTCAGTTTCTCTTAATTTAGGTAATAGCATATTTATGCATGAATCCATTATTTTGTTCAGGTTAAACTTCACTTTTTCTACTGTTAAACTACTTGATTCAGCTTTAGAAAAATCGAGCACATCGTTAATTAAAGCAAGTAAATGCGTCCCTGCATTATATATATCGTCTGCATACTCCTTGTATTGAGAGTTATCCATTGAACCTAAAGTTTCATTTTTGATCAACTCTGCAAATCCAATAATAGCATTAAGAGGTGTGCGTAACTCATGTGTAACGCTTGCAAAAAACTTTAGCTTGTTTGCATTTTCTTGCTCTAATGCCTCTTTTATCTGCTGTAATTCAATGTTAGTTTTATGTTGCTTGGCCAGCATTTTGGTATTAGAAAAGTGCAAATAGAACATTATTAATATTAAAATTATTAATAATAAGCCTAAAAATAGGCCATATGCTATAACATAAGAATTATTGTAGCTTCGAAGAATCTTCAAAAAAAACGACGGTTTAGCGCTATTTTCATGGAATATAGGGAAAATAGAAGTTAATGTATTTCCTGTAGTATAAAATATTTCTTGGTTACTTAATAGTTTATCAATTTCATCGTTTGTAAGTAACTGTTCATAATCATAATCTTGAGTGTTAAAATTACTGAATATTATTCTGCCGTTTTGATCATACAGTATTAAGCTGAAATCCTTTACTTTGCTCACTGATTGTAATAATTCAGCACGTAGTTTTACTAGTTGGTTTATGTAGTCAAAATTTTTGTATTTAATGTGATGCTTTTCTATTAGTAAATAATGGTATTTTTTTATTATGCCATTTTCCAGTACGCTTTTTAAGTTTACACTTGAATCACGGTAAGAAGAAAGGAAATTACTCCTTAGTAAATAATTACAATATATCACACTGAATAAAATCATAAAAATTGATGAGAATAATGCGATAACTTTTGTGTATTTGTTTTTCCCCAGTGCAGAAAACATTAATTTACCTATCTTATACATATCCTTACTCATTGCGAAACAACGGCTTTTATGTTATTAATAATAAAATTTAGCATATAATATTTTATGACAATTTCTCCTATTTTGCCAGTTTATTCTCCTGTTAATATAAATTTTTCTCATGGCAAAGGTATCTACCTATATGATGTTGATGGTGAGCGCTACGTAGATTTTCACTCCGGAATAGCCGTTAGTAGCTTAGGTCACACTAATTCGCGATTAATTAGTGCTCTTAAATTGCAAGGAGAAAAATTATGGCATATATCAAATACCTATAATATACCTGCTGCCAATAATTTTGCAGAAAAATTAATAAACAATAGTTTCGCTGACACTGTATTTTTCTCAAATTCTGGATCAGAGGCAGTAGAATGTGGACTTAAGATTGCTAGGATCTATCAAAATGGAAAAGGCAATAAAAATCGTCACAGAATTTTAACATTTCATGGTGCATTTCATGGAAGAACCTTTTTAACTTGTGCTACAAACGATAAACAGAAATTTTCTGAATTACTAAATCCCTACATTGATTGGTGTGATAACATCGAGCCCAATATTGAGAGCGTAAAGAAAGCAATTTCAAGTGGTATAGGCGTTATATTAATAGAACCAATACAAGGGCAAGGTGGTATCAAAGTAATGAATGAAGTCTTTATGAAAGAACTAAGAAGGCTGTGTGATGAAAATGACATATTGTTATTTTTTGATTGCGTACAATGCGGTGCTGGTAGGACAGGAAAATTATTCGCATACGAACATATAGGAGTGGAACCTGATATATGTGCTCTTGCAAAGGGAATAGGCGGGGGGTTTCCGCTGGGGGCTTGTCTTGCAACTGAAAAGGCTGCTAAATATATGGCAGTTGGTATGCACGGTTCCACTTTTGGTGGCAATCCGCTTGCAACCTCAGTAGGTAATGCTGTGCTCGAAGAATTGCTCAGCCCCGGCTTTTTGAAAAATGTTGAAATTAGAGGTAAATACTTAAAAAATAAACTAGAAGACTTAGCAAGTAAATTTCCAATAATAGAGGAAGTAAGAGGGAAAGGGTTAATGCTTGGAATAAAAGTGAAAGCAGACAATCAAAAGTTTGCAGAAGAGTTAAGTCATCGCGGCTTGCTTACTGTTGGGGTAACATCAGACAACGTTGTGAGAATTTTACCTCCACTCATTATCACTGAAAAAGAGATTGATGAAGGCATCGAGATTTTGACTCAATATTTATCTGAGAAATCTTCTGATTAGATACTTGCATTAATATGAACGACAATCTGGTATGCTTAGGAATTATTACCTCTCCTCACGGAATTAAAGGAGCTGTTAAAGTAAAAACCTTTACTGAAAAGCCTGAAAATATCTCCTTATATGGTAAGCTAATAAGTGGTGATGAGAATTATAAAATAGACTCAGTATCCGTCATAGGTGATAATTTAGTAATAGCTACAATAAGCGGAGTAAATTCCCGTAATGAAGCAGAGCTTTTAAGGAATAAGAAGCTATATATAGAAAGAAGCAAGTTACCAGAGCTAAATGATGAGGATGAATTTTACCAAAGTGACCTTGTAGATATGGAAGTAAGGCTGAAAAGTAATGAATTATATGGCTATGTAAAATCTGTGTATAATTTCGGCTCAGGGGATATATTAGAAATTTTAGTTATCAGCACAAAAAAACGTATTATGCTGTCTTTCACTAAAGAGATATTTCCACATATAAATATAAAGGGGAGGTATATAGTATTAAATATACCAGAATTTATTGACTAATAAAGACTTTGATATTTATATAAAGCTATTTATAATTATAAGATCAAATTGAAAATGTAATTATGGCAGAAAGAGCTAACGATATCAGACCAGGTCAGGTGTTGGAACATAACGGCGGATTATTTTTGGTTGTAGGTATTATGCATACTCAACCTGGTAAAGGTGGTGCATACATACAAGCCGAAATGAAAAACATCAAAACCGGAGCAAAACACTATGAAAGATTTCGTTCTGATGCAACAATCAGAAGGGCAATTTTAGATGAAGAGGAATATGTTTACCTTTTCACTGAAGGAAACATTGTAAATCTTATGCATCCAAGTAATTACGAGCAAATCACTATAAATTTGGACTTATTGGGAGAAAAAAAAATTTATTTACAGGATAACATGAAAATTAAAGTTGTAGCTTATCAAGACAAAATAATTTCTGCGCATGTGCCTGATTATGTTACACTTGCTGTGAAAGAAACAGAGTCTGTTATTAAAGGACAAACTGCTACTGCTTCTTATAAGCCTGCAATTTTGGAAAACGGAATGCGCGTTAACGTGCCTCAATTTATAAAAGAAGAGGATAAAATTGTAGTATATACTCCAGGTGACAGCTATTATGAAAGAGTGAAAGAGTAAAAGGAAGAATGTCCCTCTCATCACCACGAATTAATGTGATGCTTGATTCTGTGCGTAATGCTTCCAAGCAGCTTATGCGCGATTTTAATGAATTGCAAATTTCTAATGTTAAATCAGCAGACTTTATTAATAAAACTTATTCAAAATCCAAGCAAACCATATACGATTGCTTGCACGACTACAAACGAGACTATGGTTTTATTTTTGAAGATGATACTGATCAAGAAGTAAAAGATAACACTTATACCTGGTTTATTATGCCTATAGAGGGCAGGGAGAACTTTTCTAGTTGCATGGTTTATTTTGCAGTATCAGTCTGTCTCATTCATAAAAATAAAGTTGTGGCAGCTGTAATTGATGCTCCGGCTCTTAGAGAAACTTTTTGGGCAGAAGAAAAGAAAGGTGCTTTTCTTGAGGATTTTAGATCTCGTCATGTAAAAATGCGAGTGAAAAGCCGTGAAGGGGGTCTAATAGATGTAAGTGGTAATTTGTTAAATAAATTGCTGCCTGGCAATAGTAATGTACGCTCCATAGGTTCAACAATTTTAGGCTTTGCATACCTTGCGGCAGGAAGGCACAGTGGAATAATTTACTCTGGAGTTAACAAATATAAAGCCTTGCTCGGTAGACTTTTTCTGCAAGAAAGCGGTGGAAGGCTAACGGAAGACAACGGGCTAATCATTGCTGGAGATATAAAACTATAGCTAAAGTAATTTATGTTTACCTACAATTTGATAAGCGTAAAACTCGTCATTCCGCTACTTGTTAGCGGAATCCATGCTGAGATATCGCGAATAAATCGCGGTATGACGTAGGGCTGTACTAGCTATAGCATAAGCAGGCTACAGAGATAGACAACTTTTCGAAAACTTTTACAAGAGATTCTGTTAAATGCTCTATCATTTCATCGGTATGATAAGGTGTAGGGGTAATACGGAAACGCTCAGTTCCTCTTGGAACTGTCGGGTAATTTATATGTTGAACATATATTCCATACTCATCAAATAATAATTTTGATGCTTTTTTGGATAACTCTGAGTTGCCAATTATTATTGGAATTATATGAGTTTCTGTTGGAATGAAGTTAATTCCTGCATTTCTCAGTGAGTTTTTTACTTTTTCAACGACTTGCTTTTGCTTTTCCCTTTCAATGTTGCTCGATTTTAGGTGCTCAACGCTTGCCTTTGCTGCCGCTGCTAAAACAGGCGACATAGCAGTGGTAAAAATAAATCCTGGAGCGGAACTTCTTATTACATCTACCAAGCTCTTTGAAGACGCTATATACCCACCCATCACTCCAAAAGCCTTTGATAGTGTACCTTGAATAACGGTTATTCTATCCATCAGACCTTCTCTTTCTGCAATTCCGCCACCATGTGAACCATACATGCCAACTGCGTGCACCTCATCCAAATAGGTAATTGCATTATGTTGATCTGCCAGGTCGCATATTTCTTTAAGCGGAGCTACATCACCATCCATTGAATATACGGATTCAAGTGCTATTATTTTTGGTGTCTTTTTGTCTATAGACTTGAGTAACTGCTCTAGATGATTAACATCATTGTGTTTAAATATATGTTTTGGCCTTTTTCCTGATTTTATGCCTTCTATCATCGAAGAATGGTTCTTCTCGTCTGAAAAAATTACTACGCCCGGAATAACAGATGATAAAGTGCTAAGTGTTGTCTGGTTAGCGAGGTAGCCACAAGCAAAAGTTAAAGCAGCCTCTTTTTTATGCAAACAAGCTAAGGATTTTTCAAGTTCAACAACCTCTTTTGTTGTACCAGATATATTTCTTGTTCCTCCAGCACCAACAGATGAATTTTGGATAGCGGCAATTACACTCTCATTTTGTGACATTCCCAAATAGTTATTACTGCACCAGACTATTACTTCCCTATTTCTTTCATAGTCCATAATGTGGGGGAGCCTACCTGGTAATGACGCAAAGTGCGTAAATTCACGGTAGCGCCCCTCATCTTTTATATCTTTTATTTTATTCAAGAATATTTCTTCGTAGTTTACCAAGTCCTTATTTACCGATAATTAACATAATTATAATAAATTATTAAATGGTAAACTACTATATTTATTATACATGTACGGCAGTAGGTACTTTCCCCGTGTTGAAAGATTTTTCAACCTCGTTGTTTTCAACTTGGCTTTTAGGTGTACAGCAGTATATAACTGCAGCAGCAACCAGACAACAAGCTCCAACTGCTATTCCTGCAGCTAGCATTTCCAAATAAACTGCAATAGCTACTCCTGAAACAACTCCAGCTACTGCTAACGTCCATGTAGCTATGGTAGGCCACTTACTCTTTTGCGTATTTTGTGTTGCAGTAATAGAGGTTGATTGATTGTTTATAGCACTAGTTTTTTCTACTGCTGCAGGCTTTTCCTTACTGTTAATAACACCTCCAATTGTAGACACATTGTCAGCATTCGAAGAAACTTCACTTACCCCCAACTTCTTTTCACAACCCGTAATTTCTGGAGTTGTGGTAAGTGTACTATTGCTTCCGGTATTATTAGAACTTGTAGATTGGTCTCCTGAATTTGGCAAATCGTTGTTCAGTGAAATATTAACATTACCTTGTTTTGTATTATGGTTTTTAATTTCTTTTTTAATTTCTTCTACTTTACCCTTAAAGGGACCTTCTTTATTTTTTACATATTGTAGTACAAGAGTAGGAGAGTTACTTTTTAGAATATTTTCGAGTTCTTCTCTTGAGTTAGTACTGGTTTTGCTTATAAGTCCATCAATCTTTTTCTTAACAGGACTGGCAAGTTGCTTAACACCTTTTTTTCCGCTGCCTTTTTTGATTTCACCCTCCTCAAAATTATTAATTAAAGGCTCCTGCGTTGAAACCCCTGTGTTATTTAAGATAGCATTTTCTTCCTCCCCTGCAAGAACATTTTTTTCTGTCTGTTGACTGCCAGCACTTTTGGATTTTGGGTTTCTTTGACTGCTTGGTTGATTGTTATTCTCTTCATTTACTACAGCCGTATCGCCTTTTATAACAGGTGATACTGCATTATCACTGCTGCTTCTTTTATTAACTTGTGTATTCGCTTGTGTCTGTATATTTGCTTTACTGGAAGTATTGATTAATTTACTACTTTCTAACAAATTTCTAATTAGATATAGATGACTCAAAGTATCTCTATTTTTTTGATACTCATTACGAGTCATACTTGGAGAAAGTTCCATACTTATTTTTTCAAGCTGTTCTGCAATTACTGGTAAAGCTTTCTCAAATTCTTCCTTGCATATTGCCTGAAGAGCTGCGAATTTTAGGTCAACATGCTGACATAAGGGTACAACAACTCCATAACTAGCTTCTTTTATTGCATTTCTCAGTATATTTTGTATGGTTTGCCTGACTACTTGCTGTTTATTATTGAGTATGCTTTGATAAATTTGAACATGAGCTAGAACACTGACTATAATGTCTTGACTTTCAGTATTAGACAATGCAATCAGAATTGATTCATATATTTCATCAAACTCGTTGTTTTTAGATTTATGATCAAGATAATTAATAACATCATTGCTGCATTTAGCACATTTTTCACACAAGTGCTCGATAAATGCAATATTACCAGCATCCAATGCAGTTTTCAGAATTAAATCATAAATTTCTTTTCTGCCACGAGCTCCTATGTTTTTCAGGATTTGTTGCCCTAGTATTGTAATAACTTTATCATCTGCAAATGCTTGTTCATATACATCGTAAATGGCACGATCTGCACTATTAGTGTATCGTTTGCACAGGTATTCAATGACAGATGTGTGTTCCTGGCTTATCGCAGTTTCTAACAAGGTAGCAAAGCTCTTTTTTAATAACTCTTCTGTTGAGGCTTTTTTAGTTAGCTCATTAATATATCTTTCAAATGCATCTAGCACTATCGTGATGAATTCTTCATTTTTGATCAGAGACGCTGTTTCAAGCACACCATACAAAGGATCAGGTTTACTTGTTTTTAACACCTGTCCAAAATCTCTTAAAACGTATTCGACAAAAACTGCATTTAATAATTCTTGCTCTTTTCTTAATGCTATAACTGAGAAAAAGCCAATCTTATTGGATTGGCCAAGTTGTATGGATTGATCTTTTAATTTATCATAAATCCCATCAGTATCATGGAATCTTCCTATAAAAGCTTTAACGTATTCTTGACCACCAACAAGTACAGGTAAAAGACTTAAATTTCCTTCAGCAAAAAGAAAATCCTGATATTGCTCTACTAGCTTGTCATTAGCTGCAATTGCCAATAGTACCAATTCTTTTACTGAATAATCATACTTGAAACCCTCTTGATCAAATTTATATTGTGATAGTACATTTGAATATATATGTTGATGGTTGCTTCCGTTTTGTAACTCCAAATTAAGTTGATTTGAACAGAAATCTTTGAGATTTTCATTATCCAGCGTAATAGACCTGCCTTCATAATCTTCAATATTTTGTACAACCTTGTCTAATTCTTCACAATTATCTTCTTGTATAGCTTGATTTAAGATATTTATAATCTCAGCAAAAGTTAAGTTTTTAGGAATGATACCATATGAATCTTCATCTTTTAACTCTACAGTAAACGACCTATCACAACCATCAGGAAAGTTTGCAAGTATTGCATTCTCTAAACTTAGATCTTCAGGGGGTGTGCTACATGGAGTAGCTGGTATCTCTTGACTTTCGCTATCTAAAACTTCAAACTCTTCTTCAATACCTGAATCTTCAGAATCTGGTTTTTCAAAACCATGCCAACTTTTGATTAATCTTTCAGAATTTGATTGGCCCTGTGAAGTTGTATCTTGTGATACAAAGTCTCTAAAATTGGAACCAAACATGTTTTACCTCCTAACTAGCAGCTAAGCTAAGTATAGCATTAAACAGAAATCTTGCCAAGCAAATTATTCAGTCTCTTAGCAAAGCTGCTCGCGTCATCCATCTCTTCGCCTTCCACGATGCAAGCTTGGTAAAACAATAAGTGAACCATGTCCTCCAATGTTGGGTTTTCACCACTTTCAGCATAAGATTTCATTATACTCTTTATTACAGGATGCTTAGTGTTAATTTCAAGCACCTTTGGCGTGCGGTAATTTAGCTGCTTTTGTTCACGCAAAAAACGCTCCATGCGAAGATCCATAGCACCTTCATCAACCGCTAGGCATACGGGACTATCAGTCAATTTTTTGGAAATTTTTACGCTTTTTACTGAATCTCCAAGCACTGTGGTAAAATATTGCAATATAGTTTCCTCAGTTTTTTCTTCATTCGATTTGTTTTCTTCATTTTTCTTATCTTCTTCTGAAGAGAATTTTTCCAAATCAACATCAGCGCGAGTCACAGACTTAAACTTTTGATCTTTATATTCATGAATTACACTAGTCCAGAAATCATCCACTGGATCAACGAACAGAAGAACCTCCAGCCCTTTACTGACGAACCCCTCAAGTTGCGGACTGTTTTTCACTGAATCGAGGCTATTTCCGGTGAGATAATAGATATGTTCCTGCTCAGGCTTCATTCTGCTTATATAGTCATCAATGCTGACTAATTTCTCATCACCAGTACTATGAAATCTGCAAATTGAGAGTAGTGCTTCTCTCTCATCAGTTGGCATAGCTTCACAAAGACCTTCCTTTAAAACTGCACCAAAATTGGTCCAGAATTTTGTATATTCCTCTAAATTCTCTTTTGCTTTTCTACCGAGCTCTGATATCACGCGCTTAGTGAGGGATTTTCTGATCTGCTCAACAACACGATTATTCTGCAACGTTTCTCTGCTGATATTAAGAGGCAAGTCCGGTGAATCAACAATACCTTTCAAGAAACGTAAATACTGCGGTATGATCTGTATGTTATCTTCAGTGATAAATACTTTATTTACATATAACTTCACAGAGCAACGTCTATCTGGATGGAATAAATCAAAAGGTTTAATAGAGGGAACATAAAGCAAATTTGTATATTCTATTGCACCTTCATTTTTATTATGCAATATCATCCAAGGCTCCCCGCCAACGTGGGCAACACTGCGGAAAAAATCGTTGTGCTCCTCTTGAGTAACGTCATTTTTTGGCTTAGTCCAAATTGCAGCCTTACTGTTTAACTTTTCACTTTTTCCTTCTTCATCTATGAATTCAACAGGAAAATTTATATGATCAGAGTAAGTAGTGACAATGTTTTCAACACGAAATTTATCTAAAAACTCACTCTCTTCAGGATGCATAATGAGCGTAATTTTGGTTCCGCGAGGGACTTGATTATCTGATTTACTTATTGAATATTCTCCATCTCCCTTGGATTTCCAGACCCAAGACTCCTCCTCTCCAGCTTTTCTTGATTCTACTATTACTTCTGATGCAACCATAAAGCTTGAGTAAAAACCAACACCAAACTTCCCAATCAGCTCCACAGTTTGGCTTGAATCCTTGCTATTCTTAATCGCATCCAAAAACTTTTGCGTACCAGAGCTTGCAATTGTACCAAGATTGTCTATTAAATCCTGTCTATTCATTCCAATGCCATTATCAGTGATATATAGCTCGTTCTTATCTTTATTGGAGCTGATAGTGATTTTTAATTCGTTACTCAAATCTAGCAAATTAGGGTTTAGTTGAGATTCATAGCGCAACTTATCACATGCATCTGATGCATTTGATATTAATTCACGCAGAAAAATGTCTTTATTGGTGTAAAGTGAATGAATCACTATATTCAGTACTTTCCCTACCTCAGCGTCAAATTTTAAATTTTCAGTTTCTTGTACATTATGCATTTTGAGCTCCATTATTTGCCTACTACCCTAATAATTTAAGTATTGAATCACGATCTTTCAAGGTCACGTACACCAAAATTAATGTGGGTGTAGTTATTATGACACCCAATTTATGGGATCTCTTGCATAACAAACTTTTGGCAGCGCATTGGATGAAACGAAAAACTTACTTGACACCCTTCGCCAGCCCACTTATCATGAAACTGAAGCTATTTATTTATCTTCGCAATCTCTGCAGTGGATTAATGACAAAAAAACTTAATGTATTTGGCGTAAATCATGCTTAATTTTTTGCACTATGTGCACCTCATGTCTTTATCAAATTTCTAGCTACACAAGCTGAAATACGCTATTTAAAACATCAAAAAACGCCAACTTAAAAAATGGATAGTGAATAATTAGCTACCCTAGGGTTTCTTTGCCTTTTTTTCTGTTTAGTAAATTTCTTAACGTTTATAATTTAGATTAGTTGCGGCTTAAAAGCGGCTGAGTCACGGTTATTAAGCGTTTAGAATAAAAAAACGCCATACTTGAAAGTATAATGTAAGTAACTAGCCAACCATCGGGCTTTTTTTGCCTTTTTTTTCGCTTGGTAAATTTTTTAATACTTAGATTAGTTGCAATTTAAGAGACCAGAAATGGTCAGTGCTTGGCACTGGAATAACGTCCTCCTTTGTTATCCCAGTGCCCAGACACTGGGATCCAGGAAACTTAATTGCAAGTAATGCATTAGATTTGGTGAGTATGGGTTTTATGTTATAGAATGAAACACTTTTGGTGAATTTGTAAAGAAAACTGGATCCCAGTGTTTGGGCACTGGGATGACACCATTCTTTTTCCTGGATTCCAGACTGGAATGACACCATTTGTTGTGTTTAACAAAGTTCGTACTTAGCTTCATATTAGCCGTAAATATTTAAGAAATTTACCAAACGAAAAAAAAGGCAAAAGAAGCCCTGGGGTTATTATCCGCTTTAAAATATTGGCGTTTTTTATGTTTTAAACGCTTGACAAGCGAAATTCAGCTGCTTTTAATTGCAACTAACTTACGCTGCAAATGTTTAAGAAATTTACTAAGCAGAAAAAAAGACAAAGAATCCCCGAGTTAGCTAGTCTTTTACTATCTCTGTCGAGTATTGGCATTTTTTGATGTCTTGTAACGCTTTATAAGCGCGTTCAGCTTATTTAGATAAAAATCTAGATGTAGATGAAGTTTTGTAAAGACATACAGTATCTATATACTGCAAAAAATTGAACATAAGACGCCGATACATTAAGTAATCCTTACCTTTTAATCTGCAGATTGGCGAAAGCAAATACAATAGCTTCACTATCATGATAAGTGGGCTGGCGAAGGGTGTCAAGTAAGTTTTTTCGTTTCTATTTCCAATAAAAGTTCGTTATATGGTTATGCAAGAAGTCTAATGAATCGCGGCATGACGTCTTAGCTATAGATGCTGGTCTGTGTGATTTCAAGAGAAGCTTAGTAGATAAGTTGTGTTTTAAACCAGATTCGGTATTTTAAACTGAACATTTTCAATAATACCACCTGGCATAACTGAAATTTTTACACTCAGGTTTACTTTTAGGTAGTCCATTAATTCATCAACCAATATGTCAGGAGCGGAAGCACCTGCAGTGATTCCTATCTTTTCTACGCCCTGGAACCAGCTTTTATTTACACATCTGTAATTATCAATCAAGTAGGCTCTTTTTCCTCTAGCAGTGCACAGATCTAATAAGCGGTTTGAATTTGAGCTATTTTTACTTCCTACAACTAATACCATGTCTACAATTTCAGCTAGCTTTTTAACAGCATTTTGTCTGTTTTGCGTTGCATAGCATATGTCCTTTAAATCTGGACCTGTTATGCCTGGAAACCTTAATTTCAAGGCAGCAATAATGTCACGGGTATCGTCGATGCTTAACGTAGTTTGTGTAACATAAGACAAATTATCTGGATCTTTAACCTTTAAATCATATACATCCTGCAAAGTTTGCACTAAAGTGATAGGATTGTTTACTCTTCCCCTAATTCCCTTAACTTCTGGATGGTTTTCATGCCCAATGAGAATTAATTCTTTACCACTGTTTTCATACCTTTTTGCTTCTTTATGCACTTTGTTGACTAAAGGACATGTTGCATCAATCACTTGAATAACCTTTCTTTTTGCCTCATCTTCTATATTTTTTGATACTCCGTGCGCGCTGAAGATCAGTATTCCTTCATTATCTTCAATTTCCTCGATACTGCTTACAAAAACCACTCCTTGTTTCTTAAAGTCCTCTACTATATATTTATTGTGAACAATTTCGTGTAGCACATAAACTTGGCGCTCGTTTTTGTATTTTTCTAAAGTAATAGCTAATATGTCCACAGCTCTTTTTACCCCGGCACAAAAACCTCGTGGTTCAGCTAAGATGATTTCCATTTTTGTCAAATCAAGTAAATATGCAAGCATTACTTAAAAATAAGCTCCGCTCACTGTGTTTTATAGTACCATTATTTATATTTTATATAATAATTATTTTTCGCATATTCTCTTTAACATTTGATCAACTTACTACTTCAGAAAATTTTAGAAAAGATAATATAGTACATAAACAACCTGATATTTTAGATAGAAATGGAGTGGTAATAGCAACAAATGTGCCCACAACATCACTATATATAGATGCAACCAAAGTAAAGAATCCGGAAAGTATAGCAGCACAACTGTGTTCTACTTTGCATGACCTCGAATACAAGAACTTATATAGAGTACTTACTTCAGAAAAGAAATTTGCTTGGATAAAGCGGCACTTGACTCCAAAAGAATTACTAGCGATCAAAAACGCTGGTGTACCAGGAGTAAATTTTTATGACGACATAAAGCGTATATATCCTCACAGTAATTTATTTTCACACGTGCTTGGTTATACTGACATAGATGGCAACGGTATTGCAGGAGTTGAGGCATATATAAGTAAAAACAAACAACATTCTGTTATCCAAGTACCTGATATACAGTTGTATGAATGTTGCAACTTGAAAGCAATTCCTGCACAACAATTCCCCACACAACAGATGGTGTCATCCCAGTGCGTGACACTGGGATCCAGATATAAAAATACTGACAAATTACGTGATGAACAACGGATTCCAGAAACATATGTCAAAAACAATGTTTGTGATGAAATTGCGCATAAAACTGGATTCCAGTGTCAGTGCACTGGAATGACACCAGACCAAGCTTCTGCACAATCTTCTGTCATCCGACAGGGATGGTCACGCTCTGCTGATCAATATGTTCAACTATCCTTAGATACACGAGTGCAAAGCATAGTGCATGAAGAGCTAACTAAAGCTGTAAGCAGATATCAGGCACTTGGCGGAGTAGGAATTGTTTTAAATGTGAGAAATAGTGAAGTCATCTCGATGGTCAGCCTACCTGATTTTAATCCCAACTTACAGAATAAGGCAGAAGACGTACAAAAGTTTAATCGCGCCAGTCTTGGGGTATATGAGATGGGGTCGGTATTAAAATACTTTACAATAGCCGCAGCGCTTGATGCGAACGCTACAAAAACTAGCGATTTATATGACGTATCAACACCAATCACCATTGGAAAGTATAAAATTCAGGATTTTCATAAATCTAAAATTCCAAAAATTACTGTGCAAGATATATTTGTAAAATCATCCAACATTGGTGCAGCAAAAATTGCAGTCAAACTAGGTATTGAAAAACAGGTAGAATACTTTAAAGCTATGAAGCTATTTTCTCCTTTGAAAATAGAAATACCAGAAAAATCCACACCGATAATCCCGGATAAATGGAGTGAAAACACTTTAATAACAGCATCTTATGGTTATGGCATAGCTGTAACTCCTATACATCTTGCACAAACTGCAGCAGCATTAATCAACAATGGGATATTTCATAACGCAACCTTGATGTTGAATAAAAGAAGTATAGGAGAGCAAATTATCTCAAGAAGAACTTCCAGGGAAATGAGAAAATTATTACGTGCAGCAGTAACAGATGGCACTGGCAGAAAAGCAAAAATAAAGGCATATTCAATAGGAGGAAAAACTGGATCGGCGGAAAAAGTTGTAGATGGTAAATATAGCAAAGATGCAAACATAGCATCATTTATAGGAGTGCTAACTATGCTTGACCCAAGGTACATAGTGCTAATTGCTATTGATGAGCCTCAAGGGATGCACCATACCGGGGGAGTAATTGCTGCGCCTATAGTAAGAAACATTATAAATAGAGTAGCACCTATACTAAATGTTACACCTGAGATGTAAAATTATGATTGCTTTACTATAATTTCAAATTTATCATTACCAAAATCCTTATTAATATACCAAGAACCATCATCTTTAGTTACAAATTCAAGACCTTTAAGGTCTTTTTTTATTGTCTTTCCATTTTGACCATCAATAGCGATATTAATATCGAATGTAATAATGTCTAGATTTATCATAGCTTCTTTCCCGCTGCACGAATTTAGACTGAACTTGCCTAACATGACATCATTAAAACTCACTTCCCCTGTATAGACATCACACTGACCGTCCACACAACACGTAGTTTCAATATAGAAAAGATCTGACATACAAAATACCTTAAAAAAAAGAACTAAACATATATGGCCACTACACCACACCGCTAACAAGTAGTAAAGCGTCGATAAACCTAAGTTACTTTAGCTACGTAGCCATAATACAGCTAGAAATGTAAAATTCAACAGTTAATTGTGTGATTAATAGAGAAGTCTTATTTAGTACACCTTATAGGAATGGCTGTTTAGTTTTTTTGTTAATCTTTTTTACCATGCTGTCAATCATATGCTTTATCCCTTGATATACAGAGTATGTACTTTCGTCGCTACGCATATAAGCAGAACAGGAAAATACATTATGTTCTTCGTCTTCTATTGATAACTCTGTATCGCATTTTATGTGCTCGCCGCCAAGCCTTTCTATCAACTGTTCTCTGTCATCTCCTATAGTTACCTTAACCTTACTTTCTTCTTTACCTATCTTGCTACTTAAAATTGAAACAATGATGGCTGGAGATATGCATATCGCTCCTATTGGCTTTTTTGTAACAAAAAATTCTGAAACTAATCTTTCAAATTCAGGCATTACTGTCACCATGTCTTTACTTTCAGCTAAGTCAGATAAATTTTTCGCAACCCCGTATCCACCAGGTACAACTAGCATGTCAAAATTTTCAGCTTTGGCTTCTTTTAAGTCATATATTTCGCCTCTTGCGATTCTTGCTGCTTCCACAAGTACATTCCTTTTTTCTTTTGTTGCCTCTTTTGTTCTATGATTCATAACTTGTGTGATATTGATATCAGGTGCAAAGCATTTAACATCCACTTCCTGCTGATCAAGCACAAGCAAACTTAAAACCGCTTCTCTTACCTCTGCACCGTCAAGGTGACCACACCCTGATAAGACCACAGCAGCTTTTAATTTTTTTTCACCCATAAAGTACCTTGATTTCATATAATCTAGATATTTTAATACAAATTCTATATTTGGAAAGGGGTATGTTATATCAATTATAATATAATTAATGATTAGTATGTATAATTAGGCATATTTATAATCAACGAAGCTGAATATGGAATCTAGCAATAGTATGTTTTTTGACACTGACTATCCAGAACTAAGAAAAGCTATTTCAGATATAATAGAAAGTATTGCACAATCCTCACAAGAGGGGAAAAAAGAGTTATTTACAACCCTATCAGAACAAGTTAAAGGGATGAACCTCAAAGATTTAGGTTTAGCGATTAATGACCAAGGCTTGCAAAAGGAAGTAAATAAAGAATTATTTATAAAACTCATTGAAGAAGCACTTAAAGGGTTAACTTCTGAAAACGTTGACTCAAAAATAATAGAAGAGGCGTTAAAATCTGTTAATCAGCAAGCAATAAGTAATGTTATAAATAATAATAAAGGTCCGCTGGACAATCTAGTCAATTATTTTAAATCAGCATCTGCAAATGAAAAAATAGGAATAGCTTCTGCTGGAATGGTATTAGGAGCAGCATTTTCTCCGCTTATTGTGCTTGCTACATTAATAGCGCTTGTAGCTATTGGAGCACGTTATGTAGGAATAGGTATAGGAAAGGCAGGGGAAAAAATAAAAGAAGGTGCGATTGAAACAGGAAAAGCAGTAAAAAGTTCATATAAGGATTTAATAGATAAATTACCTACGATTCAAGACAGAGAGAATAACTTTAGTAGATTAAGAACAAACGTGCTTGAAACTATTGCAAACATTAGTCTTAAAGATAACGAAGGCGTTGACGCTAAAAAAGGTTTTGATGATGGGAAAAAAATATTAGAAATGCTTCAAAATGAAAGGCAGCGATCTGCTATACAAGAGTTAGTAAAGAATGGAACCATTCAAAATTTTTCAGAAGATGATATGAGCAGACTTCTGGAAAAGGGCCTCAGTACTCATGTAGCAGATATGAAAGCACTTAATGATCTTATAAATAAATTTCAACCTGCAATTATGGCTATTGGTAACGGTAAAATAGAAGATGTAGAACAAAAAGTTAATGAGAAAGCTCAGGAAATGGAGCCAGATTCTCAATTAGGTGATTCAAGTACTGAACGAGTGAGTGAAGAAGAAAATAAAACCCTCTGATGGCTTGGGGAGGGAATGGGAAAGATAGGGATCTACTCCTTTCTATCCACTTTCTTGAGCAATCCACTTCCACATCTAACACACATCTCAGTGATTATAATATCCAATTTTTGATCATGTTTTTCTACAGGTAAATCTTTACAATATTGTTTCTCATAGGCTACACCTATAAATATTTTTCCAAGTGGCCGCAGTTTTTCTATCATTGTATCATACCAACCACCGCCAAAACCTAATCTATTAAAATGATCATCAAAAGCAATAACAGGAGTAATGATTGTGTCGGGAATTACATCTTCATTTGTTTCGTTCCATTCCTCAAATTTTAGTAACTTATTTTTATTAGGAATTGCTACTTTATAATCTAAATCGAGTAAACTATGCATCAAAGGCACAACATCTATTTCCTCATCCATTGGAATGTAAGCTGCTATTGTTTTGCCTTTAACGTAGCTTAAGTTCTGATTAAAGAGATTAATAAGGGAATTTGCCGCATAACTGGAATAACTTTCATCAATATCTTTTCTTATAGCTCTATATTGCTCTCTTATTTCCTTTTTGTGCTGTTTAATATCTTTGAACATGATCTATCCATTTTGCAGTAAGTTTTTCTTGTAAACTATTTTGCTTCAAGCGCTCACTTAAAAAGTCAAAGTCAACACACCCCATATCCTGGTCTTGATTACTGCAACTATAAACAAAACTCCTTTCTCCTGTTTTCGCATTTATATGTTGCTGCACACACTGAGCGCAGATTTCTTTCATCATACACTGCATAGGAGAATTAACTGATGATATCGCTATGTGGCCTGATTTCAGATATGGCTTTAAAATTGTTTTTCTAGCTTCATTCACAGCTTTCATCATTTTGTCAGAACCAATAGTGATAATTTTATCTATAACGTTCAAATTAATACCTAATCTTCCTTGTTGATAAGAGACTATTGCATCAACTATATTACCATGAAAGGATTTATCTTGATCTCTGCTTGTTTCTATCAATCCTTCTTCACATGCCCAAACTACTGCATTTGATGCACGCTCTATCAGTGCTCGTTTAAATACATCACTTAACTTCTTATAGCCAGCAAAGTACAAAACCTTGTTATTATTTTCAAGACATGCCTTCCCTATCGAAAATAACACTGCATTTCCAACTCCACCACCAATTAGCATTATATTCTTCATGTGCTATTTTAACTGCATTTGTTCAAATTTTTTGAAATTTTATAGAACAAAGTAATTTATATAGTTCTATACACAAAGACAAGGACACTCTCTGACTTCAACTATACCGATAACTGATAGCTGCATTTTTACGCATATCATCTAATAACAAGTTGCTTTGTATCATAATCTTTTGTTGGTACATTTTCTGTTTGATTGCTTCTATACCCGCTACATTACTCTTGATATCACACAACATCATCAACTTTGCAGTGCCATTTTCTCTCAATTCTACTATTTCATTCACACTTGTTTTACTAAATAAAATCTGTAAATCAGGATTTAAATCTCGCATTTTTATTTCAAATTCCTTTGCGTTTGGCAACTTAAAATTATCTGCCAATTTATCAAAATTTAAACAATTAACTTTTTGCTCCTTGAGATTATCTAATAAACTTTCTGAACCTTCAACCACAATCTGTTTTAATTTTAAAGTGCTTTCCAGCAGTGCATGATTAAGTTGTACTTTATCTATTACTTTTATAACAGAGTAACCTTCACTAAAACTGAATGGACCTGCTATGTCGCTGGTTTCTAATCCTTCTAAAACGCTCTTGAGTTTTCCTTTTAGCTGACTTAAATTAACTGTTGCTTTACGCATCTTTATTGGAGATTCTGGGTTATTACTGTTGCGTAATTTTTTTACTAAATCTTCAGCTATACCATAAACGTCCTTGTCTTTTTGATCAGGAATTATAAACTCTTGGAACGTGATAAGATAATCCGGCTTTTCTGTTTGCCTTTTTACATCATCTACTTCTTTATCGCTTATATTAATAAATGGCACAATTCTTACTTCAATAATTTTGCTCCACAGTAACTGACATTTTATTTGTTTTCTTAAAATACCAAGATCTATATTATGCTTCTCTATGTATTGATCAACTTCATTAGCCTTAAGTTTAAAACTTTGGGTTAAAAATAACATAATAGCATTATCTAACTCCTCGTTGCTCAATTTTATATTCAGCCTCTGTGCTTCATTGATAATGATAATTTCGTCTATTAGCTCCCTAAGCACTTGAGGCTTTGCTTCTTTTTGATTAACACTTTGAGTGCCAAACAATGAATTTATAAAGTTGATGCGTTTTTCGATATCTAAATTTGAAATTGGTTCACCATTTACATCTGCAACAATTTCAATCTCGGTTGCAAGCAACCTAAGTGGCAACACTATCAACAGTAAGATTAGTATTTTATACATACAAGTAAAGTTGTTTAGTTAATAACCAATTCTATAATAAATACTGAGTCAATGCTAGCCAACTTTTTAATAGTGATCTCAGTGACAATGGAAATAAAAACCATTGCAACAAAATCAGGTACGCTGGTAAATAGGCTAAAAACATGCTAATATAGCGAATTTAGACCGTGCTCAAAACAGTATACGGAAGGAGAGGGATTCGAACCCTCGATACGACTTTTGGGTCGTATAACGGTTTAGCAAACCGCCGCCTTCAGCCGCTCGGCCACCCTTCCAAATTTAGAACCTAAAGATTATATAATACCAAGACCTCTACCGCCTGTCTAATGCTTTTAATTGCAATATTTGTATCTGTTCAGATGCATGGCTAATGCTGAAACAAAAATTCCAGTGCTCCCTTTCTTGTCATCCCAGTGCCCAGACACTGGGATCCAGGATTTTGATTAGCACTAAGTTGGTGAGCATATAAGTGTTATGTTAAAATATAACGTTTTTACGGAAAGTCTGGATCCCAGTGGGCTTTGTTGCATCGCTACTTATGAAAGGCTAACTATAATTAGGATTATAAGCAACCTATTGAAAATCTTGTTTTTTTGCAATCAATCTGATCAAATTTAAGAATAGTAATTTGTTATTTATATTAATAAATTTAATTCTATTGAAAATAGCTAAAGCATTGAAATTCTTGAATTTTAGCCAGATTAGTGAGTGGTAGTGAAATTTCTTTTACTCAAATTTAGGTATTCATTGACCGTTCTTGTTATAAATACCAGAATAATAAGCTACTGATATTCCCTATCTTTTTTATCTTTAATCCATCATAGCTAGCGATGCAACAAAGCCATCCCAGTGTCAAGCACTGGGATGACATCGTTTACTATGTGCCATATTGCAATGTTCGTACAGTTGTGGGCGGTATCTCATCAGCTAACACGTAGCGGAATGACGAATTTGTTGTTTTTCAAATCGTAGAGCCACTTTAGCTATAAATCAACAAAAACTAATTTCCGCTTTTAATAGAGCTTGCAACAATTTGTTTTGCTTCTTCTACACCAACCCATTCTCCAACTGCTACTGTTTTTCCCTTTTCTAGATCTTTATAATGAGAAAAGAAATGAGTAATTTTATCTAGTAGATTTTTAGATAAATCAGAATAGTTCTTTATATTGTCATAATAGCTATCAACACTGGAAACAGGCACTGCTAATATTTTCTCATCTTCTCCTTTTTCATCTTTAGTGAGTAATGCGCCTATTGGACGTACCGATATTAAAACACTAGATGCTAAGGGAAATTGAGTTAGCACCAAAACATCCACAGGGTCACCATCACCTGCGCAGGTATTTGGTATAAATCCATAATTGCAAGGATAAGTCATTGAGGTAGATAAAAATCTGTCAACTTGTAACAACCCAAGCTCTTTATTAAATTCATACTTTACAGGCTCAGCATTTGCACTTATTTCAATTACCACATTCACCGCATTTGGTCCCGCTGTTATTTTACTTAAATCCATAAATTACCTCTTAACTTAAGAATAAGCATTATACAATATGTGCTTTTAAGTTGCTACATTTATGTAGTTCTAAGCTTATTTTGCATGGAGCGGTTCTAATTTTTTATTCTGCACATCATCGACTGTTGAAAGTGGTGGTTTCTGTGATAATTGAAATAAAGCATATACTATTACAATAGTAAGCACCGCACCAACTATCAGGTTAGTAAGGTTGTCTTGTGGCAAAACATTTTTTATTGAGTTGAACAATTTTTGCTCCATAAAGAAATAATCAGCAACATATAACCCAACAGATAATACAAACATACCTAAAATAAGTTTACAGACTGTGTTTTTATGGTCCTTTTCTTTTTTCTTGCTGACAATGAGATCTGGCCTATATTCATTCTCTTCTGGCAACACTGAGTAGTATATATTCTCAGGGCTCGTTATTAATTGTTCAAATTCATCACTATTTTGGTTTTTTAACAGTTGCTCTAGGGTGTTTTTTGTATTTATAGGACATATTAATCCATTCATTTTCAATTCTTCCTCTTGCCAATCCATATTTTCACAGTCGGCTGTATATTTGATGGTTCCATCTCTACTTAGTAACTCGATTTTGCTTAACATTTGTGATAATCTCACAATGTAATCAAAATACAGTGGTGTATTGATCATTTTAGCTTTCTCATTAATATATTGATTAAGCGATAAAATATCATTATCTTTGGTATGTATAGAAAATATGCCATAACTAGAAAATAGTAATGCTATATCTTTATCTACTTTTATATTGTGGATAGAATAATAGTGATCGATTACTTCTTTACATAAGCTAAATTCTTTATCAAATTCATTTGCATAATTTATCTTTAGTAACTTTTTAACATTATTAAGTACTTGTTTCTCAAAATCATTATTATTGTTAAATAAAGTTTTGCCTTTTGGATTCGCTAAAATATTAAGAAGCTTTAATTTTTTTTGATCTTCTGTTGATTGCTCACCACTAATTATTGAACTTAACTGTTCCTCTAATTCACCCTTGCTAACTGACATATATATCTTGTCGATTACTTCTTGAGTATTGAGCTGAACATTTTCTATAAGAATTCTATAAGCTTGAGCATAAATTAAGAATAGCCCTTGTAGACTAAACTTTAAGTTAAAATACTTATCTAATGGTTCTTTTTCTTTTCCAATGAATTCAGGCAAACCAAAATGATTTCTATGATCTCTCCATTTTAATCCAGCATGTTGATAACTGCCCCAACGAATAAACAAAGCCTCTAATAAATTGCCCTTGCCAACAATTTTTATTAATTCTTCAACTTCTTTAACCATTGCTAAAACCTATAATGTTCTACTTTATAGTATAAGGGATACATGGCAAAATAGCAATAAATGTTATTAGACTTCTTGCATAACCCAAACTAAGTAGAAAAAGGTATAGCTATACCGCCGCGGTATCTCAGCCACTAACAAGAGATCCCGCTAACACGCAGCGGGATGACGAGACTTATCTTTATGCCGCCGCGAACCGTCATACCGCGATTCATTCGCGGTATCTCTTAGCCGCTAACAAGCAGCGGGATGACGGTTGTCGTTTAGCTACAAACATTAAGAAATTTACCAAATGAAAAAAAAGGCAAAAGAAACCCTAGGGTAGCTAGTTATTCACTATCCATTTTTTAAGTTGGCGTTTTTTAATGTTTTAAATGCTTTATAAGCGTATTTCAGCTTGTGTAGGTAAAAACCCAGAAATTTGATAAAGACATAGAGTGCACATAGTGCAAAAAATTAAACATGAGACGCCAGATACGTGAGTTTTTTTGTCATTTAATCTGTACAGAGAAGATAAATAAATAGCTTCAGTTTCATGATAAGGGGGCTGGCGGAGTTTGTCAAGCAAGTTTTTTTGTTTCTATTCCCAATGTTATATGGTTATGCAAGAAGTCTATTGTATGTTTACACTCTGCATTAAAGCTTTTAGTTAAGAGCATATCCATCCACCGCCGATAACTTGCTCATCTTTATACGCTACACAGGCTTGACCTGGACTGATGCCAAAGTAATCGTCGTTTAAAATGACACAGGCTTTATTTTTTTCGTCAGTTGAATGTATTATTGCTAAACTTCCCGCATGTGATGATCTCAGCTTCACAGTTACTTCCATACCTTCCTTTGGTTGTTCTAACCAATTTAACTCCTTGATCAATATTTTTTTTTGCATTAATACGTTGATCGGACCTACTATAACCTCATTATTTTCTGTATTAATTTTTATCACATAAAGAGGTTCATTGTGTGCGATACCCAAGCCCTTTCTTTGCCCCACTGTAAAATTTACTATGCCACTGTGCTCGCCTAGCACTTTTCCATTAACATCCACTATTTTACCTTTCTGTACAGATTGTGGAGCTAATTTAGCTATTGTTTTACTATAGCTTTCGGAAACAAAGCATATATCTTGACTGTCCGGCTTTTCAGAAATTTGTAAGCTGAAATACTTTGCTAATTTTCTTATATCACTTTTATAGAACCCACCTAGTGGAAATCGCAAAAGCTTCAATTGCTCTTGAGTTGTAGCAAACAAAAAATAACTTTGATCTTTACTTTTATCAATGCTTCTGCACAACTTTACCTCACCATTTTTTTCTAACCTTCTCACGTAATGTCCTGTTACGAGCACATCCGCACCAAGATTTTTTGTAACTTGTAATAGATCACGAAATTTTACCGTTTGGTTACATCTCACGCATGGTATGGGAGTTTCCCCACGCATATAGGTACTCGCAAAATCCTCTATTACTTCCTTTTTGAATATTTCCTCATAGTTTAAAATATAGTGAGGAAAGCCAACACTTTCAGCTACACGCTTAGCGTCATAAATATCCTGTCCAGCGCAGCATGCACCCTTTCTTGCGTTAGCATTACCGTCAGTGCCATAGAGTTGAAGAGTCACACCTATCACCTGGTACCCAAGGTTATGTAGCAGTGCTGCAGCAACCGAGCTATCAACTCCCCCGGACATTGCAACAACAGCCTTAGTCTGGTGCGGAGTTTTATCTTTTAGCAGAGGTTCAATTTCAAATTCTTTTAGCATAACCGCCTTAATTTATAAACGCAAATCTTGTGTCATTCCAACATACAACTGTGCAAACGTTTTGATTTGGGGGCAATTTACATAGTAGATAATGTCATGAAAGTAGCTGACACTGGAATCTAGCTTCTATTACACAAATTCATTAAAACAGCATATTTATTTGTAATCAAGTTTCCTGGATCCCAGTGTTAGCTACTCGGATGACACCCTTTTCTGCTAGAAGTTGCCTTCAAATTACTTGGTGCATGACACTGGGATCTCATTTATATTACATAATTCCATCAAAACAATTCGATAAACTACCTTCAAAAATAATTTAATCTTGCTTGAATAAAACATGGCCAAAATAATCCATGTTTTCAAGCACTTTTCCACTACCTAAGGCAACACAACAAAGTGGGTCATCTGCAACACGAACCGGTAATTTTGTTGTTTCACTGATAACTTTACCTAGATTACGTAATAATCCACCACCACCGGATAAAACTATTCCTCTATCGACTATATCAGAAGAAAGTTCAGGTGGAGTGCTCTCCAGCGCAGTCTTAATAGCAGAAATTATCTGATGTACAGGCTCTATTAAACTCTCTGCAACTTGGTATTCTGATAAAAGCATTTCTTTTGGCATGCCACTCACTAAATCCCTGCCTTTAATTATCATTCCCTCTTTGTTATTTTCACCTGGCAGACTGGCTGAACCTATGCTTTTCTTAATTTTCTCAGCGGTTGTTTCACCGATTAATAACTTATGATTTTCACGAATATATGATTTTATTGCTTCATCCATAATATCGCCACCTACTCTGGCAGAACGTGAATAAACAATTCCGCCTAAAGAAATAATTGCAACTTCAGTTGTACCGCCTCCTATATCAACAATCATAGAACCCTCAGGTTCAGTAACCGGGAGCCCAGCTCCGATTGCTGCAGCCATTGGTTCTTCAATTAAAAATACTTCATTTGCACCAGCACTTTCTGCTGCATCTTGTATAGCACGCCTTTCAACTGGCGTGGATCCAGATGGAACGCATATGATAATATTAGGTTTATTAACAGTGAATTTTGTGTTTGCACTGCGTATGAAATATTTTAGCATTTCTTCCGCACTTTTAAAATCAGCAATAACTCCATCCTTTAAGGGCCTTATCGCCTCTATTTCTCCAGGCGTTTTTCCAAGCATCATTTTAGCTTTTTTACCAAAAGCATAAGGAACGTAGCTTCCTTTTTCTTTTATTCTTGCTACAACTGAAGGCTCATCAAGCACTATTCCCTGATTTTTCTGATAAACTAAAGTGTTTGCAGTGCCAAGATCTATAGCAATATCGCTAGCAAATAAACCTTTGAAAGTGAAAAGACTACAAAACTTTTCGGTTAATTTTCGAACAAAATTCATACGCAACTCAAGAAAATCATTTATTAAGACAAATTATACTTTCCAGATAAGTAGCTAATGCAGCACTCAACGTCTAAACCCTTACCTGTTACTTTTTTTAGCAGTTCCAGGCCACACTTTGCACTGTATATATTTTGAGATAACCAACTGATAAGTAAACTAAAATCTCCTTTTATTATAGCACTTAATGATTCGTAATGATTCTTTTTAACGCAAGAGAAAATCTGCACAGCAGCAATTAAAGCAATAATTTTTATAGGAAAGTAGCCCATAACACCGCTTGCCCAATATTCATCTTGAAAATAAGTGTTTAGCTCATTTTCAGCTTTTACTGGAATTTTATAGTGCTTCATACCTTCCAGCCACGCATCATGCAGGTCTTTGACTTCCAATGTACCATTTATTATATCTTGTTCTAACCTAGTTCTCAACATAATATGAGCTAACAGACTAAATTCATCTGCATTTTTTAAAAAAGAAGAAAGGTTTATTTCATTGAAAATCAAGTACAAATTTTCAACACTGCTAACTTTCTCGTTAGTTTTGCCTTTTATAGCAAATTTCTCTTTTATGTGTGGTTGAATAAACTCAATAAATTCTCTGGATGTTCCAATCATCCTTTCCATGAATAACCCTTGAGTTTCATACATAACATGTCTCGTAATTGGGCTACTTATAGAATTTTGCGCTAAACATTTTTGATAAATTGCATAACCACTATGCCGTAAAAGAGAAAATAAACCATAACAAAAGTCAGATTCATCATAATCTATAGGGTAGTAATAAGAAGTACGAACCTCATGCAGTGCGACACCCATTTGCTGTAAACATGACGAGCCAAGTTCAATCTGCTTCTGAGTAGCAACTTTTTTTATATTAGTAACCTTATCCTTTTTCTGCTTTTCAATTATTTTATCTACATTTCCACTAAAGAATTTGCCTACCTTGGGAAATATTTCCTTTATATTCTTTTCTGTGATATCAGAGTCATAGTCAGCAAGCAGTGAGTCGTATTTTGAGCATTTTAATTGCTGCGATTTTATAGAAGCTACTTCGCGAATGAGTTTGATTAAATCAGTAAAACGTTCTTTTAGTTTTTCCAAGTTACTGGCTTCAGAATTGGTTAGCCTCCATAAACTTTGGCATTCAACTTTAGCTTTGGACAAAGATTTTACTAAATCAATAGGAACAGCACTGTTGCTCTTATGTATTCTCTCTATTAACTTTAGCTGCTGAGTATTTGCACTTTTTTTGTTACCAAGAGCATCTGCTAATGATTCCTTTATTACGTCATGAGAGATAATTTCATGTCTGATTTCTTCTAGAAGGCTCATTTGTTCAACTTTGTCCTCTATATTCAATTGGCTTTGGTTTAGTACTTTTAGCGTATTTTCGATATTCTTTACCCTATATAATACTTCCTCTAAAAACTTATAAGATTGCATATTTGTTCATTATTTTAGAAAACATCTGTTTAATACCGTAACAGATTAATAATAAAGTTAAAAGTATATTTGCTTAAAGTACAATAAAAAATTGTACTTTTTATTCTTTTATTGGATTTTTCTACTCAGAGTCCAGCATATTATAGGAAAATTAATTGTAAGGTTGTAGAAAAAGTATTTAGTATTTTATTTCTCTTGACTATATTACAATATGGAGAGATATTAGCTACTGAAATTAAAGTTACGCACTATTTAAAATTTATGGAGGTTTAGTAATGTGGAGTAGACTGGTTATAATGTGCTGTTTTTGTTTATTACTTACTGGTGTAAGTTCTTGCCCAAAAAAAGGAGCAAATACAACAAATAAAATAAATTCTGTTGTTAAGCAGATAGGTGATAAAAGAGTTTTCTTTGGTTATGATGAATCTAGTATTGCTGAAGTAAGTGCAGATGCATTACTTGACGTAATGGAGGTGTTACAAGATAACCCTGACGCGAAGGTTACTTTAACTGGTCACACTGACAACCGTGGTTCTCATGAATATAATCTTGCGCTAGGTGCTAGAAGGGCAGATGCAGCTAAAAAATTTATGGTTAGTTGTACACCCTACATAGAAAACAGAATAAAAACTGCTTCTAAAGGTGAAACTGAGCCTTTGGTTAATGTAAAAGATGATTCTAGAAATTCTAAATATGAAAAAGAGCATGCTAAAAATCGTAGAGTGGAATTTTCATTTTCTGGAATAAAGAAATAGTTTCTTGCATTAAAACCTGGATCCCAGTGTCAAACACTGGGATGACATAAAGAAAGGGCACTGGGGTAGACAAAAAAGGACAAACTTGTCATATTTCGTTGCTTGTTAGCGGGATCTATATATACCACAAATAAGTCGCGGTATGACGTAAGAGATCTGACCTGTCTGGCCATCAAGATACATAATGGAATTAGAGTTATTATTTCAAAATGTGGTTAATAGTTTTGCTTTCTATAACAATCAAGTTGCAGTTGCAGTATCAGGTGGTGTAGATAGTATAGTCTTACTGCACTTAATGACTAACTGGGCAAAAAAAAACAAGCTTTCACTTCCTACAGCATTAACAGTAAATCATGGGTTACGTCCAGAGTCTCAAAAAGAAGCTGATTTTGTTGTAAGTTATGCAAAGGAACTTGGAGCAAAGGAATCGTTCATATTAAATTGGGAGAAGCAAAATATTAAAGGCAATATTCAGTTACAGGCACGAAAAGCACGGTATAAGTTACTAGCAGAGTGGTGTAAAAATAATAATGTTAAATATTTACTTGTTGCTCATCACAAAGATGATCAAGCAGAAACGTTCTTGTTAAGATTAGAGCGAGGTAGTGGCGTAGATGGATTATCATCAATGGACTACAAGTCTTTCCTAAATGGTATTTATATATTTAGGCCATTGTTAAATTTTAGTCGTAGTGAAATAGAAAAGTACGCTAAGCTTCATCGGTTAAAATGGATCGAAGATAGAAGCAACTATGACTTAAAATACAGGCGAACTTTATACCGTAACTTACTTAAAGCAAGTGATAATCAAGAGATTTTAACAGAGCGAATATGCCTCACAGCCCTTCATATGAAAAGAGCTGCAAAAGCGTTGATGCACTACACACGCCTTGCGTTTAATGACTGCGTTAATGTGCATGATCTTGGTTATATTGAAATTAAACTAAGTGAGTTTTATCAATTGCCAGAGGAAATAGCCTTGAGGCTTCTTCTTTACTCCATAATGGCAATTGCCAGTAAACATTATAAACCAAGGTACAACAGCCTTATCGTAATATTTAATAAAATATTGCAAAAGGATAGTAATGTTAACTGTACACTTTCTGGGTGTAAAATAAGAAAACATGGAGAAAATATCTTGATAATTAGAGAATCGTCAAAGATACAAGAAATTACCTTAAACCTACCTTTAAATGAATCTACTCAATGGGATAACAGATTTAGCTGCACAATACTCGGAAATCAAGAGTGTTCAGTTATCATCGCTCCATTAAAAAAAACACAAAAAGTTCCTGAATTTCTGAAGGATTACAACTGCTGCCCTGAAGTTTTCTATTCTTTGCCTGTAGTGCTAAAAGATGGAAAGGTGCTTGCTTATCCTGATGTAAATTATAACGGAAAAAATACCAATGACGATAAGGTTCAATGCATTATTAATAGCACGATAAAACAAAATTTGGTAAGCTTGATTAGTATTTAGTTAGAAATAGAAATGAAAAAATTTTTAGAAGGCTTATTGATCTGGTTAGTAATTATTGTTCTTATTTCAGTTGCTTATATTCAGTTCAGCGGAAATGTAGGTAAAAGTAAAACAATTATACCTTTTTCGGAATTTTTAACTAGATTAGAAGACAATGATGTAGAAAATATTGTCATAAAAAACCAGAGCATTGAAGGCAAGTTCAGGGACGGTTCAAGTTTCAATTCAAGCGGTGTCATATATAGCGACCTAATAAAAAATTTACATGATAGAAAAGTGAGATTCTCCTTTTCAACTGGAGATTCTGCCATGAACGTAATTGGTGGATTACTTATCTCATGGGTCCCAACATTTATCTTTATTGGCTTCTTGCTATTCTTTCTTAAACAAACACAAGCGGGGGGCAACAGAACTATAAGCTTTGGCAAGTCAAGGGCTAGACTCATTACTAGTGGAAAAAAAGTAACATTTGATGATGTTGCCGGAATTGATGAAGCAAAAGAAGAGCTAGTAGAGATCGTTGATTTTCTTAAACAAAGGCAAAAATTTCAAATATTAGGTGGAAAAATACCAAAAGGGTGCCTTTTGATTGGCTCTCCTGGAACTGGTAAAACTTTACTTGCTCGTGCAATTGCAGGAGAAGCTAATGTGCCATTCTTTAGTATTTCTGGATCTGATTTTGTTGAAATGTTTGTGGGTGTTGGTGCAAGTCGTGTTCGTGATATGTTTGATCAAGGCAAGAAAAATGCTCCTTGTATAATTTTTATAGATGAAATAGATGCGGTGGGTAGACATCGTGGCATTGGTCTTGGTGGCGGCAATGATGAAAGAGAACAAACATTAAATCAGTTATTAGTTGAGATGGATGGCTTTGAGTCTAATGAAGGTGTAATAATAATTGCTGCGACTAACCGTCCGGATGTCTTAGATCCAGCACTGCTTAGACCTGGTCGTTTTGACCGACAGATTACTATTTCTTTACCCGATATAAATGGGCGTGAAAAGATATTAAATACTCATATAAAGAAAATATCAATAGCACCAGATGTAAACGTGAAAACAGTTGCAAGAGGAACACCAGGCTTTTCTGGAGCTGATTTAGCAAATTTAGTGAACGAATCTGCACTTATTGCTGCAAGAAGAAACAAGAAGATTGTTACCATGGACGATTTTGAATATGCACGTGATAAAGTGATGATGGGCGTAGAAAGACGATCCCTAATTATGACAGAAGAGGAAAAGAGACTGACTGCATACCATGAAGCTGGTCATGCGATAATTGCTGTTAATATGCCTGCTTCTGATCCTATACACAAGGCAACAATTATTCCACGCGGTAGAGCACTCGGTTTAGTTATGAGACTACCAGAAACAGATAGAGTGTCCCTCACAAGAGAAAAGATGATAGCAGATATTACTGTTGCTATGGGTGGAAGAGTGGCAGAGGAGCTAATTTTTGGCTACGATAAAGTCACAAGCGGTGCATCTTCGGATATAAAACAAGCATCTGATTTATCACGCGCTATGGTAACAAAATGGGGAATGAGTGACAAAATAGGTCCGATCTATCACAATCGCGAACAAACCATGCATGGTTCTGAGATAATTTCTGAAGATACGTTAAAACTTATAGATGAAGAAGTGAAGAAAGTTGTGTCTTCTTGCTATGAAAAAGCAAAAGAGATTTTGACCAAGCATAAGAAAGGCTTAGATCTCATTGCCGAAAATCTACTGGAGTTTGAAACTTTAACAGGAGATGAAATAAAGGACATATTAAATGGAAAAAAAATTGTTAGAGAGGAAAATGAGAAGAATGAGAAAATAAAAAAATCCTCTCTCTATGAGAGTTGACCTCATCTTAAAAATGTTAATCAGCTAACGCTGCAATAAAACAATTTAGAATTGTAACTGTCAATATAAATTGTATTAAAATATTCATAATATTGCATTTTCATCACAATAATGCTATCATTCAGTTGGTATTAATGTTTAATGAGGTGTGAGTAATGATTGATATAGCTTCTATTGGTGTAAGTACAGTTATTGATCAGAATTATAGAAGAAAAGCACAATTATGTTTATCAGGATTATTTGTAACTGTGTCAATAGCAACTGTTACCTGGTTTATTTTCCCTGCGTCACAAAATGTATTAGCTCCGTTTTTACTTCCGGCTATGTTCTTGCTCTTCACTTTATCGATGGGTTATTACATGTTCATATTTAGTTGTGAAGAAAAATCTTTGGTAAAGAATGTTCTTGGTATGGTTGAACCGGCTGAATCGGTAAAGAGAGTGCATTGCAAAGAAAATATTAAGTCCTTATTAGCAGAAGTGAGAAGTACTACGAAAGATAGGTTTCGCAACGTGCTTGTTAATCTTTGTTTTGAAGATCGTAGTAAAGCACACAAACTTGCATTATATGTGAAAGAAATTGACGATATTGTGTCTTCAATAAAAAATAAAGACCTCTTAGACCATTTTGATCAATTTTTTACTATTACTGAAGTAAGCAATAAAAAAAATAGAAGTGAATTAATGAACCTCGCAAGGGCATATAAGATGATAAGTGAAGAAGATCCAGACAAAATACAGGATTTTTTAGCTACTCAAACAAAAAGTTATTCATATGAAATAATGTTACCTGAAATTGATAATTTTCTATCACAAGCTAGGTGATTTTATCAATAATTTCATTGTGTACGTGATTATCATTTTTTGTTTCAATTCCAGTGATAACACTGCACCTAACGGGCTCTTTTATGGCTATTTCCTGAAATCCTTTTCTGACCTTATTGTAAAAATTAACATCCATTTCTTCATATTTATTCTTGTCTTTTGCTCTATTTAACCCAACTTTAACATCAATATCTAGAATAAATGTAATATCTGGACATTTAATTTCCACTAGCTTATGTAAGTCCCTTATTAGCCCTAAGTCAACTCCAAACCCATATCCTTGATATGCAATAGTTGAATCAATAAACCGATCACAAATCACTATTTTTCCTTCTGCAAGAGCTGGTAATATTAATTTTTTCATATGTTCGCGCCTCATCGAGATAAGTAGCAAGAGTTCAGAAATAGAATCAATATTATTCGTTAACAATACTCCTCTTACCTTCTCTGCAAAGTTAGTGCCACCTGGTTCTCGAGTCAATACCACATTATTTTCGCCGCGAATTTGCTTAAAATGATTTGCAAGTAGCTTAGATTGTGTTGTTTTACCAGAGCCGTCTATTCCTTCGAAAGTTATGAACATAAGTTTTATAATTATAATACTAAAAAAGAATATGCAAACAGTATACATAGAAACCGTTTGACATTTAAATAATAAGACCGTAAATTACATGTGGTATAATAATAGTCTATGGTTGCTCTGAATACTCCTAAAGTTGATTTTAGTTTTACTGCAAAAGATTTTAATCTTTTGGGAGTAGACAATAAATATTATGCATTAAGTGACTGTTGTGGAAAAAATGGTCTTATTATAATGTTTATATGCAATCACTGTCCTTACGTTCAGTCAATTATTAGCAATCTGGTAAGCGATGTTGATCAATTGAAAAAAGATTATCAGGTAAACACCATTGCAATAATGCCAAATGATGTAAATGAATATCCAGAAGATTCCTTTGAAAATATGATTAATTTTGCCAAGGAAAATAAGTTTACATTTCCATATTTAATTGATAGTACACAGAAAATAGCTAAAGAATACGGGGCTGTTTGCACTCCTGACTTTTTCGGCTTTAATTCCAATTTAAACCTTTGCTATCGTGGACGTTTTAACGACACAAAAAAAGAAAAGGTTCAAAGCTATGAAGTAGGAAGTAGTGACTTATTTCAAGCTATGAAATTTATTGCAGAAACTGGTAATTCTCCAATTGACCAAAAATCAAGTATTGGCTGCTCAATTAAATGGTCTAATTCTACAGGTTAAATATCATGCACAGTGGCTCTCAGCATTTGTTTGATATTATAATTTTACTTTCTGCTGCTGTGTTTATAGTCATAGCATTTTGGAAAATGAATATTAGTCCAGTGCTTGGTTACTTCGTTGCAGGTGCAGTTATTGGTTCTCACGGATTTAATCTGATACACTCAGCTGAAGCAATGGATAATCTTGCAGAATTTGGTGTAGTTTTTCTATTATTCATTATAGGCCTTGAATTGACATTTGAACGCCTGATCGCTATGCGTATTCATGTATTTGGGTTCGGTTCTCTTCAAGTTATAGTTACCATGGTAGCAATATGGTGCATCGCTCTTGCTTTCGGAGTGAATACGAATATAGCAACAGTTATTGGTGGTGGGCTTGCGCTATCCTCAACAGCAATAGTGTTGCAGGTTCTGCAAGAAAAAGGTTCTCAAGCAAGTCAGGTTGGTAGATTGTCGATAGCAGTGCTATTAATGCAAGATTTTGCAGTGGTACCATTGATAGTATTGGTACCTTTACTTACTGGCAATTCTGAGCACAGCCTGATAAGCTCATTGGCAGGTTCATTGGTGCAAGCAGCTATTGCATTAGTGCTGATATTTATAACTGGTAGATTATTGCTTAGACCTTTATTTTCGGTTATTGCTAAAATGGAAAGTAATGAGGTCTTTATATCAACAACGCTTTTAATAGTATTAGGAGCAGCATTTATTACTGAGCAATTCCATTTATCGTTGGCATTAGGTGCATTTGTCGCTGGATTGTTAGTTGCAGAAACAGAATACAGACACTCAGTGGAACACGCGGTACTACCATTTAAAGATTTGTTTCTTGGCTTATTTTTCATGACTGTTGGTATGTCCATCAATACCGAACTTTTACTCAATAAGTTACCACTAATCACCTTATTATCGATTATCCTTATCGTTTTAAAAACATCTATCATATATATATTGTGTAGATTTTTTGGGTTTAAGAGTGCACCTGCTATACAAGCTGGGTTACTGCTTTCACAAGGCGGTGAATTTGCGTTTATTTTATTTCGCTTAGCAGATGAGCTAAATGTGCTACCAAGTGAAATCGCTCAAGTACTTATGATGGTAACTACAGTAACCATGGCTTTCACTCCTCTTTTATCGGGGCTTGGAGATTGGATAGCAAACTCATTTAGCACTGAGAAAACAATATTAGATGATGAAGCTGTTGAAACAGATACACAAGATCTTTATAACCATGTGATAGTTGCTGGATTTGGTAGAGTGGGATATATGGTAACAAAAATGCTTACTGCAGAGCATTTAAGTTACGTTGTTGTAGATATTCAATCGAAAATAGTCAAAGAAGGAAAAAGTGATAGTTTTCCTATATATCTTGGAGATGTTACAAGATGTGAAATTTTAAAATCGGTAGGAATAGAAAGAGCTCAAGCTCTCGTTATTTCAATAAAGAATGAAGTTACTATAAAAAAAGTTGTTTCTTTAGTTGCAGCAAATTTTCCGCATGTAAATATTGTAATACGCTTACCAGATCTGAGTAATGTGGAGGTTTATAGAGATCTAGGAGCTAGTAAAATTATTCCTGAAACATCTGAGATAGGATTGCAGCTAGGTGGAGCTGCACTGAGCCTTAGTGGTATTAGCGAAAGTGGAGTTACGTCTTTAAAAAGTAGATTTAGAAAAGGCAATTATAGTATGTTAAAAGACCTTGGTAGTGATAAAGATGAATAACTACTTCTCTAATTTTATGTACAGAAAGCTTCAAGCTTTGTTGAGGTCAGATGCATGGCTAATGCTGAAACAAAAATTCCAGTGCTCCCTTTCTTGTCATCCCAGTGCGTGACACTGGGATGGCTTTGTTGCATCGCTAGCTATGATGGATTAAAGATAAAAAAGATAGGGAATATCAGTAGCTTATTATTCTGGTATTTATAACAAGAACGGTCAGTGAATACCTAAATTTGAGTAAAAGAAATTTCACTACCACTCACTAATCTGGCTAAAATTCAAGAATTTCAATGCTTTAGCTATTTTCAATAGAATTAAATTTATTAATATAAATAACAAATTACTATTCTTAAATTTGATCAGATTGATTGCAAAAAACAAGATTTTCAATAGGTTGCTTATAATCCTAACTATAGTTAGCCTTTCATAAGTAGCGATGCAACAAAGCCCACTGGGATCCAGATTGGGCACTAAGTTGGTAAACACGAAAGCGCTTTACAACGTTTTTGATGGAACTGTGCAAAAGGACTGGATGCCAGTGTCACGCACTGGCATGACACCCATTTGTTCCTATAGTTGTCTTTTTTCGTCTACCTTATTTTGCCACCCTGCTGAACAGATACATTGAGGTTTTGCCTATAGTAAATTACGCACATAATCAACCAAGTTAAGGAAAGTGCAAACCAAGTGATTGCATATTCCAAATGCTTCATTGGCTGTATAGCTACTTTGCTGCCAAAATTGTTCGGCCACAATACACACTTCTCTAGCTTAATACCTAACTCATTGGAAATTTCTTCTGTACTCAGGGTAAACCATGTATTCGAAGCAGTATCGTTCTTGATAAACCAATTTTTACTTTTATTGCTATCGCAATATAAAATTCCATCTGCAACTACTTTTTCAATTTTTACTTTTTTCTCCTTTTTTTCTCTAACTATTCCTTTATTCACCAACATGTAACGTCCAGTGGTGAGCAACATAGGAGACAGCACGTGATAGCCGTGTTGCCCTGCAAAAACATATAGTTCTATATCACTTAGAATCCCATCAATCTTGACATGCCTATAGTTAAATTTTTCAAGGTCGTTATTGGGCAATAGATGAACCACTGGAAGACTCATACTTTTAATAATATTATTCTTCCAGTTCAATCTGAATATTTGCCATAACCCTAATAAAAAAAGAAGTGAGCAAGGTATAATTAAAATAAATACTATCTTTTTTAACACTCTATATTTGTGTTCTTAAATAGTTTTCAACACCCATTAGTTCAATAAGATCGATCTGTTTCTCAATCCAATGAAAGTGCTCTTCTTCATTTTTTAACATCTCTTCTAATAACATTACACTAACAAAATCCTTTTCTTTCTCAGCGATAGAAATCGTTTCTTTGATATCCTTAATACCTTTTCCCTCTAATTTCAAATTAGCTTCTAAGATTTTCCGTATTGTGTCTTTTGTAAACTTTCCATCATACTTTGATATTTCGTTTGTATCCTGAAAATTTGGGACTCCTTTAAATAACAAAATTCTTTCTGCCAACTTGTTTGCATGTTCAAGTTCTTCGTTAAGCTCATTTTTTACCTTTTCTGCAAGTCTATTAATTCCATTGTTTTTGAGAATCGCAAAATGCAAAAGATACTGGCGTACAGAAGTCAGCTCATTGGTCAATAATTTGTTCAAATGTTTTACTATCTCTTCATTCATAATCTTCCCTTAGTTCAATTCATCAGCATAATTTATATGATAACGATAGTTATAGCAACTCATTTAATAGTTCCTTTGATAACAACCGTATTAAATAGCATGTCGTGGTATGTCTGTTTTTTCTTAGAGAAGCAAGCAACTAGATACCAGCAGAGAGTGAGTAGCACTATAATTACTTTCAATGCACTCAAGACATTCACTAATACTTCCTGATCTCGCAAAAATTCAGTAAGGACAACTACTACACTGTTTAACAAAGGAAGAAAAAACTGGGAAGAGCTTCTGTCAAACGCTAAATTCAAGTCTATTTTAGAATTATCTAAATTGATAGTATACATATTCATTAACTGTTGACCGGGAGTTGCTTGGGCCTTTGAAGATATAAAATATGTGAAGTAACTACAATTTACACACATGTATGATAGATGTAAGATCAACGGAGAATCCTCTAATAGCAGTATAATTAATAAAGTTGGAATTAATAAAATTGCTACATCTATTAAATACGCGCAAAAGCGTCTTGTTATACTGGCAATCTCTGTAACAGCGGTCATTACCTATCTTCTAAATACTTTATTACAAAATCTGTAAGTTTATCAAAATGTTGAAAACATAACAAATCTTCATAACCGCTTATTGATTGACCGTATATAATAGGTAAACAATTGGCATTTTGTGCACACAGAACATCTGTGATGCTATCACCAACGAAAAACACATTTTCTCTATTTATAGGCAACGTACTCTCTTCTAATGCAAATAGCAGTGGGGTTGCAGATGGTTTATCTTCTGCAGTATCGCATGACCCAACCACTCTTTCAAAGTAAGAATCTAGTTTAAAATAGGTAACTTCTTCACGTAAATTAGTATTTTTCTTATTACTTACTATTGCTAGATAAACATTGTGGCTTTTCAGTGTCTGCAACATTTCCTCTACTCCTTGATTCAGAGCAATGTTTTGTAATAGCGCATTATCTAAGTATTGTTGATATATGTGATTTGCTTTTTTCCACTGATCGCCAAACAAATTGACCATATAGCTCTTTCTCGACTCATGGGAATTTCTATCAGCAGCTTTATTACTATACCCCATTGAGTTTATGGTATGCTTAATAGCATTAAAAATGTTATCTTGAGTGTCAACTAAGGTATTATCCCAATCGAATACTACTACTAATGGGCTATCTTTCATTTCTTACATAATTATACATTTTAACTTAATAAGTAAATAGCATTTTAATGAAAAAGATATAAATAGGACGCCCTTGATAAACACTTTTTACCACAAGTTATGTTAACTGTTTTTTATATAATTAGCTAATATACTGATTATATGATATGTTTTAATAGGTAACAGGTATGGCCCAGACATCTAAAGAAAGTGTTGAAAAAAAGTTTAAAGATGTTTTTGAACGTTCTCCAGGTGCTTTTCCAGAAGGTACCTCATTAGAAAAGAAGGTTAATTATATCGCAAAAGGAACAGAGGCTCTAAAAGCTGTGAAAAGTAAGGAGCTTGAGAACAAAATGAAAAACGTTGCAGAATTGAGTCAGAAATTTGAAAGTCAAAAAGGACGTGCAGATGAAAAAGTACGTCAAGATTTTGAAAGAATTGCTGAGCTTGACCAACAATATAAAGGGAAGGGCATCTTCACAAGTGAAAAAGTTGCAGAGCCAAAAAGTGACAAAAAACTCCAAGGCACTCCGAGAAAAACTACAACAGCAGTTAAAGACCTTGAACATAATACACAAAAAAAGACTACTGAAGCTTCTGTGCAAACAGCATCAGAGCACGATTCACAAACCGTTAATCCCTCAGTGAGCAAGAGTTCTGTAAAAGAGAAGCTCAACACTGAGCCGGACAAAAAAGATAACACGCCTCAACCACAAGAAAATCAAAAAGAAGAAGGGTTTTTGAGTCTTCTGAAGCGCTTTGTTAAGAAAATATTAGAAAAATTTTTAGGTGAAGGTGAAAAGGATGTAGAGAATGCTCGTGGCATGAAAGAAGATGCTCAAAGAGATACGTCAAATAACGAAGAGCAACAAAAGAGTAAGCAGCTTGATGAAATTTTAAAGGACAAAAGTGTAAGCGAGGGTTTGAAGCAGGCAACAAAGCTTGAGAACCCGGCAATAACGCCTGTTAATACTCCTAAAGTGAATGAAGTAAACACGGGTCGTGAAAGGTGATCCGCTTTCAAGCTTCATTATACCGCCACGAACCGTCATACCGCCGCGGTATCTCATCCGCTAACAAGTAGCGGGATGACGATTGTCAGGGTGTCATCGCAGTGTCCCTATGATGTCATCCCAGTGCCCTGACTACTTGGATCTAGCAAGCTTTGCTTGCAAATAAGTCTAATACGCGTCGCGTTTTATGCCAAAACACAATTGGAGTTACATGCAAAATAGATCCCAGTGTCAGCTACTCGGATGACAAAAAAAGGAGCACTGGGATGACACCATTTGTTGTATTTAACAAAGTTCGTACTTAGCTTCATGTTAGCTATAAACATTAAGAAATTTACCAAGCGAAAAAAAGGCAAAAGAAGCCCCAGCTAATATCTATTTTAGAACATTGGCGTTTTTTAAGTCTTAAACACTGCAATTTAGCTGCTTTTAAATGCAACTCACCTTAGTTTAAATGTTTAAGAAATTTACTAAGCAGAAAAAAAGGCAAAAGAAACCCCGTGTTAGCTAGTTGTCACTCCCTAATCCTGCAAATTGGCGTACTATACTGTCTTAAACGACTTATAAGCGCGTTTCAGCTTGTGTAGGTAAAAACCTAGAAATATTGTGAAGACATAAGGTGCACATAGTGCAAAAAATTAAAAATAAGACGCCAACTACGTTGTTTTCTTGCTGTTTAATCTGCACAGATGAAGATAACTGAATACCTTCAGTTTCATGATAAGGGGGCTGGCGGAGTTTGTCAAGTAAGTTTTTTCGTTTCTAACGGTTGTTGCCAAAAACTATGCAAGAAGTCTATTGACAGGTGATTAAATTATAATGTAGCCTATCGCCGTATATCCGGGGGTGGGTTGTTGTGAGGCTTTTTCACTTTTTATTCTTGTTAATGTGTTTTTCTCTGTATTACTATGCGGGTTTTATATTTTCGCCCTGCCCAAAAGCTACGGTTTGCTTTTCACCTGGAGAAGATTGTGCTGTACCGATAATCAACGTAATAGATCAGTCTAAAAAATCTATCTTAGTTCAAGAATATACATTTACTCTTGGAACAGTTGCAAAATCTTTGATTAATGCTAAAGAACGCGGTGTTGATGTTAAAGTCATCTTAGATAAATCGCAACTCTACTCAAAATATAGTGTTATAAATGAATTATTTTCAGGTGGAGTACCAATTTGGATCGATGATAAGCCAAAGATTGCTCATAATAAGATAATGATTGTTGACAATCAAAAAGTCATCACAGGGTCATTTAACCTTAGTAAGACAGCTAAAAAAGGAAATGCTGAAAATTTATTAATTATTACAGATTATCCTAAATTGATTCAGCAGTATGTGAAAAACTGGGAGGCACGAATGTCACAATCTTACAAATACGCTCCCAACTAATCGAGAGCGCTTGCTCAAAATCAGTTTTAAAAACAGCAAGGGAGAGCTTTTTTGATTGATTGGCATAATGATTATGATATAATGAACTAAAAATTTAAGGAATAAAGTAATGGATTATATAAATGATGCTGCCGGTAGCTACACTGCTATTCATGATTTTTTTCAAAACAACGGTGTTGGAGATTACAAAGTTCAATGCAATTATGGTGGGGTGCCGTATGCTACTGATGAGTACGTGCATTCTGGCGATAAATTTTGGAGTAATAATTTCATAGACTCACATTTTGGCAGGGAAATAAAAATGTATCCTCAAAGTGAACTTTTAGCTAAAGAATATGCTGGAAATACGTTGCCAGTTTCAATATCACTAGATAAGGATTTAATAAAAATGAAGGAATGTCAGAAAAAAACGAAATTTGTGGAACTAGAAAGGGAGTCAGGTGATTTAGTGCATGATAAGCAAAAGTATGTAAAGTGTTACACAACAAAGCTATCATATGATGATGTACATATTTACAATAACGATAAAGTTTCAACATTTAGCATAAAATACGACGTGCCAAATGATCCGAAATACAGTTTAAATATAACATTTACAAAGGTTAATGATAATAAACCAGGATTTTGGCAGAAATTTAAAAATATGTTTTAACGTGACCATTCACTGGTTTTTACTCAATCAACCAACAACAGTTAATATCAAATTTTTATAATTAAAAAATAGTATCCGTTCAGCGGAGTGGCAGAATAAGGTAGACAAGGTGATCTAAAAAGATAATCATAGAGCAAAAGTGAAATAATATGGTAAACCTTTTAGAACTTTGCAAAAATTTACAGCAAAAAATAGAAAGGTTAGAAGCAAAAATAGAAAGATTGGAAAAAGAGAATGAAAGTTTAAAAGCAGAAAATAAGGCTTTAAAGATAGAAAATGCTGAGTTAAGAGAAAGACTCGGTTTAAGCTCAAAAAATTCATCAATACCAAGTTCCAAAGAGTTGTATAAAATAAAAAAGAATAAGCCGAAAAGCGAAAGGAATATTGGCGGTCAGGTTGGTCATAAAGGAAGTTTTCGCGCCAACATGGATGCAGATAAAGTAGTAAAGATAGAGTTGCCTAATACTTGCGAATGCGGAGGAGAAATTGCAATATGTGAAAAACCATATATTCATCAGAAAGTTGATCTTCCAGAAATCAAGCCTTATGTAGTGGAATATCAGTTAGAACATGGCCGTTGTCGGAGATGCGGAAAGAGAAGAAGTAGCAAGTTACCGGAAGGTGTTACGCCAGATACATTTGGTCCAAGGGTTAAGTCAATAATTGCAGCGTTCAGCGGATTCTACAAAAATTCAAAACGCGAAATAGCGAGTGTCGTAAATGATATCTTCAATTTGAACATAAGCGTCGGTAGCATATCAAATAGTGAACATAGAGTTGCTTCAAAATGCAAAAAAATGTATGAGCAGATCGAACAAGAGATAAGTAGGAGTAAAGTTCTACATATTGATGAAACGAGCCATTATAACAAAGGTAAACTCGCTTGGTGTTGGATGTTTGCAAGCAATACGGCAAGTTTTGTAAAATTTACAGAGTCAAGAGGAATGAAAGTTTTACAAAATAGTAAATTCTGCAATCGCAATAGCTTGGTAATAACTGACAGGTATGCAGCATACAATTATTTTGCCGATAAAAACAGGCAAATCTGTTGGGCACATTTATCAAGAGATTTTGAAAGATTAGCACATAGTTGGAATATTGAAGTTAAAGTTCTGGGTTGTTACTTGAGAAACGTGGCCACTGAATTATTTGCACTAAAAAAAGCTTTACTAAAAAGTGAGATAGATGTTTTGAGGTTTGTCAGACGTGCCAGAAAATTAAGAAAACGTACAAAGTATTACTTGAAGGAGATATCTCGTTTACCTGAAGCAATTGGAGCCTCTCGAGTTGCAAAAAATGTTCTGAGATCTGAAAGAATGATGTGGAAATTTTTAGATGACCCAGAAAATATTCCGCTGACAAATAACCACGCTGAACGGCAAATTCGGCATTATGTCGTTTATCGCAAAAACTCATATTTTACACAATCAAAGCGGGGAAATACATTCCTTGAGCGGATAATTTCATTATACTTAACTTGGAAACAAAGGGGTCTCAATCCTTTCCAAAATCTCCTATCTATTGTTTCTTAAACCACTCTCCTGAACGGATACAAAAAATATGCTATTTTTTAAAACTTTCATTCTCCTTGACTCTGTCAACTTCACAAAACAACTCTTGGACCAAATGTATCTGGCATAACACCTTTTGGTAACTTGCTACTTCTTTTTTTCCGCATCTCCGACAACAGCCATTGATATTCCACTACATAAGGCTTGATTTTTGGTAGATCAACTTTTTTATGAATAATACTATGCTTCTCCTTAAATTGACCATTTACCCTAAACGCTATTAGCTTCCTTAAAATTTACATTAATGCCTATTTTGCCTAAACTGAAGCGTCTTTTCCAATTTTTTCTAGCATCAACTCAGCAGCTTTTTGTTCAGCAATCTTTTTACTAGAAGCGCATGCAGAAACTTTACCATAATCTTCTATGCAAACTGATATAGTAAATTCAGGATTGTGCGCTGGTCCAGTTTGTTTTACAAGCTCATACTCTGGTAAAGGCAATTTGTTTTTCTGAGTCCACTCTTGCAGTGAGGTTTTAGGATCTTGAGGGGGATCAAGCATGCCTTTAGCTAGCTTTTCCCAATATTGGATAATAAATTTTTCAACATTTTCAAGCCCGCCATCAATATAAATTGCACCTATTAGTGCTTCAAGCGAGTTTTCTAAATTTTTTAAGTTACATCTCCCTCCATTGCAGCGTTCACTATTATTCATGATGATAAAGCTGCCTAATTTTATTTCTTTAGCAACATTAGCAATGGTGTTGCCACAAACTAAATCCGTCTTTCTTTTTGCCAATGCTCCTTCTTTTTCTTCAGGAAATAGTTTAAACAGTGTGGCAGATACAACCATATTCAAAACACTATCGCCCAAAAACTCTAGTCTTTCGTAGCTTACAATCTGGTTTTTGCTATTCCTTTTATTTACGCTTGGGTGAGTTAGTGCCTCTTCTAATATTGCATAATTTGTAAATTTATAATCAATGATCTTAGATATTGCATCATTCAAACTCTTCATACCCATTATTTAAAAGAAAAGCACTTTCTACCACCTTTATACCAGAGAATTAGTTTTATTTTATTAAAATAATACCACCAACTTCCAAAATTAATGTATACAACCCACCACCTCACTAATGTTACTAAATCCATCTCTCCTTATTAGTTCTGCAAGTTCTAGATTAATTTTGTTTACAACTTGAGGTCCGTGGTATATGAGAGCAGTGTACAACTGCACCAAAGAAGCTCCTGCCTTTATTTTTTTATATGCATCAGCACCACTTGAGATTCCTCCGCACCCTATCAATAATATTTTGCCCTTAGTAAATTTGTACATATCGCCCAATAACTCGGTTGAAAGTTTAAACAGCGGTTTGCCACTCAACCCACCACTCTCATTATGGTGAGAATGCAGATTATCTCTACTTACCGTAGTGTTGCTTACTGTTAATCCGTCAATCTTATATTCCAACGCAAGCTCAGCGATATTTTCTTTCGTTTGCTGATCTACATCTGGTGAGATTTTTAATATTATTGGTATGGATTTAGAATTATCAATTGATTTTCGGGTTAGAGTTACGGATTTCAACAATTCCGATAATTCTTGCTTATTGTGCAGATTGCGTAAATTAGGCGTGTTTGGGGATGAGATGTTCAGCACTATATAATTGCTCTTTCCATATACTATCTTTATTAAGTCAACATAATCGCTGATTTGGTCCTTTGATGTACTGTTTTTTCCTATGTTGATGCCAAAAATGCAGTCATCAAGCTTGGTTTCATCTATTTGTTTAAGAAAATAGTCTATTCCTTTATTGTTAAATCCCAATCTGTTAATTACCCCTTGATCTTTAATTAACCGAAAAATTCTTGGCTTTTTGTTTCCATATTGTGGATTACGAGTTACAGTACCAGTTTCAATAAACCCAAAACCAAATGAGAGCATAGGCCTTATAACTTCTGCATTCTTGTCAAAACCTGCAGCCAGACCTACGGGGCTTCTGAGCTTATTACCAAAAAAATTCACACTCAAAGATTCTGGTAGCTCTATAGGATTCTTATAAGGTATTTTCTTTAATGCCATAATTGCCAAAGAGTGAGCAACTTCGGGCGGTAGTAAAAATAGTAAATTACGTTTGTAAAACACTTTGCTTATTTTTAGTTTATTTTTTACCATGAAACGCTATAAGAGTATAACCATAACTTGAAAAGAAATTGATTTTACTATGGATAAGCTTTCTCTATAGGTTACACACTTAAAGCTACTGTTGAATTGAGCAACTTTTACAAGATATAGAGAATGAAAGAGGCCGGGACCGGAATTGAACCGGTATAAAAGGATTTGCAGTCCTCCGCATAAGCCATTCTGCCACCCAGCCGTTTTTTATGTGTAGATATCCATTATATCTTTTAGCATAGATAAAGCCTCCTCCCTTTTGCGTTGAAAAGTGTTACGTCCAATGATTGAACCATTACCGCCACCCTGCTTAATTTCTTTCGCTTCATTGTATATGTTATCTACTTCCTTCGATTCACCACCAGAAAAAACTACTATTCTTTTCCCTGCAAAACAAGACCTTTTAACATATTCAATTCTTTTAGATAATGATTCAATATTTTCTGTTTCTATTTTCTCCCTTTCCAAATATTTAGTTGGAAGTTTTACTTTTATTATATTAGCGCCAAGCAAAGCTGCCATGTGCGCAGCATAGGCAATAACATCAACTGCTGTTTCACCTTCTTTGGAAATCCCTTCACCGCGTGGATAAGACCATAGCACTACTGCAAGTCCATAAGATTTGGCTTCAGCTATGATTCCACGGGCTTCCTCCATCATATCGAAACACTTAGCAGAACCAGGATATATAGTAAATCCGACAGCTAAGCATCCCAAACGCAGCGCATCTTTCACAGAAGAGGTTATTGCCTGATCAGAGGTTAGATCCTTTGAATGTAAAGAGTTGGAACTATTAAGTTTCAAAATAAGTGGGAGCATTCCAGCATAAGTTGCAGCACCAGCTTCAATCATACCAAGTGGAGCAGCATATGCACTTACTCCCGAATCAACCGCAAGCTGAAAATGATAATGTGGGTCATAAGCATCAGGGTTAACTTCAAAACTTTTAATTGGACCATGCTCAAATCCTTGATCTACTGGCAGAATCACTAACTTGCCAGTGCCGCCAAGCTTTCCATGCATGAGAATACGAGTAAGATTTGCTTTTACCCCAGGGTTTTCACTTTCGTAGTAGCTTAGGACTTGTTTTACTTTATCACTTATCACTATAATTCAAATTGAATTTAAGTTATAGATTGTAACAAAGATGAAGTTCAATACAAGGATTTTAAACTATATCAAAAGCAATTTTATTTTTTACTTTATTCATATAGATTCTTAATTTCTTTCCTTTTATTAATTTACGATTCAGTATTTCTTCCGCTAAGTAACTTTTTATCTCTTTTTCAATAAGTCTCTCTATCGGACGTGCTCCCATTTCCTTACTATAACCCATTTGTACAAGATAAGATTTCACTTCATCCTCTACTAAGCAGTTTATGCCTTTTTGCGTCAGTTGCTTTTTCAGTTCTAGGATAAATTTATCCACAATATGCAAAATCACATCCGTACTTAAGTCGGAAAAAGAAATAATCGCATCAAGACGATTACGAAATTCAGGGCTAAAAACCTGTTCTATCGCTTTTTCACTATCACCAGTGTTAAATTTTTTATGCCCAAAGCCAACAAAACTTTTGCTGCGTTCAGCTGCTCCTGCATTAGTTGTCATAATTAAGATTATATTGGAAAAGTCAACTTTACGTCCGTAAGTGTCTGTAACACAACCATAATCCATAATTTGTAGCAATATATTATAGATATCGCTATGGGCCTTTTCAATTTCATCAAGCAACACAACACTATATTGATTGTTAGATACAGACTCTGTGAGTAATCCACCCTGATCATAACCTACATATCCAGGAGGAGAACCAATCATCCTTGATATCGTATGAGACTCAATATATTCGGACATATCAAAGCGTATAAGATTCATGCCCATGCTTTCTGCTAATTGTTTTGCTAGCTCGGTTTTACCAACACCGGTTGGCCCTGCAAAAAGATAATTTGCTAAAGGCTTATTGTAATTTCTCAACCCAGATTTAGCAATTTTAATAGAATTAACAAGAGATTCTATTGCCTGCTCTTGGCCAAAAATCACCTTCTCTAGATTAGCTTTTAAAGACTTTACTTTCTGCAAATCATCAGATTCAGATCCGCAAGGCACATTTGTAATTCTAGTAATGGTATTCTTAATATCTCTACTATTTACAATTTTACCCCTGTTTCTTAGCAATTTACAATATGCCCCTGCCTCATCAATAACATCAACCGCTTTATCAGGTAATATTCGCCCAGTAATATACTTATGCGAAAGTTCAGCCGCAGACCTAATGGCATTCTTTGTATAATATACTCCATGATACCCTTCATAGTAGTGCTTTATACCATCTAGTATCTTTATCGTTTCATTAACAGAAGATTCTTTAACATTAATTTTTTGAAACCTTCTCGCTAGTGCTTTATCTTTTTCAAAACTAGCGCTGTATTCTCTATATGTGGTTGCACCTATACAACGCAGTGTACCTCTTGCAAGCGCAGGTTTGAGTAGGTTACCTGCATCAAGAAAGCTACCACTTGTAGAACCTGCTCCAATGATAGTGTGTATTTCGTCAATAAAAAGGATAGCACCTGGTTTTGCCTCAATCGCTTTTATTATAGATTTTATTCTCTCTTCAAAATCACCTCTATAGCGTGTCCCTGCAAGGAGTGACCCTAAATCCAAAGCATAAATTATACTGGACCTGAGCGCACTTGGAACACTGTTTTCAATGATTTTGAGTACCAAACCCTCAACTATTGTGGTTTTGCCAACACCTGGATCTCCAACATATAAAGGGTTGTTTTTTCTACGCCTCAATAATATTTCTATAGTGCGATTTAATTCATAATCACGACCAATAACATAATCTATTTTTTTGCTTCTTGCATAGTCATTTAAATTTTTACAATAACTTTGTAGAATTTCCTCATCTTTTAGTAGCTCACCTTTATTTACTGTAGTAGGAGCATCATTATTTTTATCAAGTTTTACTTTATGATTAGTGGTGTATTCATCTATATCGTTAGAATATTTCATGTTAGATATGTGGTAAATCAAATTGGAATCTTTCGCACTTTGTTTCTGCAATAGATCTTCAACGTATAAATCTTGCCCAGACAAAATTTCTACTAGAACACTTGCTCCATTTATTTCTTTTTTCCCCAAGCTATGAGCCCGTATTATTGCTCTGTGTATTATGCATTGAAACATTGAGCTAGGTTTAACTCCACTGATAATCAATTCAGAACTGCTTTGTAAAAACCCTTTTATATTATTATTATAATCATTAGCCTTAATATTGCATCTTGATAGAATGTTATCCATACTGATGATTTCATCGGCTCTGATATTACATCTTGATAAAACGTAATTTACATCCACGTCTTTAGTTAACGCCAGCAATAAATGTTCTACTTTCGCATATTTAAGATTAAAATTAGAAGCAATGAATAGTGCTCTATTCAAACTTGCCTCTAAGTTTTTGGAAATCATCTCCTATTCTCTTTAAAAGTGGGAACTCATATATAATGAATAGCACACAATTATTAAAAAAATTGAAATCCAGCAGTTCGCTGTAGCCAATTTGAATCCCACTCTGGATCTACGTCATAGCACCGCAATATCTCAGCATAGATTCCGCTAATGAGTAGCGGAATGACGAGTTTTACGCTTATCAAATTGTAGGTAAATCCTATTTAATACGCTTTTTCTAGTACTCTGCTTTTCTTCTTAAATGCATTGATCTTTTTTCTACCGTATTTAGTCTTTAACGTACTTGGCCTTTTAAAGACCTTTTTGCTGTTACGTTTTTTAAATTGCACACTACAATCAAAATTTAGCTCTCCTTCTTTGTCTGCCAGTGCAGGCAGTCTTCTCTTATCTTGAGGTGTAACAAAAGACAGCGCATACCCTTCAGCTCCAGCGCGTGCAGTTCTACCTATACGATGAATATAGTCAGCTTGCGATTGTGGTGCATCATAATTGATAACATGTTGAATGTGGGGAATATCAAGGCCGCGAGAAGCAACATCTGTTGCAACCATGATTTGATTACGGCCACGACGAAAAGAATTAATGACCCTTTCGCGCTTGTGCTGCCTTAAATCACCATGAATTGCTAAAGCGCTATAGTCATCTTTGTGCAATCTGTTAGCTAGCTGATCCGCTCCTCGCTTTGTTTTGACAAAGATAATGATTGATCCTTCGCGCTGACATAGTTGTGTAACAAGCTTTTCATATTTTTCTGATTCTGATGCATAAACAATTTCTTGCTTAATTTTTACAGAAGTTGTAGCCTCACAATCAACAGAAATACGTTCTGGTCGATTAAGGTACTTCTCAGCAAGTTTTACTATATCTCCAGGAAGAGTTGCAGAAAACATAAGAGTTTGCCTTATTTTAGGCAAATGCTTCATAATTTCTTCAATCTGAACTCCAAAGCCCATATCAAACATACGATCCGTTTCATCAAGCACAAGAACGCTAACATTGCGAGTAATCAAAGTTTTACGCTCAATATGGTCTATAATACGACCAGGAGTACCTATTACAATTTGTGGTTTTTTCTGAAGCTGATTTAGCTGCCTAAAAATAGGCTCACCACCAATCAACAAAGCGACCCTTAGTGCAGAATTTTGAGATAAGAGTTTTCTTATCTCATTTGTTACCTGATGCGCAAGCTCTCTGGTTGGCACGATGACTAAAGCTGAACCAGTGTTAGGCTCATTCAGCAACTTAGCAACCAACGGAATAGCAAATGCTAAAGTTTTTCCAGTCCCCGTTTGAGCAGATCCGAGAATATCTTTACCTTGTAGCGCTAAGGGAATCGCTTGTATTTGAATCGGAGTTGGGACGAAAAGATTATTTTTATCTAGAGCTTGTCTAAGCGAAGCTGGGAGACCCATCTCATGAAAATTATTCACAATACGTTAATCCTGTTAAAAGACTTCATAATAGATTAATCTTCCAATCTTAAATTTATTGCAGATTTTTTATCTTCTCCGTTTCTACCGCGCTCCTCTTTAACCTCATAACTCACCCTTTCTCCTTTTATTCCCTTCTCTTTATTCTCTCCTTTAAGTGCCTCAGGTCTTATTCCCGAACGTTCCAATGTGCTAATATGTACAAAAACGTCACCCCCTTTACCTTCTGGCTTGATGAAACCATAGCCTTTTTCGGCATTAAACCATTTTACATTACCAAATTCCATTTAAACAACTCCTAAATTATTAACTAACATTACTAATGTGATGAAAAACTTTGAAATTACGATTGAGAATGCTTTAAGCTTAGCTATTGAAACTAAACCTTTATACTCCATAGTCTATTCTTAACATTACATGACAATAATACACAATTGTTGTACTTGATGCAAATAAATTTTTTAATCGTTAAGCGAACCTGCAACCGTCATTTCGCTAACTTTAATCGTTGGTGAATTAAATTGCCCACAAAAAGTTAGATCATCTGCAACGACTAAATTGCTAAACATATCCTTCAAATTGCTAGCAATGGTAATCTCATGTATTGGATACGTTATTTTTCCATTTTCTATAAAAAATCCGGAAGCGCCTTGGCTGTAATCGCCATTGATTAAATTGACACCAAAACCAAATAAATCAGTTACATATATTCCCTCTTTAACTTCCTGAATTAATTCTTCAAACGATACATCACCATTCTCAATGTAGAGGTTACTAGCTGCAGGAATAACTGCAGCATTACTTGCACGAGTTGCACTTCCGGTTGTTTCTGAGTCTAATTTTCTAGCCGAGTATAAGTCTAAAATCCAATTTTGTAATATTCCGTTTTTTACAAATATATTTTTCTTGCTAGTTATCCCTTCTCCATCAAATGGTCTCGATGCTATGCCTCTTGGCAACAATGGATCATCGATAATATTAATTCTATCGTTAAAAATCTGAGCGTTTAAACTACCCCTCAAGAAAGAACTGTTGCTTATAATACTGCTCCCATTTATAGCAGAAGCAAAACTTTTTACTAGCCCTTTTGCTGCTCTTTTTTCAAAAATAACTGGAAATTTACCAGTTTTCATTGTACGTGAATTCAATTGATCAACTGCTCTTTTTGCTGCTTCTTTTCCCATTAACTCTGGCAACTTTAAATCACTAAAATTACATGCTATATCATAATCGTAACCAACCTTCATTTCACTTTCTCTTCCAGCAACAACAGAGACCTGATTAGCAAAGGTTGATTTACTAAACGAGCCAATAAAACCAGAAACAGTCGATAATACTGTATTCACTAAAGCGTATGAAGAAGAGGCTCCTTCAGAATTAGTGATACTCTTATGTGCAAGGGCTGAATTTTCTGCAGCTTCAGCAATTTCTTTTAGGTTATCAACGGTTACAACATTATTATCTGAGATACTTAAATCTGCAGAAGAGATATAATTACTACCATTTACAGCAAAATTAATGCAAGGATCTTCTGGCGCATTCTTTGCCATTTCTACCACTTGGCTTACTGTATCACTCAGATTATTCAAATCGTTTGTAGAAATATACGCAGCTTTGTTTTTACCTGCTATAGCTCTGATTCCTACAGTGCAATTTTTAGATTGTGATATTTGCTCAATTTTTGATAGACGCTGAGAAACTGAAGTCTTATTAGTTTCATATATTGTAACTTCCGCATCTTGATTTTGCTTTTTTATTAGTTTAGTAATATCTGCTGCAATATTTAATATATTCATTTTCTATTCCTTAGATTTCTATAAAGATTCTGCACCACCTATAACTTCAATTAAATCAGTCGTAATCGCTGCTTGACGAGAACGATTATAAAGCAATGCTAATTTGTTCAGTATCTCTTTAGTGTTTCTGTTTGCTGATTCCATAGCAACCATTCTAGCACTATTCTCACTCGTTGCACTTTCAAGTAAAGCAGAGTAAAGAGCAATTACAACGTAATCTTGAACCAAAGATTTTAAAATAAATTCAATATTTTGTGGTTCATACTCATAGCCGTAATCTGTTGTTGGACCAGCCAGAGAGCTATCAATCAAGGATGAGTCTTTACTCCATGGTTTTATTGTTTCCAACATTGGTTTTTGCGTGAAGGTATTATAGAATTTACTATAAAAAACTTTAACTTTATCGTATTTACTTAAATCTATACCATCAACCAAAGCTTCTACGTGCTTTAACGTGATTCCCTTACTATTTTCAATTTTTAAGATACTTTTAGAGTCAAATCTATTTTTACCTACATCAAAAGCTTTTTTACCAAGAAATACAATATCTACTTTTTTGCCATTTGCGATTGACTTATTTACACGCTCTTGACTAAATTTGACAATAGAAGAGTTAAAGTTGCCGCACAAGCCACGATCAGACGCAATAATGAATACTAGGTAAGAACCGTCGTTACTGACATTTAGAATTTTTGCCAGTAATTCTTGATCAACTGATAGCATTAATGAAAAAATAATGTTATGCAGCTTAGATACATATAATTTTGAATTTAATAACTTCTTTTGGCTTTGTAACAACTTTGCTGCAGAAACCATTTGCATTATTTTCGTGGTTTTCTGTACAGACCTAATATTCTTAATTCTTAAGGATAATTCCTTTAAGCTCTTCATTTTGTATACAACCCTGATTTATTAAAATATATAACTGTTAGTGTCTAAAAGCAAGTTTTTTTGACATTAAAACCAAGTCTAGCTAAGAAACTTGCAGGTTTATTGTTTGGAGATAAGGATTATATTAAGAAAGTGCTCTAACTTCAGCAATATCAATGTGAAAGTAGCCTAATGGTAATTTCTACACTTTGTGGAATTTTATAATATATAATAAACACAATTAAAACTATTACAACTTGAACACTTATGATCCCATTGTTCTAGTTCCCTGTTACAATTTTTACATTTCCAGCCTGGATCAGGCAAAGCTTCTGAGCCCATCTTGTTTAGCCAATAAATTACCTTGTCGTGTTCTTGCAATGTAACCTTGAGTTGTATTACAATAAAGTAGATTGACATGTAATTAGCTTTTTTCATAGCAGTGTCTAAATATTGACTTGCAAGATCATATTTACCTGAACTCATTGAGGACAAAGCAAGTAAGCAGTAACTAAAATAATAATCAGGGCGTAAGTTGTATAGTCTTTCAGCACCTTTACTATTTAAATTGATGTACATTTTAGCTGACTGAGGAGTAGGATTTACTGTATACTCTGCCTCTAGCACTGCAGAAGCTTTTCTGATTTTTCCAAGTTTAATATATAATTCTGCCTTTAAATAATTGATGGGCTGAAAAATTGCACTATAACGTTGTGCTCTAAATAAAGACTTTATAGCCTCCTTAAAATTTCCTTTACTTTCATATTGCTTTGCTAAAGCGCAATAAAACACTGCAAACATTTCTTTATGATCAAAGGGGAGAAAAATATTGGACTTAACTGCTTCCTTCAACCTCAAAATTGCATTAATCCAATCTTCTTTCAATATGCCATGCTCTATTTGAAAGGGAATAGATAGCATTTTATCGTTAATTGAACTAGAGCAATATTCTATAAATTTTTGAAAGACTACTTTTTCTTGTTTGAGGTGGACAATCAGCTTATTGGCTAGAAGTAGAGCTAAGTTACGATTTTTATTTGCAATATTTGTTAAACCGTTACTGAAAAAGCTGTAATTTCCCGTCTTACCTGAGTTAAAGAGCTTTATTAAAGACAACCTATCGCTCTCCTCACTCAGACTTTTAACTAGCTTTTGGGCATTCTCTATATTGTCTAAGTCTATGCTAAAGAAAGCTTCAAAGAGAAGCAATTCTTCCCTATCCCTTCTTCTATTTCTTATGTTGGCAAATGTTGATGAAATGGAGGAAAAAAAGCGTACAAGTGTAATTAATAAAAATAATAAAACTACACAAGTAAAAATAATGAAATATAGATCAATACTTATAGTGTAATTGCCTAATTCCAATTTTATTACTTCACCACTTACCTTGACCCATATACCAAATAAAAACGAAAAAGCGAAAATTATAAAATAAATCATGAGATATATTGTAATAAGTGATGATATATTGTTGAAATATTCTTAGAAGCTACAATAAAACCATTCAATTTATTCAGCCATGGCTTGAATTCTGAATGCGTTAAATTGCTTACTGTAACAGTTATATTTTGCCAATCATTATCATTTATTGACTCCTCAATTTCTGCGAATTTTACTCTTAATGGATCATTTCGGTCGTCTACCTTTATCCAGTTTGAAATGATTTTTTTAGACAATGTACTTTTGTTGTAATCGATAGTATCAATAGTTTTTTCAAAAGATAACTTCAATTCGTGTAAGGTATTTATCTCTTTCAAATTTTCTAATTCATCTACTGCATTTTCTATCTCTGGATCGTCAAGCTCTGATATCAAAGGCTTTATTGAATTTATATGGTTATCAAATTTTGCTTCTCGCAATAACGAATTCTTCATTTTAACCACAAGTAATAGCAATTTTGCAAGGTTCTTACATCTTGAGTTATTATCACCTTGCTCACATTGAGTATGCTGACTTCTCTTGAGGTCAAATATCTTTTTTTCTATTCTAGATTGATTAACTTCAAGCAACATTCTAAATTCATCCATGTTTTCCGTTAAAGCTTTCACATTGTTTTCACTCTCTTGCTGATTTATTTTTAAAAAGATTATGTTATTTATTGTGATGTAACCGGTAAATAACAATACAATTAAGAACCAACCTATGTACTTTTGCTGAGTATCATTCATAACGTAGTATCTCCGCAGGATCTTGTGCAGCTGCCTGCAATGCAGGAGCAATTGTCGCTAAAAATGATAAGAATAATGCAAGTGCAGAAATGTTCACTACATCTTGAGGAACTAATATCATTGGCAAACTTGAAAAAAAGTATATCATAGGATCAAACAGCTTGACGTTAGTAATGTTTTCTAAAAACACTCTAATGCTTTCGATATTGAGAGAAAAAACGACACCTATAATACAGCCAAGACAAGTTCCCGTAAAACCGATTAATAGACCACAAGCGCAAAATATACGCATAATGCTTCCACTTGTTGCACCAAATGTACGCATAATTGCAATCGCGGATTTCTTTTCTTGCACTATCATCATTAAATTTGAGATAATATTAAACGCTGCTACAACTATAATCAAAGTGAGAATTAAAAACATCACATTTCTTTCAGTTTTTAAAGCACTAAAATAATGGCTTTGCTGTGATTGCCAACTTTCAGCTTCCATTCCTATTTCTTTTTCTATAGCATCTGCCAGCTTATCAGCTCTAGTAACGTCGTCTACAAGTACTTCTATATTTTTTATGCTATTTTTATAATTAAAAAAGGCTTGTGCTGATTTTAGAGGCATATATATCAAGGTATTATCATACTCAAACATACCCATATCAAATATTGCTATAACTTTATATTTTTTCATTCGCGGCATTTCACCAAGTAATGCATCAAATTCTTCAGATGATATAAACGTAATTTCGTCGCCATAGTCAATGTTCAAAACTTCTGCTAAGCGTGCTCCTATTATTATCCCTTCATCAAATTTTTTTACATCACCTATAATTACATTATTTGTAACGGCAGTACTATCAAGCAAATCTTTAGTTGACACACCTCGCACTACGCTACCTGCAATTTTACCATTTGCTACAATAATAACTTGATCATTGGTCATAGGAGTAGCTTTTAATATACCAGGAATTCTCTCAATAGATTTTGAAACTGCGTAGTAATCTGAATTTATGTTCCTATCAAAATAAACGTTAATATGGCCATCAATGCCAAGTATTGAGTCAAGCAACTTTGCTCTGAATCCGTTCATCACAGACATCACCACTATTAGTGTTGCAACTCCAAGGGCAATGCCGATAATAGAGAACAAAGTCATTATAGAGCAAAATCTGGCATTTCTTGCTCGCAAATAGCAAGCAGCCATAGTAATTTCAAAGGCAATGGACATTACAAAATATTTTGAGGTTAGACATTATATTTTTGAAACTTCGTATAATTGTAGACTTTTCTTTATTTAAAAACTAGAGATTTTTGCTTCCTTAAATTTAGCAGACTTATAGAGTATCTTTAACATTAGAATTTCAAAATCTTCCATATACATCATCCAACCTCACTATATCATTATCAGATAAATGCTCTCCTATCTGAAATTCAACTATTTCAAGTGGAGAGCTTGTGCTTTTATAACATAGAAAAAATCAAGAATATTATTGGGTTTATTCAATAAGTTATAATTCTTTCCTTCCATAATTTTCAAATTGTACAACTAGTTGCTTTACATTTACATCTGTGAGAAGAGCATTTTTGCTAACATGAGGTCTCGGATCAGATTTTGCTGATAAGGGATTCATCTGAGATATTTCATCCCTCATTGGAAATAAGCGAGATTGGGAAGCAACTTTTGGTGATGGCCTAGTTTTTTTCTCCACATCTATATTCACTTGTGCAACAGGAGGGGTCCTGCTTTCAATAGTTTGCGCATTAGGACTTTCTTTTGCTTGATTTTGTTTGAATTTTTTTCTTATCTCTTGTACTTTAATATCGATATTATAATTAATTTCTTTTTCCATAGAAGATACTACCATTTCTAGCTTTGTGCTTGATTTTTGATCAGTATGACCTAACTTTTTAAGTTTTAGTGGTAATTCAGGTTTATCTTTAGTTGATTTAGGAACAGTTCCTACTACTTTTGGTTTTTGTCTAACTTCTTGACCAGCAGTAAACATTTTTTTTTGGCAATGGGGGTGCTATTGATGATTTTGGCAATATTGGAGGTTTAGATTGTTGTTTTTGTTTAAGTTCTCTTTTTGCTTCCATATGTTCTTTAGGAACTGTTACATAAATTAGCTCTTCTCTAGGCGATTTTGAACTTTGTGAATTTTCTGTTAAAATTTTACTCTTCTTCTCTTGATAATTTGATATCTCTTTGTATCCAGGCTTTTCATCTAATGAATTTCCATGGCCTGAATCATTATAATTAACTTCTACTTGTCTATCTTCTTTTAGAAAACTGCGTTCTGGCTTTTCTGGAGCTATTGCAATATTTCCTCTTTCAACTTGCTCCAAACCTGAAATTTTACGATAAGCCTCTAGATATTCAAAGATTGTCATTGAAGTAGGAGGAGGTAATTTATCAATAAAACTACTTATATTCTTAACTGGAACATTTCTTCCCGAGATTCTATTCAATATTTCCTTTAATATCTTAAGACCTGATGGCTTTCCATTCATCGATTTTACATAATCAATTGAGTCACTACGTATAACAAACTTAGCTACATCTTCTGCCTTATCTGTAAAACGCTTTAATGCCTGAGATAAATCCCTTACCGTTTTATTATAATGTCTAATAGTTACTAACTCATCTCTTGCTTTTATAGCTTCTTTAAGGAAACCGAGATTTTCTCTATAATTGTCACTTTTAAATGGATCCTTCATATTAATTACAACTCATTATTTATTAAAATATGGGTATAGGTTTAAAATATTAAGATTTAGTAAATATTATTTTTTACATAAAGCAGCTATACCCATATTATAAATTGCCAACAAATGCATTTATGGCGTTACCATATTCTTCCATATACATCATCCAATCTCACTATATCATTATCAGATAAATGCTCTCCTATCTGAAATTCAACTATTTCAAGTGGAAAGCTTGTGCTTCTATTTTCAATCCTATGGGAAACTTCCCTTGGGATTTCTATCATATGGTCCTTTGCTATAGCATATTCTTTGTCTTCTAAACTAACATATCCAACTCCTGATAGCACTATATGGTATTCATCTCTATAGTGATGGAATTGCTTAGAAGTGCAGCTTAATGGATTGATAAAAAGATATTTTATAAGAAAATTTTCGCTCATTAAAATTATACTACAAAATCCCCATGGTTTAACTTCTTTCCTTATCACCTTTACTTTCTTAACTTTATGAATAAATGAAATTAGACTTTTGTTTGGTTGCTTAGAGGTTGTCCGGAAACAAGTAAAAGGCTATAATATCTGAAATTTTAGTACGGGGTAAAGATGAGAAAAAAGTATCCAACAGATCTAAGCGAAAGGGAATGGGCAAGAATAGAAAAACACTTCAGAGTATCATACAAGAAAGGAGGAAGGCCGCCAAAGTATAGCAAAAGAGAAATATTAGAAGCAATTTTCTATGTATTGCGTACAGGGTGTCAATGGCGGTATTTACCAAATGATTTTCCGCTATGGAAGACTGTGTATGAGCAGTTCAGGCAATGGAAGAAGCAGGGAATTTTTGAGAAAATGAATTATGATATCACTAAATATAGTAGGTCAAAAATGGGAAGCCGAGCGCATGCATAGTGGACAGTCAATCGGTAAAAACCACGGAAAAAGGGGGGATCAAAGGCTATGATGGAAGTAAAAAAGTAAAGGGTAGAAAAAGGCATATAATTACAGACACTCAGGGTTTTATACTAGGTTGTTACGTAGGCGCTGCTAACGAAAATGATAGAGATGGTATTAAAATAGCATTAAACAATATGAGAACAAAATATACTAAAGTTAAAAAAATGTGGGCTGACATGGGATACCAAGGAAGAAATTTAAAGAATCACATAAAGGAAGAATATGACATAGATATTGAAATTGTTACAAGGCCTCCATGTAGATTTTGGGTGCACAAAGATACGCCACCTGAGCTACTACCAACAAGAGAACAAGGGTTTAAAGTACAGCCAAGAAGATGGGTTGTAGAAAGGACTTTTGCTTGGGTTAATAGGAATAGAAGGCTATCGAAGGAGTATGATTTACTCACAACATCCACTGAGAATTTCATATACCTAGCTATGAGTAGGGTTATGTTAAAGAGGGAATATGCTTGAATTTACTAGTTTCCGGACAACCTCTAATACCAATTCTCATTGTTGTCCAGTCAAATAGGAAACATTGCAGAGTTGTTTAATTGTGGAGCTGGCAAGAGAAGTAATAAATTTGCACAAAGCACCCTCAAGTAGAGCAATTGTATCGTATATTTTATTGCGCAAAATGTTCTGTTTTATATATAACCAAAGCCTCTCAACAGGATTTAGCTCAGGTGAGTATGGAGGTAGGTATATAATGTCGATATTTTTAGGTACCTTTAAATTTTTTGACCTATGCCAACTAGCACAGTCCATAACGAGAAAAGCCTCTCGTGTTTCTAGATATTGCGAAATTTGCTCAAGAAATATGTTCATGCAATCAGTGTTGACATTTGGTGCAAATAAGCTAGAACTCTCTCGATTTCTAGGATTAACTGCACTATAGAGATAGAAATTTTGCCTACCTAATTTTGTTTTAACCTGTGTTCTAATCCCCTTTTTAAACCACCCATGTCCAACTTTTGAATGTGTGCCAAACCATGATTCATCAAAGAAAAATAGCTCTTTTTCTGGATACTTGCTAATAGCTCCATTGAGATTTTTTTTTGAATTCCTCTTGTTTGCTTTTATCTTGTCCATTATGAACTGGTCTTGGTGTAATATATGAGAATTTCATCTTTTGCATATGGCGGTGTACTGTAGATTTGCTGATATTTAATCCGAACTTTTCCTGGATTCTTATTCTCATTTCTTTAATGGTGATATTAGGATTTTCTTCTATCCACTCTTCAATTTGCTGTAGTTGAGCCTGATTTAATTTAGTTTTTCTACGACGTTGTGAAGGAGCAAACAGTTTTTCTTCTCTGCCAATTTTCAAGAGTTTTACCCACGAAGTTAGTGCGCTTCTTGAAATGCAATATATTTTTGCTACAGCCGTTATACTGTACTTTTTTGCTGCAATTACAGCATTTAGTTTTTTTGAAACATATGCATTATTCCTTACTTTCTTCAGCATTTCTTTTGCTGATTCTACTACTTTTTCATCCAATAATTTTGATCTTAATGCCATTTAAACCTCGCTATTTTACTTACTTCAGTATGGCTTTTCTTCCATCATTGTCCATCTGTTTGCCCTGTAATGGGAATTGGTATTACAAGCTCCACTCAATAAATTTTTATTACTTTCTGTCGTTGAAACTGGTTCTTTTTCTCTAATCACATGCTGAAATGATGCCGGTTCTTTACTAAACTTCTCACTCAATTCTAAAACTGAATTCCAAGTTCCAACATCCAACCAATCGAAATTAGCTTCTATCATTGCAACGTTTTTTGCTTTCTCCATCACCAAGTAATCAATGGATATGCCTTCAATTCCTGCAAAATCTCGTTGTTTTAAATACAGAAATCTCTCTTGCGGTGTGAAATATTTAAAACATAAATTGTAAAGATTCGGGGCAGATTTTTTAATCTCATCTATGTAGCGTTTTGCTTTAAACACAAATATTCCAGAGTTCCAATAATGATCGTTACTTAACTTACGCTCGGGCTTTTCTGTAAAATCTTTCACTATATGACATTTTTCTTTCTGATCATATACTGCATTTATATAGCCGTATTCAGAATTGAATTCATGAGGCTTAACCCCAAAAGTGACTATAGAGTTAGTTTCAGAGGCTAACTTAGACGCTTTTTGAGTAGAAGCATAAAAACTATTCAAATCACCTATAAAATGGTCTGAAGGCAGAATTAACATTGTCTCGTTTTCATTGCAGAGAAGTGCAGCAATTAATATTGCCGCTGCTGTTCCAATTTTCACTGGTTCGAAAATCACTTTATATTCTTGCAGTGCATGCAATTCCTCCATCACTAATGACTCGTACTGTATATTTGTAGCAATTATGGGCGGCATATAATCGCTTTTTAGCCTCAACAAAGTGTTGTGAAACATAGTGTTCTGACTAAATATTTTCTGAAATTGCTTTGGCTTAGATAAAGGCCAAAGTCTGCTACCACTACCACCACACAATATTACAGGGCGCATTTAGTTAAGATATTAATTAAATAATTAATATCTTATACTGAGGGCAAAATACATGCAAGTTTTTGTTGTGGAATAGTTAATAAAGAAAGTAAATGTTGATTTAAAGTAATTGCTAATGAGAGTGATCATGTGTAGCGCCTTGCCCTTGCTGTGAATTTCTTCTATTTTGTAATTCCTCAACATGACCTTTTCTTTTATCACTTAATATTTCATTACCCTTATTTTGTTCTTCCTCAGGACTCTTTAGTATTTCATTACTCTTGCTAACTTCTTTATCATCCCCTTGTTTCTTTGGCCTTCTAGCGTTAAGCTCATCCCATGTGCCCACTAGTGAATCACGATTCCCATGATCCGGCTTTAGCCTTTCTTCACCTTTAATAACATTAAAGTCACTTTTTGCTTCTTCCCAACATCCTTTCAATTGGTGTTTCCACATAGTAAAGTAAGCATCACCATATTTTTTCTCATTTGCTACAAACAATAAAATTGGGGCCTTAAGTATTGTAGCTACCATATTTACTGAATTCTTCACTGCCATCGCAGGGGTGAACAAAAGATAGCCAAAAGACTTTGCAATTGGGTTTTGTTTGCTTATTAAATGCTCCCCTAACTTTATAGGAAGAGAAGTCAACAATTTAGTACAAACTTTAGCCAAGCTTGTAGCAAAAACGATAGGAACAGATATAAGACTTTTATCTAGCTCTAGATTACCATCCTGATCTCTAATTTCTGAAAAATGGGTGCTTAGCTTCTTGTAATCACTAGTGTATAATAATTCTCCATTTCTTCCTTTTTCATCAACAACTTCCTGAACTTTACCTTCTTTATTTTTTACCTCTTTAGTTAGCACAGAAGAATTAGTTAATTCAAATGGATATTGAGGATCCTTAGTTTTTTCAGCTTCAAAAATTGGCACGTGTTTTTTCAAATCCATTCTCGAAAAGCCTAATGGCTCAAAATATGACTTATGCAACTCATTTATCGGAATTTGCTTACCCTGATTGTCTATATAATTGATAGTAAAATAAGATCTATCATTATCTTTATCTTTGGTAACTAAAGATAATCTGAAACTTGGTTGTTCTCCATTCTCATCTTTTTGACCATACAAAAGTTTATAGGTTGGATTTTTATCTTTATCTAGTATAGCATTTCCATGCATATCCCTGTTTTCTATGATTTTAGCAGACTGTACAATTTGATCATAATTTTTTGGATACTGGCATTTCCTTCCATCATACATCATTACCTTTCTAAGGTCTTCGACGTAAACTTGAGATTCAGGTGAAGTAAGCAGACCTTTTGCTTTAAGTGTAAGATCTATTGCTCCCTTTTTTAATGCTTCAAACATATTGTCAAACCAAAATCGCTATAATGCTATAGTTCAATAATAAAACTAGTACACTAATAATATATTAACACAGCACCGGTGATTTTACAAGAAAATATGCCTGTAGAAGATAAAGATTGTAAAAGCGAGGGTTATATAAGTAATGCTTGATAAGTACTTTATGCATGTAATTGTAAAAATCCTCAAAGGTACGCTGTGTATATAATCTTCGCATACTACCTGCATTCCAAGAACTGCGTGCCAAAAAATGCAAAACAACAATACAACAAAAAATAAAAGCTCTAGAGGGTGATTAATAAATTTTTCACTAAAAGACAAAGAGCTATCAGTATAAAATGTGCAAGAAAATGAATAGATAAACCAAGGAAACAGGAACAGTAAAATTACCGCAGAAACACGCTGAACCCACCAATGATGTACTGAATTTCCAGACTGACTCATATAAACATAAATAAAAAAGCCATAGTAGAAAGAAGTAGCGTTACTGTCAGCAGTATAGCACTCCTTGAAACGCCAGTAATTTCTAAATTAAGCCCAGCATCCCACAATAAATGACGAATACCATTAAGAAAATGATATACAAAACTTATAAAACATAAGACATAAGCTAATTTAGCAACAGGAGTGAATAATAATGCATTTAAGTACCTTACTATAAGTAACTCAGGAAAGTAAACATGTAATATGAAATACCAAGAAAGTATCATTAATAAAAGGAATAGCAAGATACCAGTCAATCTATGCATAATAGAGAAAAAACTAGTAACTTGTACTTTATATATTTGTAAATGTGGAGAAAGAGGTCTATCACTCATAAAATTCCGTTATCGGGAAATTAAAATAAAGTAGAAGTAAAGACAGCAGTATAGCACATAACAACACCATCATTAAAAATGGTAAGTTATGCGCAAAGCCTAAGGAGGTAATCCAGCTGCAGATTCCCCTACTGCTACCTTGTTACGACTTCACCCCAGTCACCGATCCCACTTTAAATAACTCCCTCCTTGCGGTTAGGTCGTTAGCTTCGAGTGAAACCAATTCCCATGGCGTGACGGGCAGTGTGTACAAGACCCGAGAACGTATTCACCGTGGCGTGCTGATCCACGATTACTAGCGATTCCAACTTCATGCACTCGAGTTGCAGAGTACAATCCGAACTGAGATGGCTTTTAAGGGATTGGCTTAGCCTCGCGACTTTGCAGCCCATTGTAGCCACCATTGTAGCACGTGTGTAGCCCACTCCATAAGGGCCATGATGACTTGACATCATCCCCACCTTCCTCCAGTTTATCACTGGCAGTTTCCTTAAAGTCCCCAGCATTACCTGATGGTAACTAAGGATGAGGGTTGCGCTCGTTGCGGGACTTAACCCAACATCTCACGACACGAGCTGACGACAGCCATGCAACACCTGTGTGAAACCCGGCCGAACCGACCCTATCCCTTCGAATAGGTATAATTTCCATGTCAAGGAGTGGTAAGGTTTTTCGCGTTGCATCGAATTAAACCACATGCTCCACCGCTTGTGCGGGTCCCCGTCAATTCCTTTGAGTTTTAATCTTGCGACCGTAGTCCCCAGGCGGAATGTTTAACGCGTTAGCTGTAATACAGAAAGTAAAACTTCCCATATTTAACATTCATCGTTTACAGCGTGGACTACCAGGGTATCTAATCCTGTTTGCTCCCCACGCCTTCGCGCCTCAGCGTCAGATTTGAACCAGATAGACGCCTTCGCCACTGGTGTTCCTCCTAATATTTACGAATTTCACCTCTACACTAGGAATTCCTCTATCCTCTTTCAATCTCTAGATTAGCAGTTTTAAAAGCAATTCCAAGGTTGAGCCTTGGGATTTCACTTTTAACTTACTAATCCGCCTACGCGCCCTTTACGCCCAATAATTCCGAATAACGCTAGCCCTCTCCGTATTACCGCGGCTGCTGGCACGGAGTTAGCCAGGACTTCTTCTGTGAGTACCGTCATTATCTTCCTCACTAAAAGAGCTTTACAACCCAAAGGCCTTCTTCACTCATGCGGCATGGCTGGATCAGGCTTTCGCCCATTGTCCAATATTCCCCACTGCTGCCTCCCGTAGGAGTCTGGACCGTATCTCAGTTCCAGTGTGGCTGATCATCCTCTCAGATCAGCTATAGATCATTGCCTTGGTAGGCTATTACTCCACCAACTAGCTAATCTAATATAGGCTCATCTAATAGCAATAAATTTTTCCCCCGTAGGGCGTATACGGTATTAGTTGCCGTTTCCAACAATTATTCCGTACTACTAGGTAGATTCCTATACATTACTCACCCGTCTGCCACTAAGTTATACCATAGCAAGCTACAATATAACTCCGTTCGACTTGCATGTGTTAGGCCTGCCGCCAGCGTTCATTCTGAGCCAGGATCAAACTCTCAAATTTAGACTTCAACCTATAAAAGGTTGAGGGTACATCGGATAAATCCGACAAAAAATAATTTAGCTTAATACTGCTGTCTTTATTTCTACTTTAGAAATATTTTAATCTCCAACTATTCAAACAACTTTAAGAATATTATTATATGATATAATCACTATGTCAATATGTTTTTGCAAATCAAAAGCATTAATGTATAAATATATAACTATTTGGAATATTACCATGAAAAAATACATCTTTCTGCTTGCACTCGCGCCAATGTTAGTTGGCATCACATTATACTTATTGCGCAACATTGATAACACAAAACAATCTATAACTGCAGGTGACAAGTTTTACGAAGTATTATTCTTAAAAAAAGATAATAAGCCGCTGCTAGAAGAAATAGATTCAAATTGGGAGTATTTAGCAAATTTTGAACGCGCATTCAATCATATCTCAGATTCAATGCCAACAGACACAGCATCTATTTATAATGATTTGGCAGATGATAAAGATGCTCCTGGTGTTTTGCGTGAGTTAGCACAATATTTAGAAGTAATGAGCTTACTTCACTCCAACGGTGAAAAAATAAATAAAGACAAAATTGATAATTTAGAATCAAGCACAGTATACCCTTATTCAAGCCAAGAAGCCATCGCTATAGTAAAGATACACAATAACGACGTTAAGGGTGCAACTGAAATATTGCGTTCCCTATTAAATGATAGAAAATGCCCTATCCTAATCAAAGCTAATGCACAAGAATTACTCAGGATATATGGGAGTTAACTCATTGGACTTTTTGCATAGCTTTTGGCAGCGCATTGGATGAAACGAAAAACTTCCTTGACAAGCCTCGCCAGCTCCCTTATCATAAAACTGAAGCTATTTATTTATCTTCGCAATCTGTGCAGGTTAATGACAAAAAACTTAGGGTATTTGGCGTCTCATGTTTAATTTTTCGCACTACGTGCATCGCATGTCTTTAAAAATTTCTGGGTTTTTACCTATATAAGCCGAAACGCGCTTACAAAGCGTTTAAGACAGCAAAAAACGTCAAATTGACAAGGGAGAATTTGAATGCTAGCTACTACGGGGTTTCTTTGCCTTTTTTCCTGCTTAGTAAATTTCTTAAACACTTGCGGTGTAGGTTAGTTGCAAGTTAAAAGCAGCTAAATCGCTCTTAATCAAGCGTTTTAGAATAAAAAAAACGCCGATATTTTAGTACATGGTAAATAGCCAACCACCACGGGGTTTCTTTTGCCTTTTTTTTCATTTGGTAAATTTTTTAAATATTTATGGCTAAAGATTGCACGAATGTTGCAATTACAAAAACGATTTCTACTAGGGTATCACGCACTGGGATGACACCATTCTTTTTCCTGGATCCAAGTAGTCAGGGCACTGGGATGACAGCTACCCTGACAATCGTCATCCCGCTGCTTGTTAGCGGATACCGCGGCGGTATGACGTAGAAGTTATACTTTTATGCTTACCAACTTAATAAAATTCCTGGATTCCAGTGTCAGCTACTTTCATGACACCAACAGTTGATATTGGTTTGTTGCTTTGCTAGCCAACTACTAGCTATGCCTCAAGTTTCCTATTCAAAATTTTCAATATCAAATCCAATTCATTTGGATTATCATACCGTATCATAACTTTACCCTTAGAATTGTTGTCATTAATTTTGATCTTTAAACCAAGTTGAGAAGATATAGCGCCTTCTATTACTGTCATATCTTGATTTCTAGTATATCTCTGCTCTTTTTGATTGTTGTTTTGATGTAGGTCCTTTATCAGTTTTTCAGTTTGTCTAACGCTTAAGCCCTGAGAAACTATTTTTTCTGCAATACTTTCCGCATTTTCAACATTAATCAACGCTCTTGCATGACCCATAGACAATTTTTTCTCATTGATCATTGTTTTCACCCTATCAGGGAGCAACAACATCCGAATCATATTGGTTATGTGGCTGCGGCTTTTGCCTATAGCTGAAGCTAATTCCTCATGTGTATAGAAAAACTCATCTATCAGTTTTCTGTAAGCTTCACCTTCCTCTATTGGATTAATATCTTGCCTTTGTATGTTTTCAATAATGGATACTTCCAAGCATTCCTTGTCGCTCAGATCTTTTATGATAACCGGTGCACTATCAAGATTTGCAATCTTGCTTGCTCGCCAACGACGTTCTCCAGCTATTATTTCATAACCATCATCATTTGAATCTTTGCGTACCACGATAGGCTGTATAATGCCACTTTTCTTTATCGAATTTGCAAGTTCTCTTAATGACTCCTCGTCAAAATGTTTCCTCGGTTGAAATTTGCTTGGGTGCAGTAATGAAATAGGCAAATGCTCTTGTCGATCTTCTTTATTATCATAATTATCGCCTATGAGGCCGGCAAGACCTCTGCCGAGGCGTCTATCATCCTTCATACTACGCCCTCGCTTACTAGTTTCTTCTCCTTACAACTGCTCGCGTGCTTTTTTAAAATTTCCCTTGCCAAACTTATATATGCTTGTGCACCAGGACACTTAAGATCATACACAATAGCGGGTTTTCCATGAGAAGGCGCTTCTGATAACCGTACGTTACGTGGAATAACAGTCTCATACAATGGGATGATAGTTTTGTATACTTTATCATTTAAATACTGGCAAATATCGTTTTTAATCTGTTCACTGAGTTTGTTGCGCCTGTCATACATTGTTAACACTATCCCTTCTATTGCCAAAAAAGGGTTTAGGTTATTTCTTTTTATCAGCTCTACAGTTTTAACTAAATGGCTCAATCCCTCCAAAGCAAAAAATTCACACTGAAGAGGGACAATAATAGAATTAGCAGCAGTCAAAGCATTTATGGTTAGAAGCCCAAGTGATGGAGGGCAATCGATGATTATATACTCATAATTATCGCGTATCTTCTCTAATGCGCTTTTTAGCACAAATTTTCCTCGCTCAAGTTGCGATAATTCAATTTCTGCAGCTGATAAATCAACTACTGACGAAATTAGTGATAAATTTGGAATTTCCTTTATATTGAAAATTGCCGATTCTATCAATCTATTTTCGCTGCTTAGTAGTATTTTGTATATGTTTTTTTCTTCCCTACTACGATAAGAAATCCCGAGTCCGGTGCTAGCATTTCCTTGAGGATCAAGATCTACCAATAAAGTGCTTTTTCCTACAGCAGCAAAGGCTGTCGACAAATTTATACTAGTTGTGGTTTTGCCAACTCCACCCTTTTGATTTACTATTGCAATAATCTTGCTCACGCCTTTTATCTTATGTATAAAATAATTCTATTGTATATATGCAAGAAACTTTTGCATTAGAAAATTTTTTTGTTGCTAACCACACTAAAATTAGACTGTCTTTTTTACTTTGTGTAACACACTTTGAACCTTGTTTCCTAATTCATTCAGAGTGAATGGTTTTGGCAAAAAGTGAAAATCTTCTATATTGATGTCATCACTCTTTAAAAAAGCATCTTCTGCATACCCAGAAATAAAAATAACGTTGATATTTGGCCTATGGATCAATGCTTCTTTAACTATTTCTGGGCCGCTCACCTCTGGCATGATTACATCAGTGATTATAAGATCTATGTGTTGACTTTTTTTACTGATTATTTCTAGCGCCTCGCTGCCTATGCTTGCTTCTATTACATCAAATCCTTTTCTTTTGAGTGCTTTAGAGATGAATTCCCTTACTGAATCTTCATCTTCGATTAATAAAATTATACCATTACCTTTAATTTCACTTACTACCGGTTTTTCTGTTTCTTCACTATCTTCCTCTCTATCATTTTCATCTGATATGTAAACCATGGGCAAAAATATGCTAAATTTAGTTCCATGATTTACTTTGCTAGCAACATAGATGTATCCTTCAGTTTGTTTAATAATGCCATATACAGTAGAGAGGCCAAGACCTGTACCAGAGGTAATATCTTTGGTAGAAAAAAATGGATCAAAGATCTTTTCAGTTGTATCACTCGTCATTCCACATCCAGTATCAATTACTTCAATCACAACATAATTTCCATGTTCAATCGCTTCCTTGTCTGGAGAAAACATATCCTGAGGTGTAGAATTTAATGAGTCAATCTTTTGATTAAAGGTTCGTATAGTTAATTCTCCGCCCTTTTCCATAGCAGCACTAGCATTGACTGCTAAGTTAAGTATAACTTGCTCTAATTGCCCTTGATCAGCCCTAACAGCACCCAAGTCTCTACCATAATAAATATTAAATTTTATATTTTCACCTATTAATCTTTTTATCATTTCATAAAGATTAGCTATAGTATTATTTACATCAATAATTTTTGGCTGCAAGGTCTGTCTTCTTGAGAAAGCAAGCAATTGTCTTACTAAATTTGATCCACGCTTTGCATTTTGCTGTATCTGTATTATATCTCCAAAAGATGGGTCACCAGCTGAGTGTTGGAGTAAAAGCAAATCGCAAAATCCTATTATCCCAGTCAATATATTGTTGAAATCATGCGCAATACCACCTGCTAACTGCCCTATAGCTTGCATCTTTTGATAATGCTCAAGCTTTATCTCTAGGTTTTTGTGTTCAGTATTGTCAATAAAATAACAAAGTATGAAGATCATTTTATTATGAAGAAACTTATTGAAATATATTTTTATGTTATTACCGCCGTTGAGCTGTACATCAAAAGACGCATTATTTATTCTATTACTCGAAAAATATTCACGTATTTTCACATGATAACTATCCAATATCAACGTAAAGATTGAATTATTATCTGACCCTGCAAGCTTTATTAGTGCCGTATTTTTCTTTACAAAGTTGCCGTTTATGTCACATTGTGCAATAGCAATTGATGAATTTGCAAAACAAGGGTGTAATTGATAATCAACAATATTTGATTCGGTTGGTGTTATAAAGCCATATATATAGCTATGGTTGTATTTATCACAAAATATAGCAGTGCTCATATAAGCCTTGAATGGAATACCACTTATAGTAAAAAACAAAATTTCATTATCGGTTGTTGTATTGTTATATTTAGATTGAGATATAAAATCACTGATTGAGCTACCTTTTTCCAGTTTTTTTAGTTCAAATATGTCTAAAAATCTTTTATTTACAGATAAAATCACCCCTTTGGCATTTGCAATGTAAGTTCCTATGCTGTGTTTTTCTATTAACTCTTCATATATCTGCTCCTTGTTTATCTGTGTTGCTTTTAATACAAAATACCCATCTGGCCTTGCTATTGGCACTAATGATAAATTTAAAATCTTATTACTATTTATAGCAATTTGGGGATTATCTGGTATCGGCTCAAAGAGCAAAAGAAAGTTAGATACTCTATTCTTCTTGTTTAAGGAAATGCATACCTGTACAGAAGAGTTATTTTTTAGTGCATGATAGAGTACTTTTTTGTCTGCTTCTGAAACATCTCCTATTTCAAGAATCTTGGCTAACGTAATGTCATCATCTATATGATCTTTAAACCTTTCGTAGAACCTTGCATCAGCATAAATAATACCTTCATCCTTATGTAAAATAAGGCAAAATTCTGTATTATGATTTAGTGCATTTGCAAATATTGCATTTTGAAATTCTATAGTATTAAGTAGGTATCTGTAGCGTTTTACATTATACATCATAAAGAGAGTTGTTAGAATGCTAACTAATAAATTAATCTCTATATTAATATGCTGACTATATATATCAAAAAAGTAGAGTATCGATATTGCTACTGGAGGTAAGAGCATAATAACTGCCATCACAACAATTGACATTCCATAATTTCTTAGTATGAAGTCAACCCTGTTCTCTTTTTTGTTATCTATGTATCTTTTATTCATTATTGTTACTTGGCATTGTTGTACATACGAAAATGTTCTATTATATTGATTTAATTATTATAGATTTATTAACGTCTTTGATAGATAATTATCATCCAAATCTAATTAAGTTCCTTAAATATCAGATATAACAATGTTAATAAGCTAGCAAGAGGATATTATGGAAAAACAAAAAACACAAGCATTTAAATGGTTCTGTGCACTAAGAGATAAGATCATAGAATCTTTCTTATTAATTGAAAAACAATCATCCGCAGAGCCAAAGATCGAAAAGAGAAAGTGGGATCGCCCAGGTGGTGGAGGTGGTGAATCTACAATTATTTTTGGTAATGTTTTTGAAAAAGTTGGAGTAAACGTTTCAAAAGTACACGGAAAATTTGCAGATTCAGCCATTAATGAAATTCCTGGTGCAAGTGAAAGTAACGGAGAGTTTTGGGCAAGCGGTATATCTTTAGTGTCTCATATGCAATCGCCCCTTATCCCTGCAGCACATATGAACACAAGGCTGATATATACTTCAAAACAATGGTTTGGTGGAGGAATGGATTTTACGCCAATATATAAAAATGAAGAAGATTGCAAGTATATCCATGAATCAATCAAAATGACATGTGATAGATTTGACACCGGATATTATCCAAAATTTAAAGAGCAATGTGACAATTATTTTTTCTTACAACACAGAAAAGAGCCGCGTGGCATTGGTGGCATTTTCTATGATAATCTGAGTTCTGGCAACTGGGAAAACGATTTTGAGTTCACAAAAGCAGTAGGTGAAGCCTTTTTGGAAATTTATTCGCACGTCATACGTAAACATATGCAAAAATCTTGGACAAAAGAACAACGAGAAAATCAATTAATAAAACGTGGCAGATATGTAGAATTCAATCTGTTATACGATCGTGGCACAAGGTTTGGTTTAATGACTGACGGCAATCCAGATGCAATTATGATGTCAATGCCACCACTTGTTAAGTGGTTATAGAGAGCTGCTATTAGTAGAAAATAAATCATCATAGTTTAAAATTGTACCATGGTAGTGAGCTTTTATATAGGGGGTATAATCATGGGCATAATAGATAATTTTTTAATTAAATCTGTCAAAAACAATGACATAAAAGGTGTTAAACTGACTCTAATTCTCTATGATGCATTAAATAGTTTTAGAAAATTCTTTTCAAAGACTATGTCTCTCAAGAATACAGGATCATTTGATATAAATAATAATCAAGCTTTAAATCAGGCTTTAGGACATGCTACAGATCACAAAATAATGGAATTGCTGATTAATCGTGGAGCTGATATCCACTCAATAGATGAGAATGGAAAGAATGTTATAATTCGTGTTATTGAGAGTTTAGCAGAATCAAAAAATCTAAAATTGGATAGTGAGAGGTTGTCCGGAAACAAGTAAAAGGCTATAATATCTGAAATTTTAGTACGGGGTAAAGATGAGAAAAAAGTATCCAACAGATCTAAGCGAAAGGGAATGGGCAAGAATAGAAAAACACTTCAGAGTATCATACAAGAAAGGAGGAAGGCCGCCAAAGTATAGCAAAAGAGAAATATTAGAAGCAATTTTCTATGTATTGCGTACAGGGTGTCAATGGCGGTATTTACCAAATGATTTTCCGCTATGGAAGACTGTGTATGAGCAGTTCAGGCAATGGAAGAAGCAGGGAATTTTTGAGAAAATGAATTATGAAATTACAAAATATAGTAGAAGAAAAATAGGAAGGAATGAGCAGCCGAGTGCCTGTATAGTAGATAGTCAATCTGTAAAGACTACAGAAAAGGGGGGATCAAAGGCTATGATGGAAGTAAAAAAGTAAAGGGTAGAAAAAGGCATATAATTACAGACACTCAGGGTTTTATACTAGGTTGTTACGTAGGCGCTGCTAACGAAAATGATAGAGATGGTATTAAAATAGCATTAAACAATATGAGAACAAAATATACTAAAGTTAAAAAAATGTGGGCTGACATGGGATACCAAGGAAGAAATTTAAAGAATCACATAAAGGAAGAATATGACATAGATATTGAAATTGTTACAAGGCCTCCATGTAGATTTTGGGTGCACAAAGATACGCCACCTGAGCTACTACCAACAAGAGAACAAGGGTTTAAAGTACAGCCAAGAAGATGGGTTGTAGAAAGGACTTTTGCTTGGGTTAATAGGAATAGAAGGCTATCGAAGGAGTATGATTTACTCACAACATCCACTGAGAATTTCATATACCTAGCTATGAGTAGGGTTATGTTAAAGAGGGAATATGCTTGAATTTACTAGTTTCCGGACAACCTCTAATACCAATTCTCATTGTTGTCCAGTCAAATAGGAAACATTGCAGAGTTGTTTAATTGTGGAGCTGGCAAGAGAAGTAATAAATTTGCACAAAGCACCCTCAAGTAGAGCAATTGTATCGTATATTTTATTGCGCAAAATGTTCTGTTTTATATATAACCAAAGCCTCTCAACAGGATTTAGCTCAGGTGAGTATGGAGGTAGGTATATAATGTCGATATTTTTAGGTACCTTTAAATTTTTTGACCTATGCCAACTAGCACAGTCCATAACGAGAAAAGCCTCTCGTGTTTCTAGATATTGCGAAATTTGCTCAAGAAATATGTTCATGCAATCAGTGTTGACATTTGGTGCAAATAAGCTAGAACTCTCTCGATTTCTAGGATTAACTGCACTATAGAGATAGAAATTTTGCCTACCTAATTTTGTTTTAACCTGTGTTCTAATCCCCTTTTTAAACCACCCATGTCCAACTTTTGAATGTGTGCCAAACCATGATTCATCAAAGAAAAATAGCTCTTTTTCTGGATACTTGCTAATAGCTCCATTGAGATTTTTTTTTGAATTCCTCTTGTTTGCTTTTATCTTGTCCATTATGAACTGGTCTTGGTGTAATATATGAGAATTTCATCTTTTGCATATGGCGGTGTACTGTAGATTTGCTGATATTTAATCCGAACTTTTCCTGGATTCTTATTCTCATTTCTTTAATGGTGATATTAGGATTTTCTTCTATCCACTCTTCAATTTGCTGTAGTTGAGCCTGATTTAATTTAGTTTTTCTACGACGTTGTGAAGGAGCAAACAGTTTTTCTTCTCTGCCAATTTTCAAGAGTTTTACCCACGAAGTTAGTGCGCTTCTTGAAATGCAATATATTTTTGCTACAGCCGTTATACTGTACTTTTTTGCTGCAATTACAGCATTTAGTTTTTTTGAAACATATGCATTATTCCTTACTTTCTTCAGCATTTCTTTTGCTGATTCTACTACTTTTTCATCCAATAATTTTGATCTTAATGCCATTTAAACCTCGCTATTTTACTTACTTCAGTATGGCTTTTCTTCCATCATTGTCCATCTGTTTGCCCTGTAATGGGAATTGGTATTACAACGTCAGTGGAAAATTCCGGTCCTCCAGTGGAACCATAAGATATATTTTCTGGAAATCTAATTTCTGTGAATGACATATGTCCTCCTGAGAAAGTAAAATAGTTTGGTTGAAGAAAATGTTGTAATTTGAAAGCGTTTCACATAGTAAATGACGCCATGGAAAGTGGATGAGACCACTGAGTTAAACTGCTGTCATACCCACAATTACTATACTCAGGTTCATTTGAGTTGTCAAGCAAAAAAATAAAATTTTATGGCAAATTGAAACTAGCCTTGCTTGTGACTTAATTCATCTACTTTTTTGCGTAATACATTCAAATCAGTTGCTCCTACAAACAGGCTATCTCCAATTATTAAAAAAGGTGTACCACCTACTCCCAAATCTCTTACTAGAAGCCTACTGTTGTTTATCATTTGCTCAATTTTGTCCGCGTTATCTTTTATGGAATCATTAAAATCGTCCTCATCAATCCCTATGTTTTTCACTATATCCAATATGCTTTCGTCTGAAAATTCTCCTTTGTGACTTAAAGCAGCATGGTGAAAATCGAAATATTTTTCTTTATCGAGAAAATAGACAGCTAAAGCACTTTTTGCTGCCTTTAAAGAAGCGTTACCAAGTATTGGAGCATCCCTAAAGATATACTTAATTTTGCCGTCGTTAATTAACTGCTTTATATCATTCTTTATAGCTTTGCAATGTCCACAAGAATAGTCAAGGAAGCCTACAGCTATAACACTACTATTTTCATTTCCGGAGTAAGGATAAGTAAGGTCAAATATTTGATCCTTGTATTGTGAAATTTTACTTTTGGTTACATTATCTCGAGCAGCGTAACTACTTTTAATCGACTCCTCTTTGAGAGTTTTTATGATCTTATCAAAATTTCTACTTATATAATTATCTAATTTCTCACCTATATAATCATCGTTTAGCATTTGGCTGCGATTTGAGAGCCAATTATTTATTATCGGCAAGCTTGCTATTGCTATTATTAAAATTAATAAAAACGATACCCTAGACATACAATTTATTTAAAAACCTACAACATAAAACTTTTAGTACACATTTATCTGTATATTAAAAGAAGCATCTAATGTTAATACATAAAAACATTTGTATCAAGTGTATTTTATAGCCAATTTTGCTGCAAGTACAAACTTTACGTACAATGAAACTCAAGCACATTACCACAAAGTTCATCAGAAGACTTGGTGATGAGGGTGGTGAAACATTTTGGTAGTTGATTATCTTATAACTGCCATGTATAATGCTAACAAACGCGGCGATAAATATTGGTAAAAAAAAGGAAATAGCCATTCTAGGAAGTAAGCTTCTCTTTTTCCCATTTGCTGAGTTTATTGCAGTGTATGGTCGCGTCGTGTGGGTGTAATAAAACAATTTTTCAGTCAATATGCCGATAATTTTAAATATTCTATATGAGTGTCATAATGAAATTTTTAAAAACTCTTTTTAACTTAACATTGTTAGTGTTTTTTATAACTCCTCCAGTTGAAGCAAGGTGGACTAAGTATGAAGATGCTCCCATTGAGATCAAAATTTCTAATAGTACCATTAATATTAATGGGGATGGTACTTATGAATTAGAATCAGAACTCCAAGCAAAAGTACTCAAGGAATCTGGGCGTAGTGCATTCTCCCCATACAGTCTTATTTATAATGGTGATAGTGCAGACCTCACTATTTTAGAAGCTAAAACAGCTTACAATGGGAGGGAATACGTAGTCGCTAAAAACATGATAGAGGACAAGGCGTTGGCTAGTCCTCAAGGTTTCGATCAGCTAAGGCAAGTAACCATATCATTTCCTAAAATGACAATTGGTGCAGAAGTATATCTAAAATATAAACAAATTCATAAAAAAGTTCCTATTGATAATTTTTATGGTTTGCACTTTTCTTATTATGGGCGGTATTTTCAAGCAGAGAATACTAAAATCAATTCTGAGTTGCCTCTAGAGATTAGAGTGAATGATCCAAGAAACGTATTAAAGATCGCTGAGGAGAAAAAGAATGGTGTACATTCTATAAGCATTACTTTAAAAAAGGCAATTTATGAAGGTTTGATAAATGAGCCACATAATGGAATATTGAATTTTAAGCACAATACTTGGGTATCACTGTCAAGCCTATCTAAATGGGAGGATTTAGCAAAAAAATTAGCTCCTGGATATTATAACGTCATTACTCAGCCACTTCCTACAATTTTTACGGCCATAGCAGAATCTGCTGCCAATGAGAGTACTGATGAAGAGAAAATTAACGTTGTTACTTCTTTGTTGAATGAGAAAATTCAATACACGGGAGATTGGCGTACAGTGTCAGGACGATTTTTTCCAAGAGATTTAGAGAAAATTGCTGATTATCAAACTGGAGATTGTAAGGATTTTTCTGTTAGTACGGCTGCTATTTTACAAAAACTTGGTTACAGAGTTCAACCTACTCTAGTTATGAGAGGAATTACTAGCATTCCTAATTCCGAAGCATTACCTAATCTGGGTAATTTTAATCATACGATGCTCAGAGTAACAAATAAAGGTGGAAAAATATATTGGATTGATCCGACTAATAAGGTTAGTATGGCACAAGGTATTTTTCCAGATGTTGCTGACAAAGTTGCTTTAGTATTGGATTCTAAAGAAGTTAGCTACACAAAAATTCCTGCTGTACAAGCTGAAAATTCAAAAATTATATCCCATAGTGAATTAACTATACAAGATAATGTTGTAAACGAACGTGGTCAGCTTACTATGCAAGGGGAGTCAGCTATGAGCTTAGCAAGTGCTGGATTATATTACTCAAACGAGCAGTTAAGAGATTCTGTTTTTTATATAATTAGTGGGGTATATCTTAATGAAAAAGAAAAGAAATTCTTAGAATTGCCTGATCTTACTTCGCGTAATGTAGAGGATCTTACAATTAAGTATGAATTACAACAAAAAAATAAAGTTTTTAGGACGAACCTAGGACTTGTTTTAACTTTAGAAAATAATTTGCTTAATGGTGTCGTAAATACAGTTTCTGACCAAGTGTCAGACATTTTTATAGGTACTCCTCATACTCGTGAAACGCATACGGTAATAAAAGACATTGCGATTAAAAACTGTGCAGAATTGAATTTTGAAATAAATTCTCCATGGTTATATGTAAATAGGTCATGTAAACATCAAAATGGCAGCACAGAATTAAATGATATAGTAGCTATACAGAAAAGCTTTATTACCAATGAAGAGTTAAACACTACTGAATATAAAAACTTAAAAAGCGAGCTGGAGAATAATTTTTCTAGAGCCTCTATAATAATAAGTGAATAGGTTGTGCTGGGAAAAACACTTCTTAAAAGACTTAAAATCTTTAAAATATGTACAACAACTTACGTGACTTCATTAAAGCCTTAGAGGAAAAAAAAGATCTGATTAGGATTAAGGAGGAGGTTTCAACTGTTCTTGAAATGACAGAAATTCACCGCAGAGTTTTGTCAAACAAAGGACCAGCTATCATCTTTGAAAATGTTGTCACAGAAAACGGCAAAAATTCGATTCCAGTTTTAGTGAATTTATTCGGTACTATTGAAAGAATTGCCTTGGGACTGAACATAAATCCTGGTGAGCTAAGAGATCTTGGTAAACTTTTAGCATTTTTGCAATCACCTGAGCCGCCAAAAAACTTTAAAGATGCTATAAAAATGTTTCCTTTGTTGAAAGTCGTGTTATCGATGCGAAGTAAAGTCGTGAGCAAGGCTCCATGTCAAGAGGTAGTGCTAACCGGAGATGAAGTGGACCTAAGTCTACTGCCCATTCAAACATGCTGGCCAAATGAACCTGCACCACTTATTACCTGGCCAATTGTGGTAACGAAAGGACCCACGAAAGAAAAGCAAGATAATTTTAATCTTGGAATATATCGTATGCAGGTTATAGATAAAAAAACAACACTAATGCGTTGGCTTGCACATCGTGGTGGTGCAGGTCACCACAAACGATGGAAAGAGAAGGAACAAAATATGAAATTTCCTGCTGCTGCTGTGATTGGTAGTGATCCTGCAACGATTATTGCTGCGGTAACTCCAGTGCCAGAAACATTGTCAGAATACCAATTTGCTGGACTACTGCGAAAGAAGCCGCTTGAGCTTGTAAATTGTAAGACTGTTCCACTTCAAGTACCAGCTCACGCGGAAATCGTTCTGGAAGGCTATGTGAGTTTGGATAGCTATCAAGACGAAGGGCCATACGGAGACCACACTGGCTACTATAATTCTGTTGAGCAATTTCCTGAGTTTAATATTACTGCAATTACTATGCGCAAAAATCCAATTTATCTCAGCACTTTCACTGGCAAGCCACCTGATGAACCATCGATTCTTGGTGAAGCACTCAATGAAATTTTTGTGCCCATTCTTATTAATCAATTTCCAGAGATAGTGGACTTTTATCTGCCGCCGGAAGGTTGCTCATATAGAATAGCGGTAGTGTCGATAAAAAAATCCTATCCAGGGCAGGCAAAAAGAATTGTTATGGGCATACTTTCTTTTCTAAAGCAGTTTTTATACACGAAGTTTATTATCGTTGTTGATAATGATATAAATGTACGTGATTGGAAGGAAGTAATGTGGGCAATGTCAACGAGGATGGACCCTGTGCGTGATACAATCATGATAGAAAGTGTACCTATTGATTATTTAGACTTTGCTTCCCCTGAAAGTGGACTTGGAGGTAAAATGGGATTTGATGCGACAAATAAAATCCCGCCTGAAACCAAACGAGAATGGGGAAAGAAAATTAAAATGAGTGAGGAAATAGTAAGAAAAGTCACGGAAAAGTGGGAGGAATATATGGACTAGACTTCTTGCATAAAAGCAGAAAAAAGTTTGGCGTTTTTTATAATGCCGTAATTAGCATTAACTGATAATTGTGATTTAAGTTCGTCACAGTGCCCTTTTTTTGTCATCCTATAGCTATACCGCCGCGGTATCTCTTAGCCGCTAACAAGTAGTGGGATGACGAGCTTATCGTCATCCTGCCGCGAACCGTCATACCGCGATTCATTCGCGGTATCTCAGCCGCTAACAAGCAGCGGGATACTTAGGGATGACGGTTGTTGTTTAGCTGTAAATATTAAGAAATTTACCAAATGAAAAAAAAGGCAAAAGAAGCCCTGGGGTTATTATCCGCTTTAAAATATTGGCGTTTTTTATGTTTTAAACGCTTGACAAGCGAGATTCAGCCGCTTTTAATTGCAACTAACTTACGCTGCAAATGTTTAAGAAATTTACTAAGCAGAAAAAAAGACAAAGAATCCCCGAGTTAGCTAGTCTTTTACTATCTCTGTCGAGTATTGGCATTTTTTGATGTCTTGTAACGCTTTATAAGCGCGTTCAGCTTATTTAGATAAAAATCTAGATGTAGATGAAGTTTTGTAAAGACATACAGTATCTATATACTGCAAAAAATTGAACATAAGACGCCGATACATTAAGTAATCCTTACCTTTTAATCTGCAGATTGGCGAAAGCAAATACAATAGCTTCAGTTTCATGATAAGAGGGCTGGCGGAGTTTGTCAAGCAAGTTTTTTTGTTTCTGCGGGCTACCTGAGTCTATTGATTTCATTAGAGCCGAAACTCTTGAGACCTAGGTGATAATTCTATCTAAAAGAATGCCGAAAAAGAGCAGCAACCCTACGTAGGAGTTATTTTTAAATATGGACATGCATTGACTGGGATCGTCAGGATTGAAATTTTTGTATTGGCGGTGAAATATGAACCCTACAGCAAGTAGAGCAATATAAAAAATGTTATTTAATGATGATAAAATACCAGCATATAGCCACGTCATAAGAGATATTAAATAAAATCTTTTCAACCAAGATTTTGTTGTATCACCAAAATATAATGCGGTAGATTTCATCCCGAGTTTTTCATCATCTTTTTTATCTTGATGGGCGTATATGGTGTCATAGCTAAGTGTCCAAAAGACGCATCCTATATAAAACAGCAAGGATTCTATACTGATCTGGTTTGTTATTGCTGCTGAGCCCATGAGCGATCCCATATTGAAGGTAAACCCTAAGAACAATTGTGGCCACCAAACATACCGCTTTAATAAAGGGTAAGTAGCTATCATACACATTGAGATTATTCCAAGTATGAGTGTAGTTTTATTAGTTAATAATAAGATTACCAGGGCAATAGACAGTAACAGTGAAAGTAAAGCTAAAGCCTGCTTTATGTTTAATGCACCACTTGCAAGTGGCCTATATTTTGTTCGTTCAACGTGCGCATCTATTTCCCTATCGAAAATGTCATTGATTATGCACCCTGCGGGTCTCATTAAAAATGCACCTATAGTAAACAAAACAAGGAGAAAAAGAACCTGATACGATAGAGAAGTTGAGGCTAAAAGAATACCGCTCAAACTGGGAAATAGCACAAGCCACAAACCCGTTAAACTGTGCAACCTCATTAATGAAAAGTAACGATTGAAATGCATTAATTAAGTGTGATTATGTAATATTTTGCTTACATTAACAAAATTATCGAACGCTAAGTCAGGCTTGAAAACTAGTTCAGGTATAAATCGCAAATCAACATAACACAATATAGATTTACGTATTGACCATGCAGATTGGTTCATTTCATTAACAACAGTATTAATATCACAATTATTCTCAGAAGGATCTCCAGTGCGTCTTTTTTCTGGATCTAAGTAGTCAGCTACTTGAATATTCAATGAAGATAACACAATATATACATCTGCTTTTTTCAAATCTTTACTTAATTTTACGTCAGATACCGCTACATTTTTATTGAACACCTTACCTTCCATTAGGACTCTTGATATCGCTCTATGCAATACCGATGCTATTTTTAGGTTTCTAATTTCCTTTTTCATATCCAGCTACTATAATACCCTTTCTTCTTGCACTAATTGATAAGCTTCTAAAATATCTCCAACTTTAATATCGATATTACCCTCTAGTGATACTCCGCATTCAAAGTTTACACCTACTTCTTTAACATCATCTTTAAATCTACGTAGTGCTTTTAACTTTCCTTCATGCACCAATTTGCCACCACGCATTACCTTAATTAAAGAATCTTTTCTTATGACTCCATCACTTACGTAACATCCAATGATATTACCAGCTTTAGATACGTTAAATATTTGCCTCACAGATGCAAAGCCAACACGAACCTCTCGTGTAACAGGCTTTAACATTTTAGTTAAATACATTCTCATGTCGTCAATGAGCTCGTATATTATGTTATAAGTATGTATTTCTACACCTTTTTGTTTTGCCAAGTCCCTTATTTTTGAATCCACTTTTACATTAAAAGCTAAAATTACTGCACTTGATGCTTCTGCAAGCAGCACATCTGAATCTGTTATCCCTCCTACTGCTTTGTGTAGGATATTTAATTTCACTTGGTCTTTACCGAGTTTATCAATTGAACTTGATATTGCTTCAATAGAACCAGTTACATCGCACTTTAAAACTACAGATAGTTCTTCTGTTTCGCTGTTATTACGACTGAATATATCTAAATTATTGTCGCCCAAATCTTCTTTCTTTTTCTTGATTAACTCTAGCCTGTATTCAACAATTTCACGCGCCTGCTTTTCAGAATTTATAACAACAAATTTATCTCCAGCATTTGGCACACCATTTAGACCAGTAATTTCAATTGGAGCGGAGGGTAGTGCTGCTTTTTCTCTTTGACCGAGGTGATTAACCATACTACGTACTTTGCTGTATGTTGTACCAACTACCAATATATCACCAACCTTTAACGTTCCTTCCTCAACTATCAATGTGGCTGATATTCCTTTCGCTTTATCTATTTTGGATTCTATTACCCATCCAAGTGCTCGACAATCTTCTATTGCTTCTAGCTTCATTAATTCAGCGATTAACAAAATCGTCTCTTCTAGTTTATCTAAATTAGTTTTCTTTTTTGCTGATACTGGCACAATCATAACATCACCACCAAGCCCTTCAGGGATGAGATCATATTGAGGCAAACTATTAATTATTTTTTCTACATCACCAGGCTCAGATTTATCAATTTTATTAATAGCAACTATAATGGAAACATTTGCTGCTTTTGCATGATTTATTGCTTCAACTGTTTGTTTCATGATTCCATCGTCAGCTGCAACTACTATTACAACTATATTAGTAATATTGGCACCACGTGCACGCATCGCAGTGAACGCTTCATGTCCTGGTGTATCAATAAAGGTAATTTTTTGCTTATCTTTTGTCGTTATTTGATAAGCACCTATGTGTTGAGTTATGCCACCTGACTCTCTTTCTGCAACATTAGATTCACGAAATGCATCGAGCAATGAGGTTTTACCATGATCGACGTGTCCCATAAAAGTGACGATTGGTGGTTTAGGTTTTTTAGGCAGGCTTTCTCTGCCTTCTATAAAAAATAAATCTTTTTCTCTGTTGGTATCGCTCACTCGTTTAGCCATATGATTAAATTTTTCCACTATTTCACATGCTATATCTGGATCCACCAGATCATCTACTCTATAACTCTCACCGACTTCTTCTTTGAACATTTTTAGCACACTCTTGCTATCTTCTGCCATGCGAATAGATAACTCCCTGATAGTTATTTTGTCTGGTATAATAACTTCTCTTGATATATTTTTACCCTTGGTAAACTTTGACTTTCTACTTCTTATACCAAATCTTTGCTTAAATACAGGGGGTTGTTCAGTTTTTTCATCTATTGCCTGTGCAATTACCAGTTTAGAATGCTTAGAATATATATCTTTGTTGACTTTAGAAGACTTTTTATCGTCGCCCTCATAGTCAATATTATCTTCTTTTAGTTCAACTAAGTGAGTATCACTTAAAACTTGCTTATTTATTTCTTTAGATAAAGTGTCCGCTTCATTTTTCTCGTCAATCTCTTTATTGCTGTCTTCTTTTGCTGTTTTCTCTTTTTCTTCTCTCTGATTTTTTTCTTTCAGCAAAGCAGCATTCTGCACAGCATTAATGCGGAAAATTTGTTCTTTCTCTGTTAAAGAACCTAATTTACTCTCGTCAAATAAATTATGTTCTTCTGCATCATGAGATTTTTTTCTTCTTTTTTTTACTATTGTAGCTCCAGTACTTGGGCTAGTTGAAGAGTTTAAATTGAGGTCTAATTTAAGCTTGCTTAAGCCTTGGAGCGTTAATTTTTTATTACTGATATCTTCATTATTCATATTATTTTATTATATTAACCCAAGCTTTTTACGTGCTTCTATGATTATTGAGTCTACTGTATCTTTTAGGTTTTCTGAATTCATCTTATTATCAGCTGAGGAAGAGAGTATGCTGCAAAACTCATAACTTGATAAATCTGCTATGTCCTCTAAAGTCTTAATATCATGTTTACTAAGAGCAATTTTATTGTCTATTGATAAAGTTAAATTGATTACATCATCTTCCATACCTAGACTTTTTAGCTCTTCTATTTTTCTATCATTTTCTGCTTTCAGATACTTGTTTGCTCTATTGTGAAGTTCGTTTGCAATATCCTCATTAAAGCCCTCTATTGAAGCAAGCTCTTTAATTGAAGCGCTGGATATATCTTCTACGCTTGAAAAACCTTCTGTCACCAATAGCTGACCCATAATCTCTTCTAAGTTTAAAGCTTCAGCAAATAAAGCTGAACATTGACTAAGTTCTTTACTTCGCCTTTCTGATTCTTGCTGAGTGCTTAATATCTCAATTTTCCATCCAACAAGCTCTGAAGCTAATCTTACATTCTGGCCCTTTTTTCCTATAGCTAAACTCAATTGATCTTCAGCAACTATTAATTCTATGCAATTTTCATTTTCATCAATAATAACCTTCGATACTTCTGCAGGAGTAATGGCTTTAATAACAAATTGACCCAAATCTGAGGAGTAATTTATAACGTCAATTTTTTCACCATTTAATTCGTGTATAATGGTTTTTATTCTATCTCCCTTAACTCCAACACAAGCACCTACTGGATCAATGTTCTTGTCAGGAGAGAAAACAGCAACCTTAGACCTTGAGCCGGCGTCTCTAGCTATACCTTTAATTGTTACTAACCCATCAGCAATTTCTGGTATTTCTTGATTTAATAATGCCTCTAAAAAGCCTTCATGAGTCCTAGAAAGAATAATTTGACGTCCATCATCAGAGCGCTTAACAGTCTGTATATAAGTTTTAACCTTATCGCCTTCACGAAATGATTCACCACCGGTTAAATTTCGTAATGGAAGATATGCCTTAGTGCCATTTATGTCTATAATAAGATCTGAATATTCTACTTGTTTAACAATACCATACCTTATTTCTCCCACCTTATCTTTAAATTCCTCATATTGCTTTTTTGACTCTTCATCTTTAATTATTTGAGCAATTTTTTGCTGGGCAATTCTTGCTGAAGCAAGATCAGTGTTAAGAGAGAGTAATTCACTAACAGTATCTCCAATTTTTGCATCTTCTTTTATTAATTTAGCTTGTGTCAGCGTAATTGATTCATACTCAGTATTCTCTTCTCTATTTGATTCGTCATCAATAACTTTTAGTTTTCTGTATGAAGTAACTTTGCCTGTGTTTCTATCTATATTAACTACAATTTTACTTTTGCTACCATATTTTTGATAAGCCACTGCTTCTATAGCACTTTCTAGTGCCTTTATTACAACATCAAAATCTAAACCTTTTTGAAGTGAAAGCTCTCCTGCTGTTTTTATTACATCAAGGCTTCCAACTATGTTATTCTTGTTACTTTTCTGCTTAACACTGCTTTTACGATTAGCAATCATAATAAATAAATCCAATGTAATTAGTTATAATTATAGCTCCAACGGGCAAAGAACACTATCTTAAATGTTAAATGATTGCTAATTTAAGTCAAGTTTTTTCATGTCTTTGTATAACAAGCAACGCAGGAGTAAAGAATAAAGTTAAAACCGTTGCAACCAATATTCCACTTGCTATGGTTGTTGAAATGTCAACCCACCACTGGCTTGATGGAGCATCATATGTGATTTGTAGCGTAAAAAAATTGATATTTAACCTGGTAATCATCGGTATTAAACCAAGAACTGTGGTTGCAACGGTAAGCAATATTGGCCTAACGCGAGAAATTGCAGCGTTTATTACACATCGCTTGATGTCATTTTTGTGTACCTTAATTTGGTGATGAAAGGCATCAAGTAATAGTATGTTATTATTCACTATAATTCCCGCCAAAGCAATTATCCCCACTCCACACATAACAACTACGAAAACTTGTTGGATAAGAAAGAAAACAAAAAACACACATGTTGTGGATAAAAACACTGCTGTCATTACGATAAATGTATGGTATACATTATTAAACTGTGTCACTAATACCAATATCATTAGTGTAATCGCTAATATAAAAGCCTTTAACAAAAATGCTCCTGATTTTTGTTGATCTTCTTTGTCGCCTTTAAAATCAATTTTTACTCCCTTGTCCCAATCCTGGGCAATAGAATTCTGAATGAACTTTACTCTTTCATCAACAAGATAGCCAGTATCAACGTCAGCAGAGATTGTCACTATGCGTAATCCATCAATCCTGTTTAGTTTGTTTACCTTTTTTTCGGGAGCATATTTTACTATATTGCTCATAGGATACGGGCCATTAACTGTATTGATAAAAAGATTGTCTATAGTCTTCATGTTGCGATCCTTTCCAGGGAAACGGAGTACAATATCGATTTCTTCATCCGTGTTATTTGGTCTATATTTTCCAATCAACACTCCATTTGTAACCATCTTTATAAAATCGCCAATGGTTGCAACACTTACTTCAGAGCTTGTAGCCTTACTCTTATCAACACTCATATTCCACTCTATTTCAGGTGCTGATCTGCTATCTTGAATATTTATAAACCCGGATGAAGGTTGGTTCATAATTTCTAGAATTTTCTCTGCTGCTAAATTCAAACTGGATACACTCCCGCTGAGGTTAATTTGTATTGGCTTGTCAGCCGACGGTCCTGGCTTTTCCTCTTGAACATTAATTATTATTCCTTTCATGTCTTGCACACTGCTCCTTATATCATTTAGTATGTGCTTAGCTTTGCGCCTGAAGCGCCAATCCATAAGTTCTAGTTGTATTCTGGCGATAACGTTGTCTGAAAATGCTCCTGATCTAGCATAAGAAACATGAATTTCTTTTTCAATGCTCAAAATGCGTTCTTCCACTTCTTTGAGTATCAGATCTCGTTCTTTGGCTGATAAGCTTTCTTTTGCTTTAACACTGATTAAAATATTATCTGAATCCACTTTCGGAAAAAACTTTACTCCAGGACCAAAAGTAAAGTACAGCACACTAAATGAAAACAAAACGAATACAGTAGCACATACGAATTTTTTAGGATTATCCAAAACCTTCTCTAGCATGCGTACGTAAGCTCTTATTATAGGCCCAGCATTTTTTATTTCACCACTTTCTATAGCACTCATTTTTTTTATTTCTTTTTTTGAAGTTATCGAAGGCTTACCAAATATTGCACCAAGTGTTGGTATAAAAACCAAAGCCATAATGAGCGATCCAGTCAAAGTTAGAATTATTGTAATTGGTATGTACTGCATGAATTTACCAACAGTATCAGGCCAGAATAATAGAGGAAAAAACACTGCTAATTTAGTTAACGTTGATGATAGAACCGGATAAAACATATCACGAACTGAAGTGTAAAAAGCTTCTACTTTATCCATTCCGCAGATCATCTTTCTATCGGCATATTCGCTGATCACAATTGCATCATCAACCAGCATGCCAACAGCCATAATTAAACTGAAGAGCACAACGATATTTAAGGTTATACCCATAAAGTAAAGAGCTATTATCCCAATGAGAAAGGAACCGGGTATCGAGAGTGCCACAAGAATAGCAATCCTTGTTCCCATAGAAAGCATCATTATAATCAATATTAACAACACAGCAAATATTATGCCGTTTTCCAAGTCATCAAGCACATCGCGGACGTTTTTTGACTGGTCGTTTAAGTACACCACTTTTAAATTTTCAGGTAATTGATCTTTTGCCTTATCCATTAAGTATTTTACTTGATTTACTGTGTCTATTATGTTTTTTCCGTTACGTTTTGAAATTTCTAGCATGACACTAGGTAATCCATTAATGCGAGCAAATCCTTGGTGATCCTCAAACCTAGGGTATACTTTTGCTATATCTTTGATTCTCAAAACTGCATCGCCTTGAGATCTAATAGGAATATTCATAATATCTTCTATATCTTTTAATAACCCTGATATTTTAATCGAATATTTACCGGCCAGTGACCCAGCTCCCACTAGTCTATTATTGCTTGATATAGCTTGGAATATTTCGTTTGATTGAATGTTATATTTTGTTAGAACTGTGGGCTCAATTATAACTTCCACTGTTTCTTTACGAATACCTGCCACTTCAACTTTGAGAACATTTGGCAGAGATTCTATTTCTTTCTTTAACTTGCGTGCTATTTCAGTTAAGGCTCTTTCTGGCAGATTACCAATTAAGCCAACATTTAATATGGGAAATAGACTCAAGTTTATTTCATTTATTATTGGAGATTCCGCTTCAACAGGTAACTTCGATTTTATGTTTGAAAGCTTTGAACGGACATTATCGAGCACTTCTTTATTATCATACTCTGTTCCAAATTCGAGTATCATGTGAGCACCATCATTAGTTGCAAAAGCTCTCAATTCTCTTACACCTTCGATCGATCTTAGTTCATTTTCTATAGGAAGCACTAATAGCTTTTCACTATCTTGAGCAGAAATCCCAGGAAGTCCAACAAACACGCTGATTATAGGAATCTGTATATCAGGATTGCTTTCCCTTGGCATTTTTACATAAACGTATGAACCGAAGATAAAAATTACTATAAGTAATAATACCACCGCCCTGTTTCGCTCTATGAGTAAGCTCTGCATGTTGAATGTTAGCTGAATATGTGTGTTTGTACAATATTATAGTCGAGATACATTGCATATTAATTAATCCTTGTGTAGCTTTAAAACTTTATGCAAATAATTAAAATTTTCGCAAAATTGCAAGTATAAGAAAATTCCTGTATAATAATTCTAGAACAGTATTTGAGAGGTTATTATGGTGGCAATTCTAAATGTAACAAAAGGCAAAAATAAAGTTATTGTGTCTGGATTAGCTGGAGCTTTATCAGCTTTAATATTTTTAACAGCAATCCACATTGCCGCAAAGATAGCCATTATCGTTTCTGCTGCTGCAGTTACTTACTTATTACTTTCGCTGATTCATAAAATAAGAACTAAAGCTGAAATTACTCGTGTTTCAGGAGATAAAGTTTCAGAAGATGAAGGTGAAGAAAAAGATACCGTAAAAGAACCAAAAAGAACTGAAACTGAGCTAGAAGAAGAATTAAAAAATAAAAGAGCAGAAGAAGAAATGAAAAATGGACTACCTAAACATATGGATTTCAAAGGTAATTCACTTTCTAAAAGCGCTGATACTAAAGATAGTCATTCCGTTTCTAGTGCTACAAATATTGTTATGGAACCTTTACCTAAACACATGGATGCGCTTGGTAATCCACTTCCTGAAAGACCAAGTGCAAATATTAGTATAGAATCTAAACCTGAGAGAAAACTATCTCCTGCAGAGTGGCTATTACAGTGCGGGAATGTAAATAATGATGTGAGGGAAGTGCTAAAACAGCCAATTATCCAACAGCCATTTAACGGGTTAGGGTTTTAGATGTAGTTGCTATATCAAACTCTCCATCTTATATTGAGGATCAGATGCAATGCCATACACTCTATTTGGCGGAGCAATTTTGTTCTCTATACCAAAAACTATACCTTCAATTATTGCTGTGAGTACTTTTTCAAGGTTGCAATCTGCTCCAGGAACACGGTGCTCTAGGCGGCATCTTTTGGAATCGTTGCCAAAATAGGGAATTCTTATTGCAGCAGTTCTGTTATTTATTCCCCAACTAATCGTAGTTGGAGTGTGAATATCCGGGTACTGAAATCTTAAATATGAATCATCATTTGGAGCAAAAAACAACATATGTTTTTTCATCATTGCACATAATCCACCAATACTATGAATCAGATAGTCACTGTACTTTTGCTCATTGATATAAAATAAGTTATCGTTATTTGAATTCACGAGATTAACATGCACATTTAATGCACTGCCTGCTCTATCCAAATAGGGCTTTGCTTTAAAAGAAATATTCCCACCTAGTTTTTGTGCTGTTTCAGTAAGTGATTGTTTTGCTAACTCAAAATGCTTAATTAAATTGTCGGAGTTCGTATAACAACCACTTTTTATCTCATACTGATGTGTAGAATTCTCCTTCTCGCAAGAAAATTCAAGAGATGCTATTTTATTTTTGATGCTATTCAGAAATAAGTATTCTTTTTCTATTCCTTCAATGTAAAACTCTAGTTCAATACCGAATACAGCATAACAACTCAAATTACTTAATATAATCATAAATTTGCTTCAGTAAATCTATATTAGGTTAGCTATATTTATATGAATACTTTACTTATTTGCCAGTAAATTTAACATCTTAGAGGTTGTCCGGAAACTAGTAAATTCAAGCATATTCCCTCTTTAACATAACCCTACTCATAGCTAGGTATATGAAATTCTCAGTGGATGTTGTGAGTAAATCATACTCCTTCGATAGCCTTCTATTCCTATTAACCCAAGCAAAAGTCCTTTCTACAACCCATCTTCTTGGCTGTACTTTAAACCCTTGTTCTCTTGTTGGTAGTAGCTCAGGTGGCGTATCTTTGTGCACCCAAAATCTACATGGAGGCCTTGTAACAATTTCAATATCTATGTCATATTCTTCCTTTATGTGATTCTTTAAATTTCTTCCTTGGTATCCCATGTCAGCCCACATTTTTTTAACTTTAGTATATTTTGTTCTCATATTGTTTAATGCTATTTTAATACCATCTCTATCATTTTCGTTAGCAGCGCCTACGTAACAACCTAGTATAAAACCCTGAGTGTCTGTAATTATATGCCTTTTTCTACCCTTTACTTTTTTACTTCCATCATAGCCTTTGATCCCCCCTTTTCTGTAGTCTTTACAGATTGACTATCTACTATACAGGCACTCGGCTGCTCATTCCTTCCTATTTTTCTTCTACTATATTTTGTAATTTCATAATTCATTTTCTCAAAAATTCCCTGCTTCTTCCATTGCCTGAACTGCTCATACACAGTCTTCCATAGCGGAAAATCATTTGGTAAATACCGCCATTGACACCCTGTACGCAATACATAGAAAATTGCTTCTAATATTTCTCTTTTGCTATACTTTGGCGGCCTTCCTCCTTTCTTGTATGATACTCTGAAGTGTTTTTCTATTCTTGCCCATTCCCTTTCGCTTAGATCTGTTGGATACTTTTTTCTCATCTTTACCCCGTACTAAAATTTCAGATATTATAGCCTTTTACTTGTTTCCGGACAACCTCTTATTTATACATAATGTATTACTGTTTTTAATAGCATGCTTCTAATCCTCGATACAAGCGACATTTACAAATTTTTCATTTTTTTGAAATAAAAATGATCAATTTTAATGTTTTTATACCCTTTACAACCCATCAAAAAATCACCATAATTTTTAGTATGTATTAAGTAGTATTAGCTTTTCATTTTGCAGTAAGCTATTGATTATCTTGTATTTTTCTAATTATTGCTTTTTTCTTGGTGTGGTATATGAACTTAACTAGCCCTAAGGTTTCTACTATGTTTTTTGATCAGGTTATTACAGTAACGGATCACAATGTTACTTGGGAAAAAATCCAAAATTGTCTTTATAATCTTTATGGAGAAGCAACATATAATAGTTGGCTGAGTTCACTAAAATTTGTCAGTAGCAGAAATGGGGAAGTTCTTTTATCCGTGTCAACAAGGTTTATAAAAGAGTGGATTACAGTTCATTACATGAAAAAAATATTATCATTATGGCAAAGCGAAGATAAAAGTATACGTTCTATTGATATTCAAGTAATTGAGGAGAGGAATTCAAATTTTAATGTTATACTAAAAAACAGAGAGGAAAGTAATCATAATCTTGGTTCGCCGCTGGATCCAAGGTTCACCTTTGATAATTTTGTAGTGGGAAAGCCAAATGAATTAGCATTTACGGCGGCAAAGCGTGTGGCAGAATCTATAGATCCAATATTAGGCAGCAATCCTTTGTTTCTATATGGTGGAGTGGGACTTGGTAAAACACATCTAATGCATGCTATAGCTTGGCACATAGTCAATTCCCCATCAGCAAAAAGAAAAGTGGTGTATTTATCAGCAGAGAAATTCATGTACCAATATATTACAGCGCTGCGAAGCAAAGATATTATGTTATTTAAAGAGCAATTTAGATCAGTAGATGTATTGATGGTAGATGATGTGCAATTTATCAGTGGTAAAGATAGTACACAAGAAGAATTTTTTCACACTTTCAATGCATTGATAGACCAAAATAAACAATTGGTTATATCAGCTGATAGGTCTCCTAGTGATCTTGATGGAGTGGAAGAAAGAATAAAATCACGACTCGGTTGGGGGTTGGTGGCAGATATTAATGAAACAACTTTTGAATTAAGGCTTGGTATATTGCAGGCAAAAGTGGAGCAGATGAATATGTATGTTCCGAAAGATGTCCTAGAGTTTTTAGCAAGGAACATAAAATCTAATATAAGAGAATTAGAAGGAGCATTAAATAAGGTTACCCATACCTCATTAATTGGAAGAAGTATGACGGTAGAATCAGCTAGTGAAACCCTAATCGATCTTCTTAGGTCAAATCATAGGTCAGTCACAATAGAAGAAATACAAAAGAAAGTAGCTGAATTTTTCAATATAAAGGTTGCAGATATGCAATCCAATAGAAGGCTTCGCAGTCTTGCAAGGCCAAGACAAATAGCTATGTATTTTGCCAAAAAATTTACGCAAAAAAGCCTACTAGATATTGGGAGAAACTTTGGTGGCAGAGACCATGCTACTGTTATACATGCAGTAAAACAAGTAGAAAATTTTATAAAGACCGACTCAAAATTTGCTGATGAAATCAATCGATTAAAAAAAATGTTTAAGTAGCGTTTTTAAAATAGCTAATAACAAATCCTAAAATGAATCGACTATAGTTTTAATCCGTTTAAGTTTAAAATCTTCTGTTAGCTTCGCAGAATACATTTCCTTATTGTGTTGATTATAGAAGGTAAATTCGTGATCATCTAAATTTAGTATTGCAAAGCCAAAGCCAAAAAAGTTTCTAACCTCGTGTGCTAAGTAGTTTTTACCATTTAAATAGTCAAATTCTACATTTTGATAAACAGATTCTTGATCTTGAGCGTGTAATGATGCACCACCGTTTCCAACTATAATTTGGTCTGGAACATTATCCATTAATAAAATCTGGGCTATATGAATGTGGCCAGAAACTATGGTAGTAACATTGCTTGGAAATTTATCTCCAAAAGCTTCGATTTGTGTAAGATTACCATGGCTTTTTAATGTCAAAAATTCTTTTTTTGGAGATCTCCAAAGCGGTTTATGAGTTAAAAACCACATGGGCTTGTCAGAACTATTTTGTATCAATTTATCAAATTGCCTCTCAAAAGCATCAATTGTGCTTTGGGTTGTAAAAATATCCTCACCGGATGAAGAGTCGAAGATAAAAAATTTCATCGGTCCAGCATCTAAGGACCAACTAGAAACGAAGTTTCCACATTTTTCAGACGAAAAGGGGTATGAATCTAGATACCTGAACCATCCTTCATAAGCTCTATCACAACTCTCATGGTTTCCACGAACAAAAAGGAAAGGGGATTGTGATAAAATATCCTTTGCAGGCTCAAACCAATCAGCGTACCAAACTTCTTTATTATATCCATAAATATCGCCACACTTTTTTGTATTTCTACATTTTGTTTGTCTATAATGATAATCACCAACATGGATAATTAAATCTGGTTTATGAAGGGCGATTGAATCTAAATTTTTTTTTAAAGGCCAGCTATCTACCGAATTACATTCCTGCTGAAATAACATATTTATTCTACAGCCCGTGTCACCAATGAAAGCAATTTTATTAACCTTTTTTGGTAATATAGGAACCCGTAGATCCTCAATACTAATGTTTTTGGCACTTGTTTGTACTGTCAGTTCACAAACTGTTTCGTTATGATCACCATTGTTAATTGAGCTGCGATTCAGCATTTCTGTTTCCTCGCCATCAACATAAACAATGGGACACATGTCATTGTCCGTAATTGCGCGTATGCTTAGTTTATTTTCTGGGATAACTTGAGACCATGTGTATAATATTTGTGCATGGACGAAATGAAAGCTAGTTATAAGAGAGAGAGCTAAAAAAATAAAGATATTAGCTATATTCATTTGTATAAAAACCTAAGTTAAAAATTAGTAGTAAGGTTATCTTAAATGATTAAAATTTATAATCACAAAATTCATAATCAAATTATACAAACAATTTCTAAATTATTCTAGTATCAGATTGACACTCTAGATGAAAAATTCTAAAATGATTAAGTAATTTAAAATAATTATATAAAAACTAGAATATAGTGCGGCCGTGGTGGAATTGGTAGACACGCAGCGTTGAGGTCGCTGTGGCTCATAAGGCCTTGGAAGTTCAAGTCTTCTCGGCCGCACCAGTTTTTATCGCTGTTTAATATGGGTAAAAATGTTTATAGGAAATCAGAGTAGCAATAAGGTAGAAAGAGCTATCAGCGAAATCAGGCGCGGTCGGCCAATTGTAATATATGATGAAAGTAATTACCTATTGTTTGCTGCTGCTGAGGCTTTAGAAAGAGATTTATTTAATCAATACAAGCTTACATCAAGTAATGTATATGTTACTTTAACTTCAAGTAAGGTAAAATACATATCTCAGAATAAAGAACATAACAGCAAACGTCTGTTGGTGAATAATTTTGATGAACTGCTCTATTTAATAAACTGTTCAAAGGAAGATTGCATAAAAGAGTTGCAATGCTCAAAGACAATAGATGAATGTGCTATTGCCTTGCTTAAGTTCTCAGAATTATTGCCATACGCGTTAGTGGCTGATATGACTTTTGAGAATAACCATGAAATGCGAAATTGGTGCGAGAAAAATGACGTTATTGCACTGGACACGTCATTCATAAATAATTTTCAAGAAAATCAGGATGTATATGAAGTGTGCAAAACATCATTATTTTTAAAACAGACTCAAGAAGTAAATATCATATCTTATAGAACCGAAAGTGGTGGAAGAGAACATCATGCAATTATCATTGGCAATCCAGATAAAGATGACGAACCATTAGTGAGAATTCATTCTTCGTGCTATACGGGTGACTTGTTAGATAGCTTGTCATGCGATTGCAGAAGTCAGTTACATCAAGCAATTCAAATGATAGCTGACTCTGGAAGTGGTATTATATTGTATTTGATGCAAGATGGAAGAGGCATTGGTTTAACTAATAAGTTAAGAGCGTACAGTATGCAAAGAGGACATAATCTTGATACTGTTGATGCAAATAGAATATTGGGTTTTGAAGATGATGAAAGGAGTTTTGCTGTTGCAGCTAAAATGCTTAAGAAATTGAACATTAACAAAATCCAATTACTTACAAACAATGATAGGAAATTGTCAGAATTGGAAAGTAGTGGTATAGGAGTTACAAAGTGTCTACCACTTATTGTGGAACGTAATAAATATAACGATTCATATATGGAGACAAAGTTTGGTAAATTAGGCCATAGATTAAGAGTTTTTTAGCTTTTTTGCTGTAACTACTTTGTTAATTTGCTATGTTTATTAACATAAGTTAAGATTTTTAGGAATACTAAAATGCTAAGATTTTTTAAGCGAGAAAAAAATACTGAATCCTTAGATAAGGATATAAATTGGAATTCAAACCGCTACAGCACAGTTATTGCTCAAAGGAATATTCTACTTTTATTTGCATTAATATTATTAGCAACGATCTCTATCAGCATATTAGTCGTATTTAAAATTAGCACAAGTAGCACTATTGAGCCATTTGTTATAGAAATTGACAAGAAATCAGGAATAGTGCAATTGGTTGATCCTGTCACAGTAAAACAGTATTCTGCAGATGAAGCGCTAAACGATTATTTTATTTCAGAGTATATAAAAGCAAGGGAGGTTTTTGATCCATATCATTATAATTATAACTATTATACAAAGGTGAGGTTGTTTTCCTCACCTAATGTGTATAATGAATTTAGAAATTATGTAGGATCGCAGAATATGGATGATCTTTTTAATTTATATTCAGATACCAAAAGTGAATTTAAAATTCGCTCAATTCAAAAGTTGGGTAACGATGCTCTTCAGGTGAGATTTTTTGTGGAATTTACACGGAAAGATGGAAGTTCTACGAGAAAAAATAAGATAGTTATTATGTCATATAGATATGCATCGCTTGAAATGGATGATCAGCAAAGATATATTAACCCATTAGGATTTCAAGTTATTTCATATAGAGTAGATGATGAATATGTATAGGATATTATTAGTTTTAGCTTTACTTGTAAGTGGCAATTTAAACGCATCCATTAATTATAATGAGCCTATTTCTATAGATAGTAGAATAAAGACTTTTGTGTATAGCCCTAATGAAGTATTTACGGTGGTTTTTAGTCAGGGTTACTATTCTTATATTGAATTTGCGGAAGGAGAAAAAGTTAAAAATATCGCTGTTGGTGATGCATCAAGTTGGAAAATTAATCCTTATGACAATAAATTGCTTATCATGCCATTTGAAGTTAGTAGTCGCACTAACATGATTATTACGACAACTAAAAAAAGAAATTACATTTTTGATTTAATCTCAAGGCCAAACTACGATAAATACCCGGGTACTGATGCTAAGAAAGTGGATCACGATTATTCTGCTGAAAAGGATATATCTTACGTAGTACGTTTTTATTATCCTCAAGAAGAAGGTGAATTTGATGTTGATTTAGATGAGGTTTCTTTACCTACTCAAATGCAATATACTACAGACAAGCTAGAAAAAATAATACAAGAAAATGATACGAAGTACAATTATACATATATTGATGAAGGTGGTAATGCGGATATAGTTCCGATTGAGTTATTTGATGATGGTTATTTAACCTATTTAAAATTTAGAAATAATAATAAAATACCTCAGATTTTTGTAGAAGGGGAGGATAAACCTTGTAAAAGGCTGTTATTTGATGATTATGTTATAATAAAAGGAGTACATAAAAAGCTATTTATGCGTTATGAAGATGGTGAAGTTGAAATTATAAATAGGTCACTTTAGCTGTGGTACATGCAATATGAATAAAGAAAGGCGTAACAATTCAGAAGATGAATCAGAAATAGAGAATAAGGTAGTAACAGTTGGCTCTAATCAAGGTCATAGGGCATTGATGGTCATTATTTTAGTGCTTCTGGTTGGTGGAGTGTATTATCTCTATTTTAGTCCTTCTCCTAAAGAGGGTTCAGAAGTTATTAAAAAAGAGGAAACAAAGCAAAACGTTCAAGAATTAAAAGGAAAGTTGGAACAAGTTCCAGATAATGTAATGGTTCCTGAAAGAATAATAACTGATCACTTACCACCCTTACCTCCTCTTCCTACACCACTAATCATACCAGAAATAAAACAAATTAGAAAAGAAGAAGTGATGAAAAAAGAAGAAGAGAAACCAAAAGAAACTCCTGTGTCAAATATACCTATTTTGCCAAAGCAAAATTTTCCTTCTAGTAATGTTATGGGCAATTTACCTACCTCGTTTCCTACAATAGGGGGTGGCGGTTATCCTAGAGACAGACGTAGTGCACAGATGTTGACAATTTCAGGTGGTAGTGGAGAGAACAAGGCTGCTGATGCTATTTTATCCGACACTTCAGCACAATCGAGCAAAGCTACCAGAGTAGGAAAGCTTGGTTTAATGATTACTCAAGGTAAAATTATTGATGCTGTTCTTGAAACTGCAATAAACTCTGATCTGCAAGGAATGCTGCGTGCTATGGTGAGTAGAGATGTTTATGCAGAAACTGGTGATACAGTTTTAATACCTAAAGGCTCAAGATTGATAGGCAGTTATTCATTTGACTCGAATGTTGCTAAATCTCGTGTAAATATAAACTGGAATAGAGTGATTCTGCCACATGGAATAGATATTGCAATCTCATCACTTAGTACTGACGAGCTTGGTAGAGCAGGAATAGCAGGAATAGTTGATAACAAAATAGTAAGTGCGTTATTCTCTTCAGTGACACTTGCTGGTGTTTCGATTGGTTCTGCTGTTATAGGGCAAAAGGCTTCTAATCTTGTTGATACGCTAACTATCAGAGATGCAGTAAAGTCTATCACTGCAACCGAAATAGATTTTTCTTCTCTCCAACTCATTATTGACCCAGAAAAGAAGATATCTAGTGACAAATGGAAATTAGGCCTTGGGGCTATCGGAAGAATTCGGAGTGCCAAAAGCAGACAAGATTTACTAAAAATAATGAAAGAGGAAATAGCAAAAGCACTAGGAATTGAAGAAGACGAGGTAAATATAAGCCTGGAAATTGTAAATCAACTGTTAGAACAAATTCAAAGAAAAAGCAAGTCTGTTTATGATGAAGCAATCGGGAAATCAATCGAGGATTTTTCTAAAGATATGCGGGATGTAGTGGGCAGATATACAGATAAAAAACCAACTATTTATGTTGATCAAGGCACTGCATTGAAAGTATTTGTTAACCAAGATATAGTATTTCCTCCACAGGCAATATTAAATCAATGAAATGAACTATGCTGCACTTGATACATATTTGGGGCCATTACAAGGCATATTTCAAGAAGAAGGCGTAAATGAAATATCAATAAATAAGCCAAAGGAAGTATGGATTGAAAATCGCGGTGAAATAAGGTGTGAAAAATTAGAAGTATTCGATCTTAACCATTTGAAATCTCTTGGCAGACTGATTGCTCAAGCTACAGAACAAAAACTTAGCGAAGAAGCGCCGTTACTTTCGGCAACATTACCAAATGGTTATCGTATACAGATAGTATTTCCGCCAGCATGTGAACCTGATAAAGTAGTCATGTCGATTCGTAAGCCTTCTAGCATGCAGTTAGCACTCGATGATTACGAAAAAATGGGGGCTTTTTCTGAAACTGTCACAGAAGCAACTGATAATCCAGTTGACCGTCATTTGGATTTATTGTTAAGGCAAAAAAAAATAAAAGAGTTTTTAGAATACGCTGTAATAAGTAAGAAAAATATTATAATTAGTGGTGGAACTTCCACTGGTAAGACTACTTTTACTAATGCTACTTTGCGTGCTATTCCAGCTGAGGAAAGAATTATTACTGTTGAGGATGCAAGGGAAATCGTTTTGAACGATCATCCCAATAAAGTCCATCTAATTGCCTCTAAAGGAGGGCAGGGCAGAGCAAAAGTAACCACTCAAGATTTGATAGAAGCGTGCTTACGTTTAAGGCCAGACAGAATAATAGTTGGTGAGCTCCGTGGAGCGGAAGCTTTTAGTTTTCTCAGGGCGATAAATACTGGTCACCCTGGATCAATATCAACCCTTCATGCAGATAGTCCAACAATGGCCCTTGAGCAAATAAAATTGATGGTTATGCAGGCAAATCTTGGCATTCCTCCAGACCAAATTATACCATACATTAGAAATGTGATTGATATTGTTATTCAGCTAAAAAGAACCGGTGGGGGCAAAAGAAGCATTTCTGAGATATTATTTACTAGATCTGCGAGCGAAAATGCTTAAATTTATACATAAGTTAAGGAAGAGTAGTTTATGAGTAATGGAAATCACCTACGTAATATTCTCATAGGAGGTGTAGTAGCTTTTAGCGTACTTGAGTTTTGCTTCTATCTATCTGGTATATTGTTTGTTCTGTTTGCTGATGGTCCGGATGCTGTGGATTTTAAGGCAATTAATCCTAGTTTGACGCCTTTCCCTCAAGCTCTTTGGCCAACGATTTTTGATCATATACAATATTGTTGGCATCATCCAGAGTTATATAGCCTTGAGCTCAAAATCACATTAATTATATCTTCTGCACTGCCTATCATTGTTTTAATGATTATCTTATGGAATTTAAGAGAAAGGATAATTGAGTGGCGACCATTTAAAAAGAAGGAATCACTTCATGGAGATTCGCAGTGGGCATCAGAGAAAGACATACGAAAAGCAGGATTAAGAAGCAAAAAGGGATTATTGCTTGGTAAAGATAAAAGAGGATACTTCATTTCTGATGGGTTTCAGCATGCATTGTTATTTGCACCTACAGGTTCTGGTAAGGGTGTTGGCTTTGTAATTCCTAATTTATTATTTTGGACTGACTCGGTAATTGTACACGACATAAAATTAGAAAACTATGAAATAACAAGTGGTTGGCGAGAACGACAAGGACAAAAAGTATACGTATGGAATCCAGCGCAGCCAGATGGAATAAGTCACTGTTACAATCCATTACAATGGATTAGTGAAAAACCTGGGCAGATGGTTGACGATGTGCAGAAAATAGCTAACCTAATCATGCCTGAACAAGACTTTTGGCAGAATGAAGCAAGAAGCTTATTTGTTGGAGTGGTATTATACTTACTTGCTGCACCAGAGAAAGTTAAATCTTTTGGTGAAGTTGTGCGTACGATGCGTAGTGATGACGTGGTTTATAATCTTGCTGTTGCTCTTGATACAATGGGTAAAATACTACACCCTGTAGCATATATGAATATTGCAGCTTTTTTACAAAAAGCTGATAAAGAAAGGTCAGGTGTTGTATCAACCATGAACTCATCACTTGAATTGTGGGCAAACCCATTGATTGATACTGCAACTGCGTCAAGTGATTTTAATATTCTAGATTTTAAAAAGAAGAAAATTACAGTTTATGTTGGTTTAACTCCTGACAACTTGACTAGGCTCAGGCCTTTAATGCAGGTTTTTTACCAACAGGCAACTGAGTTTTTATGTAGAAAATTGCCATCGGATGACGAGCCTTATGGCGTATTGTTTTTAATAGATGAGTTTCCTACACTTGGAAAAATGGAGCAATTTCAAACAGGTATTGCATATTTTCGTGGTTATCGAGTTAGGTTATTCTTAATTGTTCAAGATACTGAGCAGCTCAAAGGAATATACGAAGAAGCAGGGATGAACTCCTTTTTGTCAAACTCGACTTACAGAATAACTTTTGCAGCCAATAATATTGAAACAGCTAATTTAATATCGCAACTTATAGGAAACAAAACTGTACAACAAGAATCGTTGAATAAGCCTAAATTTTTAGATTTAAATCCTGCTTCAAGGTCATTACATATCTCTGAAATACAGAGAGCATTGCTATTGCCTCAAGAAGTTATTATGTTGCCACGTGACGATCAGATAATTTTAATAGAGTCGACTTACCCAATTAAATCAAAGAAAATTTTGTACTACAGTGATACCACCTTCACAAGAAGGCTGCTCAAACAAACTCGTGTGCCTACACAAGAACCATATGACCCAAACAAAGTTCTTTCTGCCGCTGCGAGCAAAGATAAGGTTAATAACGAGGGGAATAATGTTCTTGAGGGACCTAATTCAGTTGATTATCCTGCTGAAACTAAAACCGAAGATGCAGTATATGATGAATCAGATGAATTTGCAGACGAAGATATTGATGATGAAGATATCGACGATAAGTTTGAAGATGATGACGAGGAAGATGAGGATAGGAGCGATGATGGGTTTGATGACGAAGAAGAGGAGGATGAATTTGAAGATGAGGATAAATTAAAAAATGACGAGAAGTAAGGTTAACTTTGCCTATTTTTAGCTCAGAAAAGTGCAAGTTATGCAAATAATTAGGTTTTTCATATTAAGCCATTTTTAATTAATTAGTATTAGATTAGCTATTTTAACTAGGGGAGTAGTAATGATTAGTAAAAAAACATTAGCGGTTACAGCACTTGCTTTATTGTTGTCACAACAATCTTTTGCGAGTGAAACAGAAGGGTTTTACTTTGGTAGTGGGTATTATGGTCAATTTTTTAATGGCATGGGTGAACTAAAAACAAGCACTACAGATATCAAAAATTTGTCTATAAATGACAGGGATGCTCAGAACACAAAAGGTCAGTCACTAAGTGAGTATAAAGGAAATTATAATCCACCTTTTGCCGCAAATGTGGCATTTGGTTACACAGGAGAATTGGGTAACAACAGCTATAGAGCTGAATTGGAAGGGATGTATTCTTCTGTAAAAGTGGATAATGTTGGTTTAACAAGTAGTCAAATAACTGTTTCATACCTAAAGGACATTGGTAAGGATGCTGGTAAAAAAACTTATATCTATAGTGCTACAGTTAATCATGACCAAATTGAAAACATGTCTCTAATGGCAAATGTTTATCATCATTGGAAGAGTGACCGTTTCTCTTTTTCTCCTTATGTTGGGGTTGGAGTCGGTGCAACAAGAATGACAATGTTTGAAAAATCGTCAATAAGACCCGCAGGTCAATTAAAAGCTGGCCTTGATTATCACATAAACGAAGATGTAAATATGCATATCGGATATAGAGGTTTTGGTGCTATTGGTGGTGTTATTGGTGATGGTCTTAAACTTACAACGGATGCGCTTGGAGAAATTATAGATGATCCTAATAACAGGGGTAAAAAGAAGCTTGATGATCAGAGTAAACCAGCAAATGCAGCAAAAGAAGATATAAATATAGGTAATACATTGTTTTACACACACGGTATAGAGGCTGGCCTTACTTTCCACTTTGCCAGCAAAGCTTAAACATGTTGCCCTTTTAAAAAATGCATAAAACCGTTCCTGTCATCCTATGCCTTGACCATAGTAAATATAGATCCAAGTAGTCACGCTACTTGGATGACTAGCTAGAGGGTGCTGGGATGACATAGGATAATATGGGATGAAGGAAGAAAACATTAGCTATGTTTTTTGCATAACAATGCACCTCTTCATTCCTGCCAAATCATGTACATATTCCTGAAAAGCTAATTTGTATGAGGGTATTATTTTGTCAATATCATTTTGATCTTCACCTATCTCCAATATTGCAAACCCATTTTTTTTAAGGCACTTTTTCAATATTGGAAAAATACTCAAGTAACAGTTTAAACCATCAATTCCACCATCAAGAGCAATTCTTGGCTCTTTTTGCACTTCGGCTTGTAAGTCTTTTAATTTGCTTCTTTTAATATATGGAGGATTGCTAATTATCAGATCAAATGAACCTCTGCACTCTGTCCATGAGCTTGGAAATATTTTGGCTCTGCTGAGAAGATCATGTTTCTTTGTGTTCTGATAGGCAACTTTGTATGCTTCCAAGCTTTTTTCAAAACCGATACCAACGGCATATTCATACTCACTAAGTACGGATATCAATAAACAACCTGTGCCTGTACCAAAATCTGCAATTTTTAGTCTCTGCTTTTTATTTGGGTAATATTTTAACACTGTTGAGATTAATGTTTCACTATCTGGTCTTGGATCCAAAACATGCTGGTTAACTATAAAATTTTTACTCCAGAATTCACGATTACCTATTATTTGCGATATTGGATATCTTTCCGCTCTTTTTTTTGTTAATTTCCAAAATAAAAGTTCTTTCTCCATCGGCACTTGATCAGCATGGTTCATAATTATGAATGATCTTTCCACTCCAAGTACGTGCTGCATGATGATTTCACAATCTAAATGTGGTGATTCAACTTTATGTGACGATAATAACTCCGATCCTTCTTGAATTAAAGTGCTGATTGTTTTCATTATTCTAAAAATATGTTCCTTTCAGCCAAGAATAGCAAGATGAGCTTCCAGTTTAGGGTAGCTGCACTAAATCCCGGTGTCAAGCACGCAGCTGTACGAACATTGCAATTTGCAGATCCAAGTAGCTTGACTACTTGGATCCAGCTAAGTTGGTGAGCATAAAAGTATAGCTAACGCGAGCTTTACGTCATACCGCCACGAACCGTCATACCGCGATTCATTCGCGGTATCTTAGCCGCTAACACGTAGCGGAATGACAGCAGTCCACGTCATACCGCCGCGGTATCTCTAGATCCCGCTAACACGTAGCGGAATGACGATTGTCGTTTAGCCATAAATATTTAAGAAATTTACCAAATAAAAAAAAGGCAAAAGAAGCCCCGTGGTTGGCTAATTACTTACATTATACTTTCAAGTATGGCGTTTTTTTATTCTAAACACTTAATAACCGCGATTTGGCTGCTTTTAAACCGCAACTAATCTAAATTATAAACGTTAAGAAATTTACTAAACAGAAAAAAAGGCAAAAGAAACCCTAGGGTAGCTAGTTATTCACTATCCATTTTTTAAGTTGGCGTTTTTTAATGTTTTAAATGCTTTATAAGCGCATTTCAGCTTATATTAGGTAAAAACCTAGAAATTTTATAAAGACATAGAGTGCACATAGTGCAAAAAATTAAACATGATACGCCAGATACGTGAGTTTTTTTGTCATTTAATCTGTACAGAGAAGATAAATAAATAGCTTCAGTTTCATGATAAGGGGGCTGGCGAAGCTTGTAAAGTAATTTTTTCGTTTCTACTGAATGACAGTTGTGGCTTGGGAGGTAGTGCAAGAAGTCTACTGATGGCTTTCAAGGCAGTTGAGCTTAATTATTAGAGTAGTAATGTTTATTTTTATATTGACTATTGAGGTTTATTATTTTATAACTAAAAACTTAGTTATTTTAATGAGCTTGAGTTTATAACATATGCCTACGATAAATCAATTAATACGTAAGGGTAGATTAGGATTGACCCATAAGAAAAAGGTACCAGCTTTGGGAGAAAGCAACCCTCAAAGGAGAGGTGTTTGCACTAAGGTGTATACTACAACTCCTAGAAAGCCTAACTCAGCACTCCGTAAAGTAGCCAGAGTAAAAATTAGTGGGTATGGTGAAGTGACGGCTTATATACCTGGTGAAGGTCATAATTTACAAGAACACTCTGTTGTTTTGATACGTGGTGGGCGGGTTAAAGATTTGCCAGGTGTGCGTTATCACATAATAAGAGGTGCCCTTGATCTGCGTGGTGTGCAAAATCGAAAGAAAGCTCGTTCAAAATATGGTGTAAAGAAATCTGGTTAAAGTTTATGGCTCGTCGGAATAAAGCAAAAAAAAGAGAAATAAGTCCTGATTCGCGTTACGGCAGTGTTTTGCTGATGCGTTTCATTAATACAATCATGAAATGTGGTAAAAAATCTACTGCAGAAAAGATTATCTATGACGCTTTGTCTTTAGCTGAAAAGAAAATAGGCGAAGGTGGGTTATCAATTTTTGAGACAGCAGTAGGAAATGTTACTCCTTCTATAGAAGTGCGTTCTCGACGCATTGGTGGTGCAACTTATCAAGTACCTGTTGAAGTTCGACAAGATAGAGCGGTTTCTTTAGCGTTAAGGTGGATTGCTAAAGCAACTTCTGCTGCTCGAAAAAAGAGTGGAAAAACCACTGTTGATTGTTTGCAATCTGAAATACTGGATGCTTATAATAAACGCGGTGGTGCGTTTAAGATGTGCGAAGAAAAATATAAAATGGCTGAAGCTAATAAGGCATTTTCTCATCTTCGTTTTTAATGTTAGCTAATTAATTGTGATATGGAAATTGGAATATCTAAATACAGAAATATAGGGATAATGGCTCACATAGATGCTGGTAAGACTACCACAACAGAGCGTATTTTATTTTATACTGGTAAGCAAAATAGAATTGGTGAAGTGCACGATGGTGCAGCTTCTATGGATTGGATGGAGCAAGAAAAAGAGCGTGGTATTACAATCACATCTGCTGCAACAACATGTTTTTGGAATGATCATAGGGTCAATATAATAGACACTCCTGGTCACGTTGATTTCACTATTGAAGTTGAGAGATCTTTAAGGGTTTTGGATGGTGCAGTTGCTGTATTTGATGGAGTTGCTGGAGTTGAACCTCAATCTGAGACAGTGTGGCGTCAAGCTGATAAATATAGCGTTCCTCGTATCTGCTTTGTTAATAAGATGGATAGAATAGGGGCAAATTTTTATCGATGTGTTGATATGATAAAGACGAAGCTTGGTGCAGCACCTTTAGTTATTCATTTACCAATAGGGAGTGAGAAAGATTTCAAAGGTATAATTGACCTTATTTCTATGAAAGCCATTATATGGCAAGAAGAAACGTTGGGCGCTAAATTTTCTTATGAAGATATTCCTTCTGATTTGCTTGATAAGGCTCAAGAATATCGAAATCTTTTATTAGATGCTGCAGCTGAGATGGATGATGAAGCGATGAATACTTACTTTGAGTCTAATGATCTGCCAGTGGATTTACTGAAAAAATGCGTGAGAAATGGGACCATTAAAGGAAAATTTGTTCCTGTGTTGTGTGGATCAGCTTTTAAAAATAAAGGCGTACAACCACTTTTAGATGGTGTGGTTGACTTTTTACCTTCTCCTATTGATGTTGATGTAATTGTTGGAATTGATCCTAAAGATTCAGAAAAGAAAATTGAGGTCAAACCTTCAGAAAAAGAGAAATTTGTTGCTCTTGCATTTAAAGTGATGACGGATAAATTTGTAGGCAGCTTGACGTTTATCCGTATTTATTCTGGTAAATTAAAGTCTAAATCTACCGCTTCAAATGCGTTAAAAAACGAAACTGAAGGGATTGGCAGAATGTTACTTATGCATGCAAATAACCGAGAAGATATAACTGAGGCTAGGGCTGGAGATATAGTTGCTTTAGTTGGGCTAAAGAAAACAACCACCGGAGATACTTTATGTTCTGTTGATTTTCCTATATTATTGGAGCGTATGGAATTTCCTGAGCCTGTTATTGAAATTGCTGTGGAACCTAAAACCACTTCAGATCAGGAAAAATTAGGTATTGCTCTAAATAGGTTGGTTGCAGAAGATCCTTCTTTGAGAATGTCAGTAAATGCGGAAAGTGGCCAGACTATATTGAAAGGCATGGGTGAGCTCCATCTTGAGATTATTGTTGATAGAATGAAGCGCGAATTTAACGTTGAGGCTAACGTCGGTGCTCCTCAGGTTGCATATCGTGAAACTATCACTAAATCTGTTGAAATTGATTACACTCATAAAAAACAATCTGGTGGAGCTGGTCAGTTTGCTAAGGTTAAAATAAAATTTGAACCTCTTGAGCCTGGTTCTGGGTTTCAATTTGAAAGTAAAATTGTAGGTGGTGCTATTCCAAAAGAGTATATTCCTGGGGTAGAAAATGGCTTGGAGTTGATAAAAGAAGGTGGTATAATTTCGGGATTTCCGTTGATTGATTTTAAGGCTACCCTTCTTGATGGTGCTTTTCATGAGGTTGATTCTAGTCCTTTAGCTTTTGAACTTGCTGCTAAAGGTGCTTTTAAAGAGATGGCAAATAAAGCTGGTCCAAAAATGCTGGAGCCTATAATGAAAGTTGAAATCATTACTCCTGAAGAATATATGGGTGATGTTATGGGTGATATAAATAGTAGAAGAGGAAATGTTGCTGATATGCTCGATTTAGGTAATAATAGTAAAATAATTACTGCTTCGGTACCTCTTGCAAATATGTTTGGTTATATCAACGTTTTGCGTTCTATGTCTCAGGGAAGGGCGCAGTATAGTATGCATTTTTCTTGTTATGAGCAAGTGCCACAATATGTGGTTGATGAGTTAAAGTTAGAGTATAATTAAGGGTAATAATTATGACAGCAGTAGTGGAAGCATTTGGAAAGCCGCATGTAAATGTGGGAACAATAGGACATGTGGATCATGGGAAGACGACGTTAACAGCGGCGATAACGAAGCATTATGGAAATTTTGTAGCGTACGATCAGATAGATAAAGCGCCAGAAGAAAGGAAGAGGGGGATAACGATAGCAACAGCGCATGTTGAGTATCAGACGGAAAAAAGGCATTATGCACACGTTGATTGTCCTGGACACGCTGACTATGTAAAGAACATGATAGTAGGTGCAGCACAGATGGATGCGGCGATATTGGTAGTGTCGGGGGTTGATGGGCCAATGCCACAAACGAGAGAGCATATATTGCTGGCGAAGCAGGTAGGTGTTGGATATATCGTGGTGTATATAAATAAAGCTGATGTTGCTGATGCTGATATGATAGATTTAGTAGAAATGGAAGTGAGGGAATTACTGAGTAAATACGGATTTCCAGGGGATGAAGTGCCTGTGGTGGTTGGTTCAGCACTCAAGGCGCTGGAGGATGACAGCAGCGAATATGGAAAGAAATCAATAGACAAATTGATGGAAAAGTTAGATGAATATGTAGCGGTTCCACCAAGGCCTGTGGATTTACCATTTTTATTGCCAATCGAAGATGTATTTTCGATATCGGGGCGAGGAACAGTGGTAACAGGAAGAATAGAGAAGGGAGAGATAAAGACGGGAGAAGAGATAGAGATAATAGGTCTGAAAGCGACGCAAAAGACGATATGCACAGGTGTTGAGATGTTTAAGAAGTTGCTGGATAAGGGAAGTGCAGGACTCAATGTAGGAATATTGTTAAGAGGAACAAAAAGAGAAGAAGTGGAGAGAGGGCAAGTATTAGCGAAACCGGGGACGATAACACCGCATAGAAAGTTTAAGGCGGAGGTTTATATATTAAAGAAAGAGGAAGGAGGAAGGCATACACCATTTTTTGCGAATTACCAGCCACAGTTTTATTTAAGGACAACAGATGTAACTGGGAGCGTAAAATTGCTAGATGGGAAGGAGATGGTAATGCCAGGAGATAATGTGAGTATAGAAGTAGAATTGCAAGTACCGATAGCGATGGATAAGGGATTGCGTTTTGCGATAAGAGAAGGCGGTAGAACTGTTGGTTCTGGTGTTGTTTCTGAAATTTTGGAGTGAGAGTTTGAGTTATAGGAGTGTAGCTCAATTGGTAGAGCGCTGGTCTCCAAAACCAGAGGTTGTAGGTTCAATTCCTATCGCTCCTGCATTAATGTTGTGGTGGAAATGTTAAAAAGTTTGTGTGGTTTTTTCTGTGATATAAAGCAAGAAATACGAAGAATTGCTTGGGTAAAGAAACAGGAGGTGTTGTCATCTCTATTTGTTGTAATGATTGTTATATTATGCTTTTCGATTTTCTTCTGTTTTGTGGATTTTATGTCTCTTTACGTAATTAAGGCTTTATTTGGAATTATTTATGGAATGTGAATATAAATGGTATATCATTAAAGTTGATTATGGATATGAGCAAGGTATACGCGAATTGGTAAGTAATGCTGTTTATTTTAAGGAAGTGTTTATTCCTTATCAAACGGTATGTAATTCAAAGTCTGATATAAAAGAATTATGTGAAGTGTATGTATATATGCATCTGTGTGATGAAAGCAAAAATATTTTGAATCAAACGCCTGGATTCTGCAGTGGCGAATCTGGTAATTTTGAGATGATTTTAGATGATGAGATAAGTTTAAAGTGTAAAGAATTTAATAGGTATAAATGGTATATCTTGAGAGTTGCTTCTAATTGTGAAGAGAAAGTGCGCCAACATATATTAGAAAATTCTATGAGATTGGGTGTTAATGATTACTTTAAGGAAGTTTTTATTCCATATGAAGAGCTAAGTGAAGTAGAGTTGAAATCTAAGAAAATTGCTACACGAAGGAAATGCTTTCCTGGTTATGTCTTTTTATACGTGAATTTATGCGATGAAGTATTGAATTTTATCAATAATATACCAAAATCTCTTAAGGTTTATGGATTTTTGAAAAACGGTAATATTCCAAAGGTGATTTTGGATGATGAGATTCACTCAATGTGTAATGCACTTTATAATGCTCAAGAGACAAAGAAGTTAGGTTATGGTTATGAAAAAGGTGAAAAAGTGAAAATTAATGATGGTCTTTTTCAAAATTTTACTGGTAAGGTAAATATGGTAAACGATGAGAAAAAAATTATTAATGTGGAAGTATCGATTTTAGGTAAGCCGACAATAATAGAGCTTGATCTGGCTCAAGTAGAGAAAATAGAGGATTAATTATGAGTGTTATAGTTGCTAAGATTAACTTACTTATGGAAGCTGGGAAAGCAGTTCCAGGACCGAAAATTGCTTCAGTACTTGGTCCACGTGGTATACCTGTTCCTAAGTTTTGTGAAGCTTTTAATAAAGTTACTAGTGCTGCTAACGCTAATTATAAAGTAGGCGATTTAGTAACAGTGCGAATTTCCATAAAGGATGATCGCTCTCATGATTTTACTGTCAGCGGTCCGCCTGTGGCTTATTTACTTAAGCAGGAGGCTAAATTAAGTAAAAGTTCTGGTAATCCTGGTAAAGAATTAGTGGCTAAATTACCTATGTCTGCTATAATTAAAGTAGCAAAGTGCAAGATGGTTGATATGAAAGTGGATAATGAAGATTCAGCAGTGAAAATGGTTGTAGGCACTGCAAAATCTATGGGTATAGAAGTTGTGGAAGGTTAGGTAAATGAATACATATAATGATAATCCTAAGCAGTGTTTGAGGAAGATTGTTGAGTCTGCTTCAGCAAAATTTAATGAATCAGTTGATATTGCGGTCAATTTAGGCGTAGATTCACGTAAATCTGAAGAGCAGGTGCGTGGTACAGTAGTTTTGCCTAAAGGTATCGGGAAGAATATTAAAGTAGCTGTTTTCGCTCAAGATAAACATTTATTAGAAGCTGAAAAAGCTGGTGCTGATATTGCAGGAGGAGAGGATTTAGTTGAAGAAATAAAAAAAGGTAGAAAGTTAGATGTTGATTGGTGCATTACTACTCCTGATTTTATGGCAAAAATCACTCCTATTGCAAAAGTATTGGGTGCTAAAGGGCTGATGCCTAACCCTAAATTTGGTACTGTGACTTCTAACATTGCAGAAGCTATTAAAACCATTAAGTCTGGTCAGGTAAAATTTAGAACAGATAAAAATGGTGTTATTCATGGTAAATTAGGAAATATTAAATTTGATATTGATGACTTGCTAGAAAATTTAAAAGCCTTTCTTAAAGTAATTAAAGATAATAAACCTATTTCTGCGAAAGGAATTTACTTTAAGGGTGTTTTTTTAAATTCAACTATGGGTAAAGCTTATAAGATAGGCAAAGTGGAAGATATAATTTAAGGGAGTGATACCGTGAAGCGTAAAGATAAGGATGAATTTATACAGAGCACAATAAACGTATTTGTAAATAATGATTTCTTGATATTAGTAAATTTTAAATCTATAAATGCTAATGATTCATTAACTCTGAGGAATAGTCTGAAGTCTATAGCAGGTGGGGTATTAGTAGTTAAAAACACTCTAGCGCGCTTGGCTTTGGAAAGGACTGGTAAATTCTCTTATTTATCAGGCAAATTTTCCGGTCCTGTTGCTATTATATACTCTAGTGGCATAGTAGAAGCTGCAAAATTAATAGTTGATTTTACTAATGCTAACAAAGAAAAAATGTCTGTGATTTGCGCAGCTCATTTAAATGAATTGTTAACAGTGGAAGATGTTAATAAACTGGCTAAGTTGCCTTCTCTGGATGAATTGCGTGTTAAAATTATGCGTTTAATATCTTATGATATTCCTGCTCGGTTAGCGTTGTCTATTAATTCATCTTCTATGAGGCTTATGAGAGTTTTGGATTATTATAGTTCTAAAAAATAAATTTGTTGTTAAGTAAGGTGGTAATTATGAGTAATGTAACAAGTGATTTGGTTGATAAAATATTATCTTTAAACCTATTAGAGGCTTCTGAACTTGTAAAAGTTTTAGAAGAGAAAATAGGGTTGCCTGCTGGTTCTTTTCTTGGTGGAGCTGTTGGTGCTGGGGCGCCTATTGGTGATAATGCTGCTGCTCCTGCTGCTCAAGAAAAAGCTGAGTATAAAGTTGTGATTAAAGAAATTGATGCGAGTAAAAAAATAGGAGTTATTAAAGCTGTGAGAGAGGTTAATTCTACATTGGGTTTAAAAGAAGCAAAAGAGTTGGTTGAATCTTTACCTAAAGATTTGACTGCTAATGTTCCTAAAGACGAAGCAGAAAAAATCAAGCAAAAACTTATTGAAGCAGGAGCAACTAAAGTGGAGCTTGAATAATATTTAATGTATTAATTTTATATTGATATAGCTCTTTTAATTAGTTTGGGGTATTTTAATGGTTGATTCTTCTTATATGTACGCTTCTGGTGCTTTTGTTCCTAGAGTTTCTTATTCTAGGTCGATTGATTTAAAAGATTCTTTATTGGATTTGGTTAAGGTTCAAAAAGAATCATATGATTCTTTTACTCCTAAGAATAAGGGTAATGAAAGACTTGAAGTTATCTTTCATACAATCTTTCCAATAAATGATCCTTTGCGTAGGGCTACTATTGAGTTTATAAGTTGTAGGGTAGATGATCCTAAGTATGATGAATCTGAGTGTATAAAGCGTGGTGTAACTTTTTCTGCTCAGGTTATTGCTTCTATACGTCTTGTTGTTATGCAGGATGGTATTTCTCTTGATGAATATAAATCGATTAAAGAGAGTGGAGATCATTCTAAACTTGCAACCGTTGTAAAATCTATAGAAGAGCAGAAAGTCCACTTTTGTGGGTTGCCTATGATGACTGATAAAGGCACTTTCATCATTAATGGTGTGGAAAAAGTTATCGTCTCACAAATGCATAGGTCTCCTGGTGTATTTTTTGATAGCGATAAGGGAAAAACTTACAATTCTGGTAAATTGATCTATTCTGCTAGAATTATTCCTTATAGGGGTTCTTGGCTTGATATTGAATTTGATGTTAAAGACCATTTGTATTTTCGTGTTGATAGAAAAAGAAAATTGCCAATTTCAGTTTTATTAAAGGCGTTGGGTCTATCAAATAATGATATACTCGATAGATTTTATGAGAAAATAAAGTATGTAAAACATAAAGATGGTTGGAAAGTGCCTTTTGTTCCTGATAAATTTAAAGGAGTGAGGCTGCCTTTCGACTTAATGGATATTGAAGGTAATGTGCTGCTTAAAGCTAACGTTCGTATTACCTCAAGACTAGCTAAAAAGCTATATGATAATGAATTGAAAGAGTATCTGGTTCCTTTTAATTCTATATGTGGTTTATTCCTCGCAGAAGATTTAATGGATAGTGCTAGCTCTACGAAAATTTTATCTGCTGGTGAATCTATAAAGCTGGAAGACATAAAGAAGCTTGAGTTATTATCTGTAGATGAAATATCAGTGTTGAACATAGATAATTTGTTTGTTGGACCTTATATATTAAATACGCTTTTCTTAGATGAAAACATGTCTTATCAGGATGCACTATATGAAATATATAGAGTTTTGCGTCCTGGTGAAGTTCCTGTTTTAGAGATAGTAGAAGAGTTTTTCCGTAATCTTTTCTTCAGTCCGGAATATTATGATTTGTCTAACATTGGTAGGTTGAAGCTTAACTCTTACCTTGGATTAAATTATGATGAGGATTTAACTGTTTTAACGCATGAAGATATTATTGAAATTGTGAAAAAAATAGTATTGTTACGTGACGGTCAAGGATCTGTAGATGATATTGATCATTTAGGAAACAGAAGAGTAAGATCAGTTGGAGAGTTTATAGAAAATCAATTTAGAACTGGGTTGTTGAAATTGGAACGCGCAATAGTTGATTCTATGTCCACTTCTAGTTTAGATAAAGTTTCTCCATCTGATTTTATTAATCCAAAAGTGTTAACTAATGTTTTAAGAGATTTCTTCAATTCTTCTCAATTATCTCAATTTATGGATCAGACTAATCCGTTATCTGAAATAACACATAAAAGAAGGTTATCCGCGTTAGGTCCTGGCGGTTTAACAAGAGAACGGGCAGGATTTGAGGTGCGTGATGTTCATCCAACTCATTATGGAAGAATTTGCCCTATTGAGACTCCTGAAGGGCAAAATATAGGGTTAATCAACAGCTTAGCTATATACGCGCGTATTAATAAATATGGTTTCATTGAAAGCCCTTATAGAAAAGTAGTCAATAGGGTTGTTACTGATCAAATTGAGTATCTTTCTGCTATAGACGAAGGCTCACATCATATAGCTGACACTAGCGTAAAGCTTGATGAAAATAATTGCTTTGTTGATGACATGCTATACTGTAGATATGCTGGTAGCTTCGTCATGGTAAGTAGCGACCAAGTTAGTTACATTGACGTATCTCCTAAGCAGGTAATATCAGTTGCAGCTTCCTTGATTCCATTTTTAGAAAATGATGATGCTAATAGAGCATTAATGGGCTCAAATATGCAACGTCAGGCCGTACCTTTATTGAAGCCTACCGCTCCTCTGGTTGCTACTGGTATGGAGTCTTTTGTAGCTTCTGGCTCTGGTGCTGTAGTTTTAGCAAAACGCGATGGCATAGTTGATAGTTCTGATAGTAACTCTATAGTTATACGTGCTTTTGATAAAGAAAGGGTTAACTACTTGGACGTAGATATTTATCATCTAAGGAAATTTCAGCGTTCTAACCATAATACTTGTATTAATCAAAGACCGCTAGTGTGCGTAGGTGATTATGTTAAAAAGGGTGATGTAATAGCTGATGGTCCTGCAATTAACAGTGGTGAGTTGGCGCTTGGTAAAAATTTGCTAGTCGCTTTTATGTCTTGGCAAGGTTATAATTTTGAAGACTCTATTATTATTTCTAGTGAAGTTGTTAAAAAAGATCTCTTTACTTCTATTCATATAGAAGAATTTGACTGTGTTGTACATGATACCCCTTTAGGATCAGAAAAAATAACTCGTGCTATACCTGGTGTTAATGAAGAAAATCTATATCACTTGGATGATAGTGGTATAGTGAAAATTGGTACAAGAGTTGGTCCAGGCTATATTCTGGTAGGTAAAGTTACACCTAAACCTTCTCTTTCATTGCCTCCTGAAACGAAGTTATTGATGACAATTTTTGGTGAAAAGTCATTCGATTGTGCGGATTCCTCTTTATATACATCTCCAGATGTTGAAGGGACAGTAATTGATGTACAAGTCTTTACACGCAGGGGGGTTGAAGAAAATGAAAGGGCATTACTCATCAAACAAAAAGAGATAAATGACTTTGAGGAAGAGCGAGATTATATAATCAATGTTACTAGTGAATATTTCTATGATGAACTGAAGAAACTTCTTATTAATTCTGGTTCTCAAGATCGAGAAAAATTTGACTCTATTGAACGTGAGCAATGGTGGGGTATAGGATTAAAAAACCAATCCATTTCTGAGCAAGTTAAGAGCTTAAAAAAAGATTTTGATGAAAAAGTATCACATGCAATAGCACAGTTTAAGCGAAAAGTAGAAAAATTACATGAAGGTTATGACCTGCCTCAAGGTGTGTCGATGTCAGTAAAAGTTTTCATTGCTGTGAAACATAGTCTGCAACCAGGGGATAAAATGGCTGGTAGACATGGAAATAAAGGTGTGATTTCTCGAGTTGTGCCAGTGGAAGATATGCCTTATTTGGAAGATGGTACTCCTGTTGATATTATTCTTAACCCTCTTGGTGTTCCTTCACGAATGAATGTAGGGCAAATACTGGAAACGCATGTAGGTTGGGCTTGTAGAAAATTAGGGGAAAAGGTAAGTAATATTCTCGATGAGATCAATAAGATCAAAAGTGCTTTTTGCAAGGGAATTAGGTCCCTTAACGATGATAATTTTACACAATTTGCAGTAGCATACCTTGATAATAAAAAAATTGAAAATATTGATGATGATGAAATAACGGCTTCTGTTTTAAATACACCTAATAAGAATGCACTAAATGACGAGTTGAATGAGTTAGTAGAGAACTATTTGAACTCTTGTAAAAGTTCATACAGCAATTTACGTAACTTCCTGATTGAGGTTTATAGCTATGGCAGTAACGTATCTATCTGTAATGATATTCGTAATATTAGTGATAATAATCTCATTGAATTTGCACGCAAATTACGTGATGGCGTTCCTGTTGCTGCACCTGTATTTGAGGGTCCAAAAGATGAACAAATAGCAAAATTATTTGAACTTGCTGGTTTAGATAACTCTGGACAAGCTGTATTATATGACGGTTGCAGTGGTGAAAAATTCGACCGCAAGGTTACAGTTGGTTACATGTACATGCTTAAGTTGCACCACTTGGTTGATGGTAAAATTCATGCGCGTTCAGTAGGGCCTTATAGTTTGGTTACTCAACAACCTCTTGGAGGAAAATCTCATTTTGGTGGTCAGCGTTTTGGTGAAATGGAATGTTGGGCATTACAAGCCTATGGTGCTGCTTATACTTTGCAGGAAATGTTAACTGTGAAGTCTGATGATATTAATGGTAGAGTTAAGATTTATGAATCGATAATAAAAGGTGACAGTAATTTTGAATGTGGAATTCCTGAATCCTTTAATGTGATGATAAAAGAACTACGTTCTTTATGTTTAAATGTAGATTTAAAGCAAAATGATGTAGTGATTGAAGATATATCTCACACTAACATTGCACAACCTTTTAATGAGGTTAGCATATCGATTGCTAGCCCTGAAAGTATTAAGCGTATATCTTGTGGTGAGATAGAAGATGTTTCAACTGCAAATTATCGTACGTTCAAAGTTGAGAAAGGTGGATTATTTTGCCCTAAGGTTTTTGGCCCTGTCAATGACGATGAATGTTTATGTGGAAAATACAAAAAAAGAAGACACAGAGGTCGCATATGCGAAAAATGCGGAGTAGAAGTTACATCTTCTAAAGTAAGAAGAGAAAGGATGGGTCATATAGAGCTTGCATCTCCTGTTGCTCATATATGGTTTTTGAAATCGCTTCCTTCAAGAATTGGAGCATTATTGGATATGTCTCTCAGAGATATTGAGAATATTTTATATAGCGATAATTATATCGTAATAGATCCTCTTGTTTCGCCTTTTGAAAAAGGTGAGATTATTAGTGAAAAAGCTTATAATGAAGCTAAAGATAGCTATGGGATCGATAGTTTTGTAGCTATGCAAGGTGTTGAAGCTATAAGAGAGTTGCTAACGCGCCTTGATTTACATGAAATTAGGAAGGATTTAAGACTAGAATTAGAATCTGTTGCTTCTGAGATAAGAAGAAAGAAAATTATAAAGAGATTGCGTATTGTTGAAAACTTCATTAAATCTGGAAATAGGCCTGAGTGGATGATACTTACAACTATACCTATTTTACCACCTGATTTGCGTCCTTTGGTATCGCTTGAGAGTGGTCGTCCTGCAGTTTCTGATCTGAATCATCATTATAGGACTATTATTAATAGAAATAACAGGTTAAGGAAATTGTTGAGCTTAAATCCTCCTGAGATTATGATTCGTAATGAAAAAAGGATGTTACAAGAAGCAGTTGATTCTCTTTTTGATAATAGTCGTCGTAATACTTTGGTAAATAAAGCTGGTGCTGTTGGATATAAAAAGTCCATTAGTGATATGTTAAAAGGAAAACAGGGTCGTTTTCGCCAGAACCTCTTAGGAAAAAGAGTAGACTACTCTGGACGTTCTGTAATAGTTGTTGGTCCAACTTTGAAACTAAATCAGTGTGGATTACCAAAAAGAATGGCTCTTGAACTATTCAAACCTTTTGTTTACTCAAAGCTTAAGATGTATGGTATGGCTCCAACTATTAAGTTTGCTAGTAAGTTGATAAGAGCAGAAAAACCAGAAGTTTGGGATATGCTTGAAGAGGTAATAAAAGAGCATCCTGTTTTGTTGAATAGAGCGCCTACGCTACATAGACTTGGTATTCAGGCTTTTGAGCCAATCCTTATTGAAGGCAAAGCAATACAGCTTCATCCGCTTGTCTGTACGGCGTTTAATGCTGATTTTGATGGTGATCAAATGGCAGTGCATGTGCCAATTTCATTGGAAGCTCAGCTTGAAGCTAGGGTGTTGATGATGTCCACTAATAACGTTTTAAGTCCTTCTAATGGCAGACCGATTATAGTTCCTAGTAAAGATATAGTACTTGGTATATATTATCTGACTTTACAAGAACCTAAGGAAGATAATTTACCATCTTTTGGTGCTTTTTGTGAAGTTGAGCATTCCTTGAGTGATGGTACTTTACATATTCATTCTAGTATAAAGTATAGGATGGAGTATATTAATAGCAGCGGTGAAACTCACTATAAAACTGTTTGTACAACTCCTGGCCGTTTAATATTATGGCAAATTTTTCCTAAGCATGAGAATCTAGGCTTCGATCTAATAAATCAGATATTAACAGTCAAGGAAATAACTGGTATAGTTGATTTGGTATATCGTAACTGTGGTCAAAGTGCTACAGTGGCATTTTCTGATAAATTAATGGTACTTGGCTTTGAGTATGCCACATTTTCTGGTGTCTCTTTTGGTCGTTGTGATATGGTTATACCTGAAACTAAAGCTACACATGTTGATCACGCGAGGGGTGAAATTAAGAAATTCTCTATGCAATATCAAGATGGGCTAATAACTAGAAGTGAGAGGTATAACAAGGTTATAGATGAATGGTCTAAGTGTACGGATATGATAGCTAATGATATGTTAAAAGCAATATCTATATATGATGGAAATAGTAAGTACAACTCAGTGTATATGATGGTTAACTCTGGTGCAAGGGGTTCTACTTCACAGATGAAACAGCTAGCAGGAATGCGAGGGCTCATGACCAAACCTTCTGGTGAGATTATAGAAACACCTATAATTTCTAATTTCCGTGAAGGATTGAACGTATTTGAATACTTTAATTCTACTCACGGTGCGCGTAAAGGTTTAGCTGACACTGCACTTAAAACTGCAAACTCTGGATACTTAACTCGTCGTTTAGTTGATGTATCTCAAAATTGCATAGTTACAAAGCATGACTGTAAAACAAAAAATGGTCTTGTTGTGAGAGCTACAGTTGAAGGAAGTACTATAGTTGCATCTCTAGAGAGTGTTGTGCTGGGTAGAACAGCTGCAAATGATATATATAACCCAGTGACAAAAGAATTATTAGTAAAAGCAGGGGAATTAATTGATGAGGATAAAGTAAAGCAAATCAGCATTGCAGGTCTTGATGTTGTAAAAATTAGATCGCCTTTAACTTGTGAAATAAGTCCTGGTGTATGTTCTTTATGTTATGGAAGAGACCTTGCAACTGGTAAAATTGTTTCAATAGGTGAAGCAGTTGGTGTTATAGCTGCTCAATCTGTTGGAGAGCCAGGTACTCAGTTAACGATGCGTACTTTTCATATAGGTGGAGTAATGACTAGAGGCGTTGAATCCTCGAATATTATAGCTTCTATTAATGCTAAAATAAAGTTAAACAATAGTAATATAATTATAGATAGAAACGGAAATAAAATTGTGATAAGCCGTTCCTGTGAAGTCGTGTTGATTGATAGCCTTGGTAGTGAGAAGTTGAAGCACAGTGTACCTTACGGCGCTAAGCTTTATGTAGATGAGAGTGGGTCAGTAAAAATTGGCGATAAAGTTGCGGAATGGGATCCTTATACATTGCCTATTATCACGGAGAAGACTGGTACAGTGTCTTATCAGGACTTAAAAGATGGAATTTCGATCACTGAAGTGATGGATGAATCTACAGGAATATCAAGCAAAGTAGTAAAAGACTGGAAATTGCATTCTGGTGGAGCTAATTTACGTCCTCGTATTGTGCTGCTTGACGATAATGGTAAAGTAATGACACTCGCAAGTGGCGTTGAAGCATGTTATTTTATACCAATCGGTGCAGTGCTCAATGTACAAGATGGCCAGAAGGTTCATGCAGGTGATGTTATTACAAGAACACCAAGAGAGTCAGTTAAAACTCGTGATATTACTGGTGGTTTACCGAGGGTTATAGAGTTATTTGAAGCACGTCGTCCTAAAGAGCATGCTATTGTTAGTGAGATAGATGGCTATGTAGCGTTTTCTGAAAAAGACCGTAGAGGAAAACGCAGTATATTAATTAAACCTGTAGATGAACAAATTTCTCCAGTTGAATATTTGGTATCAAGAAGTAAGCATGTAATAGTCAATGAAGGTGATTTTGTACGTAAAGGTGATCTATTGATGGATGGTGACCCTGATCTCCATGATATTTTACGTGTGCTTGGGTTAGAAGCTTTAGCGCACTATATGATTTCTGAAATACAGCAAGTTTATAGATTGCAGGGTGTTCGTATAGACAATAAGCATTTAGAGGTGATCTTAAAACAAATGCTACAAAAAGTGGAAATTACTGATCCTGGTGATACTATGTACTTGGTTGGCGAAAGCATTGACAAGCTGGAAGTTGATAGGGAAAATGATGCTATGAGTAACTCTGGCAAACGGCCTACTCATTATCTTCCTATTCTGCAGGGGATTACTAGGGCAAGTCTTGAAACTAGCTCCTTTATTTCTGCTGCCTCTTTCCAAGAGACAACAAAAGTACTTACAGAAGCAGCATTCTGCGGGAAGAGTGATCCTTTAAGTGGATTAAAAGAAAATGTTATAGTAGGAAGATTAATTCCTGCTGGTACAGGTTTGATTATGAATAAGATCAGAGCACTTTCACTTTGTGATAATGTGGATAAATATGAAAAATATTTTGATATTGAAACTTATGACGAGGAATGGTTGATGGATAATGGTTGTCATTTACACTCTGGTGAGGAAGAGAGCGTAGTGGCATACGATCAGTCGAATTGAGTACAGCTAGTGTGTCTCTTGACCAAAAAAGCCAATAATATTTTCTTTCACTTCTGTGCTATCTGTCATGTTATTGTATCCGTTCAGCGGAGTGGCAGAATAAGGTAGACAAGGTGATCTAAAAAGATAATCATAGAGCAAAAGTGAAATAATATGGTAAACCTTTTAGAACTTTGCAAAAATTTACAGCAAAAAATAGAAAGGTTAGAAGCAAAAATAGAAAGATTGGAAAAAGAGAATGAAAGTTTAAAAGCAGAAAATAAGGCTTTAAAGATAGAAAATGCTGAGTTAAGAGAAAGACTCGGTTTAAGCTCAAAAAATTCATCAATACCAAGTTCCAAAGAGTTGTATAAAATAAAAAAGAATAAGCCGAAAAGCGAAAGGAATATTGGCGGTCAGGTTGGTCATAAAGGAAGTTTTCGCGCCAACATGGATGCAGATAAAGTAGTAAAGATAGAGTTGCCTAATACTTGCGAATGCGGAGGAGAAATTGCAATATGTGAAAAACCATATATTCATCAGAAAGTTGATCTTCCAGAAATCAAGCCTTATGTAGTGGAATATCAGTTAGAACATGGCCGTTGTCGGAGATGCGGAAAGAGAAGAAGTAGCAAGTTACCGGAAGGTGTTACGCCAGATACATTTGGTCCAAGGGTTAAGTCAATAATTGCAGCGTTCAGCGGATTCTACAAAAATTCAAAACGCGAAATAGCGAGTGTCGTAAATGATATCTTCAATTTGAACATAAGCGTCGGTAGCATATCAAATAGTGAACATAGAGTTGCTTCAAAATGCAAAAAAATGTATGAGCAGATCGAACAAGAGATAAGTAGGAGTAAAGTTCTACATATTGATGAAACGAGCCATTATAACAAAGGTAAACTCGCTTGGTGTTGGATGTTTGCAAGCAATACGGCAAGTTTTGTAAAATTTACAGAGTCAAGAGGAATGAAAGTTTTACAAAATAGTAAATTCTGCAATCGCAATAGCTTGGTAATAACTGACAGGTATGCAGCATACAATTATTTTGCCGATAAAAACAGGCAAATCTGTTGGGCACATTTATCAAGAGATTTTGAAAGATTAGCACATAGTTGGAATATTGAAGTTAAAGTTCTGGGTTGTTACTTGAGAAACGTGGCCACTGAATTATTTGCACTAAAAAAAGCTTTACTAAAAAGTGAGATAGATGTTTTGAGGTTTGTCAGACGTGCCAGAAAATTAAGAAAACGTACAAAGTATTACTTGAAGGAGATATCTCGTTTACCTGAAGCAATTGGAGCCTCTCGAGTTGCAAAAAATGTTCTGAGATCTGAAAGAATGATGTGGAAATTTTTAGATGACCCAGAAAATATTCCGCTGACAAATAACCACGCTGAACGGCAAATTCGGCATTATGTCGTTTATCGCAAAAACTCATATTTTACACAATCAAAGCGGGGAAATACATTCCTTGAGCGGATAATTTCATTATACTTAACTTGGAAACAAAGGAGTCTCAATCCTTTCCAAAATCTCCTATCTATTGTTTCTTAAACCACTCTCCTGAACGGATACATGTTATTTACTCTCACACGAAATTCAGATGAGCCTTGAAGCCCGCTACTGTACCAACCTATGTGTTTGCGGGCCATCTTTATTCCTGTGTCATTTCCATAGTACTCAAGAATATTGTCGTAATGCTCGAGTATGATGCTTAATCTCTCTGAAGCTGTTGGCTCAGAAGTTTCACTTCCACTGAGAAAGTTCATTGCTTGATTAATCAGCCAAGGTTTACCGTAGGCACCACGACCTATCATCACTCCGTCTGCTCCAGATTCTTTGAGAGCATTCTGAATATCATTTAAATTTTTAATATCGCCATTTACTATAACTGGGATTTTTACTTGCTCTTTAACATTTCTAACGAATTTCCAATCTGCTTGACCGTTATAAAGCTGTGCCCTTGTTCTTCCATGTACAGTAATCATCTTTGCTCCTAAGTCTTCGGCAATTTTCGCAAGTCTCGGTGCATTGCGATTTTCATCGTTCCACCCGGTGCGCATTTTCACTGTAACTGGCACATTCACTGCCTTGACCACAGCTTCAATTATCTCAGCGGCTTTTTTCTCATCACGCATTAGCGCTGATCCTGCATAACCGTTTACAACTTTTTTAACAGGGCAACCAAAGTTTATGTCTATAATTTTTGCTCCCATGTCCTCGTTTAATTTTGCAGCCTCCGCCATAACATCTGGCTCACACCCAGCAAGCTGCACAGCAGTTAATGCATCGACTTTTGCTTTTTGCAGACTCTGATGAGTTTGCATAATCATAGCTCTGCTTGCAATCATTTCTGAAACTAACAAACTTGCACCAAGTTTCTTCACAATACTTCTAAACGGATAATCAGTCACTCCAGACATTGGAGCTAAAATAACTGGAGAATCAATTGTCAAATTTCCTACTTGTAGGGACATATATTCTATGTGTTCAAACCTAGCGCATTTACACATACTGTTACAACACTTTGTATAGCCGAACTTACTTTTTCCATAAGAGAAGGCTCTACCTCTACTATCTCAGCTCTCTCATAATGACCAGGTGCCAAGTATACCGTTTCTTGTTCTTTATTTCCCCATAGCTCGTTGTTCTGCTGATAACCTTCATTTATCATTCCCGCATTTGGCAGAAACAATGTATTTACATCATTACCATTATTTTTATAGTAGACGTCAATTTCAATATTAGCCAGCGAAGCTAAGATAGAAATTTCTTCTATGAAAACATGGTAACTTTGGCTGCTGATTGCCTCTAGATAAGATCTATAAATGGATTTGCCATTGAGAAAAGAATTTGCTGCAGTATCACTATTATAATTTCTATCATATTTTCTTTCACTAATATTGAGATTACTAGCACTAATGCTTCTTAAATCACCTATAACTTCATTTTCTTTTAATGTCGTAAGACAACATAACTTTTTTATTAATTTATTAGTCTTTTTTTTGATCTTCTCTACCCGTCTGTTTGTATGCTGAACCAAATCTTTTATTGAGTCCGACATACCAATCAAATGATTTGGATTTTCTAAGAATGCACCAAAAACTTTCTGCATCTGTCCCTTCAATAACTCAGGCATCCTTGGATTATTCAAAGAGTTAAATTGACTTAAAAATTTGTGCCATTCCATTCTCATATCTTGTGCTTTTTCAGTTTTATATTGACCAGAGCTATTATCACCAAATACCGCATGGAAAAAGCAGTTGCCATCACCTGTAGTATTATATTGAACAATTTTTGTTTGCTTACTTTCTACTGAATCTAAACTTACTCCGCTATCTTTACGACTTATATTTCCTGGACCACCTAATACAGGGCTTGGCGTGCCAGCCCTGCTTTGTTCATCCTTTTTCAACGCTTTTGCAAATTCTTTTCTCTTCTCTATTAATTGCTCTGAGCTAAGTTCATATTTTAGCTGATCATCAATTTCATCAAACGATTTGCCTGCTTTCAGCATATCTGTAATTTTCTTAGCATTCTCTAAGGCAAATATTCCACAATTATACTTATCATCTTGTTGTTTAGCTTTTGAGTTTCTAATACTACTATTGTCTATTCCTAGAGTTTTCTGTAGCGCACTTGATACCTCTTCTGGTAATGGTTCACCAAATGAATCGCAATAGCAAGCTCTAAACTTTTCACTCTTTTCGTCGTAAGAAACACCCAGTGTTACCCAATGGTTTCCATTTAAATTAAGGATTGAAGTGAACACTAAATCACTACCCTCTCGTTCTACTTTATTTTTATATTCTTTTAGTTCTTGCTCTAAAGATGATGTAGAGTCAGGACAAGCAAAAATCACACCTTCAGAAGTATCTTTTAAGCCTTTTTTATTTTTGTGTGCTATCCACCCATATTTGCTTTTTACAATATCTCTAATATCAGTAGTAGTTAATTTGTAATTATAATTCTTTTCTTTCTCTGTTTGATGTAAAAAAGAATTATTATCTATAGCTATTTCCGATGTAATAACACCACTATCCCTATCAGGAGTTTTCGGTCTTGCTTGCTTTTCTGGAGTCTTGCCTTGCAAATCTTGTAGTTCTGTATCTTTTTCTTCACTCTTTTCCCCCTTTGAAGCTCTTTTTCCATTAATATAGTTCTTCGCTAAGTAAAATAAAGGTTCAACAACCATTTTGTATGCTACTGTAAGAATTATTCCCATTAAAACCCAAACTACGGGGTTAGAGATGAGCATAGCAAGTGGAAAGGTCAATAGAGGGGATCCTATTACCGCCCCTAAACAGCCAGCAGCGAATGTGGCTGCTAGGCATACACAAGTAGCGTAGATAACGAATTCCTCACCAGCAAAGTAAGTGCTCTCTTTCTGATTATTTTTTGTAATGCCCAACATACTACACCCTATGAACGCTAAGTTAATTAAATTTTAACAAATTCTAACAAAAAAATCAACCATAATAATTTTAGTAGTATGAGAAAATATTGAATATTAAGAGCTTTTGGAGTACAGTAACAATGTTAGTAATAGCACAATATATGCACGATATAGAATATATACGCAAAAACCCTGAAGGATTTGAAAAGGCAATGAAAAGCAGGGGAATTAGAGAATCTACTGCGGAAGAGATATTAGAAATCGATCACGAGAAAAGATCATTAACCACTAAACTGCAGGATTTGAATAGGCAGCGCAATGAAATCACAGAGGAAATAAAAAAGCTTAAAATGAGCAAGAGCCCCTGTGAAGAGCAAATAGAGTTGTCAAAAAGCATCACAAATGAGATAGAGGCAATCAGCTTAAAAGAACAAGCAGAAAAGGATAAGTTAGTGAATGTTTTATCTAACTTGCCGAATATTCCTGCGCAAGATGTGCCAATAGGCGCAGATGAGAACTCTAATTTAGAGGTGAGAAGATATGGAGGAAAAAGACAGTTTGATTTTGTACCAGAATCTCATTATGAACTCGGAGAAAAATTAGGTTTAATGGACTTCGAACAAGCGGCGAGAATTTCCGGATCAAGATTTACGATATTAAAAGGACAGTTAGCTAAGCTTGGACGAGCGCTAATAAATTTTATGCTTGAAATGCATGTTAATGAATTTGGCTATACTGAGCTGTACCACCCGACTTTGGTGAAAAACGAGGCTATGTATAATGTTGGTCAGCTACCGAAATTTTCTGACGATTCGTATTTAACTACCGACGAATTGAGGTTGATTCCCACAAGTGAAGTGTTTTTAACAAATTTAGTTGCTGACAAAATAATGGAAGAAAAAGAACTGCCTATTCGCTTTACTGCATATTCGGAGTGCTTTCGTAAAGAAGCAGGCAGCGCAGGGCGAGACACGAGAGGTATGATAAGGCAACACCAATTTGGTAAAGTGGAATTGGTTAGTATCACAACTGAAGACCAATCAAATGATGAACTTGAGCGCATGACGAGTATTGTTGAAGAGATATTAAAAAAACTAGAATTACCGTATAGAGTAATGCTACTCTGTAGTGGTGATATGGGTTTTGCTGCACAAAGGACTTATGACATAGAGGTATGGTTACCTGAGCAAGATAAATATAGAGAAATATCAAGCTGCTCAAATTGTGGTGCATTTCAAGCAAGAAGGATGAACACTAAATACTCTTCAGAAACTGATAAAAAGATGAAAAAATATATTCACACTTTAAACGGCTCAGCTTTAGCTATAGGAAGAACGATTATTGCCATAATGGAGAATTATCAAAATTCTGACGGGTCGATTGCAATACCAAACGTGTTGCAAAAATACATGAGTAATGATACTGTTATAAGCAAATAATAATTTTGACATATAGAAAAGCGAGGAAATAAAGATGAAGGTTCTGGTTATAGGTTCTGGTGGGCGTGAGCACGCTCTACTTTGGGCTCTAAAAAAATCTCCTATCTTGACTGAGTTATATGTAACTCCTGGTCGCCAGGCCATGGAAAATTTGGGAGTTCTTGTGGATGTAAATATTCAAAATTCAGTGGATGTTACACAATTTTGCAAGAGAGAAAATATAGAGTTGGTTGTTATTGGTCCAGAACAACCAATAATTGATGGGCTTGCTGATGATTTAGTTGCAGAGGGAATAAATGTTTTTGCTCCAAGTCAAGCAACTGCAAAACTTGAGGGATCGAAGTCTTTCACCAAGGGACTATGTAAACGATATGGTATACCAACTGCCAAGTACGAGTGTTTTGTTGATGAAGGGTTAGCTAAAGATTTTGTACGTAGCAATAAAATAAAGTTTCCACTTGTAGTGAAAGCAAATGGAATTGCAGCAGGAAAAGGGGTGGTTATATGTAATACAGAAAGCGAAGCTTTTTCAGCAATAAATTCAATGCTAGTGGAGAAAAAATTTGGTGAATCAGGTGAAGAAATAATCATAGAAGAGTTTTTAGTTGGAAAAGAAGTAAGTTTTTTTGCTCTTATTGATGGGTTGAAAGTAGTAACTCTTGGGTGTGCAAAAGATTATAAGAGAGTTGATGAAAGTAATGAAAGCCAAAATACTGGAGGTATGGGGTCGTACTCATCACCTTCAATTATAAGTAAGGACATGGAGCAAAAAATTATCCAAAAAATAATATACCCTACAGCTCAAGCATTGGTTAACATGGGTACGTCTTATAAAGGAGTACTCTTTGCTGGTTTAATGATTTGCAAAGATAGCCCAAAACTTCTCGAGTATAACGTTAGATTCGGTGATCCAGAAACGCAATCTATATTACCTAGATTTGATTCAAATTGCGATTTGTTAAAATTGATGTTGTCAGTTGCAGAAGGAAAGTTAAATGTCAAAATGGTGGAACTTAACAACAAATCTACAGTTTGTGTAGTTGTTGCAAGTAAAGGCTATCCGGGTGATTATCAAAAGGGAGAAGTAATTAAAGGATTAGATAAGATTGAAAGCATTCCTGGTGTGTTGGTGTTTCATGCTGGTACTAAATTCGATGAAAGTGGTAACTTAGTTTCCGATGGCGGAAGAGTGCTAAATATAGTAGCAGAAGGGAGCACTATAGAGGAAGCCAAAAGTAAGGTGTACTCAGCATTAAATTTTTTAGAATGGCCAGGGGGCTTCTTCAGATACGATATCGGTAGTTAATGTTAGCTGTCGGTTAGCAGGTGGTTCACAGAAACGAAAAACTTCCTTGACAAACTCCGCCAGCCCCCTTATCATGAAACTGAAGCTATTGTATTTGCTTTCGCCAATCTGCAGATTAAAAGGTAAGGATTACTTAATGTATCGGCGTCTTATGTTCAATTTTTTGCAGTATATAGATACTGTATGTCTTTACAAAACTTCATCTACATCTAGATTTTTATCTAAATAAGCTGAACGCGCTTATAAAGCGTTACAAGACATCAAAAAATGCCAATACTCGACAGAGATAGTAAAAGACTAGCTAACTCGGGGATTCTTTGTCTTTTTTTCTGCTTGGTAAATTTCTTAAACATTTGCAGCATAGGTTAGTTGCAATTAAAAGCAGCTAAATCTTGCTTGTCAAGCGTTTAAAACATAAAAAACGCCAATATTTTAAAGCAGATAATAACCCCAGGGCTTCTTTTGCCTTTTTTTTTATTTGGTAAATTTCTTAAATATTTATGGCTAAACGACAATCGTCATCCCGCTACTTGTTAGCGGGATCTAGAGATACCGCGGCGGTATGACGTAGGGAAACCTTTCTTGGGTTAGCTATAAAACTAATCAGCATCTTGTTTAGCACATATAAATTAAGTTTCACAAATATAGTGCTAAACCTTGAAAATATGTTATAGCTACTTCTTCCAATTTAGTGGTGGGTTTTGACAGTACACATGTTATTTTACTAGCTACCAACTCAAGTGTCACAGAAGTTGCAATCATTTTAAATGTCACAGAAGTTGCAATCACTGCATTTATATTCTGTACTTTAACATTTACTCTACTTTCTATTAGAGGCTTTACCCCCCTTACATCATTACGTACAGCAGTATGATTTATTTCATTTTCAATTCCACTACTATGCTGCAACAAGATATCCCCATTAACTTTTATTTCAACATTTTTGTCACTACTACCATTGTTAAAATTTAATCCCTCATCTCTTCTACTTTGTCTTTTTTCTTTTAATTTTAATTCAGTTTCTCTTTTATCAAGGGTAGGAAATGGGATGTGAGTTTTTTCCTGACCATCTTGATTTATATCTCTTGTTGTATTAAAAGCTTCGTTGCTTTTACATGATATTGTATAAGTAAGTGGTGTGTAGATTTTTTCTTCACTATCTGGATATTTTATAGTTGTTGTTGCGTTAAGAATATCTTTCAGAATACCGTTTTCTTTAGAGACTTTTAAAGTTTCTTCAATAGTTTTGCTATTTTTACATAATATGGCATAAGTAAGTGGTGTGCAAGTTTCTTCCTGACCACCTGGATATTTTATAGTTGTTGTTGCGTCAAGAATGTCTTTCAGAATACCGTTTTCTTTAGCTACTCTTAACATTTTCTCAACAGCTATACTATCTTTACGTAGTATAGCATAAGCAAGTGATATAATAGTTGGTTCTTTACCCCGATGTTTGCTTACTTCCGTAGTAAGAATCCTTTGTTTTTCCTTTTTAGATATTTTTTCTAGTTCTTCAGCAATGCTACTTTTTTTGCCTTTTATTTTTGATGCTAATTTTAAAATACTTTTTTCATCTTTCTCTTTCAATTTCGAATCGTTTACCTGATGAGTCATTTTTTTTCTCAAGGTCTTTCTTATTAAACTAAGCATAACATTTTCTCTCTTCGTGGTTATAATATTTGCTTTTATGAATCAGTTGTGTTGATAATGTATTAATTGCATAGTTCAGACATTGTTTTATAAAGCAAAATTTTAGTAGACCACCTTACAAGAACGTTTCTTGCTAATTCTGAATCCGAAAAAAGGACGCAGTAAAGTTATTTGTAAGGGAAGAATGAAACTTGTAGCTATAGCTAAACTGACTTACGATAATTTGAAAAACCGTCATCCCGCTGCTTGTTAGCGGGATCTAGAGATACCGCGGCGGTATGACGGTTCGCAGTGGTATGACGGTTCGCGGCGGGATGACGATAAGCTCGTCATCCCGCTACATTAATATTGTATTAATAAAAACTTAATAATAATCCTTAATAATATATGAACTAACATGTTCGCAATTTCGTATGACAGAGGAAACAAAAGATGGATATGCTTCCTTATACGTTGCAATTCAGGAAGGTAATATTGAAGCTGCAGAACTACTAATAAAATGTGGCACAAACGTCAATGATCATTATGAACGCAATCGTACGCCACTGCATATTGCCATCGGACGCAAACAATTAGAAATAGCAAAATTGCTGATAAAAAATGGAGCAAACGTTAATGCAAAAACTCAAAATCATGGTAAAGATGATCTAACACCAATGCACTTTGCAGTTTTTGCAAATACGCCAGAATTTATAGAATTACTAGCTAGCCATGGTGCATTGATTAATGAAAGAGAAAGTACCGAAGGGTATACTCCTCTTCACTTTGCTGCTTTATATGGGAACAAAAATATAATACAAGCCTTAATTGATAAGGGACAAGATATTGAAGATGTGGACAATAATGGGCGAACAGCTCTGTTTTTAGCTGCTAGGCAGTGCACTGAAGCAGAAGATGATAGCAGAATAGAAATTATCAAGTATTTGATAGACAAGCTCAAAGCAGATGTAACAAAGAAAGACAATAATAATACCAATTCTCATTGTTGTCCAGTCAAATAGGAAACATTGCAGAGTTGTTTAATTGTGGAGCTGGCAAGAGAAGTAATAAATTTGCACAAAGCACCCTCAAGTAGAGCAATTGTATCGTATATTTTATTGCGCAAAATGTTCTGTTTTATATATAACCAAAGCCTCTCAACAGGATTTAGCTCAGGTGAGTATGGAGGTAGGTATATAATGTCGATATTTTTAGGTACCTTTAAATTTTTTGACCTATGCCAACTAGCACAGTCCATAACGAGAAAAGCCTCTCGTGTTTCTAGATATTGCGAAATTTGCTCAAGAAATATGTTCATGCAATCAGTGTTGACATTTGGTGCAAATAAGCTAGAACTCTCTCGATTTCTAGGATTAACTGCACTATAGAGATAGAAATTTTGCCTACCTAATTTTGTTTTAACCTGTGTTCTAATCCCCTTTTTAAACCACCCATGTCCAACTTTTGAATGTGTGCCAAACCATGATTCATCAAAGAAAAATAGCTCTTTTTCTGGATACTTGCTAATAGCTCCATTGAGATTTTTTTTTGAATTCCTCTTGTTTGCTTTTATCTTGTCCATTATGAACTGGTCTTGGTGTAATATATGAGAATTTCATCTTTTGCATATGGCGGTGTACTGTAGATTTGCTGATATTTAATCCGAACTTTTCCTGGATTCTTATTCTCATTTCTTTAATGGTGATATTAGGATTTTCTTCTATCCACTCTTCAATTTGCTGTAGTTGAGCCTGATTTAATTTAGTTTTTCTACGACGTTGTGAAGGAGCAAACAGTTTTTCTTCTCTGCCAATTTTCAAGAGTTTTACCCACGAAGTTAGTGCGCTTCTTGAAATGCAATATATTTTTGCTACAGCCGTTATACTGTACTTTTTTGCTGCAATTACAGCATTTAGTTTTTTTGAAACATATGCATTATTCCTTACTTTCTTCAGCATTTCTTTTGCTGATTCTACTACTTTTTCATCCAATAATTTTGATCTTAATGCCATTTAAACCTCGCTATTTTACTTACTTCAGTATGGCTTTTCTTCCATCATTGTCCATCTGTTTGCCCTGTAATGGGAATTGGTATCAGAGGTTGTCCGGAAACAAGTAAAAGGCTATAATATCTGAAATTTTAGTACGGGGTAAAGATGAGAAAAAAGTATCCAACAGATCTAAGCGAAAGGGAATGGGCAAGAATAGAAAAACACTTCAGAGTATCATACAAGAAAGGAGGAAGGCCGCCAAAGTATAGCAAAAGAGAAATATTAGAAGCAATTTTCTATGTATTGCGTACAGGGTGTCAATGGCGGTATTTACCAAATGATTTTCCGCTATGGAAGACTGTGTATGAGCAGTTCAGGCAATGGAAGAAGCAGGGAATTTTTGAGAAAATGAATTATGAAATTACAAAATATAGTAGAAGAAAAATAGGAAGGAATGAGCAGCCGAGTGCCTGTATAGTAGATAGTCAATCTGTAAAGACTACAGAAAAGGGGGGATCAAAGGCTATGATGGAAGTAAAAAAGTAAAGGGTAGAAAAAGGCATATAATTACAGACACTCAGGGTTTTATACTAGGTTGTTACGTAGGCGCTGCTAACGAAAATGATAGAGATGGTATTAAAATAGCATTAAACAATATGAGAACAAAATATACTAAAGTTAAAAAAATGTGGGCTGACATGGGATACCAAGGAAGAAATTTAAAGAATCACATAAAGGAAGAATATGACATAGATATTGAAATTGTTACAAGGCCTCCATGTAGATTTTGGGTGCACAAAGATACGCCACCTGAGCTACTACCAACAAGAGAACAAGGGTTTAAAGTACAGCCAAGAAGATGGGTTGTAGAAAGGACTTTTGCTTGGGTTAATAGGAATAGAAGGCTATCGAAGGAGTATGATTTACTCACAACATCCACTGAGAATTTCATATACCTAGCTATGAGTAGGGTTATGTTAAAGAGGGAATATGCTTGAATTTACTAGTTTCCGGACAACCTCTGAGTATCGTTTAAATTTTTCAGTTTTATTTAGTGTAATGAGACAGAAACTCTATCAGGTACTTATTGCACCAAAAAACTTTCAAGCCCTTTTTAAGTATACGCGCTAAAGTTAAAATCCGACCGGGACAGCCGCAATAAAGTAGATAAGCCTAAACGCCATCATGTCTTTAGGAGAGTTTGCTAATGAAAGTTCTTAAGTTGACGCCATTGGCTGAACGGATACGATTTATTTCAGTGCATGAGCTGGTCCTTTTCGGATTTTAGCGCTGTGTACATAACTGCACGAACGTCTAGTTTAGGGGTAAGAAAAATTAGGGCCTGCAAATTAATCCAAACACATAAGTGTAGTGTTACCACCAAATGCTGTAGTGTTAACACTTACAACTTTTTCTGTAGAAAAACGCTGTAAATAATGAGGACCACCAGCTTTTGGCCCAGTGCCAGATAGTCCTCTACCACCAAATGGTTGTATCCCAACTGCTGCACCTATCTGGTTACGGTTGATGTAGACATTTCCAACTGATATTTTTTTACTTATAGTGTCAATTTGACTTTGTATACGACTCTGCAAAGAAAACGTAAGCCCATATCCAGTACTATTTATATCACTTATAACTTCATTTAATTGTGACTTGTTAAAACGTATGATATGTAAAATAGGACCAAATACCTCTTGCTTTAATTGCGAAATTTTTTGTATCTCATAAATATATGGAGGAAAGAAATAACCATTATGAGAATTTGTATCCATGGGTACTTTAAATAACAGATTTGAATCTTCATCCTCTGACATTTTTTGCGTATGTTGAGTGAGCATATCGATAGATGCTTTATCAATTATTGGACCAATATCAGTACTAAGTTGTATTGGGTCACCAATCTTGAGTTCTTGCGCTGCACCGCATATCATTTTTATCTGCTTCTCTGCTATGTCCTCTTGAATAAACAGCACTCTAAGCGCAGAACAGCGTTGACCACTGCTACGAAACGCAGAAAGCAAAGCATCCATAGCCACTTGCTCTAAAAGAGCAGAGCTATCAACTATCATAGCATTGAGCCCTCCTGTTTCAGCAATAAGTGGCACAATAGGACCATCCCTATTTGCAAGCATTTTATTGATTATTTGAGCAGTTTGTGTTGAGCCAGTAAAAGCTACTCCGGCAATTCTATTGTCTGGAACTAATATTTTGCCTAAATATCCACCATCCCCAGGAATGAGGTGTAACACATTCTTTGGTATCCCAGCTTCATGTAGTATCTTAACAGCTTCGTAGGCAATAATCGGCGTTTGCTCTGCCGGTTTTGCCAGCACTGCATTACCTGCTGCAAGTGCAGCTGAGACCTGCCCAATGAAGATAGCGAGCGGAAAATTCCACGGTGATATGCATAAGAAAACTCCTCTGCCTTCAAAAAAGATGAAGTTATCTTCACCTGTTGGGCCCGGCAATTTTTTCCAGTCGCTCAGTTCATTTTTTGCTATCATTGCATAATAACGCAGAAAGTCGATTGCCTCTCTTACTTCTGCTATTGCATCGGATAAAATTTTTCCTGCTTCCACAATCAGAATGTAAATTAACTCTTTCATCCTTTCCTCAAGCAAATCTGCAGCTTTTTCAAGGCATTTAGCGCGCTCTTCTGCTGAAACATTCTGCCACTTAGCAAAAGCACTATGTGCTATTTCAAGAGCGTTTAAAGCTTGATCGCTTGTTGCACTTGACACTTCTCCAATTACATTTTCCAAATGTGCAGGATTCACTACTTCGATAAATTCAGCATTATCAAATAGTGCTTTTCCATCAATTATTGGTCCAACTTGCCACTTTTTTTCACTAAAACCCTTTATATCATCTGCAAATTGTGAGACTATCACAGAATCACTAATATCCATCCCCAAGGAATTTTTTCTTTCTGGTCCCAAAATATCTTGTGGTAATGGAATGCCTGGATGAGGTTCATAATTAAAATTTATAGCTTTTTCCAGTGGATCTGAAATTAACTCATCGATTTTAACGTTAGGATCACTTATTTGATTAACAAACGAACTATTAGCTCCATTTTCAAGAAGGCGTCTTATAAGATAAGGCAACAAGTCACTATGTTCCCCAACGGGTGCGTAGACACGACAGCTAACATTTGTTGCAAGCTCTGACATTGCATAATCATATAAGTCTTTTGCCATTCCATGTAAGCGTTGAAATTCAAATCCAGGGTGGTTTTTATCAGCAAGTTCCATGATAGAAGCAAAAGTATAGACGTTATGAGTTCCAAAGCATGGGTAAAAGCTGTTTGGTTTACTCAAAAGTTTCTGTGCGCACACGAGGTAAGATACGTCAGTATAGCTTTTTCTTGTAAATACTGAGTAATCATTTAATCCCAATTCTTGCGTACACTTGATTTCTGAATCCCAATATGCACCTTTTACAAGCCTCACCATAATTTTATGATTTGATCGAATAGCAACATCCTCTACAAAGTCAAGAACAGATAAAGCACGTTTTTGATATGCTTGTACAGCCAAGCCGAGCCCTTCCCACTCAGAAAGTGATTCATCAAGCCGTAATTGTTCAAACAAGATTAAGGAAATTTCAAGCCTTTCTGTTTCTTCTGCGTCTATGCATAGTGAAATGTTGTATTTTTTTGCCTCGCGGCAGAGCTCTAAAACCTTAGTGAATATCTCACCAGCAATTCGGCCAAATTGACTAAATTCATAACGTGGGTGTAAAGCAGAAAGTTTGATTGAAATTCCATGGGATTTAAAACAATCATTTATTTCAGTGGATTCACCTATAGCTTTTATTGAGTGCATGTATGAATTAAAATACTCTTCTGCATCCTCAGTTGTGTGAGCAGCTTCGCCAAGCATATCAAAAGAGTATAAAAACTTACTATTGTCATCTAGTTTTGCGTACCTTAAAGCTTCTTCTATGGTTTCTCCAACAACAAAATGATTACCAAGCATAGACATTGCTTGTTTTACTGCTTTGCGAATGATCGGTTCTCCTAAATTCTTAAGTAACTTAGAAATTGCGTAATAGAACTTCGAATCGCCTTCATTATCTCTCAATATACTGCTACCTATCATCAAGCTCCATGTGGAAGCATTAACAAACAACGAAGAAGAGTGCCCTAAATATTTATTCCATTCCTGATTGGCAATTTTATCTTTGATTAGCTCGTCTATTGTATAATCATCTGGTATTCTAAGTAGTGACTCAGCAAGACACATAAGCGCTATTCCTTCATCATTGGAAAGCGAGTATTGCTGCATAAAGGAATCTACAATACTTAATTTATTGTGTTTGATTTTTTCAATAACTTGTTTTGCTATATTATAAATTCTATTTTTTGAATCAGCCGAAAGCTCTGCTTTTTCTACAAGATAACGTATATAACTCTTTTCATCAGTACGATAAAATCCTTGTAAACGTTTTCTGAGTTCATTAGGTTCTTGTATAGAGCTTATCATATATAATTATCTCCAAAAAATACTCCGACACCATATGTATGGTGAAATTATATCATAACTTTGCGCAGAGCAAATTGCTATTTACAAAGGGATCAGGGCTGGCTAAAAGAAGTCCATGCAATAACTTCACTAAATCAAAAAGATTGTGCAAGTATGTAGCTCAACACTCCACCACACATCAAGTATTTAGTCTCAGTTGCGGTTTGTACACAGCATTTGAGTTGAATTGATTGCCTTGAATTATCCTTTCTTTTGATGATACATTCTAGATTTCCACTCGGCACTATTTCACCTTTTATGCTTATTACCTCGCTACCATCAAATATCTTTCTGGTTATTCCATTTTGGAATATAAGTGGAAGAACACCCATACCAACTAAGTTGGACCTATGTATACGCTCAAAGCTTTCTGCAATTACAACTTTAATCCCCAACAATAAAGTACCCTTTGCTGCCCAATCCCTACTTGAACCTGTGCCATACTCCTTTCCTGCCACAATGATGAGAGCTTCCTTGTAGCGCATCGCCGCATCAAAAATTGGCATAGTTTCTTGAGAAGGAATATATTTTGTATATCCACCTTCGGTGCTAACCATTTCATTTTTTATTCTAATGTTAGCAAAAGTCCCACGCATCATTACATTGTGATTACCACGACGAGATCCATATGAATTGAAATCCTGTGGTTCAATTCCAAGCCCTTTTAAATATAGACCGGCAGGACTACTCGAGGCAATATTTCCCGCAGGGGAAATATGATCAGTAGTTATGCTATCGCCAAACATTGCTAATATTTGTGCACCCTTTATATCGATTTTATTATTTTTAGGTGATAAGTTATCAAAATAAGGCGGATTTTGTATGTAAGTGCTGTTTGCATCCCAATTATAGATTTCACTTTTTTCACACTTTATCTTTCGCCAATGTTCATCACCAGAAAAAACATCCTTATACTTTTGTATGAACATCTCACGTGTTACCACACTTTTAACACAATCTTCGATTTCATTGTTTGTTGGCCATATATCTTTGAGATAGACATCATTTCCATTCTTATCTTTGCATATTGAATCTTTTGTCAGATCAATTTGCACAGTACCAGCAAGTGCATATGCAACAACAAGTGGCGGAGATGCCAAGTAATTAGCTTTGACTAACGGATGAATTCTTCCTTCAAAGTTACGATTGCCAGATAAAACTGCAGCAACGGTTAAGTTTTTGTTTTTAATGCCATTTTCTATATCTTTATTAAGTGGACCAGAATTCCCAATGCAAGTTGTGCAACCATATCCAACTAGATTAAAACCCAAAGCATTTAGATCTACCTGCAATCCAGACTTTTCTAAATATTCTGTTACAACTTGTGACCCTGGAGCAAGAGAAGTTTTAACCCAAGGCTTTGATTTTAATCCAAGTTTAATTGCATTACGAGCTACAAGACCTGCAGCAATCATCACACTTGGATTTGAGGTATTAGTGCAGCTTGTTATTGCTGCAATAACTACACTTCCATCTTGGAGTTTATCGCTTTCCTTTGACTCATTAACTGAAAATGATTTAGAAAAAGACTCTGCCACTTGTGAAAGAAAAACCTTATCTTGTGGTCTTTTAGGACCAGCCATTACTGGCTTCACGCTCGATAAATCAAGTTCTAGTGCGTCAAAAAATGCTAACTCATTATTGCCACGCCACAATCCTTGCTCTTTCGCATAAGCCTCAACTAACTTAATCAGCTTTTCTGGTCGCCCTGTTAAATGTAAATAATCGAGTGTTTTCTGATCAATTGGAAAAAACCCACAAGTTGCACCATACTCTGGGGCCATGTTTGCTATAGTGGCTCTATCTGCCAAAGATAAATAATCTAAACCATCACCATAAAATTCTACAAACTTACCAACAACGCCTTTTGTTCTTAGGATATTGGTAACCGTCAGCACTAAATCAGTCGCAGTTACTCCTTCCGGCAATCTGCCAATTAATTTAAATCCAACTACTTCTGGAATCACCATACTAATTGGTTGACCAAGCATCACAGACTCAGCTTCTATGCCTCCAACACCCCAACCAAGAACTGATAATCCGTTAACCATTGTAGTATGGCTGTCAGTACCAACTAAAGTGTCAGGATATATGACTCCATCATTATTACACACAACTTGCGCTAAATATTCAAGATTCACTTGGTGGCAAATCCCTGTGCCAGGCGGCACTACTCTAAAATTTGTGAAGGACGATTCCCCCCACTTTAAAAATTGATATCTCTCCAAATTTCTTTTTACTTCTAGCTCAACATTCTTACTGAATGCGGAAACACTTCCATAACTATCTACTTGAACAGAATGGTCAATCACAAGATCAACCGGTACAGACGGATTTATGTTGCTCGGGTTTCCTCCATTTTTCTTAACATAGCTCCGCATTGAAGCTAGATCAACAACAGCAGGAACCCCTGTAAAATCTTGCATCAACACCCTTGCTGGTTTATAGCTAATTTCGTGATTAGTGTGTTTATTAACGCAGTCTGCTAGCACTCTTATGTCATCCAGCTTTACGTTTACTCCATCTTCATTGCGCAATAAATTTTCAAGCAGAACCTTAAGTGAGCAGGGCAATTTAGTCACATCTATTCCTAAAAATTCACTAACACTACTTAGGCTAAAATAGTTGTATGACTTCCCGTCAATGTTTAAAGTCGTTTTTGCGTTTAAAGAATTATTCATCAAGTTACATCATATTAGTTAAAATTGGAATTACTACCGTTACTTTTTTGTTGTTGACCTTGCTGCTCATACATAGTTTCAAAATCTATAGGATCTAGCATCAGTGGGGGAAATCCACCACTACTTGTAACTCTTGCAATTATTTCTCTTGCAAAAGGGAAAAGAAAAGTAGGTCCGCCAATAAACAAAGCTTGTCTTACCTCTTCCTCACTCAACTCTTTTAAATTTTCTATTGAAAAAATACCACAATATTTCGTCTCACAAATGAAAGCTACGCCATCTTTTATGCCTTCATCTTTTACCGTTGCTTTGACTTCTATATGCAAAGTAATTTCATGGAAAGATTTTTCTTCATTCACTTCTTCTTTGTTTTTCGTCCCTTCTAATTTTGCTGAATTGATATTAACCATTACATTAATATCTGGAGCTTTACTAGAAGAAAGGAATGGCGAATTCGGATTCTCAAATGATAGATCTTTAACATATTGACCGTGAATTCTCATTTTTTGTTGTGGCATTTCTTACGTCTCCTTTAATTAAGTTGAGATATTTAATACTTTCTTATATAATATATTCATTTACAAACGAATAGCAAACCTGATTATAAGTTGATATGAAAAACATATTTTCATTAATAATTAATAATGTTCGGATACTTTATATGCCAAGGAGTTGAGTTACTATGATAGAGCTTGTAATATATGCTTTATTAGCGGCGTTCATTTTTTCACGTTTGTATAATTCTTTAGGAAGGTCAGCCAACCTCAACCTAAAAAAGCTAACTAATGTATTGGATGTAAGCCGAAGTAGAGAAGATGTAGTAGAAAACATTGAGGGTTACATTGATAGCAATGATGAAAATTCAATAAAAGTTACTTATAAACAAATATTAAAAAAAAACAAAGATTTTTCTATTTCCCACTTTATAGAAGGTTCAAGCATAGCTTTTGAATTAATAATAAAATGTTTCAATCAAGGAAATTTGTCTCAGTTAAAACCACTTCTCGATAAAGACTTATATGATAATTTTGCAGAGAAGATTAAACATCGTAAAGAGGTGCACGAGTCTATAATTGTTTCTATTGTTTCACAAAAGATTTTAGAAATAAAGCTAGTAAAAAACGCAGTGTTTATTGCAGTATATTTCCTTTCAGAGCAAATTAACTTCGTTAAGAATAATAAAGGGGATATCATATCAGGTAGTACATCCACCATTAATAAAGTTGAGGATGTATGGCAATTCAAAAAAAATGTTAATTCATCAGACCCAAGCTGGTTGCTTGTTTCTATTCACTATAAAAAGACAAGTAACGATAAGACAAATGACAAGTAAGATGAGTTTTTTTTGAAATGGAAAGCAAGCTACGCGAAATAGTACTTGACACTGAAACGACAGGTCTTGACACTGGATCTGGTCATCGAATTATTGAAATAGGGTGTGTGGAATTAATTAACCGCATTCCAACAGGTAAAGTATTCCATCGGTACCTTAACCCAGAAAGAGATATACCTTATCACTCATTTAAGATTCACGGTATTAGTGAAGAATTTTTAGAAGATAAACCATTATTTTCAGATGTTGCACTTGAATTTCTTGACTTTATATCTAATGATATTTTGGTAATTCACAACGCTGAATTCGATGTTAAGTTCCTTAACATGGAGTTAAGCAAGCTGAATGCTGGGTTAATTTCCTCAGATAGAGTGCTAGATACATTACCTCTTGCGAGGAAAAAATTCGCAGGATCACCTGCTTCTTTGAATGCATTATGTAAGCGTTTTGATATATCGCTAGAGAATAGAGAATTGCACGGAGCACTAGTTGATGCTCAATTGCTTGCAAAGGTATATGTTGAACTTACAGGAGGGTTACAAACCTTTCTGTTTGATAATGAATGCAATCAGGACAGTAACTCTACATTCGTTCAGCATAAAGTGCGTAATCTAACTCCCAGAGAACATTCACCAAATAGTGAAGAAATTGATGAACATAAGAAACTGTTAGACAAAATTAACAATACACTTTGGAATAAATGTATTGAATAGATCAACCAATAAAGATACAATTTAATTTTACTGAGAGCATTCTAATGGTAAGGTTTGTAAGATTGTTATCTAATGTGCTAGCAGCATTAGCAGTTGTTTTTTTAGGTTATTGTTATTTCACTAAAAAAGGCATATTTGCCCCAGTAGCGATTCACAACGCAGAAGTTAAGATAGGCGGAGATTTTTCTTTAATTAATCAGGACGGACAGATCCTGCGCAGTAGTGATTTTAAAGATAAATACATGATGATTTTCTTTGGGTTTTCCTCATGCAAAAGAACTTGCCCTATGAACCTTGGAATAATTTCAGAAACACTTGCAAAGTTAGATGAGAAAACTAACAACAAGCTACAAACATTTTTTATCACAGTTGATCCTGAGCGCGATAGCACGGAAAGACTTAAAGAATTTCAGCAGCAATTTGACCACAGAATACAAATGTTAACTGGTGAAAGAGAAAAAATAGACGAAGTAGTTGCGAAATACAAAGTATATGCAAGCAAAGTTGGTGGAGAAGAAGAAATCAACCATTCTTCGATAATATATCTTATTGGCCCTGGAGGAAAATATGTTACACACTTTGCAGCCGATTTAAATTCAGACGAAAGTCAATCTGATAAGATTTTGGCTGAGATCAGAAAATACGTAAACTGAATTATAGATTCTTCTGTTAATTACGCAACTGCATGAGCGTTATAATTTAATCTCCACCTGGAAGACACATTGGAATGACACTATTTGCTGTCTTCAAAAATAAACATTCGTAAAATTGTGCTTTTAATATGGGTTATCAGTTTAAAAATGTTGCTAATCAGCATATATGAATGTAATATTAATTAACATTCATAAACGAAGCAATACCATGGAAAATAGTTATAATGCCGATGCAATAAAAATCTTAAGGGGTCTTGATGCTGTAAGGAAACGTCCAGGTATGTACATTGGTGACACTGACGATGGATCTGGCTTGCACCACATGGTATATGAGGTTGTTGACAACGCAATAGATGAGTCTTTAGCTGGATATTGTGATAAAATTGAAGTTAGTATAAATGCAGATGGTTCAGTATCTGTAACTGATAATGGTCGTGGCATTCCAACTGACATTCATGAAGAAGAAGGAATATCAGCAGCAGAGGTAATAATGACTCAACTCCATGCTGGTGGTAAATTTGACAGCAATACCTATAAGGTTTCTGGGGGATTACATGGTGTTGGAATCTCAGTTGTGAATGCATTATCAAGCTGGTTGGAATTAACTATTTGGCGCAATAAGAAAGAACACTTTATGCGTTTTGAAGATGGTGAGTCTATTGAACCTTTAAAGGTAGTCAACGAAAATACAAACAAAAGAGGAACTAAAGTCACGTTCATGCCATCAACAGAGACTTTTAATGGCATTAATTTCAGTTACTCAACGCTTGAAAGTCGTATAAGAGAATTAGCATTTTTAAATTCAAATATCGACATTACTTTACGTGATCTGCGCAATGAACCATATACAGAATCTCATTTCAATCAGAGCAATCAATCTAAAGACAATTTTGGTACAGCAAATTTTGTGCAGTATTTAGATAAGAATAAGACACATGTAACTAAAATTGCCAGTATGAAAGGAGATGCAGAAGATCTTGGCATCAGCTTGGAAATATCGATGGAATGGAATGATTCCTACTATGAGAATATGTTGTGTTTCACTAATAATATACGGCAACGAGATGGTGGTACGCATTTGGCGGGATTTAGATCTGCACTAACTAGATGTATCAATAACTATGCAACTAATGAAGGGTTTTTAAAGAAAGCAAAAGTAAATTTAACTGGAGAGGACGTTAGAGAAGGTTTAACTTGTGTTTTATCTCTCAAGATGCCTGACCCTAAGTTTTCTTCACAAACAAAAGATAAACTAGTTAGTTCTGAAGCACGTGCAGTTGTAGAAAGTATAGTTTCTGATAAATTGAGCATAATCCTTGAAACTGATCCCAAATTGGCGGCAAGCATAGTAGAAAGAGCAATTAGGTCAGCAAAAGGAAGAGAAGCCGCAAGAAAAGCACGAGAGCTAGTTAAAAGCAAAAACAATATTGATATTGCAACTCTGCCAGGAAAGCTTGCTGATTGCCAGGAAAAAGCCCCTGAGTTATCGGAATTATTTATAGTAGAGGGTAATTCAGCAGGTGGTACTGCAAAGCAGGGGCGTAATCGTAAAACACAAGCAGTGCTTGCCTTAAGAGGAAAAATTCTAAACGTAGAACGTGTAAGTTTAGATCGTATTTTTTCATCTGCAGAAATAGGCTCTTTAATTACTGCAATTGGTGCTGGAATAGGGAGTGAACACTTCGATATTGAAAAAGCTAGATATCATAAAATTATCATCATGACAGATGCAGATGTTGATGGTTCACATATAAGAACTTTGATTCTGACTTTCTTTTTTAGACACATGCGTGAAGTTATTGAAAAAGGCTACTTATACATAGCACAGCCACCCCTCTATAAAGTTACAAAGAATGCTAAAGACACTTATATTAAAGATGACGAAACTTTTGAAGAGTATATAATAAACTCAGCAGTTAAAAGATTAACACTAAGTAGTACAGCTACAGAATTTAACGATTTGCGCCTTATTTTGAATAAATGCGTTAGCATTTCTAATATTAGCAAAAATTATGATAGAGAAATACCACAAAATCTCTTAGAGTCATTGCTAATTTTAAGTAAAAAGAATGCTCTATCATCGGCTGATGAGATATTAAAGTATTTGAAGTTAATGTACAGCGAATACACTTGGGAAGTGGAAATAAAAGATGAAGAAAAAGAAATTCATATCTCTAAATTGTTTCAAGGATTGGCAGACAAATATATATTTGCACTTAGTATGCTTGAAGGCAAAGATATGCAAAACATATTAAGTTTGCTTGATGGTATAAGTAATTTATTTAATGGTGATTCATTTTTAAAGTCACAAGAAACTGAAATAAGAATCACTTCTCCAAGTACGCTTGCAAAAATAATAATGGACTATGGTAAAAAAGGTTTAACTCTGCAGAGATTTAAAGGTCTTGGTGAAATGAATGCTGATCAGCTATGGGATACTACGTTAAATCCTGAGGCTAGAACTTTACTAAAGGTTGAAATAAAAGATTGTGAAGAAGCTGATTCCATATTTTCAATACTAATGGGTGATATAGTTGAACCACGCCGTGATTTTATTAATAGCAATGCACTCAACGTGCATGATGTTGATATTTGAACTTTTAGCAAAATGTACGAACGTTACGGGTTTAAGCAAAGACTGTGTCATTCAAGTAGCTGACACTGGTTTCTTTATAACGGTGTCATTCCAGTGCTTGACACTGGAATGGCTTTGTTGCATCGCTCAAGTGAAAAGAACTGGCAGTTACTGACAAAATTCATTATAAATAGCGATTTAACTGTTGAAGAAAAAATATGCCACAAAAAATGAGGGTCAGTAACCATAGCGAATATAACAAATTTCTAGAAAAAAGAGGAAATATTTTTCATTATATCAACGAAGCCATAGAAAAGTGGTACGAGAATGGTCCAAAAATACCAGGTGGCAACAATATTTATAGCGATAAAGTTGTAATTTTGGTGCACATAATAACTTGTTTATTTAGAATAGGCCTGAGGCAAACAGTTGGGTTTATAGCAGGATACCTTGAGCAAATTGGGAAAAATTTGCAAGTTATCAGCTATTCACAATCATCAAGAAGGTTTAAGAAACTCAATATTAAGATCAATGATTGCAGAATTGATAAAAATAATATGGAAGATATCGAAATTGCTATAGACAGTACAGGAATTAGAGGTTGTCCGGAAACTAGTAAATTCAAGCATATTCCCTCTTTAACATAACCCTACTCATAGCTAGGTATATGAAATTCTCAGTGGATGTTGTGAGTAAATCATACTCCTTCGATAGCCTTCTATTCCTATTAACCCAAGCAAAAGTCCTTTCTACAACCCATCTTCTTGGCTGTACTTTAAACCCTTGTTCTCTTGTTGGTAGTAGCTCAGGTGGCGTATCTTTGTGCACCCAAAATCTACATGGAGGCCTTGTAACAATTTCAATATCTATGTCATATTCTTCCTTTATGTGATTCTTTAAATTTCTTCCTTGGTATCCCATGTCAGCCCACATTTTTTTAACTTTAGTATATTTTGTTCTCATATTGTTTAATGCTATTTTAATACCATCTCTATCATTTTCGTTAGCAGCGCCTACGTAACAACCTAGTATAAAACCCTGAGTGTCTGTAATTATATGCCTTTTTCTACCCTTTACTTTTTTACTTCCATCATAGCCTTTGATCCCCCCTTTTCTGTAGTCTTTACAGATTGACTATCTACTATACAGGCACTCGGCTGCTCATTCCTTCCTATTTTTCTTCTACTATATTTTGTAATTTCATAATTCATTTTCTCAAAAATTCCCTGCTTCTTCCATTGCCTGAACTGCTCATACACAGTCTTCCATAGCGGAAAATCATTTGGTAAATACCGCCATTGACACCCTGTACGCAATACATAGAAAATTGCTTCTAATATTTCTCTTTTGCTATACTTTGGCGGCCTTCCTCCTTTCTTGTATGATACTCTGAAGTGTTTTTCTATTCTTGCCCATTCCCTTTCGCTTAGATCTGTTGGATACTTTTTTCTCATCTTTACCCCGTACTAAAATTTCAGATATTATAGCCTTTTACTTGTTTCCGGACAACCTCTCAACCACTCTGGTTTAATTATACCACTTGAAAGCGGCAGAGGGTTTTGTTGATATTGAGCAGCAAAAGCGTAACTCCCAAGTTCAGCTTTTATTATCTCAACTTCTTCTTTTCCTCCATCGAGGGGATATAACAACTGACCTTCTTCTCTTGAATATAATATCCTTACAGGTGACGCTGGTTTATTATATAATCGCCTGGTCGCACAGTGCTGAGCTACTCGGATGATAGGAACGGGAGGTATTGGCTTTTTGATTGAATAAATAACCTGCTTATTTTCAGAAATCATTGGCAAACAAATATGATGCCATATGTTTTTTGGCTTGGAGAGAAGGTGTCCAGTTAAGTCCTCCTGGTGTAGCCTGTGCATTACAAGAACGATGACTCCTTTTTTTCTATCGTTCAGCCTGGTTACTAAAGTCTGATCAAACCAGTTTGTGGCACGCTTTCTAAGCGTTTCACTCAAAGCTTGAGCAGAACTGAGCGGATCGTCCACAATGATAAAATCACCACCTTCACCAGTTAGTGTTCCACCAACTGATGTTGCGATTCTGTATCCTCTCTGCACTGTTTGAAATTTATATTTGGTATTCTGGTCTTTGGATAGTTCTATCTCTGGAAATAGCGCTCTATACCAACTAGACTGCATCACGCACCTGGTGTCGAGTGAGTGCTTTTCGCTGAGCCGCTGAGAATAACTTGCAACTATTATTCTCGCAGTTGGTTGGTTTCCCAGTATCCATGCGGGCCACGCAACACTAGCGCACAGGGATTTCATTGAACGCGGAGGCATATTGAATATTATTCGTTTCACTTCACCAGCGCTCGCTGCTTCCAGCCTGTCTGCTATGACTTTTATATACTGATAATCGTTATACTCACACCCCGGCACTACCGTTTGAAAGCATAACTCAATGAATTTTAGAAAGTTCATGATACAATGTTGAAACCAACGCGTGACGCTGGGATGACAAAAAAAGGAGCACTGAAGGCTATAGGTGAGACGTCGCGGTATCTCTAGATCCCGCTAACAAGCAGCGGGATGACGAATTACTTAACCATCATCTACACCGTCATACCGCGATTCATTCGCGGTATCTCTTAACATAGATCCCCTACTATACCTTAACATAGATCCCGCTAACAAGCAGCGGGATGACGAATTACTTAACCATCATCTACACCGCCATACCGCGATTCATTCGCGGTATCTCAGCCGCTAACAAGTAGCGGAATGACAACAATCCTACGTCATACCACCGCGGCGCTAACAAGAGATCCCGCTAACAAGCAGCGGGATACTTAGGGATGACGGTTGTTGTTTAGCTATAAATATTAAGAAATTTACTAAATGAAAAAAAAGGCAAAAGAAGCCCTGGGGTTATTATCCGCTTTAAAATATTGGCGTTTTTTATGTTTTAAACGCTTGACAAGCAAGATTAAGCTGCTTTTAATTGCAACTAACTTACGCTGCAAATGTTTAAGAAGTTTACTAGGCAGAAAAAAAGACAAAGAATCCCCGAGTTAGCTAGTCTTTTACTATCTCTGTCAAGTATTGGCATTTTTTGATGTCTTGTAACGCTTTATAAGCGCGTTCAGCTTATTTAGATAAAAATCTAGATGTAGATGAAGTTTTGTAAAGACATACAGTATCTATATACTGCAAAAAATTGAACATAAGACGCCGATACATTAAGTAATCCTTACCTTTTAATCTGCAGATTGGCGAAAGCAAATACAATAGCTTCACTATCATGATAAGGGCGCTGGCGAAGGGTGTCAAGTAAGTTTTTTCGTTTCTATTCCCAATAAAAGTTTGTTATATGGTTATGCAAGAAGTTTAATACTCATAGTTTCAAGCATATACTGAAATATTTCATTAGCTATAGCAACATCTTGGCGTGGGGCTTTGCCGTGTTCTATAAACACAGAGATTGCATAGCGCGGGTTATGGTAAGGGCCATAGGCGATAAATAACTTATGACTTTCGCCCTTAGAGTTTATCTCTGGTGTACCGGTTTTACCGGCAATTTGTATACCGCTTAGCCCTTTCTTATAGGTTCCAGTTTTAGAATTCACCACATCAAACATAGCTTTTCGAACTATGCTAAGATGCTCACAATCCACATCAATATCGGGAAAATCTTGTATCGTTTCATTCATCTTAATGCGGGGAATTACCTCTTTTCCTGTTGCAATCCTCGCTGCAAGAACTGCAAGCTGTAGTGGTGTTGTAAGCATATACCCTTGTCCTATAACTAAGTTGATAGTGTCACCTAAATACCACTGCGAATATAGCTTTCGTGTACGCCAATCTCTATCTGGCAACAACCCTGGAGCTTCTTCTTTAAACGTTCCAATCAGTGGCCCACTTCCAATACCAAATTTTCTGGCCATTTCTACTAGAGAGTCTACACTTATTTTTTTCCCTATATTATAAAAGTAAGTGTTGCATGATAATGCCATTGCCTCATTTAAAGATACATACCCATGGACTTTGCTTTTCAGACAACGAAATTTCCGCTCACCTATTTTCATATAGCCCTTGCACGAGAATTTCTCTTCTGGTGTTATTATCCCGTCTTTTAAACCCGCAAGCGCAACTATTACTTTAAATATTGAACCAGGTGGAATTTGATATGATAACGCACGATTCACGAGCGGCAATGAAGGAGCATTCAAGCTCTCCCAAGTCTCATTTGATAGCCTGCTAGCAAAAAGATTATTATCGTAAGAAGGTGAATTATATAATGCTAAAATTTCTCCATTATTTACATCAATTACCACTGCGGAGCCTTGGTGATCTTTAAATACCTCTGCGGTTTTCTCTTGCAGATTAATATCAATTGTCAGTTGTACATCTTGTCCGTCTTGTTGTGGTATGCTTGATAATTCTTTTATGACGCGTTTTTTAGAATTTATTTCCTGCTCAGATTTTCCTGACTTGCCTTTCAATATATGATCATATGTATATTCAATACCGCTGATTCCTACTTCGCTTATGCCTTGCTGTCTTTTTGTATATCCGATTACATGAGAACACATTGAACCAAACGGGTAATAACGTTTATAAAGAGCAGTTATTTTTTCTGACGATTTTGCTATTTTAGACTCGACTTCTGATAATGTCTGCAAATCAACTTCCTTACCAGAACCATCAAACAAAACAACATACGAAATTTTGTTTACCGCAAGTTCAATGCTATTCCTATCTAAAATTTTGCCCCGCTTAGGCATAATAGTAGCAACTCTTATTCTATTACTATTAGATAGTGCTTCGTACTTTTGTCTGTTTCGTATTTGTAAATTATATAACCTGCAACTAAAAACCGCAGAAATGGTAAGCTGAATACCACCTAATATGAATGCTCTGCGGTTAAAGACTTTGTTTTTTGTCCACATAACATTCCTTCAAAACACACTTTTTTCCCCTCTTTTATTGTTACACTTCTGGCTTTTACCGTATTACAAACCCTTTTTTCCCACTCACTTAAGGTCACAAACTTATAACCTGATTTTTTTAGTATTTTAATAATATGAGGTAAAGCTTCAATTGTGTTTGACCTGTTATTGTGATCATGAAACAGTATAACTGCTCCATTATGTACATTACTTAAAACTCTTTCAACTAAAGTTTCTGGCTTATCACCTTGCCAATCTAGCGAATCAACTGTCCATAATATTGAATACATATTTAATTGATCAGTATTTTCAATCAGATTATCGTCATAACATCCATATGGCGGACGAAACCATTTTACATCTTGTTTTATTGCATTTTTAATTGCTGTATTTGTCTTTTCCAATTCTTGCAATTGTTCCTCACTTGAAAGTGATGTCAACTTCCTATGCGACCAAGAGTGATTGCCTAACTCATGACCTGATTCATGAATTTTCTTTACTATTTCAGACGTTTTTTCATTTATACGTTCACCAAGCACAAAAAATGTTGCTTTTGCTTCATAGCTTTCCAGAACATTAATAATATCGTTTACTCTATTGTTAGACGGTCCATCATCAAACGTAAGCGCAACAAACTTATCGTCGTTATTCAATAATTTTTTTATATTACTTAAATTTCTATATGATAGATCTAGATTACAACTGAGCCCACAGTATGGTAAATTAAAATTACAATCACTACAAAAAGCCGTACTTGAATATAGTAAGAAAAAAGTGATTATCCTTATAAACATTTGTAATCAGCAAAGTGATAGAATACTACACTTTTTTGCTAAGTTAAGCCATCTTTAATTGCTGTAGCCTTTACTTCATCGCTTCTTTAATATATTGTATTAACAATTTTATATAATATATTATGATTGCAAATATAAATACCGTTGCGCTTCAGGGAATTAGCACAGTAAATGTCAATGCACAAATTCATATGGCAAATGGTATTCCAGCTTTTAAAGCAACAAGGACAACATTGCAAATTTAGAGTTCAAAAGGGTTATTCCTCGAGAACTACTGCGTCAGAAAGCTGGCGTTGAATTTGTATATAATGTTGACCTTGGAGGTTTTTATGAATAATAGTGAGAGAAAAGAAAAATTGGAAACTCGCATTTTATCAAGTAGAGGCAGGTCTTTACTTGACCATGAGCTACTGGAACGTACTCTATCTGAATGTGAAGAAGGAAGAGAAGTGGCCAAAAAGCTAATAGAGCTCTTTAGTAGTTTAGGAAGGGTAATTAACGCTGACTTTCATGAGCTAAAAAATGTTACAGGAATGAATGATGGAGCAATAGCAAGTATCTTTTGTCTGAAAGAGATTTTCGATAGGATACTGAAAGGTAAGTTAAAAAAGCTGTCGATTCTTGATAACAGAGAAGAGCTACTAAAATACTTTAAAACAGCAATAGGGCAGTCACGAAAGGAAAGCTTGCGAGTAATATACTTAGATCGAAGTGGTCATTTGATATACGAGTATATTCAAGACTGTGGAACTATAGACAGAGTACCTCTATATGTGAGAGAAATAATCAAACAGGGATTACTGATCGATGCATCATCTATTGCAATTTCACATAATCATCCAAGTGGAGATACAGAACCATCAAAGGAGGATGAGGATAACACACTTACATTAGCTGCAACCTGTGAAAATGTAGGGATGAAATTGATAGATCATATAATCGTAACACAGAAGAGCCACTTTAGTTTTTATGACAGTGGTTTATTGTAATCTGTAGACTGGAAGGAGAGTTCTCTAGCTCTCCTTCTTTTTTTTCACTTCATAAATTAAAAAATTCAATATAAGCTTGAACAGCTAAAATTAGTAATGAAAGGTGGAATTAGGCAAAAAAATAAAAGAACTTAGATTATACTGTGGTTTAACACAAACTGAGTTGGGAAAGAAAATAGGCGTTTCGTATAGACAAATACAAAGGTACGAAAATAGTTCAAACCAAATTTTGGCCAGTAGGCTATACGACTTAGCAAAAGCACTATCGATTAATGTGGCTGATTTTTTTACTGATGTGCATGTCGACTCACATGAAACTTATGATGAAGAAATACTAAAATTAGTCAAAGGATATAATGAAATTAAAAGCAAAAGGTTACGTAGCGTAGTTTATATATTGGTAAAATCTTTTTCTCAAAGTTACAATGAGAGTTAGTATTGCTTCAATACCTCAGTTAATATATTAATAAATGATTGTACAAGATGAACAACATCCTATTGATAAACAAATAGGTGAAAGAATAAGGAAGAGAAGGTTAATATGCGGTTTTAGCCAAAGAGACTTAGGAAAAAAGCTCGGAATTTCATTTCAGCATATACAAGGATATGAAACTGGAGAGGTAAGGCTTGTAATTGATAGATTGTATAATTTGGCAGAAGCTTTGTCCGTTGATATGTCATATTTTTTTACCAAAGCTTCTGAAGACTTACACGATAAGGCCTTTTGTAGCGATGTGGGTAGTGAAGAAATATCAAGGCTAGTGAGGGAATACAGGAAAATTAAGGATGAAACGTTGCGTGATATTGTGCATTCAGTGATAAAAGCGCTTGCCAATAAATAATATTGCCTGAATATATCTTCAATCCACTTCTACAAGCAATGCTAGTTAAGGTAAATTTTTTATGGTAATTTTGATTAAATTTCAAGAACTACTTTACTTTGCAATAATTATGGCTATGTAAAAACATAGCCACCAATCAAGAACGTCCTACAGATGTCGTTTTGGTATCTTTTAATTTGCTCACCCAAGAAAAGGTCTCACTACTTTTAGAATTTTGGTCGCCCCACCTTCCACATCTAGTAAAGCTGCCTTTTTCCACTACTTCTTTAACAGACATTCCACCAAATAAACAACCCTTTCCTACGATTTCTCCTATTTCTTGCAACTCGTTCCACATTTCTTCATCTTCTACCTCAACTTGTACTTGATGATAGTCTTCTGTGTCATGATATACCATTAAATTTAGCTCTCCTAGGCTAGTGCAAAGTGTTACTGTAAAAGCGCTGTTATCGGATATATCTACGTAATTTCTTTTACCGTCTTTCCCAGTTTTGACCTCAACTTCACCATCACCTATTTTTATGATACTACCGCCAAGGTTTAAGTCTCCTTTACTTAAGCCCAAATTTTTTGCACCTTCTACAACTTTGGCAACATCAACTATGCAGCTATGTGAAAATTCAATATAGAAGGTCTTATTATCGATTTCTACATCTTCAACAGTTCCTTCTATAGTAGCGTCTTCTCCAACTTCCCTAAGTTTCTTGAGCCTACTATATATTTGTGGCTCAATTTCTTTTTGCACTTTTTGATACATTTCAGCTATTTTCTTATCAACTTGTACATTAAAATCTGCTCCATGTAAGGCTAACTTTCTGATTATATCTTCTTGTTTATTTTCTTTGAATTCATCACGATACATCTTAAACATTGTAACGTTAGTGAAGCTAAAGCCATCTTCGTTGCGAGCGTTTACTCTTATTCCTAAATCCAAAGCTTCATCGACGATTTTACTTAATTTGTCTAGATTTTCAGCTGCAATAGCTTTTTCCAAGAATTCATTTAATTTCACATTTTCATATTCACTTAGCCTTATCTTGCATAAAGCTGATCGAAATGGATTGAGCTCCTCAGGATATGTTAAGACAGGTAATTTACTAATCTTTTTATTTGCTGTTGGAGCAGCTTTTATAAAATTAGGTAATAACCCTTCTTTTGCTATTCGCTCTACCGCTTTTAACATTTTACTAGACAATTTTTTACCATTTATTTTTTTCATTGTAACCCTCACTTAATTTCATTACTATTCGATCATATCGTGATAAATATTATTTAATTGTTAATATTATACGACTTATTGATTTACTGTATATTATAATAACAAGTTTTGCGGGCATCTACACTAGAAAAACACATCCTATAAAAATTATTTCAGTTTCAACAAAAATGGGGTATCGTAATCGTAAAATTGAAAAAAATGGATATCCTATCTTACTCTACTGAAAAGCTGAAAAAGCATTGTCAGCTACTTGATGATGAAGAAAAAATAGTTCTATATGAGCAGCTGCTAGACAAGGCTAAAGATATACTTGAAAACTCAAGAGATGATATTGCAAAGTTGAAAGAGGTAAGCAAAGCAGTTGTAGCAATAGAGGAAACTACCGATAAGCAGTTACTAGAAAAGTTTAATGATGATCACCCGCTAAGAGAAGTGGACATTTTAATCTACTCTCCTCAAGGAAATACTGAATATCTATTCAGCATAGATAACTCATCAGAGCTTTATGATTTAAAAGAAGATAAAGAAAAAGCTCTTTATAATGCAGTAAAGTTAAATGATGTTGAGCTTGTAAAAAAGCTGCTAATGATCCTTTCACCTACAGAAGTAAGTAATTTTGACACGAAATACTTGGAAGAATTGAAAATATTGCTGTCAGGAATTCACAAAGAATTGCAATTATCACAAGATATGAAAAATTATCTTGAGAAGACGATAAAGTTCTATAGTTTTTTATGTAGTAATTTTAACTTACTAGTTACAAATCCTACTGACGTAAAAGCCATAATTGATCTATTTGCTGCTCAACCAAATATTGATTACCAAATAGATAAGCTTCTACTTTCTTTTATTGTAAGAGATGTTGAGGAAAAAAAGCTAAACTCTGAAATTAGTCATATGATAGAACTTCTTGAGCAACACGAAAGATTTGCTGAGCTCGAATACAAGGTTAGAAGATTAAGATCAGAGTTTGCAAGTGGCAAAAGCAGATACTTGGCTGAAGTAATACGAAATAGCATTGCAGAACGAGAAAAAGAGATGAGGGAAATTGAGAAAAAATACGTAAGGCCAAACGATTTAATTAGCGAGAGGCAGAAATTATTAAAGCAATTACTTTGCTAGCTTTTTTTCCACTTCATAAAATTTGTTGTAAATTTGAATAAGAGGTGAAAAGTGCAATTAGGTAAAAAAATAAAACAACTTAGGTTAGATCGTGCTTTGACACAGACCGAATTGGGAAAGAGAATAGGTGTTTCGTATAGACAGATACAAAAGTACGAAAATGGTTCAAATTGTGTTTTGGCCAGTAGATTATATGATTTAGCAAAAGCACTATCGATAGATGTTGCTAACTTTTTTACTGATATGCACACTGACTCACATGAAGCTTATGATGAAGAAATACTAAAGTTAGTCAAAGGATATAACGAAATTAAGAGCAAAAGGTTACGTAGTGCAGTTTATATATTGGTAAAATCTTTTTCTCAAAGTGATAATACATAGTTAATATTACCTGATACGTAAAATGACTATACAACATCCTATCGATAAACAAATAGGTGAAAGAATAAGGAAAAGAAGGCTAATGTGTGGTTTTAGTCAAAGAGACTTAGGAAAAAAGCTTGAAATTTCATTTCAGCATGTACAAGGATATGAAAGCGGAGAGATTAGGCTTGTAGTTGATAGGTTATATAAATTAGCAGAAGTACTATCGGTTGATATGTCGTATTTTTTTACCAAAGCCTCTGAAGACTTACATGATAAGGCCTTCCATAGCGATGTAGGCAGCGAAGAAATATCAAGGCTAGTGAGGGAATATAGAAAAATTGAGGATGAAACTCTGCGTGACATTGTTCATTTAGTGATTAAGGCTCTTGCTAATACCATACGCGTCAAGTTAAGGAAAAGTGTAAGTAAAGTTGATAGAGTGAAGGAAAATAATAAGGTATAAATTCTCTTGGATATATGAATGAGAGAACTTACAATGGACAGAATAGCTTGCTTATCAAAAGACCTCAATGAATTCTTTAATGAAAAAGCAGACGAAATATCAATTGCAGTAGGTTTTATAAAAAGAAAGAGAAAACTTAATGGCTCATCATTCATAAAAGCTATGGTTTTTGGTAACATAGGAGTTGATGATTGCAGCATAGAAACAATGTGCCAATTGCTAAATGAAGACTCGATAGAAATTACAAAACAGGGTTTAGATTTTAGGTTTAGTGAAGAAGCAGTTGAGTTCATGAAAAAAATGTATAACGAAGCTTTGTGTTTATTTAAAAAAAGTCTACAGATTGATTGCAAAATTTTACAGCAATTTGGAAGCGTTAAATTATTGGATAGCAGCTACATTAGCCTGCCCAGTAGCATGGAAGATATGTACAAAGGATATGGCAGTAGCTATAGAGATTGTGAGAATAATACCAAATCAGGAATAAAGCTACAGTTAGTCTTTGATTACCTGAATCAAGCGCTAGATAAGTTAAATTTTATGGAAGGAATAAGGTCGGATCAAGGTTATAGGGATTATCTGAACGGTTTATCAGCCAATGATTTGCTAATATTTGACTTGGGCTACTTTGTGCCTAGTTCTTTTAAACAGATTGATGAAGCAGGTGCATATTTTGTTAGTCGTTATAAGTCTGATACCAATATATATGATATAGAAACAAATCAAAAAATAGAGCTATTGGAGTATTTAGAAGGTCAATTATCTTCAGAAAAAGAAGTATTATTAGGAAAGGAAGTAAAAATTAAGGTAAGAATTATATGTCAAAAGCTAACTGAAGAACAGTCTATGGCTAGAAGAAGAAAGGCTAATAAATTAGCAAAGTCACATGGATATACATCTTCTCAAAAGAATCAAAAGTTATTAGATTGGTCAATATTTATAACTAATGTTCCAGAGAGTAAAATTAATGCTGAACAAATATTGACGGTTTATAGAGTAAGATGGCAAATCGAATTACTATTTAAACTATATAAAAGTCATATCAATCTTGATAAACTAAAAGGAAAGACAAATCCATTTAGAGTATTGTGCGAGCTATACGCAAAATTATGTGCTATTCTCGTATTTCACGGAATGATTGGCTGTGTAAAACTAAAAAAGAACACGGAGCTCAGTTTAACAAAGGCATTTATTGAATTGAAAAGGCGGGTTAGAGAGCTCTTTTTGATATTAAACAATATTGTCAATAATTTAAAAATTTTTCTAAAAAAGCTTACTATAATCTGGTCAAAGTTTTCTTTGAAAGACAGATATAGGAAGACCAGGGTATCTACTTTAAGCTCTCTACATTCCTTAACTTGACGCGTATGGTTTATTTAACACTCCCCCACTGGACATTAGGTTTGGGACAAAAGGCTGAATAATGGGAGCTGTGTGAGTCGAGAGGGTGCGCCGTGGTACGCATTAAGAAATATAGCTCTTTTTACAATAATCCGAACAGATCATAATATGCTACTGCTCTACCATAGCCATAAGCACATATCTTATCCTATTCGGACTATTGCGAGAAGTGCTATAAGAGGTTGTCCGGAAACAAGTAAAAGGCTATAATATCTGAAATTTTAGTACGGGGTAAAGATGAGAAAAAAGTATCCAACAGATCTAAGCGAAAGGGAATGGGCAAGAATAGAAAAACACTTCAGAGTATCATACAAGAAAGGAGGAAGGCCGCCAAAGTATAGCAAAAGAGAAATATTAGAAGCAATTTTCTATGTATTGCGTACAGGGTGTCAATGGCGGTATTTACCAAATGATTTTCCGCTATGGAAGACTGTGTATGAGCAGTTCAGGCAATGGAAGAAGCAGGGAATTTTTGAGAAAATGAACTATGATATCACTAAATATAGTAGGTCAAAAATGGGAAGCCGAGCGCATGCATAGTGGACAGTCAATCGGTAAAAACCACGGAAAAAGGGGGGGCAAAGGTTATGATGGTGCGAAAAAGGTAAAGGGGAGAAAAAGACATATAATCACAGATACTCAAGGATTTGTGCTTGGTTGCTATGTAGGAGCTGCAAGCGAAAATGACAGAGATGGGGTGAAGATGGCATTGGACAATATGAAGGAAAAATACAGCAATATTAAGAAAATGTGGGCTGATATGGGATACCAAGGAAAAGATTTAAAGGATTACGTAAAGAGAGAATATGGGATAGATATTGAAATTGTCAAAAGGCCTCCATGTAGGTTTTGGGTGCATAAAGATACACCACCTGAGCTACTACCAACAAGAGAACAAGGGTTTAAAGTACAGCCAAGAAGATGGGTTGTAGAAAGGACTTTTGCTTGGGTTAATAGGAATAGAAGGCTATCGAAGGAGTATGATTTACTCACAACATCCACTGAGAATTTCATATACCTAGCTATGAGTAGGGTTATGTTAAAGAGGGAATATGCTTGAATTTACTAGTTTCCGGACAACCTCTAACTATTGCATTCCAGAACAATTTGATGCATCATTCTTTTTGTAAAAAACATTCCAAACTTTCTCTCCACTTTTTCTGGGTAAGGTCAATACCTTTAAGCCCAACACCAAGCTCGAGAAAGTAGAAAGTGTGGAGCAGCCTATTCAGTCTTCTTTGAATCTAACATGAAAGGCTATGCTCAAAAAACTATAAGCGTCCAAGTAATTTTTTAAATAAGATAACTCCTTTAGAATATCTCTTAAGCTATTAACTTAACATCACCATAGGATTTAAAACATTCCCCAAAAAATGTTAAAGCTATTTTAGTGAAATACTCAAAACTTGACCCTAAGCAACTTTGAGTTCATGCTCCTGGTACTCTTGCTTTACCTTCCTGCATAATCGCTTTTGGAGGAAATATATTACTGGATGAAGAACTCACTATATCACCACACTTTAAACCTTTTACCGCTGCTTTGACTCCTTCTGAGACTTTTTTAGATAGACTAATTGTTTCAAAAGATTGACAAAGTTTTCCAGACCTTTCAAAATATCCCTGTTTAATAGCATCGTAGACCCAATATCCACCAAGCGAGCAATTCTCACCTAATTCTTCTTTACAATTTTTGAACTTTTCCAGTATTTCCTTTTTGTTACTAACTTCTACTATTATTTTATCTTGCTTGTCAGGGTACAAATTAACTTCTCATTCTCCTAAACTAGTAGAGAAAGTTAACACTATATTACTATTGTCTGCAAGATTAGTGTAATGCCTTATGCCATTTTCCGTTATAATTTCTACCTCACTTTTACCGATCTTTACTATATCTCTTCCGTATTCTATTTTTCCTTGAGTTAACCCTAAGCTCCTTGCCCCATCTGTTATCTTTGCGACATCTATTATGCTCTTAAATAAGTTCACTACTTATCGTTCTACAGCCAGAATGTCACACAAACGAAAGTTTAATTTGTGCTTACTGTAGACATGGGGTTTTAAATGTGATACCCATGGATGTGAAATCCCACCCCTGAAGATTAGAATTCAAGCAGTTTAGCTTTAACCATATTGATCAGGTGTTGCAAGCCGTTACCTTACACATCTTCAGATAACTCTCGCTTTACATACATGCTCTTGTCCTCCTTCCCTTTCGGGTTAAAGTTAGTTGTTCACCTCGAGGCCATTTATTCTGAACCCCGCTTAGCTCCGCTAAGTATAGCACTTCTCGCAATAGTCCGAATAGGATAAGATATGTGCTTATGGCTATGGTAGAGCAGTAGCATATTATGATCTGTTCGGATTATTGTAAAAAGAGCTATATTTCTTAATGCGTACCACGGCGCACCCTCTCGACTCACACAGCTCCCATTATTCAGCCTTTTGTCCCAAACCTAATGTCCAGTGGGGGAGTGTTAAATAAACCATACGCGTCAAGTTAAGGAATGTAGAGAGCTTAAAGTAGATACCCTGGTCTTCCTATATCTGTCTTTCAAAGAAAACTTTGACCAGATTATAGTAAGCTTTTTTAGAAAAATTTTTAAATTATTGACAATATTGTTTAATATCAAAAAGAGCTCTCTAACCCGCCTTTTCAATTCAATAAATGCCTTTGTTAAACTGAGCTCCGTGTTCTTTTTTAGTTTTACACAGCCAATCATTCCGTGAAATACGAGAATAGCACATAATTTTGCGTATAGCTCGCACAATACTCTAAATGGATTTGTCTTTCCTTTTAGTTTATCAAGATTGATATGACTTTTATATAGTTTAAATAGTAATTCGATTTGCCATCTTACTCTATAAACCGTCAATATTTGTTCAGCATTAATTTTACTCTCTGGAACATTAGTTATAAATATTGACCAATCTAATAACTTTTGATTCTTTTGAGAAGATGTATATCCATGTGACTTTGCTAATTTATTAGCCTTTCTTCTTCTAGCCATAGACTGTTCTTCAGTTAGCTTTTGACATATAATTCTTACCTTAATTTTTACTTCCTTTCCTAATAATACTTCTTTTTCTGAAGATAATTGACCTTCTAAATACTCCAATAGCTCTATTTTTTGATTTGTTTCTATATCATATATATTGGTATCAGACTTATAACGACTAACAAAATATGCACCTGCTTCATCAATCTGTTTAAAAGAACTAGGCACAAAGTAGCCCAAGTCAAATATTAGCAAATCATTGGCTGATAAACCGTTCAGATAATCCCTATAACCTTGATCCGACCTTATTCCTTCCATAAAATTTAACTTATCTAGCGCTTGATTCAGGTAATCAAAGACTAACTGTAGCTTTATTCCTGATTTGGTATTATTCTCACAATCTCTATAGCTACTGCCATATCCTTTGTACATATCTTCCATGCTACTGGGCAGGCTAATGTAGCTGCTATCCAATAATTTAACGCTTCCAAATTGCTGTAAAATTTTGCAATCAATCTGTAGACTTTTTTTAAATAAACACAAAGCTTCGTTATACATTTTTTTCATGAACTCAACTGCTTCTTCACTAAACCTAAAATCTAAACCCTGTTTTGTAATTTCTATCGAGTCTTCATTTAGCAATTGGCACATTGTTTCTATGCTGCAATCATCAACTCCTATGTTACCAAAAACCATAGCTTTTATGAATGATGAGCCATTAAGTTTTCTCTTTCTTTTTATAAAACCTACTGCAATTGATATTTCGTCTGCTTTTTCATTAAAGAATTCATTGAGGTCTTTTGATAAGCAAGCTATTCTGTCCATTGTAAGTTCTCTCATTCATATATCCAAGAGAATTTATACCTTATTATTTTCCTTCACTCTATCAACTTTACTTACACTTTTCCTTAACTTGACGCGTATGGTTTATTTAACACTCCCTCACTTCATTATAGAAAACGGCCTACTGTTTCTTCAAGACTTGAAGCTTTTCTCATTTTTTCGCGCTTTGTCCAAGAGTCCACTTTTGTTGCATCAGATTGATTAATTGTTTCAGAACGAATCAACTCTCCAGATCTAGTAAAAAAACCTCGTTCAATAGCATCACGTACTGAACACCCACCAAGCAAACATTTTTCCCCTATTCGTTCCTCACAATTCTGTAATTTTTTCCACTTTTCTTGATCTTCTACTTCTACCTTTATTAGATTTTGCTTATCAGGGTATAATCTCACTTCCAACTCTCCCAAGCCAGTATCGAAAGTCAATACTATATTACTACCATCTGCTAGGCCTACATAATTCCTTATAGCGTTTTCCGTTATAATTTCTACCTCACTCTTACCTATCTTTATTATATTTCTTCCGTATTGTACACCTTCCTGAGTGATACCTAAACCCCTTGCTCCATTTGTAATCTTTGCAACATCTACTTTACTATCCTGTGAATATTCAAGACAGAGAGTAGAGTTGTCGATTTTTACGTCTCTTACCTTACCACTTGTTGCGCTTTGAACGATTGTTATGAAATCTAAAGCACGATTCTCATAATCTGCATAAGCGTTTTTCATATTAGCTTTGTGGCTTTCAAACTCTTCCAGTTCGTCAATTACATATATACTGCTTATGTTGTACAAAATTGCCCCTTTTGATATCAATTGACATACTATACCACTAGCAACCTCTATATTCCTTGAACCTTCGGAACTCTTTCTTAATTCACTAATCTTTCTTATCACAAAATCTGTAAAACTATATTCCTTTTCATATACCTTTCCGTATATACTACCCTGGTTAGGAAAGTTCAGCCTTACCCCAAGTTCTATAGCTTCGTTTACAACGCGTTTTAACTCATCTATATCTTTGGATTTATTTACCCTACCCAAAAATATTTTCAACTTTTCCGACTGATCTAATATTAAATCATCCCATAGAGTTCTAAGCTTAGGCAAACGTTTTTTGTCCTTCCACTCTTCGTAATCAATCGCTCCTGCTTCTAGCAGCAACTTTTTTGCTTCTTTGAAATGAGTTTCATTACCATAACAAGCCTCCCTAATCTTTTGAAAAACTCGAGACTTTCCTTCGCAATCACGAAGATTGAGAATCTCTTTAAGACCTTCATTTCCTTTGTGCTGATTGAAAAACTTTCTTAGTCGATTAGTGTTAAAGCTATGACCGCAAATACCTTCTAAATCATTTTTTGCTTCCAATTGCTCCTGAGTTAAAAAGATCTGTTCTAAAAGATTCACTTCAAAAGGTTTTTTGTTAATAATTACAATGTCTAGAGGAGTTTTTCCTTGTCTGTCAGTTTGACCACGTGCTCCTTTTTTCAGAAGCAAAGGTATATTTAAAGTATTATAATAAGCAGCATAGTGCAAAGGTGTTTGCCCTTCACTGTTAACTATGTTAGGATCAGCACCAGATTTTAAAAGTAAAGTCATAAATGCACTAACTGCACAACCTATGTCTTTTTCCACTGCTAAATACTCCATACCTTGTATTACATGTAGTATTGTCAATTTGGATTCTCCCCTTTGAAGATTGAGAACAGCTTTTAGATCATCACCTTTGTTATTGTGTAAAAAGTCCTCAAACCTTGTAATGTCACAAAATGGAAAGTCTGTAAGAAGATTTAACAGTGCCTTATTCAAATTTTTTTGGTTATCTTTTAAATCAGGTACGTTGAAAGACCAATCAGATATTAAATTTTTGAATTTTCCCCTTTTAATAATAGAGGTCAAAGAGCTGTTATCACTAAGCAGCAACGAGTATTTAATTGACTCATACTTATCATCTACCCGCCCCTCCTTCTGTTCTACCTTTACCTCCTTTAAATACTCTGTATCATCATCTTTAATGCGTTTAGCTAGATCCTTTAAAAATTCAATATCTCTGTTTTCCAGTAAAGGTAATGCCCCCTTCTTCATGAGAATCGAGACCATTTTTGTACTTCGTCCAGCTAAGTATAATGGAGTGCGCCGTTTTTCATCTAACGCATTAACATCAGCTCCATTGTTTATAAGATACTCTACTATTTTTATTTTTTGGCTCAAGACAGCATGATGTAGAGGAGTGCTTCCGTCATTATACTTCTTATTAACACTTGCTCCATTTTTTATTAGGATCTCTACCATTCTTGTGTTCCCTTGTGAGATAGCATAATATAATGGATCACGATTGTACGCATCAATTGTGTTAACATCAGCTCCTCCTTTTATAAGGGTTTCTACCATTTGTTTGTTGTTTTTTAAAACAGCAAAACTTAATTGGCACAATGTACCTGGATCTACTTGCTTTAATCTCTCTTCTATTTTACTAACTACATTACTCTTACTGAAACCAACATCAGCGTTAGCAGAATTTAATACTTCCTGCAATTTATTCAATTCCATAACTCCACCTCGGTTAAAAATACTACACACCATTTTCACACGCATGACATAAAATGCAAGAACTAATATGACATGCAACATTCGTCCTTAGGCATTTGAGGTAAGCTTTGCCTATTCACTTCACATTCATTTAGCCTACTATTAGGCTTTAATACTGCATATGTAATGCCACCAGCAATGGCCCCAACAATCAATGCAGCAGTAGCTGATATTGATAAACTAAGATGAATAGCAGTACATCCAATAGCCACACTTGTCAACATGGTCATTATCCCTACACAGAAACTGGTCTTTATTGCTCTATTAGTTATAGTTAGGTGTTTATTTTCTGTCACTTTTTGATACTGTATCACATTTTTATCATCAGCCAGACTTCCCGAGGTTTTGGGACACTCCCTTACTCGAAGACTAAGATACTTAACTATATCTTTGTAACCATTAGAATCTGCCAAATCGGAAGGAGTCTCACCTCTAAAGTTTTTTACATCAATAGTAGCCTTTTCTTCCTCTACAAGATATTCAACTATATCGTAGCAATTCATTCTAGCAGATTCATGTAATGGAGTATCGCCATTTTTTTCGCTTACTACATTAACATCAGATCCCTTTTCTAACAGAGCTTTAACTATGCCTAAACAGCCCACCTCACAAGCAATATGCAAAGCAGTGCATCCTTCTTCGTTTCGTGCTTCAAAACTAGCTCCTTTTTCTAACAGAAATTGAACTACTTCCAAATGACTACATCCAGCAGCTTCATTTAAAGCAGTATCGCCTTCATAGTTTGTTGCATTAATATCAGTACCTTTGTCTAATAGAGCTTTAACGATTTTTAAGTAACCCTCTCGAGCAGCAATATGCAATACACATTTGAAACTATTCTTTCGTATGTCAGCATTATTCATTTGGCCCAATAGAGCTTTAACTATTTCTAAGTGGTCCTCGCTAGCAGCAATATGCAAAGCAGTACAGTCTTCGTTGTTTCGTGCCTCAACACTGGCTCCTTTTTCTAACAGAAATTGAACTACATCTAAGTGACACATTTCAGCGGCAATATGCAAAGGAGTGTCATTATCATAGGTTGCTTGGTTAATATTGATTTTTTCTTCACTTATAAAGTACTCAACCACTTTTAATTTACCCATTTCAGTAGCAGAATGAAGAGCAGTGCATCCTTCTTTGTTTCGTGCCTCAACACTAGCCCCTTTTCCTAATAGAACTTGAACTACTTCTAAGTGGCCTGCTTTAGCAGCAATATGTAAGGCAGTGTCACCATTATCTTTTTGCGCATCAACATCAGCACCATTATCTAGTAGAACTTGAATTACGTTTAAGTGACCCATCTGAACAGCGATATGCAGCGGAGTAGCTTCTTCATTGTTTATTACCTCAACAGTAGCTCCTTTTTTTAACAGGGTTCCAACGATTACGAAGTGGCCCCTGCCAGCAGCAAGATGCAAAGGCGTGTTACCATTGTTGTCTTTTATCTCAACACTAGCTCCTTTGTTTAATAGATCTTGAACTTTCTCTAAGGAACCATGAAAAGCAAAATTAAGTAAGTCAGTATGTATATTACTTTCGTGTACACAATGCTCATCTGTTTTTAAGTGACTATCGAGCGTAGCTAAATATGAATACGTAATATTTTGATTAACTTGATAAATTGGTATGGTCTGTGTTGCATAAAAACCTTGTTCTTTTGACCGCTTTTCTATTCCATCAACCATACTGTTCTCTTCTAAATCTGCTTGAATATTTATTGGACTAGATACTTCTTCCAATTGATTACCCACGACACTACCTTAACTTAAAAACTTATGTTTTAATTATTACACAATTATTATAATTAGCAATAGTTTTATATTTTTTTCAGAATTACAAATTTATTGTATTCAGATATAGGAAAATACCTTTTGTCTCTAAAAAACATTGCAACCAAGTATTACAAAGATTTCAATTATTTACTTCTTCAAAGATCCCAAAAAGATCGTATCTTTGTGAGAACAAGCTACGTAAAAGTAGGGTTATGAAAATAGGAACTTGCAATCTTTGCAACAAAGTTAGGTAAGTTAGTTCGTATGTAAATGTAGTAAAAGTAGGCTAATATAGCTGGTTTTAGGATATAGTAGAATCACTATAAAGAAAAGTTCGAACGGTACACTTGGTAGTCCAATCCATCCCAAAACAAACTCTTCTCACGACCCTTGGTTTTGAATGCTGGAAATGGTTGTGTTATTTGAGTTAGTGGTAATTAATGTTAAAGAGTGAAAATTAGTTTATTTGGAAATAAAAGGAAAATTCATTGCAATTCTATATTTAAAATAGAATAAAGCTCTTTTTGCATCATGTATTAATAAAAAAATATATTTTTTTGCGTATCCTTTCGTTTTAATTAATATGAAGTGATATGACACCTAATGTAGAGTTTAAAGATAATCACGGCACATCAATATCAAATTTGGAAAATGTTAAAATTATAACCTTGAGCGATGAGAAAGGTAATAAGTATACTTTAGATGCAAGCAATGGTAGTCTGGAATTAAAATATAAACAAGATGGTCAAGGTGAAATAAGCTATAAAGTAGGAGGTTTAGCGGCAGCTTTTAAAAGTCTACTTGATATGAAAAGTACTAACAATGATGAACATACAGTACTTGAAGAGAAGTTAGCAGAAAAGTCCATAGTGGAGGCGATATTTTATGCAAAAGATTTTGATAAGGGTGATAGAATCTCTAACTTGATACTAGATAGTACATTTTCTAGGCGAGATGTTCTGCCTGCTTACCTAAATAAAAAGGCTGATGTTGAAAATGTATATACTAAGGAAGAAGTAGATGAAGGATTAAATAAAAAGGTTGATGTTGAAAATGTATATACTAAGGAAGATACAGATAGAGGATTTATTTCTCGTGACAGTGACGGAATCAATAGATTAGCAAGGGAATTATTTTATAAACATGATCCCAATGCAACTTCAATTTTAGTTAATACATTAGGGAAGCTTCTTGATGAAAAATATGAAATATATGGTGATAATAAAACAGCAAAAGATTTTTTGGCAGAAAAGGGTAATTTTGCTAAAGCTGATGGCTCTAATATAAAAATTTTAGAATTCACGAAAAAAATACTTGATGCAACAGAGGATATAGGAGATGGGAAAAAGAAATCAATTTTAGTGGAGAAATTAGGCAGATTTCTTGATCAAACTGCTGATAACGAAAATGCTTATGATGGTAAGATAGCAAAAGCTTTTTTAGGAGACAAGGGGGTGCAGGGATCAAAAGGTGCAGATGGTCCTCAAGGTCCGGCAGGTAGAGATGGAAAAAGCCCATCAATTGAGGAAGTCGCTGTACAGCTACTTACTGATGAAAATAAAGATATATTGGGAAAAACAGTACTTGATATAACTGATAGCACTGGTCAAAATCTTGCTACTCATGTTGCTAATAAAATAAATCTTAATTCGCAGGATTTTATAAATAAAGCTGATCCAATAAAACTCGCTGAGTTGCTTTTTAATAAAAGTAACTTAGATCAATTTGCAGCCAAAAAGATTGCCGAAGATAAAGTTAGCTCGTATAAGATTTCTGAACTAGTATTTAACGATGCTAAGAATGCACTAGCAGAGAATTATCAGTGGGATCAAAAGAGCTTTATTGAAGATATAATAAAAAATGTCGGCACTTCTAGGTTAGCTGAGTTGTTATTTAATGCTGGCAGTATAGAGAAAGGTGAAGCAAAAAGAATTACTGAAGGGAAGGTTAGCCCTGAAAAATTAGCTGAATATTTGTTTAATGCAAGTGGCTTAGGCGATAATATAGATGAGTCGAAGACGTTAGTCAATAACGTAACTCAGCACCTTTTGAATACCAAGGTAGATGAAATAGGGAAAGCGGTTGTGAAGGATAATGAAAATAGAGAGATCTTAGCAGGTAGTCGTATTTTGCAGGAAGGAGTGGCAGAAAAATTAATTAGTAGCAACACAAATAAATTGGGACAAGCTATTCTGAATGTGAAAAACAAATTTGGTAATGACGCAAAACCTGTGCTGGAAACTCATCTTGCCAATAACAGCAGCTTTCAGGAAGCTGTGGCAGGAAATCAAGATTTAAGGACTGCAGTAACAGCTAATTTTGGGAGCAATAGAGATTTTTGCAATATTGTAACAAGAGATCTTAGTAGAGATGAAGAAAGTCTGTTAATTGATAGGCTGCCTTTTTATGAAATTCCAGATGATCCAAATGCTCCGCTTTCTTGGAATTAGTAATGTAATTTTTGCTAGACCATCCCATCCCAAAGAAAAATGTTCTCACGGGTAGCGGTTTTTGTTGCTGGAAATGGTTGGATTATTTAAGTTATTAGCAATATATAATACTAAATTAATAGTAATTCATTTGAGAACAAAAAGAAAAATTTATGATAATTTTACATTTCAAATGGATATTGTTCTTTTTATAAAAAATATTCCTATACTATGTAAGGTCAAGTTCTAATCACATCAATTTTTCTTCCAAATTAAATCTTATCTTTTACAGTGGATCTTACGTTTAAATTATTTTATATCCAAAATTAAGGAAGTTATTCTAAACGGTACACAACTTCAGCATCTAAAGCTAGCTGATTTTAAGAAAATATCGCTCTCATGAATGTGCTTTACGGACAAAAGCTTTATTAATATCTTCTATATTATTGTTAATAAACAACCCCCCAAAAAAAATATGCAGAAATAAATTAAAAGACCCATTACAACCAACGCGTAAATATGGAGTAAAGAAATACTTCATTCACCTATTAACCTCTACCTACTGCCTCTACCATTGCTATGATCATAAACTCTATTCACTCCATCAATTTCATCCAATACAGATTGCGGACCAAAATCAATTGATATCACTCTTTCTCCGCCTAATTGCAATGCTCCCCCACCTCCACGCTGTGGATATTGGAGTTCTAAAAATTGTAATAGTAATGGATCAATTTCATGTTGAATTCCTGGACGACCTTGAATCAATCTACCCCTAGGAGAAGATAGAGAATCATTTTGGAATAATTGTGAAATATTTCTTCTCCGATTTCTAAAGTATTGTTCATTTCTTTGAGGTTGTCTAGTGTCATTTCCAATTCCTGCACTAAGAAGACCACGTATATAACCTATAATACCTTCACCTTTCTCTCCAAAGTTACTATTTCCCTGTAAAGCTTGATCAATAGCTTGGTTAATATCCCTAGCATTTTCGTATGCCCATATGCCACAATTATGGCCATCTGTTTGCTGATGAACGGAAACATCATGGACATTATCATCGCTAATATCACATTCTCTTAAAGCTCCTCGAATATTATTGTCAATACGACTATCTGGACCAAGTGAATCAGCATAATACCCATAATAATTTCCATTTTGGTGGACAATAACTAATGTAACCCAATGACGATTACCTACATTAATAATAGCAGTTAATCTATCTTTTTCACCCGAATCTACTTTTTGTTTAAAGTTATCTATGTTACTACTTAATAAGTCCCTACCTGTTGGATCATTTTGATTTCCATCGACTCCTACTGAAGTTATTGCAAAATCATGACGATCATTAGTTGGATTAGATCGATCATCATGGAAAGTATATTGTCGTGCAGCGAAAAACATGTCATGAGTTTGTAGCCAATAACGGAAATTTTGATTTTCTGTTGCAAAGTCTAGTGCAAGTAGATTATGCACATCTTCTATTTCACGAGCGTTGTTTCTACGAAGGATAGTGTTTATTTGTTGTAATATTCCTTGTGCTGTAGAAGTACCACCTCCCCTTATTCTTGACCTTAATGTTTCTATTGCCTGTGCTCTAGTACCTTGCAAGTAACTAAATGGAACGTGCAGATTATCATCTATATCAAGCAAAAAAATCGAGTTCTGTCCTGGTCTTTTTTCCATGTAAAAGCGCCTGAAATTTTCACGAGTTTGATCTGACAATAGATTTTCTGGTGGATTTTCATCAATAACACTTTCAGGTCCCACTAATACTTCTGGTCTTGAGTCATGACCACGACGATCAAGTCTATGTACATACACTGCTTGTTGTGGAAGAGATATAAAGTCTTCTGCTCTCTGTGCACCTCTATTAAATACAGCATAAGACAAAACCACCTCATTTCCAGAAGTAATAGGCAAATATCCCCTTTGTTTGCTCATCAATTCTGTTATTTTGTACCTTGCCTCGTCTTGCTCCTGTTCTACTTCTTCTGCATTATCAGCAAATCCTAATACATATCCAATTGGGTGAGTATCTGCTGTAGGTTGTCTTAATAATAGAAGACCTAGTCTCTGTTCTGTAACTCTTGTAAGTATTACCCTTTCTCCTTCTTCTTCCTGCCACCTTTTTAAACTATATGTTTGACCAACTTTATACATAGCAAGCACTTTATAAGGATTATCACTAGCATAAAATGTACCATGTAGTATAGAGCGAAACTTATCTTTGCTATTTACATCTATTATCATATTGCCATGCGTATCTTCTGGCATTAATACTGCAGAAATGTTTCTAAATAATTCTTGATGCTGAAATCTATCTTGCCAGCCATCATTCATAACTTGATTTAAAGCATTATGCACATTTCCAGCATTAGGCACTTGCACAAGATTACCACCAAGAAAATTATTTGCATTATTATTTTGGTAATTGTGATATAAACCAAGGTTATCTGTATGAATATTAAGGCCAAGTTGATTATTAAGTGTGCATGAAACTTCCCGTACATGAACATTATTTCCGTCAACATTAAGATCTTGTAAATTGATGGCTCCTTGTTGTACAGCGTTGTTATCTCTAATATGAAGTATAACTATATCAGAACCTTGAGTATGGAAGACCATGGTTAAAGCATGATTCTCATCACCATATCTAAATATATACTTTCTTACACGTTGTTGAACTGCGTTTACTAATCTGAACTCTTCTAAAATACTATTCCCAAAAGCAAAACCAGTTATGCAATCAAATATTCTGTTATAATTCTCTGCATTTCTTGGTATTTCGTTAGGAAGATGTTGAAGCAAGAAATCTCTAATATTTTCTCTAATTCCTTCATCCTCCAAACACTCAAATAATCTTTGTACCAAAGGAAATCTATTCTCTAAAAACTCTACTGTATCAATACTAAAAGGATCTATATTCAGATTAAAATTTAATCCAATACAAACAGCATTTCTTGATTCAGTGTGAATAGATATAAATGAAGAAGCATGTAATCTTTTAGCATCAGCTCTAGCGCGGTTTAATGCAATATCAGACGATGTCCTCCATCTAGTAACATTAATAACGATAGGAATGTTTTCTCTCTCTGCCTGATGACATATAAGAAAAGCAACATATGAATTTCCAGGAGACAAGTCAAGGTCAATATCTATTGTGTAGAGATGAATAAAATTTGCCAACAAACCTAAGAAAAATCCGTGACTCTCAAACTTTTGACTGCGATTTTGAATGTCATTTTGTAGGCTGCCTAGGTAACTACGATAGATTCGAGTTATGTATGGCAAAATTCCTTCATTTATTCCACGTTCTATATTTATTCTTTGGTTACTTGCTAGCACTTCCATAAAACTGAAAATCCCTTGCTGACCCGGTGCAACTTGCACAAAATTGACCAAATGACCAAGCTGTACTCTCTGATCTTGATTGAGTCGTATACTTCCTATTTCCTTAACTGTCAACAAACTGCGTGGCGCAGGCGCATTAATCCCATTAAGCCTATTGCGTTCTATATGCCTAAGAAGGCTAATCTCAGACGCTGAATATTTAGCAAATCTATCTCTACCTTGAGAATCTTTTTCACGAATCACCTCGAATACTGTTGCAATCGCCTCTCCCTGACTCTTGCCCTTTCCATGCATGCATACTTTGTATTGCTCAAAATTTAGGTCTTCTTCCCTTAAATTTGGATTTTGCCCTCTAATCTCTCGCACTAGAGCATTTCTTTCCCTTGTACTGAACCTTAACCCATCACTATTAAGACGATCAGAAATACTGTAGCATCTGACAACTTGCTGTCCGTCACGATAAACAGCGACTTTTAGGTTCCCTGTATTTCTATTTCTACCACCTGTATCAATACCATGATTATCAAAACGAAAATACACTCTCTCATTTGCTTTTAAGATATTAGCATCATGAGCAGTAGCAAACATACTGAAAAAGAATACAGGAAGGAAACGTCCTGTACTTACATGATACAAGAAAAATGGACATTGATCTAAAAAGGATTCAAACTCTTGTCTAAAACCATCAAGATCTCCATCCACTAAACTTCTTATTAAAGACACAAAGCACCTCTCTATTTGCTAAGACCAGAAAAACCACTCACATTAATGAGTAGACTAGATTCTTCTTTTCTTATGAGAACCAGAAATACCACTCACACTAGGAGCTTCAAACTCAGACTGTGGGCCATCACCAGAACCATCAAGTGGCAAAGATACCTTAGATTGAGACCGCAAATTATTCCAAGGACCATCACCTACAGAAGGTAAAGTTACTTTCTCTAACTGAAGAAATAACTCTTCTGCAAACTTGCCGTAATCTACACCTTTCCTCTTTCCTTCCCTACCACATATTCTAAGATTTTCTATCATGACTTCTTTAAAAAGGTCAAACTTTTCAGGAAAGCAACCTTTGGCAAATGAAATCATATCTAATATTTCTTCTTTCTCTATTTCCCTATCGGGCTTACAAACATCTTCTCGTTTCCAATTAATGATTAATCCCCCAAGTACACTCTTTATAGGAACTGTATAATTAGAAGTATTAACAGAGGTCTCTCTGTATTCAGCAAAGCGTTCACATTTCCAAATCTCCATAATAAGGGATCTAGCTTGAACACTTAACTCAGGATTTTTCAACATCACATTTGAAAGTGAATAAAGAAAAAGTTCATAGTCTTGCTGTGAGAATATCTTGTCCGAACAGTCTCCTCCTGCTGAAACGCCTTTATAACACCAGCACTGTACCAAATCATGAACCGTATCAAAAAAACATGACTCTATTAATTCAGCAAGAAGGGAATATACTCCCTTATCTTTCTGCAATAATTTCTGTAAAAGAGTATCTTTATCGCCTATATTCCTTACACAAAAATCTAAAATAGGAGCGTCTTTCTCAACAGATTGAGGACGAGAAAGAGCAACAATAGCTTCTGTAAGCTTCTTCTCCTTATCTTTTTCCTCTAACTGATTATAAAAATACTCTACCCCTTCGCTCCACTTAAGTTTTACAGCACTGTCAAAACCTTCTACTGCATCATACTTCTTTAATTCCCCAGATTCTCTATCGATCCAGAAATCAAACACAGGACCATTTCTCTTCATGGATGATAGCAGAATGTTTCTTACATATTGATCACTGATCGGATTACCTTGACTATCTACCTCTTCTGAAGTAAATTGACCTCTAGAGAGTACAAACTGTTTGTTGAAAAAATCACCTATCTTGCCCGTTATACAGTACCTAGATGCCATACCATACCTTGGTAGTGGGTTATCGATTTCTCCTATTTTCTCTTCAGTCAATTTCTGACCTAAAACAGTATTATTTAACCTTGTACCTAACCAACAACCTTCATCTCGAAAAACATTATATAAGAATTCCAGCTTATCATCCTTAAAAAGTTTGATATACTCTATATAGGTCTCGACCCACCTTTTAATAGCTAACTTTCTTCCAGCCGCAATGTCACGATCTGTATGTTTTATCACATCTTGTAGCTTTTTAAGCACTTCAGCCTGACGTTTTGTTTCTATTGGCATTTAAACCTCCCTATATCATGAAAACAACGCTATGGTACTAAATTTGTAACTAAGTTACAACACCTAATTACTCCAGAAAGACCTATTTGATACCCAAACGTTCTGGTCAGGCCTAGAGAAATCTGTCTGGAATTATTGAGTATTTTCTAGAAATCTTAATTTGACAGCTAACACCAGGTTTTCTGGAGACTATAGGTGATGCACTTTTTCTATTTATATTCCCAAGAATAAGGTCAGTAGATATGTTGTTTTCCAGAAGAATATTAGTAAGATTAATTGGAGAAGTGCTTATGACTTTAACTAAGTGTGTTTTAACTTCGCCCTTAAGTTCTGTTCAGCAGTATCTGTTAGTGTTAGGTAAGGTTATGGTTGTAAATACAAAATCCGATCAGCAGAGGGCTGAAGATGATCTATATACTGTTTTGAGATTCAAAGAAAAAGGAGATTTTGAAAGACGGATAAGAGAACTGCTTGTTAACGATTATAAGAAACTTAAAAAACCACTGAGCAAACTCCTTGGTAAGTTAGAAAGTAAAATAAGGACTGATAAAGAGAATAACCAAGCAGCCAGAAACGTTTATGATCAAATCAAAAAATCTAAAACTAATGAAGATAAATTAAGTAATTTATTGAACTTTAAAAAACAGCTAAAAGCTTTCCTAAAAAATCAAGATGATTGTAGTATTGTGTTAAATGCGATTGACTCTGCAAGTGTTATCCCTGTTATTGAAGTTAATGGTGTGCATCCAAAAGATAGTGAGATCAAAAAGTTAAAAAAAGCTCAACCTCTCACCTCTAACAGACAAGACTTTGAAGAAGCTCTAGGATACATAGAATCACAAGAAAAAGTTATGGGGATTACATTAGAGGAAATTATGGAATACAAGCAACACTCTGTTAAGATTTTTCTACTGAACCGTGTTCATTCATGCAAAAATGGGCATTCTCAATTGCATCCTGATGTAAAAGAAGCTATAGCAATATTATCAAATGATAAGCTGAGAGCTTTCTACGATGAAGAAGTAAAGAAGAAGACGCTACAACCAATATTGTCCTACAAAGAATGTGAACAATTATATGATAAAATTAACTATGAAAAAAATGAATCTCGTATTATAATCGAAAGAGAAGAACTTGGAGAGAATGTTAGGAGGGTAATGGGAGTGAAGCGCTTTACGAATGAAAGCAGTAGAGAAGATCAGAAAAATGGTACTAGTCCAACAGGAACTTCTACAAATTATAGACAAGAGCAAGTTGCCTCTAGTGGTGATAGAACACTTTATAATAGTGATATACCTTCACTAGGTAGATCGATTAAGAGCAGCCGAAGTGCACTGTTTATGCCATTTGGAGCTTCTGTTGATACGAGTACCCCGATTAAACCTGCCAATCCATCTAACCTAGTTACCACTGGTGAGAATTATACTAGTAATGCAGATCTGAGTGATGAATTGAACGTAAGTGAAGTAACTAAAATTGTTGAACGAATGGAGCTATTATCCAATAGTTTAAAAAAAATCCAAGAAATTGTGGAAAAGCTGGGTAATACTACACTAAGTGAAGAAGTGATAGTTCATGAGAGACATTTCAAAAAGTTTATGGATTTTGTAGGAGAAATTCTCGTAGATATTGGTACAAGATTACCACAAAGTGATTCTAAAAGCATGTATCTTGAACAAAAATTGAAGGGATTGGAAAAGATGAATGAATCCTTAGATAACAGTGTTCAAGAGTTAGAGAAAAAAGTAGATAAACTTGAAAAAGAGAATAAAGATTTTCTAGCAGAAAATGATGAACTTAAGGAAAAACTTGCTACAGCGAAAGAAGAAAAGGAATTGCTATTTAATAAAAAAGAAAAGATGCAGGAAGTTATAAATGGGCTGAATGAGAACAATCAACGATTAATGCAAAAAATAAATGGGTTAGAAGATGATTATGAGTATTTGTTAAGAGCGGAAAAGACAAAAAGAGAAACCGAAGATTCGTGTATACAAGTGGAGGATGCAGATATACCGGAAGGAAAAGCTGAGTTATGTAAAGACTATGAAATTAAACTAGTAAAGCTGGAACAAGAGATAGATGCAAAAGGGAAACAATGTGAGGAATTGCTATTAGAAAATAGTATATTACGAGGAAATATAGAACGATTAAAGGAAGAGAATAAACGATTAGAAGGCATTGAAGAAAGCTTTAGTATCGATCCCTCACATTTTTGCTCTGTAAAAAATTTGCATGATGAGCTTATTCTAGCTAATGAACAGCCGGAAAATATTGATATATCAATCCAGGATGAGATGGATTCAAAAGTTGCCACTGAGTCTGTGGGTGTTAATGTAAAACAAGGTTATAGTAAAAGGACTAGCAACCTATCTCGAGTCTCTGAACAAAGTTCAGCAGTAAAATCTCAATTCTCAGAAGCAAGAGCTCAGAGTAGAAAGCAAATAATTTATGCCTCTGCTTCTCTTATATTATCTGGAGTATTTGCTGTTGGCACAAGTTTAACAATGTCTCATTTAGGAATATCTATTTCACTTGCTTTGACTGCATTAACTTTCCTTACATTGGGATGTTATTGTTCATATAAGGCAAGTACAACGCTTAGGAATATTGAACTTGATCGAACTTTTAAAATGGCTGATCATGAAGCTGTTTTTATGGTTCCCAGCTTATAACTATGTGGAAAAATATATTGTTTTACTCACCCCAAGAAAAGAGATAATGGGAAAGATAAAAAGGTCTATCAGTTCTCGGTGCGGCAGATTAATTTCTGACGGTGATATAGAGCATTACTTATTTCTCTAGAGAATAGGGAATTGGCGAATAGAGTTCTAGGTGTAGAAGGAGATATAGATGAAGAAAAGACCAGATTTAGTAGAAAAATATAAGGGCTTCTTTGTAAATGATAGTAAGGGAACAGCAAAGTAGTTATATTAAGGGACTGGTTTTATGTTCTGAACTCAGATTTTCGTTAGGTTATAAAAGAAGTAATATCGAGACCTTACTTTGAAATTCCAGATTATCAGAGTACTTTGCTCTTCTGAAGTGAGTGATGTTGGAATACCTCTGGATCGCAGTACTAATAACCAAAATTAAAGAGTAAATAGTTTATAATTTAAGTATTTATAATAGAGAAATTAGCATGTATCTAAATTTGAGCAGCAAATACCTTGAAATTACCATCAATTCAGTAAAATTGAAGAGTTTTAATGGTTTAATCATGTAAAGTATTCAATAAACTGCCGTTTTTAAATTTTATCAGACTCAGTTAAAAGAGTGGAGATTTTAATGATTTACCTCAAATCTAATTAAGAGTTAAAGTGAGAAGATGTTTTAGTTTTTATGCACCTTCCTCTCTACTAATTAAGGCGTTCTTTTTATTTGCGGCTTTTCAGACGTACGATTCTGCTTAGCAACCAATCCGGTACTTCTCTACCCTTTTCCCACTTAGCAAACCTCATCTTTTCTTTTAGGTAGTACTCTCTGTAAGCTTTTACTGAATGACTAGACTTATATTGATCTGGTAACGCCTGTACAAAAGGCTTTATATCGGTTGATTGAAAAACAAGCAAATTCTTATTACTATCACACCAATCTATAACTTCTTCTGATCTATGTTTTCTTTTATATCGCCAAGTATACTCTTTGCACAGCTCCCTTCCGTATTTTATTAACCAGAAAAAGTTCCCTTTGGATTGTCTAGCCCATAGAGAACAAGGGTGGTTTTTGTGAGTAAGTTTATATGGAACTTCTATATTCTGGTCTGTGATGCTGACTAAAGGATTTGGCACTTTTAATGCTATTGAAAAAACATTACTCAGTAACTGAGCAGTTTCTAATAGCATTTTTACTATATGCTTATCACATAACATTTTTGCCGCAATCTCTGGGTTTTCATCTAGTACAAAGATGTTCATCTAAACATCCAAAGAGCTTAAGTCTTTAATTTCATTAGCTGTAAGACCAGTAGTTTGAGCTATGATATCAATAGAAACTCCTGCTTTAAGTAGATTCTTTGCAACTTCAATTTCCCTCTCTTTTCTGCCTTTTTCATGTCCGATGAGGATGCCTTTTGCAGTAGCATCATCAAGTTTTTGAGCAAGGACAGCCTGTTCATCAAGAATACGTTTTATTTCCTGTTCATAGGCAATAAATTCTTTTTCTGACCAGTTGAACCTATTTAGTTCTTCATAGGCCTTTTTAATTATTAGATCACTACCTATTATTTTTTCCAGCTCTTCTTCACTAGTCTCATCTGCATATTTAAAGAAGTAGACCCATTTCTCAACAATACTTGAAAGCTGATCTTCTTTGGTTTTTGGAAATTTAGGCAACTCAATAAATATAAAGTAAAAATCTTTTAGATCATGTTCATTAGTATCTTCATCGCGAATGGTATGCTTTGACTTATACTCAGACTTATCAGGAAATAAAATACAGTCTGCTATAGCAATAAAGATAATTTCCTTAAGGTCATGATATTGATCGCCTTTGTCAGCCTGTCTTGAATAGGCTTTAGCAGCATAGTATTGAGCACGTTTTTCAAAGCCCTTAGTTTTAGCGACCTGCATTTCGACTATCACTTGCAGCCCATTTTTATCTCTACAAAGAGCATCAACAATGCTTTGTTTTTTAGAAGCAATATCAGGATCTTGAATAGTACTTAAAAACTCTATATCCTGTATTGCATTTGTTCCAGCAAAGCCGAGAATATCATTAAGAAAGTGAATAAGGATATCTTTATTTTTTTCAGTACCAAAGATGCGCTTGAACGATATATCATTCTTGGGATCGAGAAACTTCGAAAGAGCCATAGGAAATCCACTTAAAAAGCATTAATAATTATACACAATTGTGAAGAAATATTCAACTAAAATTCAAACATAGAAAGAAGCATCCCTTTTGTATATCTTTATTTGGTAGTATTAACCTGTATAATATTTATGGCAAATATCTCGATAAGGTACAAAATAGCACAAAAAGTAAGGAGCTGGAGGTTAAAGCGAGGTTATACTCAAAAAGATTTAGCGGGAAAAATTGGCGTAACGTATCAAGTAGTACTACAATATGAAAAAGGAACACGTAAAATTTCGATTGAGAAATTGTATGCTATAGCAGAAGTGTTATCGGTTGGCATCATAGATCTTATTCCTGTATCAAGTGAAAAAATTTGCCTTAAAAACGAAGAAGAGGAAATATTAAATCTAGTAAGAAAATATAAAACGATTAATGATCAAGAGTTGCGCAAGGTGTTTTACTTGCTAACAAAATTTACCCGAGTTGGTGAGAAAAGTAGTAAAAAAGCAGAGAAGGTAAAAATTGCAAAGGGTATGGTTAAAGCAGGAATTTCTGTTGATATTGTTTCACAAGCAATTGGCCTCTCTGCTAATGAGTGTGTTGAAGAAAAAACAGGTTCTATCTACTACCAAATAGGAAAAAAGATAAAAGAATGGAGGCTAGTGAGAGAGTATACTCAAAAGGATTTGGCTGAGAAAATGGATACAACACGTGATGAAATAAGCAACTATGAGCAAGGACGTGTGGCCATTCCACTGGAAAAATTATATGCAATAGCAGAAACATTATCAATTAGCATTACAGATCTGCTCATAGAGGAAGATGAGATAGTAGAAAGTGAGCTACCTGATTTAATAAAAGAATACAAAAAAATTGAGAGTCAAGAATTACGCTATGCGCTAATAAAATCTCTGTTTGAAAGCATACAAATTTGCGAAGAAAAAGTGAAAAGAGCAGAAAAGATGAAAATTGCAAAGGATTTAGTGAAAGGAGGAATTTCTACCGATATTATTTTGCAAATAACAGGCCTCTCTTTAGGCGAAATTCAACAGATTTAAAATAAAAAATCAGTATATATTAATATCTTTACTCTTAGATGAAAAAATAAGTAAAAAAGATTGAGAAATTGATTTGACTTCACTCGAAAGCTATGGCTTTATGCCAATGCTGATAAAAAACAGCAGTAAATATCTAAAAAAAGTTTGTTGTTAGTGAAAGGTAAATTATATGAATAAAAGTAAAGAAGAAATCGAATTCAGAATATTAGAAAGCAAAGGCAAAGCACTACTTGATCGTGAAATAATGGAAACGTTTCTAAGTGCAGTACATGAAAGCCCACAGGCTCAAGAAATTGCTAAAAATTTGGTGAATACTTATACAGGAGTAGGAAGGATTTTAGGTAGAGAAATGGATGACCTGAAAGTTATAGAAGGAGTAACTGATTCTGCAGTAGCAATGATTATGTGTGTTAAGGAAACACTAGAAAGGGTACTGAAAGAAAAGCTTAAGAGTGAGCCAATCATGGACTTACAAGGGATAGTAGAGTACTTAAACGTAAGTATAGGCCACTCAGAAAGGGAATGTGTAAAAATACTGTACTTGAATAAAAGGCGTCAACTAATTGGAGAAGAATCCTATATTGGTGAAATGGAAAAAGCACCAGTATACATAAAGGAAATTACAAGAAAGGCATTAATGAAAAATGCAACATCAATAATAATGTCACATAACCATCCTGGAGGGAGCTTAGAGCCATCAGAAGAAGATCAAGCAGTAACGAAGAGCTTAGCAGCAGCATGTAGTACTGTAAGCGTAAAATTGTTTGACCATATTATCATCACAAGTGGAGGCTATTTCAGCTTTCGAGAAAATGGATTGTTATAGTAGAAAGTATTTGCAAATCTACTCATTATAATTTATAATGAGTAGTAAGATGTATAAAGTTTATTGTACGCTTAAAAAGTATTTTTAATATGAGGTTTATATGACTAGTAAAGATCGGAATAAAAAGACTAATGTTAATCACAAGAAAATATTTGGTGCTCTTGAAGGTATCCGTTCAGCGGAGTGGCAGAATAAGGTAGACAAGGTGATCTAAAAAGATAATCATAGAGCAAAAGTGAAATAATATGGTAAACCTTTTAGAACTTTGCAAAAATTTACAGCAAAAAATAGAAAGGTTAGAAGCAAAAATAGAAAGATTGGAAAAAGAGAATGAAAGTTTAAAAGCAGAAAATAAGGCTTTAAAGATAGAAAATGCTGAGTTAAGAGAAAGACTCGGTTTAAGCTCAAAAAATTCATCAATACCAAGTTCCAAAGAGTTGTATAAAATAAAAAAGAATAAGCCGAAAAGCGAAAGGAATATTGGCGGTCAGGTTGGTCATAAAGGAAGTTTTTGCGCCAACATGGATGCAGATAAAGTAGTAAAGATAGAGTTGCCTAATACTTGCGAATGCGGAGGAGAAATTGCAATATGTGAAAAACCATATATTCATCAGAAAGTTGATCTTCCAGAAATCAAGCCTTATGTAGTGGAATATCAGTTAGAACATGGCCGTTGTCGGAGATGCGGAAAGAGAAGAAGTAGCAAGTTACCGGAAGGTGTTACGCCAGATACATTTGGTCCAAGGGTTAAGTCAATAATTGCAGCGTTCAGCGGATTCTACAAAAATTCAAAACGCGAAATAGCGAGTGTCGTAAATGATATCTTCAATTTGAACATAAGCGTCGGTAGCATATCAAATAGTGAACATAGAGTTGCTTCAAAATGCAAAAAAATGTATGAGCAGATCGAACAAGAGATAAGTAGGAGTAAAGTTCTACATATTGATGAAACGAGCCATTATAACAAAGGTAAACTCGCTTGGTGTTGGATGTTTGCAAGCAATACGGCAAGTTTTGTAAAATTTACAGAGTCAAGAGGAATGAAAGTTTTACAAAATAGTAAATTCTGCAATCGCAATAGCTTGGTAATAACTGACAGGTATGCAGCATACAATTATTTTGCCGATAAAAACAGGCAAATCTGTTGGGCACATTTATCAAGAGATTTTGAAAGATTAGCACATAGTTGGAATATTGAAGTTAAAGTTCTGGGTTGTTACTTGAGAAACGTGGCCACTGAATTATTTGCACTAAAAAAAGCTTTACTAAAAAGTGAGATAGATGTTTTGAGGTTTGTCAGACGTGCCAGAAAATTAAGAAAACGTACAAAGTATTACTTGAAGGAGATATCTCGTTTACCTGAAGCAATTGGAGCCTCTCGAGTTGCAAAAAATGTTCTGAGATCTGAAAGAATGATGTGGAAATTTTTAGATGACCCAGAAAATATTCCGCTGACAAATAACCACGCTGAACGGCAAATTCGGCATTATGTCGTTTATCGCAAAAACTCATATTTTACACAATCAAAGCGGGGAAATACATTCCTTGAGCGGATAATTTCATTATACTTAACTTGGAAACAAAGGGGTCTCAATCCTTTCCAAAATCTCCTATCTATTGTTTCTTAAACCACTCTCCTGAACGGATACAAATTCGGCATTATGTCGTTTATCGCAAAAACTCATATTTTACACAATCAAAGCGGGGAAATACATTCCTTGAGCGGATAATTTCATTATACTTAACTTGGAAACAAAGGGGTCTCAATCCTTTCCAAAATCTCCTATCTATTGTTTCTTAAACCACTCTCCTGAACGGATACGTTTAGGCTGTTATGCCTGGCGGCTTTGTTGGAATAAGTTTTTCAACACTGCTAACAATAAAGTCAGTGATACCGTCAGCTACCTTATCGAATTTATTGTTTATATCTTTTCCTATTTCTTCATTTTTAACATATTCGTGTAGAGCTAAAGCAGTTATAGCTGCACATGCTGCAATCAAGCCAGTTTTTGCTATAATGAGCATTGATAATCCTCCTACCAATATAGATGTTAATCCAATAGCCAGGTTTATAATTTTACTTTGTGTTGTTTGTTGTGCTTCCTGATTTTGACCTGCTTCCTTCTCTTCAAGAACGTTTGATATTATTTTTGAGACAATTTTTACCGCGATTATTGCAATTGCGGTCATAGCTAATCCTATGGCTATTTTTGCTAAGAGAAAAAATGATGGCAACACCATCGTAAAGAATAGTAAACCAGCTCCTGCAATTAGTAACTTATTTTTAGACTGAAACCCACTTAGCATAATAACTAACCTCTCTATTTTTTAACTACTAAATATATCTAATATAAAATACGGAGATAGTCAACATATTTTATGGAAGGGCGTGTTAAAAATTTTTTTCATATTGTTCTTCGCCGCCTTATGGTTGAATTTGGAGTTTTAGAAAGAGTTACGTATTATTTGAAATTCTTGTATACTGTTTTGAATCAGTTAAATAGATAATGAAGTGCAGGACGCAGTTTTAATTTTACAAGATGGTAAATGCTTTTGGGGAAAATCAGTAGGTAAAAAAGGCAAGTGCATAGGTGAGATCTGTTTTACCACTGGTATGACCGGGTATCAGCATACTATAACTGATCCTTCTTTTGCCGATCAAATTATAACGTTCACTTTTCCTCATATTGGTAACATTGGAGTAAACCATAAAGATAATGAAGGAAAGAAAATTTTTGCAAGTGGTGTGGTTATGCGTGAACTTTCTTCTATGTCCCACTCTTCTTCATATATCAGTTTAAATGATTGGTTAGAGAAAAATAACGTGATTGGGATATCAGGAGTTGATACTAGAGCTTTAACGAGACATTTGAGAGAACATGGATCTCAAAATGGAATGATATACCCGTCAAGCGAGACGCATGTGTTGGATGAATTGAAGAAATACAAACCTGTAAATGGGATAGAAATAACCAATAAAGTTAGCTTGCATAGTAATTTTAAAAGAGACCTTAATGCAAAATATAGGGTTGTAATCGTTGATTTTGGCGTAAAAATCAGTATAGTTTCACGCTTAATAGAACTTGGTTGTACAGTTGAATTAATCAGACCAAGCACAGGTTTTGCTCAAAAAGTGTTGAGTATGAATCCAGATGGTATAGTGCTTTCAAATGGTCCTGGTGATCCGCAAGAAATAGGAGAAAGTGTAGTTTCAGAAATAGACATTATTATAAAATCTAAAATACCAATTTTTGGCATATGCATGGGCCATCAATTACTTGCGATTACTTTGGGGGCAAAGACCATCAAGATGGATATAGGTCACCGAGGGAGTAACCATCCAGTTTATGATGTAATTAGTGGAAAAGTTGAGATCACTAGCCAAAATCATGGTTTCGTTGTTGATTCAGCTTCTCTTCTAAGTAATGTTGAAATTACTCACATTTCTCTATTTGATAATAGTGTAGAGGGAATAATGATGAAGGATTACCCAGTCTTTTCTGTGCAATACCATCCAGAAGAAGCGCCAGGTACGCATGATTCGCATTATTTGTTTAAACGTTTTATTGACAATATTGTGTTGTATAAAATGAAATCTGCGTGATTTTAATCAGGGTAGGTTTTATTGCTTGATTTTTTAATTTTAGGCGTTTAGTATTAAATACAATAAGAGCTTAAGTTAAGATGCTAAAATAGTATTCTCTTAACAAATTTTTGCGGAGGAGTGACCGAGTGGTTAAAGGTAACAGACTGTAAATCTGTCCGCGTGAGCGTACGTAGGTTCGAATCCTACCTCCTCCATTGTGCGGGTATAGCTCAATGGTAGAGCTCTAGCCTTCCAAGCTAGTGACGTGGGTTCGATTCCCACTATCCGCTCTTTTTTTTGTTGTATTTTTATAAAATCAACATATTATTTATTGATGTATTTGTATTTTAGGTAGAAAAGTTTAAATTATGACAGCAATAGTGGAAGCATTTGGAAAGCCGCATGTAAATGTGGGAACAATAGGACATGTGGATCATGGGAAGACAACGTTAACAGCGGCGATAACAAAGCATTATGGAAATTTTGTAGCGTATGATCAGATAGATAAGGCGCCAGAAGAAAGGAAGAGGGGGATAACGATAGCAACAGCGCATGTTGAATATCAGACGGAAAAAAGGCATTATGCACACGTTGATTGTCCTGGACATGCTGACTATGTAAAGAACATGATAGTAGGTGCAGCACAGATGGATGCGGCGATATTGGTAGTGTCAGGGGTTGATGGGCCAATGCCACAAACGAGAGAGCATATATTGCTGGCGAAGCAGGTAGGTGTTGGATATATCGTGGTGTATATAAATAAAGCTGATGTTGCTGATGCTGATATGATGGATTTAGTAGAAATGGAAGTGAGGGAATTGCTGAATAAATACGGATTTCCAGGGGATGAAGTTCCTGTGGTAGTGGGATCTGCATTGAAAGCGCTGGAGGATGACAGCAGCGAATATGGAAAGAAATCAATAGATAAATTGATGGAAAAGTTAGATGAATATGTGGCGGTTCCACCAAGGCCTGTGGATTTACCATTTTTATTGCCAATCGAAGATGTATTTTCGATATCGGGGCGAGGAACAGTGGTAACAGGAAGAATAGAGAAGGGAGAGATAAAGACGGGAGAAGAGATAGAGATAATAGGTCTGAAAGCGACGCAAAAGACGATATGCACAGGTGTTGAGATGTTTAAGAAGTTGCTGGATAAGGGAAGTGCAGGACTCAATGTAGGAATATTGTTAAGAGGAACAAAAAGAGAAGAAGTGGAGAGAGGGCAAGTATTAGCGAAACCGGGGACGATAACACCGCATAGAAAGTTTAAGGCGGAGGTTTATATATTAAAGAAAGAGGAAGGAGGAAGGCATACACCATTTTTTGCGAATTACCAGCCACAGTTTTATTTAAGGACAACAGATGTAACTGGGAGCGTAAAATTGCTAGATGGGAAGGAGATGGTAATGCCAGGAGATAATGTGAGTATAGAAGTAGAATTGCAAGTACCGATAGCGATGGATAAGGGATTGCGTTTTGCGATAAGAGAAGGTGGTAGAACTGTTGGTTCTGGTGTTGTTTCTGAAATTTTGGAGTGAGTGTAGTAACTAAGATGAAGCAAGATATATATATTAACATTAAGGCTTTCGATTGTTCTTTATTGGAGGAGTGTGTTCGAAAATTTGTTGATGAATTAAAGCGGTCCAGTGCAAAATTATCTGGTCCGATTGCGTTGCCAAGGAAAGATTCTAAATTTATTGTTAATAGATCTCCTCACGTTGATAAAAAATCTCGTGAACAGTTTGAAATGAGAACTTCTAGGCGTTTGATTGTTTTACATGATCTTACTCCTACTATGATGCAGATGCTTACAGGTTTATCTTTTTCTGCTGGCGTAGAAGTGGATTTAAAAGTCAAGGAAGTTAAGGTTTAGGAGAAGGAAATGAAGAGAATAAATTCGCTGAGGAGAATTGGTTTACTAATGATGAATATTGGTCATACTGCTATGTATTCTGACAATAGTCGCATGGCTGTAACTTTATTGCATCTCAGCGAAACTTATATTATTGATATAAAAGGACAAGATAAATGTGGCTATAATTCAGTCATTTTAGGCACAGGAGATTTTAAAAATATAGCAAAACCTCAGTTGGAATATTTAAAGAAAAAGGGTATAAATAATAAATGTAAGTTATACGAAAGTAGATTAAATGACCTGTCGGGAATAGAATGTGGTAAAAAAGTGGGAATCAATCATTTTGTGGTTGGTCAATATCTTGATATTACGGGTTATTCTATAGGTAAAGGATTTGCTGGTGTGATGAAGCGGCATAATTTCAGTGGGCTTAGGGCATCTCATGGTGTTTCTATTGCTCACAGATCACAAGGTTCCACTGGCCAATGTCAGGATCCTGGTAGAGTATTCAAAGGAAAGAAAATGGCTGGTCATTTAGGTAACAGCAGGATAACTGCACAAAATATGAAGATATTATCCATTGATCATGAAAATAGTATAATTGCTGTGAAGGGTAATAATGTTCCTGGGTTTAAAAATTCCTATGTTTTTGTAAGAGATGCAGTTAAAAAATCTTTACATAAAGATGTTCCTTTTCCGGTAGGTTTACTGTTAGATGTAAATGATGATGCTAGTAATTTGGTAAGTTAGTTATGGAATGTAATTTAGTTAATCTATCTAATGATAATGTAGGTACTGCTCAGCTCAATCCTTTGATATTTTCTGCTAAGCAAAAATTGAGTATTTTGCATGATATAGTGAGATGGCAATTAGCGAAGAGAAGAGCTGGTACTCATAAAACAAAAGGTATTAGTGATGTCTCTGGTACAACAGCTAAACCTTATGGTCAAAAACGTACCGGTAGGGCAAGACAAGGGAGCTTGCGATCTCCTCAATTTAGAGGTGGTGGGATTATTTTCGGCCCTGTTGTGAGGAGTCATACTTATTCTCTTAATAAGAAGGTACGCAAATTTGGTTTAAAAATTGCTTTATCTCTAAAGTATTTAAATAATCAAGTAATTATTCTGGATAATTTAAATATTGATGTGAAGAAAACGTCTGAAATGTGTAAATGTATTAAAAATTTTAAATTTTCTTCCTTTTTGATAGTTGGTGATTATGGAGATGATTTGTTGCGTGCGGCTAAAAACTTGCACTATGTAGACTTAATCAAACCTATTGGGTTAAATGTTTTTGATATATTGAATCACGAATGCGTGATGTTGACAAAGGATACTTTAAAGCATCTTGAAGGTAGATTGTTATGATCAAATATAATAATATAATAAAATCTCCTATAATTACAGAAAAGGCCTCTTTTTTGAGGGAGAAGTTTAATAAATATTCTTTGTATGTTTTTGTAAATGTAAATAAGCGTCAAATAAAGTTGGCAATAGAGTCTCTATTTGATGTTAAAATTTCTTCTATAAATGTTGTTAGAATTAAGCCTAAATATAGGCGTTTTAGGGGTGTGATTGGTTGTGAAAAACAGAAAAAGAAAGTTTATTTTTCTTTGATGGATGGTCAAAAATTAGATATAATGAGCGTTTAGTATGGGTATGAAATTTTTTAATCCTGTTACTCCGTCTTCTCGTGGGACTGTGTTAGTAAGTAAAGTTGGTTTATCAAAAGATGAGCCAGAAAAGTCTCTTACATCCGGTAAAAAGTCCAGTGGTGGAAGAAATAATCATGGTAGAATTACAACTCGTCATAGGGGTGGTGGTCACAAAAAGAAGTATAGAGTGATAGATTTTAAGCGTAATAGAAGTGGTCAAGGTATAGTTGAAAAAATAGAGTATGACCCAAATAGAAGTGGGTTTTTGGCGTTAATATCATATAAGGAAGATGATATTAAGTCTTATATATTAGCTCCTCAAGGTATGAAGCCAGGTGATGTTGTTACAGCTGGGAATGATGCTGATATTTTGCCAGGGAATTGTTTACTACTCAAGCATATACCTGTTGGTTCTTTCGTTCATAATGTTGAGCTGAAGCCAGGTAATGGTGCTGCGATTGCTAGAGCTGCTGGTTGTTATGCACAAATCGTTGGTCGTGATGGCCAATATGTTTTATTACGACTCAGGTCTGGTCAAATTAGGTTGATTTTATCTTCTTGCAAGGCTACTATTGGTGTAGTATCTAACCCTGACCATAAGAATAGAAAGTTGGGTAAAGCTGGGAGAAGTAGGTGGCTTGGGATTAGACCTACTGTACGTGGAGTTGCAATGAATCCGGTTGACCATCCTCATGGAGGCGGGGAAGGAAAAACCTCTGGTGGTCGTCATCCTGTTACTCCTTGGGGTGTTGCAACAAAAGGAAAGAAAACTCGAAGGAGAAATAAATCTAGTGATAAGTATATAAAACAATTGAAAGGTTAGTTTATGAGTAGATCTGCATGGAAGCCTCCTTTTTGTCATCCTTCTATATTAAAGTCGGTGAATAATGCTTTAAACAAGGGGTTTGTTAACATGGCTATAAAAGTTCATTCCAGGGCTTCTGTAATTCTTCCTAATTGTTTAGGTTTAAAGTTTGCTGTTTATAATGGTAAGGATTACATTCCTGTGAATGTTAATGATCAGAATATGATAGGTCATAAGTTTGGTGAGTTTTCACCCACTCGTAAATTTACTGGGCATAGTGGTGATAAAAAGGCGACAAGAAGGTAATTGATATGAAAAACAGAGATGTAATAGTTAAAGCTGGTTCTAGGGTTTTAAAATCAACTCCTCGTAAATTGAATTTGGTTGCTGGTTTAGTACGTAATAAAAAAGTTTCTTTTGCCACTGTGCAATTAAGATTTTGTGAAAAGAAAGCTGCAGGTCTTATAAGGAAGGTATTAAATTCTGCGATTGCTAATGCTCAAAATTATGGATTGGATATCGATAATTTATATATAAAAGAAATTTTAATAGGTAATTCTCTTACTTTGCGTAGGGTATGTCCAAAAGCTATGGGTAGGGCTAATAGAGTTAGTAAACGTTATAGTAATATAACTGTAAAATTGGGGGAAATTATATGATTCATAAAAATAGAAAATTAATAAGGAAAGTGCAAAAATATGGGAAACGTTAATCCTAAAGGATTTAGGTTAAAAATAATTAATACTTGGTCATCTATTTGGTATGCTGAGAAGGGTTATAAACAAGGGTTGCATCAAGATTTATCTATTCGCAGTTATATAAATGAATCTTTTAAGCATGCTGGTGTTTCTAAAGTAATTATAGAGCGTACGATCGATTTGGTATCTGTAATAATACATTCTTCTAGACCTGGAGTGATAATAGGTAAGAAAGGCTCGGATATTGAGAAGATAAAGCAAAAGATAGCTGAAAAAGTAAAAAATAATGTGGAAGTGAATGTAGTAGGGGTTAAAAGGTCTGAAATAGATGCAGTTTTAATATCAAACAGCATTGCACAGCAGTTAGAAAAAAGGGTTTCATTTAGAAGAGCGATGAAAAAAGCTATTCAAAGTTGTTTGAGGATGGGTGCTAGAGGTATTAAAGTAAGTTGTTCTGGGCGCCTTGGCGGAGCTGAGATAGCTCGTACTGAGTGGTATAAAGAAGGCCGTTTGCCTTTGCATACTTTACGTGCTAATATAGATTATGCTTTTGCTGAAGCAAAAACTATATATGGCATCATAGGAGTTAAGGTCTGGGTTTATATTGGTAACTAATTAGGTATATTGAAATGTTTATTCCTAAAAAAAGTAAATATAAAAAAGTATTTAAAGGACGAATTAAGGGTAACACGAAAGGTGGTAGCACATTATCTTTTGGAGATTATGGTCTAAAGGCTATGGAAGCAGGTAGGATTCAATCTAAGCATATTGAAACTGCAAGGCGTGTAATATCTAGAACATTAAAACGCTCTGGTAAAGTGTGGATAAGAATTTTTCCTGATACCCCTGTTAGTAAAAAGCCGGCGGATGTGCGTATGGGTAAAGGGAAAGGTAGTGTTGAGTTTTGGGTATTTAAAGCTAAGCCCGGTAGAATGTTGTTTGAAATTAGCAGTGATGTTCCCATGCATTTAGCAAGATTGGCGCTTGAAAAGGCAACTGCTAAGCTTCCTATGAAGTGTAAATTTGTATCTAATCATAATTAAATGGAGTTGCAATGGATATAGCTGACATTGAATCGAGGTCCTCGCAAGAATTGCATGAAATTCTTGTGAATTTGAGAAAAGAGTTTGTTAATTTGGTTTTTCAAAAGAAGCTGGGCCAGTGCAACAATATTTCGCGTTTTAGCTTAATAAGAAAGAGCATAGCTCGTATTTTAACTACATTAAATAAAAGAAGAAGAGAGGAAAAGAATGCCTAAAAAGGTTTTTTGTGGTACTGTAACTAAGGCTAAGTGTGATAAGACTGTAAAGGTTTCGGTATTACAAGTGTATAAGGATGAGCTGTATAAAAAGGTTATAAAAAAATACAAGAAGTATACAGCACATGATGAGAATAATAGTTGTAAAGAAGGGGACAAGGTTTTAATACAAGAACACAAGCCTATTTCTACTACTAAAAAATGGGTTATTGTTAATAGCTCACATTGAATAGGATATTTATATGATTCAAAAAAATACATTGTTGGAAGTAGCTGATAATTCTGGCGCGCGTGCAGTGCTTTGTATTGGTTTATTGGGTGGTAGAAAGTCTGCATCTATAGGTGACACAGTTATTGTATCTACTAAATCTATTACTCCAAGAGGGAAAGTTGAGAAGGGAAAAGTATATAGAGCAGTTGTGGTGAGGGTGAAAAGCCCTATTAGAAAATCTGATGGTTCTGTAATTCGTTTTTCTAGCAATGCTGTAGTTTTGATTAACGATCAAGGTGAACCACTTGGCACTCGGGTGTTTGGTCCGGTAAAAAAGTTATCATCTGGTTCTTTTATGAAGATAATGTCATTAGCTGTTGAGGTTTTATAATGAGTGCTAAAATAAAAAGTGGTGACGACGTTATAGTTTTAACTGGTAAAGATAAGGGAAAAATTGGTAAGGTAATCAAAGTTATAGCACGTGATGCTAAAAAGAAAGTAATTGTTTCTGGAGTGAATGTGCATAAGAGACATACTAAACCAAAAGCTGGTAGTAGTGGTGGTATATTAAATAAAGAGTTAGCTATTGATATATCCAACGTTGCAACATTGGACCCTAAATATAAAACTCCAACTAGAGTGGGGTTTAAGGTTATAGACGGTAGAAAAGTGCGTTTTGCAAAAGTTTCTGGAGAAGTGATAGATTAGGTTGATATGTTTAAAGAATTGTATAAAGATAGCATAGTAAAGTCCTTGAAGGATAAGTTTAATTACGGCAATATAATGCAAGTGCCTAAACTTGTCAAGGTGTGTATCAATATGGGCGTTGGAGATGCTGCTACAGATAGTAAAGCAATAAATGAACCACTTGATAGCCTATATTTGATTGCTGGGCAGAAGCCTTTATCAACTTTTGCAAAAAAATCTATTTCTGGCTTCAAGATCAGAAAAGGTGCTACAGTAGGTTGCAAAGTAACTTTGCGTAGAGATAAAATGTATGAGTTTTTAGAAAGATTGATATATATTGCTTTGCCAAGGGAAAAAGATTTTAGAGGATTTAGTGTGAAGCAATTTGACGGTAATGGTAATTTTTCCTTTGGTATAAAGGAACATATCTCGTTTTTAGAAATAGACTATGATAAAATAAGTAAAATTAGAGGTATGGATATTAATATTATAACAAGTGCAGTTAGTGATAAGGAAGCAAAGGAATTATTACTGGCTCTTAAATTTCCTTTTTTTGATTAATTGAGAGGAGAAATATATGGCAAAAAAATCTATGATAGAAAGAAATCTTCGCAGAATAAAGTTGTGCGATCAATATAAAGAAAAAAGAGAAAAATTGAAATCTATAATAAATAATAAGAATTTGTCTATTGTAGAAAGGTTTACAGCTCAAAATAAATTAATTAAAAAATTGCCTAGAAATTCTTCTAAAACCAAAATTAGAAATAGGTGTGCTTTAACTGGGAGACCAAGAGGAGTATATAGAAAATTTGGTTTATGTAGAATTGTTTTGCGTGATTTATGTTCTTTTGGGCAAATTCCAGGAGTTACAAAGTCTAGTTGGTAAATATAATATAAGGAGTATATTGTGGCGTTATCTGATAGTATTGGTGATTTTTTAACAAGGATACGTAATGCTCAATTGGCAATGCATAGGGCAACAAGGGTACTATTTTCTAAGATGAATTCTTCTATATTGGAGATTTTAAAAGAGGAAGGGTATATCCTTGATTATGAAAAGCAAGTTGTAGATAATTTACCTTCTTTCATTGTAAAATTGAAGTATTATGAGAAGTCACCTGTAATTAGTGACATAGTTAGGGTGTCAAAGCCTGGTTGTCGTCGTTATTCTAAGTATAAGGACATTTCTAAAGCATATAATGGTCTTGGTATTTTTATTATATCGACACCCAAAGGAGTGATGACTGATTATAATGCACATAAGTTAAAGGTTGGTGGAGAAGTTTTGTGTCGTGTGTTTTAAATAATAGGAGAAATTCATGTCTCGTATAGGTGCTGCTCCTATCAATATTCCTGCTGGTGTTTCAGTTGAATATAATAATGGTAGTATGTTAATAAAGAGTGCTAAGGCTGAAAAGGAAGTTAGCTTGATCAGGGATGTTGTGTGTCAGATTATTGATAATCAGCTATTGCTTTCTGTTGATCAAGATAAAGATAATTATGATAAAATAAAGCCTATGTGGGGCACTTATAGGAGTAATATTAATAATATCATTAACGGCATGGTTGATGGTTTTTCTGTTAATCTTGAGATTAACGGTGTGGGATATAAGGCAGAGTGTGATGGTAAGTATTTGACTTTATATCTTGGTTATAGCCATAATGTTAAATATAAAGTGCCTAAAGATGTTGAGATTAAGTGCATAAAGCCAACTCACTTAGTAGTTAGTGGTATGGATAAGCAGAAGGTCTATATGGTGGCGTCTGATATATGCAAAATTAGAAAATATGATCCTTATAAAGGTAAGGGTGTTGTAATAAAAGGCAAATTTATGCTGCGTAAGGTTGTAAGTAAAAAGAAGTAATAAAAATGAAAAGATCGTATAATTTTTTAAGTAATTCTGAAAAAAGGAAGTTACGTAATAGAGCGAAGCTTGACAAGAGCGCTGAACGTTTACGTATATCCATATTTAAATCTAATAGGCATTTTTATGTCCAGTTAATTAATGATGTAAAAGGAATAACTCTCACTTCAGCTTCTACTTTGGATGCTAAAATTAAGGATGTATGTAAAGGGAAAGTCAACGCTGAAACTATAAAACAGGTTTCTTCTTTAATGGTTGAGCGTCTGTCTGGCATGAAATTAGAGCAGCAGCTTACGTTTGATCGTGGAGCGTATAAATACACAGGATTAGTTTCTCAATTTGCTGAGGCTTTAAGAAGTTCTGGATTTGAATTTTAGAAGGTTTTGAATATGGCTATAAAGAATTTACAAAATAATAATGATTTATCAGAGCTTTTAGTTTCGGTACGAAGAGTGACAACGGTTACCAAAGGTGGTAGAAGATTTTCATTTTCAATTTTGGTTGTTGTTGGCGATGAGAAGGGTAGGGTAGGGTGTGGAATAGGTAAGCACGCAGAAGTTGCTGAAGCAAGAGTCAAAGCTGTAAATGCTGCAAAGAAATCAATGATTAGAGTGTACTTGCGTGAAGGTAGAACTTTGCATCATGATATTAAAGCTAAATTTTGTTCTGGTGAGATAGTTTTAAGAACCGCAAGAGCCGGAACAGGTATTATTGCTGGTGGAGCGATTAGATCAGTTTTTGAGGTGTTAGGTATAAAGGATGTGGTAGCTAAATCCACTAGATCAAATAATCCTCATAACGTTATATGTGCAGTGTTTAAGGCTTTTGATAGTATGTTATCTCCTCGTCAGGTAGCAAGCAAAAGAGGCAAAAAGATTAGCGAGATAGTTGGAAACAGGTAAAGTATGAATAATGCTGTAAAATTAAACTCTATATTTACTAAATTATCTAAGAAAAAGAAGCCTAAGTTGCTGGGTAGAGGTATCGGTTGTGGTAAAGGTAAAACATCCGGTAGAGGGCATAAAGGGCAGAAGGCTAGAAGTGGAGTTTCTATAAATGGTTTTGAGGGTGGACAACAGTCTATATATACTCGTTTGCCTAAAAGAGGTTTTAAGCCTATACGTAGGAGCATATACTCTATAATTAATGTTGGCGATATACAGCGCTTAATGGAAGCTAAAAAAATAGTGAAAGACTCTGTTATAGATAAGGAGAGGCTGTATAAATTAGGTTTTATAAAGTCTATTAAGGATAAAATTAAACTTCTTAATAAAGGTAAGTTGAGCGAAAAATTTGTGTTTCATGTTGATTTTGCGTCAGAAGCTGCAAAAAAATCTGTAGCTTCAGTTGGTGGTAGTGTGGAAATACTATCGTAAGTCATGGGCAATAAATCAGCATTTAATAGCTTGGATCCTACGTTGTTATATAAAGGCGATTTATTAAAGCGTATATTTTTTACGCTAATAGCTTTAATTTGCTATCGCTTGGGTACTTATGTGCCTATTCCTGGAATTAATCTTGATGTAATTAATGATATATTTCCCAAAGATGGCTCAGGCGTTTTTGGAGTATTTAATTTATTTTCTGGTGGTGCATTGGCTAGAATGACAATTCTAGCATTGAACGTTATGCCATATATAATGGCTTCTATCATTATTCAGTTACTTTCTTCTGCGATTAAAGGAATGAAGGAAGTTAAGAATGATGGAGAGTCAGGCCGTAGAAAGATGAATTCTTATATACGCTATCTGACCATAGTAATTTGTGTATTTCAATCAATTCCAATTTTGGTTGGATTGGAAGGGATGAATAGGGAAGGGGTATTGGTTGTAATCGAACCTGGTGTTATGTTTCGTACAATAGGTGTTTTCAGCCTTTTAGGTGGAACTATGCTTTTAATATGGCTTGGTGAACGAATCAGCGCTAGCGGTATAGGCAATGGTATCTCATTAATCATTTTCACGGGTATAATATCAGAGTTACACAGCGCTTTGTCATCTTTGTTAACGTTAAATAAAAACGGTAGCGTATCGTTATTTATTATCCTTTTTGTTTTGGTATTGTTTTTTTTGCTGCTACTCTTAGTCATTTTTGTAGAGTCTTCTTATAGAAAGGTTATTGTTCAACATCCTAAAAAGCAATTTAAAAGATTACATAATGACGATTTTACTTATATTCCATTGAAGATTAATTTATCTGGTGTAGTACCAACCATTTTTGCTAATGCAATTTTATTGACACCTATTTCAATTGCAAATTTCTATAAGGGGCACGCTTTTTCTGATTTTATTTTGAATTACTTTATGGCAAATAAAGTAGTATATATTGTAGCCTATTTGGTGCTGATAGTATTTTTTAATTTTTTCTATACCAATTTTATATTTAATCCAGAGGAAAACGCAGATTTTCTTAAAAAAAATGGTGGTTTTATACCTGGTAGAAGGCCTGGGAAACATACTTCTGATTACCTTCAAGATATAGTTTTTAAGTTGACATTCATTGGCTCTGCGTATTTGGTAGTCATATGTACTGTACCTGAAGTTATGAGATATTATTATGATATACCATTTATTTTTGGTGGGACGAGCTTACTGATTATAGTGAACGTTATTACTGATACTATTATGCAAATACAATCTTATATTTTTTCAAATAGGTACGACAACTGGATAAAGAAATATGAGTCTAAAACGAGGAAAGTAAGATGATCATTACGATTTTTGGTCCTCCAGGTTCTGGTAAAGGTACTCAGTCAAGCTTGTTAATAGCAAAATATAATTTAAAATTAATTTCAGTAGGGGATTTATTAAGGAATATTATATCTAGCAGTAGTGAGTTAGGTAAAAAAATAAAGGGTACCGTGGAATCTGGTAATTTAATTCAAGATGAAATTATATGTGGATTATTACGTGACCAGATTGCATTAGTGGATGATAATTGCTTATTAGATGGTTTTCCGAGAAATTTAAACCAGGCTCATTTTTTGACTCAAGTTTTGCAAGAAAAATATAATAGGGATGTTGACATTGTAGTTGAGCTGCAGCTTGACGATAATATTGCAATCGATAGGTTAAAAAATCGTCTCGCGTGTTTGGACTGTAAAAGCATATATAGTGTATCTTCTTTTAAGAGTACTACTTGTGCTAAATGTAAAAGTACGAGGTTAGAGAAAAGAATTGATGATGCTGATATGTCTGCAATTAATAAGAGAATAAGTGAATATCACCTTCAAATGAAAGGTTTACGCGAGTATTATAAAGGCAAATTATTAACAATTGACGCTAATTTGAGTGTTGATGAGGTAACGCAAGAGATTGAAAGTAAAATTTCTTGTAATTTGGTTTGACTCTGAGTTGTTTTATGGTATAAATTAAGAGTTGTTATTAATAAAGTATCGAGGTACCAGTGGCACGTATTGCAGGCATAAATATTCCAGTGAGGAAATGTGTTCCTTTTGCATTAACTTATATATATGGTATAGGTATTGCTACTGCGAATGTAATTTGTCACGCTTGCGAAGTTGATAAGCGCAAACGTGTTTCAGAATTACGAGATGAAGATATAGAAAAGATCAGCGGTTTCATTAGACAAAATTATGTTATAGAAGGTGAGCTCAGAAAAGAAGTGGCTATGAACATAAAATCTTTAGTGGAAATGGGATGCTATAGAGGGGTGAGACATAGAAAAGGTTTACCTGTGAGAGGGCAAAGGACTCATACTAATGCTAAGACTCGTAAAGGTAGATCTCGGTTGCCTATTGCTGGGAAAAAATAAAATTTATTATTATTGTGAGTTTTAATGAAAAAAGTCAAAACGGTTAGTAAGAGTAAGAAGGAGTTTATTACTGGTGTTGTCCATATTCGTGCAACTTTTAATAATACTTTTGTAAATGTAACTGATGTTCATGGTAATACGCTATGTCAAACTTCTGTGGGTGCATGTGGTTTTTCAGGTTCGAGAAAATCCACACCTTATGCTGCAGGTAAGGCTGCGGAGTCTGCTGCGAAGAACGCAATGGAGAGATTTGGTATGAAGGTTGTCTCTGTAATAATTCGCGGTCCTGGCTTTGGTACCGAAGCTGCGGTTAAAGCACTTCAGAGCTGTGGGTTGACTGTGACTTCAATTGCAGATAAAACCGCAATTCCTCATAATGGGTGCAGGTTAAGAAAAAAAAGAAGAGTATAGGATATTTGAAAAGGTTGTTTTATGTATTATAATAATGATGTTTCTCTCTGTAGCAATTTAGATAAATTGATTAAACCTAGTTCAGTTAAGGTAATATCAGATGATTCAAGTGAAAAAAGTGATATAGTGCTAGAACCGTTGGAAAGTGGTTTTGCTTTAACATTAGGTAATGCATTAAGACGTGTAATGTTATCTTCTCTTAAAGGTAGTGCTGTTTATGGAATAAAAATTGAAGGTGTAACTCATGAGTTCACTTCAATTCAAGGGGTGAGAGAAGACGTAACTGATATAGTATTAAATATGGGTATGTTGAGGTGTAAATTAAATGGTGCTTCTAATAAATGCTTAAATTTAAACGCTAAAGGGCCTTGCCAGGTATTAGCTGGGATGATAGAAACTGATGATCAATGCTCTATTGTGAATAAGGATTTATTAATATGTACGCTGGGGCAAAATGTAGAGCTTAACATGACCATATATGTGGCTAGCGGAAAAGGTTATCTTCCTGTAATTAAGTATAAAGAAAACGAACTTTTGAAGCTTATGAGTGAACAGGATTTAATTGGTTTTATTCCAGTTAATGCTTTGTATAGCCCTGTCAACAGGGTTTCGTACAGGGTAGAGAACAGTCGTGTTGGCCAAGTGACTGATAAGGATAAGCTGATATTGTCAATTGAAACTGATGGTACAATTTCTCCGAGTCAAGCTGTTGACTCTGCTGCAAGAATATTACAGGAGCAACTTCAGCCCTTTATTAGTTCTGATGTAAGTTATAAAAAATCGCAGGTTTCTTCGTCTAGTGGTGCTAAAGATTTGGGTTATGACCCTGTCTTATTGCGTAAGGTAGATGAAATGGAATTATCTGTCAGGTCTCATAACTGTCTGAAAAACGAAAACATCACTTATATAGGTGATCTTGTGCAAAAGACAGAAGGTGAAATGTTAAGAACTGCTAATTTTGGCAGAAAGTCTTTGAATGAGATTAAGGCAGTTTTGACTAATTTTGGCTTGTCTTTGGGTATGAATGTGCTAAACTGGCCACCTAAGGATATAGATGAGTTGGCTAAACAACATACTGATGAAGATTAGGTGATATATGAAACATGGAATAAAAAAACGTAAACTATCTCGTTGTACTGAACATAGATTATCGACGTTAAAGAATCTATCTATCTCATTAATTAACCATGAGCAGATTGTAACTACTTTACCAAAAGCTAAGGAACTTCGTCCATATGTCGAAAAGTTTATTACAATTGCTAAGAATAAGAATACTTTACATGGTAGAAGACTTTTGCTTTCACGCCTTCATAATAGTAAGTTAGCAGTTGATAAGTTATTAAACGTCTTAGCCAGCCGTTATCAAGATCGTAAAGGTGGGTATTCTAGAATAATAAAATTTAGCACTCGAAAGGGTGATTGCGCTTCAATGGCAGTGATAGAACTGGTTGATAGGGATATTGCAGCAAGAGGTAAGGTTTATAGTAAAAATAAAGAAGGAGGCAAAGTAGTTACACAAAGTTAATTGTTATCATAATTGTTCTTCTTGTGGTAAGTAGGTTACGCTACTTTGTAGGTTACTTTGGCGAGTTATTAGTTTTAGTATATTTAAAACTGAAATGGTATAATGTTATAAAACGCCGTTACCGTTGTAAGTTCGGTGAAATTGACTTGATTGTATCTAAAAAAAAGGAGCTGATTTTTATAGAAGTTAAAACAAGTTTACTTGGAAAAGAAATACCGATATCTCATCTTCAATGTCAGTCTATTATAAATTCTTCTAAGTATTTCTTAAGTAAAAACCTTAGTTTTTTAGATTATTCAGTCAGATATGATTTATATTTTCTTTCCTTAAAGAGAAGACCTGTTTATATAAAAAATGCTTGGATTGAAGAATGAAAGATTTGTAGCTGAATTAATTTAGATTTACTGGATTTAATATGAAAAAGACCCAATACAATAATTTAGTTTCATCTTACGCTAGAGTGCTATTTCATGTCTCAGGAAGCAGGTTAGGTATTATAAGGAAAGAAGTAGAATTTTTGTTGGCTTTTTTTAAGGATCAACGTGATGTTTTTGTGTACCTATCTCATCCTATGATTTCTTTTGCACACAAAAAAGAAGTGATGCTTTCTATAAATGAGCACTTGAGTGAGAATTTAGTAAAATTTATTATGGTTATATTTGCAAATAAACGCTCTAGTTTATTGATCCTTATATTAGAAAAATTCTTAAGTCTTGCAAGAGAAAATGAAAATGAATTCGAAATTACTATAAAGTCAGCAGAAACTTTAAAGGAATCTGATATAAAAATAATTACTGAATCTTTGAGCTTTCTTGGTAAAATAATAAAAGTAAGCAATGTGGTTGACCCTTCTATACTAGGTGGCTTCGTAGTTAGGTATGGTTTTAATTTGATCGATGCTTCGCTAAAAAGTTACTTGGATAGGTTAGTTGACTTAAGTAAAATGGAAATATTAAAAGTAAGGAATTTTGTATGAAGAACAGTATGAATGTTTCTGAGATAGCAAGTATAATAAGAGAAAAGGTTGAGACGTTTGATAATCCTATAAAGCGGGAAAATATAGGTGAAGTAATTTCAGTAACAGATGGTATCGCATTGGTTTATGGGCTGGAAAAAGCAAAATTCGGTGAAAAGGTATTTTTTGCAAGTGGTGTAGAAGGAATAGTTCTCGATTTAGATCATGATACGGCTGGAATAGTTGTGCTTGGTAATGACCGTGATGTGAAAGAAGGGGACGTTGTAAAATGTAGTGGTGATGTTGTGCAGGTGCCTGTAGGGCATGAATTGTTAGGGAGAGTTGTAAATGCGTTGGGCCATCCTATGGACGACGGTGGGGAAATTAGAGCCAAAAACAGAATGGATATAGAATCTAAAGCGCCAGGCATTATTGATCGTAAGTCTGTGCATGAGCCACTGCAAACAGGAATTAAAATTATAGATTTGCTAATTCCAATAGGTAGAGGGCAGCGTGAATTAATTATTGGTGATAGACAAATTGGTAAAACTACTATTGCGCTTGATACTATTATCAATCAGAAGAAGATTAACGATGAGGTAAACGAAAATCAAAAAGTTTACTGTGTTTATGTTGCTATTGGGCAAAAAATTTCAACAGTAGCAAAAGTGGTAAATAAGCTGAAAGAAAGCGGAGCATTAGAGTATACAACTGTAGTTGTGGCTAGTGCATCTGACTGCGCGCCTATGCAATTTTTAGCACCTTATGCTGGTTGCACTATTGGGGAATTTTTCCGTGACAATGGAATGCATTGTTTGATTATATATGATGATTTATCTAAGCATGCTGTGGCATATAGGCAGATGTCTTTATTGCTCAGACGTCCTCCTGGTCGTGAAGCTTACCCTGGAGATATATTCTATGTACATTCTCGCTTGCTTGAAAGAGCTGCTAAAATGTCTGATAAAAAAGGGCAGGGTTCTTTAACTGCTTTGCCAATTGTCGAAACTCAAGCTGGTGATGTATCTGCATATGTGCCAACAAATGTTATTTCAATTACCGATGGGCAGATCTTTCTTGAGTCTGAATTATTTTATAAAGGATTTCGACCTGCAGTAAATATAGGTTTGTCAGTTTCACGGGTTGGTTCTGCTGCACAACTAAAGTCTGTGAAGAAAGTTGCTGGTTCTATAAAGCTAAGCTTAGCTCAGTATAGAGAATTAGAAGATTTCGCAAAATTTGGTTCTGATCTTGATGCTAGTGTTCAATTATCCTTGAATAAGGGTAAATATCTTGTCGAGTTATTAAAGCAAAAACAACATTTACCTATGTCAATAGAAGAACAAGTAGTGCTGATGTATATTTTTTCTAACCTATATAATCAGTTAAGTAAAATACAAATAAGTTACATTAATAAATTTGAACATGATCTTATTAATTATTTTCATACTGTGCATCCTGGGGTTTTAAAAAAGTTGTCAAATGACATGAGTGATGATATAAAAGGTGATATTTTTAACATTGTGAGTAATTTCGTTACTCAATTTAATTGCGTTTAGGTGGTGATTATGGCTTCATCCATTATTAATAAATTTCCTATAACGAGTGAAGGTTTTGAGAATATGCAAGCCGAACTTGAAAAATTAAAGGAAGAAAAACCTTCTGTGATACAGGCTATTTCTGATGCTCGTGATCAAGGTGATTTGTCTGAAAACGCAGAGTATCATGCAGCACGGGAAAGGTTAGGTTTTATTGAAGGCCGTATAATGGAGATAGAAAGTAAGCTCTCACATGCGGAAGTAATAGAAGTAAAAAATTTGTCTGGTGATTCAGTAATGTTTGGTGCAACTGTGACATTAAGCATGTTAAGTGATAATAACGGTGAAGTGGAATATGTTTATAAGGTTGTAGGCGAATATGAAGCTGATGTTTCAAAGCAGTTAATATCTACTAGTTCACCACTTGGGAGTGCCTTAATCGGCAAAAAAGTCGGTGAATATGTGGAAGTGACAGTGCCAAATGGAGAGAAATTGTATAAAATAGTTAAGATTGAATTTAAGTAAATTATTATGGTACAGGCCACTTATGCTTCAATGAGTCTACCAGGTATTTCTTCTGTGGAAGATGTATTAGAGGATGCTCGTTCCGGTAAATTATTCATTTTAGTTGATGATGAAAATAGAGAAAATGAAGGCGATTTGATTGTCTTAGCTGAGAAAATAAAGCCGGAACATATGGCTTTTATGGTTAGGTACGGTACAGGGGTTGTTTGCTTAGCAATGACTAAATTTCACATGAAAAGGTTGGGCCTTAATTTCATGGAAAAGAAAAATATTGGTGAAAATCATACCGCATTTACTACATCAATTGATGCACGTTATGGCATTACAACCGGTGTTTCAGCAGAGGATAGAACGAAAACTATACATGCTGCTATCAACAAGGATGGTACTCAGGATGACATCATAACTCCAGGTCATGTTTTTCCTGTAATTGCACATAAAGGTGGGGTGGCACAACGTGCTGGTCATACTGAAGCGAGTGTTGAAATGGCGAAGTTAGTAGGGTTTGATCATTCAGCAGTTATTTGTGAATTAGTGAATGATGATGGCTCTATGATGCGCTTACCTCAGTTACTTAAATTTGCTGAACAACATAAAATTAAGTTAACTACCATCGACAAACTTATCAGTTACGTTAAAAATTTAAACTAGCGTTTATAAATTTGTATAATTTAAGTGTTAAAATATAGAATTTCTATAAATTATACAAGCACAGAATTTTCATGTTTAGAGTTGCTAAGTTTTTGACCTTATTGTTCTTTTTTGCATATTATAATAATGCTTACTCTATTAACATTATTAGAGATAGTGAAGTGGAAGCAATAGTGAAAGAGCTAGCGCAACCTTTATTTTCTGCTGCGGATATTGATCATGAGCAAATAAAAGTTTTTATAATTAATGACAATTCGATTAATGCTTTTGTAATTAACAATAACAGTATTTTCATTCATTTAGGACTTTTACAATATTCGGCTAAACCTTATGTCCTGCTTGGTATATTAGCACATGAGATTGCTCACATATCTGCTGGTCATATATTGCAAATGAGTAGTGCTATGGGTTATTTTCAATCGATAGCAATGATTAGTTATATGGTAGGATTAGTTTCTAGTATTATCATTAACCCTCAGGTTGCTGGTGCAATTTTGCTTAGTGGTGTAGCGTTTAGTTCAAGGCTATTTTTTAACTATTCTCAAGAGCAAGAAAGTGTAGCAGATAGCTATGCTTTAAGGTATCTTGATGAATCTGGCTATGATAATTCAGGTATGAAAGAGATTTTTGATTATTTTAAAAGTATTGAGCATGAGAACACCGAGGAATATTTCCGCACTCACCCACTTAGTGAGAAACGTATATTTGCTGTACAAAATTATAAGGTTAAAAACAACGTAAAACCAATTTTTGCGGATAAGTTACTAAAGTTTGAGCGTGTGGTTGCCAAGCTAGACTCTTTCTTTGCTCCTATTCATGTGTTATCTAATAAATATGAAAATAATTCTGAGTATGTAAATGCTATAGTTTGCTATAGGCAAGGAAAGATAGAAGAGGCTATTGCTAAAGTTAATTCATTGATTCAAGAGTCACGCAATGACCCATACCTATATGAATTAAAAGCAGAAATGCTATACAAGGCCGGAAATTTAAGTGAAGCAATAAAAATGTATGAGGAATCGCTTAGGTATTTATCTGAGAAAAACAGTTATTTAGTGAAACTTGCATTATCTCATACTTTATTATTACACGGTGATGCAAAAAAGGCGATTTTTTACCTGGAGCAGATTTTGAATATAGAACCAAATAACGCTTTTGTCTGGAAGTATTTAAGCATTGCATATAAATGTGAAGCTGATACGGCAATGCATTATTTTGCCTTGACAAAAAAGGCTTGTATTGAAGGTGATTTAAAGCAATTTACAAAATATGCTGAGCTAGCTGTTAAAACTTTACCAAAAGATAGCCCTTATTTGTTGCAAGTTGAAGATATGAAGCGATTTAATGGATAACAAAAAAGGTATCCGTTCAGGAGAGTGGTTTAAGAAACAATAGATAGGAGATTTTGGAAAGGATTGAGACCCCTTTGTTTCCAAGTTAAGTATAATGAAATTATCCGCTCAAGGAATGTATTTCCCCGCTTTGATTGTGTAAAATATGAGTTTTTGCGATAAACGACATAATGCCGAATTTGCCGTTCAGCGTGGTTATTTGTCAGCGGAATATTTTCTGGGTCATCTAAAAACTTCCACATCATTCTTTCAGATCTCAGAACATTTTTTGCAACTCGAGAGGCTCCAATTGCTTCAGGTAAACGAGATATCTCCTTCAAGTAATACTTTGTACGTTTTCTTAATTTTCTGGCACGTCTGACAAACCTCAAAACATCTATCTCACTTTTTAGTAAAGCTTTTTTTAGTGCAAATAATTCAGTGGCCACGTTTCTCAAGTAACAACCCAGAACTTTAACTTCAATATTCCAACTATGTGCTAATCTTTCAAAATCTCTTGATAAATGTGCCCAACAGATTTGCCTGTTTTTATCGGCAAAATAATTGTATGCTGCATACCTGTCAGTTATTACCAAGCTATTGCGATTGCAGAATTTACTATTTTGTAAAACTTTCATTCCTCTTGACTCTGTAAATTTTACAAAACTTGCCGTATTGCTTGCAAACATCCAACACCAAGCGAGTTTACCTTTGTTATAATGGCTCGTTTCATCAATATGTAGAACTTTACTCCTACTTATCTCTTGTTCGATCTGCTCATACATTTTTTTGCATTTTGAAGCAACTCTATGTTCACTATTTGATATGCTACCGACGCTTATGTTCAAATTGAAGATATCATTTACGACACTCGCTATTTCGCGTTTTGAATTTTTGTAGAATCCGCTGAACGCTGCAATTATTGACTTAACCCTTGGACCAAATGTATCTGGCGTAACACCTTCCGGTAACTTGCTACTTCTTCTCTTTCCGCATCTCCGACAACGGCCATGTTCTAACTGATATTCCACTACATAAGGCTTGATTTCTGGAAGATCAACTTTCTGATGAATATATGGTTTTTCACATATTGCAATTTCTCCTCCGCATTCGCAAGTATTAGGCAACTCTATCTTTACTACTTTATCTGCATCCATGTTGGCGCAAAAACTTCCTTTATGACCAACCTGACCGCCAATATTCCTTTCGCTTTTCGGCTTATTCTTTTTTATTTTATACAACTCTTTGGAACTTGGTATTGATGAATTTTTTGAGCTTAAACCGAGTCTTTCTCTTAACTCAGCATTTTCTATCTTTAAAGCCTTATTTTCTGCTTTTAAACTTTCATTCTCTTTTTCCAATCTTTCTATTTTTGCTTCTAACCTTTCTATTTTTTGCTGTAAATTTTTGCAAAGTTCTAAAAGGTTTACCATATTATTTCACTTTTGCTCTATGATTATCTTTTTAGATCACCTTGTCTACCTTATTCTGCCACTCCGCTGAACGGATACCAAAAAAGCATTTCTGTACTTTTATGGGTTATTTCTTTCCACACTTTTCCAACATAGCTTTTGCTTCATCGCTTACATTGGGCATAACTTTTATTATAATCGTCTTAGCGCCAAAAAATACAGCACAAAACACGCCTAGAGCAAAGAGGGCTGGCCACGGCATCCTGCCAAATATTGCAAGCAAAGCTGCACCAATTATTACTACCGTCATAAGTGGACCGCCTATCCCCCAAACATAACCAATAATATTACATATTACTTGTGTTGTATCATCCATATCAGGACCAGTGATAGCTGCGTAACCTGAGAAAGAGAAAAGCAATACTACACACAAGACACCAAAAAATCCTATTATAGAGCTCATTTTTTTGCCTCTAAGTAATAAATTAACGTAAACCTAAACCTACACATTTTTTATTTTAAAGTAAAAATTATAATTTGTCCATACATAAGTGTTGCTACATAAATAACCCACCATTAATATTGAGCACATGCCCTGTTATATATTTTGCTTCATCACTTGCTAAAAACAAGACCCCTGCTGCTATTTCTTCCCCTGTTCCCATTCTTTTCATTGGAATATTATCTAATATTTTTCCCTTTTGTCCTTCATTTAAAACTTCAGTCATTTTAGTATCTATAAACCCAGGAGCAATACAATTTACTGTTATATTACGACTTGCAACTTCTTTTGCTATAGATTTGCTCATGGCTATTATTCCAGCTTTAGACGCTGCATAATTTGCTTGCCCGGCGTTTCCTGTTAGCCCTATTATTGAGGAAATATTTATAATTCTTCCCCAATTATTCTTAATTAGTTTCCTGCATGCTTCTCTACTCAGCTTAAATATAGAGCTCAAGTTAATATCAATTACTTTTTGCCATGCTTCATCTGTCATTCTCAATAATAAACTGTCTTGCGTAATGCCCGCGTTGCATACAAGCCCGTCAAAGCCTTCCATCAACTCACTTGCTCTGTTTACTAGTTGATTTACTTCCTCAGCATTTGATAAATCACAAGGGAGTACGTGCATATTTTTTTCATATTGTTTAGCAACTTCTTCGAGCACTTCTTTTTTTGTGCCAGAAATACATAAAGTTGCTCCGGCTTTGTGCATAATTTTTACAATTGCTTGCCCTATTCCGCCTGATGCGCCAGTAATCAGGAACTTTCTGCTTTCCAATTTAAGCATAATAACTTTATATTATCTTAATTCCTAACAGAATATTGACTAGTTGGCAATAGATTTCTTACATAATATAAGTAACTCAGATATTCACAAAGTAAAGAAAAAGTTATAATAAAGTTAAACGTCAAAAAATTTTAAAAACATAGTTGATGCAGGAATTGTTACTAAATAGTTTATTCTGGTGCTCTACAGTCTAAATGGAATGCTTAAATTATAGATTCTTTGTTTTTGTGTGTTATCTTGAGTTAACACAAATTCACAGTAGTATTATGATAAGTAAGTTAAAAAAGCTTAGCGCTGGATTTTCTTTGACAGGCTTGATTGGCCATGGTGATAATATAAATATGCAAGGAGCAAAAAATAAAAAGAAGAAGTACCCAAAATTTTTGGATAAGACGTTTGCATTGATTGATGCAGTGATAAATTTTATTTTAAAACGCGAAAGTAATAACGTAAATGAAGTCCTGAAAGTAACATGGGGACCACTATTTTTTGGTCTGGTAGTAATACTCATCTTTTTTGGGATAGGTGGTATTTGGTCGGCTATAGCTCCAATTGACGGTGCGGTGCATGCAAGTGGAGAAGTTATTGTATCTTCAAATAGAAAAATAGTTCAACACTTGGGCGGAGGAATAATAAGCAAAATTTTAGTAAAAGAGGGTCAAGCAGTTAAAAAAGATGAGCCTCTAGTTTTGTTGAGTGATGTTAACGAGAAGGCGAATTTAAGTATCATCAAAGAGAAGCTCTTATCATTTTTAGCAACAGAAGCAAGGCTTCTTGCAATCAGAGTAGATTTGGACACGCTCGAGTTTCCTGATGAGGTTAAAAAATTATCTCACGATGAACTTGTAAATAAAGCGATAAAGAATCAAGTAAAGTTGTTCAACTCTCAGAGAAAGAGCATATTGGGAAAAACAGACATACTGCAACAACGTATAAAGCAGTTAAATGATGAATTAGCGGGGCTAAACTTTCAACTAAATGCAGCTCATAAGCAATATGACTTGATAACTGAGGAGTTGGAAACAAAAAGACAATTACTTGATAGTGGCCATATAAGCAAACCACACATTTTAGCTTTAGAAAAGCAGTTTGCTGAAATTGAAGGCAGAGTTGGACATTACCGTTCTGCAATATCTCAAGTGCAGCAAAAAATTGGAGAGAACGAATTAGAAATTATAAACGTGAGAAATGATTCTCAAGAAAGAGCAAACGCTGAACTTAAGGAAGTTAGTACGTCTATTGCAGACTTGAAAGAGAGACTGATGGTTGCTGAAGATTCATTAGCACGTACAATAATTAAATCGCCTCAAGATGGGATAGTCACAGATATAAGATACCATACTGAAGGTGGTGTTATACAATCTGGAGTTCCGATCATGAGCGTAGTGCCATCGGATGATGACCTAATAATAGATGCTAAAATTCAGACCAGAAACATAGAAGAGATACTGTCAGCACAAAAGAAAGATAGCAATATAGTCTCTATTGATGGGCTAGAAGGGCTAAAGGTTAAAGTTCGTTTAAGTGCTTACAGTGCACGTCGTTTAAGTTTAATTAATGGTATAGTAAGCAATATTTCTCCCGATGCCCTTGATGATCCAAGGCTAGGGCGTTATTATTCAGTACGTGTAGTGATACCAAAACCAGAGCTTGCTCAGTTTAAAAACGTATACCTATACCCTGGTATGCCAGCAGAAGTGTACATAGTTACTCAATCTCGTACTCTTTTATCATTCTTGTTTACGCCTATAATTGCAACAGTCGATAGGTCTTTTATAGAAAGGTAGCTCACTCGTTAAAGTAGTAGTGAAAGTGCCGTAATAAAATTTAGGTACATAATTAGACAATAGGCTTCTTGACCTTACCCAGAAAAAGTGGAGAGAAAGAAAGGAGTTTTTTCGGGTAAAATAAAATTTTGGAGGATTAGAAATGGCAAGAGAATATACGGCAGAATTTAAATTGGAAGCTGTTAAGCTGGCAAATGAACAAAGAAAGGTAGGTCAACCAGTTGCAAAAGTAGCAAGAGATCTAGGAATAAGGGATAGTGTATTAGGAAAATGGATGAAGAAATATAACGAAAAAAAGTCAGCGGCAAATGCATTTCCAGATGTAGCACCTTATGACAAAGAGAGATTTGATTTACAGAAAGAGTTAGCAAAAGTAACAAGAGAAAGAGACATTTTAAAAAAAGCCCTGGCCAGTCAAAAAGAGTAAAATATTTTTTCATAAAAGAGCATAGTAAACACTATAAAGTGCAGGAATTATGTAGGGTTTTCTGCTAGTGGCTACTATAAGTGGACTACAAGGAAAATAAGCAGTAGAGAATCAGCAAATAAAGAGTTATTAGCAGATATTCAAAAAATATATCAAGCTTCTAAATGTAGATATGGAGTTCCTAAAATTCATGCTGAATTAAAGGCTTTGGGTAAAAGTTGCAACTTAAAAACAGTGCAAAGTATTATGCAGAAAAATGGTATTCAGGCTATATTGAGAAGAAAATTTAAAATTAAGAAACAACAAACGGACAGTAGCTCCCAATATATTAGACCAAAACTTTATTGTCGATCAACCAAATAAAGTATGGGATTACTTACATCAAAACCAAAGAAGGATGGCTATATTTGGCAACAATAATCGATCTATATTCACGCATGGTAGTTAATGAGCAGTTCAATAAATAAACAATTGGTTATGGACTCTTTATTAATGGCCGTTAACAAGCGTAAACCTGCCAAAAATCTACTATTACATAGTGATCAAGGTTCACAATATACTTCGCAAGGTTATCAATATCTCTTATCCATAAAAAACATAGATGAGTCATAAAGGTTGTTGTTACGACAATTCTGTTGTGGAAAGCTTCTTCAGTTCTCTAAAAAGGGAGTTACCAATAGACACCTCTCGGCACTCTAAACAGCATATCAAAACTGCTATATTTGAATATATAGAAATTTTTTATAACAAACAACGTCACTATTAACTATTGCATTCCTGAGCATTTTGATTCATCATTCTCTTTGTGAAAAACATTCCAAACTTTCTCTCCACTTTTTCTGGGTAAGGTCAAAAAAAACGCCGATATTTTAGTACATGGTAAATAGCCAACTACCACGGGGCTTCTTTTGCCTTTTTTTTTATTTGGTAGATTTCTTAATGTTTATGGCTAAACGACAATCGTCATCCCGCTACGTGTTAGCGGGATCTAGAGATACCGCGAATGAATCGCGGTATGACGGTTCGTGGCGGTATGACGATAAGGTTTATACCTTGTCATCCCAGTGCTTGACACTGGGATGGCTTTGTTGCATCGCTAGCTATGATGGATTAAAGATAAAAAAGATAGGGAATATCAGTAGCTTATTATTCTGGTATTTATAACAAGAACGGTCAGTGAATACCTAAATTTGAGTAAAAGAAATTTCACTACCATTTACCAATCCGGCTAAAATTCAAGAATTTCAATGCTTTAGCTATTTTCAATAGAATTAAATTTATTAATATAAATAACAAATTACTATTCTTAAATTTGATCAGATTGATTGCAAAAAAACAAGATTTTCAATAGGTTACTTATAATCCTAACTATAGTTAGCCTTTCATAAGTAGCGATGCAACAAAGCCCACTGGGATCCAGGAATTTTATTAAGTTGGTGAGCATAAAAATAGCTGTTTTACGTTAAAATACAATGTTTTGATGATTATGGAAAGGCTGGATTCCAGTGTCAAGCACTGGAATGACACCATAGGGGCACTGCCATCATAAAGGAACCAGTGTCAGCTACTTGAATGACATCATAGGGACACTGCCCTGACAACCGTCATCCCGCTACTTGTTAGCGGGATCTATGCTTTGAGATACTGCGAATGAATCGCGGTATGACGGTTAAGTAAGGGATCTATGCTAAGAGATGCCAAAGACCTTCATGAAACTTTGCCCATTTGGCTTCTCTAAAGATTTCGTTTACAGAATCTAGTAACTCAGCTATGCAGAATGAAAAAAGTTTGTATGGTATATAAATAGTGTGTTTTTTTTGTAATTATTTTCTATAATACGCAAACCTTTGGTTCAGTAAATGCTACCATAGGCATTAAAAGTTAATTAACAAACTGCAATGGATAATGAAATAAAGACACTTGCAAGATTTTGATCTTGCAAATCATAAACTTATCATAAAGTTTAATAGTGTCTGTTACTGCTTTTAGGTGTGAGGCTAGAGGGTTATTAGCAGTAACAGACACTATTAAACTTATTATAGAATTTACTTAAAGTAAATACTTAATTTAAAATATTATAATATTTTTACTTACAATAGATTTATGTAAATGCTTTTTTCCTCAAATTAGTATTGTACTATTATACTTGTTGAATGCTAAAAAATTATTAACCATCACTAATCTCTATTTGCATAGTAAGTTTATATATACTATTATACAGTATATCACTTAGTTTTATAGCAAACAAACAAAAGATATGGTGAAGTTATTTGCACTATTGATAATATTTTACTCAAATATATCTGTTGCCTCTGCTCCTACTTCCTGGCAATTTGGATTTCCTGCTCCTGCAACTGAAGTAATGGAGGCTGTAGTTAGGTCACATTCGTTTGTGATGCTTGTGATGGTTACAATAATGCTTTTTGTGTGGGCGCTGCTTGCTTATATAGCGTTTCGCTTTCGTAAAAGCAAAGTAACAAACATAAGTAAAACTACCCATAGTGTTCCTTTAGAAATTATTTGGTTTGTTATACCAACTATCATTGTTGGAATATTAGCCTTTGAAAACGCTAAATTACTGAAGCTACAGGAAGAAATACCGAAAGCTGACATAACACTAAAAGTTATTGGCCATCAATGGTATTGGAGCTACCAATATCCAGAATATCAAGGTGTGTCATTTGATAGTTATATTAAGGGAAAAGAAGACTTTATCGAAGGAGATTTAAAGCTATTCTCTGTTGATAACAACATCATTTTACCCGTTAATACTAACGTTCGTTTACAAGTTACAGCAGGAGATGTGATACACAGTTGGGGAGTACCGGCTTTTGGTGTAAAAATTGATGCGATACCAGGTAGGCTGAATGAGGCGTGGTTTAATATCAAAAAGCCTGGTGTTTATTATGGGCAGTGCTACGAATTGTGTGGTCAAGGCCATGGATTTATGCCAATTGTTGTTGAAGCAGTAAGCAAAGAAGATTTTAATAAGTGGATTGAAAATAGAAAATTAGTGAGTTAAATTTGGAGTATAGATATGAGTGACGTACCAAAGGGCATAAAGCGTTGGTTGTTTTCCACCAATCATAAAGATATAGGGACACTGTACATTATTTTTTCCATATTAGCTGGAATTATTGGTGGATTATTATCGGTGATTATTCGCACTCAGCTAATGCACATTAATATACTTAACAATAACTATCAATTATATAACGTAATGGTTACAGGGCATGCGTTGATAATGGTGTTTTTTATGATAATGCCAGCCCTCATGGGAGGATTTGGTAACTGGTTTGTACCTCTCATGATTGGCGCACCAGATATGGCGTTTCCTCGTATGAATAATTTGAGTTTCTGGTTATTAGTGTCATCTTTTATTTTGCTCATTCTCTCAGTGTTTATTGGTGAAGGTCCAGGTACAGGTTGGACTTTATATCCACCTTTATCACAGGTAATGTCCCATCCAAGTGCAGGAGTTGACATTGCTATACTTGCACTTCATGTTGCTGGTATGTCGTCAATTGTTGGGGCGATCAACTTTATAGTTACTATATTTAACATGCGCACAAAAGGAATGTCATTAACTAAGATGCCACTGTTTGTTTGGTCTGTCTTGCTAACAGCATTTATGTTGATTGTTGCCTTACCAGTGCTTGCCGGTGCTATAACTATGCTTCTTACTGATCGCAATATTGGTACTTCCTTTTTTGATCCTGCAGGTGGTGGTGACCCTGTGTTATTTCAACATTTATTTTGGTTTTTTGGTCATCCAGAAGTTTACGTAATTATTTTTCCTGCATTTGGCATCATAAGTCAGGTTGTATCAACTTTTTCTCACAGACCTGTATTTGGTTACATAGGGATGGTTTATGCAATGATAGGTATAGCAGTATTTGGCTTTATGGTTTGGGCTCACCATATGTTCACTGTTGGGCTTAGTGCTGACGCTGCTGCATTTTTTAGCACCACCACAATTTTTATCGGTGTTATAACTGGTGTAAAAGTCTTTAGTTGGATTGCAACTATGTGGGGCGGAGCAATTGAGTTTAAGACCCCTATGCTATTTGCACTAGGTTTTATTTTTATGTTTGTTGGCGGTGGCATAACGGGAATAATTCTTTCTCATGGTGGAATAGATAAGCTCCTGCACGACACCTATTATGTTGTTGCTCACTTCCATTATGTCATGTCACTTGCTGCATTATTTGGAGCTTTTGCTGGCTTTTATTATTGGATTGGTAAAATGTCGGGTAAACAATATAATGAGCGCTTAGGTCAAATCCACTTTTGGCTTACTTTTATTAGCACCAATATCACTTTTTTACCTCAACATTTCTTAGGATTAGCTGGTATGCCAAGGCGTATACCTGATTATCCTGATGCGTTTATCCCTTGGAATTATATATCCTCAATTGGTTCGTATATGTCCTTTGTTTCAGTTATGTTTTTTGTGTTTATAGTTATACATCTTTTTAAATGGGGCAAGAAAGCTGGAGATAATCCTTGGGGAGGTGACACCTTGGAATGGACGGTATCTTCACCACCGCCTTTTCATACTTTCGAAAAACCACCAGTGGTAAAATAGAATGTACACAAGTGTTTTGCTAAATGTTGAATCAACAATACTGGATTTTTGGCGTTTGCTGAAGCCAAGGATAATGTATCTTGTGGTATTTACTGCAGTTGCTGGTATGGTTACTGCACCAGGTAGTATGCACCCTTTTCTAGTACTAATATCTCTTATATGTGTTGCTCTTGGCTCAGGATCTGCAGGTGCTATAAATATGTGGTATGACAGAGACATAGATCTGCTCATGGAAAGGACAAAAAACCGCCCTATACCTTCAGGTAGAGTTTCTGCAGAAAGCGCGCTTGAATTTGGTATAACTCTTGGAATATTGTCAGTATTTATCATGGCAATAGCAGTAAATTATATTTCTGCTGCTTTGCTTGCAGTTAGCATATTATTTTACGTTTTCGTATATACAATTTGGCTAAAAAGGCGTACTCCGCAGAATATCGTTATCGGTGGTGCAGCAGGTGCTTTTCCTCCAATGATTGGCTGGGCAGCTGTAACTAATTCTGTCAGTTGGGAAAGTTTCATTTTATTTTTAGTAATTTTTATGTGGACTCCGCCACACTTTTGGGCCCTATCTTTAAATAAGTCTGAAGACTATGCAAAGGCATCGATTCCAATGTTCAATATTGTTTATGGTCCGGAAAAAACAAGAAAATATATATTAATTTATAGTGTCTTGCTGGTGCTAACTAGCTTGCTTCCAGCTCTATTCTTGAAAAAGGCTTTACTTTATCTAAGCATGGCAATTTTTGCAGGTTGCATCTTTATTTGGTACGCTATATCAATTCTCAGATTCAAGAACCACAACTCACAGAAACAAATGTTTTCTTACTCAATTTCTTATCTATTTTCCCTATTTGCCAGTATTATTTTTTGTTCTATTGATTTATTTTAGTTATGAAAGAACGGCAGAAACATAAAAACTATTTTTTCCTTTTCCTTTTGGTAATGCTCGTTGTCACACTTTTTTTTGTTTCTATAATAAAATTTAAAGGTGCAGCTTAAACTACCTTTAGAAATTGTGCTTTCATAAAAGCAACTATATACTTTGTTAACCGATATAAACAAAGATGAGTAAAAAAGAAGTGACAATATATACGGATGGGGCGTGTTCTGGTAATCCTGGAGCGGGAGGATGGGCAGCTATCATATTATTTCAAGATTACAGAAAAGACATTTATGGTAGAGAAGAAAATACCACAAACAATAAAATGGAGTTAACAGCGGTGATCAATGGGCTGAAAGTATTGAAATTTTCTTGTAATATTAATTTATATATGGATAGTCTTTATGTTAAACATGGCATAACAGAGTGGATAAATAAGTGGAAAATGAATGGCTGGAAAACAAGTAATAAAAAATCAGTAAAAAATATGGAATTGTGGAAAGAGCTAGACAACGTTGCTTCACAACACGAAATTGATTGGAAGTGGGTTAAAGCACACAGTGGCGATAAGTATAATGAGGAGGCTGATAGTTTAGCAAGAAAAGCAATAATCGATGCTTAAAAAAATCACTATATCACTTTCCATAGTTCTATTGTTTGTATTCTGCTTATTTGTCTTTTTTAAGGGTGAGAGTCCTTTAGAAATCAATATTAATTATATTAATTTTTATGTTAAACATAAAATATCAAAGATATTTGTTGGCTCAAGCGTTAATATGGAGAATACCTCAGTTGTTTGGCAGAAAGGTAGTAAAGATCCGTATTTAGTCATTACAGATTTGGCAATAGCAAATCCTAATTTTACTATAAAAGTTCCTGAGCTTTTTGTACATTTTAAGTTAAGTTCCTTATTTAAAGCTAGCACAAATCTCTCTCAGGTTTCAGCTGATAATGTGCATGTATATATCAAGAGAGAAGAAACTAATGTTAATCCGCAAAACTCATTAGACCTTTTGGATAATCATTATTTAAGTAATAACCGCCTTCCTTCGGTGTCATTCCAGCGCGTGACGCTGGAATCTAGAAAAAAAGAAACCTGGATCCCAGTGTCAAGCACTGGGATGACAGGAAAAAAAGATATTGGGATGACAGGAAAAAAAGATACTGGGATGACAGGGAAGAATTTCAAGATGACAGAAAGCAGTGCAAAAAATCTATTAAAAACAATAAGGGAATTTTTTTTTGACTTAAATGCGGATTCAAAAATTGAATTTACTAACATCGCTATTGATAAAAGCACAGAAGATGAATTTTTTATTGATAAATTATATATAGGGAAGGGGGAAGATTTTAATGTTTTAGATATTCATGTGAATACAAAAGATGGAAAGGGATTTTTGGATGATTTATCAATTACGATAAAAAATCGCAACAATTTGCTAAATGTGTACGGGACATTTTATGATCTAAAATTGGGACTATTGAGCAAGTTTTCTACATTAGTTAAAAGCTACAATTTGGACAAAAATATAGGATTCAAAGGAAGCTTCTCAGTGAAAATTAATAAAAAGGATGAAATTGTAGATGGAAATATATACGTATTAAATACAGAAAATTATTTGAACAAAAATTTGGCCTTAACTAATGTAAATATAAATTTAACATATAGTAATGGAATTATTAGTGTAAAAAACTTCCATTTTAAGTTAAATGACACGTATCTCTCTTTAATAGGCAAAATGAACTTTAGTACAAGTCATGCTTTGCTTAGAATTAATATTAGTAAGTTTGCTGCAAAGGATTTATGTACTTATATACCAGATAGTGTAGTAAATAGTAAATTTAAAAGCTGGTATTGTGATAATATCGAAGGGGATGTTTTAAATACCATTGTAAGTTTCAATGGCAAAATTAACAATTTGGTTGATGACGATCTGTCAGACATTGTAATTGTTGCTGATATAGAAAACGGTAGCGTAAAATTTGATGAAGATTTTGAGCAAGTAAAGGAATTAAAGGGTGATTTGATCATCAAGAATAACGATCTTGAAATTACTGTAAATAGCGCTAAGTTTCAGAATTTCACTGTTAATGGTGGTGATATTGAAATGAAATCTCTAAATAAGGAAGATTCAGTTCTAACCATTAATGGCAAAGCTGTAAGTGATGCGTATGGTTTATATGAGCCTATAAGATTTAAGCTGGATGATGTGGTGAAGGTTGAAAGGGATAAAGTAAGTGGAATGGCAAAATCCGTATTTAATTTTCGCATTTTTAATCTAAATGCTGATGACAAAAAAGTAGACTTCTCAGCAAATTTTCATTCTGAAATTGACAATTTGGCCGTCTATAATGCAAGTCTTGGTAAATATGATATTAAGCTTAGTTTTGGCAGTGACTTTATAGATTTAAATGGTAGTGGTATGGTGAATAACACACAGCTATTATTTGACCTGAAAAGTAGCAATAGGAATGAAAGTTTCGCCTGGAATTTGACCGGAGATTTACCCGCTCAAATACTTAATTTTGATGAAAATATAGGTGGCTATGTCAATACAAATATAGAATCGGTGATAAATCAAGATAAGACGGGGCATGTTAATGGTAATATGGATTTATCAGAGCTTGAATCACGTTCAAGTTATTTAGGATGGAAAAATCGTTTTGAAGATCACAATAAAATTTTGTTTTCTACAAGGTTAAAAGGAGCAGGTGAATTGTTAATAGACAAATTAGATGTTGTAGGAAATGACCTAGATATAAAATTCAGCGGAAGAGTAGAAAATGGAAATTTATATTTAAATTCTAGTAGTTTTAAATTGCCTGATAATGATTTTAGTATAGAAATTGAATCAGGTAAGGAAAAAAATGCCATAACTATTTATGGTGAGGAAATTAACTTAAGTGATATTTTAGGCTTGCTTGGCAAAAACAGTAATGGATTAAACAAAGATATAGAGATTAGTATGAATGTTGACAATGTAATCATGAAAGAAGGCATCGTTATCAAAAATGCTAAGCTGAATGTAACCTGTACTAAAGGTAATTGCGATGGAAGTCAATTTACAGGACAGTTTCTAGAAGATAGCAGCAACATACTAGCGGAATACAGTGGAATAGGGCTCGAAATATATGCGGATAATGCAGGTATACTTTCGCGTTCCTTAGGCATTAGTAAATCAATTAAAAACGGCAAATTGTCTTTTTATATCTCTCCTCAGAGAGAAAGTGGAGAACATTATGGTACGTTATCCATTAGCAATTTCTACATCAAAGATGCTCCACTACTTACTACTTTATTGTCGATGTCTTCATTGCCTGGTATCGTAAATGCCATAAAGAACGAAGGTGTATACTTTTATAAATGTAATGCACCTTTCTCATACAAAGATGGCACTATTGAAATTGAAGAATCTTGGCTTGAAGGGGCGGAGTTAGGTATTAGCACTGGTGGTAAGCTCGATATTAAAGATTATAAATTCCAGGTTGCAGGACAAGTAATACCAGCATATTCAATTAATAAATCTTTGTTAAAAATTCCTATAATTGGAAAACTTCTTACTGGTGGGAAAAGTAGGGGAATCGTTTCAATAGACTATAAAGCAAGTGGTGATGACAAAAACAATAACGTATCTGTTGATCTTATCTCTTCGCTAACTCCAAACCTATTAAAGAGGTTATTGGGAGTGTTTGATCGCATTATGACAAAAACTAACGAAAGTGGCTTAAAAGGTGGTGTGAAAAAGAAATTTGGTTCGATATGACCAAAAGGGAAGTTATTTAACAAAATTATGGACAAAAATGCAAGAATTTCAGAATGATCTACCTGGTTTTTTATTTAGTTGTTTAAGTAATACCACTCCCTTTAACCTCTCTATATTTGCTGAACAACTAAAAAGGGTAGGGGGTGGTTGTAAATTGTATCTGTTCAGCAGAGTGGCAAAATAAGGTAGACGAGAAAAGACAACTATAGGAACAAATGGGTGTCATGCCAGTGCGTGACACTGGTTTCCATCCAAAAGGGTGTCATTCCAGTGTCAGCTACTTTCATGACATCGTTTACTATGTGCCATATTGTAATGTTCGTACAGTGTATCCGTTCAGGAGAGTGGTTTAAGAAACAATAGATAGGAGATTTTGGAAAGGATTGAGACCCCTTTGTTTCCAAGTTAAGTATAATGAAATTATCCGCTCAAGGAATGTATTTCCCCGCTTTGATTGTGTAAAATATGAGTTTTTGCGATAAACGACATAATGCCGAATTTGCCGTTCAGCGTGGTTATTTGTCAGCGGAATATTTTCTGGGTCATCTAAAAATTTCCACATCATTCTTTCAGATCTCAGAACATTTTTTGCAACTCGAGAGGCTCCAATTGCTTCAGGTAAACGAGATATCTCCTTCAAGTAATACTTTGTACGTTTTCTTAATTTTCTGGCACGTCTGACAAACCTCAAAACATCTATCTCACTTTTTAGTAAAGCTTTTTTTAGTGCAAATAATTCAGTGGCCACGTTTCTCAAGTAACAACCCAGAACTTTAACTTCAATATTCCAACTATGTGCTAATCTTTCAAAATCTCTTGATAAATGTGCCCAACAGATTTGCCTGTTTTTATCGGCAAAATAATTGTATGCTGCATACCTGTCAGTTATTACCAAGCTATTGCGATTGCAGAATTTACTATTTTGTAAAACTTTCATTCCTCTTGACTCTGTAAATTTTACAAAACTTGCCGTATTGCTTGCAAACATCCAACACCAAGCGAGTTTACCTTTGTTATAATGGCTCGTTTCATCAATATGTAGAACTTTACTCCTACTTATCTCTTGTTCGATCTGCTCATACATTTTTTTGCATTTTGAAGCAACTCTATGTTCACTATTTGATATGCTACCGACGCTTATGTTCAAATTGAAGATATCATTTACGACACTCGCTATTTCGCGTTTTGAATTTTTGTAGAATCCGCTGAACGCTGCAATTATTGACTTAACCCTTGGACCAAATGTATCTGGCGTAACACCTTCCGGTAACTTGCTACTTCTTCTCTTTCCGCATCTCCGACAACGGCCATGTTCTAACTGATATTCCACTACATAAGGCTTGATTTCTGGAAGATCAACTTTCTGATGAATATATGGTTTTTCACATATTGCAATTTCTCCTCCGCATTCGCAAGTATTAGGCAACTCTATCTTTACTACTTTATCTGCATCCATGTTGGCGCAAAAACTTCCTTTATGACCAACCTGACCGCCAATATTCCTTTCGCTTTTCGGCTTATTCTTTTTTATTTTATACAACTCTTTGGAACTTGGTATTGATGAATTTTTTGAGCTTAAACCGAGTCTTTCTCTTAACTCAGCATTTTCTATCTTTAAAGCCTTATTTTCTGCTTTTAAACTTTCATTCTCTTTTTCCAATCTTTCTATTTTTGCTTCTAACCTTTCTATTTTTTGCTGTAAATTTTTGCAAAGTTCTAAAAGGTTTACCATATTATTTCACTTTTGCTCTATGATTATCTTTTTAGATCACCTTGTCTACCTTATTCTGCCACTCCGCTGAACGGATACCGTACAGTTGTGGAATGAATCGCGGTATGACGTGTTGCTTGGGTCAGCTATAGTATAAATATACTAGGGGTTATAGTTTTCTTATGCTGCCTTTTTGTTATTAGACAACCACAATATAAAGGAGTGAAACGGATGCAAACAGTAGTGCATTTCTGCACCAAACGTATTACCTTTAACGAATAGTAAAATGTGAGATTTTTTGGAACTACCGTGGAGCAATTGCTCCACGGTTTCATTCTACTTAGAATCCACCCATGCCACTCATTTCTCCTGCACCCATAGGAGATGAAGCATTTTCTTTGCTTGGTACATCAACTATCATAGATTCAGTAGTTATCAGCACACTCGCAACAGATACCGCTGTTTCAAAAGCAATACGCACCACTTTTGCTGGATCAATCACACCAGCTGTAAACGCATTAGCATAATTCATAGCCTCAACGTTGTATATAAGCTCTTTATCATTCTGCTTAATCAAATAGTCAATTATAACAGCAGATTCAAGACCAGCATTTTTGACTAACCTTCTAATTGGAGCACTGAGAACTTTCTTGATAATGTTTATGCCTATTTGTTCCTCGTCACTTGCACCTTTTAATTTGTCGAGAACAGATGAAGCATAAAGAAGCGCAACCCCACCACCTGGAACTATACCTTCTTCAATTGCAGCTCTTGTTGCATGCAGCGCATCTTCGACTCTATCTCTACGTTCTTTAACTTCCACTTCAGTTGCTCCACCAACTTTGAGCACAGCAACGCCACCTGATAATTTCGCTAAACGTTCTCTTAGCTTTTCTTTATCATAATCAGAAGTTGAAGTTTCAATTTGAGATTTAATCTGCTCGATTCTAGCTTTCACACTGTCAGAATCGCTATTTTCGCTGACAACTGTGGTATTATCTTTAGTAATTTTAACATTTTTAGCCGTACCAAGATCATCAAGCGTGAGATCTTCCATCTTGATTCCAAGTTCATCTTTTATGACGTACTTAGCACCAGTTAAAGTTGCTATGTCTTCGAGCATCTCCTTTCTTCTGTCACCAAAACCTGGAGCTTTTACTGCAGCAACTTTTAAACCACCACGCAATTTATTGATAACTAAAGTGCTTAATGCTTCACCTTCGATATCCTCTGCAATAATAACCAAAGGTTTACCAGATTTAACAATAGCTTCAAGAATAGGAAGTAAAGGTTGAATAATATTTAATTTTTTCTCTGTAATTAATAGATAAGGATTATCAAGCTCCACGATCATTTTTTCATTATTTGTAATAAAATACGGAGAGAGATAACCGCGATCAAATTGCATGCCAGTAGTCAGCTCAACTTCTAACTCTTTTGAACCTTTACTCTCTTCAACAGTTATTACACCCTCTTTTCCAACTTTTTTCACGGAATCAGCGATACTGTTACCTATATCCTTATCACCATTTGCAGAGATTATTGCAACTTGTGCCACTTCGTCTATTTTCCCTAGAGAAATTGTACGAGACATTGACGCAATTTCCTTTAATATTACATCTTTTGCCTTCTGTATTCCGTTTTTAATACCAACACGATCGTTTCCAGCAGCAATTGACTTTGAAGCTTCCATTATCATGTTGCTAGTTAGTATTGAGCACGTTGTTGTACCATCACCAACTTTATCGTTACATTGAGAACAACTTTGTGCAAAGATGCTTGCTATCGCAGCGTTTAATGGTTTTTCAGGCTTGATACCCTTCATCACCTTATAACCATCTTTTGTAATTTCTGGTGCTCCATAGGGCTTATTAATCCCTACTGTTTTTCCTCTAGGTCCTGCAGTTATTGCTACCGTTGAATCCACTATTGCTGCAACTTCACGAAAGGCTTCTTGCAACTGCTCACCTGATACTACTACATTAGTCATTTTTATCACCTCTTGTTAATAAAAAATTTAGAAAACTATAATAAAATCATTTACAATGCGCTATGTTGCGCTTTGTTTCAGTTTAGTAAAATAAAGACTGCTACTTAATGACAGCAAGTATATCGGACTCTTTCATCACGATAAGCTTCTCATTATTATGTTCTATTTCTGTACCAGCCCATTGGCGATAGAACACTTTATCACCAGCTTTCACAGTTAAAGTTACGCGTTCGCCACTTGAATTGCGTGAACCTTCACCAATTGCTATAACTTCACCTTTAGTAGGTTTCTTTTCAGCACTTGATGGAAGCACAATTCCACCTTGCTTTTCTTCGCTAATAGGCTTGATCAGCACGCTATCATCTAATACATTTAAACTTATACTTGACATTTGTTTTTCCTCATCAACAAATTAACTTATAAGTTTATATATATATACTCGTAAGTTAGATTTCAAGGGCTGGAGCTTGTAAAATATGCACGCCATTATAAAATATGCACGCTAAAAGCAGTTTCTAAAAGAGCCTAATGTTATATAATAAAATTTAGATTTATTTATAGAGATTTCATGAGTTATATACCATTTTTAAGTCGTGGTGTGATAGTGCTATATGGGCCTGACACTAGAGATTTTCTGCAGGGTATTATAACCAATGATATTAATAAGTTGGATAGCCAAAAAGCCATTTACTCTTTATTGCTTAGCCCTCAGGGAAAATATCTATATGATTTTTTTCTTATTGAATATGGTAAATACACCCTCTTAGAGTGCGAAAACATACACTTGCAGCAAATAATCGAGAAACTAGATTTACTTAAAACTTATTTGAGGGTAAAGATTAAAGACGTTAGTGCACTATATAAGGTTGGGGTTTTGTTTAATACTAAGTTGGCGGAGTGTAGTAGTAAGTCACAAGTTATTTTTCAAGATCCAAGGCACAAGCTGCTAGGAATGAGGATCATACATAAAGATGAAATAAAAGAGCCGGTTGGGGATTTTACTCAGTATGAAAAAGTCAGAATTCAAAATCTCGTTCCAGATGGAGCGAAAGATATGGTGCAGAATTCATCGTTTCCGCTGCAATTTTTAATCGATAAGGTAAACGGTATAAGCTTTAATAAGGGGTGTTATATAGGTCAGGAAGTTGTAAATCGAATGAGCAGACAAGAAATATTCAGAAGAAAACTTTACCTTGTTGAGGGGGATAACGCACTTCCAGATATTGGCACTAAAGTGACAAATGAAAACAATGAGGAAATAGGGGAACTGCGCTCTAGTGTAGACAACATTGGATTTGCATTGCTTAATACTGGAAAGAGCCATGCAAATTTATATGCAGATGGAGTTAGGTGCGTTAAGACGTTGAAGTCTTAAGGTAGCACATATAGAAACGAAAAACTTGCTTGACACCCTTCGCCAGCGCCCTTATCATAACAGTGAAGCTATTTCATTTAACTTCGCAATCTGTGCAGATTAAAACGACAAGGACTCCTGATATAATGTTGAACATTTTTTTTCTGCATTTCCGGGAATGTTCAAAAAAGCATACGCGTCAAGTTAAGGAAATAAAGGTATGAAAGAGATAGAATAATAAGGTATAAGTTCTCCCAGATATACTTTTAGTGAGAGAACCAATGAATAAAATAACTTGCTTATCAAAAAAGCTCAAAGAATTTTTTAATGAAAAAGCAGACAAAATCTCAATTACAACAAGGTTTATAAAAAGAAAGAGAAAGCTAAAAGGCTCATCATTCGTAAAAGCCATAGTCTTGGGTAATATAGGGGTTGATAATTGTAGCGTAGAAACAATGTGTCAATTACTAAACGAGAGATATAACAAAACAAGGTTTGGATTTTAGATTTACTGAAGAAGCAGTGGAATTTATGAAAAGGATGTATAATGAATCTGTGGTTCTCTTTAAAAATATCTTGCAAGTTGATTGCAAAATCTTACAGCAATTTAATAGTGTTAAATTATTGGACAGTAGCTATATTACTCTACCTAACAGTATGGAAGAGATGTATAAAGGTTATGGTACTAGCTACAGTGGCTATGAAAGCAATACTAAGTCTGGAATAAAGTTACAATTAGTTTTCGATTACATGAATCAGATAATAGACCAACTTAATTTAACGGAGGGAATAAGATCAGACCAGGGATATAGGAAACATTTAAGTAATATATCAAGCAATGATTTGCTAATATCTGATCTCGGTTATTTTGTGCCAAGTTCTTTTAAACAAATCAATGAAATAGGAGCTTATTTCATAAGTCGTCGATACCAACGTATATGATGTAGAAACAAATCAAAAAATGGAGTTATTAGAATGTTTAGAGATTTTTAGAAAACGAGGTATTGTTAGGAAAAGAAGCAAAAATTAGAGTAAGAATTATATGTCAGAAACTAACTGAAGAACAGTCTATAGCCAGAAGAAGGAAAGCTAATAGATTAGCAAGATCGCAGGATCCTCTAAAAGAAATCAAAAATTGTTGAACTGGTCAATATTTATAACTAATGTTCCAGAAAATAAAATTAGTGCTGAGCAAGTATTAACGATTTACAGAGTAAGGTGGCAAATTATTTAAATTGTATAAAAGCCATATCAGACTTGATAAGCTAAAAGGAAAGCCATGCAGAGTATTATGTGAACTATATGCTAAATTGTGCGCAATTCTTATATTTCACGGCATAGTTGGTTGCACAGAAGTGAAAAAGAATACAGAACTTAGCTTAACAAAGGCATTTATTGAGCTAAAAAGACGGGTTAGAGAGTTATTTTTAGTATTAACCAAGATTAATAGTTTAAAAGCATTTCTTAAAAAACTCACTATAACTTGGTCGCGATTTTCATTAAAAGACAAACGTAGAAGGGCTAGAGTATCCACTTTAACCTCTCTAAATTTGCTCACAATCTCTTAACTTGACGCGTATGGTTCAAAAAAGTGTGTCAAACCGAAAAAAAAGTAATAAATTGATATAAAAAAATGGAGGTTTGACAATGAGTCAGAAAGTAGTAAACAGAACTACCGGTTTGGTAGATTACAAAGAACTGGAAGCAAATATACTGTCATCAATAAGGGAAGGCAGACCATTAACAGGAAGGGATGGAGCATTTACACCATTTATAAAAAAGCTGCTGGAGGCAAGTTTGGAAGGTGAAATAGAAAATCACTTATTAGCTGAAAGTGAAGAGAATAATCGAAGAAATGGGAGAAATGGAAAGACTTTACGGACAAGTGCACACTCACTTCTTCTTGATTTTTTGGTTTATCTTGTCTACCTATTTTGCCACTCTGCTGAACAGATACACTCAACTAATGGTCAATACATCTTCTATTAAAAATTGTACAAATTCATTGCCATTCCAGTAATTCATAGAGATTTTACCCAAAATAGCTTTAACATTACCCTGCATGATAGCAGAGCCAAGATGAGTATTTGCAGAACGAAATGCAATAGCTCTTACCATAACATTATCATCAGCAATAAAACATTTTATATGGTCAACTCCTATAACTTCAGGCTTTCTTATCTTTGCTCCTTGGATAATAAACCTTGGTTCAGGATTTCCAACTCCAAATGGTCCCAAGCGTTGCAATTGATTCCATAAAGACAAATTTATTGCTTTAGCAGTTACTATACTATCAGCTTTTAAAGTTTTCTCATTTATAGAATTTGAAAATCTTTCAGTAAAAAAATCATGCAAATCATTTATTTTGTCTTCTTTAATTGAAAATCCTGCCGCCATACTATGGCCACCACCTTCAATAATCAAATTTATAAACTTTGCGGAAAGGACTGCAGCACCGATATCAACTCCCAAAATTGATCTACAGCTTGCTTTTCCTATTCCATTATTTAAAGATATCACTACTGTTGGCAAGTGAAACTGCTCCTTTAGCCTTGATGCAATTATACCAATTATTCCCTGGTGCCAATTGCCACTTATCATTATAAAATTCGCACCTGATTGGGCAGACTTTTCCGCTTGTGCTGTAGCTTCCAAGAGAGCCTCATTTTCTAACACTTTTCTTGCATTATTCAAATCTATTAATTTTAGCGCGATTGAATGTGCCTCTTCATCATCATCGGTGGAAAGCAACCTTGCACCAAGCGATGCTTCTCCAATTCTTCCTCCAGCATTTATGCATGGCCCAATACTAAACCCTAATCGAGAAACACTTGGTTTTTCAAGGATTCCCAAAGCATCAAATAAAACACGCAAGCCAACGTTTTTTCTTGTTGACATAACTTTTAATCCTTGTGAGACAAGTGCTCTATTGAGGCCTGTGATCTGCATAACATCACAGACAGTTCCCAGGGCAACCAAATCCAACAGATCAAATAAATCTGGTTCTTTTTTGTTGGTAAAAAATCCTTGCTCACGTAGGCTTTTATTAAGAGCAACAATTAGCAGAAATGACACTCCAACTGCTGCTAGGTTATTATAAGGAGAGCTCTCATCAAGGCGGTTTGGATTCACAACTGCTACGGCGCTTGGTAATTTTTCCGTACCAAGGTGATGGTCAACAACTATAATATCAAGACCAAAAGCCTTTGCATCTTCTATTGGTTGATATGCAAGCGTACCACAATCAACGGAAATACATAAATCAATTCCATTCTTTTTAAGTTGTAATAAAGCATCTGTGTTTAATCCATAACCCTCATCAACACGATCTGGAATGTAGATTATAGAGTGTATATCGATTGCTCTCAGGTACCTGTTAATCAATGCTGACGACGTTGCACCATCAACATCATAGTCACCAAATATTGCAAGGTTTTCATCATTTTTTATTGCCCATATTATACGAGAAACAGCTTTATCCATATCAAGAAGGTGAAAGGGATCTGGTAATAGCGATCTGATTAGTGGATATAAGAAGTCGCTTGCATTTTCTATGTTAACACCACGAGTAACCAATATTCTTGCTAATATTTCTGGTAACTCAAATCTCTGTGTAAGAGTTAAGATTTGCCTTTGATCTGCTTCTTGCAACTTCCACAATGCATTTGTTATGCTGCGCTTTTCAATTTCAAGTAGCATATTCTTTCTTTGTAAATAAAACTACTTTACCAGAATTTTTAAGCTTGTTCTATAATTGTATTAGACTTCTGCATAACCTAAACTAAGTAGAAAAAAGGTATCATCTAAGTAGCTGACACTGGTCTCCATCCAAGAGGGCAGTAGCCCCTTCGGTGTCATTCCAGCGCGTGACCAGGTCTTTTTAGCTATCATAGGATGACAGAAGCAGACACTCCACTTTGTCGTTCCAGTGCCTCCTTTTTTTGTCATTCCAGTGCCTTGACTATTTGGATCCAGGAAAAAGAATGGTGTCATCCCAGTGCCCCTATGATGTCATCCAAGTAGCCTCCCTCTCCTGTCATCCTTTTTTTGGGGTTCCAGCGTCACGCGCTACCTTCCGTATAAATATTAAAAAATTTACCAAATGAAAAAAAAGGCAAAAGAAGCCCCGTGGTTGGCTAATTACTTACATTATACTTTCAAGTATGGCGTTTTTTTATTCTAAACGCTTAATAACCGCGATTTAGTTGCTTTTAAGCCGCAACTAATCTAAATTATAAACATTAAGAAATTTACTAAACAGAAAAAAAGGCAAAAGAAACCCTAGGGTAGCTAGTTATTCACTATCCATTTTTTAAGTTGGCGTTTTTTTATGTTTTAAATGCTTTATAAGCGTATTTCAGCTTGTGTAGGTAAAAACCTAGAAATTTGATAAAGACATAAGGTGCACATAGTGCAAAAAATTAAACATGAGACGCCAAATACGTTGAGTTTTTTTGTCATTTAATCTGTACAGAGAAGATAAATAAATAGCTTCAGTTTCATGATAAGGGCGCTAGCGGAGTTTGTCAAGTAAGTTTTTTCGTTTCTATGGGTCAGTTGGTACGCGCTTTGCCTTTTAACAGATGTAAAAGCACAATTATTACGAACAACATTCCACCAACAACTGATATAGCGCCACCTATAATGAAGCACGTGCGTGCTAACATTGATGAAATACTTGGCAGATCTGCAACCTTCCTTAAAGCACCATACCCACCAAGCCAAACAAGGCCAGTAATATGGAGAAAATGCCCTACACTGTAGGCATAAATCTGTAATCTTACCATGGAGTTTTTTACCTCTTTAAAGTTTAATTTGGGTAACAGCCAATAAATGAAATTCATAAAAGCTATAGTGATCCCAACTACAGAACCGTGATAATGAGCGGGAATGGTGACATTCCCTTCAATAGTCAACACTCCGAGCACATCTCCATAAGTGAACAACAAAAATGAATGTAATAAATAGTTGCTTTTATCATTAATAAAAGTTCTGATGTTGTAGCACACTAATATTATCAAAAAGCACGGCAAAACTGCTCCAGCAATCCTCATATGCCAAGTAAAAAACTGTATTAACTTGGCACTATCAACTGGATAAACAAAATATACAAACGGTGCGCCTACAGCTAAAATCGTGTTTATAAATAGTGGTAAAATAGTAATTTTATTGTTTGAAGCTAAACTAATATCATTGGAACTTAGCATTATTAAATAGACTAAAAACATTCCTTGAGTAAAAGCAAACTGCAATAAATGTCCGCCTCCCCAAAAGAGATATTCGTAAAATAAATTATTATCTGAGTGATATAGACCTGGAGGCATATTATTATATGCTAAAACAAAGCAAAGAAATGACGATACAAGTATAATAACTAGCCCAATTTGTCCAACAGAGAGAAATGAAACCTCTTTTTTTGATGTGTATGCTAGCATTGTATTTACTAATATACTGGCAATAAATAAACTGAGTCCAAGTAAAAATAATTTGTTTTGTAATACGGGAATATAGTTACTTTTGATAACTTCAGTGTTTGGAACGAATGCAGATATAAACATGAGCAGCATCGAAAGGGTTGATAGAACCCATGAAAAGTTAAACCAACTATTGGTATTTTGTAGGTTTATGATAAAGAGCAGAGATATTATAGAGCACATCCACACTAAAATTGACAAGTTCACGTGTATTACCAGCGCATTATCAAAAATATATTGTGCAGAAGGAACAAGAGAGGAGATAAAAGGCAATCGTAGAAAAATAACAATTATTGACAGTAACCCAGAGCAAGCAAGAGCACATACTGCCAAGAACATCCATTTTCTACAGAGCGGAGCGTTGTCTTGTATATTAAGCACAATCTTTTTTCTCAATTTTGTTCAATACAATATATAACACTGCAATAATACCTAAAACATAGCAATAGTATACGTGTGGCACGACTGCCAAAGGTGAAACTCCAGCAATAGTGCTAGCCAAAAGCAATTGAGCGCCATACGGTATTAATCCTTGAAATACACAAGAAAATATGCCTAGCCATGCTGCACTATAGTGAGGCGGTATTTCATATTTCTTAGCAATATCTCTAGCAATTTCACCACTAAAAATTATAGCGATGGTGTTATTTGCAAGTAAAATATCAAATATGCTGACTATTTTTGCAATAAATAATTGCGCAGTTTTTTGTCCACCACGTTGTATCATAACCCAAGATGAAAGTTTATCTGCAAACTCCTTAGAATTTTTACCTACCAGTCCTGAAAGCCCGCCAACCATCAATGACAGTAGCATAATTTCATGCATACTCATAAACCCCTTAGTGATGTTTTGGCTTAAAAACAATAAACCATAATTGTTGTTATTTATAAATCCAATGATTCCAGCAAAAGTTATGCTTAAAACCAATGCCGTAAATACATTTATTCCAAAGTTTGCAAGCAATATAAGTATGATGTAAGGAGCCACAAGCAATAAAGAATACTCCTTAACTGAAATAGCAGCACTATTGCTTGAGCTATAAAATAATATAATTATTGTGAATATAGAAGCAATTAGTGCCACTTTTGCATTCAGTTTTAATTTTTTCTTTATATCAGCCTTTTGAGACATCACAGATGCAATTGTAGTATCAGAGATAATAGATAAATTGTCGCCAAACATTGCTCCTCCTACAACGGTTGCCACTCCTAAGGAAGAAGAAATCCCAGCTTGTGTCAGTTCAACTGCAACAGGAGCAATTGTTGCAATGGTGCCCATTGATGTACCAATAGCAGTGGAGATGAAAGCTGCTACAAAAAATAATCCTATGAGTAAAAATTGTGTTGGTATAAATGAAAGAGCCAAATTAACTGTGGCATCAGCACTACCGATTGCTTTAGTTACTTCACTGAATGCACCTGCAAGTAAGAAAATGATACACATAGTGATAATATTACGATCTCTTACCCCATCTAGAAAGGCATACATTTTTTCTTCAGTATTGCCCTTGTATAAAATCCAGCCCAGAGCTATGGCAGGAGCAATGGCTACCAGTGGAGATAACTGATAAAAAGCATTTGACACGCCAAGAACAGTAAAATATATACCACTTCCTACAAAAAGAAATAGGAACAGTAAAATAGGCAAAAAATTTGTAAGATAAAACATACCTCTACTCCAGCTCTGATAAACGCAAATCAACTATGATATGATTTATATTATTATAAACCACAGTTAGCACCTTGACCAAGGTTTTTCTAGAAAGCAATCTACCAGAAAAGGTTTCCATGAAAAGGACTATTATAATATATCATCTACTTGAATAAAACTGGGAGATAGAATAAGTAAAAAATATGAATGACATAACAACAAAGCAAGTCATATCCTTATGGGACACACAAGTTGGTGGGTTTTTGCCGGATAAAAGAGAAATGGAGATTGATAATATTTTTTTAATCTAATGCTTCAATGTTTCCGACATAGGAAAAGTATCATCTTTATTTTCTATAGAGGAAGGCACACTATTTTGATTATCATCACCATTAATTGGAGTAGTAGGGTGCATTAAAGCAACTTTCATAACTTCATCAATATTCTTAGCAAAAACTACGTTGATCCCTTCTTTGATGCTTGCCGGAATTTCTTGCATATCTTTCTCATTTTCACTTGGTATAATCACAGTTTTGATTGATCCTCTGAGCGCTGCAAGCAATTTTTCTCTCAAGCCCCCGATAGCTAAAACTCTACCACGCAATGTCACTTCGCCTGTCATAGCAACATTTTTGTTAACTGGTATATTTGTCATAAGAGAAACAATAGACGTACATACCGCGCCGCCAGCAGAAGGGCCATCTTTTGGTACTGCACCCTCAGGTACATGTAAATGTATATCATTATTTTGGAATTTTTCGGGCTTTATACCAAAAAACAAACAATTTGATCGAATATAACTATACGCAGCTTTTATAGATTCTTGCATAACCTCTCCAAGCTTTCCTGTGTATTTTATTTCTCCCTTGCCCGGAATTAGGACTGATTCTATCATCAAAATATCACCACCTGTTTCAGTATAGGCGAGCCCAGTTACTATTCCTACTAAACTCTCATTTTCTGCAATGCCAAAGGTATATTTACGTACCCCTAAATAATCTTGTAAATTGTCAACCCCTACGGATATTTTCTTATTTTTATCAGTCAATATTTCTTTAACTGCCTTTCTCATGAGCTTTGCAAGCTCCCTTTCCATACTCCGCACACCACTTTCACGTGTATATAAACGTATCAACTCGTATAACGCCTCATTAGTTATGTCCCATTCCTTCTGATACAAACCATGCTCCTTCTTTAACTTCGGAATAAGGTGGTGTGTAGCAATACTGATTTTTTCATCTTCAGTATACCCGGACAATTGTATAATTTCCATCCTATCACGCAAAGGATGTGGTAAATTTAAGCTGTTTGCCGTAGCTACAAACATTACACTTGAAAGATCAAACTCAACTTCCAAGTAATGATCCGTAAAGTGTTTATTGTGCTCAGTATCTAAAACCTCAAGTAATGCAGATGCAGGATCGCCACGCGAATCAGAACCCATCTTATCTATTTCATCAAGCAGAAAAAGCGGGTTGCATGAATTAGCTTTTTTCATGTGTTGAATGATTTTACCAGGCATTGAGCCAATATAAGTTTTCCTATGCCCTCGTATCTCAGACTCATCACGCACACCACCAAGAGCTATGCGAACAAAATCTCTTCCTACTGCTCTTGCCATAGACTTAGCTAAAGAAGTTTTACCAACACCTGGCGGTCCAACTAAGCAAAATATAGGACCTTTTATCTCTTTTACTCTTTTTAATACCGCTAAAAATTCTATTATTCTATCTTTTACTTTCTCTATGCCATAATGATTTTCATCTAAGATTTTCTTAGCTGCATTTAAGTTAATTTTTGCATCTTTGTACTTTCCCCATGGCAACTCAAGCAACCAATGCAAGTAACTAGATATAACTGTAGCTTCAGGAGAAATGGGATTCATTTTCTTGTATCTCTTCAAATCAGTTATAGCTTTCTCTCTTGCTTCCTGAGAAAGCTTTGTTTCATTTATCTTTTTTTCAAATTCATTGAGTATATTCCCTTCATCACCATTCTCAAATTCGCCTAATTCTTTCTGTATAGCTTTCAATTGTTCGTTAAGGTAGTAAACTTTCTGAGTGCTTTCAACTTGCGATTTAATTGTCTTATATAAACGGTTTTGTGCGTTCAAAATACTCATTTCTCTCTCAATAAAAGCAAAAGCTTTTTTTAAACGCTCTTCTGGGTCATAAGCCTCAAGTATGCTTTGTTTATCTGATACTTTTATATTTAAATGTGAAGCTACCGTGTCTACAAGTTGATCAACTTCTTTGATTTGATCAATGGAGTTAATGGCAACCTCGGGCTGATTTTTCTTGTTTAGCTTACACCAGCTATCGAACGCGTCTACAACAGACCGCCTTAAAGCTTCTAAATCAATATTGTCTTCATCTTCTTTATAATGATTGTCTAACTCTACCCTGGCTTGTAATAAAGTATGAGAGCTAATATATTCTACAACTCTTCCCCTTCTTATCCCCCGGATTATAACTTTTACTGCATTGTCAGGTAATTTTATTAACGGTTGTACAATGCTTGCTAACACACCTACTTCATAAAGATCTTCAGGCTCTGGATTATCAACAGAGCCATCTTTCTGTGCTACAAGAAAAATCTCATTTTGGTGATTACTACTACTTATTGCATACTCTAGTGCATTAACAGATTTTTCTCTGCCTATGAATAAAGGCACCATTATATTTGGAAAAATTACTACATCTCTTAAAGGTAATACTGGCAATGCAGTAAAACTAGAGCTTACAGCACGTTCAATGTTCATAATATATGCCTCAAATTAATCATTAACCGTTATAACATTGCCATTGTTATTATGATTAACCGTTGCTTTTCCTAATTCTACCATTTTCTTAGTGATTACTATAGTGCTACCTTCAAAGCCTCCGTTTCCAGATGTATACATAATGTCAAGCAAAAGTGACTCCAAGATAGCACGTAACATTCTTGCACCTGTTTTGTAGCTTATAGCCTTTTTAGCAATAGCTGATATTGCTTCATCTGAAAACTCAAGGTTTACTTTGCTAAACGCAAGCAATGCTTTGTACTGTTTTATTAGTGCATTCCTTGGCTCTGTCAACACATGTATTAAATCTTCATGATCCAGCTCATCTAAAACAGCAGTTATTGGAACCCGCCCTACAAATTCGGGTATTAAACCGAATTTGATTAAATCTTCAGGTTGAACATCATGTAAAGCATTCTTTTTCTTTTGCTCTTTAGACTGACTTATATCTGCTCCAAAGCCAACTGACGTTCCCTTTTTTCTCGCTTCAATAATTTTATCGAGGCCTTCAAAAGCTCCTCCACAAATAAACAGTATGTTACTAGTATCCACTTGTATAAACTCTTGTTGTGGGTGTTTTCGCCCTCCTTGTGGCGGAACATAAGCAACTGTACCCTCCATAATCTTAAGCAGAGCTTGCTGGACCCCTTCACCTGAAACGTCACGGGTTATTGAAGTGCTTTCAGATTTTCTTGTAATCTTGTCTATTTCATCTATAAACACTATACCACGCTGTGCTTTTACAACGTCATAATTTGCAGCTTGTAATAAACGCGACAACACGCTTTCTACATCATCACCCACATAACCTGCCTCAGTTAAAGTTGTCGCATCAGCCATAGCAAATGGCACATCTGAAACTTTAGCAAGTGTTTTGGCTAGCAAAGTCTTACCAGAACCAGTGGGACCAATAAGCATTATATTTGACTTCTCGATTTCAATATCACTTATAGCATGAAATTGTACCATGGATTGACAATGGTTATACATAGCTACAGATAAAACGTGTTGCGCGTGTTCTTGACCTACAACATGCTTGCTGAGAAAGTTTTTTATATCCTCAGGTTTCTTTAGTAATAGCTTCATATCAGATATACGATCTGAATTAAAAGATCTATCTTTCTTTTGACTTATTGCTTTATGAGATAATTCTATGCACTCATTACAAATAAACACCTTTAAACCATCCGAAGAGTTAGTAATCAATTTATCTACTTCATCTTGCGCCTTGTTGCAAAAAGAACAGTAGTGTAAATCATTATTGTTATCCATTAACCCACCTTTTGTTTAACTTTAATATTTTCAATTTCAATATCTGTACGCTCAGCTATCACCCTGTCAATTAAGCCAATTTTCCTTGCTTCTTCAGGATCCATGAATTTATCTCTTTCCATCATTCCTTCAATTTTCTTCAGTGAATTTCCAGTATGTTTTTCATAAATTTGATTTAGTTTTTTCTTAACCCGCAAAATTTCATTAGCATGTATTTCTATATCAGTTGCTTGACCATGATAACCACCAGATGGCTGATGTATCATAATTCTTGAATGAGGTAGAGAGTAGCGCTTACCTTTTGTACCAGCTGCAAGCAATAAAGAACCCATAGACGCAGCTTGACCTATACATAAAGTTGAAACGTCTGGGTTTATATACTGCATTGTATCGTAGATCGACAAACCAGCAGTTACAACACCACCTGGTGAGTTGATGTACATACAAATGTCTTTATCGGGATTTTCCGATTCTAAAAATAAAAGCTGTGCTACTATTACACTGGCCATATTGTCTTCAATAGGACCTGTTACAAAAATTATTCTTTCTTTCACTAGTCTTGAATATATGTCATAAGCGCGCTCACCGCGACTAGTTTGTTCAACTACAATTGGTATAAGAGTCATACCTTTTCCTATTAAATATTATCAAATAATTCCTTTAATTCTTTCACAGAAACAATCTGCTCTTCTTTACTAACTTTTTCTATTATATAATCTGTCACTTTATACTCAAGCGCTTGCCCTCTAACTAATTCTTGAAATTGTTTATTTGATTCAAAATGCTTAAGTACTCTGTCAAATTGCACATCTTTACTGACATATTGATTTACAATAACACTCAAAACATCATTTTGAGTTAATGATATTTTATGTTCTGCACTAAATTTCATAAATAACATAGCAAGCTTTACACGTTTTTCAGCTTCTTTACGAGAATCATTTTGAGCACCCAATTCTCCTTCCATTCTTTGTTGCTCCTGTTTTACTATGTCTGTGGGTAAATCAAAACTATAATTAGCATCCAAATAATCAAACAGCTCCTTTTTAATTAAGAGATTTCTCATTTCGGTGCACTGATCACCAATCATTTTTTTTGCATGATTTATTAGCAAAGAATAATCTTTAAACCCAATACTCTTAGCTATTTCATCATCATTTTCAAAATCTTTGGCAATTTGAATCTCATTAACTCGCACAGAAAAATCAGCTTCCTGTCCTGCAAGGGAAATGGCTTGGTAATTTTCAGGAAATTTCAACTTAAAGTTCTTTGTTTCTCCCTTTTTCATACCAGTTAATTGATCTTCAAAACCATTAATAAATGTGCCAGACCCTAAATTAACGGCAAAATTTTTGCTACTTCCACCTTGAAAGAGCTTATTCCTAATCCGCCCTTCAAAATCAATTATCAATTTATCCCCATCTTTCGCTTGATAAGAAGCATCATCAACAGAGGCGAAATTGGGGAACTTTGTTTTAATAGAATCAATAAATTCTTTTATATCTTCCTCTTCAATCTTTGCTTCAATTTTCTTTAAGTTTATTTTGTCAAGATCTATCACTGGTACTTCAGGCATCGACTCAAAAGATAGCTTGTATACAAAATTGCCCTCCTCATTTTCTTTGCCCAGATCTGGTAATGATATAACATCAACCTTAGGATAAATGTGAGACTTGACTTCAATTTTTTTCATCAAATCACTTGAGCAATAATCAATTGTATTATTTATCACATATTCCAAAGCCTCGTTTTTATAATTTGCAACAACAAGGTCATAGGGCATCTTTCCAGCCCTAAACCCAGGTGATTTTGCATTTTCTGCTATCTCTTGCAACCTGGAATTTACCTTTTGTTTTATATAATCACTACCAACTGTGATTTCATACTCATACTTTAGTTTATCTATACTAAGCTCTTTGTAGGTATATACGCTACTTACTTCGACTGTATTTTGAGGTATATTATTAGACATCATAATTCATTTATTAACATTTTAATTCATATCTTAATAGAGTCATTTTACCAGAATTTAAGTTAAACACAATCCTTAAGAACAGGTTTTTACACAAACAAAAGTGTATTTAGTGATTATAAATTTTCCCTTAAAACCTAAGTTACATGACTTTAAAGTGCGGATAGAGGGACTTGAACCCCCACGAGCAAGCTCACCAGGACCTAAACCTGGCACGTCTACCAATTCCGCCATATCCGCAAGAAATTTTCAGTACCCTATTATAGGTATTCCATTAAAAATATTCAAGGTTTAAAGTCTTACTTAATTTATGGTATTTACACAATCAAAAAAGCTTATTAACATTTCTTAATGAAAGCTCTAAACCATGAAAATCAATAATGAGATTAATAACAAGCTTCTTACTCGCAATTTTTTTGATTACACAAAGTGGTTGCACAACCCTTATAATAGGTGGTGTGGTGGCTACAGCAACAGCAATAACAATGCAGGACAAATCCTTGGGAAATATCATTGATGATACGACTATGGTCATCAGAATTAATAAGGGGCTCTTAAAACATGGGCTATTTTCATCCATAAAGGTTAAAGTAAGTGAAGGAAGAGTATTGCTCATTGGAAGTGTTGACACTCCTGAAAAACAACTTACAGCAGAAAAAATAGCTTGGCAGCAAAAAGAAATTAAAGAAGTGATAAATGAAATAAGAGTAATACCAATTCAAATGGCTTCCATGCTAGACACCACTGTAGATGGCATGATAACAGCGGAAATAAGAACAAGACTCCTGGGAAAAAGAAATATTAAGTCAATTAATTATAGCGTTAATACGGTTGATAGAGTTGTTTATTTGATGGGTATAGCCCAAAATAAAGCGGAATTAAAAGCTGTAATAGCAATTGCAAGAAAAGTAAAGGGAGTAAAACAAGTTGTAAGTTATGTACGATACAGGTACAGTAAGTTACGCCATTAGGCAAAAATCGCTTTCAAATTATAACATTTGTACAGTTGTGACAATAGGTAGAGAACATAAATGAAAATTGCCTTTCAGATGGATGAAAATATAAATTTTGAAACTGACACTACATTCGTGCTAATAAAGGAAGCACAAAGGAGGAAGCACGAAGTTTTTGTCTATGCTCCTAACAATTTAGCACTAAAGCTAAACCATCCAATTGCTCTGGCTCAGAAAGTCAGCGTTGATGATTTTAGTTTTATCTCTAAAGAGGATGTAGCAATCAACTTGAATGAAATGGACATCATATTTATCAGACAGGATCCACCCTTTGATATGCGTTATATTACAACAACATATATCTTAGAAAAAACCAGCGCATTGGTAATTAACAATCCAACAGAAATAAGAAATTGTCCTGAAAAATTGATAACTTCATTATTTCCAGAGCTAATTCCGCCAACTTTGATTACTGAAAATATATCAATGATTAGAGATTTCTACTACAACTATCAAGATATTATTCTGAAGCCATTGTATAGTTATGGAGGAAACGATGTGATAAGAATACAAGATGAGAATAGTATTCAAGTAGTAGTGGATCTCATGATAGCAAAATACGAATGCCCTGTGATTGCACAATCATTTTGTAAAAACATAGATAAAGATAAAAGAATATTGCTACTTTATGGCCAACCAATTGGTGTAATGAAACGAATTCCAAAAATCAGTGGAGAGATCAGAACAAACATGCGACTTGGAGCAAGTTTTGAGCCCGCTCAAATGAACGATAGAAACAATGAAATATGTAACAAAATTGGTCCTGAATTAAAGAAAAGAGGGCTAATATTTGTTGGTATTGATATTATAGATGACTTCCTGCTCGAAATTAACACAACTTCACCCACGGGAGTAGTTTATATCAATAAATTGTATAATATATCGCTAGAAAAGGATCTTTGGGACGTGTTTGAAGAAAAAGCAAGCAGCCATCAACTAAACCTGTGAACAATCACCTTAACAAACTCAGTAGTCCCATTCTTTATCCCTGTTTTTTCTGTACTATTGGTCATATCACGCAATTTTTGAGAATTATTTAATAGATCAAATAGTACCTCTGTTAGATTTTTTTTTGCTTCACTATTCTGCTCAACTATTATAGCTGCTCTCGAGTCTTCAATATATTTTGCGTTATAAAATTGGTGATTATCTTTTGAGTAAGGGTAAGGAATATATATAGCAGAACGCCTAGCAAGAGTGATCTCTGCTATTGAAGTTGCTCCTGCTCTGCTAATTACCAAGTGAGCATTGGCCAGTCTATTCTCCATATCATCAAAAAATTCACTCAATTCACAATCGATCTTTTCACTTTTGTATAGACTTTTGACCTTGTTTACATTTTTCTTCGTACATTGCTGCGTCACTCTAATTTTCTTTTTCATTTTAATAGGTAAATCACAAATTACGCTGCTTACTACATCATCAAAAAAATTTGCACCTTGGCTGCCTGCTATGACCAATATATTTAGGATTTTCTCAGTGCTAGAATGGCTCTGTGCTTTTATATCAACAAAATTTCCTGTAAAAATACATTTATTGCCCTCTGCATATTTAGTCTCCGGAAAGCTGGTTGCAATTAATTTTGCACTCTTGAAAAAGAATCTATTTACTCTCCCTAAAACTGTGTTTTGTTCATGTAAAATTATAGGTATAGAAAGAACTCTTGCTGCAAGAAGAGTTGGAAAAGAAGCATAGCTACCAAAACCAATGACCGATTTTGGTTTTAATTTTCTTACTTGATACAGTGCTAACATAGAGCTGTATATCAAGAAAAGGAAAAACTTAAATTTGTTGCTGCTTGGTCTACGTAATGGTAAGGTGTAGCTTTCTATGTCGGTATTTTTATTTGTTTTTTTATCAGTGAATAATATGCAATTGTATCCTTGTGTCTTTAGTGCTTTTGCTAAAGCTATGGCCGGAAAGATATGCCCACCTGTGCCACCTGTTGCTAAAATAATATCCATCTGTAAATAATAAATCCTAGATTGTTAACTGTTATTTAACAATTTGCACGTAGAATTTTATTAAGCGTTATGATAGTTGAGTTAAAAATGCCTAAAAGTAATAGTAAAAAAGAACCTAATGAGAAAAATAAACCTCAAGAACAAAGAGAAGGCAGAAGCGGAGGTTTTTTAGAACTGCTAAAAAATATAATAAAAATTCTTTTCAATTCGGTCGTTGACCTACCTGAGCACGAGCAGCATAATAAAATGAAAAGCACTAATCTACAACAAGGTTTGGATACTAAAGGAAAAGGCCCAGAAGATCTTCATCCAAAGGCAAAGCTTGAAGTTAAAGAAGCAGCTAAGGGATTGAAAGAAGAGTTACAGAATTCTGATGCTGGTGGTAATCAATCTATTGAAACTAAAGTGCCTAATCAAACTACTACTCAAGACATTGACAACTCTAAAACGATGGAACGTTAGTTCAACTATTTAACATCTGCAGCAAGCACTGATTCATGTATCATCTCTGAAATGGTTGGATGAGGAAAAATCGTAGATTTTATGTCGAAGTCTGTTCCTTCTAGTTGCTTTGCAAGAGCAAAATTGCTAATTAACTCCGTTACTTCTGCACCTATCATGTGGCTACCCAGAATTTCTCCGGTTTTTTTATCTATAATCGTTTTCACTAACCCTTCAGTTTCACTGAGTGCAACAGACTTACCATTAAAGTTAGAATGAAATTTTCCTATTTTTATATCATACCCACCTTTTATTGCCTGTTCCTCAGTAAGGCCGATGCTCGCTATTTGTGGATGAGAATAAGTGCAATTTGGTATGCACTCTTTTTTTAACGCATGAGTACCTTTACCAGCAATCTTTTCAATGCAGATCACGGCTTCATGGCTCGCTTTATGTGCTAAACATGGTGGGCCAGCTACATCACCTATTGCATACACATTTGATTCACTAGTTTCATACCATTCATTTATTTCAATAAAACCAGAAGGGCTTAATTTAATTTTTGTATTTTCTAAACCTATATTTTCAGTATTTGCCTGAATGCCAACCGCAACAATCACCCTATCAAATTCTTTGCTCTCACCACTACTTAGTAGCACTTGAGCAGAGTCTTTATTTTTAGTCAAAGCTTTTACGCTACTATTTGTATATATTTTTATCCCCTGTTTTGTGAATATTTCTTGTGCTAAATCTGAAATGTCTTTATCCTCCAGCGGCAAAATAGTGCTCTTTATCTCTATGATTGTTACATCAACCCCCAAAGTACTATAAAAACTTGCAAATTCTATTCCAATTGCACCAGACCCTATAATTAGTAGTGATTTTGGTAATTTGCCCGGCATCATAGCATGCTGCGCATTCCATATTAAATCTCCATCTGCCTCTATTCCAGGCAGATTCCGTGCCCTCACGCCTGTTGCTAAAATGATATGCTTGGAAACAATTTCTTGTTCTTCCTTATCGCCAGCAACTTTTATAGTACCATTGCCTGCAAGTTTACCAAAACCTTGATGAACTTTGATATTATTTTTTTTCATCAAATATGCAACACCGCTTGACAATTTATCAACAACGTTTCTTGAGTATTTCACTATTGATTGTATATCAAAATTCGCTCCCTTTACTTCTATACCAAACTCTTTTGATCTTTTTATTAGCCTATAAACCTCAGATGCTCTAAGCAGTGATTTTGTTGGTATACATCCCCAATTTAAGCATATACCGCCTAAATTTTTTTCTTTTTCCACAATTGCAGTTTTAAACCCAAGCTGTGCCGCCCTAATTGCCGCTATATAACCACCAGGACCGCTACCTATAACCGTAATATCATACTCATTCATCAGTTTTCTTCGTACTCAAAAAGATTATATATAACAGATGGAACCCATACAATCAATGGTCTGTCATCTACCGTCTTAAGAGTCAAGATAAAAGTTGTTATTTTTTATCATGGCATTTAAACAAACGATAATTTTTCTCATGACAGCAACTAATGCAACCTTAGCAGCTTTGCCAGAATCAACCAAACGCTGATAAAACGCTTTCATTTTTCTGTTGTGGCGCATAGCAACAAGAGCTGACATGTATAGTGCTTTCCTTGCATAAAACCTGCCTCCTTTGATTTGAGCTTTGCCAACTTTTCTTCCACTTTCACTAGTTTTAGGTGCAACTCCAACTAAGCATGCAATTTCTCTATTCTCTAATCTACCAAGCTCAGGCACCTCTGTCAGTAGAACGCTCGCCGTCTTTGATCCAATACCTTTATAGCTGATTAAAAGCTCATTTTTTCCTTTCAATTCAGCTATTGCGTCTTCTATGTCTTGCCTAATTTCTTTCAATTGTTTTTCAGCAAACCCTATCTGTCTTTCTATGTATTCTCTAGCTTTTCCCGTCGCACTTTGCAGGCGACACTTGTTTGCATGAATTGCATCATTTAAATTACGCTCAACTGCCCCCAGCTCCTTTAATTCCTCTTGCTTTTGTGAAATTATACATCCTTTTACTTCACCGTCTTTACTGACAAATTCAGCGTATTTTTCCAGTAATTTAGCATCTAACTTGTCAGTTTTTGCAAAATGATTGCAAGCTTTGGCAAATGCATATACCCGATTCGGGTGAGCTTTATGGACAGTTATCTTGCAACAATTTTATAATGAGCTTTTCATAGCCACCAGTTTACATATAACTTGATGGGTAAATCGACTATATTTGTTTCTATAAACTTAGATATAGCATCACTCACGTTTGCTATGCGCTTATGCTTGCCATTAATTGAGATGTCCAATGCTTCCTTGGAAACATCTACTCCCATGAAAATTATTCTAGCCATTTTTGTACCTATAAATATAATCAAACAATAATGCAAAATGCTGTATACAGGATTGTAATTCGATCTTTTAGATCCACCTACCGTTCGTACTACATTTTGCTTTAAGCCTTACTATTACCCACAAATAAAAACATAGTATTGTATTTACTCAAATAATTTAATTTTATTAACCTGAAAGCTTATTAGATTAAAATTATTAAACTAAGAGTTATAATTTTAGCAACTAAAAGCTGTAAATTGCACCATATAAACAGTTATTTCAAGCAAAAGTTATGCCATTAAGAGCTATGCAACAAACATTTATATTTGTGGGTAATAGTAAGATCTAAATCCGATAGAGCATTGTTGGCACACCATCAAAAGTCGCCTCAGACCTCTAATGCATCAATGTACAGACTTACACCTTTTAGTTGGTAATACCATTTTAGACGTTTATCATTCGTTTTAGAAAATACTATAGGAGGTTGTCCACAAACCAGTAAATCAAGCATATTCCCTACTTAACATAACTTTACTCATAGCCAGATATATGAAACTTTCAGTAGATGTTGTAAGTAAATCGTACTCCTTTGATAGCCTTCTATTTCTATTGATCCAAGCAAAAGTCCTCTCTACCACCCACCTTCTCGGCTGTACTGAAAATCCAGGATCCCGTTGTGGCAATAGTTCTAGTGGTGTATCTTTATGCACCCAAAACCTACATGGAGGCCTTTTGACAATTTCAATATCTATCCCATATTCTCTCTTTACGTAATCCTTTAAATCTTTTCCTTGGTATCCCATATCAGCCCACATTTTCTTAATATTGCTGTATTTTTCCTTCATATTGTCCAATGCCATCTTCACCCCATCTCTGTCATTTTCGCTTGCAGCTCCTACATAGCAACCAAGCACAAATCCTTGAGTATCTGTGATTATATGTCTTTTTCTCCCCTTTACCTTTTTCGCACCATCATAACCTTTGCCCCCCCTTTTTCCGTGGTTTTTACCGATTGACTGTCCACTATGCATGCGCTCGGCTTCCCATTTTTGACCTACTATATTTAGTGATATCATAATTCATTTTCTCAAAAATTCCCTGCTTTTTCCATCTTCTAAACTGTTCATGCACAGCCTTCCACGGCGGAAAATCGTGTGGTAAATAGCGCCATTGACATCCTGTGCGCAGTATATAAAGAATTGCATTTACTATCTCACACTTACTGTATTTTGGTGGCCTTCCTCCTTTCTTGTACGATACTCTGAAGTGTTTTTCTATTCTTGCCCATTCCCTTTTACTTAAATCTGTTGGATATTTTTTCCTCATCTCTTACCTCAATATTCTTTCTTTATATACTACGTATTCCTTGGTTTGTGGACAACCTCTAGTAGCGGAATGACGAATTTTTGTTTTTCAAATTGTCAGTAAATCTAAGTCAGTTTAGCTATATAAAACATAGTATAAAAAGAGCTATTTTAGCAAAATTTTAAACAAATAAAGTTAATTACTTCACAATTGATACCTTACGAGAAAAGCACATTTGATACAGATTTAAAATACAAGTTAACGAATTATTATGATTTTTACCAAGATAATAATATAGTAAGGTTTGGTAGTGAGGTATCAAAATGGGAAAATACACTAACGCATGGTTTTATAAGAAGACTGACCCAAATCATCACGATTGTGCAAATGATGGCACTTGCGGGCAATCTATAAAGGATTTTAGGATTGGTGATTCTGATATTTTCTTCTATGATAGTAATGGAACAGCGATTGCGCAGATACCTAAGTTGCCTAACGGAAACTCTATTACATACCGTAATAATTTATATAAAATTGCACAATCAAAAAACTTTGGTGAGAATACAAAATACGTAGGATTACAAGATGTATTACCTAATCAATTCAATTTTGAATATGGAAAGTTGAATTGCGTAATACATTATGACAATGTATCGCAACGGGAGCAAGATCAAATAAAGCTTGATATTCAAAATGCCTATGAGGCATATAAAGCAAAGTTTTGTATGGATAGTGATACTCAAGTGACTGTGCATACCTATGTTTTTAATAATAAATATGATTATAAGGGATATGGCACTTTGGTTCCTGGGTTTTCATGGAATCAATCTTCGCTCAATATTTCTGGTGGGATGACAAATGGAGAAAGCGTATTGCTCTATAAAAACGCTTATACGGACAACGTTTTAGCCCATGAATTTGGTCACGTATTTCAATTCAAGTTTTCCCCAACAAAAGTAAGAGAATTGGACTATAAAAATAGTCAGCTGATGGCAAATGCAATTGGACTTGAGGTAGAAGAAAAAAATTATAAAGCTATTTGCAAGCAGATGGGTGTAGATGAATATAAAGACCGTGGATGGATGTTTCAATTTAAATATAAGGACACAACTGGTAGTATATACCGCAAAGATCTTTCAGAAGCAGAGAAATTTCAAATTATACAACGTGTCAAGAATTCTGGACTAGATGAATATGAAGATCGTGGATCGATATTTAGTTTTAAATACAAAGGCACCACTTATAACGTAAGATGCAAGGACTTTTCAGAAGAAGAAAAATTTCAATTTATCAAAGACATTAAGAACTCTCATGAATCGCTCGTTAGTGAATGTGATGGATTGGGGAACGATAATACAACTTTAGTGATTTACATTGATGAAAATAAGGAGATAAGTCGAATGTATTTTCAAAACTCCGACAAAAATATATTCAAACAGCTAGATAAGACATTTATAAGCAGAAGTAAACCTGAACAAGATGTGGAAAAATCAAATGAAGTAGAACAAAGTAATGTAGAAGAAGAAAAAAGTAGCCAGCAAGACACTCAGCAACCCAGTAATTTCTTATCCAATATTTTTTCAGCAATTAAATCCATTATTGATTCTATCTCATCACTCTTTTCATGGTTATTTGGGTCGAAAGAGAAAGAGTCTAATCAACAATCTGATGATAATCCTTCTTTGTTTAAGCTCGATGCTAATGAGTTAGATCACGAAGTTAAGCCTGATGCCAATGAGTTAGGTCACGATGTTAGAGATCACTTATCAGACAATTATAACCATTACAACTCATCTGATGGGCTAATGTAATATAGCTAATTTACAGTATCTGTTCAGATGCATGGCTAATGTACAAATATTGAAACAAAAATTCCAGTGCCCCTGTGATGTCATTCCAGTGCTTGACACTGGAATGGCTTTGTTGCATCGCTCTTCGGATAGTAGGTAACGTACAATAAATTCATGAAGCTATCTCAAACTTAGCCATGCCTATTTCAGTAAATTTGTTAAGCAAATAACACTTGAGTAGCAGTTCCTTCTCACGATTAATTTCAGATTTGCTCCTAAAACTAAACCCAAATATTCGCTTCAACCTTGAGAAAAATCCTTCAATATACGATCTTTTTCCGTAATTTACTTCTTCTTTCCATCTTTTTATACCATTCTCACCATGTAATTTCATTAACTGAATAGCGGCATTTCTATCAAGCATATAATCCAATTTTGGATGCTCTGCTGCGTTGTTTTTCGGAGGAATTTTCGTTTTTATACCATATTGATTACACAGCTTATAGAGCTTTTCTCTGTCATATGCCCTATCTGCATATAGTACTTTTATGACATACTGAAAATCGACTTCTTTTAGCAAATCACAAGCTCCATAGTGATCAGACCGTTACTGTATTTTACAGCTATGGCTTTTTTGCTGTTTGTATTCAACATTACATGCAATTTTCTTGTCTGTTCATAGCTGCGATACTTTCTATCTTCGCTATTTTCTTTGCTATGACCAGGAGTGTTGTTGTATATACTAATTCCTGTACTGTCTATAGCAATTTCGATATCTTCCATATTATTTTTATCAATTCTGCAATCATTGATCTTAATATTGAGTTTCTTAAACCTTCTTGATGATTGTGAATAGCTGATAACTTGCAAATTTTTCCCAATTTGCTCAAGGTATCCTGCTATAAACCCAACTGTTTGCCTCAGGCCTATTCTAAATAAACAAGTTATTATGTGCACCAAAATTACAACTTTATCGCTATAAATATTGTTGCCACCTGGTATTTTTGGACCATTCTCGTACCACTTTTCTATGGCTTCGTTGATATAATGAAAAATATTTCCTCTTTTTTCTAGAAATTTGTTATATTCGCTATGGTTACTGACCCTCATTTTTTGTGGCATATTTTTTCTTTCAAGGTTAAATGGCTATTTTATAATGAATTTTGTCAGTAATCACTAATTTTTCTGCTGCTATGCAACAAAGCCCACTGGGATCCAGATTGGACACTAAGTTGGTGAGTATAAAAGTAGCTAACCTTATGTTAAAACACAATATTTTTGGTGAGGGGTTGCATTAAAAGCTGGATTCCAGTGGGCTTTGTTGCATCGCTAGCTATGATGGATTAAAGATAAAAAAGATAGGGAATATCAGTAGCTTATTATTCTGGTATTTATAACAAGAACGGTCAATGAATACCTAAATTTGAGTAAAAGAAATTTCACTACCATTTACCAATCCGGCTAAAATTCAAGAATTTCAATGCTTTAGCTATTTTCAATAGAATTAAATTTATTAATATAAATAACAAATTACTATTCTTAAATTTGATCAGATTGATTGCAAAAAAACAAGATTTTCAATAGGTTACTTATAATCCTAACTATAGTTAGCCTTTCATAAGTAGCGATGCAACAAAGCCATTCCAGTGTCAAGCACTGGAATGACATCGTCTTAACATTGTACCATATTACAATGTTCGTACAGTTATGTGTCACGCTACTTGGATGACAAGAAAAGGTTTCTAGAATGACGGAAACGAAGTCATACATAGAAAATAGGTTAGGTATTTTCAATTTTTGTTGTATACTCAAATAAAAATCTCACTTTTACAGATGGATACAGTAAAGTTTGTTTTATTACTGCCAACAATATTACTCATGCTAGTTGCTGGTGTTTACCTATCGATTAAACTAAAATGGCTACAGGTATTTAGATTACCATACGCCCTTTCACTCCTTGGAGCTAAAAAAGGAGAAAATAAATTTTCTTCTATAGCCGCTCTGTTTACAATTTTAGGGGGAAATTTAGGAGTAGGAAATATTTCAGGAACTGCTGTTGCTCTAAAAACCGGAGGACCGGGCTCTATTTTATGGATGGCAATAATTATTGTTATCACTTCTGTGATAAAATATGTCACTTGTTATCTAAGTATAAAAACCAGAAAGGAAAAGAACGAAAGGTTTATAGGTGGCCCTGTAGCCTACATGACTGATGCGTTTAACTCTAGGAAGGCCACAATTGTCTTTCTAGTTATCATGATGATGGTTTCAATAACAGTTGGTAACCTTGTTCAGGTAAATTCTCTATCAATACCACTTAATATGATAGATGTGCCTGTAGTTGTTGGTGGCATTGTAATGGCCATAATATTTTTTGTTGTTGCAGCTCTCAGCTTAAAAAAAATTAAAATTTTTATATCGGCTATGATACCGATAATGACGGTAAGTTACCTCACACTTTGCGGTATCATATTATTTAAATTTAGTGAAAATATTCTTCCTTCTCTAAAACTAATAACAAGCAGTTTTTTTACAACCAGTAGCTTTAACTCTGGTTTATCTCTAGGTTTGATTCTAGAAATGTTGACTATTATTCAAGTCGGAACTTTGCGAGGTATTTTTGCAACAGATATAGGGCTTGGCCTTGAAGGAATCGTACATTCTTCAATTGTTCCTAAGAAAAATAATAATAAATTTATTATTGAGCAGAGTCTAATTACGATAATATCGCCTTTTATAGTTGCGTTTATAGTGTTTATTACAACAATGGTACTGCTTGTCACAGATTCTTGGGTCACTGATTTAGAGAGCACTAACATGTGCATATTTGCTTTTAGAAAGGCAATGAATTGGCCTTATATTGACTATTTAATTATGGCCATAATGTTTTGTTTTGCTTTTACTACTATTTTTACTTGGTTTTTTTGCTCAAAACAGACAATACGCTATGTGTCTATGGATAATAAATACACTAAAATCTGGATTGTAATTTTTACCATGATCATTCCGCTTGGTGCGATAGGTAAAGTCCGGTTGCTATGGGATGTTGCTGATATCTCGATTGCTGCTTTGTTGTTTATCAACATACTCGCTATACTCAAGCTAACCTCTCAAGATCCAGAAGTGTTTACTATGAGTAGCAGATATTTGAAGTTGCAAAAACAGAGCTATAGCTAAAGCAATTTAGGCTATGCAGCTGTTGTGATATAAGAGTGATTTCCGCCAAGAAGGATGTCATCCCAGTGCCCAGACACTGGGATCCAGGAATCTTGATTGGCACTAAGTTAGTGAGCATAAAAGTAGCTAATCTTATGTTAAAACACAACATTTTTGATGGGGTTCGTGAAAGGCTGGATTCCAGACTGGAATGACAACTTAAATCGTTTGATGTTACCATAAAATAGCTTGTGTCATCACATTAGTAACACAACCTTCCTTAATAAAAATTCAACCAATGCTTGTGATAATTATATTAGCTAGTATTAGCTAGAACTAAAGGCAGAGGGTTATTAGTGAGGGATATATGGGCACTAACGATACACAACAAGAACACATTTATAATGAGCGCATTCAAGAAATTTTTCCTTTATTTGATAAAATAAAAAAGGAAGACGACCCAATTTATAATGCTAGAGTTGATATTAACACAGTAAAGTTTTTAACAAAACACGCCAACTGGAATTGGGACGAAGAAGAAAACAAAGATAAAGCATATGGAGTTATTCTTCAGAAATGCGACAAGACAAAGAAAGCTGGACAAGACCTTGAAAGTGAAGTTAAAGAAAGGTTGAAAGAGTATGTTGATGATGTTGCAGGAGTTTCAATATACGGTAATCACGCAAGTATTACGCTGGGAAATAACAAAAAAGAGTTTAAAATCAGCGAATTTTTAAACAGTGATTTTTGTGAGAAGAATGAAATCTCGGGATTTTCAACATTGCATAGTGATGGAAAGAGCGGAATGCATGGTTTTGTTGCCGAGGAAGAAGGGAAAAAAATAAGACATTATGTCGTAACTGATGGTTCATATGAAATGACTTTAAAGTGGTATGCGGAGGGGAAGGAATGTAAGATCAAAATTAAGATTGATGCTAACGGTGTAGACCTTGTTAAAGGTGATGATTTTTCTCTAGAACGGTTAGAAGTAAACAGAGATGTAAAAATAGGTGGTTTATTCTTGCATGAAATACAATTCAGGGAGAAAGGACAAGGAAAAGCGAATGAGATGCAACATAATAAAGACAGTAACGAGCTATCATCTGAAACTACAACAAGAATTGATGTTAATAGAGGTGTTAGCGTTCAAGCTACTGATATAACTCAAAAAAAAGAAGACCACCATTCACATTTTGGACTACAATCTAACAGCAGAAGGCAGTCTTACGATAGCGGAATTGGAAAAGATTTTGACGATAAAATTAATTCTCAGGAGGCTAAAGAAAAGCGTGAGCTTAGACAAGCAGCACGAGAAGCAAATTCGGGAGGTCAAGTTTATAACCTACAATCGCTTTTTGAGGAGAATCCTCAGAACAAAAAAACTCCTCCGCCACTTCCACCTAGAACTAGTTCACTACCACCTAAAAAAGGTGTTTTCGATGAGCAAGGGGGAGCCAAATCTGGAAGCCAAAAACCAGATGACTTGCGCGAAAATGAGCAAACACCTAATAATCAGCAAAAAGGTGCAACTTCTGATTCTTCAGATAGTTCTACTTTCACCAAGTCTGTAAGCCACAATCAAGATAATAGGCAAGAAGATGAACGGTATGACAATCCTACATTTGGACATGCTGTACCTGGAAGCCAAAAACCAGATAGAAGTGAGCAAACACCTAATGATCAGCAACAACCTAAAACCCAGCAACAAGAAGGAAATAGCAAAGGCGATCTGTTACAAGACATCAGAAATTTCAAGAAAAACAACTTACGGCACATTGATGTTGATGATAGAAAAGCATCAATTGCAGGAAGTAGAAAAAATAACCCATCACCGTTAGAGACATTAAAGGACATAATTCCTTATTCATCTTCTCCAGATAACAGTGATAACCAAGATGCTAGTGATGCTAAGTGGAAAGAAAGTGAACAGCCGCTCTCTGCTACAGCACTCAATAATAAAAGTGACTCGGGCTATTCATCTCCAACTCATGACAATAATGAACAATCTCAAGTAAATCCTGAACAGTTAAAGAAGAGCTTAGAGAACATTGAACAAAGTGATCAAACTCCACCTGAAAATCTTCTTAAAGAAATCAGAGATAGATCACAGCAGGATAATAGAGGATTAAGGCAAGTTGATCCTACTGATAAACTGTCACAAGATAAAGAAGATGGATTGCAAAAAGACGATTTAGCAGATGTAAAAATAGTGGAAGGTCCAACTGTTAGTGTCTCTGCTTCAACACCAAATAGTATAAGTGATTCAGGCTATATATCTCCAACTAATAGTGATAGTAAATCTCAAACAGATTTAAAACAGGTAGGAAGGAAATTAGAAGAACATATTAGACAAAGTAATCTAACTCTATTTGAAGAACTTAAAAATACATTAGGTCAAGAAAATCTCGGGTTAAAACCAGCTGATCAGAGTCAGATTAGCGAAGAAACTAAAAAACGCTTGAGAGAAGTTGGGTTGCTAAAAGACAGCTCAACAGACATAAAAGCAAACGATTCGGGCTATTCATCTCCAACTCATGACAATAATGAACAATCTCAAGTAAATCCTGAACAGTTAAAGAAGAGCTTAGAAAACATTGAACCAAAAGAAATCGGAGATACGAGTGAGTTAAAAGGAGCATTGGGAAACCCGGATAAAGGGTTAAGAGAACCGGCACAACAGGCTACTAAAGAAAATATTCCTAAAGATTCATTCTCAGAAAACATTTTAGAAAAGATAGGAGAAGGTAAACAATATGACCCTATACGTAAGTGGTTAGAAAAAACAGTGGCAGAACGAGAAAATAATGACACTAATCCAACTGTAGATAAAAATAGCGAACTATATAAATTACTAGAGAAAGATGAAGCACAACTGAAAGCTGGAGTAATAGAAGAAGAAAGAGGAGATACTTTAACAGAACACACTGATGGTTATGATCGCAATAGAATTGCATTAGCTAACAGAAATAAAAGACCACTAGATTGGGCTAAACAGGTTGCTGAGTCACAACAAAAAAAAGATACTAATAAAGGTATTTCAATATAAATTGAAGTTAAAATAATTGCTTAGCAAACAATAGGTTTCATGTAATGGTAACCCTATAACGGAAGAGTAGGAGCCGCGTAAGAACAATACGAACACTCCAGCTAGGCCTTGTATATTGCATCCCCCCGCCCTATTTTTCCACTCTTCTGATGCTAAATAATACTTAATTTCTTGTTCACTGAGACGTTTAAATTTCACTATTGTAACCACAGTCCTGATATGTTGTTTAGATTGATCGGGAGTTAATAGACATACACTGGTGTATACTCTATGCCTTCTTCCTGATAACAAGCGGATACATTTTTCTGCTTGCTCAACGTTTTCAGCTTTGAGCAATATCCTTCTACCACAAGCAACAACTGTATCAACACCAAGCACAAAGTAATTTGGATTTGAGCTTTGTATTTTCTCCGCTTTACTTTTTGCCATACGGATTGAGTAATCCTTCGGAAGTTCCTTTTTTAAAGGGGCTTCATCTATATCTGCTGGCAAAATTAAACCTGGCTCAATGTTTATTTGTTTTAGTAAAGCTATACGCCTTTTCGATGATGAAGCAAGAATAAGATTATTTAGAGATCGTTCTGTCACTTGTACCTTTAAGCCTTCTAATGATCCTACCCTTTCTCGCATTCCTATCGTAAATGCTCATCTCAACTAACACCCTATCCCCTATAATGATGCGTATTTTACTTCTTCTCACTTTCCCTGATACATGACAGATAATCTCATGTTCATTGTCCAGTTTCACTCTAAATTCTGCTGCAGGTAGTAAAGCAGTTACTGCCCCTTCCACTTCAAAAATTGTTTTCGATTTCTCGTCTTTTATCATATGTTATATTATAATTTAATAATCTTTTTTAGTCTACTATAGATTTTAAATTATTATCAACACAAAAGACCTTTTGCGCCCCACTTAAGTTGCAACTTAACCCCAACCATCTTCACAATGATACCCTACCTACGTTTCTACTCTCTGCCACCTTCTCAATAGAACTTATAGGACTTATGTTGAAAGATAAATCATTATCACAATTTTCTTCATCGCTATCAAGTCCACTATCAACGCTTAAAGATCTGAGTAATGTTGTCTTCTCTCTCAGTGGAACATAAGACTCATTATCAACGCTTGAAGATTTGGATAACCTTTTCTTCTGTCGTGGAGCATTACCAGACTCATTAGAAATTTCTCCCGTTAATTGATTGTTGAAGCTCCTTTGTTCATCAGCACGAATTTTTTCTTCCAGTCCATCAAGTATTCCTACCAATTCATCACCCCATTCATTTTCTTCTTCTAATAATTGTTTACACTTTTCTTTCTCACGCTCTAGCTCGTTTCTTAACTCTTCGACTTTATCTTCATCTTTAGTGAGTTCAAGTGTAAGCACCTTATCTCCTGGAAATTCCTCGTACTCGTTTTCTAGCTCTTCAATGTTGAGTTTTAGTCTCTCTTCTCCAAGTGTATCTTGTAAATTGCTATCCTGCTTCTCTAACTTTACAATTGTTTGATTAGCTTCTGCTTGGGTTGTTTCTAGTTTCTCCTGTAGTCGCTGATTTTCTTGTATTAATTCATGGTGCTTTTTATTTATCACTTGCAACCCTGCTTCTATTTCTTGCTTCAATTCAACAGCTTCTTTTTTCAAATTTGACATTTCTTGCTTCAATTCAACGTTTTTTTCGGACAGCATCTGATTATTTAAAATCAATTCATCCATTTGTTGTGAAGCAAATTCTGTCTGAGTTCCAGTGTGCTGTAAATTGACTTCCGTTTTAGTTTCAATTTGTTGTGAAGCAACTTCTGTTTGAGTTTCAGTGTGTTGTAAATTGACTTCCGTTTGAGTTGATGCATTGCTATTAATAGAAGGAGGAAGGCTATTGTCAGCATCAACTTTAGGGTCTAATTCCCCCTCTGGTTCCTCGCGATAGGCCGCTATAGACTCATTTTGAAAATTATTATTAGCAGTAGGTACAACATCAGCAGCCTTACCTTTTTCTAGTACAGCATCATATAAGGAGAGACCTTGAATATATAATTCATCGTTTTGCTTTATTAATTCTAAGATCTCATCCGATAGCACAAAATCTTCATCATTAAATTTTAGTACTTCAGTTATGCCATCGCTACTCACATTCATAATCATGGTACACATTTCGGATCCATCCTTTACAGGCCAAGTGCTTTTCATTTCATAATATGCGCCCTCTTTAAATTCATAATATCTTTCCTTACCTTTCCGATGAGCGTGTATTTCATGTTTTTTATTGCAATAGATATTCAGCTCTTTAATATCTTTCTCTTGCTGTAAAATGTCACTAATCCTGGTTGGCTCACTTCTATTGTAATTAATAGAGTTGATATTCAAAACTCTATAAGCGTTATCAGTTTCTGTGTAATAAGCTTGAAGCTCTACGCCTTTCCTTCCAAGATATTTACTTGCAGCTTTTTTTCCCTGCTCTGCCAACTTTATGCATTTATCTATATCTTTCTTAAAGCTCTTATTAGCAGACTCTGTTACTGCTTTATCTATGTACGTTTTTTTAAAATCTCTATCATTTATTAGGTCATAAAAACTCCACTCATCTCTATAAGCCTTCTGTATAGCAGTGAAGTCACTTTCTTCTTTCAAAAGCATTAAGAAGCTTACCTTGTCTTCTAGGTCTTTTAGTTTAAAGCCTGTTATTATCTTCTCTAATTGAGAAAAATTTTCAGCAGGATTATTTAAATTTTTTAACTCTTTGTATAATTTATTATTTTCTGCAATTGAGCGGCAGAACTTTATTATAGCAGAGTCCTTAGTGAAAGAATTGTCTTTTTCCATTTTATTGATACAGTCCTTGAGGGATGTAAAATGCGATTCAAGCCATGACGAATATAGATCGTATTCATAAGATGCCAACAAGCAATGTATTGCATTCCAAGCACATGATGCTACCCTTATAACTGATTCAACATCATAATTCTCTGACTGATTACTTGTTTTTCCTGCCTCTGCTGTTTTTTCTTCCTTAGCCAAACTTCCAGTCATAATACGCCTCCTTAACTATATTTATATTATACCAATTAACATATATTAAAAGAAATCAAACTGTATAACCTCGTCCTACACTAACTTTTATGATTACTTAATTGTGTAAAAATAACTGCAAGTGTTAAACTTGAGCTTTTATTTTTCATTATACATTTCTTAGAGGTTGTCCGGAAACAAGTAAAAGGCTATAATATCTGAAATTTTAGTACGGGGTAAAGATGAGAAAAAAGTATCCAACAGATCTAAGCGAAAGGGAATGGGCAAGAATAGAAAAACACTTCAGAGTATCATACAAGAAAGGAGGAAGGCCGCCAAAGTATAGCAAAAGAGAAATATTAGAAGCAATTTTCTATGTATTGCGTACAGGGTGTCAATGGCGGTATTTACCAAATGATTTTCCGCTATGGAAGACTGTGTATGAGCAGTTCAGGCAATGGAAGAAGCAGGGAATTTTTGAGAAAATGAATTATGAAATTACAAAATATAGTAGAAGAAAAATAGGAAGGAATGAGCAGCCGAGTGCCTGTATAGTAGATAGTCAATCTGTAAAGACTACAGAAAAGGGGGGATCAAAGGCTATGATGGAAGTAAAAAAGTAAAGGGTAGAAAAAGGCATATAATTACAGACACTCAGGGTTTTATACTAGGTTGTTACGTAGGCGCTGCTAACGAAAATGATAGAGATGGTATTAAAATAGCATTAAACAATATGAGAACAAAATATACTAAAGTTAAAAAAATGTGGGCTGACATGGGATACCAAGGAAGAAATTTAAAGAATCACATAAAGGAAGAATATGACATAGATATTGAAATTGTTACAAGGCCTCCATGTAGATTTTGGGTGCACAAAGATACGCCACCTGAGCTACTACCAACAAGAGAACAAGGGTTTAAAGTACAGCCAAGAAGATGGGTTGTAGAAAGGACTTTTGCTTGGGTTAATAGGAATAGAAGGCTATCGAAGGAGTATGATTTACTCACAACATCCACTGAGAATTTCATATACCTAGCTATGAGTAGGGTTATGTTAAAGAGGGAATATGCTTGAATTTACTAGTTTCCGGACAACCTCTTTATGTGATTCTTTAAATTTCTTCCTTGGTATCCCATGTCAGCCCACATTTTTTTAACTTTAGTATATTTTGTTCTCATATTGTTTAATGCTATTTTAATACCATCTCTATCATTTTCGTTAGCAGCGCCTACGTAACAACCTAGTATAAAACCCTGAGTGTCTGTAATTATATGCCTTTTTCTACCCTTTACTTTTTTACTTCCATCATAGCCTTTGATCCCCCCTTTTCTGTAGTCTTTACAGATTGACTATCTACTATACAGGCACTCGGCTGCTCATTCCTTCCTATTTTTCTTCTACTATATTTTGTAATTTCATAATTCATTTTCTCAAAAATTCCCTGCTTCTTCCATTGCCTGAACTGCTCATACACAGTCTTCCATAGCGGAAAATCATTTGGTAAATACCGCCATTGACACCCTGTACGCAATACATAGAAAATTGCTTCTAATATTTCTCTTTTGCTATACTTTGGCGGCCTTCCTCCTTTCTTGTATGATACTCTGAAGTGTTTTTCTATTCTTGCCCATTCCCTTTCGCTTAGATCTGTTGGATACTTTTTTCTCATCTTTACCCCGTACTAAAATTTCAGATATTATAGCCTTTTACTTGTTTCCGGACAACCTCTAAGTATGTATTTACTGCTTACCTTATTTTGATTAACATATGCATAAGACTTTGGGCTTAATATGTATCACATTTTAAAATATAAAGATTATGAACCAAAAATAGACGAAAGTGCTTTCATCGCAGGTGGTTCGCATATCATAGGCAAGGTTGAAATAGGAAGAGATGCAAGCATCTGGTTTAATTGTGTAATCAGAGGGGACGTTGGATCAATAAAAATAGGTGATGGAACAAATATTCAAGATGGAACGGTAATTCATGTGGATAGAAACCCAGGTGGTGACACAATTATTGGCAGCATGGTAACAGTGGGACATTTTTGTGTGTTGCACGCATGCACGGTGCATGATAAGGCGTTTATTGGTATGGGCTCTACCGTGATGGACCATGCAGTTGTGGAGCCTGAAGCTATGGTAGCTGCTGGCTCACTGGTAACACACGGAAAAGTGATAAAAAGTGGGGAAATATGGGCTGGCAGGCCAGCAAAATTCTTCAAAAAAATGTCGAATGAAGAAATTAAACATATTACACAATCAGCACAAAATTATATTATGCTAATGAAGGAATACAAAAACTGAAGTTCGCGTCAAGTGTTTTACTTGACACGTACATTTCGGCTTAACCCTTGTTACTTCTTTTTCCCATCTCATTTACTTCTTGTTCTTTTGCCCCATCTACTTGAGTACTAGGTAATACTGCATATGTAATACCACCAGCTACGAGTGCAGATGTTACTGCTATACCAATTATTACTAACATCTCTAACCTAACTGTATGTTCAAGTGCAGTAAATGCTATCAGTCCAGCAGCAAGACCAACACCAACAGTAGCGGTGTACTTCGCTCCATTGCCTTGTTTTGGTTGCTCAGTTGTTTTGCTTTTATCTTCTAATGTTTGTTTTTCCTTCTGTAATTTATCAACAAGACTTTTACTCTCTTCTAATTGTTTATTTAACTCCACAACTTCAGCATTTTTAGCTTGCAACTGCTGAACTTGAGCTTTTAATTGTGTTATTTCCTCATCTTTAGCTTGTAACTGAGCAGCACTTGGTCGGTTGTTTAGCTGTTCTTGTAAATCTTTTATTTCATCGTCTTTAGCTTTTAACAGAGTAGCATTTGGTTGGTTGTTTAGCTGTTCTTGTAAATCTTTTATTTCATCGTCTTTAGCTTTTAACAGAGTAGCATTTGGTTGGTTGTTTAGCTGTTCTTGTAAATCTTTTATTTCATCGTCTTTAGCTTTTAACTGTTGCTCTAAGCTGTTAACAAGCTCTTTACTCTGTTGTAGTCTTCTACTTGCTGATCTTCTTCTTTTTTTTGACTCAGTAACATCTTCTTGCTCATTAACAGAACCTTCACTTAACGGCGTGCTATCACTAGAAACAACACTTCGATTACCTTTATTGCCCGACGTAACCTCATTATCATCGGCAACCTGCATTGTATCATTAATCCCTTCAGACACAGGCGTGCTACTCGCATCAACATAATCATTTAAAGAATCTTGATTACCAACTGAAGAACCTTGTAACGACTGCTCTGTTCCTGATTCAATAGAGTTTTTATTTATAGTTCCTTCTTGATCAGATGTTATATCAGTTGGTGAAGTTGCTCCAGGTGAAGAATTTTGATTTTCATTTGAGTTCAACATATTAAACCCCAATATATATAATTAACATTACATAATACCCTTAGAACCTAAGGTCAAGTAATATTTTTATCATAGCATAGAAAATTTATGTTCGTAAACAAAAAATTTTGGCGTAAAATTGCCGTATTTGCTTAATTGTGCTATAGCTAAAGTAATTTAGGTTTACCGACCATCGTCATCCCGCTGCTTGTTAGCGGGATCTATACCGCGAATGAATCGCGGTATGACGTTGCTAGCTTAAGGTTTAAAATTGAGAAATATTTATGTTAAAAGAAAAATACGGCTTTAAAGAAATTGAAGACAAATGCAACATATTATGGGAAGGCAGTAAAGTTTATAAATGGAATGGTGAAAAGGATAACACTTTCACTATAGACACGCCTCCACCGACAATATCGGGAAAACTCCATATTGGCCATATATTCAGCTATTGCCATACAGACTTTATTGCAAGGTTTCAGCGCATGCTGGGAAAAGATGTGTTTTATCCAATTGGGTTTGATGATAATGGGCTTCCCACTGAAAGATTGGTTGAACAAACCTATAAAACCCGTGCAAAAGAAGTTGGCAGAGAAAAATTTATAGAGATGTGCCATGAGGTTATTGAAAAATCAAAGCAAGAATTCAAGGAACTATTTAAATCGGTCGGCATTAGTTATGACTGGGATTTGGAATATCACACGATCAGCAAGGAAACTGTGACGCTTTCACAGATGTCGTTTATTGATCTATATAACAAGGGATATGCATATAGAAAAATGCAGCCTATCCTTTGGGACCCGGTTGATAAAACAGCAATTGCGCAAGCAGAAATAGAAGATAAAGTTTTTGAGTCATCCTTAAACACGATAGTTTTCTCTACTCAAGAAAATGAGCAGATCAATATTGCAACTACGCGACCTGAACTACTTCCAGCATGCGTTGCAGTTTTTTGTCATCCAGAGGATACGCGCTACACTCATCTGATCGGAAAAACAGCGGTAGTGCCAATAACAGAGGAGAAAGTTCCAATAATAGCAGATGATAAGGTTAAAATAGATAAAGGCACCGGGCTTGTTATGTGTTGTACATTCGGTGATGAACTCGATATATATTGGCAGCAAAAGCATAACCTGCCGATGAAAATTATCATCGATCAGGATGGGAGGATGAACCTAGATGATGTCATTCCACCACACCCCGGCGTCATGAAAGTAGCTGACACTGGAATCTACGATGAAATAAATGGATTGAAAGTTACAGCAGCAAGAAAGAGGATGATTGAAATCTCGAGTGGAAAAGGACTTTTGATAGAAAGCACTAACATTTCTCATTCTGTTAAGTGCGCAGAAAGATCTGGTGCACCACTTGAGATATTACCTACTTATCAATGGTTTATCAAGACCTTAGAGCAAAAAGCTCAAGTATTAGATAAAGTAAAAGAATGCAATTGGCATCCAGCTACTATGCGTAAACGTATGGAAGTGTGGATAGAAGGGCTAAATTGGGACTGGTGCATCTCAAGGCAGCGCTATTTTGGTGTGCCATTTCCAGCGTGGTATTCTAAACGTAAGGGAGAAGAAGGTAAAATTATTCTAGCTGAAGTAAAGGCCCTACCTATTGATCCACTCAAAGATTTGCCAAAAGGGTATAGCAAAGAAGAGATTATCCCAGATCAAGATGTAATGGATACTTGGGCCACAAGTTCAATTACTCCTCAACTGAGTGCACTGGCAGTAAACAGTGAGTTTAGTTTACCAAATCATCGCTATGATACGATATTTCCTGCAGATCTGCGCAGCCAGAGCCATGAGATAATCAGAACTTGGGCTTTTTATACTATTTTAAAGGCACATTATCATGCAAATTCTTTACCTTGGAAAAACATTATGATCAGCGGTTGGTGTTTAACCGATGATAAGAAAAAGATGAGTAAATCAAAGGGTAACATCATCACTCCTCATGTAATACTTGAAACTTATGGAGCTGATGTAGTGCGCTATTGGGCAGCGAACTCAAGGCTTGGAGTTGATACAGTCTACTCTGAAAATACATTCAAAATTGGCAAGCGCCTCGTTACAAAACTTTGGAACGCTAGCAAGTTCGTTTCCATGTTCATGGAAAAGCATCAAGTGATGAGCATAAATTCTGCTCACGAGACAATGGATAAGTGGATATTGTCTAAGTTATACAAAGTTATAGAAAGAGCAACGAACAACCTATTACAGTTTGAATACTGCGAAGCTTTGAGTGCAGTAGAAGAATTTTTTTGGAAGGATTTTTGTGATAACTACTTGGAACTAGCAAAAAAGCGCGCATATGGAGATAAAGTAGACAGCGAAACAAACTTAAGTGCAAAGCAAAGTTTGGCATATGTACTGAATATTATTTTGCGGTTATTTGCACCTTTCTTGCCTTACATTACAGAAGAGATATACCACCAGTTGTATAGTTATAATTCTGTACACAATCAAAGTAATTGGCCGAGCAAAGAAGAACTTATCTACGATAAATATTCAGAGGAAATGGGAGATAATGTTATTCAGATATTAAACATTATCAGAAAGATAAAGGCAGATAATAATGTATCAGTTAAGCATCTGATAAAAAAGTTGATGATAAAAGCAGATCTACGAGAGGATAAATTGAATCAATCTGCACAGGATGATTTGCAGGCAGTTTGCAATGCGGAAACGATAGAGTGGATGCAGTCTGAGCTTGAAACTGAAGACGGAAAATACATAGTGAATATAGACTTATACTGATTTTTATAGCTTTACTTCCTTTAATATCCATGCTATTGTAATCATTATTAGTATGAGGGAATAATAATAGGGGATTTATATAATAAAGCCAATGCACCTTATCTTATAGCTGGTGCTCTTGCTACTTTGGTATTGCTTGCGTCTGGGACACTTGCTGTTGCCCCTTATGTTAAGTTCTTGTCTTCAGTTGCAGCCTTTAATGTAGCTCTTCCTGTTGCTTTGAGTTTGTCTATACTTTCTGTTCTGGTGCTTGTACTTTCATGTAAAATAATTAGTAATAATAAGAAAATAGAGGTTGAGAAAAATAAATTTGCTGAAAAAGAGCAAGAGTTAGAAAGCGTAAAACAACAATCAGAGAGTAGGGTACAAGAGTTAGAAAGTAAAATAGCTCTGGGAGAAAAAGCTAAAGAAGCTGTAAATAAAGAAGTGAAGGAATTAAAAGATCAATTAACTCGAGAAAAGCAAGATTTGGAAAGCGAAATTGCAGGGTTAAATAAGGAAATAGAGCAGTTAAAGAAACAACAAGATGATGCACAGCAAAAATTAGATGATGCTACAAAAGAGTTAAATAATAAAGGTAATCAAATCCGAGAATTAGAGGGTAAGATAGGTGCCCTTAATAATAAGAACAAAGATTTACACGATGAAAATACAGAATTGAGTGCAAAAGTAAAAGGTCAGTTAAAACATAAGGAGGAGATGCTTTCTCTTGAATACCAAGAGTTACATGATGAAAATGTAAGATTGAATGAAAGAGTGGATTCTTTAATGGAGGAATTATCTCAACCTCAAAAAGAAATAGATTCCTTAAAAAGGCAGTTAGATGAATTAAAATATGAAGGAATTTTAGCTCTTTTATTAAAAGAAAGAATAACAGAATTGGAAACATGTTTAGAAAAGAGAAGGAAAAAAGTAGGAGAATTAGCAGTGCAGTTAGAAAAAGACAAAACTTCTTGTTTAAAATCTGAATTAGGGGAAGTAGTAAAAAGAGAAATACGATTGAAAGAAAAGTTAAGTAAAAAAGTGCAAGAAACGATCCAGCCAGCTAAAGATTTAGAACAAAAAGAAAAACTATGCAAGGAATTAGAAGAGGAAAAAACTAAAAATCTTGATAAGATCAGAGAGTTAAAAAAACTTAATGAAAAGTTGCGCGATAATAACAGTCAGTTGAAAAGTAGCGAAAAAGATTTGGATGACGAATGCAGTAAATTAAGAATACGTAATTCTGATTTGGAAAGAAAAGTTAAACGTCTGCAAGCAGTAATTGAGCAGGAAGACGAGCAAAGTCATTCCATTTCTTCAGATATAAGCAGTGAACATTTATCAGAACTTGAAGGAATAGGTGAAAATGAGTCTGTTAATAAACAGTTCCCGAAACCAAAACCACCTTATATATCCACTCCAATAAGATCGCCATGTAAAAAGCTGAATGATGCTTCATGTGATTCTGGATATACCAGTATATGTTCTACCCCGATCAATAGCTAACTAGACATTATAAGTACAATGGTACACTCGATACACAAGGTCTAAGTCATTTTTTAGCTAGCAGGCTGAAAAAGGAAAGTTTGTTGTAGGTGCAGCACTATAATTCCTCCACAGATAAGAGAATTTTAATAAATATATACAAGACTGCTGGAGTTTTGTCCGTGGTGGGAGGGGAGTAATGAGCAATTTGCTTAGTGAGGCTAATGCATTTTATTTTGTAGCTAGTTCCTTAGCTACTCTTACGTTACTTACATCTTTAGCGCTTATTGTAACTTCTAATGTGCCTCTTCCTCTAATTCTTGCTTTAGCTACATTATCTATTTTGGTGCTTGCACTTTCGTATAAAATAATTAGTAATAATAAAAAAATAGAGGTTGAGAGAAATAAATTCGCTCAGAAAGAGCAAGAGTTAGAAAATAAAATAACTCTGGAAAAAGAAGCTGAAGAAGCTGCAAACAAAGAAGTGAAGAATCAATTACATGAATTAACTAGAGAGAAGCAAAATTTAGACAAGAGAGCAAAAAGATTGGATCAGAAAGTAAATGAGTCAGAAGCTGAGAGAGAATCTCTTCTTGAAGAAAAAAAATCTTTAGAGAAAAAATTAGAAACAGCAAAGAATCGTACGTTTGAAATAGACAATGAATTGGACAAAACAAGAAAGGAAATAGGTAAGCTTAATGAGCAGGAAGAGAAATTAAAACTTGAAATCTCATGTTTGAAGAAACAGTTGGAAGAAAGAAGTAGATTTATTGCAAAGCTGAAGATGGAAGTGGATGATAATAAACATTTAGAGCTAGAGAATAAGGGGTTGAATGATAGAATAGAAACGTTACGTGAAGTACAAAAGGCACTACGTGAGAAAAAACATGAACTTAGTGAAAAAGTAGAGGCATTGAATAAGGAAAAAAATAAACTTTCTAAAGAAGTAGAGGAATTACGTGAAGAACAAGAAAGGCTGCATGCAAACTTAGATAAGCTACAATGTAAAATTAAAGAGGTCAACAAAGAAAAGAAAAATTTATCTAAAGAATTAAAAGAGAAATTTGAAGAGTTAGATGAAGCAAATGGTTTAATTAAAAATCAATCTTTTGAGTTAGATGGGATAAGAAAAGATTGTAATAATGAAGTAAAAAGTTTAAGAAATTCACTTTTAGAACGAGACAGTCAAATAGAAGATTTTTTGAAAGAGAAAGAAAAACAAGTGAATTTTGCGCAACTGTTGATAAGATGCGTAACAGACAATATAGAAGAACCAATAAGAAATAATGATGGAAAAGCAATATTAGATACGATTCAAATATTAAAGTCTGCGTTACAAGGAGAAATTGCACGGCTTTTGCCAGACGAAACGCCTTCTTCTTCGCTGGAAGATCTTGGATATGAATCATTATTTGTCAGTCGCTCATCCACCCCGACCAAGTTGCCAAATTCACTATTGACAGAATCTTATGAACGCAGTCAGTTCAATCAGAGTGAAAGTATTTGCAAAACACAACAATGAGTCTTATTATAAGATAAATCATGCAAGATAATGAACCCAATAATATGCGCACTGGATACACAAGACTTAAATAAGGCTATTTCTCTAGCTAATGCTCTGCGTGGTAAAGTTGGCATGGTAAAGCTGGGATTAGAATTTTTTGCTGCTCAAGGTCTTTCTGGAGTGCAAGAAGTTGCAAAATGCAATGTACCAATTTTTTTAGATCTGAAATTGCATGACATTCCAAACACTGTAGCCAAAACAGTTGAAGTAATAAAAGTTCTGAACGTTGAAATGTTAACTCTGCACATCAGCGGTGGGACAAAAATGCTTGAAGAAGCGCTAAGTGTAGTGCAAGGCACAAAAATAAAGCTGATTGGAGTGACAGTGCTAACTAGTATGAGCAATGAGGATTTAAACGAGCTTGGAGTAGCAAGAGAGGCAAAATCACAGGTAATTTTGCTTGCAAAGCTTGCAAAAAAGATTGGACTCCATGGAATAGTCTGTTCTGCACTAGAAGCTCAAGAAGTGCGCCGAGAGTGCGGTGAAGACTTTAAAATTATTACTCCAGGAATTCGTATAGATCCAGGTCATGACGACCAAAAAAGAACAGCAACGCCAAAAGAAGCAATAAATTCAGGAGCTGATTATATCGTCATTGGCAGACCCATTACAAAAACTACAAGTAGTGCGGAGCTAATATTGAAATCCATGAAAGAATTTTAATATAATAACTTAATTTATAAAAATACTAACATATTAATTAGGAATAAGCATGAGTAATATCAATAGAATAATACGCGAAGTAATCAAGGAATTCCGCTCAAAATTACCAGATAAGGAAATAGAGGAATATTCTGGCAAATTGAATAAGCTACATATCTACCAGTGCAATAAGCATATAATAGAAAATAAGAAGCTATATCATTATACAATAAATGGGAAAACCCATGCTATGGATCAGCATGGGCATAATTTTGTCAAGAGTTTAGAAGTTATCTTGAGGAATAAGCCACAAATTTCCTTAGAAGAGGTAATTGATTTTATGGAAAAAATAATTAATTTTGGTCTTGATAGTTGTTATGGAGCATTTGAGATGATATTTGAATCTCGCTCTGGTGTTACAATAGATGATGCAGTTAATTTTGTAAAAGATAGCTTATCTAGTAAATTTTATAGATTCCATGGCAGTGGGATTTTCAAAGTAATATTAGAACTTAATCCAGAGAGCTCTCTTGAAGAGATAGAGAAACAATTTAGCAAAGTAGTAGATCCTTACTTTCTTAATGCTTGGAGTCGAGAAAGTGAAAGGGCTTTTGCTAAGATATGTAGGTTATGTAGAGAAGGACATGTGGAGAATATGCAGAAATTTGATTTTAGCAATTTTAATTTAGATCAAGATAGTGCTGGAGCATTAAGAGCACTGTTACAGTATTGTGTTGACGTTTCTAATCAAAAAGCTTTAGGTGATTCACATGAATTGCATAGAGAAGAGATGGAGGGGATATATAAATTTGATGATAATTACGATTGAAATTTAGATAGTGATCATAATGATAGTATCTGGCATTGAAATTATACTACAATAATAAAATAACTGGATAAAAATTATCACCAAAAAAATTCAAAAAAGTGCTTGACATAAAAGAACGAACATTATATAGTGTCATTATCTTTTATTTTACCTCGCTTAATTCAATTACTCGATTAAGCTTACAGTACTAAGCGTGGCACAAAGTGCCACGCTATTTTTCGGTTTACATTTTCAACAGATAAAAAATGATGCCATTTCAGTGCCAAGCACATAACTGTACGAACATTCATTTTTAAAGGTAAATTGCACAACAGATGATGTCATTCCAGTGCTTGAAACTGGAATCCAGAAATTTTGCTTATAACTGAGCTGATGAGCTAAAGGTAGTTGTCTTACGCTAAAACAAACGTTTTTAATTAAGTTGCATAGAAGCTGGATCCCAGTGGGCTTTGTTGCATCGCTACTTATGAAAGGCTAACTATAGTTAGGATTATAAGCAACCTATTGAAAATCTTGTTTTTTTGCAATCAATCTGATCAAATTTAAGAATAGTAATTTGTTATTTATATTAATAAATTTAATTCTATTGAAAATAGCTAAAGCATTGAAATTCTTGAATTTTAGCCGGATTAGTGAGTGGTAGTGAAATTTCTTTTACTCAAATTTAGGTATTCACTGACCGTTCTTGTTGTAAATACCAGAATAATAAGCTACTGATATTCTCCACCTTTTTTATCTTTAATCCATCATAGCTAGCGATGCAATAAAGCCATCCCAGTGTCAAGCACTGGGATGACAAGAAAGGGAGCACTGGAATGACATCGTTTACTATGTACCATATTGCAATATTCGTACAACTGTGGGAAACATCTATGGATGCCATTCCTATTACCTTATTTCCATTTTTATTTCATTTTCAAAGGAGGCTATTATGTCACTTACCGATATCGCTCACCGTATCAATGAACTCGCTTCATCATGGGAGCAATTTAAATTAATAAATGATCGCAAACTAAAAGAAATTGAAAGCAAAGGGCGTGCTGATTCTGCAACAATTGAGCAGCTATGCAAGGTAAATAATGCCATTGATAGTTGCAAAGAGCGTTTAGACTTGATCGAAACTGCAGCTCAACGCCCAGAAGTAAATACAGATTTTAGCACAAGCGATAAATATTTTTCTGATTATATCCGCAAGGGAATGGAAAGCGGTTTATCACACAAAACCCTCAGTGGAGATGACAGTGATATCGGGGGATATCTAGTTACTCCGCATATTGTAAAACGCATAAACAAGCGCGTAACTGATTCGTCCCCAATGCGACAAATATGCTCCAGTCAAAGAATCTCTACTGAAACATTGGATTACATTATAGAAGATTTTGACCGCGCCGGTGCAGGTTGGAGCAGTGAAACAGTAGATGATGAGGACGGTGGCAATAAGTCTAAGTATGATTTTGCAAAAGATACGGACACGCCCAAAATCCAAAAGATTTCCGTCACAACTTACGAGTTATATGCTCAACCACAAATATCACAAAAGTTACTCGATGATGCGTTTGTCGATGTTGAGAGTTGGCTGGTGGAAAAGATTGCCGAGACTTTTAGTAAGGAAGAAAGCGAAGCCTTCATTAAGGGTGAGGGCACTTTTCAACCAAAAGGAATTTTAGCTTATGAAAATGGAAACAGTTATAATAAAATAGAGCAAGTTAAAACTGAAAAATTAGATAGTGATTCAATAATGATGTTGTATTACTCTCTGGACGAATATTATTCCAAAAATGCGTCATTTTTGATGAACAGGAGTACGTTGAAGGACATTAGGCTACTAAAAGCTCAAACAGGTCAATATCTCTGGCAACCAAGTTTGTCGCTTAAAGCCCCAGATACCTTAATGGGAATACCAGTATATCAATCTGCCGATATGCCACCAGCGCCAAACAATCAGCTACCAGTAATTGCGATGGCAGATTTCAAACAAGCTTATAAGATTGTAGATAACAGAGGAATGAGAATATTAAGAGACCCTTATACGAATAAACCTTATGTGAGGTTTTTTGTCACTAAGCGTGTCGGCGGAGAGGTTGTAAACACCAGTGCTATTAAATTGTTGAAAGTTGCGAGCAAGTACTAAAAACTTCCGCAGCATCATCTTTATAGCTGATCAAAGCAACACGTCATACCGCGATTCATTCCATAACTGTACGAACATTGTGATTTTGGCCCATCAGGAGGGTGTCATCCCAGTGCTTGACACATATAGCTAAACTGACTTAGATTTACCGACAGTTTGAAAAACAAAAATTCGTCATTCCGCTACTTGTTAGCGGAATCTATGCTGAGATATCGTGGCGGTATGACGTAGGAAAACCTTTCTTGGGTTAGCTATAGTTTGCTATATTATGTGATTTTATTTTTAGCGTTGCTTCTTATATTATGTAATTTATTTTCCATAATATACATTATGTAATTTTCGATGCTAAGATCTGTTATAGCTCTCAGTATGATATGAGTGATTCTCTTTTAATAATTATTTTTTAAATAGTTTGTTGGTTCATCAATTTCTTTAGGATTGATATCTACAATTATTTTTCCGTTTTTTAACAGAATAATCCGATCTGATATTTTTGTTAAAAAATCCAAATTGTGAGAAGCGATAATCATAGTAATACCCATATCTCTAACTGATTGTAGTAGTTCCACAACGTCGACTATTGTTGCTACATCTAAACCAGACGTTGGCTCATCGCATAATAGAATCCTTGGATTCATCATTAAGCTTCTGGCAAGCGCAACCCGCTGTTTTTGCCCACCGGATAGATTACTAGGGTAATCATTTTTTTTAGAGGCAATACCCAAAGACTCAAGTAGTGAATCACTTTGATCCTGAGTTTTGTTTTTAAGTTTGGGAGCATATGTAAGATTTTCCCAGACAGTCATATGTGGGAAAAGTTGAAAATCCTGAAATACAAAACCAGTACTATCATTGCATTCAATGCTACCAGAATCTAAAACTTCGAGTTTTTGTATACAACGTAACAATGTTGATTTACCACTACCAGAAGGACCAGCAAGACCAACTATAGATTGTTCTATAATCAGGTTAATATTATTAAGTACTGGAATATTATTAAATAATTTACAAACATTATGCATTTTTATCATATATACCTTTCTGTTCAATCTTTTTGCCTATATATTCAATTAGTAATACAAGAGCGTAATAATAAGCCCCAGCAAGACAAAGTGGTATAAAATAAGTAAATTGTTCTGCTGCAAGCATTTGCGCAGAGCGCATAATATCAACACCACCAATAGTAGAGATTAATGCCGTTTCTTTAAGGAGTGCAATGATCTCATTTATCATTGCAGGAAGAATATTTTTAATAACTTGTGGTAATATAATATCTCTCCACATATAGAAACTAGGTATTTGTAAAGTTTTAGCTGCTTCAAACTGGTTTTTTGATATAGTTTCAATACCAGCTCGTAAAATCTCAGCAATATAAGCACAGCTATTTAGACCAAATGCTATAATGCCAGCACTAAATATGTTTAATTTAGTTCCTGCAATGGTTGGAGTCATAAAATAAACAACACTTAACTGTAATATAAGGGGGGTGCCACGTATTACAGATATAATTCCATTAATTAATGGAATACAGATCTTATTATATCTGAGTACTGAAAATAACCCTCCTAGACTCATACCTAAAAGCAGTCCTCCAATCAATAATTTTAAAGTAAAGGCAAGGCCTGTTCCAACAAACAAGAAATTAGAAATTAATTCTTGCATCAGTTATCTCCTAGCCATTTTTCTGCTATCTTTTGTATTACACCTTTACTTTCTAAACTTTTTAACGCCTCGTTTATTTTATCCTTTAAATCAGATCCTTTATTCACAGCAATAGAATAACCATTATCTGACTTAGCGATGGCTGACCATGATAGACCAGGATTTTTTTTGCTAAATACTTTACCTTGGAATTCATCAATTAGGACGCTATCAACATGACCAGACTTTAATGTTTCTACAGCTTGATTATTATTGTCTATAGCAATAATTTGAGCTGTTGTAGGAACATGCTCTTTTAGCCAAATTTCCATGACAGTTCCTAGTTGAACGGCTATCTTCTTGTGAGTTAAGTTGTTTATACCGGCTATGGGTTTATTTTTGTGATATAGAATACCAAATTCCCCTGTATAATAACTATTTGAAAAATCAAAATTTTTTTCACGCTCTTCTGTGCTACCAATAGTAGATATAGCAGCATCTACAGAATTACTTTGCAATGCTGCAAATATAGTACTAAACTGCATATCTTTAAATATCGCTTCTTTACCTAACTCTTTTGCTACTAATTGAGCAAGCTCAATGTCAAAGCCAGTAAATTTACCATTTTCATAATATTCAAAAGGTGGATAATCTGCAGAAATTGCAAATCTAATGATATTATCGTGTTTATCTTCCTTGCATCCTGTTAATAGAATACTTATCGCTATAATAGCATTTAAAATGTATTTTTTCATATTACTAATTTATATTCATATTTTATTCATCTTGTGAATATAGACATTAAAAATTGAATAGTCAAGAAATAATGAATATAATTTCAAATATACTTATTACATATTCAATATGAGGAAAATGCATAATGCATGACAACACACTAGGTGAACATATTTTAAATATTATTCAAAATCATGAAATTTTAGAACAGAGCGATTTACAGACCTTACTCAAAAAAAGAGGGTATAACATTTCTCAGGCTACTTTATCAAGAAAATTGAAAGAACTTAAAATTGCCAAAGTTGCTGGTATGTATAAAGTAATTGACATCAACCAATATCGATTACCATTAATACTTAATATGCAAATTTCGGATTTTGGTTTAATAGTACTACACACTCAACCAGGACAAGCTAGCAGTCTGGCTTACTTTCTAGATCAGAAATATGTTATTTATTCATTAAATAATAGCAAAAACATAGGAATTATAGGAACTATAGCAGGTGATGATACAGTATTATTGATCATCAAAAGTAAGGCTGAACTTAACAAAGTATTACAATCAATTTATGAAACATTTCCATATTTAAGTCCTGAATAAGAATGTTGTAAGTTAAAAATGTGATATAAAGGAGATAAGAGGGATTTCTTTGTTTAAATCTTTGTCTTCTTTTTTTCAATATACCTACATATCAGAATGGACAATTCATATAGAATCAGCATAGGTATTGCAAGCCCTACTTGGCTTAATACATCAGGTGGAGTTAAGATTGCAGCAATAATAAAAATTACCACTATTGCGATTCTACGTTTATTTGACAAACTTTGTGCAGTCAGTAGCCCAACTCTCACCATTAATGTGAGTATGACTGGAATTTGAAATGCAGTGCCAAATGCAAACATAAATTGGAGAACGAGGTCTAAATATTCGCTAACTGATGGCATAAACTCTATCGGTATATCGAAGGATTTACCACTGTGTTCGAAGTTGATAAAAAACTTCCAGGCTAAAGGAAATATATAGTAATAGACTACAGTAGCTCCCGTTACAAATAAAACCGGTGTTGCAATTAAGTATGGCAACAACACTGCCCTTTCACTTTTATATAACCCAGGTGCTAAGAACATATAGAATTGCCATGCAAACACAGGAAAAGAGAGCAAAAGTGCACTCATCATTGCAACTCTAAGATACACAAAAAATGCCTCTGTTAAGTCTGTGTAAATTAAAGAAAAACCTTCGCTACCTTTTGTTGCTTCTATTAAAGGTGCGAGTAAAAAACGGTATATATTTTCCTTAAAGTAATAACAAAAACCCAAAGCAACGCAAAAAAATAGAAAGCAAAAGATAACTCTTTTTCTGAGTTCCGCAAAGTGCTCATAAAATGAGGCGTATTTGTTTGAGTTCCAGTTCATACTTTACTATAGCTCAATAATACTATGTCTAACATTCTCAGCGAAAAAGCCCACTCATTGTCATACCACGCTGCAACCCTGCATATATCACCTGTAACATATGTACCAGTTAAATCCACAATTGCACTATAAGGGTTATGCACAAAATCTATTGAGACTAAAGGTTCCTCGCATATAGAAAGTACATTTGACATTGGATAACCCTCTGTCATCCTAGTACCCTCTGATGTCATCCGAGTAGCTGACACTGGGATCCAGAAATTAGATTCCAGCGTCACGCGCTGGAATGACGTAGAGGAGAGAGCTGCATCCTTAAATATTTCATTGATTTCTTCAACGGTCGCTTTCTTATCAGTCGTAAATTTAAAATCAACCATAGAAACATTGCTAACTGGAACTCTGACGGAAGTGCCATCTAGTTTTCCTTTTAATTCATGGATGACAGAACCAATTGTTTTTGCTGCCCCGGTTGTAGTTGGCACCATAGATAATCCGCAAGCCCTTGCTCTACGCAAATCTTTATGATTACCATCAAGAACATTTTGATCATTCGTGTAGGCATGTATAGTAGTCATAAAACCGCTTTTTATGCCTAAACTAGAATGTAGGACTTTCACAATCGGAGCAAGGCAATTTGTAGTGCAAGAACCTGCTGATATCACTTTATGCTCTTTTTCGAGCATATCGTTATTCACACCATAAACTATAGTGACATCAGCATCTGGAACTGGAGCAGAGACAATTACTTTCTCTGCATTGTGCCTTATTGCTTCTTCACGTTTGTTGAATGCACCAGTACATTCAAGTATTACATCAACATTCCAAGGAATATTTTCAGGGCTCCGTTCTCTATACAAAGAAAACTTTCTGCCATTTATGGATAGCCAATTTTGAGACTCATTAAAATCAATATCACCACTGAATTTGCCATGAACAGAATCATATTTAATCAAATGTGCATGCTGCTTTGCACTGAGCGATCCATTGATAGCTACAACTTCTATTTGTTTGCTATATTCTTCTATTTCGAAAATAGCACGCAATACGCCTCTGCCTATTCTACCCAGACCATTAATTCCTACACGAATCGTCATCTCTTCATTCAAAAAATTTAATTATAGAGGATATCACTTGATATTTCATTTTATTCTTTTGCTTTTCTATCGATATGAACATTATAGCAAGGAGACAGGGCTAAAAACTTGCTTGACAAACTCCGCCAGCCCCCTTATCATGAAACTGAAGCTATTTATTTATCTTCGCAATCTGCAGATTAAAACGACAAAGGGAACTTTGTATTTGGCGTAAATCATGCTTAATTTTTTGCACTATGTGCACCTCATGTCTTTATAAAACTTCTGGGTTTCTACCTATACAAGCCGAAACGCGCTTATAAAGCGTTTAAGACATCAAAAGACGTCAAATAGAACAAGGGAGAATTTGAATACTAGCTACCCTAGGTTTTCTTTGCCTTTTTTTTATTTGGTAAATTTCTTAAATATTTATAGCTAAACGACAATCGTCATCCCGCTGCTTGTGAGCGGGATCTAGAGATACCGCGAATGAATCGCGGTATGACGGCTAAGTAGGGTGTCATCCCAGTGCTTGACACTGGGATGGCTTTGTTGCATCGCTACTTATGAAAGGCTAACTATAATTAGGATTATAAGCAACTTATTGAAAATCTTGTTTTTTTTGCAATCAATCTGATCAAATTTAAGAATAGTAACTTGTTATTTATATTAATAAATTTAATTCTATTGAAAATAGCTAAAGCATTGAAATTCTTGAATTTTAGCCGGATTAGTGAGTGGTAGTGAAATTTCTTTTACTCAAATTTAGGTATTCACTGACCGTTCTTGTTATAAATACCAGAATAATAAGCTACTGATATTCTCCACCTTTTTTATCTTTAATCCATCATAGCTAGCGATGCAACAAAGCCCACTGGGATCCAGGAATTTTATTAAGTTGGTAAGCATAAAAGTAGCCATTTTACGTTACAATACAATGTTTTGATGATTATGGAAAGGCTGGATCCCAGTGTCACGCACTGGGATGACAAAAAAGAGGCTACTCGGATGACAAGAAAGGAGCACTGCTATTATAGAGTGAAATGAGATCCCAGTGTCAAGCACTGAAATGACATCATAGGGGCTTGCATGACATCATTCTTTTTCTTGGATCCAAGTAGTCAGGGCACTGGGATGACATCATAGAGGCACTAGGATGACACCTTGACAATCGTCATTCCGCTACTTGTTAGCGCCGCGGTGGTATGACGTAGAATTTTATAACCCAGTGTCCAATCTGGATTCTAGTTAGCGTTTTTAGTAACTAAGAAAAGTGCTTCCCCCTTTTAGAGCACTGCATATAATAGAATTATATCGCAGTGCATTGCGAAACAAAATTCCCAATACTACAGGAGGCTTTATGAATAAGAAATTTCTCTATTCACCATTGTCAATAAAAAGTATAGAAGAAAACGGTGTATTTTCTGGTTATGCTAGCGTTTTTAATATAGTTGATAAACAAAATGATCTGATATTGCCTGGAGCATTTAAGGAAAATTTAAACAGAAATAAAATAAAACTCCTTTGGCAGCACAATCCAGGTGAGCCTATAGGTAGCATCATAGATATTTGCGAAAATGATGTTGGCCTGTATATAACCGCACACTTACTTTTGGGCATCCAAAAAGCAAAGGAAGCGTACTTAATGCTCAAAACTGGAGTAATCAATGGACTTTCCATCGGCTATATACCTATAGAGTATGATGTTGATCATAAAAGCGGAGCTAGAGTGTTAAAACAAGTGGAATTATGGGAAGTCAGTTTGGTCACTTTTCCTGCAAACTTGGCTGCTCAGGTAATCAATGTGAAAAATCAGAACAATGAACAGGAAGTGTTAGCAAGAGCGATAGAAAAAGCAAATGCTGTACTTGCAGACATGTACATTTCTGCTTAAAGTGTATTAGGCGGGCAAAGACTTTACCATAATTTGACACCTGTGTTAGTATTTGTTTAACATTTATACTAATATATATAACTTTATTACTATTAAAATTTTCTGTAAATTAAAGTTAAAAAATGAGGTAATTTTATGCTAAATATTAATAATAAGGTTAATTATGAAATTAATATTAAGCGAAAGGAAAAAAAATACAGCTGGTCTACTGTATTTGCTTGGTTATATCTAAAAACGATTGGACGAATATTGCCCAAGAGATGGAATAGATGGGCAGAAAATATTTTGTACTACGATAAAACTACTGCAAACAATGAAGTTCAAACTGATGCTTTTAAGACAATAGATGGAAGTGTTCAAGTTGACTTAAAACCTGAAGTTGTAGAGAAAGAGAGCCAAAGTGTAGTGATAAACAAAGATGGAGGGGTTCAGACTGATGGAGTAGCATTGATAACAGAGGAAGATGATGAAGCATTAGAAGAACAGCTGGAGGGCATAAATCAGGAATTAGAACTTGAACGTTTACAAAATGCTTCCTTAAAAGAAGAAAATAGAGAATTACGATCTGCAATTGAAGGACTTGAAAAGAGTTATAAGGGACTTACAGAAGATGCAGGCGAACGAGAAGAGGAACTAACCAAATACAAACAAGATAAAAAAGCAATGCAGGATAAAGTTGATGAACAACAGAAAACTATATTTGATCAATACATGATAATAAGAGAGCAAGGAGAAGAAATTGAAGCTACTAGGAAAGATAATGAAAGTCTGCAAGCACAAATAATAGAACTTAAGAGTAGGTTAAAGGACAAGGAGGATAAATTAATTGAATTGAATCAACAATGGCAAGCTAGCAAATTAGTGGCTTTACTTAAATCACAGACTGATAAATTGTGTCAGGCTAAAGACAAAAATACTGAATTAGAAAATAAAGTCAGTGACTTAGGTCATGAAAACAAAGCTCTACGATTAAGTGTGAATACATTGACTGCTCAATTGGGTGAAATGGAGAACTTGGGGAAGCAATTACAAAGTGTTCAAGAATCTAAACAACAATTGGAGATTGATTTAGAAGGTCAATTGAAAGCTGACACTAAGAAACTACAGGAAGCAAAAGAAGGTCAATTGGCTAAAAAGGCAGGTGCAGTGAGTACAGTATCTACTGCAAAATCAACTCTTTCAAAATTACGAAACTTGCCCAATAAGCTTTCTAGGGATAAGGGTCTCAATAACTTTTTATCTGGGAAAAACGAGGAGTTAAAAAAAGGTTTTCCTGAATTTAAAGAGAAACACTTTTGCCATAACGTGCTTAATGAAACTATAAAGTCTCTATCAAATCAAGATGATGGCAAATTTGAAAGCAGTAAGCTGCTTGAATTATTAGAAAGTAATTTGAAACAATCCGCAAGGGAGATCATAGAAGCTAAGGTTAAAGAAGTTGTCAACGAACATTGTAACATTGGAAAAAATATGGGTAAAGAACTACGAGATGACACGTTAAAAGCCAAGTTGTCACCTTCTGTTAGAAAATGCGTAAAAAAATTAGAATTTAACAAACAAGAAGGGGTAAATAAGATTGTAGACTCTATCTTGCACAGCTTTAATAGCAAGAATAATAATAATAACGACTCAGTAGAATTACTTAAAGAAATTGTTGTGAAAGAGCTAGTAGAAGCTAGAATGAGATTTTTTTTAGATAAGATTCAAGAGTTACAACTGACATCAAGCATAAGAGATAAATTTTTATCTACAGATCAGGGAATGTGTAATCAAACTCAAGGAGGAGTAAACGAATACCAATTAACAGAAAAAGCTAAAAAAGAATACACACCTAATTCCTCGATGAGTCACACTAATACTGTAAGCATACATTCATTGAACAGTCGGAAAGCAAGTTAAAGTAGGCTCTTAGCATAAAGCACCAGCTCCTCTTTTGTTAAAGTGTAGGAGCTGTCTTCCCAATGTTGTTTTAGCAATTCTAAGTTTTTACCTAAACTTTTTCCTGGCTGGTGACCTATACTTATTAAATCATCGCCAGATAAAGGAAATTTTGGAATATTGAATGTATTAGCAAATGAAATGTATTTGTCAATATTTTCTCCAGACTCAACACCACAAATTTTTATTAAATCACAATATAGTTCTCTACCAAATAAAGATATGTACTTTTTTTGCTCTTTTTCCGAAAGCTCTGTTTTGATATCGTTGGATAGTAAAAATAGCAGCTTTTTCTTTTGCTTGTTCGAAAGACGTAAAAATTTGCTTACATATTCTCCAAGACTTAGCCTGTCATTTTTGGTGGTCCTAAGAAGTAACGCTAATTTTACTAGTGCATCAGTGCCCAAAAGAAGTGACGAAGACAGAATTTCGCATTTTACTTCTTTTGGGATAATCTTTTGCAAAACATCAGATTCTTGCATGCTCTTAAGTGTTGGAAAAGGATCATTGCACTCCAGCAATTTAAGTATTTCATCTCTTATTCTCTCTCCAGAGAGGTTTTGAATCATATGCGAATGCTTTTTGCATACGCTTAGTATTTCATCACTCAAATCTCCGGCACATATTTTTGCATGAAAACGAAATGCTCTTAAAATACGTAGATAGTCTTCTTTAATTCTATCTTCAGCGTTGCCTATAAAGTTTAACCTTCGCGCTTTTAAGTCCTCTATACCACCAAAGTAGTCATATATATGGCCATGCTTATCTGCATACAGAGCATTAAATGTAAAGTCGCGCCTTGAAGCATCCGCTTGCCAATTATTGGTAAATTCTACTTTTGCATGCCTACCATCACATTTCACATCATGCCTTAGTGTTGTGATCTCAAAAGATCTTTGATTTAGAACCGCAGTGATAGTTCCATGTTTTAAGCCAGTTGGAATAGTTTTTATATTACGGAGTTTTAGCGCTTTAATCGTTTGATTGGGAAGCAAATTAGTAGCTAAATCGATGTCGTGAACATCACGCTGCAAAATTGAGTCTCTCACACATCCGCCGACAAGCCTAGCCTCACCGCCAAATTCCTCTATGGCATCAATAATTAAACTAGTCTCATGGTCAACTTGCATTTAGGTTAGTACGTACTGCAAGTTCATATTATATGAAATGCTTGCAAAAGCCCTATATAAAAATATACAGAGCTATGAAGATTTATTTTACACTTCCAATTGTGATATTTGTTGTTGATGAAATGTTTTTTCTGTTCTTGATTCCTCCATACTACATCTTGGTGAGCTTGAAGGGTTTTGCTTCTCAGAGCGCTCTATGCGCTGCTTTATATCACTAACGCACTGCCCTACAACATCACCAATTTTTCCATCAGCATTTTCTGCCAATAACTTATCAAATCCCTTTTCAACCTCTGCTCTCTCAGAGATATCCTTTGAAAGGTTACAATATTCTAAGATCTCGTCTAGCTGCAGTTTTTTTGCTAATAGGAAATCTTCTTGTTCTTGCTCTTGTTTAAGTTTGGTTTCCTCTTGCAGTTGTTTTGCTAAACTTTTATTTCTATCAAGCAATGGTTCGAAATGCAATCCGCCTTTGTTTATTATATGCACAATACTACTATCATCATAATCAACTTTATTGTATTCACCTGCACTTTTTGAACCTGAATTGTCTATTAATTCATGCAAAGACAGATCTTGGTTATCAACAGTCTGGTTCTCTATAACATGTAGCTTTACCTTATACTTTTCACAAAGTATTCTGCCTTCAACGTCAGGATCACCCCACCTACTGTTACGCATAATGTCTGCTGTATAATCATCTACAGTTTCACTACGGTGCTGGCCATTGTTATCATGACTATTGACAATTGCATTTGTAAACCACTTTGGTGGATTCTTTTGCGCAAATTCCCTACAATCATTTCTTAATTTTTCGACAGTAACTTGCTCTCCTGTCTGTTGTTCTAGACTTTGCCTGAACGAGTCAAAAAAACAGCTTCCATTACCAATTGCTTGTCCTACATAGAAATTGTCAGGGTAAGGGTTACTATTTAAAAGAGTTATTTCTTGCCCTGAGATCCTGGGCCTTTTTATTCCAACCTCAACATCATGAAAGTCACTTGGTAGTTTCCGTTTCTTAGCTGTAGTCATAGTTTTACCTTAATTTAAGCTATATATTACTATACCAACAAAATTGTCAATAAGCGACTAATTAAGTATAGCAGAAATTTTTAAATTATGCAATAGTTATAATTTTACATAGCAAATATGAGTTTTAACTGCGGTATAGTTGGGTTACCAAACATAGGAAAATCAACCTTATTTAATGCGCTTACAGAGTCAAGTGCAGCCGAAGCTGCAAATTATCCTTTTTGCACAATCGAGCCAAATATAGGCAAGATTTCGATAAAAGATCAACGTTTGAAACAAATCGCAGCAATTGCAGGCTCAGAGAAGGTAATCTACAACCAATTAGAAGTTGTAGATATTGCAGGTCTGGTAAAGGGTGCGAGCAAAGGCGAAGGGCTTGGCAATAAATTTTTAAGCCATATCAGAGAAGTTGATGCCATCGTTCATCTGCTCAGGTGCTTTACGGATGACGATATCAGCCATATACACAGTAAAATAGATCCAATATCAGATGCTGAAGTGGTAGAAATGGAATTAATCCTAGCTGATATTGATAGCATAGAAAAAAGGCTTCCTCAATTGGAAAAGAAAGCAAAGCAAGGTGATAAAGAGCTAAAGAGACAACTTGAATTAATGCAAGAGGTATTAGCTACTTTAAAATTAGGTAAACCTGCAAGAAGTTTGGAGAATATCAATGAAGATGAGATGAAGTTGCTTCAATTGCTGACAACAAAGCCCGTTATGTACGTTTGCAATGTTGAAGATACAAATGTTATAACTGGCAATGAATTATCTAAAAAGGTAGAGAGGATGGCGGAGGAAAATAAAAGCAAATTTTATTGCATTTCAGCAAAACTCGAAGCAGATATTGCAAATCTTGATAGTGAAGAGGAAAAACAGAGTTTTTTATCAGAATTTGGCTTACAAGAATCAGGCCTTGATGGAGTAGCGCGTATTATGTATGAAGTGCTGAGTATGATAACTTTCTTTACTGTGGGCCCCAAAGAAGCACGGGCATGGCCAGTAAAAATAGGGTCAACAGCCGATAAAGCAGCAGGTGTAATCCACACTGATTTTGAGAAAGGCTTTATAAAAGCAGAGACAATAAGCTTTGCAGACTACATAAAGTATGGAAGTGAATCAGCTTGCAAAGACGCAGGAAAAATTCGCTTTGAAGGCAGAGATTACATCGTGCAAGATGGTGATATAATGCACTTTAGGTTTAATGTGTAGTTTATTATGCAGCCACTTATTTAAAGTTAAGTTTTCTGGATCCCAGTGTCTGGGCACTGGGATGACAAGAAAGGGAGCACTGGAATTTTTGTTTCAATATTTGTACATTAGCCATACATCTGAACAGATACCTCCCCTAAACGGATACACTGTAGAAGGAGAGTTTCTTCTCCCCAGTAAAGACTAGATTCCAGACTGGAATGACAGCAGTCCTACGTCATACCGCGATTCATTCCATAGCTGTACGAACATTCATTTTTGAAGGTAAATTGCACAGCAAATGGTCAGTGCTTGGCACTGGAATAACGTCCTCCTTTGTCATCCCAGTGCCCAGACACTGGGATCCAGTTTTCCATATAATCTCATCGAAAATGTTGTAACCACTTTCTATGCTAGTTTGCTTGCTTACAAGCAAACTTTTCTGGATCCAAGTAGTCTGGGCACTGGGATGACAGGAGAAGGAGGCTACTTGCATGACACCATTCTTTTTTCTGGATCCCAGTGTCTGGGCACTGGGATGACGAGAAAGGAGCACTGGGATGACATCCTCCCTAGCGGAGATTGCTCTCAAATCACAATGTTCGTACAGTAAGCACTGACCACTTTGCTTCAATATTTGCGATGCCCCTGAACAGATACAAAAAATCTATTGTTTTTTTATAAATTAAATCCTAAGGCATTTTTTACTGTAGATTAATCATTTGATTATAGTATCATTTTAATTAAGCTTATGCTTGGGATATTTATGAAAAATATTTTATATTTTATATTATTAGCTGTTGTATTCGGATCACTGAGCCTATTTGCTGTAGAGCAATTTGAAGAAAAGAAAATTGAATCAGTTCATAAAAACGAAAATGTAGGTGTAAGGAAGCAAGATAGCACAAATCAAAAAGATGAGTTAAAAAGCAACGTCGATGCTAAACAAACACAAGAGGCTGAGAGCAAAAGATTAGACGGCACTACCGATAAAGAGAAACTGCAACACAACGAGAACAAAGCTTTCGTGGTTGAAAAAACTATAAGTGAAGGTGAAAGGATTGATAAAGATTTGCCAAATGACCAGCTAGAAGGAAGCACAGACAAATTTGCTCAAAATTTACCAAATGTGGCCAATAAAGAAGTGAATAAAGATTTGAAACCAGAGCCTTTGCCTTTAAGTGCTGATTTAAATGAGAATACAGCTAACCCGCAAAAAAATCTACAAGCTGATCAGAAGATTGATATAAAAGATAATGAACTTTCAAAAAGTGATGCGAGTCAATTATTAGAGGGAAAAAAAGAAAAAGTAGAGAATCAGTCTGAAGAAAAAAAAGTGAAAGAAACAAACAGTAATTCCAAGGACCGCAATAGAGTAAAACCTATAACTAAAAAAGATGAAGAAGAGCAAAGTGAAAAGAAAAGTTTACAAAAATGGACAAAGCTAAACAGAGAACCAATAAAAGAATGGGGTCATAAAGACATACAAAGCAAGTCAATATATAAACGACAATATGATAGCCTTAATGAGCATCTTCCTACAACTGTGTTTATTGATGATTACAGTAAGCAATTTTTTTACTGCATTAAGAAGAACAACTTAACTTGCTTAAGAGGAGTAATAAGTAAGCTAGAAAAAATTGGATTAACAATTCAAGAGATACTAAGGTTTAGAAATAAATTGGGTGATACTCCTCTCATTTATTCAGTTAAACAAGGTGAGGTAGACATAGTGCGCTTTCTCTTATTACAAGGTGCTGATCTTAGAGTAGTTAACAATAATTTTCAATCCCCAATTGATATAGCAATCGAAAAAAAGCAGATCAATATAATAAATGCGATTGCCGAAATGATGCCACATCTTTTGGAGGATAGAAAAATAGACAATAAAGAAAGCTCAGCAATGTACGATTGGGCTGTGAAAACGAAAGAAATACAGTGCGATAAGCAAGATGATTAGATTTTTGATATTAATTTTAGTTGGTCATTTATGTTATGGAAACGAAACAAATGATGAAAAAAATCAGATTAGTGATTTTTTAAACGCTTTGCGTGATGCAAAATACGTATCTTACAGTAAAAAAGACTTTGCTGAATTTTTGGTGCAGTGCCACAAAGAGGGCGTGCCAGAAGATTTTAAGAAAGGTTTTGGTTCTAACTTAAATGGAGCTAATTTTAACCAACTGTACCTAAGTAAATCTGTTTTTGATGGAGTAAGTCTGATTGGTGCTGATTTTTCTAACACCGATTTATCCGACGTGTCTTTCATTGATGTTGATTTACGTGGTGCTAATTTCTCCAATGCTAATTTACATGGCATTAAAATAAAAGGTACAAATTTGAGTTTTACAAAATTTGTTTCTGCAAACTTAACAGATATCGTATTTGATCAGTCTAATGTTAGTTATGCTGATTTTATCAGTTCCGATCTCAAAAAAGTGAGTATGCACAACGTAATTGGTTTGCATACTAATTTCTCGAATGTGAAAATGAATTTCTCCAACTTATCAAACTCGAATGTTAGCCACGTAAATTTTAGTGATAGTGAAATAAACGATACTGTTATGCAGAAAAACAACCTTGATAATGCAAGTTTCTTTGGAGTGGATGCATATAAATTAAAGATACAATTTTCTTCATTAAAAAATGCTAACATATATGGTGCAGAGTTAAAAGAATCAGACTTTACAGGTAGCAATCTTTCCGCTGCCTACCTTAATTCTTCTATCATAATTAACAGTAACTTCGACGAAACTAATTTAAGCAACACACAAATTTCCTATGTGAATGACGATAATTCAAGTTTTGTTCAATCTATACTAAATGGTTCCAAGATAAAGCATACATATGTTTCTGAAGCAAATCTTCAGGATGCTGATTTATCCAATATTGATTTTAGTTTTAGTGAACTGCATCAAGTTAATGTCTCTAATGCTGACATTCGTCACGGAAAGTTTCATAATACTAAAGTTGCGAATTCTAACATGAATGGCTCATTTTTTGACCATTCACTATTCACCTCTGCGAAGATAGAAGATTCAGACCTTTCTACAACTTCAATGTATAAGATAAAAATCCAAGACTCTCAAGTTTATAACAGTACACTTTCTCGCCATAATATTGATTCCAGTGAAATAGAAAATTCAACATTCTTTAATTTATTAGCTGATAATTCAAGCTGGTCTAATTTAAAAGTAACTAATTCAAATTTTATTGAAAGCGATTTCAGATCTTCTTTGCTTCACGCTAATGCCTTTAGGAAAACTAGCTTTTTTCTTAGCAATTTGAGCAATTCAACAATTAGTGATATGTCTTTTCTCTCTTCAAGCATATATAAAAGTTCAGTTGTTGATGCTCACTTAACAGGTTGCAAATTTGATAATTCAATTTTGATTGACAATAAAGGACAGAAAAAACTTGCAGGTTCAGAAAATGCTATAACTTCGATTAAAGATTTGCAAGAGAAAATATCACAGGGTGAAAAATTTAATGTAAATTATTCTTACTTTGAATTTAAGAATATGAATTTAGAAAATGCCGATTTTTCTAATTCAACATTAAGTAGAGCAAAGTTTGTAAACGTTAATTTGAATAAGGCAAATTTTGAAAAGACCGATTTGCGCTATACTGTCTTTGATAACTCTTCTCTCATTGGCACCAACTTATCAAATTCTAATTTAGAAGGTTCTAGCTTTTTAAACTCTGATCCAAAAAGCACCATGTTAAAAAATGCAAAGAAAAATGACCATAAAAAGTGAGGGCGTATTATTGGTTCTATCCTCCCCTTCTGGAGCTGGAAAAACTACTATATCAGCAAAATTACTTGAGCGATCAACTAATTTAGTTAGGTCTGTTTCTATGACTACGCGCAAGCCTCGCCCCGGCGAAATAAATGGAAAAGACTATTTTTTCGTTACCGAAGAAAAATTTCACGAGTTATGCAAAGCTGGCCAAATGCTTGAATATGCCAAAGTTTTTGAGAATTTTTATGGTATACCAAGAAATTTTATAGAGCAAAACTTAAGCAATGGAATAAGCGTTTTACTCAGCATAGACTGGCAAGGAGCATTTCACTTATTCAAGCTCATGAGAAAAAAAGTTGTAAGTGTTTTTATACTTCCCCCTTCAATGGAAGAGCTTAGGTTGCGTTTGCAAAAGCGTAATAGTGATGATGCAAGCGAAATAGAGCGCAGATTAGCCGAAGCTCAAAAAGAGATAAGCAAACGTGATAAATATGATTATGTAATAATCAATGATGATATTGATAAAAGTGTAGAAGAGATAAGCTCCATACTAAATAAAGAAAGACTTAAAAAATCAGAAGAAAAACCAAGCCTGGAAGATTTATAAAAAATCAATTTGGATATTTGCAGCTATAGTTTCTTATCCTATTTTAGCCAATAGCACGTTTCACAGTTTAGCTATATTTATTATTTTTTAAGATTAAATGGTTAAAATAGTAGCAACTGTTCAAGTGAGGATTTGACTATGATAACAGATTTTCTAATAGAAACTAGTTTTCTGCCTTTCCACCTATACATATACAACGTTTAGCTCAATTTAAAAGTCAAACTTCTTGGTTGTTAGTTTAGTGCTGACAACTTAAATAGCTTTTAATATTGAGGTTTTAGTATGGGTATAGATATAACTGCACTAACTACTAATGCAAAAAAATTAGATGAATACATAGATAAAAATGAAAAGCAAGAGCGGGATAGAAAAGACGAACAATTGTATGGCATTATAGAGAGAAAGGTAAAAAAAGAAGAACACAAGCGTGAAAAACCAAGAGGTCAAGATGGAGCTCTCAAGGAGTGTAAAAGGTTATTCAAGGAAGGTGCTAGCCCTGAAGTATTAACTAAATTAGAAGAATCACTTAGAGAACAAGAAAAATATTATAGGTATTATGTCCAATGCTTTCTTCCAGTGCTAGATGAAGTAATAGAACGATCGAAAAAAATACCAAATGAAACAAAAGAGCGAGTAAAGCAAGTAATTTTTAAAATTACTTGTAATAGCAGATATTGTAACCAAAATGATCGTAGGAATAGTGAAGCAGAAAGTGGCTACGGCAGTGATGTTGAAGATGATCATAAAATAAACGGGATAACGAATAATAATGTTCAATTACTAAAAGCGATCAAAAATGGAAATAACAGGAAATTTAAAAAATATCTAAAAGATTGTACGAATGTTAACGGCATAAAAGATAAAAAAGGAAATAATATTTTACACCTTATCGTGCCATTGGAAAAGAAACAGAAATGCAAGTTTCTAGGTACCCTAATAAAAACGGTCACCGAGGAAGATTTAGCACAACTCATTAATAGTGAAAATCAGGAAGAACAAACACCTCTTCATCAGCTGCTTCAGCATATAAAAGGAAAGAATGAGGATCGATCATGTACAGATAGAAAATTTGAAAAAACAAATAGGTATAAAGCCTTAGAGTTATTTCTACAAAATGGTGCAGATATTACTGTGCAAGATAAAGATGAAAAAAATGCTCTGCACTATATTGCTTCATTCAAAGGAGAACAAAAAGTTACATGTTTGGAATTGATTTTAGGTTTAGTAAAAAATGGAACAATATCTAAAGATAAATTAGGTAAAGCTATAAATGCTAAGAATGGAGAAGGGAACACACCCCTAGAATTGGCATTAAAGAAAAAAGCAGAAAAAAGAAGTATCGAATACCTACCGCAAGGAACAATTTTTGATACAGCAACTGCTTATGACAATACAACAAAATTTTGTACAATGCTGCTAGAAATAGGCGCTGATCCCTGTTCTCTGGAGCTGAAAGATCCAAAATTCCATACTAAAAAGTACTATTTAACTTTACGAGATCTAAAAGATTATTCAGGGACTCCACAGAAAGCACAGGAGAAAGCTAAAGAACTAAAAGAGAAGCTTGAAGAAAAATACCACTGTAAAACTGCTTCAAAAAAATGCAAGTCTGGCATTAAAGAAGCAGGTTCTGGTATAAAAAAAGGAGTATCTGCTGTAGCAGGATTCATAGATCCAGCAAAAAGGACCCGCGAACTGTTAGCAATCACGATAACGATTACTGTTATTGCAATGGTAACATTTGCTTTCTTTCAGGGTCAAATGGCAATTGGAGCAGCCATTCCTATCATAGCTGTTGCTGGAGTTATATGCCTTACTTTAACTTTAGGATTTAGTGGTATTAAGAAACTTTTTGAAAAATCAACCAACAAAGCACAGGACACATTTAACGACAAAAACCGCTCTAATTCAACAACAGAGCAGAATCAAGCTTCGAAGAACCTTGTTAATAATGATCAACAGAATTTAAGAAATGAGACTAAAAATCAAGCAGTACAAGAGTCACCAAATCAACCAGAGCATACAGAAAACCCAGCTACTAAAATGAGCGATGTATCAATACTACGTCAATTCATGAATAAGCTAGATGGGCTGACTAATAAACCCTCTTCTCTGGCGCTATGAAATCAATCTCACCGCTCAGAGTTTTTTCAGCCACTTTTTTATAATCAATTTTTACGTTAATTTGCCCTTTCTTTTCTTCAAGCCACGCTATAGTGTGCTTCATCCAGTTTTTGTCATCACGTTCAGGAAATTCTTCACGAGCATGGGCACCTCTGCTTTCCTCGCGATTAGCTGCGCATTCCATGGTAATAACCGCTTGTGGGATCATGTTAGCAAGCTCCAGTGCTTCAACTAAATCACTATTCCACATCATACTGCGATCCTCAAGTGAAATATCAGGCATCATTTTTGCTACCTTTTTTATAGCTTTTTTGCCTTCTTCTAAAACTTCAGCAACACGGAAAACTGATGCGTATTTTTGCATAGTGTTCTGCATTTCACTGCGTATTTTTGCTACTTTTAGCCCACCAGAAGCAAATCGCATTTTATTGAATCTATCTACTATCCAGTCTGTGCAGTCTGAATGCAATTTTTTATGTGGTGTACCGGATTTTAGTTTCTCTCTTGCTCTGAGCGCTGCAGCTCTGCCAAAAACCACAAGATCAAGAAGCGAGTTAGAACCAAGTCGATTTGCACCGTGCACAGAGACGCACGCAGCTTCTCCAATTGCAAATAGTCCATCTACCACTTCTTCCTTACCTTGCTTCAGCGTAATCACTTCTCCATGATAATTGGTTGGAATGCCACCCATGTTGTAGTGAACAGTCGGAATGACCGGTATTGGATCTTTAGTGACATCAACTCCAGCAAAAGTTCTTGCGGTTTCGCTGATGCCCGGCAATCTGAGTTTTATTACTTCCGGATCAAGATGCGCTATAGTTAAATACATGTAATCTTTTTTCGGTCCAACTCCCCTTCCCTCTCTAATTTCAATTGTTATTGCGCGACTTACCACATCACGGGAAGCTAAATCTCTTGCTTTTGGTGCGTAACGTTCCATAAACTTCTCGCCCTGAGAATTAACGAGGTACCCCCCTTCACCACGGCATCCTTCTGTCATCAGGCACCCTGAGCCATATATTCCTGTTGGATGAAATTGTACAAATTCCATATCTTCAAGTGGTAATCCAGCCCTTACTACCATGCCATTACCATCACCTGTGCAGGTATGCGCACTTGTTGCAGAGAAATAAACACGTCCATATCCACCTGTTGCTAACACCACTCTATGCGCACGAAATCTATGTAATGTGCCGTCGCATAGCGACCAAGCAAGAACTCCGCAGCATGCTCCGGTTTCGCTATCCATAATTAAATCAATCACAAAGTATTCAACAAAAAATTCAGCGTTGAATTTAAGACACTGCTGATATAGAGTGTGAAGGATTGCGTGCCCAGTTTTATCTGCCGCCGCACAAGTGCGTTGAGCTGATTTTCCTTTACCAAAGTGAGTTGTCATTCCACCAAAGGAACGCTGGTATATTTTGCCATCTTCTGTACGAGAAAAAGGTACGCCAAAATTTTCAAGTTCAATAACAGCTTTAGCAGCGTTTTTACACATATATTCTATTGCATCTTGATCACCAAGCCAGTCTGAACCTTTTATTGTGTCATATGCATGCCAGCGCCAATCGTCTTCACCGATATTACCTAAAGCTGCACTAATTCCGCCTTGTGCTGCAACTGTATGACTTCGTGTAGGGAAAATTTTAGAAATGCAGGCAACTGAAAAATTAGTTGCAGCCATCCCAAGCGTTGCTCTGAGCCCTGCTCCACCTGCACCTACTACTACCACATCATACTCATGTTCTATGATCTCATACGCTGACTTATCCATATTTACTTATTTTATCATTACAGGCTTATGATATCACAGAAGTAGAAAAAATCTATACAAGTTTTCTGTAGCTATATCGCTGCGGTATTTCATAATAGATCCCGCTAACACGTAGCGGGGTGACAGCAGTCCTACGTCATACCGCCGCAGTATCTCAGCCACTAACACGTAGCGGGATGACGGTTGTCAGGGTGTCATCCCAGTGCCCCTATGATGTCATCCCAGCGCCTCTATGATGTCATCCCAGTGTCAAGCACTGGGATGACACCCTACTTAGCCGTCATACCGCGATTCATTCGCGGTATCTCTAGATCCCGCTCACAAGCAGCGGGATGACGATTGTCGTTTAGCTATAAATATTTAAGAAATTTACCAAATAAAAAAAAGGCAAAGAAAACCTAGGGTAGCTAGTATTCAAATTCTCCCTTGTTCTATTTGACGTCTTTTGATGTCTTAAACGCTTTATAAGCGCGTTTCGGCTTGTATAGGTAGAAACCCAGAAGTTTTATAAAGACATGAGGTGCACATAGTGCAAAAAATTAAGCATGATTTACGCCAAATACAAAGTTCCCTTTGTCGTTTTAATCTGCAGATTGCGAAGATAAATAAATAGCTTCAGTTTCATGATAAGGGGGCTGGCGAAGGATGTCAAGTAATTTTCTTATTTCATTTAAATTGCTTGTAACCTTCTTATACACTCATCTTTACCAAGAATCACCATGATATCAATGATTCCAGGTGCATCCATTACTCCAGTTATAGGGGCGCGTAATGAGTGGTATACATCGCTTATTTTCATATCGTGCAATTTTGCACATTCCTTGATCTGAGAAGATAAAAAACCCTTATTCCAATTTTCATCACCGATCTTTGACAGAAATGATGCGAGTAACTTAATTATATTGAGGTTAGATTTGACAATTTGACAAGCTTCTTCACTTAAATCAAGTGGCGGATCTTGAATATAAAATTTTGCTAAATCCAATAATTCGGTCAGGTAGTTTGCTCTTTTTTTTAGCTCTGTCAGTCCCTGCAGTAAATAGCCCTTTTTTTTGTCAGTTAGAGTATTTTCTCTAAGCATTAGAGTCAGAATATCTTCATTGCTCATATTACTAATATAGTGGTTATTCAAATGCTCCAGTTTTTTGAAATCGAGCCGTGCAGGTGAACGACCAATACTTTCTAAATTAAACCACTCTATTGCTTGCTCATCGCTAATAATCTCATCGTTGCCGTGACTCCAGCCAAGTCTCAGCAAGTAATTACGCATCGCTTTTGGCAATATTCCCATCTTTTCATAATCGCAAACGCTTGTGGCACCATGCCTTTTGGATAGCTTATTCCCATCTTCCCCATGGATAAGCGGCACATGTGCAAAGCGTGGAATGTCAAAATCAAGAGCCTGGTATATTAGCAGATGTTTAAAGGTATTAGTGAGATGGTCAGAGCCACGTATTATATCAGTTATTCCAGCATCATGATCGTCAACTACTACGGCAAAAATATATGTTGGAGTGTTATCAGAGCGTAAGATCACTATATCATCAAGCTGCTCGCTACTTACTTTGATTTGGCCGTATATTTTATCATCAATGACGATCTCTTGCGAGTCTGGCACTTTAAAGCGGACAACAGGCTTTACGTTTGATGTCACACTAATACATTTGTGCTTATATATTTTTCCTTCTTCTCTCGCTTTTATTTTCCTTTCTGTCTCAGGGCAATAACAGTGATACGCCCTACCCTTCTCAACTAAAAGGTTTGCTACTTCTTTATGCCGCTCTATTCTTTTTGACTGATATACTATTTCCCCATCATAGCTCATACCGAGCCATCTTAGCCCTTCTATAATTGCATCAATTGCTTCTTGCGTTGAACGTTTTCTGTCGGTGTCTTCAATTCTCAGCAAAAACTTGCCACCATGATGCTTTGCATAGAGCCAATTAAATAACGCAGTGCGGGCCCCTCCAATATGCAAAAACCCTGTGGGTGATGGAGCGAATCTAGTGACTACGTCTGGCATATTTGTCTATTACAATAATATAAATGATGATAGCTAAAATTTATGTTTGTAACAATTTAGAATTTATTTATTCTGAGAGATAAAATCTACTTGTTTTTCGTAAGTTATGTTGTATAATTTAGTGTTGGTTAAATATAGCGAGGTATGTTATGGCTGACTTATTTGAAGTTGCAAAAGCAAGAAATAAAGATGAATTTGTCAGAATTTGCACAGAGAATGTTGCTTATGCAGCTAAGCATAGGCTTGATGAAAATGGGAACCCATTTCATATAGCAGCAAGTCAAGAAATTCTGCTACCTGCACTCAAAGAGATTATGAGAAATTTGGAAGAAGGTACTAAGAGTAAGGTTAAAAAAGCAGAAGAAGCTAAAAATTGGAAAGAATCAGAAAGATTAAAAGAGAAACTTAAGGATAATAAGAGATATATTAAAGAAGCACTCTGTGATAAAAGCTGCATTCTTCATGGGAGAGTAGCGGTAGCTCCTCTTTATTTTTTAAATGCTGCAGAACGGGAAGAAGCTAAGCAAATTGCAGGTATAAAGGGCGGTTTTATATGTAATAGCAAATTTCATTTGTGCTTATACATAATAGGAGCTATAGCGTGTATTGCTGCCTTATGTTTATCCTTGTACTTTTTATTTTTGGTTTCTCAATCTCTTGCACTAGCTTCAGTAGCTACAGTAGCTTCTGGAGGATCTACATGTTTGTTGTTTAAGGCATGTAACGGGATATACGGCTTGTATGATGAAAGTACTATAGTGACAGATCCTGATGTTATGCAACTTTTAAATAGTGATTTAGCTGTAGCATGAAGCTAAAAATTACTTGCAGGCAATAATTTACTTTCTCAACTTAAGAAAGTATACTCATACGATGACGGAAAAGAAGTACAGTAAGATTTTAATAGCAAACAGAGGAGAGATTGCCTGCAGGATTATCAGAACTGCTCGTAGGATGGGTATATCTTGTGTATGCATATATTCGGATGCAGATGTAAATTCTGTGCATGTAAGACAAGCAGATGAGTCAAGATATATCGGCCCTTCGCCATCTTGCCTCAGTTACTTAAACATTGAAAAAATATGTGAAGTAGCAGTTGAAACAGGTGCTGAGGCGGTTCATCCTGGCTATGGTTTTTTAGCAGAAAATCCAGATTTTCCACGTGCTCTTCAAAAACATAATATAGACTTCATCGGCCCCAGTGCAGAAACAATAGAAGTTACAGCCAACAAAATAACAGCAAAAGAAGCTGCAAAAAAAGCTGGAGTGAATGTAGTGCCAGGATATATGGGTAAGATCAGCGATGTTGCCCACGCAGCTCAAGTTGCTAAAGAGATCGGTTTTCCCGTTATGCTTAAAGCTGCATCAGGCGGTGGTGGCAAAGGAATGCGAATTGTAAACTCCAAAAAAGAAATTGAACTAGCATTTACATCAGCCACAAATGAAGCAGAGAAAAGTTTTAAGGATGGCAGTATCTTTATAGAGAAATATATAGAGTTGCCAAGACATATTGAAATACAAATCATAGCAGATAAATATGGCAATATAGTTTGTCTTGGAGAAAGAGAATGCTCGATACAAAGGAATAATCAGAAAATAATAGAAGAAACGCCAAGTCCATTCATTAGTGAAGAAGTAAGACAAAAAATGTATGTTCAATGTGTTTCTCTGGCAAAGCAAGTTGGCTATTTTTCAGCAGGCACTGTTGAGTTTGTTGTAGATAAAGACCAAAACTTCTATTTTCTTGAGGTAAATACGAGATTGCAAGTTGAGCATCCAGTAACAGAATTTATAACTGGAATAGACATAGTAGAAGAAATGATTAGAACTTCCTGTGGAGAGAAATTGAGATTCAATCAGGATGATATTAAACTTACTGGTTCTGCAATAGAAAGTAGAATTTGCGCTGAAGACCCATCGAAGAAATTTTTCCCTTCCAGCGGAAGAATAAAATATTACGATAAACCGGGTGAAAATGATTATGTAAGAATAGATGATGGAGTTGCTGCAGGTTCAGAAATTAGCATGTTCTATGATTCGATGATTGCCAAAGTGATAACATATGGAAAAGATAGAGTAGAAGCGATCAGCAGAATGCAAAAAGCATTGTCTGAATGCTATATAGAAGGAGTAACAAATAATATAGAATTTCTAGAATCCATCTTCCATCACCCAAATTTTATCGCAGCAAAGCTCCATACGAGATTCATTCCAGATCATTACCCTAGTGGGTTTCACGGCGATTTTGTTACAGAGGAGTATATTAAAATATTTATTTTCACTGCGTTATATGTTCATTTGGAAAATGAAGAAAGGTACCATCATAAAGCAGTGAATGAAACATCTCAGGTGTCATTCCAGTGCGTGACACTGGAATCTAGTAAAAAAGAAGGGGCACCAGTATCAGCTACTCGGATGGCAGGTGACCGTGCAAGAGATTTATTCATAGTGAATATAAATGACAATGAGTACTCCGTAAATGCAAAATACCAAGATAATATATTAATAACGGTATATAATCACAATAAATACTCCGTTATAGGCAAGTGGAAATCAAGTTATAGATTGCTATATATCACAATTAATGACGATACCAATATAGCACTTAAAATAGAAAGACAAGGCAGCAAGTACTTCATAAGACATGCAGGTATGAAAGCTGAGTGTTGTATATTAAAACCTCATGTAGCTGAATTAAGTAAGTTAATGCTAAATAATGAAACAGAAGGGATTTCAGCAGATGCTGTAAAATCCCCAATATCTGGTTTATTAGTTAAATTGCACGTAAATGTAGGAGATCAGGTGGAAATAGGACAACCTTTATTTGTGGTGGAGGCAATGAAAATGGAAAATATCATATGTGCTGAAGCAGCAATGGTGATAAAAAATATTCCCGTTCAAGAAGGAAAAAATGTGCAGATTGGTGATGTAGTCTGCTTCCTTAAATAACACAAGAAGTATAAACTTGACCCAAACAAGATAAATGAAAACACTTGATGAGCTATGGCAATGGCTATCGGTATGTGCAATAATAGAGTAATTACACCTAAAATGATCTGAATGACGACGGAGAGCAGCATAATATATACCGGTTTTATGCTAGCATTTTTTATTGTGAGTATTACTACCAAAGTTAGTATTAGCAATGCCAGTGCTCGATGTATAAATTGCACTGTCGCTCTGTTCTCAAAGATATTCAGCCATATAGGCTGTAAGAAAAATAAATCTTCTGGAACGATTTGTCCGTCCATTAGTGGAAAGGTATTGTAAATCAAACCAGCATTTAATCCTGCAACAAATGCACCGAAAATTATTTGTATTACAATTAGGACCAAAATCATCCTTGCGTAGTATATAGTGTTACCACTAACCTTAAGTTTTGTTTGTTGTGGCCTTATCTGATAATCAAAAAATTGATATGACAATAATGCAAAGATAACTAATGCTAATAATAAGTGAAGTGCGAGCCTATAGTGGCTAACATGAGGCTTGGCTACCAAGCCGCTTTTTACCATATACCAACCAGCAAAAGCTTGTAAAGCTCCAAATAATAATGCCACACATAGCTTTATTACTACCTTTTTAGATATTTTTCTTCTTAATATGAAATATATAAATGGCAGGACAAAAACTAAACCTGTTAGTCTTGCAACCAATCTGTGTACATATTCTATTAAGTATATAGCGCGAAACTCCTCCATACTAATACCATAGTTAAGTGCTTTATATTCAGGTGTAGCTTCGTATTTTAATTTTTCTTGTAGCCAGTCTTGTTCACTCAGTGGTGGTAATGTTCCAGTAATTGGTTTCCACTCTGTGATTGACAATCCTGCTTTTGAAAGTCTGGTAAATCCACCAATCCCTACCATGAGAATTACCATGACCGAGCAGAGAAAAAGCCAAATAGCTACAGGTTTTGCTTCCATAAACCATGCTGAGTTTTGTTCCATCGCTCAGGGTAAAGAATAAATTCCCATAAGGCAAGAAAAGCTGCAACACTATGTAGCAGACTATAGACCGGAAAAAATATCGATACTATATAAAAATAAAAAGGCATCTTTTGCTGTTTGACAGCTATTACCAAAAGAATCAGGTTAGTAACGTATACCACTACAAAGTAGTACAAAAATAATTCATTTAAAACTTTAGTTAATATCAATGAAAGCAGTAAAAATGGAGTAGTAAAAAATATAAAAGCTGCAGAGCCAACAAAAAGATTCAATAGCAAAATTCCCTTAAATCCAGTGTGTTTATAAAGTGACTTTATATTTTTTAAATGAACAATATAAGTTTGCATATAGCCTTTGATCCAGCGCGCTCTTTGCTTAATCCAAGCAAATACAACAATTGGTGACTCTTCCAATGTTTCTGAGTCAATCATCCTGGTTTTATATCCCATTTGCGCAAGTCTCAAACCGAGGTCAGCATCTTCGGTAACACTGTAAGCATCCCAGAAAAACACTTTTTTTAGAATTTTTACTGAAAAATGATTACTGCTACCACCCAAAGGCATCGGCATGTTCATTTTTTGGAATCCAGGCAATAAGTATTGAAACCAGTTCATATACTCCAGAGAAAAGAATTTTGTGAGAAAATTATAATCACAATTGTAGTAATTTAATTTCGCCTGTACACAGGCAAGCTTATCGTCGTCCTTATTAAATTCAATCAGTGCTTTTTTTAACTGCAATGGGTCTGGTTTATCGTCCGCATCATATATTACTGCATACTTTCCTCTAGCAAAGCTCATAGCATAATTGCATGACTTGGCTTTTGTTCTAGGCAAAGAATGAGGCACTTTTATTACTTCAAAATACTGCGGTAAAGTGTACTTTTCTATAGCTGCTAGCGTTTCTTGGTCATCACTTTCTACCTGAAGCTTCACATCTAATTTTGATTTTGGATAATCCAAACTTTCAATGCTTTCGATCAATTGCTCTATCACTGCACTTTCTTTAAAAGCAGGCAATAAAATAGTATATATAGGAAAATCTTCTTCATTCAGCTTACTATAATCCACTTTTTGGTTGGAGGTTTCACATAAGCTAAAAACTGTAGCTATAAACTTGAATAAATAACTAGAACATCCGATTATAAATATCAACATCAAAGCAAAATATGTATATTTCTCTGTTAGTGTTAAAATTGAAGTTACAATAAAGAAAGAAGCAAAAAATATTGAGCTTAGTTTAATGCTTTTAGCTGAAAAATTAGGATTCTTGTAATATAAGTAGTTGCTTGCAAATTCTGAAATACCAAAGTGCGAGTTAAGAAGATTTAAAATCTGTTCGCTATCCACTTTTATTAATACATAGTCAATACCGTAATGAGCTTCGACCCAACGGTTGATATCTCGGCTTGTGTCTTCAACCATAAAAAAAGTAGTATTATTTAATTTTTGCCAAGGAATTATATTAAATTTATAGTAAAAAAGTTTCTCTGGCTCTTTGCACAAACTAGAATCAAACTTAATTTTTTCTACATTATCAGCTTGAAGTATAGGCAATTGTTGCATTGAACCTAATGCAATTTTTTATTTAAGTCACGTGAAAATGAAGATATGACCTCGCTACTACGCTTATCATCTTTACGTTCATGCATTATTTTTTTTACAGCATCAGCAGCTATATTCACTGTGTTAGTCTGTAAATCCCCAAGAGCTTTTTCAACTTGGTCAGTGACTTTCTTCAAGTTAGAATGGGCATTGTCATCTAATGTCTGATCTAGCTGCTGTCTATTGTGCTTAATGATACTATTAGCTTTATCAAGTGCTTCATTCATCATTTTATTAACTTCTGCATCTAATTCTTTGTATTTTTTAGAAGATTTTTTGTAATACTCCAACATATCTTTCCTGAATTTTTCAGTTTCTTCACTTGAAAATTTGCTTTTGTTACGCTTATTGTTAAGCGCATTTTTTATCACTTTCTTTAGCAATTTATACGAAAGGACAAAACTTACCAAGAAGGCAAGACCGATAATCAGTGATGTAGACATAAAAACCCCTAAAATTCTTTGGACACCAAGTCAGCAATAAATTCCTCTTCAATTTCAGAATTAGTCAATTTAGTATAATAAATTAAAGCAATACTAGTAGCCATTTGTTTTAACTGATCAGTATATTCAGATTTAAATTCTGCCACTTTTTTTTCAATAAGCTTGCTCTTTTTTTTGTCTTCCTCTTCTAATATATTCTTAACATTAGCTCTCATTTCTTCTACCTGAGCAAGTGCATCATCTATGATTTTTTTTGCCTGTATTCTAGCTTGGTTTAAAGCGGCATTATACTTGGCAATCTGCTCTTCCGTGAGTCTTAAAAGATGAACAGAACTATTAAAAGAACCCAATACTTCTTTACTTCTAGTGCTTATTATTTTATCTAACTTTGGTAAAAATAAACAACTTACCACGAAAAAAAGTGAAGAGAAAAAAATTAAAAACCAAAAAACTTGAGAAAAGAAGGTTGAAACATCAAGCTGTGGCATCTGTTAAGCAGCAAATATTAATAACATTGCAAGTACAAACGCAAGCAATCCCATGATTTCAACCATGGCAGCACCAATATAAACATAACTTTTCATTTTACCTTCTGATTCAGGGTTTCTCGCAATCCCATTTAACATAGCAGAAAAGATATTAGCTATACCTAAACCAGCACCGAGCATTCCAAACACAGCTAAACCAATTGCTATAAACTTTAAAGCTACTAAATCCATATATTACCTTTAATTTTTCTTTATAATATAATTGTAAAATATTCTACAAGGAAGTCAATTACTTTACTGCATCTGACAAATATACACATGTTAATATAGTAAATATATAAGCTTGTAAAATTGCAACAAATACTTCAAATCCTATCAATGCAATTATGAACAAAAACGGCGCAGGAGTGAAAAATATGTTCATATTTACAATAAACCCTGCTATCACTTTGATGATTGTATGACCAGCAATCATATTTGCTGCAAGCCTTATTGATAGGCTAACCGGCCTTACTAAATAAGCAAACAACTTAATAATAATTATTATAGGTGCAAGCCACGAAGGAGTTCCTTTTGGTAGCAATATGCGTAAAAATTCTACTCCCCTTTCTTTAAATCCAACAATCGTTATATAAATAAAAACCACCATCGATAAAGCGAAGGTGACTATCACATGACTTGTGACCGTGAAACTATAAGGAAGAACACCAACTAAATTACACGATAAAATGAAAATAAATACTGTGAATATCAATGGAATGTGCTGCAAGCCTTTGCTTCCAGTGTTATTTTCTATTATTGAAATAACAAAATCATATACATACTCAACTGCAGCTTGCAAATATCCTGGTATTACTGACCCCTTCTTTATTCCAAAAAGCAAAAAGAGTATCATCAATATCACCGAAATCATCGTGAAAAAAGATGAATTGGTAAAGCTTACGTCATACCCAAATAACCTAGGTAACTCTATTATTGTATATACTTTAAATTGCTCTAGCGGATTTAACGCCATTTTGACCCTATGTACTTGAACTATAACAGTAAATAAAGTATGAATTTTATAGGACAAAGTCAAGGGTTAAGATAAAGCTCTGTGTTATTATAACATTGATACATTAACAAAATATGTAATTAGAGTGTTAATTACAGTCAGCTCTGTATTTTAAAATTTACTAATCTTATTAAATTATTTAACTTAACATCTTATTTTAATTATAATTTAATTTTTAGTGAGGTATATAATGAACGAAATAGATTTTATTAACGCTAATCATCCTTTAAATTTAGAGCAGGAATTTGGTAACGGATACATCAAATTGACAGATGGTTCCTTTAACGAATATACTGGCCATTATCAAATAGGAAGCGAAATACTAGATGAAAGCCATAATATGATAGGAGACTTAACTATAGATGGCTACATTCATAGCTTCCATGCAGATACCCACAATATGAATCTTAAATCCTTTACGGAGATAGATTTAAAAGGTGATATAAAGAAGATAAATTCTCTTTACAAGAAGATATAAAGTTACAAAAACTTCTGCATCATTGCTTGTGATACAGAAGTCACTTTTCATTCCACTACAATAAGCTTTAAAATCACTACATTTTACATTACAATAACTTTTTCACTTCTTTTTAGGTCCATGAAATTCACATTATCTTGGTTATTAGAACACTTAGAAACCAATGCTAGTTTAGAAGAAATTACCGATAAATTAACTCACATAGGGTTAGAAGTAGAAGATGTGATCGATAATTCCAGATTGACTGGGTTTATTGTTGCAGAGGTATTAGAAGTCGTACCTCATCCAAATGCTGATAAATTAAAATTATGTAAAGTAAATGATGGAAGTAAAATTCTACAAATAGTCTGTGGAGCAAACAATGTTAGAGAAGGTATGAAAACTGTACTTGCATCTCTTGGTAGCACGTTGCCAGAAAGTGATCTCACAATTAAGTCCACAAAAATACGAGGAATGCTAAGTGAAGGGATGCTCTGCTCTGCTTCTGAACTTGCGCTGGTTCAAGAGGAAAGTGAAGGAATAATCGAGCTTTCCGATGATTATAAAGTAGGGGATAAATTTTTCAATTGTGACCCTGTAATTGATATAAATGTTACTCCAAACCGTGGAGATTGCTTAGGCATTTATAGAATAGCTCGCGACCTTGCTGCAACTGGAATTGGGACATTAAAGACTTTAAGCATTCCACAACTTACCAGCTCCATAAATTCACCAATCGATGTTGAAGTTACTGACGGGGAAAGTTTTATTAGTGGAATATACATCGCCAATGTAAAAAATCAAGAAAGCCCAAAATGGTTAAAAGATAGGCTGGAATCGATAGGAATGCGCTCCATTTCTGCAATAGTTGATATCACGAACTATATTATGATATCTTTCAGCCGCCCAATGCACGCGTATGATGCAAAAAAAATAGAAGGAGAGCTCACAGTACGCAAAGCAAACGACGGAGAAAAATTTGCTGGTTTGAACGGTAAAGAATACTTATTAAACAAAGACATAAGCGTTATTGCAGGTGATAAAAATATTCATGGAATTGCTGGAATTATAGGTGGTAAGTGCAGTGAATGTACTCTTGAAACTACTGATATCTTTTTAGAGTCTGCTTGGTTCGATCCCATCTCTATTACTAAATCTTCAAGGCAGCTCGGCATCTCCACAGACGCTAGTTACAGATTTGCACGTTCAGTTGATCCTGGATTTACTTTTGATGGACTCAACCTTGCAGCTAAAATGATTCTGGACTTATGTGGTGGAGAAACCTCAAGCGTAGTGTCTGCTGGCAGTTTAGATAGTGCTGACACCAAGGTGAGCTTTGATTATCAGGATGTGAACAAGTTTGGAAGTGTGTCTGTATCGCCTGATGAGGTGCTTGATATCTTAACGAAACTAGGGTTTAGTATTGATAAAAAAACCGAAGGCAATTGGAATGTACAAGTACCAAGCTGGAGACCGGACGTGACAATACCTGCTGACCTAATCGAAGAAGTAACAAGGATATACGGCTATGACAAAATAAAAGAAGAACCACTACCAAATAATGTTGAAGAAGTAGATAGTACATACGACAATTTGCGTATTTTGATGACAAACAGAGGGTTTCATGAAGTGCTAACCTGGTCGTTTATGAGTGAATCAACAGCTGAAAAATTTGGTTACTCGAATAAGTTATTTATCATCGATAATCCGTTTAACAATAGCTTTAATATAATGAGACCAAGTATTATGCCAAATTTATTGCAAGTTACTGCTGATAATATTGCCCATGGAATATCTGATCTTGCAATCTTCGAAATTGGGCCGATTTACGATGGTGAAGCTCGGTCTAAACATGTTTTAAGTGGGATAAGAACAGGAAATAATTTACCGCGAAACCATTATAATACTGATAGAAAAGTAGATGTTTTTGACGCAAAGGCTGATTGCATAGCAGCTTTGGAGTTTTTTAACGTCAATTGTGATAATTTAACGATAGAGAGAGCAGAAAAAGAACATTATCACCCAGGAAAGTCAGGCACTCTCTCTTTTAAGAATAAAGTAGCAGGTTATTTTGGAGAGTTGCATCCTAATATATTAGATCTTTTTGATATCAAGCAAAAAGTTGTAGGTTTTGAGGTGATATTAGAAAATATTGAAAATTTACCTGTAAGTAGAAAGAAATTTATCGATTATAAATACCAAAGTGTAAAACGTGATTTTGCATTTATTGTAAATAAGGATGTGAAAGTAGGTAACATAATCAATGTGGTAAAAAAAAGCTCAGAGCTCATCACAGAAGTTTTAGTATTTGACGTATACCATGGAAATAATATAGAATCGAATAAGATGTCTATAGCATTGTCAGTTACTTTCTGCTCTCCAACTCACACTTTAACTGAAAAAGAGATCCAAAAAGAATCAAGTGCTATAGTTAATTTAGTATGTGAAAATACCGAAGGAACTTTGAGAACTTATCGTTGAGTCACAATCATAGTTTCCTGCCGTTGCTGTGTCACACTTACTTCATCCAATTTATTTCCAATATTGAATTCAATATCCTTGAAAAATCTATCCCACATTCCATGCAAATGCTCTTCTATTTTAGGCCACACACCATTTTTAAATGTTACCCCATCATCAGAAAATAAATTACCTAAAAAGGCTCCAATACCTTCATAATTTGACTGAAAACATTGAAGAAATGTCTCTCCTTCTTTATAAGTATTATGTGCCACATTTAACGCTTCTCTCTCTGTAGTCTCTTTATAAACATTTGATGCTCCAATCTTTATTGCACCAAACATAACTTTACTCCAGTTCTTAACTTTCTGTATACAACCTTCACTATTTCCTGGTATATTATTTATTATATCTTTTGTCAAATTATCTATCAAAGGAGACAATAAACCTTGATAAAAGTGCTTGATATTATTTTTTGTTTTTATCACAGGACTTTTTATGCATTTTTCTGCCAAATAGTATTCAAGTTCCGCTTCCTCTAACAACTTCTTAACTGCTTCTTCGTTAAAAGTTTCACGCTCGAACTCCTTCAGTAAATCATCCTCTATTATTGCAAACTTTATTTTTTCGCGAGATTCTAGTTCTTCTATGTAATCATTTTTTGTTTCTTCATTTATCAACAATCCTTTTTCTTCTAATTCTAACTGTTTTAATGCTTTGAGAATTTCTTGGTTATTTTTCAAATGCTTCTCTATTAATTTTGTACTTGGATGCTGTTCTCCTTTCCTATTTCGCTCACCTTCTAAATATTTGTTTAAATCCTCATTTTCTTCTATTACTTTCCTTAACGATATAGGTTGCTCTAAGCATTCTGCAATTTCCGCTCGGTGCGCATTAATCCTCTGTACTAAATCCGGCTCCTTTTCCTCTAACAGCTTACATGAATCCTCTATACCCTTTGCTTGGCCTTTGAGTACATTTTGTTTTTTGCATTTCGTTATTTCTAAATATATCTTTGCTACAAAAGCATTTACTTTATCTGAAGCTTCTTTTAAATTCTCACTCAAAGAACCTTTTATCTCCTTTTCTAAATCCCGAAACTGGTCTATTAAGCTGAGCATGCCTAATAGGCCTAACTCACCCTTGGCTTTTTTCATTACTGATTTTACTAGCCTTTGCTCAACTTCTTGATCATCATACTCGAACTTAAAAAGACCTTCTAACCTTCTTCTTAAAACATCACCTGCTAAATTATTCTTTTTTACATCTCCATATATTTCTTTCAATTTTTCATGTATCCTAATATATCTTTTTTGTCCTTCTTTTTTTAAAAGATTAATCTCTTCTTTAGCATTACCTAGAGCTGTCTCTGTTTCTCTACTATGTATATATTTATAAACATCAATAATTGTTCTCTTAGCTATCTTCCCTTCTTCTTTAAGCCGCTTCCATTCTGCTTTAAATATAGGAAGCTCACTATCATCTAAAACATCCGGTACTTTTGCTCCTGCTTTTTTCAGATCTCTTATTATCACTTCTTTCTCACCTGGTAATTCCTTACCTTGACTCTCTAATTCCTGTCTCACTAAAGAATTTTTTATCTCATCTTCCAGTGAAAAACCTTCTTTCCGTCTATCCAGCTGAAACCTAACTGCTTGTATAAAGGCAACTTGATAGGCGTTGTATATTAAGTGAGTTGTCAACTTAAAATCTATGCTACTTACCACTTTTAACCTGAATTCGTCCAACAATTCCTTCAATTTATCATATGTAATCTCTTTCTTTTCTAGCTTTATCAGTTCTTCCATAGTCTTCGCAAATTCTTGAATAGAAGTTGCAAGCACATCCTTGATTTCATTGCGTAAGGGCTTAAGACCATTTTTTAAATTGATGTTAGTTGACAATTTCAGTACGATGCTATGCTCTGAATCCCGCGTCACATCAAACCACTTGTTATTTTCATTTTCATACAAATCTCTAAGCAATCGTTTAAATTGCGGTGGAAATTCTATTTCCATATCCCACGCAATATTTGGTCCAGTAACTTCCTTTTCATGAAAAGACACCTCAATATTTTGATGCTTATTAGAATACCGCCCCATACTTATTTTAAGAGCAGTAACTAAAGAGTGAGATAAATCTCTATTTAAAAGATAAAAAGTAGCCAAAGCAATTGTTGCAGGAATAAGTAATGCTGCAAGCATAGCTATATTAACAAGAATCACTATTGCAGCAAGAACACCATATGCCAGTCTTTTTGCTGTACTTTCACTTACTTCACTTTTTTTTGTTTTATTCTCCTCTGAACTGATTTGTGTCTTATCATTTGTTTTTAATTTATTATATACGGCTAATCCTAACGCAGTGAAAACTATATAAGGAAACATTAAAACTGATAGAGCTAAATTTAATACTTTCTTCTCCGGGCAAGCTCGATTTACCTCTTTAAATATTCTACTTGATATATTATACCAAGAAGTAAAAAAATCAGAGTTATAATCTTTATAATGAAATATACTGAGTGGAACGTTAAAATTAGCTAACGGCTCTTGTTCTTCCACAGCATCAAAAAATTCTTCTTCCTCTTCTGAAGTAGCAAGACCTAAATCATTCCCTTCTTCTACATTAGAAACAGCTTCCATAGCATCAAAAGACTCTTCCTCTTCCAAAGTAACATTGGAAATAGATTCTACTTTACCTAAATCATCACTATTGTTATTTAAGTCAACAACTTTCTTACAATCTACAACAGCATTCATACCATAACCTTATCCAATTACCTTAAGTATAGCACAAACACTGACGATTTTCAACTACTGACAATCTAACTTAATACCAACACTTAAATCCTGATATTCCTTAGAATAAAAGTTAGTTCCAATTTCTGTATTAATTTCTAAAGATAAGGAAAGAGTCTGCTCTTTTATGTATTCACTCCATTTACTTGTCGCTTTCCTAATTTTCTCATCTTTTGTTTTTATGATCACCTTAATTCGATCAGATATATGAAAATCAGCTTGTTTCCTAGTTTCCTGAATAAGTCTCACGACATCTCTTGCAAGCCCCTCTAGAATTAATTCATCATTTAAAGTGGTGTTCAGAATCACAATTCCTCTGTTATTATCAAACACGGAGGAAAATTCACTGTTTGCTTTTAACAATAGTTCATATTCGCCTTTTTTTATAGTATAGTTCTCTGTTTCATCTCCGAGGAATATTTGCTCATTTTCAACTTGCCACCATTTCCCCTCTTTGACATATTGAACTAGTTTCTTAATTTTATCTGGAACTCTTCTTCCAAGCACAGGAAAATTTAATTTTAACTCTAGTGATGCAATACCTTCGAGCCTGTTTACTAACTCTAGCTTTTTTACATTTACCTCATCTTTTATCATCTCCTGGTACTCATTTGAATCTGCAGCACACTGGATCCCAGTGTCAGCTACTTGGATAACAGGAGAGAACTCTGGGATGACAGAAAGCGGTTCACCTTCAAGAAAACTACAGGAAGACTGATGATAAATGATCATACTGCCAAGCGGCTGTCTGATACGTATATTAAAAGTGTTTCTGATCGAAAGTGCAGAGTTGCACACCTCTCTCACTAGATCCATCTTGGCAATGAGCTGACTATCAAACTTCTCTAATTGTGGAAAATTAGCCAAATGAACAGATGTTTCTTCATATTTAAGCCCTTGCCATATATTCTCTGTTATAAGTGGCAACAAAGGAGCTGCAGCTCTTAGTATGTAATAAAAAACCGTATATAGAACATTATAAGCATCAGTTTTATCCTGATCCAAATCACTTTTCCAAAAACGCTCGCGACTGCGACGAATATACCAATTATTTAGCACTTCAAAAAAGTTCATTAAAATTTTGCAAGCCTCTTGGGAGTTATAGCTATTCATAGAAGCTTGGATACTTTCTATAGCTTCAAAACATTTGGAAATCATGTAGTGATCAATAGTACTTTGATAATCCTTACAAACTTCAGCTTTAATTCCATCTGCATTTGCATACATAGTAAAAAAGTGATAACTGTTCCAAATAGGTTTTATTACGTTTTTCAGAACATCTCGTATTGAGTTTCCCTCTTTATCAAGCAGCAAATTACCACCACAAACAATAGATCCAGAAAGCATAAGAAAACGCAGTGCATCAGAACCATATCTATCAAAAACCTCCATTGGATCTGCATAGTTATTCAAACGTTTGGACAACTTTTGCCCTTTTACATCCAAAACAACACCGTGGCATATGCAGTTCTTAAATGGTTCCCTATCAAACAAAGCAGTGGACAATACAAAGAGCGTATAAAACCACCCCCTGGTTTGCGCTATGTATTCAGTGATAAAATCCGCAGATTCAAACCACTCCTTATTTTCAAACGGATAGTGGATTTGCGCAAATGGCATCGAGCCAGATTCAAACCAGCAGTCAAACACGTCAGGTACACGGCGCATAACTGATTTTCCTGTTGGATCATCAGGATTTGGTCTTGTTAAAGTATCGATAAATGGTCTGTGCAAGTCGTCTATTTTAACATTAAAATCTCTCTCCAGTTCTTCTATTGAACCATATACATCTACTCTTGGATATCTCGCATCATCTGATTTCCATACAGGGATTGGCGTACCCCAGAATCGATTGCGTGAAATTGACCAGTCGTGTGCCCCTTCAAGCCATTTTCCAAATTGACCATCTCTAATGTGGTTTGGTATCCAATTAACTCTCTTATTTAGCTCTACCATTCTGCTTTTGAATTTTGTAACAGCAACATACCAAGAAGGCATAGTGCGATAGATCAAAGGAGTGTCAGTTCTCCAGCAGTGTGGATAATTGTGAATATATTGTTCAGTTTTAAACCAATTCCCTTGCTCTTTTAATTTTTTTATTACTGTATCATTGGTATCAAAAACATGAACCCCTGCCAAATCTGAAATTTCAGCAGTAAATTTTCCACTGTTATCAATTGGACAAATAACTGGAATATCATGACTTTGGCAAAGGTAAAAATCTTCCTCACCAAATCCAGGAGCAGTGTGTACAACGCCAGTACCATCTTCTCCTGTAACATAATCAGCAACAAAAACACGGAATGCATTCTTTGTATCTTTAAAGTAATCAAACAGCGGCTTATAGGAAAGATCTACAAGATCATCTGCTTTAAATTTTATATTGCAGTTTTCATATGGAATATTGCTTTGTTCACAGTGGCTGACAAATTTCCCTAAATAACTTTCAGCGAAGATGTAAACTTCATCGTTAACTAGATCTTTTGCATTATCCCCTGTCATCCCAGTAGCCCCCTCCCCTGTCATCCCAGTGCTTCGACACTGGGATCCAGAAATAGATTCCAGCGTCACGCGCTGGAATGACATCAAAGGGTGGACTGACACTGCACAATACTTAATATCTTTTCCTATTGCTAAAGCCAAGTTGCTCGGCAACGTCCAGGGAGTTGTAGTCCAAGCAAGTAATTTACACTTTCGTTTAACACTTTTAAACTGCTGTGGGTTTTCTAAAAGCTCAAATGCAACAGTTACAGCTTTGCTAGTCTTTTCTCTATACGCGTTATCTAGTCTTGTTTCAAAATTAGACAATGGAGTTTCGCACGCCCAGCTATATGGAACAACGCGCACTGATTCATACACTAGACCCTTATCATAAAGCTGCTTGAATGCCCACATGACCGACTCCATGAATGATTTATCCATGGTCTTATAGTCATTGTGAAAATCTACCCATCTTGCTTGTCTATTGACATATTTTTCCCACTCTGATGAAAATTTCATCACAGAAGTACGGCAATGATCGTTAAATTTATCTATACCAAACTTCTCTATCTCAGTTCTACCAGATATTCCAAGTTCTTTTTCTGCACCCATCTCAGCCGGCAATCCATGGCAATCCCAGCCAAATCTACGTTCAACCCTTTTTTGAAGCATAGTTTGATATCTTGCAAATGCGTCTTTGATGAAACCAGTGAGTAAATGTCCATAATGCGGAAGTCCATTTGCAAACGGAGGCCCATCGTAAAAGACAAAACAATTATCCTTGGAACGTTCTTCAACTGACCGCTCAAAAACTTTGTTTTCCTGCCAAAATTTTATGATTTCCTTTTCTAACGATGAAAAATCAGGACTACTTACTGTATCAGGATAATGCTTTGACTTCATGTTCGCTATGTAAAACTAAAGAATATAGGGCTTTCTGAAAAATTACAAATTCAAAAATATTTCCGTAGCTCACACCCCAACAAACTATTCTGCCGAGTTTCCAATACCTTTTTTTAAGTTTTACTTGCAGTTTTTATTGTTTTACTTAACATTAACCCAAGCTTTAGGGGTATTTTATGGATCAGAAGACAGATAAGTTTCCACAATTTTTAAAAATGTTGTGCTTTGTTGAAATGTGGGAACGTTTCTCTTACTATGGAATGAGGGCACTTTTGGTCCTATTTTTGACTTCTCACTTAGGTTTCACTGATGAGAGGGCCTTTACTATTTACTCATTATTTGCTGCAACAGGTTATGCTATACCAATACTTGGAGGTTTTTTAGCTGATAAGTTGATGGGATTCCGCAACATGGTATTGCTTGGAGGGATAGTGATGATAGCAGGTCATGCCTGCATGTCATTGGTTGAGTTTGAACCAGGTTTATTATATTTAGGTTTATCTCTAATAGCCGTAGGTACTGGTATGTTTAAAGGAAACGTAACTAACTTACTTGGTTCATGCTATGGCAAAGACGATCCTGAACGTAGCAGAGGCTTTACTTTATTTTATGTAGGTATAAACCTTGGAGCAATATTGGCTTCTATTTCATGTGGTTATGTAGCCCACTTATTTGGTTGGCACTACGGCTTTGGTTTAGCTGGCATTGGGATGTCTATAGGGCTAATCTTTTTTCTCAAATTTCAGAGTCTTTTAGGAGATAGCGGCCTTTCTCCTTATCCAGAGCTTATGAATAAGCGCATATTAGGGATTAAAATCTTTGGTATAGTATTGATAGGAAGCTTTCTGTCATCATCAATAATTGCTAAAATGCTTATACATAGTGAATTTTTTACTAATATGCTCATATTTGTTGGAATAACAGCTCTAGGCATATTTATTTATATAATATCTAAATTATCAGCAGAACAAAGACGAAAATTAGTGGCATTATCTATTCTTGTGGTATTTTTCTTGTGTTTTTTTGCTTTAGAAATGCAGCTTGGCTCTTTGGTTAACTTATTCACCGAAAGAAACGTTATTAACAATGTATTAGGTATAACAATTCCAGCTTCAGTTTCTCAAGCCATAAATCCTTTATCAATTATAATACTTGGCTTTCTTTTTGGAACATACATGAAGTTTAAGCAAAAATATGCAACTTCCATGTTTACCCTTGGCCTTCTGACAATGGCTATGTGTTTTTTCACACTGTACATAGGATGTTTAAACTCTAACAGCGAAGGTAAAGTAGAATACTTATATTTAATAATTGCTATCTCCTTTATGGGACTGGGAGAATTATGCATTGCTCCCTTAGTTTTAGAACAATCAACTGCACTAGCTCCCCCAAATTTTAAAGGAGTAGTAATGGGTATAACAACGATGTCGTTAGCATTTTCTAACCTAGCCGGAGTTGCAATATCAAAATTTATGTCAGTTCCTTCAGTAAACGGTAAAATAAATTATTTAGAATCTTTAGAAATATATAAAGAGGGTTTTTTAAAGGTGGGAATATTTAATTTAATGCTCGTTATTGTATTTTTATTCTTCTTCAATTTTATACATAAAGTTGTTACTAACTCATCTTGTACAAAAAATTGATATAGGTAAGCTCAAATTTGTAGGTTTAAGGTACCCGTTCAGCAGAGGTAGCAATTAAACTTTGTAACTTTTGAAAAAGATTATGATTGCATTTTTTCAATACTCTTTGCTTAAGATTTATATTTAACGCTGCTTAAAATCAGTGAAATGCACACCCCAGCAAACTACTCTGCCGAGCTTCCAACACTTTCACATTTACTATTTTGTCCCTGTATTTATCTTCAGAATCATCAATGCACACTGATTGCATATATGGGCTTTTACCAATAATTTGGTTTTGGTGTTTACCTTTTTTATCGCTAAACAGAACAGGTATAGTTTTACCTACCATACTCTGGTTAAACTCAAGTTGTTGCTTACTAATTAATTTCTGTAAACGAAGAAGGCGCTCTGTTTTAACCTCTTCTGGTACTTGATCTTTTCTTTCCGCTCCCGGTGTGCCTGGTCTTGGGCTGTATTTAAAACTATAAGCCTGAGCATATCTAACTTTTTCTACTAATTTCATAGTTTCTTCAAAATCTTTTTCGGTTTCTCCAGGAAAACCAACAATAAAATCAGAAGAAAATTCGATTTCAGGTTTCAATTTGCGAAATCTGTCTATTATTTCCAAATACTCCTCTGCAGTGTGTTTCCTGTTCATCGCGTGCAATATTTTATTCGAACCAGACTGCACAGGCAGGTGAACAAACGGCATGAGCTTTGGCTCTTCCGCATGTGCCAAGTAGAGAGATTCATGCATATCTCTTGGATGAGAAGTTGTATAACGAATCCTCTCTAGCTTTTCAATTTTAGCAATATGACTAATTAATTTTCCTAAATCCCACACTTCCCCTTCGCACTCCCCATGGTAAGCATTGACGTTCTGACCAAGCAAATTGATCTCATTTGCCCCATTTGCAACTAATTTCAATGCTTCATGAAATATTTCATTCACTGGCCGTGAATACTCAGCTCCACGAGTATAGGGCACTACACAAAACGTACAAAATTTATCACAACCCTCTTGTATGGCAAGAAACGCAGAAAACCCCTGGCTATTGCCATAGCATTCATCTGGCAATTTATCAAACTTTGCAACTTCAGGAAAATCAGTGTTTATTACATGACCTTTACTTCTGCTTGCTTTGACTATCAGCTCCGGTAAGGTAGCGATACTCTGCGGACCAACAACAATATCAACAAAAGGAGCCCTTCTGAACACTTCTTCTCCCTCTGCTTGCGCTACACACCCAGCCACCACTATAGTCATTTCTTTTCGTAACGAATGAATCTTCCCAAGCTCTGAGTAAAGTTTTTCTGCTGCCTTCTCTCTAATGTGACAAGTATTCAGTATCACTAAATCGGCTTTCCCTGCATCACTAACAACGTTGAACCCCAAAGGTTTAATTACATTTTCCATTAAAACGGAGTCATAAACGTTCATCTGACAGCCGTAAGTTTTAATATATAGGCCTTTCATATTTGGTATGTCTTTTTCAAAATTTCTTCACCCTACACGTAAATGTCTAACAGACCAGCGCGTGACGCTAGTGAACTTGCTAGCACAATAGATTTTGACAAAATTATACGAAAAACTGGATCCCAGTGTCAAGCACTGGGATGACAAGTTCTCGGCAACCCCTACGTCATACCATCACGGTATCTCTAGATCCCGCTAACAAGTAGCGGGATGACGGTTGTCAGGGTGTCATGAAAGTAGCTAACACTGGCTTCCATCCAAGAGGGCAGTGCCCTCTTCTTGTCATCCCAGTGCTTGACACTGGGATGGCTTTGTTGCATCGCTACTTATGAAAGGCTAACTATAGTTAGGATTATAAGTAACCTATTGAAAATCTTGTTTTTTTGCAATCAATCTGATCAAATTTAAGAATAGTAATTTATTATTTACATTAATAAATTTAATTCTATTGAAAATAGCTAAAGCATTGAAATTCTTGAATTTTAGCCGGATTAGTGAGTGGTAGTGAAATTTCTTTTACTCAAATTTAGGTATTCACTGACCGTTCTTGTTATAAATACCAGAATAATAAGCTACTGATATTCTCCATCTTTTTTATCTTTAATCCATCATAGCTAGCGATGCAACAAAGCCCACTGGGATCCAGGAAAAAGAATGGTGTCATCCGAGTAGCTTTACACTGGCATCCAGGAAACTTAATTGCAAGTAATGCATTGAGTTTGGTGAGTATGGGTTTTGCGTTATAGAATGAAGCACTTTTGGTGAATTTGTAAAGAAAGCTGGATCCCAGTGGGCTTTGTTGCATAGCAACTGAAAAATCTGGTGGCTACTGACAAAATTCATTATAAAATAGCCATTTAACCTTGAAAGAAAAAATATGCCACAAAAAATGAGGGTCAGTAACCATAGCGAATATAACAAATTTCTAGAAAAAAGAGGAAATATTTTTCATTATATCAACGAAGCCATAGAAAAGTGGTACGAGAATGGTCCAAAAATACCAGGTGGCAACAATATTTATAGCGATAAAGTTGTAATTTTGGTGCACATAATAACTTGTTTATTTAGAATAGGCCTGAGGCAAACAGTTGGGTTTATAGCAGGATACCTTGAGCAAATTGGGAAAAATTTGCAAGTTATCAGCTATTCACAATCATCAAGAAGGTTTAAGAAACTCAATATTAAGATCAATGATTGCAGAATTGATAAAAATAATATGGAAGATATCGAAATTGCTATAGACAGTACAGGAATTAGTATATACAACAACACTCCTGGTCATAGCAAAGAAAATAGCGAAGATAGAAAGTATCGCAGCTATGAACAGACAAGAAAATTGCATGTAATGTTGAATACAAACAGCAAAAAAGCCATAGCTGTAAAATACAGTAACGGTCTGATCACTATGGAGCTTGTGATTTGCTAAAAGAAGTCGATTTTCAGTATGTCATAAAAGTACTATATGCAGATAGGGCATATGACAGAGAAAAGCTCTATAAGCTGTGTAATCAATATGGTATAAAAACGAAAATTCCTCCGAAAAACAACGCAGCAGAGCATCCAAAATTGGATTATATGCTTGATAGAAATGCCGCTATTCAGTTAATGAAATTACATGGTGAGAATGGTATAAAAAGATGGAAAGAAGAAGTAAATTACGGAAAAAGATCGTATATTGAAGGATTTTTCTCAAGGTTGAAGCGAATATTTGGGTTTAGTTTTAGGAGCAAATCTGAAATTAATCGTGAGAAGGAACTGCTACTCAAGTGTTATTTGCTTAACAAATTTACTGAAATAGGCATGGCTAAGTTTGAGATAGCTTCATGAATTTATTGTACGTTACCTACTATCCGAAGAGCGATGCAACAAAGCCATCCCAGTGTCACGCACTGGGATGACAAGAAAGGGAGCACTGGAATTTTTATTTCAGTATTGTACATTAGCCATGCATCTGAACAGATACGAGCTTTCTGCTTTTTTTTGGGTAAGGTCAGTCAAAAAGGTTTTACAACAACCATAATAACTATAACTATTATCAATACTGTAACTGCTTCATTTAAAACGCGAAAATAAATATGTGACTTCTTATTCGAACCCATTGCAAAATTTTTCCTATATTTTGCAAGTAGCATATGAATAATTAACATCAAAAGTATTGCAAATGCTTTTACATGAAACCATCCTTCACGATATGCTTCCCTAATAACCATTAGTGTAATTCCAAGACCAAGTGAGAAAAGCATTGCAGGGTTTATGATATGTCTAAGTAGCCTCTTTTCCATTGTTTGAAGCAAGCTATCATTTTCCGATCCCGGTTTTACAGTTGCATGGTAGACATAAAGCCTGGGTAAATAAAGCATACCTGCCATCCACATGATAACAGAGATAACATGAAAAGCCTCAAGCCAGTGGTAATAGTTCATTAGCAAAAATTTAAAATTCCTGGTATTGTGTTAGTTTAATGAAAAAGAAATCGATATGAAAGCAGAAAATTTCACTAAAGAACAGATAATTGGATTCTACAGGAAAATGCTACTCATACGCAGATTTGAGGAAAAAGCAGGACAATTATATGGGATGGGATTAATAGGCGGGTTCTGTCACCTATCAATAGGACAAGAAGCAGTTGCAGTTGGAACTCAAGCTGCATCAAAATTAGGTGACGCTTTTATCACAAGTTATAGAGACCATGGCTTAATGCTCGCATGTGATTCTGATCCAAATGTTGTAATGGCAGAGCTTACCGGCAAAGAAACAGGATGCTCGAAAGGTAAAGGTGGTTCGATGCACGTATTTGACGTTGAAAAAAAATTCTTCGGCGGGCATGGAATAGTGGGAGCACAAGTTCCAATTGGCACAGGAATAGCATTTGCTAATAAATATAAGAAAAAAGATAATGTGGTATTTACATATTTTGGCGACGGTGCTGCAAATCAAGGACAAGTATATGAATCGTTTAATATGGCATCTTTGTGGGAGTTGCCTGTGGTTTACATCATAGAAAATAATGAATACGCAATGGGAACCTCCGTGCAAAGATCAACTTTAGTAACAGAGTTATATAAAAGAGGAGAAAGTTTTGGTATTCCTGGAAAACAAGTTGATGGAATGGATTTTTTCTCTGTTTATGAGGCTACAAGCGAAGCAGCGGAACACACACGCAGCGGAAAAGGGCCTATCCTGCTTGAAATGAAGACATATCGATATCGCGGTCACTCAATGTCAGATCCTGCTACTTATCGCTTAAAAGAAGAAGTTGAAGATATGAAGCAAAATCATGACCCTATAAGCACTTTAAAGAAATACATGACAGATAATAAAATGGCTTCAGAAGAAGAGTGCAAAGTAATTGATAAGGAAATACGTGATTTAGTAAAAAAGTCGGAAGATTTTGCCAAAAATAGTAAAGAACCAAGCGTTGATGAGCTGTATACTGATGTTTATAAATTTGTTAGCTAATTTTTTTATCCAGAACTGTACAAACATTGTATAGTAAACGATGTCATCCAAATAGCTCCTTCTCCCGTCATCCAAGTGCCCTCCTTTTTTTGTCATCCCAGTGCTCCGACTACTTGGATCCAGCTGAGTTGGTGAGTATAAAAGTATAGCTAACGCAAGCTCTACGTCATGCCGCCGCGAACCGTCATACCGCGATTCATTCGCGGTATCTCTAGATCCCGCTAACAAGCAGCGGGATGACGGTTGTCAGGCTAGCTGTCATCTCAGTAGTCTCCTTCTCCTGTCATCCGAGTAGCTGACACTGGTTCCTTTATGACGGCAGTAGCCCCTTCGGTGTCATTCCAGTGCTTGACACTGGAATGACACCAATAATTGACATTTCACTAGATATTCATTATAAATAATGGAATGCTACAAAGTATAAAAACCATATTAATAGAAGACGATAACGTTAGGCTGGATAGGTACATCAGAAGAATCTTTCCTGATCTAAAGCAATCTGTAATTGAAAAATCTTTAAGGAAAGGATTAATCAAAGTTGATGATTGCAAAGCAAAGTCCAGTGATAGAGTAAATTCTGGGCAAACTATAACGCTGAAGCACTTGAATTATATTGAAAACGCTAATTCTGATCGCAAATATAATGAAAAGTTAGTGAATCTACTAAGAGAGAACATATTATATGAAGACGAATATATACTAGCTATAAACAAACCCGCAGGGGTCATCGTTCAAGGTGGCGTAAAAGTAAAGATTAGCATGAGTGATTTGCTTGACCAAATAAGAGAGGGAGAAACATTTAAAATTGTCCATAGGCTAGATAGAGATACGAGTGGAGTGATAATATTCGCACGCAACGCTAATGTTGCCAGATACCTTATGGAAGAATTTAAAGGACGAAGAGTAAAAAAAACTTATTTAGCATTAACTTCTGGCATACCGAGCAAGGATAGTGGAACAATAGACTATCCATTGGTGAAAAAATATGTTTCAGGTCAAGAAAAAGTGGTCGTTGATGAAAATTCACCTCAGAATGCCACTACGCATTTTTCAATTATAGCAAAATCCAAACACAATGTTGCTTATTTAAAATTACAACCAATTACCGGCAGAACCCATCAGTTACGTGCACATTTAGCTCATATAAATTGCCCTATTCTTGGTGACGGTAAATATGGTGGTAAAAAAGCTTTTATTGATGGGATAGCAAATAAAATTCACCTTCATTCGCATTCTTTATCTTTAAAACTGCCAAACAATAAAGAAATCACTATCACCGCTCCTATCACTAAACACATCGAAAAATCCATTGAAGCGCTATTTTTCGACTGAAACGATTTCACCAATCAACTTTTCTGTCTTTGGCTTTAATTTGAAGCACAGATATTAGGCTAATTAATGCGCAGGCAGTAAGATAAATGCCTGCTGCAAGTTTTGTTTCGGTTTTTTCTATAAGCCACATGCATATGTATGGAGAAAGGCCACCAAAAATTCCTGCAGATATATTATTTGCTAAGCTTACGCCAGTGCATCTTACTTTTGTTGGAAACAGTTCACAAATAACAGAGCCATATATTCCAAAAGATGCACCTACTGGTATAGTAATCAATAAGTAAGTTATTATTACGACATAGTGGTTAACGGAAGATAATAATGGTAATACACATGTACCAATCAGAGATAGCATAATCAGTACAGGAATCATTACGCGTTTTCTTCCAACTTTATCAGATAAAATTGCAAAAAGTACCGCAGATGCTGCAAATACAACCTGTACTACTATCCTCATTAAATCTTTAACACTAATAGATAAAATAACTAGCTCTTTTATTGATATATTATAAAACATTATTGCTGCGTAGACAATTGCATTCTGAGCAATTCCCAGATTGATTGAAATAATAAGCGGTCTTTTATAGTTTCTTACTAGTTCTAACAATGGTGAATGTGCTAAATTATTAGCGTACTTATTAGTTTTATATGCTAAGCTTTCTTTTAATATGTACCTAGTTAAAAAACCTATTGTCCCCAAAAAAAAGCAAAAATAAAAAAGCAACTTCCATCCCCATATTTCATAGTTCTCACCTGTAACTCTTTTGCAGATAAATATCATTGTTATGCATAAGAGCGTTCCAAGGGCTCCGCTAAAGGGCTTCATACTTCCTAAGAAACCTAGATTTTTTTTATCTTTTGAATGCTCTATCGTAAATGCTGTATTAATGCTTGTTTCACCTCCTGCAGTTATTCCTTGCACTATTCTACAAAACACAAGCAATACAGGTGAAAGCAACCCTATTTCTTTATACCCAGGTATAATTCCCATAATTGTGGATGATATTGAAATTAATATTACTGAAGTAAGTAAAGTCTTTCTTCTGCCATACTTATCTCCCATATAACCAAAAATTACTGCACCAATTGGTCTAAACGCAAAACCAATTGCAAAAACACCAAGGAATTTGAGTGTACTCAAATAATGATCTTCTGATGGGAAAAAAACGTTGATGATTGTATCTGTTAATACTCCAAAAAGAGTGAGTTCATACCACACAATCATGTTACAGATCATGCCCGATAGTATTGCTTTTTGGATATTATTCATGGTCTTTCAATTTAACATAACCTAATATATCATTAACCGGTGCTCCTTGCTATAAAATTTTTCATTCAATAACCTTCAAGGATAATTCACGTAAATGCTTATCCTCCACCTTGGAAGGAGCACCCATTAGAACATCTTCACCTTGCTGGTTCATAGGAAAACAGATTACTTCACGAATATTTGGCTCATCAGCAAGCAGCATAACTATTCTATCAACCCCTGGTGCTATTCCACCATGAGGAGGAACACCAAATCTGAATGCACGTACAAGTGCACCGAATTTTGTATCAACTTCTTCTTTACTATAGCCTGCAATGGCGAAAGCTTTATACATGATATCCAGTTTGTTATTGCGAATTGCCCCACTTGATAGTTCTATTCCATTGCAAACAAGATCATACTGGTAAGCAAGGATATCGAGTGGATTCTTTTCCTCTAAATCTTTCAGACCACCGTGTGGCATAGAAAATGGGTTATGAAAGAAATCTATTTTTTTACTTTTATCGTCATATACAAAATATGGAAAATCAATGATCCAACAAAACTTGAAGATATTATCATCTATAAGACTGAGTTCTGACCCTAAAAGAGTGCGTACTTTTCCTGCAATGTTTGCCGCCTCATTCTCTTTGTCAGAAGCAAAAAATACACTATCTCCTGGCTCTATGTTTGTTGCTTCTCTTATGTGGTTTAGCCTATTTTCATCAAGAAATTTAGCAATTGGGCCTTTCGCAGTTCCATCTTTATCAAACGTTATATATCCGAGACCCTTAGCACCGAATTCTTTTTGCGCATGTTCTATCTTTTTATCAAAGAAGCTGCGTGGTTCCTCTGCTGTTTTAGGTGCAGGGATGGCTCTCACTACCATACCACGCTCAATATTGCTTTTGAAAATATTGAACCCTGAATCACGGAAAATTTCTGTAACATCGCTGATTAATAGTGGATTACGCAAATCTGGCTTGTCAGAACCATACTTAAGCATTGCCTCTTTGTATGTAATGCGTGGAAAATCTTTATCGACAGACTTGCGAGAAAATTTGGCGAACACTTTATATAAAGCAGATTCAATAACGTCAAATATGTCCTCTTGAGTCACAAAAGACATTTCAAGGTCTAGCTGGTAAAATTCCCCAGGAGAGCGGTCAGCCCTTGCATCTTCATCACGAAAACACGGTGCGATTTGGAAATATTTATCAAACCCTGAGACCATGAGCAACTGTTTGAAAATCTGCGGAGCTTGTGGCAATGCATAGAACTTGCCAGGATTTAGCCTGCTTGGCACTAGGTAGTCGCGTGCTCCTTCAGGAGAGGAAGCAGTGAGTATTGGAGTTTGAATCTCTAAAAATCCTCGCTCTATCATGAGCTTGCGGAGCTCTGCAATAATTTGTGAGCGCAAAATAATATTGTTGCGGACTTTTTCACGTCTTAAGTCAAGAAATCGATATTTAAATCTCATGTTTTCTGGGTATTCTTGCTCGCCGGTAATGCTTGCCAATATACTTCTTTCTTCTTTTGCTATTTCTTCATCAAAGTGGAACTCAACTTCCGACTCAACGCGCAAATTGTTGACTATCACCTCGATTTCTCCGGTAGAAATAGAGCTGTTTACCGTATCTTCAGTTCTAGCTTCAACTATTCCTGTAACAGTAATTACACTCTCCAATTTTAAATTTGATATCTCATCAAAAAAGTCTTTGTCATTATTAAATACTAGCTGAGTGATTCCGTAGAAGTCCCTTAAATCAACAAAAATTAGGTTACCATGGTCGCGCTTACGATATAACCATCCAGAAAGGGTAACTTCCTTTTCTACGTCGTTCTTCCTCAGTTCATTGCACGTATGAGTTTTACAGCAGTTCATATTTGTTTTACTTCTAAATTCTTTAAGAAGTATAGAAATAAACCTTATTACATACAAGCCCGTTCGTCAGATATTTGCGCAATTTTCGAAATAGAGCAGTACTGCTTTTATATTGTCTTTACCCGCAAAAAAATTGCACAATTTCTATAATTATGGTATAACAGCAAGGGTATTTTTAATGAATTAGATACAGGAAATGCCACTTACACAGATCATATTATATAGCGTAACATTACTTGCTGTAGCTGCAGTATTTCTCTTTTTGAGAAAAATATACAAAAATCGCATTAGAAAAATCATATTTCCTAGAAAAGTTTTTAAAGAAGAGTGGGAAGAAGACAGAAAATTCAATGAATTATATCAAAAAAATAAGCAAAAAGAGTTGCTGAAACAACAAGAAACGCTACGCGAGAAACAAAAAGATGTGCAAGTTTATAAAGAAGATCCAGAAATAGTTGACATAGCAAAACCGGTAGGTAAATGGACAAAGATGGTTATGATGGGTAATGGTTTAATGCAGCGTTTTGCACAATTGATACATAGAGAAGGCGGACAGAAAGGATTTTGGGAGCTGTTTGTTAAAGCTCAGGCTTCAACTCAAGGTAAACATAAGGGGAAGGGCAGATAATCCATGCTTGAATGTGAAAATTTATCCTGCGCTCGTAATAACAAAGTATTATTTAAAAATCTCAGTTTTAAAGCTGAGCTAAAATCAAAGATTCTAATCACTGGTCCAAATGGTAGTGGTAAAACCAGCTTAATTAGAAGTTTATCTGGACTTTTACCGCCGGTATCAGGCAATATAAGGCACTGCGGAAAAGATATATATGATGATCCAAAATCCTATATATCTTCTATGGTCTATATAGGCCATAAGAATGCCTGCAAGGACAGCTTAACTGTTGCTCAAAACGTAGAATTCTGGGCAGGAATACGAAATACTAGAGAACTGATTGTGGCAGCTATTTGTTGTTTGCAGTTGCAGCCTGTACTTAATATTAGATATGGCGAACTTTCTGCAGGCTGGAGAAGAAGAGTTGCACTTGCTCGCCTCTTGATTTCTAATGCAAGCGTTTGGCTGATAGATGAACCATTTTGTAATCTTGATAGTGCAACGTGTGAATTAGTGCTGAACCTAATCTCAATACGCTCTGAGCAAAATGGTATAGTAATTATTACAGGGCATAGCTCTACAGAGCAATTGTGTGATTTTACAACGATTGATATACGCGATTTCAATAGACTTCTTGTATAGTTTTTGGCAACAACCGCTAGAAATAAAAACTTACTTGACAAACTCCGCCAGCCTCCTTATCATGAAACTGAAGCTATTTATTTATCTTCTCTGTACAGATTAAATGACAAAAAAACTCACGTATCTGGCGTCTCATGTTTAATTTTTTGCACTATGTGCACTCTATGTCTTTATCAAATTTCTAGGTTTTTACCTATACAAGCTGAAATACGCTTATAAAGCATTTAAAACATCAAAAAACGCCAACTTAAAAAATGGATAGTGAATAATTAGCTACCCTAGGGTTTCTTTTGCCTTTTTTTCTGTTTAGTAAATTTCTTAAACATTTATGACTAAAGGTTAGTTGCATTAAAAAGCAGCTAAATCGCGGTTATTAAGCGTTTAGAATAAAAAAACGCCATACTTGAAAGTATAATGTAAGTAATTAGCCAACCACGGGGCTTCTTTTGCCTTTTTTTTCATTTGGTAAATTCCTTAATGTTTATGGCTAAACGACAACCGTCATCCCGCTACGTGTTAGCGGGATCTCTTGTTAGCGCCGCGGCGGTATGACGGTTCGTGGCGGCGTGACGATAAGCTCGTCATCCCGCTGCTTGTTAGCGGGATCTCTTGTTAGCGGCTGAGATACCGCGAATGAATCGCGGTATGACGGTTCGCGGTGGCATGACGATAAGCTCGTCATCCCGCTGCTTGTTAGCGGCTAAGGGATACCGCGAAGGGATACTGCGAATGAATCGCGGTATGACGGTTAATTATTCTGCGGCGGTATGACGTAGAGCTCGCGTTAGCTATACTTTTATACTCACCAACTCAGCTGGATCCAAGTAGTCAGCTACTTGGATGACAACCTGTTGAGGCTGCGCTTACACATTCCACTTTCTATGCTCACCAAACAAATTTGCTTACTCGCAGCAAAATTTTCTGGATCCAAGTATTCAGCTACTCGGATGATATCTTTGTGTTTGAAGCAAAACCAGCTATAACATTTCTTCGCAAACAAATGTTCGTACAGTTGTGCGCGTGATGCTGGAATCTAGACAACAATTAGATCCTATTGTCAAGCAATAAGCTACATGTGCTATTTATTTAGTAGATTAAATATGAAGTTTAAAACTCTGCTATTGACTTCCTGTAGAACTAGTGAAAACCAAACTTGCTTAAAACCACTTAATTAGTTATAGTTATAAGTTTAGGTACAGTAAAATGACAGCTTTTGTCCCCTTGATTATTTTTTTAATCTTGTATCTTGGAAGTGGTGCTTATTTTTCTTTTATCGGAACTGATAATCCACTTCATCAGGTTTCACCAGTAATCTGCTTATTACCAGCACTATTTTTTGCTGTCTCACGTGGTACAAATAAAATTCAGCATAACATCGATACTGTTATCAAGGGCATGGGTGACAAAAACACCCTTACTATGTGTTTAATTTTTTTATTTTCTGGAGCATTTTCTGCGGTGACTCAATCAATCGGTAGCGCAGACACTGTTGCTAATTTAATTCTTAATTTCCTTCCAGCAAGATTACTGCTGCCTGGAGTATTTTTGGCTTCTGCTTTTATTTCAACTGCAATTGGCACATCTATGGGAGTTGTTGCTCTGATGGTACCTATAGCTGTTAATCTGGCAAAAAGTGGAGCTTTTGGTCTCGAAATAGGAACTGCAACTGTAGTAGGTGGTGCCGTGTTTGGCGATAACCTTTCGATGATATCTGATACCACCATTGCATCTGTTTCTTCACAGGAAGCTTCAGCAAAAGATAAACTTAAAATGAACTCTAAAGTTGCACTTATTGCCAGCATTATAACACTCATCTACCTAGCAGTTGCCTCAAATAGTACAAAAATTATTTCTATATCAAATTTAGATTATTATTCTATAATAAAAATTATTCCTTACATTTCTTTAATAATCATGGGGCTGCTTGAAGTCGCCACTTTAGTAACAATAACTATAAACATAATTATTGCTGGTGTGCTAGGAATAACTTTTTTTGACTATGCTATCATTCAATTTCCTCATGACGTGTATGACGGTTTCAAAAAAGTAAACGAAATAGTGATATTTGCTCTATTTATCGGTGGATTGAGCCATATAATGTACAAGCAAGGTCAAAAAGCGTTGCATAAACTCATCGATGAAAGCAATATCACAAAAACTAAAGCTGAATTTGTGATAGCAGGAATTGCGTCTATGTTTACTACCTTAGTTGCCAATAATACCATTGCTATTTTACTAAGTGGTGGCATTGCAAAAAGGCTTGCACAAAAACACAGTATTGCGCCACATCGCAGCGCATACTTATTAGATGTTTTTGCTTGTGCTACAAAAGGTATCTTACCTTATGGTTCCCAACTATTGCTAGCAGGGAGTATAGCTTTTGTATCACCTATTTCTTTATTAACACAGGTATATTATTGCTTTATTCTAGCGGCAGTTACAATAGGCGAAATAATCATCAACAGCAGAAAAGAGAAACATTGTGCGGCTGCAACTTAGAGTTTCTCTTTTTTTACCCATAAGGAACGGAATTACTTGACACCCTTCGCCAACCCCCTTATCATGAAACTGAAGCTATTTATTTATCTTCGCAATCTGTGCAGGTTAATGACAAAAAACTTAGGGTATTTGGCGTCTCATGTTTAATTTTTCGCACTACGTGCATCGCATGTCTTTAAAAATTTTTAGGTTTTTATCTATATAAGCCGAAACGCGCTTACAAAGCGTTTAAGACAGCAAAAAACGTCAAATTGACAAGGGAGAATTTGAATGCTAGCTACTACGGGGTTTCTTTGCCTTTTTTCCTGCTTAGTAAATTTCTTAAACACTTGCGGTGTAGGTTAGTTGCAAGTTAAAAGCAGCTAAATCGCTCTTAATCAAGCGTTTTAGAATAAAAAAAACGCCGATATTTTAGTACATAGTAAATAGCCAACCACCATGGGGCTTCTTTTGCCTTTTTTTTATTTGGTAAATTGTATCCGTTCAGGAGAGTGGTTTAAGAAACAATAGATAGGAGATTTTGGAAAGGATTGAGACCCCTTTGTTTCCAAGTTAAGTATAATGAAATTATCCGCTCAAGGAATGTATTTCCCCGCTTTGATTGTGTAAAATATGAGTTTTTGCGATAAACGACATAATGCCGAATTTGCCGTTCAGCGTGGTTATTTGTCAGCGGAATATTTTCTGGGTCATCTAAAAATTTCCACATCATTCTTTCAGATCTCAGAACATTTTTTGCAACTCGAGAGGCTCCAATTGCTTCAGGTAAACGAGATATCTCCTTCAAGTAATACTTTGTACGTTTTCTTAATTTTCTGGCACGTCTGACAAACCTCAAAACATCTATCTCACTTTTTAGTAAAGCTTTTTTTAGTGCAAATAATTCAGTGGCCACGTTTCTCAAGTAACAACCCAGAACTTTAACTTCAATATTCCAACTATGTGCTAATCTTTCAAAATCTCTTGATAAATGTGCCCAACAGATTTGCCTGTTTTTATCGGCAAAATAATTGTATGCTGCATACCTGTCAGTTATTACCAAGCTATTGCGATTGCAGAATTTACTATTTTGTAAAACTTTCATTCCTCTTGACTCTGTAAATTTTACAAAACTTGCCGTATTGCTTGCAAACATCCAACACCAAGCGAGTTTACCTTTGTTATAATGGCTCGTTTCATCAATATGTAGAACTTTACTCCTACTTATCTCTTGTTCGATCTGCTCATACATTTTTTTGCATTTTGAAGCAACTCTATGTTCACTATTTGATATGCTACCGACGCTTATGTTCAAATTGAAGATATCATTTACGACACTCGCTATTTCGCGTTTTGAATTTTTGTAGAATCCGCTGAACGCTGCAATTATTGACTTAACCCTTGGACCAAATGTATCTGGCGTAACACCTTCCGGTAACTTGCTACTTCTTCTCTTTCCGCATCTCCGACAACGGCCATGTTCTAACTGATATTCCACTACATAAGGCTTGATTTCTGGAAGATCAACTTTCTGATGAATATATGGTTTTTCACATATTGCAATTTCTCCTCCGCATTCGCAAGTATTAGGCAACTCTATCTTTACTACTTTATCTGCATCCATGTTGGCGCAAAAACTTCCTTTATGACCAACCTGACCGCCAATATTCCTTTCGCTTTTCGGCTTATTCTTTTTTATTTTATACAACTCTTTGGAACTTGGTATTGATGAATTTTTTGAGCTTAAACCGAGTCTTTCTCTTAACTCAGCATTTTCTATCTTTAAAGCCTTATTTTCTGCTTTTAAACTTTCATTCTCTTTTTCCAATCTTTCTATTTTTGCTTCTAACCTTTCTATTTTTTGCTGTAAATTTTTGCAAAGTTCTAAAAGGTTTACCATATTATTTCACTTTTGCTCTATGATTATCTTTTTAGATCACCTTGTCTACCTTATTCTGCCACTCCGCTGAACGGATACGGTAAATTTCTTAAACATTTATAGTTACAATTTAAGAGCCCGTAAAGGGTGTCATTCCAGTGCCCCTGTGATGTATTCCAGTGCTTGACACTGGAATACAGTTTTCCATATAATCTCATCGAAAATGTTGTAACCACTTTCCATGCTAGTTTGCTTGTGAACAAGCAAACTTTTCTGGATCCCAGTGTCTGGGCACTGGGATGACAAGAGAAGGTACTAGCCTGACACCCTGACAACCGTCATCCCGCTGCTTGTTAGCGGGATCTATGCTAATGCCCTTTTATTCTTTCAATTATGTTATTTCCATTTAAATCTGTCTGTTCCGCAACTTCAGTGAATACAGTTGAATACTCCCTAAAACTGATTGTCATAACTTTACCCTACTTTGAATAATATTTTGATCATTACATATTGTAACAAAAAAAATCAACTCATTTCTTCTAACGGCTCTATATTAAAGATAGAAAGTCCAGAAGCAATGACGTGTGCTAAGGCTTGGACAAGTTGCAGCGGTAAGGTTTAAGTTGTCTTCTTATATTTTTAATTGTGTAATCTCCTGTGTTTGTAAATGTTTTTTCTATGCCCCACTGCAGTAATAAGTACTCTGCGCTCTGAATGATTTATGCTGTAAATTATACAGTAGTTGCTAACCCTTATCCTATATTGCCCTCTAAAGCTATGACATAAAGGCTTTCCTAGATTAAAAGGATCAACTGTAAGGCGTTTCTTTATGGCCTCCTGAACCATTAATTTAATCTTTGCCGGAAGAGCTGGAATTTCTTTTTCAATAACATTTTTTAAGAATTTTATAGTGTAAGTTTTATTTCCAGATGTTTTCATCATCCTCTACTTCTTCTTCACCTTCAGAGAGGCGATCGTCAGCTATTTTGGATAGCTCTACATCTTCTTCGAACTCTTCTTCCACTAAATCTACTAAAACTTCAGGAATAGTTTTATTTTGAGTCTCTGCCATTTCTGTAAGATACTGAGCCAATTTACTGTCAAAACTTACATTAACATTGAGCTTTTTTTGACTGTGAGCCATATATTAACCAGAAAATACTACTATAAACTATAACATTTTTACTTAATTTTGTCAACTTCTCTATTCGTTGAAAAAACAATCTTGCATAAAAAAATCAACTCATCTCTTCCAAAGGCTCTATATTAAAGATAGAAAGTCCAGAAGCGATGACGTGTGCTAAGGCCTGCACGAGAAACATTCTTGCAGCGGTGAGGTTTAAGTTGTCTTCCAGTATGAAACGCATGTTTAAATCACTCTTGCCATACCCCCATAAAACGTGAAACGCTTCTGCAACTTCAAGTAAGTAGAAAGTAATTCTGTGTGGCTCACAAAGCCTTGCTGCAATTTCTACCACATCTGGCCACTTTGCTAAGGTTTTTATGAGGAAGAGCTCTCCACCTGTCCTTAAAAGTGAAGGATCTGCTGTTGGGAGCTCTTTTGGAGCATTACGCATTAACGAATGAGCACGAGCATGCGCATATTGCACGTAAAAAATAGGGTTGTCTTTTGACTGTTCTTTAACTTTAGCAAAATCAAAGTCCAAGACCATATCATTCTTGCGTGTTAGCATTATAAAACGAGTTATGTCCCTGCCAACTTCTTCCACTACATCTCTTGCTGTTAGGAAGTTTCCTGATCTTTTGGACATCTTAACAGGTTTGCCGTTCTCGAAAAAATTCACAATATTATGCAGTTTTACCTCTATTTTTGCTTGATCATCACTGAGCGCAGAGACGACTGCTTTAAGTCTTTTGACATAACCGCCGTGGTCACTACCAAGCTCTACAATCATATTGTTAAAACCACGTGATATCTTATCAAAATGGTAAGCGATATCCGAGGCAAAATAAGTCCAACTGCCGTCCTCTTTCTTCAATGCACGGTCAACGTCATCACCAAATTTTGTAGAGCGAAATAGCATCTCTTTTCTGGAAGTCCAATTTTCGCTTTCTTTGCCTTTTGGTTTCTCCAGGTACCCTTCATACACTAGACCCTTGTCAGACAATATCTTTATACTCTCTTCGATTTTGCCACTTTTTTGTAGCTCATACTCTGAAGTAAAAACATCATGATTTACTCCAAGTAAGTTCATGTCTTCCTTTATGAGTTCTAAGATAGAACTTAAAGTATAGTCTCTAATTATCTGATTATCTTGCTTTTTTAGAAGCTCCTTGCCATATTTTTTAGCCAACTCCTCCCCTATCGGTTTCAAATATTCACCTGGGTATAAACCTTTTTCGATGCTAATCTTCTCTCCCAGAGCTTCTTTATATCGAAGATACACTGACTTTATTAGTGTATCTATCTGCGCTCCAGCATCGTTAATATAGTATTCCTTAGTAACTTTATAACCAACTTTTTTCAATAAATTTGCCAGAACGTCACCAAATACTGCCCCTCTTGCATGACCAATATGCAGTGGACCAGTTGGATTTGCAGATACAAATTCAACATTAATGGCCTGATTGTTCCCTATATCTAGGGTGCCAAACTCTGTTTTTAGCTCATTTATTTGTTTTAAAATCCCATGCCATACTTTTATTTTTAAGTGTATGTTGATGAAACCAGGGCCCGCTATTTCCACTTTTGCAACTTCATCAAAAAGTTCAAATTCTTTGGCTAAAACCTCTGCAATTTCAATGGGATTCTTCTTTTCATGCTTTGCGAGCACCATAGCAACGTTTGTGTAAATGTCTCCATGTGCTCTGTTACTTGGGGGTTCTACGATAAAGTTTGTTGTATCTGTATTTATAATACCCCTTTGCTTCAACTCGTTTAATTTACTCAAAATTAAGGAAGAAGCCCTTTTGAAAATGTTCATCAACTAGAAAAACTATGAAAACCTCCAACAATATAGCGAATAAGTGGGGCTAGTTGAAGGTTTATCTTAACTATTTTATCTTCCTGGATCAGAGTTTATATTAAGTCGTTGCCGTAACCATGGTAAGAGAAAGCCATACCTTCACTGTAACCATCATTACCAGCATCAGGTTCTTTAACATCATCAGTTACTACCTGATCTTCAGTTGTGATTTTATCCTTGATCGTCTCGTCTACACCCTCATCACTATAAGAAAATTTGTTAGTATATGAATAGCGATTATTGATTTTATCACTATAGTTATGTTTTAACATAGAGACCTCCTATACAGTCAAAATTGGAATTACATTAAGATAGAACAAGCTATGAATATAACGTGAATGAAAGAAACTACAGATCACGAAATTTCCGGATAACTATGGAACCATTATAAAATAATAAAATTAAAAATTTAATAATTTTAATTATAAATCTAGCATATCAACTAACGGTATGATTTAAATTTTCTTTCAATTCCACTGTATCTTCGCCAGTTTTGCATATAGCCCGTCTTTACTTATTAGAGAGTCATGAGTGCCTACTTCTTCTACTTTTCCATGATTAATTACTATAATCTTGTCAGTCTTGAGTGCGGTTGATAGCCTGTGTGTAATTACGATTGTTGTTCTGTTTTGCATTAACTTGCTCAATGCTTTTTGCACGAGGTTCTCACTTTTGTAATCAAGGGCAGAGGTTGCTTCATCCAGTATTAAAACCTGAGGGTTTTTGAGTATGGCTCTTGCTATTACAATACGTTGTTTTTGTCCTTCAGAAAGTTTTAATCCTCTTTTTCCTACAAATGTATCAAATTTATCAGGCAGCTTATCAATAAATTCCATCGCATAAGCGCTGATGGCTGCTTGCTTCACTTCCTCATATTCGGCACCTGGTTTGCCATATAGTATATTTTCCATTATTGAGCAAGAGAATATCATGTGATCTTGTGGCACTAAGCCAAACAACGATCTGAGGTCATTTAGCGCAATTGACTTAATGTTGTGCCCATCGATAGTAATGCTACCTTTGTTTGGATCATGAAAACGGAGCAGAAGCTTTAAAATGGTGCTTTTACCACTGCCAGATGGTCCAACAATTGATACTGCTTGACCTGCCTCTATAGAAAATGATACGTTATTTAACGCTGGCTTATCAGACTGAGATTCATAAAAAAATGTTACACCATTAAACGAAATTCCTTTTTGAACACTACAAATTTTTATAGGATCATCGGGATCTGCTATAGAGCTTTTCATATTTTTAAATTCAAATAAACGCTCTACTATTCCAAGACCTCGTTGTAAATCACTGATATTATCACTCAAATTATTTATAGCTCCTGCTGCGAGCGCTGAATAAAACACAAATGAGGAGAGTTCTCCAATAGTTATATTATTGCTTAAGACTTCTTTAATACCAAAAAAGAGCAAAACAACTAGTGAACCTATCACACACGTGATAACTAGAGTTACTAAAATAGCACGCAAGAGTACTAATTTTACGTATGATTTTGATACTGAGTTTAAATGTTCCTTAAAACGGATTTTTTCGTTTTCCTCGAGTACAAACGATTTGATAGTCACTATAGATCTAAAATTTTCCTCACTAAATGACGCAAGCTCACTTAATTTATCCTGAGCAAAGCGTGCATAGCTACGCACTTTTTTTCCAAGTGAGGTCATGATAATGAGTAGTATAGGTATTATTGCGGCTGCATACGCAGTTAGTTGTATATTTGTATATAATAACATAGCAACACTGCCAATCAGAATCACAAAATTTCGTAATATGGTTAGTAAGCTGCTGTTTATTATTGATTGCAGCACAGAGGTATCAGTAATTAACGCTGAGATAACATCTTGTACGCCTGTGTTCTCAAAGAAACTTGGTTGCAAGTTAGTGATACTGCTATATAAGTCATATCTGATTCTTGCGATAACTTTCTCGCTGCCAATGCCAATGAAATATAACCGAGTAAATGCAGTGAGAGAAATGGCTAAAACTATAAGTATTGCAACTAATAGTTTGGTAGTAAAATCTTGCTCTGTGCCAGAATCAATTATATTGCTTAAGCCTCTGCCAAAGAGGAGGATCGTTAAGGCTGAAAATAAAACTGCAATAAAAGCTATGACAAAATAGGATAGATTAGGCTTTATATAGTAAAATAACTGCCTAATATTAGATCGCATCTTATTTTAAAGTTTCTAAAGTTAAGTATATAGATTTTAGTTTCAGGGGAAAGGGGAAAGGTGTAGTATGAAGCAATTTAGGTTCTGCAGCTGTTATAGTCCACCAAGAAAGGGTAGTAGCCCGCAGAAACGAAAAACTTGCTTGACAAACTCCGCCAGTCCTCTTATCATGGTATTGAAGGTATTCAGTTATCTTCATCTGTGCAGATTAAACAGCAAGAAAACAACGTAGTTGGCGCCTTATTTTTAATTTTTTGCACTATGTGCACCTTATGTCTTCACAACATTTCTAGGTTTTTACCTATATAAGCTGAAACGCGCTTATAAGTCGTTTAAGACAGTATAGTACGCCAATTTGCAGGATTAGAGAGTGACAACTAGCTAACACGGGGTTTCTTTTGCCTTTTTTTCTGCTTAGTAAATTTCTTAAACATTTAAACTAAGGTGAGTTGCATTTAAAAGCAGCTAAATTGCAGTGTTTAAGACTTAAAAAACGCCAATACTGAAAATAGACAATGACTAGGGCTTCTTTTGCCTTTTTTTTCGTTTGGTAAATTTCTTAATGTTTATGGCTAAACGACAACCGTCATCCCGCTACGTGTTAGCGGGATGACGGTTCGTGGCGGCGTGACGATAAGCTCGTCATCCCGTTGCTTGTTAGCGGGATCTCTTGTTAGCGGCTGAGATACCGCGAATGAATCGCGGTATGACGGTTCGTGGCGGCGTGACGATAAGCTCGTCATCCCGCTACGTGTTAGCGGGATCTAGAGATACCGCGGCAGTATTACGGTTCGTTGCGGTATGACGGTTCGCGGCGGCATGACGATAACCTCGTCATCCCGCTACGTGTTAGCGGGATCTAGAGATACCGCGAATGAATCGCGGTATGACGGTTCGTGGCGGCGTGACGATAAGCTCGTCATCCCACTACGTGTTAGCGGGATCTAAAGATACCACGGCGGTGTGACGGTTTGCGGTGGTATGACGATAACCTCGTCATCCCGCTACGTGTTAGCGCCACGGCGGTATAGCTATACTTAAAAATATGGTTGAATAGTTGTTAATAATAGTGTATAATTATTAATCTTTTTCATTTTTTGAACGATATTTTAGGATGTACTGAAGTCAACACTATACAAGAAGTAGAATTCTTAAGCACCATTATGGACCCTGAAATTGCTTCTGATAAACAAAGCATTGTTGATGTTCTTTGCAGGGATTCTAGTGGGAACAGGTATATAATTGAGATGGTGCGACCTGAAAGCCTTCGGTCATATTGTTTAAAAGGAGAGGAATTCATTCAGAAAGAAACTGAAAGGATTCTAAAGCTTATTGAACCAGATGTTTTGCCATCTGAGTCTACGCATCAGTGCGAATTGGGTAACCAGTTGGTGCCGAGCGACGCGGACAATGAACCTCCTCTTGATAAAGAAGATGCTCAATCGTGAGAGAAAGCATAAACTACAAGCATCATGTGGTTGGAGGGCTAGGCTTAGTGGTATGGTGAACGTAAGTGAAGCTTCATAAGTATCGTAACGATTAAAGAGCTAAAGATGCTGATAAGCTCCGACCAAAAGGTAATGTGGATGAGTTACATTTTTCATTTCTGGATGTACGCAAATAATAATTCCACCGGTATAGAGAAGCCACCTAACCCACTATTGTATGACAAAAGGAACAGGATAAGCCTGTATTTTCGCCTATATGGCAGGCAACCCGCAAGGAATGCTGATGGATGTGCAGGTAAAGGATAATGGAGAAAGCGAATGCCATTTTGTAACGAAATGGATAGAATTTGTAACATTAATTCGCGTGAAAACGAGCAGACTTCCATTTGGTCCCTCATGACAAGAAACTTTGTTAACCACTTAAGGTAGGAAAGCAGATGATTACAAGTACAACTGTAAGTGCACCTACCAATAACTCCGAAGCATGGAACCAGTTACCCTGGAAGAAATGCCAAAAAGTTGTTATGAGGCTACAGAGGCGTATTGTTAAGGCTGTCCAACAAGGCAGATGGGGTAAGGTGAAAACTTTACAACACCTTCTCACACGCTCTTTTAGCGGCAAAGCTTTGGCGGTTAAGAGAGTAACTGAAAACCAAGGAAAAAACACAGCAGGTGTAGATCGTCAAATATGGTCAACTTGCAACACAAAATTTCAAGGAATAAAGCTATTAAAACAAAGAGGATACAAACCTTCTCCGCTAAAACGGATATACATCAGTAAGTCTAATGGCAAAAGAAGACCTCTTGGAATCCCTACGATAAAAGATAGAGCCATGCAAGCATTATACTTGTTTGCTTTGGAACCGATAGCTGAAACGATCAGTGATCGTCACTCTTATGGTTTTAGACCAAAAAGATCCTGCGCAGACGCTACTGTGGCTTGTCACTTGTTACTGGCAAGCCGTAACCAACTACAATGGATACTCGAAGGTGATATTAAAGGGTGTTTTGATAACATTAACCATGAATGGCTCATGAAGCATATTCCTATGGAGAAGAAAATTCTTCATAGCTGGTTAAAAGCTGGCTTCCTAGAATCAAAAACTCTGTATTCCACAACTGCAGGTACCCCACAAGGTAGTATCATCTCTCCAATACTAGCAAATCTAGCCCTAAATGGACTTGAAAAATCATTGGAAAGTCAATTTGGTAAACTTGGCAGTAAAAGAAGAAGCAAAATCAGAAGTGGAGTAAATGTAATCAGGTACGCAGATGACTTTATCATTTCAGGAATCACACGTGAAGTACTGGAAAATGAAGTAAAACCTCTAGTATCGTCCTTTCTTCAGGAGAGAGGTCTTATCCTTTCCGAAGAGAAAACAAAAATTACATCTATTACAACAGGGTTTGACTTTCTTGGTTGTAATGTACGCAGGTATAATAAGAAGTTAATTATAAAACCTTCAAAAGAAAGTATTAAGAAACTTCTTAATAAAGCACGTACATTGATAAAGGCAAACATAGCGAACACTCAGGCCGTACTAATCAAGTTGCTCAATTCCCTATTAAGGGGATGGGGAAATTACTACAGCCATGTGTGTGCGAAAAGAGCTTTTAACAAAATAGACCATGAAATTATGTGTGCTCTATGGAAATGGGCAAAGAAAAGACATCCTCGTAAAGGATTACGTTGGATAAAGAATCGTTACTTCAAGGTAATGAAACAACGCCAATGGGTCTTTGCTGCACCCATATGCAAGAACAAACCGAAAGAGATAAGGTATTTAAGACTGCTTAGGTTGATTGATATACCTATCAGACGACATGTTAAAATCAGGGCGGATGCAAATCCACTTGACTTAAAATGGAAAAAGTATTTTGATGAAAGAGTGAAACAAACAAAAATGTTAGCAAGCTCTTTCTCAAGAGAAGGTTCTCTACTGTTGGTGTCACCATTAAGAATGATGTTTTCTGAGGAATCATGAAGGACAAGCCGGTTCGAGAAAAGAAGGACTTAGATCTAGCCATACCATAAGAGATGAGAAAACCAATGAACATGACTTAAAAGATTTTCAATTTATCTTCATAGAGCTGCCAAAATTTCCTAAGAGTAGAGCAGAACAACTAGAAAGTGTAGTAGACCGTTGGCTATTTTTTTTCAAATATGCAGATGAAACAATGGACGAAGATCTCAGAAAAATTGCGGAAAAATCACCAATAATAAAGCTAGCATATGATGAATTAGATAAGTTTCACTGGAATGAAAAAGATCTAATAGCTTATGAAGAAAGAATAATGGATCTGCGCAAAGAAGAAGCCATTCTTGAATACAGACTTGATCTTGCTAAAGAGGAAGGTAGAAAAGAGAGGGAAATTGAAGTCGCAAAGAATCTACTTAAAGCAGGTGTTTCTTTTAATATTATAGCTCAAACTACTGGTCTTTCTATGAGTGAGATCAAAGAATTGCAGAATTAAGTGTGAATGGTTACGAAAAATATAAGTTTTTGCGATAAACGACATAGTGATGTATTTGTTGTTCAGCATGTCAGTGGAATATTTTCTGAAAAATTTCCACATAACTCTTTCAGATTTCATAATATCTCTTGCCACTCATCTGAACAGATACCCATTTTGGAGGGATACCAATAATAGTTGTGAGCGGTACAAGTTTAGTCCATATACCTTCCAAGCATAACACGCTCACAAAACTTTAATGCGATAGCTTGGTTTCTACTGAAAGACAGCATTATGCCAAGTGCGATGCTCGAAGATAAAAGAGAAGAACCACCATAGCTAAGTAATGGCAGGGTTATGCCGGTGGTTGGAAAAACACTCAATGTTACCCCTATGTTTATTATGAATTGTGTGATGAATTGAATTGAGATACCGAGAATCACCAACAGATTAAATAATTCATTTTCCCTATATGCAATGTAAAGCAAGCGGGCGGAAATGATGCCAAATAACATCAATGTGGCTAAGCACGTAATCAAACCAAATTCTTCTGCTAAAACAGAAAACACAAAATCTGTATGGCAATCAGGAAGAGAGGCTTTTACGCTACCTTCACCAGGTCCAACTCCAGTTAATTGACCTCTTTTGAATGCTTCTAATGATTTTGTGACTTGAAAGTTATCGCGTTGCGTAAAAAAGACAAAATTGTAAATCCTTTGCTTTATATGTGGGAGGCATAAGTAAGCTATTGTAGTTCCAGTTGTGGCCATTCCTATTATGCATAGAAAGTATAAAAGTGGTATACATGCAATAAACATTTGACCAATAAAAGAATATGTTAAAAGCATAGACATACTGAAATCAGGTTGCAAAAGTAACAACACAAAAACTAACAGAAATATTATGATTGATATGTGTATTTTAAACTTCATTTCGCTGGCCAAGATACTAGCTATAACAACAGAAAAAAATGGCCTTACGAACTCAGATGGTTGAACTGAAATTTTGACAATATGTAACCATCGTTTCGCACCTTTTACCTCTATACCAAGTATTATCGCAGTTGCTACTAGAATAGTAAATAAAGCGAAACCTGCGAATGAGAGGTTAAGTATAGTTCTTGTGTTGAGAAAAGAAAATGTCACCAAGGTAATTAGTGACAGGACTATATAAATTGTATGGCGCCGTATAAAATAATCTTGTGGTAAAGAAAGACGCTGCGCAATTACAGGGCTTGCTGAATAAACAAGAATGAAGCTTATAGTGAGCAAAAAAAACACTGGAAGGATGAGATAATAATCCAGCGTTCTATACCAGAGTTTAATATTCATTTTGTTCCAATGTGTAATGCCACTATTCCATAGCTCATATTATGAAACTCAACATTCTTAAAACCTACCTCTTCAATTTCCATTTTAAAATCAGCCTGAGTTGGAAACTCTCTAATGCTCTTCACTAAATATTCATAAGAACTCTTGTCTTTAGCAACTATGCTGCCAATTTTAGGAATTACTTTAAATGAATATAAGTCATAAAGTTTGGTAAATATCTCATTTTGATAGTGCATAGGGGCAAATTCTAAGCAGATAAATTTCCCATGTGGTTTTAATACCCTGTGCGCCTCATTTAAAGCCTTCTTGCGGTCAGAAACATTTCGAATACCAAAAGCTATTGTGCAATAATCAAATTCGGAGTCTTCAAATGGTAAACTTTCTGCACTTGCACATACCCAATCAAAATTAATTTGGTTTGAATTTATAGCTTTATCACGTCCTCTGTTTAGCATGTTTTGATTTATATCGCATACTGTAACCTTAGCACTTGGCTCTTTTCTTACTACTCTTATTGCTATATCTCCAGTTCCTCCAGCAACATCTAAAACCTGAGAGTTTTTTGTAAAATGCACACTATTTACCATCTTATCTTTCCATAATCTGTGCATTCCGAGGCTCATTATATCATTCATGGTGTCGTAGCGACTTGCCACGGAATCGAATACCTCTTTAACTAATTGTGATTTCTTCTCGATTTTTATAGTAGACATTACGTAAAAACTCCTTTATAATTAGTAAAAATTAATTTGAATTAACACAAATGTCAACGACAGGCCTTGAGCCTGTTAAAATCTTCTTCAGCGTGGTATGATGACCGAGTTAGTGGGCTTGATGCAACCACTAGGAACCCTTTGGAGTAAGCGATATATTTATAATGCTCAAATTCCTCTGGGGTAACATACCTATCAAGTTTTGCATGTTTTGGAGTTGGTTGTAGATATTGACCAATTGTAATAAAATCAACCTCAGCACTGCGCAAATCGTCCATAACCTGCAGTATTTCCTCTTTTGTTTCTCCAAGACCGACCATAAGCCCTGACTTTGTGAAAACTTTGGGATTAATCTGCTTTACCATCTTCAGTAAATATAGTGAATGAAAATAGCGAGCTCGTGGTCTTATTTTTGCATACAATCTCGGCACTGTTTCAATATTGTGGTTATAGACATCAGGTGATGCAACAGCGATTGCTTCAAATGCTCCTTTCTTATTTAAAAAATCAGGAGTTAAAATCTCTATTGTTGTTTCTGAAGTTATCTTTCTAATTTCTTCTATGCACTGTATAAACTGATTTGCGCCACCATCTGGCAAATCATCACGATCAACGGAAGTAATAACAACATGCTTTAAGTTTAACTTTTTTATTGCTTTTGCTAAATTTTCTGGTTCATGAGGATCTAGTTTATCAGGAATGCCAGTTGCAACGTTGCAAAATGCACAAGCACGAGTGCAAACAGAACCGAGAATCATTACAGTAGCATGACGTTTATTCCAACATTCACCAATGTTTGGACATGCAGCCTCTTCGCACACTGTATGCAAGTTATGCAGTTTAACGATGTTTAAGGTCTCATTGAATACTTCACCGGTCGGAGCTTTTGCTCTGAGCCATTGAGGTTTGTTATGCATCTGAAACGGCTAACTCTACCTCTTGCTTTACTAAAACTTTTTTCAACCTTCTTTTTATCTTCTGCGCTTTCTCACTTAGTTTAATCGTTCTTGTGTTGAGCAAAAAAGCATCTAAATCACCTTTGTAATCTATAGTTCTCAAAGTTCTTGTTGCCACACGAAATCTAAACTTTTTATTTAATATATCACTTGTCAACGTAACCTTATGTAAATTTAAAAGAAAGGTACGCTTTGTTTTACGATTCGAATGTGATACCTTATTACCAAAAGATTTTTTTCTATTTGTTAATTCACAAACTCTACTCACTTCAATATACCAAATTATTCTATGTACTTAGATTACCTTATATAGTCAAATAGTCAATACTCTCTTGCTTAATTTTTATACCATATACTGCTTTATAGCCAAAAAATATCGTAATTTTTTCTATTATAAGAGAAATCATATGCTGAATTTCCAATGCTTTGCTGCCATTTGTTACTACCAGATGCAACACACCCGAATTTATATTCTGTGCATATGAGATCTTTTTCGGTTTTGTACACTCTGCTATTTCTTTCCCTACTATATTTCGCCAGTTTAAAATCAGACGTATTTCATTTTTACTAATCTTATTTTTCATGCATTTTAATGCATAGTTTTCAATTATAGACTTTAATTTTTTTGGACCGCTGTGTTTGAGCATTTTTCTGTTTTGTTTCTAGTATAACTAAATAAGTAAGGTTTACCACTACATTGGATTTCTTAAAGCCCTGTCATTCCAGTGCGTACTGCACAAACATTGTAATTTGAGTCCACCAGGGAGGATGTCATCCCAGTGCTCAGACACATAGCTGTACGAACATTCATTTTTGAAGGTAAATTGCACAGCAAATGGTGTCATTCCAGTCTGGAATCCAGAAATTTTGCTTATAACTGAGCTGATGAGCTAAAGGTAGTTGTCTTACGCTAAAATAAACGTTTTTAATTAAGTTGCATAGAACCAGTGTCTGGGCACTGGGATGACACCCCACTGGTGGGAATTGCTCCCAAACTACAACGTTCGTACAGTTGTGTGCTCAGACTACTTGGATCGAGAAAAATTGATTGTGCACTATACAACATTTTCGATCAAAAGCTGGATGCCAGTGTCAAGCACTGGCATGACACCATTTGCTGTGTTTAACAAAAATAAATGTTCGTACAGCTATGTAGCTGACACTGGGATGACAACCTTCTAACTGCTTTACAAACCTCTAGCCTCACACCATAAAAGCAGTATTTTTATGTAAAATTTATCTCAACGTAGCACTTGTCAAGTAAGTCGTTCCATTCAAAAATTTTTGTTTTGCCTCATAATTAACCTTATAGCTGTTTTAATTGTAATTGGTTAAATTATTATTAATTTGCCAGGCTAGATCCAAAAAATAGCATAATCAATATGCAAATTGTAATAGAAATCACGTTTGCGTATGGTTTATTGCTATGCGGTTAATCTTTCCTCAATCCAAGCTGCTTGAATAGCTTCGAGTATTTTTTCGTTACAGCGTTTTTCATCATCATCAAATTCCTCTAAACTCAAGACCTTTTTTTTAAGCTCAGTGAATCTGATACTAATTATATTCTCATCTGGAAATTTTTCCTCCAGAGCTTCTACAATATCTTCTATATCAAACCATTTCATACTTTTTTGTATTTATCTGCTAAGTTAAATTGGTGCCCATGGGGAGACTTGAACTCCCAAGGTCGCAAAACCCACGGATTTTAAGTCCGCTGCGTCTACCGATTCCGCCACACGGGCTTTTTTTATCTATCTAGAGTAAAACTCTACTACTAAATTGACTTCCATGTCTGCTGAATAAGGAACCTCAGAATATTGAGGTGACCTCAAATACTTCACTGAATGCTCTTTACTATCTGCTTCTAAATAATCCGGAGCCTTGCGCTCTTGTTTTTGTTCAGCCTCTACTACTACAGGGATTTTTGCTGCCCTTTCTCTTATTTTTATTATATCACCTGGCTTCACTCGATAACTCGATATGTTAACCACCTTATCATTAACTGTAACGTGCTTATGAGATATGAGCTGCTTTGCTGAGTAAATTGTTGGAACAAGACCAGAGTGGTATAAAACAGAACTTAATCTCGATTCTAAGATACCGATAAAATTATCAGCCGTATAACCCTTTCTGTTATAAGCATCTAAAAATGTACGTCTGAGCTGCTTACTTGAAATCGCATAGTAAAACTTAAATTTCTTATGCGCAGCAAACTGCTTACCAAAGTCGGATAACTTCTTGAATCCAAGAATACCATGTTGACCTGGAGGGTATTTCCTTTTGTTTACTGGGTCTTTAGCTCTACCCCATAAATTTACACCAAGTCTACGGCTAATCCTATACTTTCTAGTGATAACAGTTGTCATATAAAAACTCTCACGATTTAACTTTAGATTATTAAGGATTTTAGCACTCAGTGTCAACTTGTTTTTGCTGATATAATCTTTTATACTTCATTTTTAAGTTTTTCTATTAACACATGAATCATTCACATTTAAAATCTATGGCAAACGCCATCCGTTTTTTATCAATTGATGCAGTACAAAAAGCAAACTCTGGACACCCAGGTATGCCACTTGGCATGGCAGATGTTGCAACTGTTTTGTTTGCTAAATATCTGAATCATAATCCTGATGATTCTAAATGGTTCAATAGAGATCGCTTTGTTTTATCAAACGGTCATGGGTCAATGTTACTATACTCAATATTATATTTGACAGGTTATATTAGCATAGATGAGCTAAAAAACTTCAGGCAAATGGGATCCAAGACCCCAGGTCATCCAGAGTTCGGCTTGACTTCCGGGGTAGAGGCAACAACAGGCCCGCTCGGTCAGGGGTTTGCCGCTGCTGTTGGCATGGCACTTGCTGAATCAATCCTTAAAAAGCAATTCAGAATCAATCACCACACTTACGTGATGCTAGGGGATGGCTGTCTTATGGAAGGAATAAGCCATGAAGCAGCATCACTTGCTGGGCATCTTAAATTGAATAAGCTCATAGCTCTTTTTGATGATAATGATATCTCTATAGATGGCGCTACTTGCCTTTCCTGCTCTGATGATGTAGAGAAACGCTTCTTAGCGTATGGATGGAATGTTGACAAAATTGATGGCCACGATTTTGATGCCATATCCTTTGCAATAGAGCAAGCAAAAAAGTCTGGTAAACCTACAATGATCTGCTGCAAAACCATTATCGGAAAATTTTCAAGCCGTGCTGGCACATCCTCTGCTCACAGTGGTGCTTTTTCGGAGGAAGACATAAAACAGATGAGAGAGAAATTAAACTGGAATTATGAACCATTCCATGTACCAGAAGATGTGAAAAATGCCTGGAAGAAAACTGTTGAGAGAGCAAAACAAAACTACACGATGTCATTCCAGCGCGTAACGCTGGAATCCAGGAAAGAAGAAAAAGAATGGATCCCAGTGTCAAGCACTGGGATGACAAGAGAGAGTACTGGGATGACAGAAGAGAATGCTGGGATGACAGGGTATCATGCAGAACTTCAAAGACGGTTAGATAAACATCTACCAGATAATATCGCTGGTGTTTTAGCTGACCTGAAGAAACAAATATGTGAGCTAATGCCAAACGAAGCTACTCGATCTTCTTTCGGCAGAGTAATGGAACTTTTAACTGAGTCTATGCCGGAATTAATCGGCGGTTCTGCTGATCTTACTGGGTCAAATTGCACTAAATATAAGCACATGCAGGTAATAAATAGCAATAATTATAGTGGCTCTTATGTCCACTATGGAGTGAGAGAGCACGCTATGGCAGCATGTATGAATGGTATGGCACTTCACGGCGCGATTCTTCCTTATGGCGGCACTTTTTTGGTATTTTCCGACTATTGTCGTCCTGCTATACGTCTTTCAGCTCTGATGAAGCAGCAGGTTATGTATGTCATGACTCACGACTCAATTGGAGTGGGAGAAGATGGCCCAACTCATCAGCCAATAGAGCATTTAGCCTCTTTGCGTGCTATACCAAATCTATATGTTTTTAGGCCAGCCGATGCAGTTGAAACTCTGGAGTGTGTTAGCATTGCACTCGAAAAGAAAGAATCTCCAGCACTGTTTGCGCTCTCAAGGCAAAACGTAAGTTACATGCGCAAGTTCTACTCTGATATCGATCAATCTGCTAATTTATCGAAGTTTGGTGCATATATTTTGTGTGAATGTTCAAAAGAATTAAAAGTGACGATATTTGCTACGGGGTCCGAGGTTGAAATTGCAGTTGAAGCAAGGGAGAAATTGCAGGAAAAGGGTATAGGTACAAAGATTGTTTCTATGCCATGCTGGAGGCTTTTTGACGAGCAAAGCGATGAATATAAAGCGGCAATATTAAATAATGACAGCATTAAAGTTGCAATTGAAGCCGGAAGTGAAATGGGTTGGCATAAATACATAGGTTCAAACGGTATATTTATTGGCATGAAAAGCTTCGGAGAATCAGCACCTTATAAAACACTTTATGAGCATTTTAATATCAGTGCTGATCACGTAGTAAAATGTGTGTGTGAGAAACTGGTTTACATTGAGTAGACTTCTTGCATTACTCTACACATCTGTGTTCATTGCACTATAATGACCACCACTACTATCTTCTTCGTCTAATGAATCGGATCTAAGTAAAGAAACACGTATCCGTTCAGGAGAGTGGTTTAAGAAACAATAGATAGGAGATTTTGGAAAGGATTGAGACCCCTTTGTTTCCAAGTTAAGTATAATGAAATTATCCGCTCAAGGAATGTATTTCCCCGCTTTGATTGTGTAAAATATGAGTTTTTGCGATAAACGACATAATGCCGAATTTGCCGTTCAGCGTGGTTATTTGTCAGCGGAATATTTTCTGGGTCATCTAAAAATTTCCACATCATTCTTTCAGATCTCAGAACATTTTTTGCAACTCGAGAGGCTCCAATTGCTTCAGGTAAACGAGATATCTCCTTCAAGTAATACTTTGTACGTTTTCTTAATTTTCTGGCACGTCTGACAAACCTCAAAACATCTATCTCACTTTTTAGTAAAGCTTTTTTTAGTGCAAATAATTCAGTGGCCACGTTTCTCAAGTAACAACCCAGAACTTTAACTTCAATATTCCAACTATGTGCTAATCTTTCAAAATCTCTTGATAAATGTGCCCAACAGATTTGCCTGTTTTTATCGGCAAAATAATTGTATGCTGCATACCTGTCAGTTATTACCAAGCTATTGCGATTGCAGAATTTACTATTTTGTAAAACTTTCATTCCTCTTGACTCTGTAAATTTTACAAAACTTGCCGTATTGCTTGCAAACATCCAACACCAAGCGAGTTTACCTTTGTTATAATGGCTCGTTTCATCAATATGTAGAACTTTACTCCTACTTATCTCTTGTTCGATCTGCTCATACATTTTTTTGCATTTTGAAGCAACTCTATGTTCACTATTTGATATGCTACCGACGCTTATGTTCAAATTGAAGATATCATTTACGACACTCGCTATTTCGCGTTTTGAATTTTTGTAGAATCCGCTGAACGCTGCAATTATTGACTTAACCCTTGGACCAAATGTATCTGGCGTAACACCTTCCGGTAACTTGCTACTTCTTCTCTTTCCGCATCTCCGACAACGGCCATGTTCTAACTGATATTCCACTACATAAGGCTTGATTTCTGGAAGATCAACTTTCTGATGAATATATGGTTTTTCACATATTGCAATTTCTCCTCCGCATTCGCAAGTATTAGGCAACTCTATCTTTACTACTTTATCTGCATCCATGTTGGCGCGAAAACTTCCTTTATGACCAACCTGACCGCCAATATTCCTTTCGCTTTTCGGCTTATTCTTTTTTATTTTATACAACTCTTTGGAACTTGGTATTGATGAATTTTTTGGGCTTAAACCGAGTCTTTCTCTTAACTCAGCATTTTCTATCTTTAAAGCCTTATTTTCTGCTTTTAAACTTTCATTCTCTTTTTCCAATCTTTCTATTTTTGCTTCTAACCTTTCTATTTTTTGCTGTAAATTTTTGCAAAGTTCTAAAAGGTTTACCATATTATTTCACTTTTGCTCTATGATTATCTTTTTAGATCACCTTGTCTACCTTATTCTGCCACTCCGCTGAACGGATACGCCTAAACTGTCTCCGTTCAGCAGAGTGGTTTAAGAAACAATAGATAGAAGGTTTTGAAAAGGGTTCAGCCTCCTTTGTTTCCAAATTAAGTATAATGAAATTATCTTTTCTGCTTTTAAACTTTCATTCTCTTTTCTATTTTTTGCTGCAAATCTTTGCAGAGTTCTAAAATATCTTACCTCACTTTTTCTCTATGATTATCTTTATTATCCTGTTTCGTCTACCTTATTTGCTACTCTCTTGAACGGACTCTCTCTTGAACGAACACTCTACAGTTACTCTTTCATCAATAGCTGAGCGAGGTGCACCGGAACCAGGTACAACAATATTTTCGTGCGATTGCGTACTCTTCTTTTCCTCATATGGTATTTGCTTAATGAAATGTGCTGCTAAAACTTCATGTAAAGCTTTACCTTTTATAAGCACAGCCTCGTTTTGCTTAGCTAATTCTAAAATTTCCTTTGGTTCAACATCTTTACCGTCAATAGTTGATTTTTTAATACTAACTTGACCTAAATTTATATTTAGAACAACAGCGCAGTTAAGGTCTTTTCCAGATTCATCTTTTGCACCCCAACTAATTTCGATGTCACATATTGCAAATTCTGTAAAGGAGTAGTTCCTCTGTTGTTTCTCATTCTTCTCAATTGTTACTATTCTTTTATCATTACTGTATATTTTTACTCTTTGTGCCTCATTTTTAATTGTTTCCATCCTTTTAGTCTTTTCGCTAAAAAGACGACTAGTTTCTAAACTCTGTCCAGGTTTAGTAATGTTGATACTAAGATTATCATAATGATTAACAAGATGTCCTGCCTTTTTGTCTGGCCAATAACATCCATCAAAGAAACCAATTAGATCATCTTTGTTTAGAAATTCTTTTGCATCATTCATTCCTTCGTCAATTCGAAGAAGATATCTACCCAACCTCTTTTTAAAATTTTCTTTTAACTCCTCCTGATCTTTAGAAGTAAGCTTCTTATCCAATATATCCATTATTTCTCTTTGCTTACTTAATACCACATAGTTAAAAAGGAAAATGCTCTCCTTCTCCCGTCGATAATAGTTTGCTATTTTGTCAAATGGATCTGCTGGCCGGCCGTTATTATAATTTACAGAATCAGAAGAATCTTGACATTTATTATCCTTAAAATTGAAATTCAATTTTTCAAAATCTGATAACACTTCTTCTGCCCTATCTTTAAAAGACCGAAGTCTATCTTGAAGTTCTTTTCCATAACTCATTCCTTTGTCAATTTGAAAAACATATTGACTATATTTCTTTCTAAACTCCTCCTGTTCTTCGAGAAGAGGAAGATTCCTATCTAATATATCAATTATTTCTTTCCGCTTATTCAATATCACGTAATTAAAGAGGGAACTCTTCCCCTTCTTTTCATAATCGTCTGCTATTTTGTCAAAACACTTATTATCCTTAAACTCCAATTCTCAAAATCTGAGAGCACACTTTGTACCTGAGTCTCATCGAATTGAAGATTTGCTTGAGGAGATAGAAGAGTCAACTTTTCTTCACTTTCCTTGGTACTCGAATTTTTGTAAAAACCATTCAATAGATTTACAATACTAGAAAACATTTCACACCTCTATTGTTATAAGTAAACTTAATTATATCTTAATGCTAAATGTTGTAAAGCTAAAATTAGAAACTAAAAAAGCTAACATAAGTTCTGCATTGTTTGCAGCTTTATCAGCCTATTAGGCAGAATTATTAAAGAATTAGTTGAATAGGTATTATGATTCAATTTAACTCCATCCACAAGTTCTCCGCTTGTTACTCCAGTTGCAATGAACACTGATTCACCTCTTGCCATATCTTTTACGGCGTAGACTTTTTCTGGGTCATCAATATTTAAATTTTTTGCTCTTTCTCTTAACTGATCCGTATCAAGTACTAATCTTCCCTCCATCTGTCCGTCGATAGAGCTTAGCGCTGCAGCCGCAAGCACTCCCTCTGGTGCTCCTCCTATACCGATATACATATCATGATTGCCATTTATTAGTGAAACTATGGCCGCAACATCACCATCATCTATTAGTTTAATTTTTGCTCCTAATTTCCTGATTTTCTCTATTAATTCACTATGCCTTTCACGTTTAAGTACAGTTACCACGAGATCATTCACTTTGCACTTTTTTGCCTTGGCTAAATTGTCTAGATTCTTTTCAATGCTATTTTTTAGTGAGACTACACCCTCTGGAAGATTTTTTCCTACCGCTATTTTTTCCATATAAACATCAGGTGCATGTAAAAAATTACCTTTTTTCGTTGCAGCAAGAACAGACATTGCCCCTGGTTTGTAATGAGCACAAATCGTAGTGCCCTCAAGTGGGTCAACGGCAATGTCGATTTCAGGACCATTTCCAGTGCCAACCTTCTCGCCAATATATAGCATCGGCGCTTCATCTCTCTCACCTTCACCAATTACGATAGTACCATTTATTTCCATTGAATTTAATACTGTACGCATTGCATCAACTGCAACCTGATCAGCCCTTTTTTCATCACCAAAGCCTGCCAATTTATACGCAGCAAGTGCTGCAGCTTCGGTCACTTTAACTAATTTATAGGCTAAATCTTCCATCATTTGCTTTAAGAACTATATTCAATATATATCATGCTGCTTGAAACTGCAATATGTCTTGACTGGTTGTGGGAAAGTTGCTATAATAAACTAACATATAGTAGTAGGGTTAGTTATGATATATAGTAATGATGATATTAGAGAGTTGTATCTAAATATAAATGAGACTGTAAAACAGAAGCCTCAAGCAAGTCTTGAAGAATTAAGTAAAGAGCTAAATGCAAGAATTGATCTAAAGCAAAAATTTCATAATGGCTGTGTGTTGGGAGATTTACTATTAGCACTTGCAATTGAAAAAAGTAATCTAGATTTTATAAAATTTCTCTTTAAAAATGAGCTAAAAATTATTAGTATCATTTCCCAACAAGAAGAAACATGCCATATTCCCAAAACTATAAATGGTCAATCTATATTAAATTATGCTGTCCATTTTGGTAATACCGAAATTTTAGATCTACTCTTACAAAATGTTAACGCAGAACAATCAAAGCTAATACCTAAAAGCAAGCTGTACAAGTTGTGTCAACAATTAAAGAGTAATGCGTTAGATAAGGCTATAGACAAAAACAATGAAAAACTTGTTACGTTACTCGTGTCAGCGATAGAGGAGAAACAAGAAAAGCAAAAAATATCTAATGAGGAAATTAAAGTAGGATCTGGCAGTAATAGTAATGCCACTAGTAAATCTATAGCAACATCAACAAAAAAAACAAATCCAACTACTGTACCAAATAGTGGTAACGGTAGGAGTGTTATTAATAAACCAGTATCTCCTGTAGTATCAACAAACGCCGGCACATCCGCTATGTCAAGCGGTAATGATAAGTCTAGTAATATAAGAACTCACGGCGATGGTCTATCAAATCATACTATTACACCAAATAGTGGTAACGGTCAGCATCATAATAACAAAAATGAAACGCCTGTAGTAACAGTGCCTTCTATATTAACAAAGAAGACAAATACCAATCAAACTGTTACACCAAATAGTGGTAACGGTCAGCATCATAATAACGAAAATAAAACGCCTGTAGTAACAGGGATTGACCAAACTGCCACACCAAATAATGATAATAAAGCTAACGGCTTTGTAGATGCTCAATTTTCTATGCCAAATGAACAAGAAACTAAATATAAAGAGAGCAAAAAGGATTTTTACACCTCATTGACAAAAGATGTTGTTGGAGTTGTTATTACAGGATTATTCATTACTGCTGCTGTGATGGTTCCATTTGTAGCTGGTGCAGTAGTTTGCAGTGTCATAGCTGCTTTGATTGCAATATATACCGGGTTGCATGTAAAAAATTCTACATTACCAAGTTATAGGGAGATGAGAGGTATCCGTTCAGGAGAGTGGTTTAAGAAACAATAGATAGGAGATTTTGGAAAGGATTGAGACCCCTTTGTTTCCAAGTTAAGTATAATGAAATTATCCGCTCAAGGAATGTATTTCCCCGCTTTGATTGTGTAAAATATGAGTTTTTGCGATAAACGACATAATGCCGAATTTGCCGTTCAGCGTGGTTATTTGTCAGCGGAATATTTTCTGGGTCATCTAAAAATTTCCACATCATTCTTTCAGATCTCAGAACATTTTTTGCAACTCGAGAGGCTCCAATTGCTTCAGGTAAACGAGATATCTCCTTCAAGTAATACTTTGTACGTTTTCTTAATTTTCTGGCACGTCTGACAAACCTCAAAACATCTATCTCACTTTTTAGTAAAGCTTTTTTTAGTGCAAATAATTCAGTGGCCACGTTTCTCAAGTAACAACCCAGAACTTTAACTTCAATATTCCAACTATGTGCTAATCTTTCAAAATCTCTTGATAAATGTGCCCAACAGATTTGCCTGTTTTTATCGGCAAAATAATTGTATGCTGCATACCTGTCAGTTATTACCAAGCTATTGCGATTGCAGAATTTACTATTTTGTAAAACTTTCATTCCTCTTGACTCTGTAAATTTTACAAAACTTGCCGTATTGCTTGCAAACATCCAACACCAAGCGAGTTTACCTTTGTTATAATGGCTCGTTTCATCAATATGTAGAACTTTACTCCTACTTATCTCTTGTTCGATCTGCTCATACATTTTTTTGCATTTTGAAGCAACTCTATGTTCACTATTTGATATGCTACCGACGCTTATGTTCAAATTGAAGATATCATTTACGACACTCGCTATTTCGCGTTTTGAATTTTTGTAGAATCCGCTGAACGCTGCAATTATTGACTTAACCCTTGGACCAAATGTATCTGGCGTAACACCTTCCGGTAACTTGCTACTTCTTCTCTTTCCGCATCTCCGACAACGGCCATGTTCTAACTGATATTCCACTACATAAGGCTTGATTTCTGGAAGATCAACTTTCTGATGAATATATGGTTTTTCACATATTGCAATTTCTCCTCCGCATTCGCAAGTATTAGGCAACTCTATCTTTACTACTTTATCTGCATCCATGTTGGCGCGAAAACTTCCTTTATGACCAACCTGACCGCCAATATTCCTTTCGCTTTTCGGCTTATTCTTTTTTATTTTATACAACTCTTTGGAACTTGGTATTGATGAATTTTTTGAGCTTAAACCGAGTCTTTCTCTTAACTCAGCATTTTCTATCTTTAAAGCCTTATTTTCTGCTTTTAAACTTTCATTCTCTTTTTCCAATCTTTCTATTTTTGCTTCTAACCTTTCTATTTTTTGCTGTAAATTTTTGCAAAGTTCTAAAAGGTTTACCATATTATTTCACTTTTGCTCTATGATTATCTTTTTAGATCACCTTGTCTACCTTATTCTGCCACTCCGCTGAACGGATACGATGAGAGAGAATGAAGTTGAACATGTAACAGGATGTCATCCCAGTGCCCAGACACTGGGATCCAAAAGGCCATAATAAAAACTAGATTCCAGCGTCACGCGCTGGAATGACACCCTCTGGTGGGCTCAAACCATATGAGTAGCCAACACTGCCACTATACTTACCTAGCAAATTTAGATCTAACACTAAACTGTGCTGCCACTAACTTTGCAACCGGTACTCTATAGGGTGAGCATGAAACGTAATCCACCCCTGATTCGATGAGAAACTCTATGGATTTTGGATCTGCTCCATGCTCTCCACATATACCCAGTTTTATTTCTTTTCGGGTTTTTTTGCCTCTTTCAATGGCTATCTTGATTAACTCCCCTACCCCTTCGATGTCCAGCACTTCAAATGGGTCGTTTCCGAATATGTTGCTTTCCTTATAAGAATCGAGGAAATTAACTGAATCATCTCTTGAAAGTCCCATGGTTGTTTGCGTTAAATCATTAGTGCCAAAACTAAAAAACTCTGCATGTTTTGCTAACTTATCAGCAATCAGTGCCGCTCGTGGCAGTTCTATCATCGTTCCAATTGAATAAGCCTTGTCTGATGTCATTCCAGCGCGTGACGCTGGAATCCGCTTCTTGATCCTAGCTGAGATGACAGAAAATTCTTTCTTCACTAGCTCGCATATCAGAACAAACTCTTTCTCACTCATGATAAAAGGAATCATGATTTCAGGCTTAACTTCTACCTTTTTCTCTTCCTTCAGCTCATTTGCAGCACTAAGTATTGCCCTGATTTGCATGCTATATATTTCAGGATGAGAAATGGCAAGTCTACAACCTCGATGGCCAAGCATTGGGTTCTTTTCTGATAACTGTGCTATTTTATTTTTTACTGATTCAACTGACTTACTAAGCGATTTGGCGATTTTTTCTATAGTAGACTGATTATTGGGTAAAAATTCATGCAAAGGTGGATCAAGCAAACGTATAGTGACTTCCCTGCCCTCCATAATAGAAAATATTTCTTTGAAATCAGACTTTTGCATTTCTTCCAGTTTAATGAGCGCATTTGCCCTTTCATTTTCATCGTCAGCTATTATCAACTTTTGAATGAATTCGATTCTATCACTAGCGAAAAACATATGTTCTGTGCGACATAAGCCTATACCTTCTGCACCGAATTCTTTTGCAATTTTTGCATCTTTTGGAGTATCAGCGTTCGCTCTCACTTTGATCGTTTTGATTTCATCTATCCAGTTGATTATCGTTTTGAATTCTTGCGATAATTCAGGTGAAATTGTAGGAAGAATGCCAAGCATAACCTCCCCTGTTCCTCCGTTGATGGTAATTGGTTCACCTTTATTTACTTTTGTATCCCCTACAGAAAAGAAAGTTCCATCTTTATCGATATAAAGTCCACTCACACTGCAAATGCATGGCTTACCCATTCCACGGGTTACAACAGCAGCATGCGAGGTCATCCCTCCCCGTGCTGTTACTATGCCACTTGCAGCATTCATTCCATTAATATCTTCAGGACTCGTTTCTGACCTTACTAAAATCACTTTTTTACCCTGCTCTGCAGCTTTTTCAGCATCACTTGCACTAAACACTACATATCCAGAAGCAACCCCTGGAGAAGCCGGCAGTCCCTTCCCTATTACTTTCTGGTCACCCTTAACGTCAAGAACTGGATGCAATAAATTGTCAAAGGTTTTTGGATCAATTCTCAATATTCCTTCTTCTTTTGTAATCGTTCCTTCGTTTACCATATCAACTATTATGCGAATAGCAGCTTCAGCCGTGCGCTTGCCAGACCTAGTTTGCAAAATCCATAACTTACCGTCCTGTACAGTAAATTCGATATCCTGCATGTCTTTATAATGCCTTTCAAGTTTTTCACATACCACGCATAATTCTCGGTAGACACTTGGCAGCAACTTCTCCATGGTGTTTTTTTGCTCTCCGTCAATTGGCATAGGAGTATAAACACCAGAAACCACATCCTCACCCTGAGCATTAACCAAAAACTCACCAAAAAGCTTTTTTTCTCCAGTTGAAGGATTTCGTGTAAATATCACACCAGTTGCAGAATTATCATTTAAATTACCAAAAACCATTGCTTGCACGTTGACCGCTGTTCCAAGGTTTTCAGGAATATTATGTATTCTTCTATAGGAAACAGCCCTATCATTTTTCCAAGAAGCAAATACTGCATTCACTGAGCTGAGCAATTGCTCTTCAACGTTCTGCGGAAAATGTTTTCCTGTTTTTTCATGTACTATCCTTCTGAAATTGTTAACAATTTCTTTTAAAACATCAACATCAAGATCAGCTAAGCTTTTTGCTCCACTCTTTTGCTGCTTATTATCAACAACATCTTGAAATAGGTGATGATCAAGCTGTAGTACAACATTGGAGTACATCATGATGAAACGGCAGTAGCTATCGTAAGCAAAACGTTCGCCACTTTTTTTTGCAAGCCCAACAACGGTTTCATCATTTAGACCAACATTTAAAATAGTATCAAGCATGCCCGGCATTGAACTAACACTACCAGAGCGTATTGAAACTAATAAGGGGTTATTTAAATCCCCAAATTTACAACCGATGTCATTTTCGAGCATCGCCATGTAGTTTTTGATTCCACTACATATGTCATTCCAGTGCGTGACCACATTTTTTTCTGGATCCGAGTAGTCAGCTACTTGGATAACAGAAGATCTATTGTCTTGATAATAGACTTCGCAAGCAGAGGTGGAAATTGTGAAACCAGGTGGAACAGGAATGCCAACATTGCACATTTCTGCTAAATTTGCCCCCTTTCCTCCCAGCAGATTTTTCATTTCTGCATTGCCTTCGCATTTACCCTGGCTAAAGTAATGTATTAACTTTTCCCCCATCATTTTCTCCGGATTTTCACTGATAAACACATTGTACATATAGTTCCAATAAACCTGTGAGAACTTGAAACCTTAGGATAATAAATTTTACAAAATTTTGCAACAACGTTCCTTCTGGCAACATCAGTAAAGTTAACAAAAAAGATGACAAATTATTGAATTATTATCAATAAGAATATATAATATAAAGATACATTTAAAAATTTTTTTATGGCTCTTTCTAAATTTCTCGACCCCAAGAATGATGTTGCGTTCCGGCGTATTTTTGGTACTGAAAAAAATAAAGACATCCTCATTCACTTTCTCAATGATATTTTGGGGTTCACTGGCAAAGATGAAATAAAAGAAATAGAATTCCTCAGCACTATTCAAGATGCTGAAATTGCCTCTAAAAAACAAAGTATCGTTGATGTTCTTTGCAGGGATGAAAATGGGGTGCAAGTAATAGTCGAAATGGTGCGACCTGAAAGCCTTCGGTCATATTGTTTAAAAGGAGAGGAATTCATTCAGAAAGAAACTGAAAGGATTCTAAAGCTTATTGAACCAGATGTTTTGCCATCTGAGTCTACGCATCAGTGCGAATTGGGTAACCAGTTGGTGCCGAGCGACGCGGACAATGAACCTCCTCTTGATAAAGAAGATGCTCAATCGTGAGAGAAAGCATAAACTACAAGCATCATGTGGTTGGAGGGCTAGGCTTAGTGGTATGGTGAACGTAAGTGAAGCTTCATAAGTATCGTAACGATTAAAGAGCTAAAGATGCTGATAAGCTCCGACCAAAAGGTAATGTGGATGAGTTACATTTTTCATTTCTGGATGTACGCAAATAATAATTCCACCGGTATAGAGAAGCCACCTAACCCACTATTGTATGACAAAAGGAACAGGATAAGCCTGTATTTTCGCCTATATGGCAGGCAACCCGCAAGGAATGCTGATGGATGTGCAGGTAAAGGATAATGGAGAAAGCGAATGCCATTTTGTAACGAAATGGATAGAATTTGTAACATTAATTCGCGTGAAAACGAGCAGACTTCCATTTGGTCCCTCATGACAAGAAACTTTGTTAACCACTTAAGGTAGGAAAGCAGATGATTACAAGTACAACTGTAAGTGCACCTACCAATAACTCCGAAGCATGGAACCAGTTACCCTGGAAGAAATGCCAAAAAGTTGTTATGAGGCTACAGAGGCGTATTGTTAAGGCTGTCCAACAAGGCAGATGGGGTAAGGTGAAAACTTTACAACACCTTCTCACACGCTCTTTTAGCGGCAAAGCTTTGGCGGTTAAGAGAGTAACTGAAAACCAAGGAAAAAACACAGCAGGTGTAGATCGTCAAATATGGTCAACTTGCAACACAAAATTTCAAGGAATAAAGCTATTAAAACAAAGAGGATACAAACCTTCTCCGCTAAAACGGATATACATCAGTAAGTCTAATGGCAAAAGAAGACCTCTTGGAATCCCTACGATAAAAGATAGAGCCATGCAAGCATTATACTTGTTTGCTTTGGAACCGATAGCTGAAACGATCAGTGATCGTCACTCTTATGGTTTTAGACCAAAAAGATCCTGCGCAGACGCTACTGTGGCTTGTCACTTGTTACTGGCAAGCCGTAACCAACTACAATGGATACTCGAAGGTGATATTAAAGGGTGTTTTGATAACATTAACCATGAATGGCTCATGAAGCATATTCCTATGGAGAAGAAAATTCTTCATAGCTGGTTAAAAGCTGGCTTCCTAGAATCAAAAACTCTGTATTCCACAACTGCAGGTACCCCACAAGGTAGTATCATCTCTCCAATACTAGCAAATCTAGCCCTAAATGGACTTGAAAAATCATTGGAAAGTCAATTTGGTAAACTTGGCAGTAAAAGAAGAAGCAAAATCAGAAGTGGAGTAAATGTAATCAGGTACGCAGATGACTTTATCATTTCAGGAATCACACGTGAAGTACTGGAAAATGAAGTAAAACCTCTAGTATCGTCCTTTCTTCAGGAGAGAGGTCTTATCCTTTCCGAAGAGAAAACAAAAATTACATCTATTACAACAGGGTTTGACTTTCTTGGTTGTAATGTACGCAGGTATAATAAGAAGTTAATTATAAAACCTTCAAAAGAAAGTATTAAGAAACTTCTTAATAAAGCACGTACATTGATAAAGGCAAACATAGCGAACACTCAGGCCGTACTAATCAAGTTGCTCAATTCCCTATTAAGGGGATGGGGAAATTACTACAGCCATGTGTGTGCGAAAAGAGCTTTTAACAAAATAGACCATGAAATTATGTGTGCTCTATGGAAATGGGCAAAGAAAAGACATCCTCGTAAAGGATTACGTTGGATAAAGAATCGTTACTTCAAGGTAATGAAACAACGCCAATGGGTCTTTGCTGCACCCATATGCAAGAACAAACCGAAAGAGATAAGGTATTTAAGACTGCTTAGGTTGATTGATATACCTATCAGACGACATGTTAAAATCAGGGCGGATGCAAATCCACTTGACTTAAAATGGAAAAAGTATTTTGATGAAAGAGTGAAACAAACAAAAATGTTAGCAAGCTCTTTCTCAAGAGAAGGTTCTCTACTGTTGGTGTCACCATTAAGAATGATGTTTTCTGAGGAATCATGAAGGACAAGCCGGTTCGAGAAAAGAAGGACTTAGATAAGGGGCTCAAGCGTAGTGTGGGGAAACCTGCATGCTGCGTTTCTAAGGGAGGGAGTAGTAGCAATACTACTTCCTTACCTAACCAAGTTGCCAAAACTAAAGGCTTTGAAAAACGCGCTCAATATTACGCTGCTAAAGCTTATTCAAGGCAAGCTGATAAAGGTGATCAATATCAGGATCTTAAAGAAATCATTTTTATAGCTATTGCTGATTGTATTCTCTTTCCTAATAAATCTGAGTATAAGTCAGATCATGTAATGTTAGACAAAGATAGCTATGAACATGATTTAAAAGATTTTTATTTTACATTTATCGAGTTACCAAAATTTCCTAAAACTAAAGAAGACCAATTGGAGAGTATAGTTGAAAAATGGATCTATTATTTTAAATATGCAGATGAAACTAGCGAAGAAGAATTGGAAAAGATAATAGGTAGTGATGTAATAATTAAAAAGGCATATGAAGAACTAAATAGATTCAACTGGTCAGAGAAAGAATTTATTGCCTACGAACAGGAAATAAAACGTATTCGTGATGAACGGGCTGTTCTTGAACAAAAACTTGATGATGCTAAAAAGGAAGGAAAAATTGAAATTGCAAAAACAATGCTGGCTAATAATGTTGATGTCACCACTATTGTTAAGTTTACTGGCCTCTCCATGAGTGAGATCAAAGAATTGCAGAATTAAGTGGACCCGCAAACGGTTACACGAAATAATGCTGCAGCCTGACCAGGTGATAAGTACATTTAGCCTATTTATCTTTATACTTTCATGTCAATTTTATAAATCAAATTTATTTCTGTGAGTAGCTACAATTTAAAGACCTTGCTTCATCAATGTAATGGAACAAAACCTTTTTAGTAAGTTCAAAACCCTCTAAAGTCTCTCCTTCGCATCTTGCTGTAATGCAGTTTTGCGTATTTGATACCCTAAGAAGCCACCAACCTTTATTATCGGTTACCTTAACACCATCAAGATCTGAAAATACAATATTTTGCTTCTCCAGTGTTTTCTTTATTGATTCAATTATTTGAAATTTTTTCTCATCTTTCACTACAATCTTTACTTCATGAGTGATATATAACTTCGGTAAATCCTCAATTACCTGAGATAGGCTTTGGTTTTTCTTAAGCAAAATGTCAACTGCTTTAACAGCAGAATATAGCCCATCATCAAAACCTAGCTCAGAAAAGAAGAAGTGCCCGCTTAATTCACCAGCAAACTTTGCCTCTTCCTCTACCATCTTCTTCTTAACTAGTGAATGTCCAGTAGCGCAGGTAATAACTTGCCCTCCTAACTTACTAACAAAATCATGCACTTTCATACTCATTTTTACGTTGGCAATAACTTTGCTTTCTGGATATTCCTCCAACACTTCACGTGCAAAAATTATAAATAAATGGTCATTGGAAACAACGTTGCCTTTATTATCAATTAAGCGCACCCTATCGCTATCGCCATCTAGCGCAATGCCAAGATCACATCCATACTCCTTCACAACGTCAATTAATTGAGCGAGATTTTTTTCCTCTATGGGATCTGGATCATGCAGTGGAAATGTCCCATCTATAGAATTATTGGTTACGATGTGCGTATGACCAGGCAAGATCTTTTCAATATACCTTATGATTCCACTTGCTGGACTATTTCCACAATCCCAGGCTATTTTTAATTTCTGTGTAGTATTATTCTTCACTGCACTTTTTAATATGCGAATGTACTCACTATATATATTTATGTTAATTAAGCTTCCAATTCTTGTGCTGTTTTTAATTGGACTGCTTATAATTTCCTTTATCTCTTGATCTGAGAAGACTTTTTTATTACTAAAAAATTTAAAGCCATTATATTCGCTGGGGTTATGAGAGGCAGTTATTATGATACCAAGATCCGCCTGTGTGATTTGTGTTGCAGCGTAAAGCATAGGTGAAGAGCATAGTCCAACGCGTATAACATTTGCACCGGATAAAGTTAAGCCCCTAATTAATTCTCTTTCTATACCTGGTGAATCTATTCTGCTGTCGTAGCCGACACAAACACTAGCTACGGTTTGGCCAAACTTTCTACCTATCTCGTACCCATCATTAATCTGTAAGTCTTTGCCTATTATACCTCTAATATCGTATTTTCTTATAATGGTATTGTCCATACTGTACTTCTTGAAGTGACTACTATATAACATTTTGGCCAAATGCTCAAGTTTATTTATCCAACAATTAGTTGACTTTTTAAAGAAATCTGTTAATATTATAGTATATTTTTTAAAATGTAAAATTATGCCACAGGAAAACGAAAATGTATTTATAGCTGAAAGTCAAAGTTTAGATGTAGATGAACAGCAGAAAAAGGATATTTTAGATGTGATTGAATCTTGTAGCAGCTTTCAAGAGACTATAAAACAATTGGAGGAAAAAAATTTAATCTGGTATTTTATTGGCCCTTTACGCAAAGATGAGAACATTACAGGACAGATAAATTTAAAGTGGGAAAAGGAGTTCCAAAAATTTGAGCAATCAATAAATGAAACACATAGAGAATTTGAAGCATCTTTACCAAATCAAAATTTCTTAGTGTATCCAACAAAGGATAATGACTTCAAAATTAGATTTGAAAATGAAGAAAAACCAATAGAAATTAGCAATATTTTAAGGACCAGCAGTGAAGGTAAGGTTTATAATATATCTTTAGGGAAAGATAGTCAAATAACCGCAAGCAAGAAAAATGGCAATGAGAGGCACTATGATTTTACTGGTTCAAGCTCATGTGAAATGACCATTAATTGGCAGGCTAAGGATTCTGAAGGTAACAGCATAGACTGTAGCATGACCGTAAAATTGGATGCTGGTGGTATACAGAGTGTTATTGGTGAGCCAAAATTTGGAGGAATAACGAGTTCAGAAGAAGTATTAAAGTTAGTTGGACAAAATAAAGAAGTTTTTATCAACAGAAAAACTCTGTATCAAGCTTTTACTGATATAGGTCAAGATATGGACAGTCTCGAGCCCACACAAGATCTATCATCGCAATTGCCTACACCAAGCAGCAGTGGGTATTCCTCTCCTAGCACACCTTCTTCACGTAGAAGTTCTATATCCACCAGCAGTGAATTTAGTGATGAAGATGAAATATTTGAGGATGATATGTCTGGTGATGAAGAAGAGTATGAGCAAGAAGGATTAAAAGATAAAGTAGATGAAATTATAAACGAAATTGAGGAATTAAAGGAAGGAAAAGAAACATTTGCTCAACATTTTGCAGCGCAGGCAAAGCAGCTTGAGGATCTAAGATTAGAACGTGACTCCTTGAGAGATAAAGTTAATGAACAACAGCGAGCGATATTTGAAAGAGATCAAAGAATAAAGGAGCAAGATGCTTCTATTAAGTCACTTATAGAGAAACTCGAAAAATTAGAAGAACTTAATCAAAAGATAGAAAAAGAAGGTGATACACAAATAAGCGAATTAAGTGAAGAAAAGCAAACTGGGGAAGAAGAAGCTGAAAGACTTAAAGCTGAATTAAAAAGGATGACGCAAGAATTAGCTTGGAAGAATCAAAATATTGAGCAGTTAACACAAAAGATAGAGAAAGAACTGCAGGATAAAAATGATGTAATAGAAAGCTTAAATGATAAGTTGAAAGATAAGGAAGGTGAAACAAATGAGGCAAATAAAGAATTACAGAGAAAATTGAAGCAAAGTGAAGCTAATTTAACTGTACTAAAGGAAAAGAATGCAAATTTGGAGAATGACCTGAAGAAAATAGTGGAAGGTTTAAACGATGATCATAAAAAGCAGTTGGCAGAACAGTTAATGGAAACAAAAAAGGAAAACAATACATTGGCTGAAACGGCGAGCCAATTGTCTAAAGAATTAAATGAATTACAGAGAGAAAAGGAAGATTTAGAGAGGGAAATTCGACAACTTGAACCTGGAAGATCACTTGCAGATGAGCTAAGCGAAGAAAATACGAAGGGGGAAATAGAAAAGCTTCAACGTCAGCTTAAGGAAAAGGAAGGGATGTTAACGTGTACACAGGAAGAGCTAGCATCTGTCAAAGAGAGTCTAGAGCAACTGCAGAACATATTACAGCAGGAAAAAGGTCAGGCAACTCAAACTGAAGTTGAATATGAAAGTAGAGGAACAAGCATGCAGCAGCAAGACCAAGGTATACAAGCTGTAAACAACAACTCAAGCAGAATAGCTAGTGGGTTAAGACAAGAAAACAAAAAATTGACTAGAGACAAACTAACTATATCTGAACAATTAAAACAAAAAATAAGAGAGATTGACGAGTTAAAGAAAAATTTAAAGCAACTGCAAGAAGAAAATAAACAACTAAAACAAGAAGTTACCAAAAATGCAGGCGTTGATGCATCATCTTCAACAGGTCAAAAAGAAGCTAAAGAAGCAGAAATTATACCGCAAAACATTATGGATTGGCCTGTTCCAATTCCAGACGATAAACCAGAAGAGCAGAAAACTCCATTAGAGCCAATCAAGGTAAATACAGAATTATCAGATCCAAAATCAATCTCCGCTGAGGGTCCGGAAAAATCTCCTCCTCTTTCAAAATGATGAGTTTTGCTTCTATAGCTGACCCAAGCAACACGTCATCCCGCGATTTATTCGCGTTATCTCAGCCGCTAACACGTAGCGGGATACTTAACCGTCATACCGTGATTTATTCACAGTATCTCTTAGCCACTAACAAGCAGCGGGATGACAGCAATCCTACGTCATGCCGCCGCGGTATCTCTAGATCCCGCTAACTAGTAGCGGAATGACGAATTTTTGTTTTTCAAATTATAGCTAAACATACTGTAATTGCTATTGAATGATGGAGAGACATACTCCATTATTTTAGCACGAAGTAACAAATTCAATGAATTGGTTCTTCAAAAATAATTTAAACTTTTACAGTAGGTCATGAAATATTATAGCGATCTCATTAAAAGAAACTTTTATAAGTATCGTTGATGAGAAAGGAAAAGTTGTTAAGGAAGAAGTTGTTGCAAGCGAAAGTAAGGCAATAGCAGATTAGCCAAGGCAAAAAATACGAACCCATAGGAATAGAAAGTGGATAGTTGTCAATATCAATGTGCAAAGAGTTAAGGAGTTTTGGATTACCAGTAATTTGTGTAGATGCAAGGCATATGGCAGCAGCGTTGTCTGCAAGAATCAATAAGAATGATAAAAACGATGCGAGGGGTATAGCGCAGATGATGAGAAGTGTTAGTAAAATCAGTTGTCAAATTAAAATAGCGCTTGGAAGCAGAAGACAGCTAATGTGTAGCAAACAGCAGGTTATTGGAACAATAAGAGGGTTGTTGAAGATACATGGTCGATAAAGGATCAAAATTTGAAACTTTCGCTTTAAGAATACAAGAGGCAATAAATAATTTGGATGAAATCAGTAGGAGTTCAATTGAAGCGTTAGTTTGTAGTTTGGAAGCAATAGAAAAGTCATTAAGAAAGCTTGACAAAATGCTTTCAGAACAAGGTGAAAAAGACGATGATTGTAAATTGTTAACTACTGTTCCAGGAGTGGGGATTATAGTAGCAATGACGTATAAAGCTGCAATTGATAACCCACATAGGTTTGAGAAATCTGATACAGTTGGAGCATATATAGGGTTGACACCAAGGCAATATTCTTCTGGAGAAGTTGATCGGCATGGCAGCATATCAAAGATGGGACCAGCGGAATGTAGAAGTATGTTATATGAAGCTGCACAAACAATGCTTACAGTTACCAAGAGGACATTTAAATTAAAAAACTGGGGTTGCGAAGAAAAAAGGAATGAAAAAAGCAATCGTAGCAGTAGCAAGAAAATTAGCTGTAATTATGCATAGGATGTTGGTTGATAAAACAGAATTTTATTATCAATAAACATCAAAAGAGCATAGGACAATAATTTTATTGAAAATAAAGATAGCAATGCCGATGGAAGGGACAAGCAAGAACTTAGTTAGACTTCGTGGTAAATATGTTGCCGTCCACTTCCGCCTAAGAGGTTGTCCGGAAACTAGTAAATTCAAGCATATTCCCTCTTTAACATAACCCTACTCATAGCTAGGTATATGAAATTCTCAGTGGATGTTGTGAGTAAATCATACTCCTTCGATAGCCTTCTATTCCTATTAACCCAAGCAAAAGTCCTTTCTACAACCCATCTTCTTGGCTGTACTTTAAACCCTTGTTCTCTTGTTGGTAGTAGCTCAGGTGGCGTATCTTTGTGCACCCAAAATCTACATGGAGGCCTTGTAACAATTTCAATATCTATGTCATATTCTTCCTTTATGTGATTCTTTAAATTTCTTCCTTGGTATCCCATGTCAGCCCACATTTTTTTAACTTTAGTATATTTTGTTCTCATATTGTTTAATGCTATTTTAATACCATCTCTATCATTTTCGTTAGCAGCGCCTACGTAACAACCTAGTATAAAACCCTGAGTGTCTGTAATTATATGCCTTTTTCTACCCTTTACTTTTTTACTTCCATCATAGCCTTTGATCCCCCCTTTTCTGTAGTCTTTACAGATTGACTATCTACTATACAGGCACTCGGCTGCTCATTCCTTCCTATTTTTCTTCTACTATATTTTGTAATTTCATAATTCATTTTCTCAAAAATTCCCTGCTTCTTCCATTGCCTGAACTGCTCATACACAGTCTTCCATAGCGGAAAATCATTTGGTAAATACCGCCATTGACACCCTGTACGCAATACATAGAAAATTGCTTCTAATATTTCTCTTTTGCTATACTTTGGCGGCCTTCCTCCTTTCTTGTATGATACTCTGAAGTGTTTTTCTATTCTTGCCCATTCCCTTTCGCTTAGATCTGTTGGATACTTTTTTCTCATCTTTACCCCGTACTAAAATTTCAGATATTATAGCCTTTTACTTGTTTCCGGACAACCTCTGATACCAATTCCCATTACAGGGCAAACAGATGGACAATGATGGAAGAAAAGCCATACTGAAGTAAGTAAAATAGCGAGGTTTAAATGGCATTAAGATCAAAATTATTGGATGAAAAAGTAGTAGAATCAGCAAAAGAAATGCTGAAGAAAGTAAGGAATAATGCATATGTTTCAAAAAAACTAAATGCTGTAATTGCAGCAAAAAAGTACAGTATAACGGCTGTAGCAAAAATATATTGCATTTCAAGAAGCGCACTAACTTCGTGGGTAAAACTCTTGAAAATTGGCAGAGAAGAAAAACTGTTTGCTCCTTCACAACGTCGTAGAAAAACTAAATTAAATCAGGCTCAACTACAGCAAATTGAAGAGTGGATAGAAGAAAATCCTAATATCACCATTAAAGAAATGAGAATAAGAATCCAGGAAAAGTTCGGATTAAATATCAGCAAATCTACAGTACACCGCCATATGCAAAAGATGAAATTCTCATATATTACACCAAGACCAGTTCATAATGGACAAGATAAAAGCAAACAAGAGGAATTCAAAAAAAAATCTCAATGGAGCTATTAGCAAGTATCCAGAAAAAGAGCTATTTTTCTTTGATGAATCATGGTTTGGCACACATTCAAAAGTTGGACATGGGTGGTTTAAAAAGGGGATTAGAACACAGGTTAAAACAAAATTAGGTAGGCAAAATTTCTATCTCTATAGTGCAGTTAATCCTAGAAATCGAGAGAGTTCTAGCTTATTTGCACCAAATGTCAACACTGATTGCATGAACATATTTCTTGAGCAAATTTCGCAATATCTAGAAACACGAGAGGCTTTTCTCGTTATGGACTGTGCTAGTTGGCATAGGTCAAAAAATTTAAAGGTACCTAAAAATATCGACATTATATACCTACCTCCATACTCACCTGAGCTAAATCCTGTTGAGAGGCTTTGGTTATATATAAAACAGAACATTTTGCGCAATAAAATATACGATACAATTGCTCTACTTGAGGGTGCTTTGTGCAAATTTATTACTTCTCTTGCCAGCTCCACAATTAAACAACTCTGCAATGTTTCCTATTTGACTGGACAACAATGAGAATTGGTATAACAGCTTTGTTAAAATTAAAGTAGTCTTCTTGTTTTTCGTAGCAATGACTTAGCATTGCAGCCTTTAGCCCTCTGTAATCCAAAGGAAAATGACGAAATATATATAACATCTTACCTGTGTCTATATATTTCTCTTTAATTTTAGGAAAAACATTCCTATGAAAAAGAGAGCAGTGATAGCAAGTTAATGAAGCATATTCTATCATTAGAATTGGTGCTTTTGGATCTCCTAATAATTTATCATCAGGTAATGGCGATAATAGCTCATTTGATGTTATTTCATTGGGTTTTTTTTGAATGTATTGGCTATCGTATAAATCTTGCTTAACAACTGCATAAGAATTAACACTTATGAAAATTAATAAAAACAATAGTCTAAAAATCATTACAATCTAAACACTTAACTTACTAAAAAAAATTATACATTTATATTAATAATGTCAAGATAACTTTTGTTTAGCAAGGCTTTCAGCCCTATCTTTAAATGCAGCAATTATTTTACTTTGTGTATATTTATATACTGAGTTTAATAGGGTTGAAAATGAGTTGGACTTAAACTTAAACTCTATATAAAACTTTACCATAGTTTTATTTTCATCTATGGGAATGAATTGCCATTTATTGCATAGATGTTTAAATATTCCATTTGATGATACAGCTTTTATCCAACCTTCATTTGTTCTACTTGGAGAAAGAAAGGTTACCTCTGATGTATATCTTCCTTTAATTCCATGAAAAGCTGCTAGAAGGTCCACAACCATTTGATTGTCAATTTTTTCTTTTATATAAACGGCTTTGCACCAAGGAACAAAATCAGGATACCTTTCAACATCAATTACAATTTGGAATACTTCATTAGGCGAACATAGGAAGGTACCTTGTTCTCTGTATTGATGAAGCATAAATTTAGTACCAATCAAAAAAGGATCCGTATCTACCGTCAGCCTTAGTAGATTCCTGAGACCTGAAGTTAAGGTGGGCATCGCATATTAGTTTCAACGAAACCAGCAGAGGCAATTCCCTTCTCTAGAAATTATCGCTCGGGAAATTTAACTTAACTCATAACGCATAGCACAGACCCCTACTTGAATTATAGATGATTTACACAGGGCATGTCTATAGGTATATTAAAAGTCAGCGATTATTATTTAATCTTTATCAAACTTTGCATTTTAAGTATATCTTATGAATATTACTAAAGTTTTAATCATTATTGTTTTTATTGTAATTTCTTCAAGAGCTTACACTAGTTGTACAGATCACAAAATTTTTGTGCATACTATGAAGCAACAAGTAGACAGCATATCTACAAAAGGAAATAGAAAAAACCTAGAGCATGTACACGAAAAGCTTCAGGAGGTCATTCAGAATAATGTTAACCTCAAAGAAATATCTCGATTTGTCATGGGAAAATATGGGGTTTTGACTACCCAGAAGGAAAGGGAAGATTTCTTAAGAGAGTATGAAGTGTATCTTACACGTTTGTGCGTTAAAATTTTATCTAAATACATGAGTAATAGTGAAATGATCATAATGAGTACAAAAGCAGTTGACGATGAAACTTGCTTAATTGGCACAAGGTTCTCTTACGGTGATGAAGAATTTACAAATATTGATTTTAAAGTTACTAAAAATCACAGTTCTTTCTTGATAAGTGATGTTGTAATGAGTGGAATAAGTATTGCTATTAATCAACGTTCTCAATTTAGTGAGAAGATTGACACGCATGGCATAGCAAGTGTGATAGGTGAATTAAAATGTAACAATAATCTATGATATATATGCCTCATTGGCCTAAGCCACTTGGTAGCAGGCCGAATGATTTTTCTCTTGATCGCATAAAAAGCTTTCTTAGTAAACTAGATAATCCCGAGAAAAAAGTGCCTCCCGTAATTCATATAGCTGGAACTAACGGGAAAGGCTCAACACTAGCATTTATAAGATATATAATGCAAGCAGCAGGGTATAAGGTACACGCATACACTTCTCCACATTTGGTGAATTTTAATGAAAGAATAGTTATTGCAGGCAGTTATATCGACGATAATGAATTATATAGCTTGTTAGAAGAATGCCGTGCCGTAATTGCAGAACAACCTATCACTCTGTTTGAAGCTGCAACTATTGCAGCTTTTTTAGCTTTTTCTCGTCATAAAGCCGATATAACTTTAATTGAAGTGGGTATGGGTGGGAGACTTGATACAACAAATGTTATAGATAGTCCGATTTTAACAATAATTACTTCCATTGCACTTGATCATACGGAATATCTTGGCCCTACTGTAGAGACCATAGCAGGTGAAAAGGCTGGAATAATGAAACCTAATGTTCCTTGCGTAATAGCACCACAAGAAAAATCTATAATGAATACACTAGAATTCCATGCAATAAATAAGAAATCTCCTCTGTATAGAGGAGGTTTTGAATGGAATTGCAAAAAAAAGAACAACAAAATGGTTTTCCAATCAGCTATTCAATCAATAGAATTTCCTTTGCCGTCTTTAAAGGGTGATCACCAAATAATCAATGCAGGCAATGCTATTGCAGCATGTAGCATTTTGAGTGGAAAATATGGATTTGATATTGGAGAAGAGGATATCACTTCAGGTTTACAGTGCACTTATTGGCCTGCACGACTGGAGCGTATAAAAGAGGGCAATTTAATTTCTTTACTACCAAAAGATTGGCAATTATTTTTAGATGGTGCGCACAATAATGATGGTGCTAGAGTACTATTTCAGTGGGTAAGAGATAACTTTGCTGAAGATGTCTATATAATTTTTGGTGTTACTCGTAACAGAAATGTAGAAGAGTTCTTAGAACACTTAAAACCATATATCAAGTTATTATGTGCGGTTTGTGTTAAATCTGAGCCTAAAGCAACAGATACAAACTTGATTAGGGAAAAAGCCAATAACATAGGAATAAAAGCAATGGAGTGTGAGTCAATTGGCGATGCAATATCAAATCACATATTAAAAGCCTCTATCCAAAACGTCAAAACCATACTGATCTGTGGCTCATTGTTCCTAGCTAGAGACTTCGCTATGGAGAATAGCTAACTTTGATGATATTAACTGACCGATGGGGAAATAACTTTGATTGCTCATAGTACTGCTTGGCTTTTCGTTATCGACTTCTATAAACTGATCATCACCTTTAAATTGCTCCTCAATTGAATTTATAGCTGTCTTTTTGAGAATATAATTACTTGCAGCATTTAAAATAGGTGAAGTAACAATTAAAAGCGTGAATGGTAATGAAAGTAATAAGCCGGATAACATCATAGAGTTAGTTATACCAAAGCCGTTGGCAACTAAATCTAATCCCACACCGAAAAACATTAAAGATGTACAGATTGTGTTGCTCAAAATAACTGAATTTTTTAGCCACTTTAATTTAGTCCTATCACTCTTTGAAAAATTTTCGCATTCTTGGTCAAAGTTAAACAATAATAAAATATTAGTCTGATGATTAAACTCTTTCCCATTTCTAGTATAAATGCTCTTAACAGCTAGACTCAAAATAGATCCTGCTAACAAGGGAGCAAGAAAACCTACTGCTATTGGTACATTAGAAGAAATACCATTAATTATTAAAAATGCAATTGATGTGAAGGATACTAAAAGAACTCCTAAGAGATTTGAATAAGAAGAATATTTTACATAAGCAGTTACATTATTGTTAATTGACTGCTGCTTATTATAGAGTTTATTTCTGCACTTATCATCTAAGAGGTTGTCCGGAAACAAGTAAAAGGCTATAATATCTGAAATTTTAGTACGGGGTAAAGATGAGAAAAAAGTATCCAACAGATCTAAGCGAAAGGGAATGGGCAAGAATAGAAAAACACTTCAGAGTATCATACAAGAAAGGAGGAAGGCCGCCAAAGTATAGCAAAAGAGAAATATTAGAAGCAATTTTCTATGTATTGCGTACAGGGTGTCAATGGCGGTATTTACCAAATGATTTTCCGCTATGGAAGACTGTGTATGAGCAGTTCAGGCAATGGAAGAAGCAGGGAATTTTTGAGAAAATGAATTATGAAATTACAAAATATAGTAGAAGAAAAATAGGAAGGAATGAGCAGCCGAGTGCCTGTATAGTAGATAGTCAATCTGTAAAGACTACAGAAAAGGGGGGATCAAAGGCTATGATGGAAGTAAAAAAGTAAAGGGTAGAAAAAGGCATATAATTACAGACACTCAGGGTTTTATACTAGGTTGTTACGTAGGCGCTGCTAACGAAAATGATAGAGATGGTATTAAAATAGCATTAAACAATATGAGAACAAAATATACTAAAGTTAAAAAAATGTGGGCTGACATGGGATACCAAGGAAGAAATTTAAAGAATCACATAAAGGAAGAATATGACATAGATATTGAAATTGTTACAAGGCCTCCATGTAGATTTTGGGTGCACAAAGATACGCCACCTGAGCTACTACCAACAAGAGAACAAGGGTTTAAAGTACAGCCAAGAAGATGGGTTGTAGAAAGGACTTTTGCTTGGGTTAATAGGAATAGAAGGCTACCGAAGGAGTATGATTTACTCACAACATCCACTGAGAATTTCATATACCTAGCTATGAGTAGGGTTATGTTAAAGAGGGAATATGCTTGAATTTACTAGTTTCCGGACAACCTCTAAGTCACTTTAGCTATATATAAAAGGTTTAAGTGGTTGTATTGATGTATCTTTGTATTAAAAAACACCCAATAAGCAGAGTTGTAAGTGGAATAAACCACAAAATGTAAGTGCTAGATTTTATAGGCGGTACGATTATAATTGAATTGCCGTAAGAATTTTTTAACTCTGAGATTATCTCTTCATCTGTGTATCCATCATTGATTTTTTTACGAATTGCTTCTCGCATATCATACGCGATCTGAGATCCAGATTCAGACAATGATTCGCCAGAACATATTGGACACCTTATTATTTCAAATAAACTTGTTGCTCGTTTTTCCATGCTTTTATCTCTGAGTTTATTATCCAGAGTAAAAGCGTTTACGCCTGAGTGGAATATCAATATGAAAAGTAAACTAACTACTGCTCTCATCCTTGGTTAATTGGGTTATTTTACTGAGCTGGTTCATAAAATCAGTGGTGGATAACTTTCCAATAAAACTTGACCCTACATCATCATCGTACTTTATTGAAAATTGAATGCCATCATCAGTTGTTTTTTCTGATAAGGAAGACATTAATTTTTCAAACGCATCTGAAGTTTTTGAGTCACCAATCATAAACGAGATTAATTCTTTATAATTTGATATAGCCACGTTGATTTTGTCTTTAAATGAATAAGTAACTAAGTTGTAATTGTTTACCCCACCATCTGCAGCAAAAGAAAAATTATTACTTTGAATCAAAAATTTCTCTATATTGAAATTAATTCTGGAAGCCGAGATGTCGTTTACAAATTCATAATCAAATTTAGTATCGATACTAAGGTAACTTTCAGGACTTGCAGTATTTTTATACCGATAAGTATACAAATCAAATCCTAGCTTAGCATTTCCACTCAGTTCTTTATCGAGGTAAAATTGAATGTAATTACTTTTATCATTCACTTCAGTTATAACACTTTGCTGATTTTCTGAAACATCACATTTTAATCCATAATCTTCGTAACGAAGTGTACCTATATAGTCTATCACGGTACTATTTCTGTTGAATCGCAATGAAGATGGTAAATCGTTTAGTCTAACAACAAAGTGGCTGCTATCGTTTGTGTGGCATTTTATATTCTTTTTCTCATCATCATGAACAGCAATGTTGACTTCATTGCTTGGTATGTAGATATATACTGATTTATCAAACAATCTATTTTTTATCAATAAAGCATCAGATGAGATGGTTAATTGCTCATTGGAAAATTTTGGGTTTGTCACACGGAAAATTAGGTTAGTAGGAAATCCACTAAAATCATGTGAAATATCAAATTTTTCGTCGTTAATGTATAGTATTGTTTCAGCTAAAAGATTTTTTACCTTACATGCAGAAAAATACCAAAAACCACTATACGCTACAGGAATAAACAAAAGTAAAGAGATGATAATATAGATAAAAATCTTACGCATGATTCCCCTGTTTATCTAATGATATGTTTCTTGTACCCCTTGGTATGGTTACACACAAGCCGTCGATATCTTTTGTGATTTTTATTTGGCATCCAAGCCTCGACGTCTCTGTTAAGCCGAAAGCTAGGTCTAACATATCATTTTCCTCATCAGATATAGGGTTATGTATTTCTACAGCATTATAAAACTTTGGATCAACAATTACATGGCATGTAGAGCAAGCAAGAGAACCTTCACATGCACCTTCAAGCAGATCTGGATCACTTCTGTGGGCTAAATTGAGCAGAGTTTCTCCCTCTGCAGCTTCATAGCTTTTCTTACTCCCATCAGGTAAAATAAAAGTAACAGATGGCATATTATTCCTATTAAAATCCTTACTAATTTCTCTATATCCTACAGGTAATAACTAATATTTGCAAACTCTTTACAATTCCAGTACCTATATTTCTTGTTATCCAAGTAGCTCTTTGTTGTCATCCGAGTAGCTGACACTGGTTCCTTTATGACGGCAGTGCCCTCTTCTTGTCATCCCAGTGCCCTGATTACTTGGATCCAGAAAAAAGAATGGTGTCATGCAAGTAGCCTCCTTCTCCTGTCATCCGAGTAGCTGACACTGGGATGACACCCCACTTAACCGTCATACTGCCGCGGTATCTCTAGATCCCGCTGGGATGACGATTGTCGTTTAGCCATAAATATTAAGGAATTTACCAAATAAAAAAAAAGGCAAAAGAAACCCTGGGGTTATTATCCGCTTTAAAATATTGGCGTTTTTTATGTTTTAAACGCTTGACAAGCGAAATTCAGCTGCTTTTAATTGCAACTAACCTACGCTGCAAGTGTTTAAGAAATTTACTAAGCAGAAAAAAAGACAAAGGACCCCCGAGTTAGCTAGTCTTTTACTATCTCTGTCGAGTATTGGCATTTTTTGATGTCTTGTAACGCTTTATAAGCGCGTTCAGCTTATTTAGATAAAAATCTAGATGTAGATGAAGTTTTGTAAAGACATACAGTATCTATATACTGCAAAAAATTGAACATAAGACGCCGATACATTAAGTAATCCTTACCTTTTAATCTGCAGATTGGCGAAAGCAAATACAATAGCTTCACTATCATGATAAGGGGGCTGGCGGAGTTTGTCAAGGAAGTTTTTTGTTTCTATTGAATGACAGTTGTAACCTACGAAAGAAGTCTGTTGTAATTTGTACGATATCTTTATAAAATGGTTCGCATAAGTTATCTAGCAGTGCAACTAAACAAATACAAAAATCAAAACGTCGCGGTTTTTGGTCTTGGTAAAACTGGTTTATCCGCCATTAACGCTCTAACAAAGAGTGGTGCAAGAATATATGCATGGGATGATCATGAAGAGCAAATAGCAAATGCAAAAATGATGAATAAAAAATGTAATTTTATTCATCCCAAGGAATACAATTGGCATGAGATCAGTGCATTGGTTTTAAGCCCTGGAGTGCCAACAGAGCCACATTGGATAGTAAAACTTGCAAGGAGATTTGATTGCAAAATAAAATCAGACATTGAGCTATTTCTTGAAGCTAAAACTACGAACCAGAAGGTAATAGGCGTCACAGGAACAAATGGTAAATCAACCACTACATCACTAATAGGGCACATATTAAAATCTGCAGGGAAAAAAGTAGCTATTGGTGGAAATTTAGGCGTTCCTGTTTTGGATCTAGAAAGAGATGCAGAAATTTATGTAATCGAACTCTCCTCTTTTCAATTGGAGTTGATGAATGAAATTAACGTGGACATTTCAGCACTGCTCAATATTACACCAGATCACATAGATAGGCATGGAAGTATGGAGAACTACATAGCAACTAAATTAAAACTGATAAACGGTAGTGAGGTTGCCGTAATAGGATGTGACAATGAGATTACTGCTGATATATTCAACAAATTCACTGGAGACAAAATTCCAATCTCAGTAACATATTCCCCGATGTCATTCCAGCGCGTGACGCTGGAATCCAGAAAAGAAAAACCATTGCCAACTACTCAGATGACAGAAGGTGGTGCAAGAGATCTAATATCATTGGCAGGTAACAATTTGCTTGATTATAGTGAACAGATTACTGGTATAGATCGAAATTATCTGGATCCCAGTGTCAGCTACTTGGATGACAAAAGGGGCACTGGGATCCAGAAGATCTCGTTAAAACTAGAGAATCATAGCTTATCAGTAAGCGACGTGAAAATAAACCTAATATCCAACGCAGAAAACATAGCAGCCACATATGCCGTATGTAAGGTACTTGGAGTAGATAGCAACACTATTATCAATGGAATCAAGTCCTTTTCAGGACTGAGGCATAGGAATGAACTGCTTGGCAAAATAAGAAATGTGTTTTTCGTGAACGATAGCAAAGCAACTAATGCAAAATCGAGCGAAAAGGCGATCTTATCTTATGAAAACATAAATTGGATCGCTGGTGGAAGAAGCAAAAAAGGTGGAATAGAATCATTAAGCAAGCATTTTACAAGGGTTAGAAAAGCTTTTCTTATTGGAGAATCAACCGAAGCTTTTGCAAATGTTATGGAGAATAAAGTAGATTATGTTAAATGTTGCAATCTAGAAGATGCATTCAGATTGGCTTTTGAAGAGGCCTTAAATAGCGCAGAAGAAGTAACAATATTACTTTCTCCCGCGTGTGCTTCTTTTGATCAATGGAAAAATTTCGAGGAACGTGGTGAAGCATTTTGTAGAATGTTTGAAAATCTCAGGTACAATCACACATGCTGTTTAGTATGATGTTGCGTGGAACAAAAGTTAATAATAGATAAGCTAATTAGGGTTATTCCATTTGAAGGGATAAGCGATGAAACCCTATTAAAGGTGTGCACTGACCTTAATCTAGCTAATAGCTTTTGCAAATTTCAGAATGGAATATATAGCGCTTTGGAGCACATAGCAGAGGACTTAAATAGCTCAATGGAAGCTGAACTAAGGAATTCTAATTTAGAAGATATGAAAGTGCGAGAGCGAGTAAAGTTAGCCATTCAAATACGCCTTTCAAATTACGCTAAGCTACCAAATTATAGAGAACTTTTAAAAAATGTTTTATTATTCTCTGTATCACCAAAAAATACATATTTTTCTAGTAAACTTTTATACAGAACTGTTAGTGCGATTTGGTATGGCATTTATGACCAATCAACAGATTTTAACTACTATACAAAAAGAGCAATATTAGCTGGAGTGTACTTAAGTACGATACTTTTTTTTATCAATGATTATTCAGAAGATTTTGTGGATACTTTATCGTTTCTTGATAACCGTATCAACAATGTCATGACATTTCAAAAATTCAAAACTCGCTTAAAAGGAATCATAGGAAATTTCTTATAAGCTATTGATTGTTGGTAGAAAAGTACTTGAGCACGATCCTGAAAAGGTTTGTGAAAATAAAAATATTCATGCTGATCATAAAGAACATTTAGTTTATCGTGAGGATAATAATGGTACAACAAAATACACCAGTTACGAAGAAAAAGAAAATAAATTTATTGAAGAAGCACATGAATATTTAATAGACTCTGAATTTAATAAAAATTTTGATCTAGGGCAGTACAGAATAAGTAATTTCTCCGGAAACTTGACGAAAATAGAACTGGAACTCATCAATGAAAAGTATATGCAAGTTCAAGTTAATAGAGAAAGAAAAATTATTCTCGCTATACCGTAGGTGCGTTCCAAGATTATACTGAAGTTTTTATTGCACTCAAAATCTTCGTTTTTCCTAATCTCTAGAATTATCAATGCATCATCACTTAACCAGCCTGAGTGAGCTAGTCCATTCAACGTTGATTCAACTAGATTGCTATTGTAAGGTGGGTCTATAAAAACTACATCGCACTTTGAAATAGGTTGTGGCAATTTGTTAGCACTACAACAAATTAGCGTGACATTGTTCGTAATTCCAAAATCTTCTGCTGTTTTTTTAGGCAGTTGCAAATTGTAATAATCTGAATCCACCATGAATGCATGTTTAGCGTCGCGAGAAAGCGCTTCAAATGAAAAAGAACCACTACCACAGAATAAATCAAGTACATTCAAGTTATAAATAGGTTTTCTTGAGGAAAGCATATTAAATATTGCTTCTCGGACAATACTCATAGTTGGCCGTGCAGCTAAATGCTTACCTGTAGTTATTTTTCTTCCGCGATATTTGCCTGCAATGATGCGTAGCATATTAAATAAGCTCCAAAATAATTAATTATTTATACTATATGATTAATGTCAATATGGCTTTAGCAGTTTAATAGAGAGAAGCTATCGAGTCGCTTGTAAGAAAAACACAAACACAAGACTCATCAGTTATCTTTTTCTGATTTGCCTGCTGCATTAATTGCTTGACCAATCTCATCTTGTAAATCATCATGATCATTTTTTTCATCATGATTTAGCCCTTCAATTCTGCTTTCTAACTCTAACTTAATTATAGTATTGATTTTATCTATATTATCAAGAAAGCCTCTACATTCTTCTTCACTATACTCTTCACCAGATGCTTTTTTTTCAATAAATAGGTTTTTAAATCCTGCTAGATCAGAATTCTGATCGGTATTTAGTACAACATTTCTCTCTATGAAGCTAAGATCTGACAGCAGTAAGCTAACCTCTAACAGATCTTCACTTTTCACGCTTTTAAGGTCTTCAAGACTTTCTAAAATACTAAACACCTTAATCCTTTCTTGTACAATCTCTTTGTCTTCCTTATCAAATTCAGACAATAAACTATGATTATCTACAAATTTCTCACTCAAAGCTTTATTCAATTTAGCAAAATTGACATCCTTGTCAAGTGATGTGTTATCCCGCAACAAGTCTACCCTTGCCCTACGCGCATTTAAAATGTCGTCGTAGTCATTTAACTTTATGTTGCCATCTTTGTCTTGCTGCAATTTATAATAATCAAGGCCTTTGAAATTTTTATTAGTCTTCATCTTCAATCCTCTTCTCATCTCCTTTTGCATCTGGTTTCCTCATTGGTTCCGGTAATTTCCTTTTACTGTCTTCTCGATTTCTTTTTTCCTCTCTTTCAGCACGTTTTTTTATAGCTTCCTGGGTATTCATTCCAAAAAGTGCCTTAACGTACTCTTCTGGATTTTTTGGTTCTTTAAATAAAGGCTTAAGATTATAAACTTCGTCTTTTCGATCTCTTTCTTCTTTTCTTCTAGCTCTTTCAGCACGTTTTTCTACAGCTTCTGGAGTGTTCATTTCAAAAAGTGGTGAGAGGTTGTAAACTTTATCTTGATTTCTTCTGCCTTCTCTTTCAGCACGTTTTTCCATACCTTCAAAAGCAGATCCAAAATCATCAATTTCATCTGGGCCTTTTGGTTCCGTGCCTAAATTTCGTGTCACTTCATTTGATTGATCAGGCTTATCTTCTTCTGTTGGCTGATCATGCTGTAGTTGATTAGGCTTGTCTTCTTGTTCTGTGCTTAGTTCTCGTACTACCTTATCTGGCTGACCTCCCCCTCGTAGTCGAAGAGGGTCGCCTTCTTCTAGTGGCTGATCATGGTTATCTCTTACTAGTTCCGTGCCTAACTCTCGTTCTACCTTATTTGATTGATCAGGATTGTCTTTTTCTGGTTCTCTCTTACGGCCGATAGTGTAATCATGAAGCTTCTCTAAGAAATCTCGCCTATATTCTTTTGCTCTATAGAGTAGGTTATGATCATAGCCATGCTTTCCTATAGAGTCAAGGCCATGCTCCCAAGTAAATTTCATAGCATCTTCTATTGTATAGCCCAAATGTGATCCTACATATCCTTTGTAATATTCTAAATATTTACCGATCCTTCTATGCGTAATATCTTCCTTATCAACTCCAAATGCCCTGTAGATTTTTTCCTCAAGTTTATCAACGTCATTTTTAGGTGATGTTGCAAATTTTGTTGCTTCAATAGTAGCACCTACAAATTTACGTGGCACATCAATAGCGTATTTCAGCACTCCTCCAACTCTTGGTACTCTCCCCAGCAGATTAGCTGCACCTCCAGCTAATCTATCCGGTAAATGAGTAGCCCAACTGCCTAAAGACTCTAACCCTCCACCAATTTTATCTTGCACTGCTGATTTGCCAAAATATAAGATTTGACTTACAAAAGACGCATCTGGGTCGCCATGTGCAGTAGCGCTTGGAGAATGCTTAGAATACATACTAGATATATTGTAAACGCTGAATCCACCACCAGCGATACTTGAGCCCATTTGTTGTACGAACGTGCGTAAGGAGAACATTAAAAATGAAAGCAAGAATAATACAAAGATTTCCCCTGCATTGATTAAATAACCTCTCTGTATGTCTTGCACCCTTTGGTAATCACTATTTTCTCGATAATCTTTGCAATCCTCACAATCTTTACATTTCTTACAGTATTCACTGTTGGGATCCTTATATAAATCATGAAGTTTCAGTCTTCCACAACCTTGTTGTTCTAATACTCTTTGCACCAAAGACTTTATCTCTCTTTTGAGATCTGGTCTTATGGTACCTTTTCTGTAGTCATCCACTATTTTCCTATAATTTTTACACTTTGCTTCATCTTGCTGAGATCGACAGTAAAGCTCTGTTATTTTACTATTCATACCACCTATCTTTTTGTCTATATTGTTGATCAACAGTAGAATATCAGCTTTTTCTGATGCATATGATAAACTATTTGTTAAGCGTACTAGATCTTTTGCTCTACAGTCATTCTTCACTATCATATCACTTTCTGCAATATAGTGGTCTGCTGGATTCTTCTCAGTACCAGGAATTGGGTTAAAGAAAGGATAATCTATATAACGAAACCCTTTTTCAATGTAATCAGGTGGAAGAGGGATATATCCAGCGCCGCCAGTAAATTTTATTGTACCACCTTCTCTGCTTAGTTTTTCTATACCTTCTATATTTTTATCTATGTTAAGTGGAGAAGCTTCTCCAAGAGTGTAAGGTACAAAAATTTGCCCTGGGGTCCAACCAAAATACTGTTTATCAATGATACAAAAACCACCAAACACCCATTTTGGAGCACATAACCTTACCTCGAACCATTTATTGTAGCATACAGTAAAACCTAGTTGTCTATAAAAGGTATTCATTATAATGGAAGCCAGTAATGACAAGAGAGCAAATATCATAATCGACTGCAAACAAAAGCTGATGCAGAATTTTATCCAACCTTCAAATAGACTTTTCAGTGGTGAGAATAAAATAGAGATTAGGAACAGCGGCATGATAGCTATAAGAAAAGCTATACCCATAAAACCAGAGAGGAATATTATGTAAGCATATAAGCACAGCAAGAAATATAAAACTATCCCTATGAAAATTGCCGGTATCATCAGAAGGCTTGCCCACATTTGGTAATGCAAAAACGCTGCAAACTTTTTCCAAACAGAATAAGCAAAAAACTTATTGAACATGTCCTCCATGAAGCTAAACAACTTAGCTTCATCTCCTTGAGCAATACTTCCGGTGTTCATGTTGGGAGCAAAGTTAGTAATTATACTTATCAATTGTTCAAGACCTTTAACGAATAAAACAAGAAAATGATCATAGAAAAATCTAAAACTTCCAGGAGATATAAGCACTATTACTAGAGTGATTTTCATCATTCTGATGAGCATATCATGCTTAGTCTCTTGTATCATGCCAAAAAGATAAAGAAGCGATGAAATCATTACAAATAGAACAAGCAAGGAAAGAACAAAATTGTGAAAGCTCGTACTTTTTTCAGCTATATTTTCGAACATAGCTTGTGCAGCTGCAGGATCGTTACTGTTAAAATGCTCTTCACAATTTTTGTTAATCAATAATACACATTTTAGATAGTTATAAATATAATCAAAAAACCCAAAACTACTTGGCTGCTGCACTCCACTTAAGAACTCAAAAGAGTAGCCACCTACATTATCTAAGTAATATCTATCTAATATTTTTACATATATTTTCCATCCCTTTTTTAACTTCAACTCATTACAATTTCTGTCCTTTAATTTAGTGTTATCTCTGTCTAAAGTAAAAAATCCATTGTCGCCCTCTGCTGTGGAGTTATAACCTAGATGTACAGTAGGATATTGAGGATCGCGCATTAACTTTAGATTTTCGTTAGGATCATCTTTCCCCGTTTGAAACAAAAGATAAGCACCATGACCGTTGGTAAACCAACATGGAGCACCACGTGATACTGTATTTGCACTATCATCTTCATTAATGCACTTGCAATTTACAGTGCAACTTGCATTAGGCTTACTTGAAAATTTTTGTATGCTAGGTTTATAATCATTACAAACTAAGTGAAAATTAGGTAAACTATTATCACTTTGTTTACCTTCAAATTTAGTTGCATATTTTAACTGCTCCAAGCTTTGTAAGGTATAACTGCCTTTTTTAGATTCCTTCTTGTTATTATTACTCCAAGATGTCCATGCACCATTAACTCGCACTTTTAAACTATCTCCATTGGTTTCGAGTCCGGTATCCTCCCACTTCACCACTTGGTTATGGTGAAAACCATAATTAATTTCGCCAGTTTCAGGATCAATAACTTCTCCATCTCCTGGAATAAACGCATCGTGGTCGCTTGAAAAATAAGCGCTTACTGCAATAGGTTTAGGACCAAAATAGTCAGCAGATATACACCTTGGAAAAGGCATATCGTTTTTACTACAACCTGTGATCAGCACATAAGCTGCAAGAAGTAATACCCTAAACCAACATTTGCCTAAACGTGATTGCATATCTAAACTTTTTCCAAATACAGAATAAATTTCTAAAACTTTACTTAAAATATCTTTTTAATTAGTTACTCCATAATATCATTTATATCTTACTCCTCTCCATTTTCTTCCTTGTTTTTAGCTTTAGCACTAGGATCACTTCTTATTGTTTCATCAGAATTTTTTTGCTGATCTGATTGTTTTAATGTTTTAGGTCTATCACTCGTTGTTTTATCAGAACTTCCTTTAGAATCTTCTTTTTTGTCTGGTTGCTTTGGCGTGTTAGGTAATTTAGCCTCAATTTTTCCCCGATCTTTACTCATTTTCTGCTTGATACTCTGTATCATACTTTGGGTCTTATCATCAAGGCCAACGGTTGACAGCATAGCTTGCGATGCGCTCTTAGCAACTGTACCAACACCGCCAGTAACTCCATAACCAGAGCTAAATAGTGTTTGTACCATAGTTTCCGATATAGAAACAAAAGCTTCCATTGCACCGGCAATAATGAGGTATATAAACGCCTGGATTAGGTCTATAGGTAATGCTGCAAAGTGTCCACCAGCCCTTTCTCCGGTACTGAGTGCAACATCAACGCTAGTGCCAGGACTGTATCCAAGAGGCAGTATTGATTTCATCAAGCACAGATCATACGATAAGAAATTTACGCTAATTAAACATTGATAGCATGCAGAAAAATTTGTGAGGTTATATAAAACTGAATACATCAACTGATTTAAAAGAGATAAAAATGAAAATAAAATGACTGGTTCTAATGAAACATGAGCCAACGTTTTTATCCAATTATCAAACAAGGGTTTAGTCTTTTGAAATAGAATAAATACGATAAATAAAGGTGTTAATGACAGTAAAAACGCCACTAGAACAGTAGATATTACATATTTAAACGTAGCGCTAATAATGCATTTTAAGAACATAAAAGTAGCGTAGAGTATTGCCAAAAATGCAATAAAGCCAAAAGGACCAGAGAGCATCAATGATAAAAACTTTAACCAAGTTTCTGCTGTGAATAATACTCCTGCTGTCAAGTCTAAGAATGCAAATTTTCTCCCCCCTTCCCCTATATAGCCAGAAAAGCTATCAACCAAATAAGTGCTACCATCTATAAAAAGTCTGGATAAAGTTGTACCAAAAAGTTCCCAGCTTCTATCGCTAAAGGCAAAAGCTATAAATGCTATCTTGAACATTCTTACAATGAAATCAAATTTACTTAGCTGTATTGTTCCAAGCATATAGCCAACGACAGTAAATATAACGTATAGAGTAAGCAAAGCTCTTACCCCTTGAAGAAGACCTCTTGCATATCCTTTGTATGAATCTTTAACGCTGTCCCCAATTACTTCTTCTTTTATAAGTTTAAATACCCCGTTTACATTCGATGAAATAAAATCATTAATTTTTCTTTTAACAAATAAAGTTACTGTGTACTTATTATTTTCATAATATTTGCCATTTTTATCTGTAATGTCATCTCTCTCTACGTTGCTTACATTGATGCCGAAATATATCTTCTTAGATTCTTCGTTCTGAAAGTGTTCTCCGCTTATTACATCTAATATGGTGTACTCATCTTTTCCGTTTACTCTTTCTCTCACTCCTACCACTTTAAAATCATTAGTTCCCACACCATGCAAATCTTTAGGTGGCTCATCACCTAAATATACATATAATTTTTCGCCATTAATATATTCACATGATCTAGTCACTTTAACATGGTACCCACCTCTATTAGCTCCATAGTGACCATAATCTGCAATGGCAAGCATCACACTGCTACCAGGTGTTACACTTCCTATTGGATAGTCATGATTTAATTTTAAGGAAAAATCTTCAAAATTATCACTGATTTTTGAGCATACTAGTTTATCATTTTTCTCCTTTCCTGCTCCTCCTCTTTTTGGAAGACATTGAATACCTTTAGCATCGCCCTTCATATCATTACGCTTGCCTTCAGAAATACTTGCATCACCTGGATCGCTTATTTTTGCAACAAGAGCCTCAGCCCAAGATTTATCATCTTCAGTAAAACTACCTGCTTTAACATTCCCTTCCATTTTTTCTAGATAAGAATACATATCACATTTATTTCCTTTATCGTACTTCTTATACCTTATAGAGGAGACACAGTTCCGTTCTCCTGCTTGACCTAAACCATAGTTCCATATACCCTTCTCAGTATAGCATATATTTTGATGGTAACAGTTAAGCTCATAGGAGGAGTACTTTTTTCTCTCATCAAGACTACAGTTTTTTCCATCACATAACTCGTTCAATCCTATTTTAGCGCGGCGTAAATCAAGTAGTGAACCATATACCCATGGTTCGTTGTCTTGAATATAACCTTTATTAAAATGCACCTTATTATCATATGGGGTATACCCATTGCCAACTAGCACTTTGCTTTCCTTTGCTTTTGTTTTATCAAGAGGTAAAAATTGTATTTTATTTTTTGTACCATCTTTACCATCACAAAAAAACTCTCCCCCCTGATGTACTTCACTCACTGTAGCTTTCTTATATACAGTTTCCTTACGGTCATTTTCTACAGCTTTATAACAATTGTCATCAAAATTGATGCCTTTCCCTTCTGGATTGTCGTAATCAATTGTTATTTTTCTGGGAACTAAGCTGAAGCTTAACTTGTCACCAGGATTTACTTTAATTCCAGTGTCCACATAACGTCTATTGCTGCCAAATCCTTTGCCACCACATAGTTCGTTTTTACTTTCATTAACACCATAATTGTTAGGTACACTATTAATATCCGCAGCCTTACTATAATTTGGTTCTGAGCCATCAGCACAAAAGCTAGCTGGCACAAGTACTTTCCTTGGATTTTTGTCTTCTTTAAAAGGGCAAAAATTTACTGATCCATCGAGGGTGAATTTGATTTTCTCACCCTGACTAATTACCTGACCAGAATCAACCCAATGAATTTTATCGGCTTTACGAACTGGAACATCCACATTAACGCTGGTGTTTTTGCTCTGCAACCCAGGCTCGACACAATCCATATTACAACCAGTGATTGCAAGACACAGTATCAACAATAGTGATCTTTTACTTATCATTGCTGTCTTCCTTGTGGTATCTGAGGCGTTGACCTTTGAGTCCCTTGTGGTATTTGAGGTCTTGACGTACCTGACTGTTGAGAGGCATCTCCTCTTTCTCTTCTTTGAACGCTTTGTTCATCTAACCCTACTGTTCCCATTAAGCTTTGTTGATACTGTCTTCCAGGTTCGCTTGCTACATAAGCACCAAACAACGAGTCAGATATTGCCGAAGAAGCTTCAACTAAAGCTTTCATAGCGTGTCCCAAAATAACAAAAGCCATCATAGCGGTAATATTAGGTGTATATTTGGAAGCATAACCATAAAAAATACAAGGGTTAAAAATCTTTAGGTTAATATTAAGTATACATGTAGAGCAGACCTCAAAATCAAATACTGAATACACAATATAATCCATAACCTGACTTATCAGTGATATAAAAATTAAAAGGACCACTGGATGAATTGCAAATCTTGCTAAATTTTTAACCCAGTTTTGAAACATCTGCCTAGTATACGCAAATAAAAGACAAATAATAAAAATAGGTGCTAAAGAAAGTAATAACGCAACTATTGCTATAGATGTAATAAAAGAAAATAAGGCATTAAAAATAGATAAGCTCACTGTGATTAAACCCCAAATCACCAAGCAAAAAGATACAATGCCCAAAGGGCCAGAAAATATAAGAGATACTATTAACAATACTGAATGCGATGACAAGAACCTATTGAGCGGCAAATCAAGAAACTCAAAAACATTTGAAGTAGTGCCTCTAAAATTTGCTATTTCTATTAGTTGTTTTGGAGTGTTAATAAATATAGAGAATGCGTTGTTATAAAAAAAGTCCCAGCTATTATCCTGCAATAGCTGGGCGATGATTCCTATCTTTACGCATATAATTAAAAACTCATATATAGAAATATGAGTTAATCCAAAAAAGTAATAAAGAGTATATAAGATTATATATAGTACTAATAGTGATATTATAGTAGATCTAATGGTATTTGTTCTGCTTGATTTTATAAAACTTTCGTAAAGAGACTTCACAGGACTAGTATCAGAGTGAATTGCGTTAGGGTCTTTATAATTAGAGCCGAAAAATGCAGTTTTCACTTTTTCATCAAAGAAATTATATATTGCACTAAAAGTTTTTGTAGGTGGCTCTTTAGTTGTTAGGTTAATACTAAACTGACCTTCATTTTTGTAATCGCAGCCATGGTCTCTTATTCCATAATATATGGTGCCTTTTTTTTCTTTTAACTTTTCCTTTAAGCCTTCCATGTACTCAGTATCATGAACTTTGCTGATATCTACAGATATATCCGCTTGGTTTTCACCAGGCTTATGCTCAGGAAGTTTGTCAGAGACGCTTATATACAAACTATTCTCCAGACTGTGGTTCTTCGCTACTCTTATGTTGAAACCACCTTTGTCATTTCTATCATAGCAGTGCTCGTCATTTCTACTACATAAACTAAAAGTTAAACTTGGTGTTCGATGGTATTTTTCTATCTTATAATCACAGTTAGTGCATATGCCACCTGTTGGAATGTGTTCAAAATCTTCACCATCCATGTGAACACGTAATAGTGTAATGTCAGTTTTTACCTGTTTTTCCTTTAATACGTTACTAATAGTTTCAGCAATAACAGATTCACCACTAGAATTTAAAGCATTGAATATCTCACCTTCTATACTATTGTATTCAATGTATGCGCAACCTTTGTTTCCGCTGTCGGAAGGAAATTTACATATACGTCCGCAGAGTAAATTCAAAATGCGCGTATCTGTTTTGTTTTTCTGATCACTTGAAAGCTCACTGCAGTTTACACTTTCTCCTTGTTTTATAGAATTAATAATGTTTGTATCTTGACTTAACTGCGAAAAATCTGAATCCCAGTACTCTTTTCCATTCAACCATTGCGCATCGCCTATTATATATTTATTAGGACATATTTCACCCTGACATCCTTCTCGATTTAAAACATGTGCAAAATGTTCCGTTTCTTGTTCGCTGCACTTTTCATCAATTTTCACATACCTGATTTTTGTCTCACTCTCTTTATCTTTACACACTTTACTTCCAATAACACTAAAGCTTATCGTATCGCCTTCCTTAAGTGCAAATGGTAATGTAACGCTATTTTCCCCAGGCCCAATTGCAAAATCTTCATACTGCTTAGGGCAAAAATTAACCTTACTAGGCACTATACCAATCTCTGTTACTCTTATTCTATCTGAGATATTAACACCGGAATCAACCCACTTCTGCTCTGTTGACACTATATCTAGTTTTTCACGCAAACCTGATAAATTTTCTGGCTTAATACAGTGATGTTCCCCGCAGCCTGACAGAAAAAAAAACGGTATTATCAGCAAAAATTTTAGCATAAATCCAACTCATTCAGTGCTTTTGTTAACACTCTCGGAGCTACTAGAACCAGAACCTCGAGATTTACTCTTGTCTCCACCACTCAACTTCTTAGCAGCAGCACCAGCAACTCCAGCAACACCCCCAGCAGCAGCTTTGGCAGCAGATAAAGCTTTGCCCACCATTTGTCCAGGTGTCTGACCTGAGCCAAGTGCTGCTCTATGGTTACCAGCAAGTTCAGCAGCCATGCCAGGAAGAATGTTTAAAAAGTGGTAAAAGAGGAATAATACTAAACACAATTTTAATAATTCTCCGATGAGAGAGCTGCCAAACTCCATGTATGTAAAGTCGAATAGACCAAGTATGCTGCTCTTTTTAAAGCTATAATTTTGCATCATACATGCAAGAGTAGTTTCATTTTTATCACATTCCCCATTTTTCAATTTAAACCACTGTTTTTTCTTACTATATGAGATTTCTGCTTGTTTCTTTTCATATGACTTGTCCGGTTGTTCATTTTTATATGACTCGTCCAGTTCAAAATTTAAATTTTTAAAATAGATTTTATCACATGCTATGAACATAAAGGACAAAAACGCAAAAAGGATAATCGGGTATAAGCTATAGGTAATCAACTCTTTCACCCAGCCTTCAAAATATCCTTTGGTGTGTTGGAATAAAACCATAGGAATGAACAAAGGTGATAAAATGATGATTACACTTAAAGCAACTAGAGATAAAATAAATACATAGCACAGCCACAAAATAACCATCATCATCAGAACGGCCATAAATATACAGACAAGAGCTACTAAAATTTGTCCACCAGCAAAAATAATACCGATTACCGAACCTGCAACTAATAAGACAGGAGCAGCACCAAGCAAGACTGCTAACGTTGCAACACCTCCAGTACCAATTTTGCCACCAATTCCATCTAAAGGGGCACCTAAATAAAATAAAATTCTACAATCAAGCCTATCCCAAGGTGCAAGATAACTGTAAGATACCCTCTTTCCTGCACGAGTATATTCATAATCTGTACCTGCTTTATAATTACATATGCCTTTACTTTCAGATGATGCTTTTAGCACTATCTCTGACAAACCATTTGAGAGACGAGTTAATTCTCCATAATAATGAGACATGGTACTGCCTGTTGTGAAGTAAATCACTAAAGCGAATTTTATGATCAACATATACATTTCTTGAGGCCTCTGAACTCCACCAGACATGGCTTTTATAGAGAACAGTATTAAAGCTAAAACTAAAACAGCAGTTACAGTGTTTTTCAGCCTTTTCTGTGCTACAGATATAAAACTCTCACCATTTGGTGCACCTTTACCTGCAACTAAATTATCTAACGATTCCTTAATGCATTGCACTATCATAGAAGTTACGGGAATAGGAGCTAATGATTTACTCCCTGCCTGGTTATAACAAGCTTCAGAAACATACGAGCTAAAACAGCCAGCATTATCATAACCTACAAAAATTTTCCCCCCTTGTCCGTTGAGTCTTTTTTCTTTAGATCTGATAATAGTTTTATAGTCATCATTATTACCAATAGGAACTTTTTCCTCTCCTGTACCATCTTTATTTTTGAATATCATCACAGATTTTTCACACATAGGAGCAAGTGGGTCAGGTGGCAATTCCGTGCACCCCATATCAACCCCTTGCGGCCAAGGAGTCATTTCGATACCAAGCATTTTCACACTTGCTAACTCCACACATAATCTGCCCATTTTTCTTACTGCTTTAAATGTAGCTCCATGTATGGGTTCGCTCTGTCCTGCTTTGAGAACTTTACATTTCAGCTCACCATCAACCTTCGGGGACCATGACCCATCTACATATCCAGTATCTTTCTCCCTGACATCAAAATCTATGTATCCAGTTTCTTTTCTGAAATCAAAGTCTTTCTTGTTAAAAAGATTACCAAAAGTTAAAGGGTTTCGATGACATACTTCTATATATTCACTGTATTGCACACCGTTTTTTGGCCAGTAATAACTCTCTGTACTCTCCTGAACGTTAGAATTTAAGGCTTCTTTTTCTGCTCTTTTCCCGTCATAATCTTTTTTGTTCACGTCTTCCCGAGCTTTATTTTGCAAACAAGAAAAATATTCCTCTTCTGTTTGGTAATTTTCATTGGTGCAGCCACTATAACCTGTGTCTTCTAATTTAAAATTTTTGTATTTTCCATCATGATCACGTGCAACTGGGTGTTTAACAAAACTATGTTCACAAACAACAAGCCCTCCTATCGCTTTCCAGACTCCAACAATTGCAGCTATCATTCCAACAATAACAAGAGCGGTAAACAAACCAGCAGAAGAAACGATCAAAACAATGCCAGTAAATATTGCGCCAACAGCAATCGCTATTCCAGCAAGTGCTGCAGCTGTTTTAAACGCTCCACAATCAGGATTAGAGGCACGACTAAAACTGCCAGTGGAATTAAATCTGCTAACAAATTCTGTCTTGTCAGTACCACTTACTCCATCTGCAAGCACTGGATATGAGAGTAAAAAGTCTATATTTAGTAAAAATATCGCAATTAATAGCAATGACAGCTTAGTCTTAAACATTTTTTACCTTCTGATAAAATATAGGCAACCATACTTTTGGGTTGTCCCCAACTTCATTTAATATATCGTGTAACAATAGAACACTTTCTGCACGTCCGGATAATACGTTGATTATATCATCCAGGCCTTTTAAGTCTATTCTAGCTACTACAGCATTGACTCCTTGTTTCACCAAAAAGAATCTAGTACTCGGATCTGTGTGCTTAATTAATATATATTCACGTTCAGTTAACATAAAAACATCCCGATAGACACTAGTAGCTTTCAGATTTGGTAAAAAAATCTGTGTCGCTGTTTGTTGTACAAGCGTATCGCTAATAGTACTTTTACTTGCATCCTCAACACTCTGAGTAGCAAAAATCACAAAAGCATTTAGTTTTCTCAGTACCTTCAACCAGTCTTTTATCTTGGGTGCAAAAACTGGATTATCTATTAACGCCCATGCCTCATCAAGAACGATAATAGATGGAGTGCCATCAAGAGATATACTAATCCTATGAAATAAATAAATCAAGACCGGTCCAAGAGCAACAGGATCTTTGAGCAAGCTAGCCATCTCAAAACCAAATACTCTTGCTCGTGAAAAATCTAGCAAATCTTCTTTATTGTCAAATATTGCAGCATGAGAACCATTATCATGCCACATAGATATTGCCCCAGCTAGAGTATCAGGACCTGCAAGCCCTAAAAACGGTACGAGGTTTCTCAAGAATCTGTCTTCTTTTCTTAATTTAAAATTTCCTTCAATTGCATCATTAATTCGTGCAATATCTTCTGAAGTAAATTTATCATTATATACCGAAATTAAAGACTTTATCCACTCCATTAAAAATGTTCTATTATCAGAGGTATCATCAAGTTGTAAAGGATTAAAATTTGTTTTAGTTCTTGGTTCTATTACAGTATAGATACCACTAAGTGCTCTTAAGAAAATCTCTGCACCGCGATCTTTATCAAAAAAGAATATCCTTGGAGAAAACTTCATCGCTTGGGCACACAGGAAATTCATTAAAACAGTTTTACCAGCACCAGTTGGGCCAATTATCATAGTGTGTCCAACATCCCTTATATGAAAGTTGAAAAAAAATGGAGTACCAGATGTCGTGTCAAAAACTGTAACGGCATCTCCCCAGTGGTTATTGAATTTATTACCAGTAGGATAATTATGTTGAGATGCAAATCCAGCCAAATTAAGACTACTTATTGTAGCTTTTCTCACTATATAATCGAAATTACCAGGAATTTGCGCCCAAAATGCTGGTTCAAGGTTAACTCTCTCACGTATAGGGTAAACACCGCAATTAGAAAGCTCTGATTCTACCAACGACAGAGCGTTATCCAATGATTTAGGACTTTTTTCTATACATAAAATAGTCAGGTGATGTTGACCAAACGCAATCTTACCACTCATTGCGTCATCAAGCGCTTGAGAAATTTCTGCTATTTGAGAAATAGCTTTATCTGCAGACTGTATCATTCGATTTTGCTGTATCTGCATTTTTCCAATCGCCATTTGCCTGTTTATAAATTGAAAAGATTGCGTAATTATAAACTCGTAAGGAAGTTGTAAAAACGAATCAAGCATTCCTGCAGAAGTATGATTTCCATATTCTTTGATACTAATTATTCCAGCATATTTACTCTCATTATGAGTCACAACCTGTATCATCTTACGGCCAAAGAATAACCTATGTACTGGTAAGTATCTTGATATTTCAGTTCTTAGCGGAAAAAGCGTATTTGTAACGAAGCCACAATTTACGATTCTAGATAGAAACTCCATTATTTCGCAGAACAAACCATCTGGAGTTTCTTTTACTCCAAGAATTTTAGGCGAATAATTTCTAAGGCTTGTCACTACACGATTTGTCGTTTCCTCTAAATCTTCATACGTGGCACGTATATCACTTTCCCAAGCATGTTTTGAAGTTACATGTCCGAATTTTTTTAGTAGATGTGACAAAAATTCTACTCCTTTTGTGTCCGCTCTACGGATAATCGTAATGTATAGGTCATTAATAAATGATTGCCTTGTTGCGTGTTTTTCTCTCCATTTTAGATTTACGTGATTAGCGAAAAAATTCGGCAAACCTTGACTTGCAAATTCATCAGAAAAAATATTTTTCTTACGTCTGATAGTATGAAAATACAAACTAAATGCCGGAGATGAAATGCTTCTTAGCATCTGATTCCTGATGTTGTTCTGTATGACTAAATCCTCGTCATCGGCAGTTTCAAATGCAAAACCACTTAATTTTATAACCTTAACCAACCAATTTTCTTTTGTCATCAAGGTTGTGCTATTCCAATAGCAAGAATAAGGAATAAATTCAGCAGCGTGAACTTCCCTGTTCAGAGTAGATTTATTCTTTGATTGAATAGCCCTAAACCTCAGCATCACACAACGTTAAGCAATATCATAAGAATTGGCTCCATGGTAAAAACGATTTAAACATTTCGAGCACTTTCCCAATTTTACCATAAATAATTCAATAAACAACGGTTCTTTTGCAGAAGCTATATAACCAAGTCCATGCATACCTGGTAACATTAAGAGAACCACTCTTAAATCATTTGAATTAATGAAAATTAGCATGCAAATCAGGACGTTTAATATTGCAAACATATAACTCACACCAAAGAGCATTGCAGGTCTTGTAAGACCTTTAAATAATTGATCTGTTTGTATACTACCTGTGGACATATCTTTAACCTTCTAATAATAGCTCTAACACTAATACTATATCATTATATTAAAAATCCATTGAAACTAGTAGCACTTTAAGTTAAGATACATTATTTAATCCCGATAATGACAAGTTGGCCATTTCAAGAAGCAGAAAAAATATTGCAAGAGTTTCCTAATAAAAAAGAAATAATATTTGAAACTGGTTATGGACCCTCTGGTTTACCCCACATAGGAACCTTTGGAGAGGTTTTCCGCACTACAGTTATTGTAAATGCATTAAAAAAAATAGCTCCTGGTATAAAAACCAAAATCATTGCAGTTTCAGATGATATGGATGGTTTGCGAAAAATACCAGATAATGTGCCAAATCAAGAGATGCTAAGAGAGCACTTAAATAAACCATTGACTATGATACCTGATCCATTTGGCACTCATCAGAGTTATGGTCATCATATGAATTCATTGTTGTGTAAATTTCTTGATATGTTTGAATTTGAATACGAGTTCAGGAGTGCAACAGAGTGTTATAAATCTGGCGTTTACGATGAAAAACTTTTACTCTTACTGAAAAATTATGATAAAGTGATGGACGTAATGCTTCCATCATTTCGGGAAGAAAGACAGCAGACTTATAGTCCATTCTTGCCAATATGCCCAAAAACTTCTCAAGTTTTACAAGTTCCAGTAATTGAAACAAATACAGAGAAAGGAACAATCACATATGAAGACCCAAACGGGGAAAAAATAGAAGTTCCAGTGACAAAAGGAAAATGTAAACTGCAATGGAAACCTGATTGGGGAATGAGGTGGGCCGCATTTGGAGTAAATTACGAAGCTCACGGAAAAGATTTAACTCCATCTGCTGTGCTTTCAAGTCAAATATGTGAAATACTTGGAGAAAAGCCACCACTTCTGTTTTGCTACGAGCTTTTCCTTGATAAAGAAGGAAAGAAAATATCAAAATCAAAAGGAAATGGCATTTCAATTGAAGAGTGGCTAACTTACGCACCAACAGAGAGCTTAGCATTGTACATTTTTCAGAGTCCTAAAAAAGCTAAACGTTTATATTTTGATGTGATACCAAAATCAACTGATGAATATTTAGAGTTTGTAAAGCGTTATCATGAGAACAAAGAAAAGGATATAAATAATCCTGCTTGGCACATTCACCAGGGCAATGTTCCCAGTATAGAAACTTCAGGCATAAATTTCTCACTACTTTTAAACCTAGCAGCAGCTTGTAATGCTGAAAACAAAGAGATCCTATGGGGTTTTATATCCTCTTATGCACCAAACGTTACACCAGAAAATAATAAAATGCTTGATAGACTTTCAGACTTTGCAGTAAAGTATTATCACGATTTTATCAAGCCAACAAAATCATATAAAACTCCAAATGAAAAAGAGAAAGAAGCGTTACTAGATTTGAAGGACACTTTACATTCTCTATCTATAACTGCTACTGCTGAAGAAATTCAATCTCAGGTATTTTCTATTGGAAAAAAATATGATTACACTAACTTACGTGACTGGTTTCAGCTATTATATGAAACGTTACTTGGCCAAAAAACCGGTCCAAGAATGGGATCTTTCATAAAGCTTTATGGAATGGATAATACGATTTCTCTCATAGAAAGCGCTATTAAATAGACTTCTTGCATAACCATATAACAAACTTTTATTGGAAATAGAAACGAAAAAACTTACTTGACACCCTTCGCCAGCTCCCTTATCATGAAACTGAAGCTATTTATTTATCTTCTCTGTACAGATTAAATGACAAAAAAACTCACGTATCTGGCGTCCCATGTTTAATTTTTTGCACTATGTGCACCTTATGTCTTTATAAAATTTCTAGGTTTTTACCTAATATAAGCTGAAATGCGCTATTTAAAACATCAAAAAACGCCGATTTAAAAAATGGATAGTGAATAACTAGCTACCCTAGGGTTTCTTTTGCCTTTTTTTCTGTTTAGTAAATTTCTTAATGTTTATAATTTAGATTAGTTGCGGCTTAAAAGCAACTAAATCGCGGTTATTAAGCGTTTAGAATAAAAAAACGCCATACTTGAAAGTATAATGTAAGTAATTAGCCAACCACGGGGCTTTTTTTGCCTTTTTTTTCGTTTGGTAAATTCCTTAATATTTATAGCTAAGAGAGCCCAAGAGAGGTGTCATTCCAGCGCGTGACGCTGGAATCCAAAAAAAAGGATGATGTCATCCCAGTGCGTGACACTGGGATGGCTTTGTTGCATCGCTCTTCGGATAGTAGGTAACGTACAATAAATTCATGAAGCTATCTCAAACTTAGCCATGCCTATTTCAGTAAATTTGTTAAGCAAATAACACTTGAGTAGCAGTTCCTTCTCACGATTAATTTCAGATTTGCTCCTAAAACTAAACCCAAATATTCGCTTCAACCTTGAGAAAAATCCTTCAATATACGATCTTTTTCCGTAATTTACTTCTTCTTTCCATCTTTTTATACCATTCTCACCATGTAATTTCATTAACTGAATAGCGGCATTTCTATCAAGCATATAATCCAATTTTGGATGCTCTGCTGCGTTGTTTTTCGGAGGAATTTTCGTTTTTATACCATATTGATTACACAGCTTATAGAGCTTTTCTCTGTCATATGCCCTATCTGCATATAGTACTTTTATGACATACTGAAAATCGACTTCTTTTAGCAAATCACAAGCTCCATAGTGATCAGACCGTTACTGTATTTTACAGCTATGGCTTTTTTGCTGTTTGTATTCAACATTACATGCAATTTTCTTGTCTGTTCATAGCTGCGATACTTTCTATCTTCGCTATTTTCTTTGCTATGACCAGGAGTGTTGTTGTATATACTAATTCCTGTACTGTCTATAGCAATTTCGATATCTTCCATATTATTTTTATCAATTCTGCAATCATTGATCTTAATATTGAGTTTCTTAAACCTTCTTGATGATTGTGAATAGCTGATAACTTGCAAATTTTTCCCAATTTGCTCAAGGTATCCTGCTATAAACCCAACTGTTTGCCTCAGGCCTATTCTAAATAAACAAGTTATTATGTGCACCAAAATTACAACTTTATCGCTATAAATATTGTTGCCACCTGGTATTTTTGGACCATTCTCGTACCACTTTTCTATGGCTTCGTTGATATAATGAAAAATATTTCCTCTTTTTTCTAGAAATTTGTTATATTCGCTATGGTTACTGACCCTCATTTTTTGTGGCATATTTTTTCTTCAACAGTTAAATCGCTATTTATAATGAATTTTGTCAGTAACTGCCAGTTCTTTTCACTTGAGCGATGCAACAAAGCCCACTGGCATCCAGCTTTCTTTATAAATTCACCAAAAGTGCTTCATTCTATAACGCAAAACCCATACTCACCAAATCCAATGCATTACTTGCAATTAAGTTTCCTGGATCCCAGTGTCTGGGCACTGGGATGACACCATCATAAAGGAATCAGTGTCAGCTACTTTCATGACACCATTCTTTTTCCTGGATCCAAGTAGTCGAGCTACTTGGATGACAGCTAGCCTGACAACCGTCATCCCGCTAACAGGTAGCGGGATCTATGCTAAGAGATACCGCGAATGAATCGCGGTATGACGGTTTGCAACGGTATGACGGTTCGCGGCGGCATAGTAATTCGTCATCCCGCTGCTTGTTAGCGGGATCTCTTGTTAGCGGCTAAGAGATACCGCGAATGAATCGCGGTATGACGGTGTAGACGATGGTTAAGTATCCCGCTGCTTGTTAGCGCCGCGGCGGTATGACGGTTCGTGGTGGTATGACGTAGAGTGCTTAGAAGCTGTTATTTTGCTATAAATGGCTGTAATGGCATCATCTATTTTATTGCTATCACAGCCTGTTTGTGCAAGTTCAGCATTCCCACCACAGTTCTTTTTAACTGCTATGGATATTAGTTCTTTTGCGCTAATCTTATTGATTAAGTCTTTACTTACTTTAATAATCAAGACTGTTTTATCTTTTTCTGTTGCCGTAAAAGCTATTACCGTTTTTGGTTTTTGTTGCTGCAAAACAAACTCTCTTATTACATTTGCTGGAATATCAGTGAAAGTGTGGCTTATAAAATTTATTCCATTTATTTCGGTGCTTTTTATATTCTCTGCACTCACAAGCTTTTTATATAGGTTTTTTATTTTGGTTTCGGATTTTTTGTGTTCTTGACTTAAAATACTTAATCTCCTTGTTATTTCACTCACTGGCGCTTTTACGAATTCTGCAACTTTTTTTAAGTTAATTTCATTATCACGTACATAATTGATTGCTTCCTGACCAGTTAAAGCTTCAATTCTCCTCACTCCAAAAGCAACAGAACTCTCTGTTACTATCTTAAACAAACCAATTTCTCCAGTATGTTCAACGTGTGTGCCACCACACAGTTCCCTTGAATCTCCAATCTTCACTACTCTTACTTGATCGCTATATTTTTCGCCGAATAACGCCATAGCTCCTTCGTCTATTGCCTGATTCATGCTCTGAATTTTTGTAGACGTAGAAAGGTTTTCTCTGATTAGAGAGTTTACCATATCTTCTACTAAGAATAGCTGATCCTGAGTAACTTGAGTGTTATGACTAAAGTCAAATCGTAACTTATCCGGTGCAACTAGGGAACCTTTTTGAGTGACATGATCACCTAGAATTTTTCTGAGTGTAAAGTGCAGAAGATGTGTAGCTGAATGATTTCTTCTTAAGGTTTGCCTTCTTTCCTTGTCAATGCTTGCTGCAACTGTGTTACCTTTACAAATTGAACCGAACTTAACTATGCATCTGTGCAAATATAGGTCATTAACCTTATTGGTATTCTCGACTATAATAATACTTCTATCAGATTTGATCAGATTGCCAGTATCTCCCACTTGTCCACCTGACTCGCCATAAAAAGGTGTTTTATCAAGTATAATGGTTATCTTTTCTCCCTCCTTTGCAGAATCAATTACTTCATTTTTAGAGGAAACTATAGCTAGTATTTTCGCATCACTTACTTCATTGAACTCATAACCAACAAATTTTGTTTTGCCAAATTTATTGATCAAATCAAACCATACTTGCTCAACAGATTTTTCACCAGATCCAGCCCATTTAGCACGTGCTCTCTCTTTTTGTTCTCCCATTGCATCATCAAAACCCTTTTGGTCAAAATTTATTTTTTTCTCTTTTAAAATATCAAGTGTAATATCCAAAGGAAATCCGTAGGTGTCATATAGCTTAAACGCTGATTCTCCAGGCAAAGTATCGCCCGATTTTAAATCTGTAGTGAATTTCTCCAGGAGATTGATACCTTTCATCAAAGTGTCTTTAAAGTTTTCTTCCTCTGATTTTAACGTCGTTTCTATTAAGCTTTTAGCTCTGACTAATTCAGCTCCCATATAAGCCGAACTCGTGCTATCTATCAACACTGGAAAAATACGATGGAGTAGGGAATCATTATATCCAAGCAGGTGAATATAACGTGTGGCTCTCCTAATTAATCTGCGTAATACGTAATTCCTGCCCTCATTTCCAGGAAGCACTCCTTCTGCGATGAGAAATGCAGCCGCGCGAAGATGATCTGCTATGATCTTATGCGCTATTTTATTTTCCGTTCTTCCACAGTACTCTTGTGATTTACTTATCAGAGCAGAAAATAGATCAATATCATAGTTATCATGGACGTTTTGCATAACAGCCGCTATTCTTTCAAGGCCCATTCCAGTATCGATGCATTTTTTTGGCAATTTGTGTAAATTACCTTCTTCATCTTTGTTAAACTCCATGAATACCAGATTCCAGATTTCAACAATTCTATCGCCCTCTTGTAAATTAGGACTCCCATGGTCATAAAAAATTTCAGAACATGGACCGCACGGACCAGTGCTTCCCATACTCCAAAAGTTATCATCCGTTGTAATTCTTATGATTTTATCACTTGAAAAGCCACTTATCTTACGCCAAATCTCGTACGCCTCATCATCAGTATGGTAGACGGTTATGGATAGTCTGTTTTTATCAAGAGATAACTCTTTAGTGATAAATTCCCACGCAAATTCTATCGCAGTTTCCTTAAAGTAATCACCGAAGCTAAAATTTCCGAGCATTTCAAAAAATGTGTGATGCCGAGTTGTATAGCCAACATTTTCCAGATCATTGTGTTTACCGCCTGCTCTTAGGCACTTTTGACTTGAGACAGCACGTTTCATTTCAGTTTTTTGAGCACCAGTAAAAATATTTTTAAACTGCACCATACCAGCATTTGTGAACATGAGCGTTGGGTCATGTTCTGGAATCAAAGGAGAAGAAGAAACCTGCTCGTGGTCATTATTTACAAAAAATTTTATAAATCTTTCTCTGATTTCGTTTAGCTTCATCGTTTTTATTGAGGTTATCTATAAATAATAAGTTGTAATGGAAATAAAATCAATACCACTCTCTAGATCTCAGAACTTCTAGTGACATGCACCTTGTGGTAAGAAAAAATCAATATATTCACGATAAATTTACCTCATATCTGTGTTTTATATGTGGAAATTGGAATGGAAATTTATGTAGGCAAAGAAAAAAGAATAGCAAATGTGGTGACTCAACACTGGAATGACATAAAAGGATCAGACAGAGATTGGCCAGAAAGGCATGAAATAGACACTGCAGAAATAATGGAATCATGGCAGCATTGTTTTGTCATTGAAGTCAAGGATCAAGGTTATATTTGTGAAAATGCAGGAGAAAAGGCTGTTGAATTCTATGGTTTTGAGAAAAAGACGCGCATTGATAATAAGTATGCAATTGATGCACCATTTTTGCGACTATATAAAATAGATGCAGTTATTGATAAACTTGATACTGTAATAGAGAGTAAATGCCCGATCAATGAAGAGGAAGAAAGTGAAAGTGTTAAAATGAGGCAAGTATTGTTGCCACTTGGGAATAAAGAAGGTATAACACACATATTGGGCGTAATTACTTTTAAACTCCTTTAATATACAATTTTAATTTGATTCTTTAATAAAATTATTTATACTAATGCTTAATTACTATTAAAGAACTCAATAGTAGTGCTTGTAAATTTATTTGGAATATGAAGAAAATAAAATTAAAAACCAAATCTTCTGTGAAAAAGCGCTTTCACCTTACAGCTAAGGGTAAAGTTATTTCTACTCAGTCAGGCAAAAGGCATGGCATGGTAAAGAGAAGTAAATCTAATATTCGTAATCAGCGCGGTACAACGATTCTTGGTAAATCTGACTCGCGTATAGTTAAGCTTCATATGCCTTACGGTATTTAACAAAATGGAGGTAAAATAAAATGGCTCGGGTAAAACGTGGAGTCACTACTCACGCTCGTCATAAAAAAATATTGAAACTGGCAAAGGGTTATAGAGGGCGCGCAAAAAGTTGTTATAGAATTGCATTACAAAGAGTTGAAAAAGCACTGCAATATGCTTATAGAGACAGAAGAACCCGTAAACGTGATTTCCGTAGCTTATGGATAATACGTATTAATGCAGCAGCAAGAGAGCATGGGCTTACTTATGGTAGGTTTATGCATGGTCTTACACTTGCCGGCATTGATTTAAATAGAAAAATTCTTGCTGAGATGGCAGTTAATTATAAGGATGATTTTGCCAAATTAGTAGAAACTGTAAGTGGTAAATTAGCGGAGAATTCTTAAAGCAAAAACACCATGAGAATTATTTTCATGGGATCACCAGGATTTGCTGTTAATTCTCTGAGCTTGTTACTGAAATCAAAGAGCGAAGTGGTGACAGTATACACCAAGGCTCCAAAACCTTCGGGGCGTGGACAGAAGCCAATGAAATCTCCAGTACATGTTATCGCTGAAGAAAGTAACATAGAGGTATGTACTCCTATCTCTCTAAAGTTCTCGGCAGAGCAAGAAAAATTTAGAAATTTCAAGCCAGACGTTGCAGTTGTAGCTGCGTATGGATTGATACTTCCAAGAGAAATTTTGAATATTCCTAAATATGGTTGTATTAATATTCATCCTTCATTACTACCGAGGTGGCGCGGTGCAGCTCCGATACAGCACACAATTTTAGCAGGAGATCAAGAAACCGGGGTTAGCATTATGCAACTGGATGAAGGATTAGATTCCGGCCCTATTTTAAAACAGGAAAAATTTCTTATCGAAAAGAACGATAATTACAAGACATTGCATGATAAATTATCTAAGCTAGGCAGTGATTTACTGCTGAAAGTGCTAAACGAAATTGAAAAACAGCTTCCCTTAAAACAGAACGATAACGATGCATGTTACGCTGACAAAGTGGAAGACTATAAAATTTATGCAAGTGATGCCTGTGAAGTTGCTTATAGAAAAGTTAAAGCGTTTTACCCAAAAGCATTCATCAAGATAGAGAATAAACGTATCAGGATACTTGATGCTGATTTTGAAGCTCTCGCTTCAGAACAAGGTAAGATTGTTAACGATAATATGCACATAAGTTTAAAAGGTGGCACTTTAATTCCTAAAGTTGTACAAATGGAAGGGAGAAATCCTTGTAGTATTGAAGATTTTATTCGTGGCTTGAAATCAAGCATGGTAAAAAAATTTATAGAATAGACTGCTTTGAAGGGAGGGTTAGGAGGGCTAAAGCAACTTCTACAATTTGGTATTCCGCTGCTTGTTAGCGGAATCTACAACAAGATACCGCGTTTTGGTGTACGAACATTGCAATTTGCAGGTAATTTGAGTAGTAGATGGTGTCATTCCAGTCTGGAATCCAGTTTCTATTGTACAGCCACCTGGTGTGCTCATTTAAAGTGAAGTTTTCTGGATCCCAGACTGGGTGACATCTTTCTTGGTCTCTTGTATCACAATGTTCGTACAGTTGTGGATACCGCGGCGGTATGACGTAGTAGCTATATATAGACAAATTTTCTTTTCTTAGATATAATCTTAAAAAACTTTCCATATAAAAATGAAAATAAAAAGAGCTTTAATATCAGTATACGATAAAACGAATATAATTGATCTTGCATCGTTTTTAACGCAGCAACAAATAGAAATTCTTTCAACGGGCAATACTTATAAAGCACTATCTGATGCCGGAATAAAAACGCAAGAAGTATCAGATTATACGCAATTTCCAGAGATACTGGGTGGTAGAGTAAAAACTTTACACCCTAAAATTCATGGAGGAATACTTTATGATCGAGAAAAGCACAAAAAGGAAGTGCAAGATCTAGAAATTGAGCCAATAGACCTGCTTATAACTAACCTATACCCATTTTGGGAGACAGTAAGTAGCAGCTCAAATGAAGAGCAAATTATAGAACAAATTGATATCGGCGGGGTGGCATTAATTAGAGCTGCAGCAAAAAACTTTCGTTTTACTTCAGTTATTTCTAGCATTCAAGACTACGAAGCACTAAAAGCTGAGATGATAAAAAATAACAATGAAACAACATTGGAATATAGAAAACACTTAGCAACCAAAGCATTTGCTCTCACTGCACACTACGATTCTAATATTCACAGTTGGTTTTTATCCCAGAGTAAAAATAATGAGTTACCAGAGTTTTTTGCTCTATACGGGCATAAAGTACAAGAACTCAGGTATGGTGAAAATCCCCATCAAAAAGCTGCATTTTATAGTAATCAATTTACAGAATATCCGTTGGAAAAACTACATGGAAAAGAGTTGAGTTATAATAATATAGTAGATATAGAGTCCGCACTTAACATAATTTCTGAGTTTAAAGAGCCTGCAGCAGTGATAATCAAGCATAATAACCCATGTGGCGCTGCTATTGGTAATAATGCTTTGGAGGCATATGAAAAAGCTCTATCGTGCGATGAAGTAAGCAGTTTTGGTGGTATAGTTGCCTTAAACCGGGAGATAGATTTAAAGCTAGCGGAAAAATTAAACGAGATATTTTTGGAAGTAGTGATAGCACCATCGGTAAACAATGAGGCACTAAAAATTTTACAAAGAAAGAAAAATTTAAGAGTGATTATTCATAAATCTTTTCAACAAAATGTGAAATACCAAACTAAAAATGTTATTGGTGGGTTTTTGGTGCAAGAAAATAATGACCACACAATAAAAGCAGAACAAGTAACAAAGTGCACTACAACAGAAAAAGAAAAGGAAGATCTTATTTTTGCCTGGAAAATATGTAAACATGTGAAATCCAACGCAATAGTTATAGCAAAAGATGGTTGTGCTATTGGCATCGGCGCAGGGCAAACAAGCAGAATAGATAGTGTGAACATTGCAGTGAAAAAAGCAGGTGAAAAATGTAAAGGTGCAGTGCTTGCTTCAGATGCATTTTTTCCATTCCCAGATAGCATAGTAGAAAGTGCAAAACATGGAATTACAGCTATAATTCAGCCCGGCGGCTCGCTGAAAGATCAAGATGTGATAAAAGCTGCAAATGAAAATAAAATTGCTATGTTTTTCACTGGCGTTCGCAGTTTTTTCCATTAGGCTTTGTGTCTTATCGTCATACCGCCGCGGTATCTCTAGATCCCGCTAGCGGGATGACAAATATACCGCCGCGGCGCTAACAAGAGATCCCGCTAACACGTAGCGGGATGACGGTTGTCAGCCAAGTAGCCCCCTATGATGTCATCCCAGTGCTTGACACTGGGATGGCTTTGTTGCATCGCTACTTATGAAAGGCTAACTATAATTAGGATTATAAGCAACTTATTGAAAATCTTGTTTTTTTTGCAATCAATCTGATCAAATTTAAGAATAGTAACTTGTTATTTATATTAATAAATTTAATTCTATTGAAAATAGCTAAAGCATTGAAATTCTTGAATTTTAGCCGGATTAGTGAGTGGTAGTGAAATTTCTTTTACTCAAATTTAGGTATTCACTGACCGTTCTTGTTATAAATACCAGAATAATAAGCTACTGATATTCTCCACCTTTTTTATCTTTAATCCATCATAGCTAGCGATGCAACAAAGCCCACTGGGATCCAGCCTTTTCATCCAAGACAGCAGCGCCTCCTTCTCCTGTCATCCCAGCGCCCAGAGGTGTCATCCCAGTGCTTGACACTGGGATCCAGCCTTTTCATCCAAGACGGCAGCGCCTCCTTCTTCTGTCATCCCAGTGCCCCCTGTAATGTCATCCCAGTGCTTGACACTGGGATGGCTTTGTTGCATAGCAACTGAAAAATCTGGTGGCTACTGACAAAATTCATTATAAAATAGCCATTTAACCTTGAAAGAAAAAATATGCCACAAAAAATGAGGGTCAGTAACCATAGCGAATATAACAAATTTCTAGAAAAAAGAGGAAATATTTTTCATTATATCAACGAAGCCATAGAAAAGTGGTACGAGAATGGTCCAAAAATACCAGGTGGCAACAATATTTATAGCGATAAAGTTGTAATTTTGGTGCACATAATAACTTGTTTATTTAGAATAGGCCTGAGGCAAACAGTTGGGTTTATAGCAGGATACCTTGAGCAAATTGGGAAAAATTTGCAAGTTATCAGCTATTCACAATCATCAAGAAGGTTTAAGAAACTCAATATTAAGATCAATGATTGCAGAATTGATAAAAATAATATGGAAGATATCGAAATTGCTATAGACAGTACAGGAATTAGTATATACAACAACACTCCTGGTCATAGCAAAGAAAATAGCGAAGATAGAAAGTATCGCAGCTATGAACAGACAAGAAAATTGCATGTAATGTTGAATACAAACAGCAAAAAAGCCATAGCTGTAAAATACAGTAACGGTCTGATCACTATGGAGCTTGTGATTTGCTAAAAGAAGTCGATTTTCAGTATGTCATAAAAGTACTATATGCAGATAGGGCATATGACAGAGAAAAGCTCTATAAGCTGTGTAATCAATATGGTATAAAAACGAAAATTCCTCCGAAAAACAACGCAGCAGAGCATCCAAAATTGGATTATATGCTTGATAGAAATGCCGCTATTCAGTTAATGAAATTACATGGTGAGAATGGTATAAAAAGATGGAAAGAAGAAGTAAATTACGGAAAAAGATCGTATATTGAAGGATTTTTCTCAAGGTTGAAGCGAATATTTGGGTTTAGTTTTAGGAGCAAATCTGAAATTAATCGTGAGAAGGAACTGCTACTCAAGTGTTATTTGCTTAACAAATTTACTGAAATAGGCATGGCTAAGTTTGAGATAGCTTCATGAATTTATTGTACGTTACCTACTATCCGAAGAGCGATGCAACAAAGCCAGTGGGGTGTCATCCCAGTGCCCAGACACTGGGATCCAGGAATTTTATTAAGTTGGTAAGCATAAAAATAGCCATTTTATGTAAAAATACAACATTTTGATGATTATGAAAAAGCTGGATCCCAGTGTCAAGCACTGGGATAACATCATAGAGGCACTGGAATGACACCTTCCTAGTGGAAATTGCTCTCAAATCATAATGTTCGTACAGTTGTGGATTCATTCGCGGCATCTCATCAGCTAACAAGCAGCGGGATGACGGTTGTCGGTAAATCTTTTAGCTGTAGAAGTTAACTTTGCAGTTAACTTCTACAGCGTTTCAAGATATAGTTTTGATAATAAAGTGCTCGAATATACATGAAAACCATTTTAGCTGTTGAAACAAGCTGCGACGAAACTGCAGTAGCGATTGTAAATAGTGACAAGCAAGTCCTTGCTCACAAGATTCTTTCTCAAGTAGAACACAAAAAACGCGGTGGGGTGATTCCTGAGATAGCTTCACGTGCTCATATGGAACATTTAAGTGGCCTGATAAAAAGCGCTGTAAAAAAATCTAACCTTAACTTTTGTGACCTCAATGCAATTGCAGCAACATCAGGACCAGGACTCATAGGTGGATTAATAGTTGGTACAATGATGGCTAAAGCAATTGCACATGTGGCACAAAAACCGTTCATTGCAGTGAATCACTTAGAAGCGCATGCATTGGTTATTAGGTTACTGCATGAGGTAAAATTTCCATTTTTAGTCCTACTAATATCAGGTGGTCACTGTCAATTTTTAATTGCACAGGATGTAGGTAAATACATTAAACTTGGAGAAACGCTCGATGATTCACTAGGAGAAGCATTTGATAAAGTTGCTAAGATGCTGGGTTTAAGCTATCCCGGAGGGCCATTAATTGAAAAGTTAGCTAAAAAAGGCAATGGTGCAAGATTTAAATTGCCAAGGGCAATGATAAAACGTTCTGGATGTAACTTTTCGTTTTCTGGAATTAAAACAGCAGTAAAAAACTTAGTGCAAGAACTTAAAATGAGCGAGCAAGATGTGTGTGATGTATGTGCTTCGTTTCAAGAGTGTATTAGTAACATACTGTTGGACAGGGTTAGTAATGCGATTATTATGGCCGAATCTTTAAATATCAAAATCAATGACTTTGTGATTACCGGTGGAGTTGCAGCAAATAATTTCTTGAGAGAAAAATTAAAACAACACATAAACTTAAACATATTTTTTCCTCCCAACAACCTATGTACAGATAATGCAATAATGGTTGGATGGGCAGGAATTGAAATGTTACAGAAAAGCTATATAGATTCTCTCAATTTTGCACCAAGACCTAAGTGGGAGTTAGAGAGTTATTAAAAGCTCTCAATTCTGAATTATAGCTAAAGTGACTTAGGTTCTCTAATTGCACATAAGTCAACAATAATTTTCACACAAATCAAAACAGCATATCTTCTCCATAATCCTTGGTAATTTTACATAAGTTAAAAGTAGCATATGGTTCTCTCCGCGGTCTGAGATGACAATAAATTTGTCAAGCCGCATTATACTTGTTAGAGGTTGTCCGGAAACTAGTAAATTCAAGCATATTCCCTCTTTAACATAACCCTACTCATAGCTAGGTATATGAAATTCTCAGTGGATGTTGTGAGTAAATCATACTCCTTCGATAGCCTTCTATTCCTATTAACCCAAGCAAAAGTCCTTTCTACAACCCATCTTCTTGGCTGTACTTTAAACCCTTGTTCTCTTGTTGGTAGTAGCTCAGGTGGCGTATCTTTGTGCACCCAAAATCTACATGGAGGCCTTGTAACAATTTCAATATCTATGTCATATTCTTCCTTTATGTGATTCTTTAAATTTCTTCCTTGGTATCCCATGTCAGCCCACATTTTTTTAACTTTAGTATATTTTGTTCTCATATTGTTTAATGCTATTTTAATACCATCTCTATCATTTTCGTTAGCAGCGCCTACGTAACAACCTAGTATAAAACCCTGAGTGTCTGTAATTATATGCCTTTTTCTACCCTTTACTTTTTTACTTCCATCATAGCCTTTGATCCCCCCTTTTCTGTAGTCTTTACAGATTGACTATCTACTATACAGGCACTCGGCTGCTCATTCCTTCCTATTTTTCTTCTACTATATTTTGTAATTTCATAATTCATTTTCTCAAAAATTCCCTGCTTCTTCCATTGCCTGAACTGCTCATACACAGTCTTCCATAGCGGAAAATCATTTGGTAAATACCGCCATTGACACCCTGTACGCAATACATAGAAAATTGCTTCTAATATTTCTCTTTTGCTATACTTTGGCGGCCTTCCTCCTTTCTTGTATGATACTCTGAAGTGTTTTTCTATTCTTGCCCATTCCCTTTCGCTTAGATCTGTTGGATACTTTTTTCTCATCTTTACCCCGTACTAAAATTTCAGATATTATAGCCTTTTACTTGTTTCCGGACAACCTCTTAGAGGTTGTCCACAAACCAAGGAATACGTAGTATATAAAGAAAGAATATTGAGGTAAGAGATGAGGAAAAAATATCCAACAGATCTAAGCGAAAGGGAATGGGCAAGAATAGAAAAACACTTCAGAGTATCGTACAAGAAAGAAGGAAGGCCACCAAAATACAGTAAGTGTGAGATAGTAAATGCAATTCTTTATATACTGCGCACAGGATGTCAATGGCGGTATTTACCACACGATTTTCCGCCGTGGAAGGCTGTGCATGAACAGTTTAGAAGATGGAAAAAGCAGGGAATTTTTGAGAAAATGAATTATGATATCACTAAATATAGTAGGTCAAAAATGGGAAGCCGAGCGCATGCATAGTGGACAGTCAATCGGTAAAAACCACGGAAAAAGGGGGGCAAAGGTTATGATGGTGCGAAAAAGGTAAAGGGGAGAAAAAGACATATAATCACAGATACTCAAGGATTTGTGCTTGGTTGCTATGTAGGAGCTGCAAGCGAAAATGACAGAGATGGGGTGAAGATGGCATTGGACAATATGAAGGAAAAATACAGCAATATTAAGAAAATGTGGGCTGATATGGGATACCAAGGAAAAGATTTAAAGGATTACGTAAAGAGAGAATATGGGATAGATATTGAAATTGTCAAAAGGCCTCCATGTAGGTTTTGGGTGCATAAAGATACACCACTAGAACTATTGCCACAACGGGATCCTGGATTTTCAGTACAGCCGAGAAGGTGGGTGGTAGAGAGGACTTTTGCTTGGATCAATAGAAATAGAAGGCTATCGAAGGAGTACGATTTACTTACAACATCTACTGAAAGTTTCATATATCTGGCTATGAGTAAAGTTATGTTAAGTAGGGAATATGCTTGATTTACTGGTTTGTGGACAACCTCTAAGCTATGGGAACGCTGGCGAATTAGATTTTGATTTTATATTAGAAAATGAAAAGCTAAAAAATAAAATGAAAGGACAGAAAGTAAGAGTTATAGTGCTGACATTAGCCAACTGAGAAACAGAGTTTTTGACCGAGACTTTGGAGCAAAGCTTATGTGTTAAGGTGGCACATAGAGGAAACGACTCAAAGTAGGAGCAGAGTTAGAGAATTTTTCTGGAGAGGCTGTATTACAAGAATTTTGGGCAAACTTGGTCATGTGCAATATATTATCGCTTCATATGTGTGATGCACAAGGGCCTTGGAACCCAGATCAAATTACTGATACCAATTCTCATTGTTGTCCAGTCAAATAGGAAACATTGCAGAGTTGTTTAATTGTGGAGCTGGCAAGAGAAGTAATAAATTTGCACAAAGCACCCTCAAGTAGAGCAATTGTATCGTATATTTTATTGCGCAAAATGTTCTGTTTTATATATAACCAAAGCCTCTCAACAGGATTTAGCTCAGGTGAGTATGGAGGTAGGTATATAATGTCGATATTTTTAGGTACCTTTAAATTTTTTGACCTATGCCAACTAGCACAGTCCATAACGAGAAAAGCCTCTCGTGTTTCTAGATATTGCGAAATTTGCTCAAGAAATATGTTCATGCAATCAGTGTTGACATTTGGTGCAAATAAGCTAGAACTCTCTCGATTTCTAGGATTAACTGCACTATAGAGATAGAAATTTTGCCTACCTAATTTTGTTTTAACCTGTGTTCTAATCCCCTTTTTAAACCACCCATGTCCAACTTTTGAATGTGTGCCAAACCATGATTCATCAAAGAAAAATAGCTCTTTTTCTGGATACTTGCTAATAGCTCCATTGAGATTTTTTTTTGAATTCCTCTTGTTTGCTTTTATCTTGTCCATTATGAACTGGTCTTGGTGTAATATATGAGAATTTCATCTTTTGCATATGGCGGTGTACTGTAGATTTGCTGATATTTAATCCGAACTTTTCCTGGATTCTTATTCTCATTTCTTTAATGGTGATATTAGGATTTTCTTCTATCCACTCTTCAATTTGCTGTAGTTGAGCCTGATTTAATTTAGTTTTTCTACGACGTTGTGAAGGAGCAAACAGTTTTTCTTCTCTGCCAATTTTCAAGAGTTTTACCCACGAAGTTAGTGCGCTTCTTGAAATGCAATATATTTTTGCTACAGCCGTTATACTGTACTTTTTTGCTGCAATTACAGCATTTAGTTTTTTTGAAACATATGCATTATTCCTTACTTTCTTCAGCATTTCTTTTGCTGATTCTACTACTTTTTCATCCAATAATTTTGATCTTAATGCCATTTAAACCTCGCTATTTTACTTACTTCAGTATGGCTTTTCTTCCATCATTGTCCATCTGTTTGCCCTGTAATGGGAATTGGTATCAGAGGTTGTCCGGAAACTAGTAAATTCAAGCATATTCCCTCTTTAACATAACCCTACTCATAGCTAGGTATATGAAATTCTCAGTGGATGTTGTGAGTAAATCATACTCCTTCGATAGCCTTCTATTCCTATTAACCCAAGCAAAAGTCCTTTCTACAACCCATCTTCTTGGCTGTACTTTAAACCCTTGTTCTCTTGTTGGTAGTAGCTCAGGTGGCGTATCTTTGTGCACCCAAAATCTACATGGAGGCCTTGTAACAATTTCAATATCTATGTCATATTCTTCCTTTATGTGATTCTTTAAATTTCTTCCTTGGTATCCCATGTCAGCCCACATTTTTTTAACTTTAGTATATTTTGTTCTCATATTGTTTAATGCTATTTTAATACCATCTCTATCATTTTCGTTAGCAGCGCCTACGTAACAACCTAGTATAAAACCCTGAGTGTCTGTAATTATATGCCTTTTTCTACCCTTTACTTTTTTACTTCCATCATAGCCTTTGATCCCCCCTTTTCTGTAGTCTTTACAGATTGACTATCTACTATACAGGCACTCGGCTGCTCATTCCTTCCTATTTTTCTTCTACTATATTTTGTAATTTCATAATTCATTTTCTCAAAAATTCCCTGCTTCTTCCATTGCCTGAACTGCTCATACACAGTCTTCCATAGCGGAAAATCATTTGGTAAATACCGCCATTGACACCCTGTACGCAATACATAGAAAATTGCTTCTAATATTTCTCTTTTGCTATACTTTGGCGGCCTTCCTCCTTTCTTGTATGATACTCTGAAGTGTTTTTCTATTCTTGCCCATTCCCTTTCGCTTAGATCTGTTGGATACTTTTTTCTCATCTTTACCCCGTACTAAAATTTCAGATATTATAGCCTTTTACTTGTTTCCGGACAACCTCTAAGCTTGAACCAATTATTACCACTGTAATCATTGGTCCACCTATTCCATGAACGTAACCTATTACATTACACATTACATCTGTTGCTCCATCAGCGTGTGCATCAAATGCATAGAAAACTATAAATAGAATTACAAGAAAATTTCCCATTGTTCTTTCAATAATCATGCCTGATTGTTTCTTATTTTTATAAAATTTCAGTAAATCGCTTTTTTCAAAAATTATGCTTAACCTAATCAATATTTATTTATTACTGCCTTTTTAATACTATAATTAACTCAGTTGATTTTTATCAAAATGCTAAACCATGGAACAATTCGAGAACTTTTACATCACCACGCCAGTATATTACGTAAACGATAAGCCACATATTGGTCATGCATACACTTCTCTCTTGTGTGACGTGGTGGCAAGGTTCATGAAACTAGCTGGGAAAAATGTCAAATTTACCACCGGTACAGATGAACATGGACAAAAAATAGAAAAAGCAGCTAAAGCAAAGGAAATGCAGCCAAAAGAATTTACAGATGAAGTGAGCGTTTCATTTAAAGAATTGGCTAAGTTCATGAATTTTGAGTATGACGATTTTATTCGCACTACGGAGGAACGTCACAAAAAAGCAGTTATAGCTTTATGGAATAGACTTGAAGAGAGAGGGCAAATATATTTGGATTCCTATTCGGGTTGGTATTCAGTTCGTGATGAAGCATTTTATCAGGAATCAGAGCTGATAGATGGCAAAGCACCAACAGGCGCAGAAGTTCAGTGGATAAAAGAAGAGAGCTACTTTTTTCGCTTGTCAAACTGGCAAGACAAATTACTGGAACTCTATAAAAATCAGCCAAGTTTTATCTTTCCTGAGAGCAGAAGAAATGAAGTGATATCGTTTGTAAGATCAGGGCTCATTGACCTCTCAATCTCTCGCACTAGTTTTAACTGGGGAATAAAAGTACCAGGTAATGACAAACACGTAATCTATGTCTGGATAGATGCATTAACCAATTATCTTACATCAATAGGTTTCCCTAGTACTGAAGGTGAGGAATATAAGAGGTTTTGGGCAGAATCTAAAACGCAGATTCCAGCGTCACGCGCTGGAATGACACCAAACCAAGGGAAAACGCAGATTCCAGTGTTACGCGCTGCAAACCTAGCTGACAGCTCTTTCAACGTTCATGTAATTGGTAAAGACATATTGCGCTTTCACGCCGTATATTGGCCGGCAATTCTCCTTGCAGCAGATTTGCCGCTACCAAAACAAATTGCAGTTCATGGTTGGTGGCTAAACGAGGGAGAAAAAATATCCAAGTCCCTTGGTAATGTCATAGATCCAATTGGCCTCGCTCAAGAGTTTGGTGTTGATCAACTACGCTATTTTCTCCTTCGAGAAGCAAGTTTTGGCCAGGATGGTAACTTTAGTAAGAAAAATATGATCAGCCGGATAAATTCAGAACTGGCAAACAACATAGGCAATTTAGTACAAAGAACAATTTCATTTTTACACAAGCAATGCTCTGGAATTGTACCAACAATTGATCGAGATTTACTTAGAGGTGAAGAAAGTCTGCCAAATTGCAAAGCTATACTAGGTCAAGTGATGGACCATTTATCAAAGTATGAATTTAACCAGATTATACTTCTAATTATCAACATCTCTTCTGAAGCAAATGCCTACATAGACAAAAGTGCACCCTGGACATTAAGCAAAACTGATAGAGAACGCATGAATTTAGTAATTTACAAGTTACTGGAATATATCAGGATAATTGGCACTTTATTGCAACCGATTGTTCCAAAGTCAGCAGAGATGATACTAAATCAACTGCAAATTCCGAAAGAACAACGAGATTTAAAATCTTTGTACGACACGTGCGTAAGTTCAGGCATTACGCTGCCTAAACCTACGCCGGTTTTTTTGAGGGTTGATGTTTAACCAAGGAAGCATTCAGGTAGTAACACATCATATTTATTACTTATTTTAACTGCATACACTATAGGTTGTTCTACTCGTGCTTGTTTTCTTTTTCTTCTTGCGGCTCCACTTCTTTTATTTTTACCGTCTTCTTTCGTATTGTTTATGCTGTTGTCCCTTTGAAGATTTGGCTTTTGCTCTGCTTGCTCTTCTGGCTTTTGAGCTTCTTTATTTATAACCTCTTCTTGTGGTACATTAGCCAAGGTGTTTTTATGTTGAGCATGCAACAGATTAGTACCTAGTACATAACTATTTTGTACACCACTCCAAAAGCTGGTAAATTTCCCTTTTACTAACTCATATACAACAGAAATTCTTGACTGAATTTTTGTTTTATTGTTTTCATCCAACTGCTCTTTCAGGCTAGAAACCTCAGTATCTTTTTCATCACCAGATTCTGCATCATAAAATACATCCTGATCCTCAGAAAGACTCATTAAATCACTTTTAGCAGCATCAACATTTAAATGATCAGGTTGCTTAGGAACGTTATCAATATTTAAATAATCCAAACTATTAGCTCGTTGCTTTTGCTCACTGGAAAGAACCTCAAGATTTAAATAATCCAAACGAGTTAGTTCTTGCATGCTAGGTTTAGATCCATCTTCACGCTTAAACTGCTCTTCCGGACTAGAAACCTTAGTACCATAAATCCTACTGTACAAGCTGCTTCCAACGCTGTTAAGTGCTCCTCTTACAGATGCAATTGACGCATCATAAGTATTTTTCAAGCCACCTCCAATACCACTAAGTGTTCCTTTTGTAGACTCAGTTGATGGCACATAATTATCGTAAGCATATTTGCCAGAATACAAGACACCATTAACTGCTTCTTTTGCAAACCAAACAGCGCTATTAACTGTTCCTTTTGCAAGCTGAACAGTGCCATCAGCAATTGCCACTTTTAATTTGTCTTCTTCTATCTTTTTATTTTTTTCAGCTAGTTGAGTTTTTTGCTCAGAATTTTTCTGCTTTTGAGTGCGTACTTGATCTTTTAACTTAGAATTTTCTTCCTCTTGAGCTTCTACTTTATTTTTTAACTTAGAATTTTCTTCCTCTTTAGCTTTTACTTCCGCTTCTTTTTTAGCTAGTTGAGTTTTTTGCCCAGAAATTGTTTGCTCTTGAGCTTTCATTTTATTTTTTAACTCAGAATTTGTTTTGTTCTCACTAATTGCTTTATACGAAAGTGCAATAGTTACAACAGAAAACACAGCATAACCAATAATAAATGGCAAGCCAACACTTAATGCTGCAACTGGAGCTAAGAAACCAATATAAGGAGCTGCAGCAAACACTTCAGATGCTAATAAAGTTGCAGTAGCCAGAGCACCAGCTATAAGATAGGGTACATTGTTTTTATTCATCATCTCACGTATTATAAAATATAATACCATTATAAAAGGATTTTTAAGAAATTGTCAAGCTATCTTTACATAAAAAAAATAATCAATGAACTTGGGAACAAGAAGATTGCTGCCAAGCTATGAACTATGCCTTTCTGTGTAATCTTTAAACGAACCTCTGTTAGAGTCAAAATATAGCTTCACACTGCCAATTGGTCCATTTCTCTGCTTTGCAATAATGAGCTCTGCAATGTTTCTAATTTTTTCCATTTTCTCTTGCCATTCCCGATGTTTATTGTTTCCTTCATTTGGCTGTTTTCTTAGTTCATAATACTCTTCTCTATAGAGAAACATTACTATATCTGCGTCTTGCTCTATGCTCCCTGAATCACGTAAATCAGAAAGTTGTGGTTTTTTATCATCCCTCTGCTCAACAGAACGAGAGAGCTGAGATAGTGCAACAATGGGAATATTTAGCTCCTTTGCAATTGCTTTCAAACCCTGCGTCACTTCCGAGATTTCTTGCACTCTATTTTCATTACTCCTTTTTGTTGTTCCTCTGATTAGCTGCAAATAATCAATGAATACCACTTCTACATTATATAATTGATACAGCAAGCGTATTCTGGTGCGAAGGGCACTAATTGATAGCGCAGGGGTGTCATCTATGATGAAAGGCAGTTCAGATAATTCTGTACTAGTATTGATAAATTCATGCAATTCAAAATCACTAATTCTCCCGGTTAATGCCTTATAATAACTAATCCCTGAATCTATAGTGATCAGCCTTGCAGTTAATTGCTCTGCTGACATTTCAAGCGAGAAAAACGCTACATAGTGTTGCTTATCTGCTCTTTTTTGCAACATCTTACAAGCATTGAGTGCGATGTTTAGCGCCAATGCTGTTTTTCCCATAGAAGGCCTTGCAGCTAAAATTAATAAATCAGATTTTTGTAGACCACCAAGAAGCTGATTTAGATCTTGAAGTCCGGTTGTAACGCCTAGCGCTTCTGGATTATTTTTCAGTGTGCTGATCTTCTCAACTACATCTTTAATTGAACTTGCAAGTTTTATATATGTTTTCTCACCTTGTTTTTTTACTGCCAAATTGAACAATTTTGTCATTGCTTGTTCAATTTGCGCCTGTGCAGGATTTTCAATATCGTAGTTGTAGCTATCACCAACTATTTCTTGCCCGAGCTTAATTAAACATCTCCTTAAGTAAGTATCACGGATTATTCTAGTCAAACTATAGATATCAAGCGCAATACTTGCCTTCGCTGCAAGCTTTGCTAAGTACTCTACCCCACCACATTCGGTAAACGCTTGGTCGTTCTCAAAAAACATTTTGAGGCTCAGTTCATTGGCAATTATGCCATGTTTCCTGGTTTTGGATATTTGCGTAAAAATACTTTGATGTAATGGATCATAGAAATTCTCCGCTGTGATTGTGTCTTCAACCGCATCACAGATTCTATTATCACGAATCATTGCACCAATAAGCATCTGTTCAGCTTCTAGGTTATGCGGTAATTTACATATTTCCTTGTCTACACTTCTTGAACCCAAGAGACTAGCTAATTCATTCATTTTAAGTTTTGAGAGTAACTGTTGATTATTGTAGAATATTTAGTCCTCATTTGAAAGATGTAAAGGCAAAAAAATTTGACTAATTCCGTGTTGCCTATAGCATTAAAACTTAATGCCCCTGTGGTGGAATGGTAGACACGGCAGACTCAAAATCTGTTGCTTGCAAAAGCATGCTGGTTCAAGTCCGGCCAGGGGCACGTTAAATATTGGAAAGTATATATATGTTACATAAATTTTTTAATCGTTTATTTTCTATTTTTTCTTCTATAAATGTTATTCAAAAGGTAAAGAAAGATGAAAATGGGATATGTTATGTAACGGGCCTCAGGCGCTATATATCAGTATTGCTTGATTTGATTATTATCGTTTTGTTCTTGCAGTTTTGCAGCCAAGCCTTAAATCAGCTCTTTATGAACTCAGAGGATAGCAAAATATTAAGTCAAATTGCTGCAAAATCCCCAATGCAAGCACCACTGTCTGCGGAAGAAAAGACAACGCAGAGTAGACTTATAAAATTACTAATCCTAAATCAAATAGTCCAGTTTATTATGCTCTTTTGCTATGTAATATATATGTGGGTAAAGTTTGCTACTACACCTGGAAAACTATTATTTGGGCTTAGAGTTGTGGATGCACAAACTTTCGAAAAGATGACCCTAAAACAAGCAACAAAGAGATTTTTTTCCTTTATATTGTCAGTTGCACCATTGTTCTTGGGCTTTTTATGGTCAAATTTCAACAAACGCTGTCAAACTTGGCACGATAAGATCGCAGGCACAGTGGTTGTCACGAGTAAAAGCCTTAGAAGGCAGAGCTAAAAACTACTTGACACCCTTCGCCAGCCCCTTTATCATGATACTGAAGGTATTCATTTATCTTCAATCTGTGCAGATTAAACGACAACAGTATTACGTATTGGCGTCTTATTTTTAATTTTTTGCACTATGTGCATGCACTGGGATGACACCTCTGGGCACTGCCGTCGTAAAGGAACCAGTGTCAGCTACTCGGATGACAAAGGAGGACAGTGTCTCAGCTACTTTCATGACACCATTTGCTGTCTTTAAAAATGAATGTTCTTACAATTGTGCGTCATGCGCTTTATTAAATATTTTACTTAAAAATCTAATTTCTTATTATACAAGAGATAAGCAATTCATTGATGATGAAAAATTACAAAAAGGGGCATAGAAAGCGCCTAAGAGAGAAAATTATTTTAGATAATGGACAATCATTACTTGATTATGAAGTTTTAGAGCACATTTTATATTCAGCATATAGTAGAATTGATGTAAAACCGGTGGCAAAGAGTTTGATAGAAAGTTTTGGCAGCTTAAATAAAGTTTTTAATGCTGACCTGGAAGCGCTGCAAAACGTTGATGATGTCAGCAATGCAGCGATATCTGCCATCTTTTGTGTAAAACAAGCCTTTGTTCGTTCTGCAAGAGAAGAAATAAAAAACCTGCCTGTAATCGATAACTGGGAAAAATTGCTTGATTATTTAAGAATAAGTATAGGAAGCCTCAATAAGGAAAATTTTCGTGTCATCTATATGAATAAAAAGTATCGTCTAATAGCGGAAGACCTGCAAAATATTGGTACAGTAGATCAAACTCCTCTTTATGTCAGAGAGATCATCAAGCGCGCACTTTTGATTGGTTCAACATCCATTGTAATATCTCACAATCATCCAAGCGGAGATACACAACCTTCAAATAGCGATATATCTCTCACTAGACAACTAGCAGAAGCTTGCCAAAGTATAGGAATAGAATTAATAGACCACATTATTATTACATTCAGTAGCTATTTTAGTTTCAAGGAAAATAGGTTGTTGTGAAAGCCTTTATAGCTACAGTAACTTAGATTTACCGACAATCGTCATTCCGCTACGTGTTAGCGGCTAAGAGATACCGTGACGGGATGACGTAGGGGTTGCCGAGAACTTGTCATTCCAGTGCTTGACACTGGAATGGCTTTGTTGCATCGCTACTTATGAAAGGCTAACTATAGTTAGGATTATAAGTAACCTATTGAAAATCTTGTTTTTTTGCAATCAATCTGATCAAATTTAAGAATAGTAATTTGTTATTTATATTAATAAATTTAATTCTATTGAAAATAGCTAAAGCATTGAAATTCTTGAATTTTAGCCGGATTGGTAAATGGTAGTGAAATTTCTTTTACTCAAATTTAGGTATTCATTGACCGTTCTTGTTATAAATACCAGAATAATAAGCTACTGATATTCTCCACCTTTTTTATCTTTAATCCATCATAGCTAGCGATGCAACAAAGCCCACTGGAATCCAGTTTTCTTTACAAATTCACCAAAAGTGCTTCATTCTATAACGCAAAACCCATACTCACCAAACCCAATGCATTACTTGCAATTAAGTTTCCTGGATCCCAGTGTCTGGGCACTGGGATGACACCGTCATAAAGGAACCAGTGTCAGCTACTTTCATGACACCCTTCTGGTAGGCCCAAATCGCAATGTTCGTACAGTTGTGGAATGAATCGCGGGATGACGGTTCGCGGTGGTATGACGTAGTAGCTATTTCTTGCAATCAAGTTTCGTTAAAAGTCAGATTGAATGGTTAAATCTTCCACCCAAATAACCACGCACTCTACTTGCTTGTTTGGATATATTTCTTGTACTAAGGTTTTATAGGTCAACATTTGCTTTTTTATTTCATTTAATGAGGAAACAGAAACGTTACGGTGTGACTTGTAGTCAATTATGATTGCTTTATCTTGCGTTATGCATAGCCTATCTAGTCGTACTAATACTGACTTGCCATCAATTGTTCCACTCAGTGTAATCTCTGATTTGCCTTCCAAGTCAAACAAATAGCCATATTTTTCATTAAAGGCTAATATTTTACTGTAAATTTCATCCTTATCTTCGCTGATGTTATCAAGGTATTTTCTGACCCAATTTTTTCTCCTTTCTTTTTCTATCTTGGGCATATACTGCAATATGCTGTGAATAATCAGGCCTCTTGCATAACCATCTGTCATCCCAATGCTCCTTGTTGTCATTCCAGCACTCTCATCTGTCATTCCAATACCCCTGTCTGTCATTCTAATACCCCTATTTGTCATCCCAGTGCTTGACACTGGGATCCAGGCCTTTTTTTCTCCAGGTTCCAGCGTCACGCACTGGAATGACGAAAGAGAGTGCTGAAATGATACCGAAGAGTGAGCTGACACTTGTTCTCCTTCTTTTTTACTGGATCCCAGTGTCAAGCACTGGGATGACAGGGGAGAGCGAGTAGCTGATGCTGGTTCTCCTTCTTTTTTACTGGATTCCAGTGTCAAGCACTGGAATGACATTGATAGGTTTGGTGGAAGGGAAATGACCGGAACGTCAAAGTAATCACGTTTTTTATAAATGTAAGGGTAGTTTGCATTCACGCATAATACTTCAACTTTTTCTTTAAATATTGGCCGTAAATCCCTTTGTTTCTTTTCATATGGTTCTCCGTACTTAGTGATTAGATCATACCAAGAGCCCTTTTGCACTGGCTCTTTACTTAAGATGTATAACTCATCTTCAGCACGTGTGAGTGCTACGTATAATAAACGCAAATATTCATTATAATCCTCTAGTTTTTTCTCTCTTTTTACTTGATCGCAATAAGCGTTGTTGTTTTTTCCACACCAAAATGGCACTTCTGTTCCATCAAAGATAATGCTTTCACTGTTTCTTGGCACTGTGTTTGTATCAACCAAAAATACTATGGGAGCTTGCAGACCTTTTGATTTATGAATTGTCATTATTCGCACAGCATTGCGTTCTGATTGCATATCATTCTTAATCTCCGGGTTATTCTCCTTGATCCACTGAACAAACGCTTGAAGAGATGGGTTTTCAAATTGCAACACGAGGTTCATAAATTCGTCTAGAACCTCAAAGCACTCAAGACCTAGCCTTGCAGCAAATTTCTTCTTACCTGTACGCAATATATGTGTAAATAGTGCAAGAGGAGACTCTGTGCGAGATAAGTTAATGAGATAGTTTAATTCACTGTAGATAACCACAGAATAATCCTGAATTCTTTCCCATAGTGAATGCTCTTTACGATCATATGCAATGTTAAATAAATCATCCTCGGTAAAATTGAATAACGGTGATTTTAAAGCATTTGCAAGAGCTAGATCATTTGCCTGGAGGAGTAAAAATTCGGCCAAAGCTATTAAGTCCTGCACGGCTATATAGTCCATAATTCTAAAATAATCTCGGCCTACAACTGGCACGTTTGCTTTTTTAAGTTCGCTTATTATGTAATCAACCAATACGTTTCGTTGTCGTACCAGAACCATAATGTCTCTTGGTTCTATATGGCGATCTTTAGCAACTAAAATCCGCCCTTCGTTTAACCAATTGTGAATTTTGTGGGCTATTGCCTGAGCAAGTAATCGATCTGCTATTGTATAACCTTCCTTACATATCAGAGGAATTTGTAAAGCTTGCTGTTCTTCCTCTTTACACTTTGGTAACGCTGGCCAAATTTCAATATATCCTTGATCATTTTCTCTATGTGGAACATGTTTTATTTCATTATCAACAAAAGATATTTCTGCGCGGAAGTTGTTAAATATTCTATCTACAAGCATCAAAACTTCTGGAGTTGAACGAAATGACTTTTCAAGTTGGCATGATATCCAATCTCTACCACCAGTTTTCGTATGAAAGTATTGTTGCATATAGTTGAATAGATGGGGATTTGCTCCTTGAAATCTGTATATGGATTGTTTTACGTCACCAACTACAAATAAGGTTCGCTTTTCATCATTACCGGCAAAAAATTCATCGCAGAGATTTGTTATAATTTTCCACTGGCTGATGCTATTGTCTTGTGCCTCGTCAACAAGGATGTGATCTATTTTTTGATCCAAGTTAAACAATATCCAATCTTTATAGTTTGGATTGCTAAGAAGATTTGTTGCTAAGTTGATTATATCATTGTAGTCAAGCAGTGCATTTTTTGATTTTTCACTATTATACAAATCAACATATACTTTAAATACACCAAGTAAGCTACTGGTTCTCTTGAATATTTGATAAGAGTTCATGTCTCTTATATGGGTAAATACTACATTCTGAACGCTCTCTATTATTTGCTCTGCATCTTTGAATTTCTCCAAAATACTTTTTGTTGCAATGGATGATATGCTCTTTTTTTCGTGCGATTCTGATTTGAGAAATACCTTGGCTAGGTTTTCTATTTTGGTGTCATTCCACTTTATTCCGGTGTCATCCGAGTAGCTGACACTGGTTCTTTTTTTCTGGATCCCAGCTGGGATGACAGTAGAATAAAGTATTTCACTATAACTCTGATCTCTTTTACTGCCTTCACTTAATATCTCGGCTAGTCTTCCCACGTGCTCAGTCGTTTCACTCTGTAAATCATGAATTCCATCTGGAGCATTGAGTTTTTCTTTGATGTATTCTGAATCATTTGCTGACATCGATCTTTTTACACATAAAGTATAAAGCAAATCGCGTAGTTTATTTTCATCAATTTCAGTTGCAATAAGGTTGATATCATCCTGCACAGTTTCGTTATGAAGCACTTTATTGAATATGATGGAACGTAATTCTTTACATTCACTCAGCGTGCAATTTGGAGCAATGCCAGCTTCTATAGGAAAGCTGGAGATTAATTTGTAACAGAAAGCGTGTATGGTTTGTATAGTTAGACCAAGATTTTCCAGTTCAGAGAAAAGCCTTCTTGCTCTTGTTAAGTGACGATCAAGTGCTTCATTTTTTCTGGATCCCTCCGTTATCCCAGCACTCTCCTTTGTCATCCCAGTGCTTGACACTGGGATCCATTCTTCCTTTTTTCTGGATTCCAGCGTCAAGCACTGGAATGACACCGATTCCTCACTTAAATGCAAGAGGTCTAGTTGTTCCAGATCCATTATTAATTCACTCTCTGAGCATATTGCCCACTTACTGAGTATGCTGTGAATGCGATTCTCCATTTCGTTTGCTGCAGCATTGGTGAATGTTAAGCAAAGAATATTTCTTTTGTTTTCTAATAAAAGTCTCAATACTCTGTCTATTAAGATTTTTGTTTTGCCTGTACCAGCGGACGCATTTACCCACACAGAGAAATTAGGATTTATGGCATTTGATCTCATCAGAAGTGCGAGAACCTTATAGAAGTTGACTAAAATAGCATTATACATATAATGTAAAAATAGTGTTAGTGAAGATATATAATGAAAAGTTTTTGTGTAAAGGCGCCTGCAAAAATCAATCTTTTTTTGCATGTTGTAAATAAGAAGGAAACAGGATATCACTTGATTGAGGGTTTGTTTGTCTTTGCTAATCTCTCTAATTTTTTGGAAATAAAAGTAGGTGAGAAGGATTCTAGATACGATAACTCTACAGTTGAATTTATAAACTCCGAGTCTAGAATAAATAACCAGTATAACACTGTAATGAAAGCGGTTAATCTGCTGCTTAGGCATGCTCCTGTACGCACTAAAGTCACTGTAAAGGTTGTAAAAAACATACCAATTGCTGCAGGACTTGGTAGCGGATCCTCAGATGCTGGAGCTGTGGTACGTACGCTAGGGAAGCTGTGGGAGATTGATAGGACGATTTTAAATGAAATAGCCTTAAACGTTGGTGCTGATGTTCCCGCAAGCGTAGATAGCAAGCCAGTTTTTGTTAGAGGTATTGGCGAAGAATTATGCCACATTAAAAAATTCTCTTTATCTACAAATGTGGTGCTTGTGAAACCGAAAAAAAGGTTTTTGAGTACACCAGAGGTATTTTCCAAACATGAAGGAAAATTTTCTGAGCCAATTAAATGGAGCGATGACGCTGAAAAGGATTTGTTGAAGCTTCTTAAAGAGACGAGAAACGATCTTCAAGAAATAGCAATAAGCTTTGTACCTGAAATTAAGGATGTGATATCAACACTTGAGTCACAAGAAGGCTCTATACTTTCTCGCATGTCAGGCAGTGGTGTATCATGCTTTGGAATATTCGATAGTGAGGAAAATGCAAAAGCTGCTGCAGTTAATATCGGAAAAAAGCAACCAGAATGGTGGGTATGTGACACTCAATTAATAGTTTGACTTATGCCCTTAATTTCCGAGAATAAAAATCTTATAAATGGTTACAGGGAAGGAAAATTTTTGGTGAATAATAGAGAATATTGCGGCTCAATTATAATTTTTCCTGAAAAGGTGATTAAATTGAAAGAAAGTGATATAAATAGCAAGGAACATTTTAAATCTTTTTTAACAGAGGAAATAGAAATTTTGATAATAGGTACTGGTAAAACACGCAATATACTAAGTTCTTCAGTGAAGTCCTATCTTATGGAACAAAAAGGTTTAAATTTTGAATTTATGACAACAGGTTCTGCATGCAGAACCCATAATATTCTGATATCCGAAGATAGATTTGTTGTCAGTTATCTAATAGCCATATAGCATGTTTGAAATGTTTACCCAGGATTTTTTCATCAACAGTCTAGTTGCAGTAGTTGTAATTAGCCTAGTAACAGGCGCTTTAGGATCGTTTATGATATGGCAAAGGTTATCTTATCTTGGTGATAGTTTGTCCCATTCTTCGTTGCTTGGTGTTGCACTTGCTTTAATCTTTAAGATTAGCCCATCGCTTAGCATAATGCTCATTGCAATTACATTTGCTATACTACTTTCTCTTAATTTTAACAGATTATATTCTGCTGATACGATATTGAACATTGTTACCAATGTAGTTTTATCATCGAGTTTAATACTTATGTCTTTTCTTCCATCTGGCAATAATAGTATTATTAGCTCACTGTTTGGTGATATATTAACGCTCGATCAAAGTGATATAGTATTGATTTTTTTAACCTCTGCAGTAGTTACTTTGATATTAATATTTAGATGGCGTTATTGGTTAATGATTTCAATTAATCAAGATTTAGCAGTAGTTGAAAAAATTAATGTTACCTTTGTTAGACTAGAATTTTTAATCACTCTTGCTATATTTATAGCAATTGCTGCCCAATTAATAGGAATATTACTTATTGCTGCATTTTTGCTAATACCAGCAGCATCTGCAAGGCTCATTTCGAAAACTCCGATGCAGATGATTATTGTTGCAACAGTTTTTTCTGTGATCTCTGGGATATCAGGTCTCATGTTATCTGCAAGTTTTGATTTGTTAACTGGACCTGCAATTATACTTGTTGCAGCCGTATATTTAATTATCGCTTATTTTATAAGGCTAGTATTAAGCAGGTTGGCTTAATTTTAATCTCGAATGTTAATAATTTTGTAATATACTCATTATAAAACATCACTATCTTAGCACAAAATAGTTTTTGCTATACTATTATTTATATGCTAATGATAAGTCGTTAATTTTATGGAGTAAGCAATATGAGCGAAGAAGGATTTTTTTCCAAATATATATCTCAACCTGTGAAAAAATTTTATAATTATATTACAGGAAAAACAGAAGAGTCGGATAATGTGCAGAGTACGGCAGATGATATTGTACAAGAAAGCTCAGAGTCTTTGGACACTCATGTACAATCAAATGAGAATGATATCATATAGGTGGCATGAGGGTTACACCATCCAAAGTTAAAAGATTCCTAGAGAAACCTGATGCTTTACGTGGTGTGTTAATTCATGGAAGTGATAACAGTAGGGTTGATTTTTATGTACAAGAAATAATTGCCAGTTTGGATGAGTATTCAGTTCAGGTGATGGATTTTGCAATAGTGAATAAGTCACCCGGTTTACTATTTTCTGAATTGGCAAACATTTCGATGTTTACCAGCAAAAAATTAATTAAACTGATAAATGTGAGTGGAGGTATATCCAAAGAGTTAAAAAACGTATTGGATTATAATGCAAGTGGTCATTATGTAATGATGACAGCAACTGATCTTCCACACAATTCTGCAACCAAAAGTTATATGGAGAGTTCAAAAATTTTTGGTGTGATTGCTTGCTATAAAGACAGCAACAGCAATCTTTATGATATTATATCAAGTTACTTAAAACAAAATGATATAAAATGCACAAATGAGATAATCTACCATTTGCAATCTTACTTTAATCATAGCAAGCTGCCTATATGTTCAGAACTTGAGAAGTTAGTTTTATACTTAGGGGAGAGAAAAGACCTAAAACTTACTGATATAGAATTATGCTTTTCAACTTCCGGCAACGACTATGCTACACTTGATGATCTATGCTCTGCCATAGCAAGTAAAGATATGTCGCGTTTCATTAGAATTTCTGATGCATTGATATCGCAAGAAAATTTTTCACCGATAGCACTAATTCGCATTATATCAAATTATTTCCTACGCCTTGAAACCGTTTTGCTGTCAGTGCAAGGTGGAATGAGTGAGCAGGCTGCGATTGATCAGCTAAGCCCTCCATTGTTTTTTAAACAATTGCAGAGTTTTAAATCTCATTTGAAAAGTTTGCAACTTTCAGAACTTAAGAAGATCTTGGAAAAATTGATAAGCTTAGAAGTTACCTGTAAAAAAACTGACTTGGATCATAAAATGATTTTTCAACAGGTGATTTGTCATATTACAAATACAGTTACTTGCTATAGCTAACAAAGATAAGGTGTAACCAGACTGCATTCTGTGATTTTAGCAAAACACGATCTTTCATTTGAGCTTTCTTCAATTTAAAATAAATACAGAAAATTGCTGCCTATAGCTAAAGTAACTTAGGTTCACCGACAATCGTCATCCCGCTACTAGTTAGCGGAATCTATGCCGAGATACCGCGAATGAATCGCGGTATGACGGTTCGTGGCGGTTATGACGTGTTAGCTATAGCTATCTTCAAAAATATGGTTGAATAATTGTTAATAATAGTGTATAATTATTAATATTTTTAAGCACTTTGGCTATGGCTTTATCTAAGTTTCTCGACCCTAAGCTGGATTTGACCTTCAAAAAAATATTTGGCACTGAAAAAAATAAGAATATTCTCATACATTTTTTGAATGATATTTTAGGGTTTACTGAGATAAATACTATACAAGAAGTGGAATTCCTCAGTACTATAATGGATCCTGAAATTGCATCTGATAAACAAAGTATAGTTGATGTTCTTTGCAGGGATTCTAGTGGGGCCAGGTATGTGATTGAAATGGTGCGACCTGAAAGCCTTCGGTCATATTGTTTAAAAGGAGAGGAATTCATTCAGAAAGAAACTGAAAGGATTCTAAAGCTTATTGAACCAGATGTTTTGCCATCTGAGTCTACGCATCAGTGCGAATTGGGTAACCAGTTGGTGCCGAGCGACGCGGACAATGAACCTCCTCTTGATAAAGAAGATGCTCAATCGTGAGAGAAAGCATAAACTACAAGCATCATGTGGTTGGAGGGCTAGGCTTAGTGGTATGGTGAACGTAAGTGAAGCTTCATAAGTATCGTAACGATTAAAGAGCTAAAGATGCTGATAAGCTCCGACCAAAAGGTAATGTGGATGAGTTACATTTTTCATTTCTGGATGTACGCAAATAATAATTCCACCGGTATAGAGAAGCCACCTAACCCACTATTGTATGACAAAAGGAACAGGATAAGCCTGTATTTTCGCCTATATGGCAGGCAACCCGCAAGGAATGCTGATGGATGTGCAGGTAAAGGATAATGGAGAAAGCGAATGCCATTTTGTAACGAAATGGATAGAATTTGTAACATTAATTCGCGTGAAAACGAGCAGACTTCCATTTGGTCCCTCATGACAAGAAACTTTGTTAACCACTTAAGGTAGGAAAGCAGATGATTACAAGTACAACTGTAAGTGCACCTACCAATAACTCCGAAGCATGGAACCAGTTACCCTGGAAGAAATGCCAAAAAGTTGTTATGAGGCTACAGAGGCGTATTGTTAAGGCTGTCCAACAAGGCAGATGGGGTAAGGTGAAAACTTTACAACACCTTCTCACACGCTCTTTTAGCGGCAAAGCTTTGGCGGTTAAGAGAGTAACTGAAAACCAAGGAAAAAACACAGCAGGTGTAGATCGTCAAATATGGTCGACTTGCAACACAAAATTTCAAGGAATAAAGCTATTAAAACAAAGAGGATACAAACCTTCTCCGCTAAAACGGATATACATCAGTAAGTCTAATGGCAAAAGAAGACCTCTTGGAATCCCTACGATAAAAGATAGAGCCATGCAAGCATTATACTTGTTTGCTTTGGAACCGATAGCTGAAACGATCAGTGATCGTCACTCTTATGGTTTTAGACCAAAAAGATCCTGCGCAGACGCTACTGTGGCTTGTCACTTGTTACTGGCAAGCCGTAACCAACTACAATGGATACTCGAAGGTGATATTAAAGGGTGTTTTGATAACATTAACCATGAATGGCTCATGAAGCATATTCCTATGGAGAAGAAAATTCTTCATAGCTGGTTAAAAGCTGGCTTCCTAGAATCAAAAACTCTGTATTCCACAACTGCAGGTACCCCACAAGGTAGTATCATCTCTCCAATACTAGCAAATCTAGCCCTAAATGGACTTGAAAAATCATTGGAAAGTCAATTTGGTAAACTTGGCAGTAAAAGAAGAAGCAAAATCAGAAGTGGAGTAAATGTAATCAGGTACGCAGATGACTTTATCATTTCAGGAATCACACGTGAAGTACTGGAAAATGAAGTAAAACCTCTAGTATCGTCCTTTCTTCAGGAGAGAGGTCTTATCCTTTCCGAAGAGAAAACAAAAATTACATCTATTACAACAGGGTTTGACTTTCTTGGTTGTAATGTACGCAGGTATAATAAGAAGTTAATTATAAAACCTTCAAAAGAAAGTATTAAGAAACTTCTTAATAAAGCACGTACATTGATAAAGGCAAACATAGCGAACACTCAGGCCGTACTAATCAAGTTGCTCAATTCCCTATTAAGGGGATGGGGAAATTACTACAGCCATGTGTGTGCGAAAAGAGCTTTTAACAAAATAGACCATGAAATTATGTGTGCTCTATGGAAATGGGCAAAGAAAAGACATCCTCGTAAAGGATTACGTTGGATAAAGAATCGTTACTTCAAGGTAATGAAACAACGCCAATGGGTCTTTGCTGCACCCATATGCAAGAACAAACCGAAAGAGATAAGGTATTTAAGACTGCTTAGGTTGATTGATATACCTATCAGACGACATGTTAAAATCAGGGCGGATGCAAATCCACTTGACTTAAAATGGAAAAAGTATTTTGATGAAAGAGTGAAACAAACAAAAATGTTAGCAAGCTCTTTCTCAAGAGAAGGTTCTCTACTGTTGGTGTCACCATTAAGAATGATGTTTTCTGAGGAATCATGAAGGACAAGCCGGTTCGAGAAAAGAAGGACTTAGATAAGGGGCTCAAGCGTAGTGTGGGGAAACCTGCATGCTGCGTTTCTAAGGGAGGGAGTAGTAGCAATACTACTTCCTTACCTAACCAGCTTGCTCGTGATAAAGGTTTTGAGAAACGTGCCCAACTGTATGCTGCTAAGGCTTACTCAAGACAATTAGATAAATCTGGCAACTACATTGATTTAAAGAAAGTCTTCTTTATTGCTATTTCCAATTGTAACTTACTTCCTGAAGAAGTTGATTATATCTCTACTCATAATATACGTGATATAAAAACCAACGGCCATTACTTAAAAGATTTTCAATTTATCTTTATAGAATTGCCCAAATTTTCAAAAAGTAAAGTAGAGCAGCTAGAAAGTACAGTAGAAAGGTGGTGTTTCTTTTTTAAATACGCAGAAGAAACAACAGAAGAGGACTTAAAAGAGATAGCAGAAAAAGCACCAATAATAAAGCTAGCATATGATGAATTAGACAAGTTTCGTTGGAACGAAAAAGATTTAGTAGCTTACGAAGAAAGGATAATGGATCTACGCAAAAAAGAAGCCATTCTTGAATACAGACTTGATCTTGCTGAAGAGAAAGGTAGAGAGGAAGGTAGAAAAGAAAGGGAAATTGAAGTCACAAAAGCAATGCTGGCTAATAATGTTGATGTCAACACTATTGTCAAGTTTACTGGCCTTTCTATTAGTGAGATTGAAGAATTAAGTGGAAATCTGTGAACGGTTACACTTGGAAAACCTTTGTGGCATAATTTAAGTGGGCAGCGTAGTCTACGATTACCGCATAATTTACTATATAGATATTCCAGAACATACAGACTTCAATTGAACACAGAAAAGATTCTTATCAAAGTTAATTACCCTTATTATCAATAACTATTAGCTACAGACCAGTTCTTGTTAAGTTACAGTAAAGAAATGAGTCATATATAGCTAAACTGACTTACGACAATTTGAAAAACCATCATTCCGCTACGTGTTAGCGGGATCTATGCCGAGATACCGCTAATGAATCGTGGTATGACGTGTTAGCTATAGAATATAGATCAGAAGTGACAGAGCTTAAAAAAAGGCCTAACATTCTTAATAAACGTAAAAAGCTTTATGAAAATCAGAGTTGGAGTAATAGGCTGCTTAGGCAGGATGGGCAAGAAAATACTCAATGAATTAATTACAAATACCAAAGTGGAAATAGCAGGTGCTGTTGCCCGTTCAGGCAGTAAGTACATAGATTCAGATATTGGACCAATTATAGCCAATCTAGGAATTAAAGTTACAAGTTCTATTAGTGGCATATTTGAGTTATCCGACGTTGTAATAGATTTTACAACTAAAGAATGTATGTTAGACTGCCTTAAAGCAGCTGTAAAATTTAAAACACCGCTGGTTAGTGGCACAACTGGAATAGAAGGTGTCGATTTGAAAGAATATGCTGCTGAAGTTCCAATATTATGGTCAGCAAATATGAGTGTTGGGGTTAATGTGTTGCTGAAATTGGTAAAAAAAGCTGCTGAGCTTTTAGGTAATGAATATGACGTTGAGATTTGGGAAATGCATCATAACTTAAAAAAGGATTCACCATCTGGAACAGCTATAGAACTTGGCAAAACAATTGCTAACGCTTCAAAAGTGGATTTTCAGTCCAATCAATATTTACATAGTGGTTCAAACATAAGAAAAAAGGGGGGAATAGGTTTTGCGGTATCTCGTGGAGGTGGAGTAATAGGAGATCACAGCGTGATGTTTGTCAATTCTGATGAACGGATAGAACTAAACCACAAAGCAATTGATCGCACAACATTTGCTAGAGGAGCTGTTCAAGCAGCAGTATGGCTATACGAAAATAAAAGAGAAATTCCGGGGCTCTATTCAATGCAGGATGTGATATGAGCAATACACGTGCCTCTGTTAAAGATTTAAATCTCTGGTACGGCTCTAAGCAAGTTTTATTCGATATAAATTTGAATATTTATAAAAGAAAAGTTACTACTTTTATCGGACCATCCGGGTGCGGTAAATCAACATTTTTGCGTTGTTTTAATCGTATGAATGACTATGTACCTGGATGCAAAACTGTTGGTGAATTAGATATCGATGGGCTGGGTGATATATATTCACGCGATATGGATGTTGTGCTACTCAGAGCAAAAGTTGGCATGGTATTTCAAAAGCCAAATCCTTTTCCAAAATCAATATACGACAATGTTGCTTATGGACCAAAACTGCATGGTATGGCGAAGGATAAGCAAAAATTGAATGAGATGGTGGAAAATAGTTTAACCAAGGTTGGTTTATGGGAAGAATTGAAAGACAGATTGCAAGATAGTGCACTCAATTTATCCGGTGGCCAACAACAGAGGCTATGCATCGCTCGCGCAATTGCAGTGAAGCCAACTATTTTATTAATGGATGAACCGTGCTCTGCTCTTGATCCAATGGCAACCAATGCAATCGAAAATCTTATACAAGAGCTGAAATTAAGATTTACTATAATTATGGTGACTCATTCAATGAAGCAAGCTAAAAAGTTATCTGATAGTGTAATTTTCTTTCATAATGGCAGAATTGTTGAGTCTGGAAGCACTCAAGAAATATTCGAAAATGCTCAATCTCCCTTAACAAAGGAGTATATCCTGGATCATTAAATTTCTGACCTTACCCAGAAAAAGTGGAGAGAAAGAAAAGAGTTTTTTTGGGTAAAATAAAATTTTGGAGGATTAGAAATGGTAAGAGAATATACAGCAGAATTCAAATTGGAAGCTGTTAAACTGGCAAATGAACAAAGAAAGGCAGGTCAAACAATTACAAAAATAGCAAAGGATTTAGGAATAAAGGGTGGTTTATTAGGAAAATGGATAAAGAAACACAACGAAAAAAAGTCGGCAGCAGATGCATTTCCAGGTAGAGGTAACATGGCTCCTTACGACAAAGAGAGGTTTGATTTACAAAGAGAGTTAGCAAGAGTAACAAGGGAAAGAGACATTTAAAAAAAAGCCCTGGCCAGTCAAAAAGAGTAAAATATTTTTTTATAAAAGAGCATAGTAACTGCTATAAAGTACAGGAATTATGTAGGATTTTCTGCTAGTGGCTACTATAAGTGGACCACAAGAAAAATAAGCAGTAGAGAATCAGCAAATAAAGAGCTACTCGAAGCTATTCAAAAAATATATCAAGTTTCTAAATGTAGATATGGAGCTCCTAAAATTCATGCTGAATTGAAGGCTTTGGGTAAAAGTTGCAATTTGAAAACGGTGCAAAGTATTATGCAGAAAAATGACATCAGGGCTATACTGAGAAGAAAGTTTAAAATTAAAAAACAACAAACAGATAATAGAGCTGTAGCTCCCAATATACTAGATCAAAACTTTATTGTTGATCAACCAAATAAAGTATGGGATTACTTACATCAAAACCAAGGAGGGATGGCTATATTTGGCAGCAATAATTCTCACGTATGGTAGTTAATGAGTAGTGCAATAAATAAACAATTGGTTATGAACTCTTTATTAATGGCCATTAATAGGCGTAAACCTGTTAAAAATCTACTGCTGCACAGTGACCAAGGTTCACAATATACTGCGCAAGGGTATCAATATCTCTTAGCTGTAAAGAATATAGATGAGTAATAAAGGCTGTTGTTACGACAATTCTGTTGCAGAAAGCTTCTTTAGCTCATTGAAAAGAGAAATACTTATTGATACTTCACAACACTCTGCTCAACAAACTAGAACTGCAATATTTGAATACATAGAAATTTTTTATAACAAACAACGTCACTATTAACTATTGCATTCCAGAACAATTTGATGCATCATTCTTTTTGTAAAAAACATTCCACACTTTCTCTCCACTTTTTCTGGGTAAGGTCACTTCTTTATTAACTGTACTTAATATTTCTTCCCATTGCTTATAGTTCATTGCAATAACTTTACCTCTAATTTTAAATAGTATTTTTAATTATCACCTATCACAGCAAGTAAAGTCAACTCCAAATGAATTCTTAATTTTGCTTAGTAAGCACACTAACTATGAAACAATCTATATTACCATCAAAAACAGAATTTATATTGCCCACTTCATGTCCGGTTCTTAAATCCTTCACCATTTGATATGGATGCATAACGTACGATCTGATCTGATTGCCCCAGCCTATATCGCATTTTTTACCATATTCTTCAGCCATCTTTTGTTCTTTCTTTTCCAGTTCAATTTGGTATAAACGTCCTTTAAGTAATTTCAATGCCTCATCTTTATTTCTGTGTTGAGAACGACCATTTTGGCATTGAACTACAACACCAGTTGGAATATGCGTAATGCGTACTGCACTTTCAGTTTTGTTCACATGCTGACCGCCTGCTCCGGAAGCACGATAGGTGTCGATCTTTAGATCCTTTTCATCCACAGCAATATCAATTGAATCTTCTATCACTGGAGTTACTCCTACACTTGCAAAACTGGTATGACGTTTACCATTTGCATCAAATGGCGATATTCTAACCAGCCTGTGAATTCCACTTTCACTTTTTGCCCACCCATAAGCTTTTTCTCCAACGATTTTTATCATTGCAGACTTTATACCAACTGACTCTCCTTCTAATTTTTCTACAACTTCAACTTTAAAGTTGTGATAAATTTCTGCCCACCTTATATACATGCGCATCAGCATTTCAGCCCAATCATTGCTCTCGGTTCCGCCAGCTCCTGAGTGGATTTCTAAAAAGCAGTTATTATTATCTGCTTCACCAGTAAATAAGGACTCTGTTTCTTTATACTTGATTAATTTCTCTAGCTTAGCTAATTCATTTTCAACTTCAGAGAAAAATTCTTCATCATTTTCATCAATAGCAGACTTCATTAAGCTGATGGCATCGTTGTAATCGCTTTCCAGCTTTAAAAACGACTCTACGTCATTCTTAATTTTAGAACGTTCTTTTAAAACTTCTTGTGCTTTTTGGTTATCTTGCCATAGGTCATCATTCGACGCTTGGGAGTCAAGCTCTTCAAGACGCAACTTTAATTTTTCTATGTCAAAGACACCTCCTGATAAGAGAAATACTTTTATTTAAGCTTTGAAAGTGTTCAAGAATTTCTGGATAAGTTTTCATTATACTTTAGATTTTAATATATTTACTATCAATAACAATAACAGTAAACAAAATAGAAATTTAACCATATGATAGTTAATTTAAATAATTTCATTATACTTTAATGTTTAAGGAAATCAAGCGCGTATATTTATTAAAAAACAAGGTAAAGTAATGAATATTGAAATAAGTTCCCATTATGGTTTAGACAAAAAGGCTATTGATGACTTAATAGAGTCACTTGATAACGAGGAGCTAGAGAATGTTCGTAATATTGTAAAAACGATAGACAGTGTTCAGTTAGCTTATTTTTTATCTACTTCGATCAGTGATCACAGGGAGAAATTAGTTAATATCCTCGATCAACATTTGTTAAGTGATGCCCTAGTGCATGTAGTGCCAGATTTACAAATAGAGATCATAGAAACATTGGGAATAGAAAATACAGCAAAGTTACTAATGCTCCTTGATGTAGAAGATATAGTAACCATAGTGAAAGATTTAGATAGAAAGTCTGTAGAAAATATACTTTACTATTTGCCCAGCAAAACTCAGAAATCGGTAGAGGAGTTGCTATCATATCCAGAAGAAAGTGCAGGAAGGTTAATACATAAAGATATGGTTATAGCTCCATATTATTGGACAATAAATCAACTGACAAAATTTGTGTGCAACTATAAAAAAATACCAGAAAAATTTCACCAGATATTCATTATCAACTCAAAATTAGAGCCTATAGGCAGTGTTAATTTAAATAAGGTAATATCTCACTCAGGAGACACAATAATAAAAGAGATAATGGATCATGACATAAAAATCATTAAAACTGGAATAGACCAAGAGGAAGTAGCAAGAATATTTAAAGATTACTCTCTATTATCGGCTCCGGTAGTAAATAAGAATGGTAAAATTATTGGTGTGATCTTAATTGAAGATGTGATAAAAGTTGTTCAACAAGAAACAGAAGAGGATGTACTCAAAATAAGCGGTGTATCTTCTAAAGCCGATATAAATGCCCCTATACATAAAACTATAATTAAAAGGCTACCTTGGTTACTGTTTAACCTCTTAGCTGCAACAATGTGTTCCATAGTAGTTGGCTTTTTCGATGATGTAATAAAAAGTTTTATAGTGCTGCCAATAATCATGCCGATAATTGCATCAATGAGCGGAAATGCAGGATCCCAAACAGTAACGCTAACCATCCGGGCAATCGCAACAAAATATCTAACTGAGCAAAATGCAAAAAGAATACTGATGAAAGAATTTTTAATAGGTCTTATAAACGGGGTGATCTTATCTACTATTTCATTAGTAGTGTTAGCAATAAGGTTTCACAACTTCAAAGTGGAGATGATTTTTGTGGTCTCCATGATTATGATGTCAATTATTGCAACGTTCATCGGAACTTTCATTCCTATAATGCTTCATCGCTTAAAGTCTGACCCTGCCGTTTCTTCTTCAATCCTAACATCGGCAACAACTGATATTCTCTCAGCTTTTATATTTCTTGGTTTAGCTACGATCTTTTTATTAAATAGCTAATACTATCTATAGCTATACCGCCGCGAACCGTCATGCCGCGATTCATTCGCGGTATCTCTTAGCATAGATCCCGCTAACAAGTAGCGGGATGACGAGAAAGGGGCTACTTGGATGACATTCTTCCTGGTGTGCCCAAATCACAATGTTCGTACATCTGTGGATTTATTCGCGGTATAGATATCGCTAACGAGTAGCGGAATGACGGTTTTTCAAATTGTCGTAAGTCAGTTTAGCTATAATATCAAATTTCACAACTTCACCAACTATTTCTTTCTATTAAATAAGAATAAATTACCTATACAAAAATAGATTGGCAATATTTCAAGTCTGCCAAGCAGCATTAAAAACGATAGAAATAATTTTACTTCATTACTGAAAGAGGAATAATTACCCGAAGGGCCTATTAAATTACTAAATCCCGGGCCAGAGTTTGTAAGCGTTGCAGAGACTGAACTGATGCTAGTTATAAAGTCTGCATTGCTTAAGTAAGACATCACTATTGATGAAATGGTAAACGTTAACATGAAAATTGCAAAAAATATAAAGACAGAGTGAACTTCATCATTCTCCAGAATTTTTCCATTGAATTTTACTCCATTGTCTGCATCAGGGTTTAATAAAAGGTAAAAGTAATTTCTTATAGACCTTAAAAGAACAATCAAGCGGAAGATTTTGACACCACCACTTGAAGAACCACTACATCCACCAACAAAGGTTAGAAAAAAAGCTAAGACTGAAATGAAACTCCAATCTATATGATTACAGATTGCATAACCAGTTGACGTAATTAAAGAGGTGATGGTAAATGTGCTGCATCTAAATGATAATGACACTCCTAAATCAACATTTTTATACAACCAAAAACAAGCAAATAAAGATGAAACAATAGCTATCTTAACAAAGTAAGAGACCTGTTCATCATAGCAAATGTCTAATCGTCTTATAATTTTTAAATAGCTAAGAAAAGGCAGAGAACCCAAAATCATAAAAATGATCGTTATGACTTCTAACATAGGGTTATTGTAGTGCCCTATAGAATCGTTATAGTTAGCAAATCCACCAGTTGATACAGAGGACATTCCGTGGCATATTGCATCAAATAGTGGCATACCAGCTAGATAATAGGAAAATATGCATAACAAAATTAAGCCATAATATATTGCTGTAACATGAATCACTACGCTTCGCGTGTTCGGCAACTTCCTTTTGGTAGCATCTGAATATTCAGAATAAAGTAAATTATTTAGGCTGAGAACCTTAAACATAGGAAAAACTGCAATTCCTAAAGTGATTACACCAAAACCCCCCATGCCATGTAGCATTGCTCTCCATAGCAGTATTCCTGGAGATTGTTTTTCAATATCATTAAATATAGTTGCTCCTGTGGTTGTGATGCCAGATATCGTTTCAAACAATGCATCAACATAGCTCAGATTATCAAAATAGAAAGGAATAGCTGCAAACAGAGACAAGGCAATCCAGGTGCAACTAGTAATCGCAAAAATTGCTGGCATTCCATGCAATCTACTTAATTTACCGAGTAAAATAAAAATTGCGCCAGATGTGCAGGTAATTATGAATCCAGCGAGGAAATTTTTCCATTCGTAGCTGAGATACTTATTGGTAATAGCAGGAATAAGCATTGCTAAGCTAAACAGCAATAGGAATATTCCCACAATAAATACAATTGAACGCAAATTTTGTAAACGTTGATGATTTTTCATAGAGTTACTTCCTCGCTATACAAAGCCATAAAAGCTACTCTAACGTCAAGCATTTTGTTGGCCTTTATTAACAGTTATTAACAACATACTTGATTTACTTGTAAATATGTGTGATAATTAAATTTTTATTAGAGGTAAGATATGGTTGAATTAACTGATGCACAAGAAAAAATTCTAGGTTCATTAAGACGGGCAGTCTGGGATGGCAATTTTCAAAAAGTCCAGGACATATTCAACAATGGTGAACATAATGATATACAAGCAGTTTTGAACCACGAGGGGACTTTGACTAGTAACAAAGGTACCATTTTAGATTTTGTTATTGACTGTTCTGAAGCTAGCGTTAACACTAAAGTCGAGATCATTGAACTAATTTGGGAGGAAGCTGATCAAAAAACTCGTGATTTTTTGTGTGATTACAAGGTAACAAAATCTTTTGAAGATCAACCATATTTTACGGATACAATAGATGATCTTAAACGCTTTCAAGGAAAATTTGACCCTCATAGCACAGAATATTTTGCTCTTGTACAAGTTGTTCAAAAAATAGAAGATCACAAGTGGGTAATGGATCTTGATTCCAACTTACAAGAAGCAATAGAAAACCTTGATATTGATCAAGTTAAAGCAGCATTAGAGAATTGTGGTGAAGATGTAGAAAGGGTTTTAGAGCGAGAGGTATATTGGAGTAGTGGAAGAGTAGATGCCCTTTTAGTTTATCCTCTGAAAGTTGAATATAGTGAAGAATTGAACCAAGAAGATGTGGAAAAGATAAAAGAAAGCTTTAAATTAATGTTTGATGCTGCTTCTCCAGGGCTCCTTGGGTTCGAGCCCAATGGAAATAACTATGTAATGGATAAACTTACATGTGCACAAAAACGTTTTGCTAAAATACCTGGAGTAGGTGAGCAATGCTTTCAAGATTTGATTCAAGAATTTGAGGAAAAACTTAGTAAAAATGAACTAGATAATGCCAAGATTAATGATCAGATAGCATGGGATAAAGAGTATGCGACTCGATTTTCACAAGAAATCAATCAGGATCCGTCTGAGAATGATGATCTTAACTTTATAGATGACACTGATCTAGATCAAAACACCGTAAACTCTGCACCAACTGCAGACAACAAAACCCCAGAAAAAAACGATACAAACTTCTGGAGTGAACACAAAGGGAAGATCGCTCTGGGCGTTGTTGGACTATGCGTAGTTGGTGCTATTGCAGCCTATGTGCTGGCATATCCTGTAGTTGCATTAGTTTTAGAAGTTTTAGAAGTTTTAGAAGTTTTAGCAGTTTCAGCATTGGCTGTACTAGCTTATATTGGAGGAGTTTGTGAGAAATCAGAAAGCCCAAATACGAAAAGCTCGGACCCGGTTGTTTCTGGGGTGTTGCAACAACGCAGAACTGTCTAATTAGTAATCCATTGTCATCCCAGCGCGCCGCGCTGGGTCTGACTACGCTAGAACAAAGAATATAAAAGAAACGTTGCCGTCACGTTATATCATAAACCTTTGCTGAAGCTTTCTTTATATCTTCACTTGAAAGTGGAATTAGACCAAGCCTAGATAGGTACCCATCTTCAATGCCGATCGAATCTATAATTTCTTTTATGAATTCTCTTAATCCATCAACAGTATCCAGGTGTTCTTTCTTTATATAAAGGTATAGAGGTCTTGCTAATATATATTTTCCCGATGATATATTTTCGTAAGTTGGCTCAATTCCTGCAATTGTGCTCCCTTGTATTTTATCTTGATTCCTCATTAAAAAGCTAAAACTAAATATCCCTAAAGCGTTCTTGTTACTTTTCAATTTTTGTATTATTATGTTTTCATTAATTCCAACTTCTATATACCTTCCGTCATCCCTTATATTACCACATGCTTGCTTTCTTTCTTCCTGATCTTTATAATTCTCTTTGAAAATTCTCGAGTTCATGCATGAATATTGATCAAGCATAATAGAATTAACCAAAGTTTCGTATGTGCCTGTATTTTGATGTGGACCATAAATTTCAATTTCTGTTTTTGGTAAGGCTTGATTTACATCAGACCAAAACTTCTTATTATTTTTTACTAATTTATCATTTTCTTGAGAATATGCAGATAAAGTTTCAAATAAGTCCTTCTTTGTGAAATCAAATCTATGGCTTTGATTTGAATTTGCAATGACAATTCCATCATAGCCAATGATGATCTCTATCACTTCATTAATTTTATTTCTTTTACATAGTTCTCTTTCTACTTCCTTCATAGGGCGAGATGAAGTGGTGATGTCTGGAGTGTCTTCCCCTATTCCTGAGCAAAACATTTTGAATCCTGATCCACTTCCTATCGATTCCACAACTGGAGTCTTAAAGGAGAATACACGATTGAACTCCTCGGCTATAAATGAGATAAAAGGAAAAACAGTTGAAGACCCAACAATTCTGATGTATTTCCTGGCATCAGCATTTGACAGCGGCATGAATAATACGAATACAAAAATCAGGAGAAAGTTTCTAAGCATTATTTTTAGTTAAGAACATAAATCTAATTATTGTAACAAAAAATCAAACTGAAAAGCTTTAATTGCATGACAAAAGCTACAGTTTACATTTAAATTTTATTTTATATTATTGTAAGTATTACACAACTTTAAGGGGCAATTATGGCAGTTATGCCAGATAAATGGATAAGAGAAAAAGCTGAAAATTTTGGAATGATAGAGCCTTTTGTGAATCACAAAAGCAGCAAAGGTGTCATATCTTTCGGACTATCATCTTATGGTTACGACGCAAGAGTGGATAATAAATTTAAGATTTTTACTAACGTTAATTCAGCCATCGTGGACCCTAAAAATTTCTCTGAGAATAGTTTTATAGATAAAGAAACAGACGTATGCATAATTCCACCAAATAGCTTTGTGCTTGCAAGTACAGTGGAATATTTCCGTATACCAAGGAATGTACTGGTCATTTGTGTTGGTAAATCAACTTACGCAAGGTGTGGAATTATAGTAAACGTTACTCCCTTAGAACCTGGATGGGAAGGTCATGTCACACTCGAATTCTCAAACACCACTCCACTTCCTGCGAAAATTTACGCTAATGAAGGCGCATGCCAATTCGTATTTTTAAGCGGCGAAAGTGAATGCGAGAAATCATATGATGATATGAAAGGAAAATATATGAATCAGCATGGTATCACTTTGCCGCTGGTGAAGTGATTGCCATGAGAGTGGTAATTTTTCACTTCCGTACTTTTTCATTGTTGCTTACAATAATTATAGCTACACCATGTGCTTTTCTTAATTAAAAACTTCAATTATTCATTGTAAGTTATTGAATTTCTTATCATAGTATCTGTTATCCGAGTAGCCCCTTTCTTGTCATCCAAGTGCCTTGACTACTTGGATCCAGCTTTCTATGTGACCTCATCAAAAATGTTTATTTTTCAGCCATTTTTATACTTATCAACTCAGTGTGCTTGCTTACAATTAAAATTCCTAGATCCCAGTGTCGGAGCACTGGGATGACAAAGGAGGAAGCACTGGGATGACAAGGTTATAGGTGTCATCCAAGTAGCGTGACACTTGGATCTTTTCTCAACAATTTCAAAAAAATCTATCAAAAGGAGGATTACCATGTCTACAATAATTTTATCATCAATTTTTGGTCAAGCAGGCAGCATTTTTGGTCCAATTGGCCGGATTATCGGCTCAGAACTCGGTGCTCTTCTTGGTTCACAGCTAGATGGGGCAATGTTCGGCCTTGATGCCGAGCAAAAAGTAACGCATGGTGCGAGACTAAAAAATCTGCAAGTTCAAACCTCAACCTACGGCAGAACGATTCCAATTATCTATGGCACTGCTCGTGTTGCAGGGAACATTATTTGGTCACAGCCAATAAAAGAAGAGGCGATAACCACCAAAAGCAAAATTGGAAGAGGTATGAACGTTACATATAATTACTACGCAACGCTTGCAATTGCGATCTGCAAGGGGAAAGTAGAAAAATTAAACAGAATCTGGGCAGATACAACATCACTTAGCTTTGATGAAATAGATTATACTTTTTACAGCGGCAGAGAAGACCAAAATCCTGATCCATTTATGTCATCAATTGAAGGAGAGGGGAATGTGCCGGCTTATAGGGGAATATCTTACATAGTCATCAAGAATTTTCCTTTAGCAGACTATAATAATCATGTTCCGGTATTTACGTTTGAAGTGCAAACTGCAGTAAAGTCAAATGAATTTTCAGTAGCAAAAAATATTCGGAATATCAATATCATACCAGGTTCAGGTGAGTTTGTATATGATACAAAAATACAGAAGAAAATCGCGCAAGAGAAAATAAGCAGCAACCAATATATCCCATATGGGCTGGCGCAAAGGGTAAATCACAACAACCACACTAAAAAGAGCGATGCAATGCTTTCTTTGGATCAATTAAAGGGAGATTTACCAAATGTTGAGTGGGTATCGGTAGTAGTCAATTGGTTTGTGAATGATCTGAACATTAAAGATTGTAAAATATATCCTGCAGTTGAATTTCAAGATGATTCCGCAATATTACCTGATGATTGGCAAGTAGGGGGTGTAACCAGAGATAATGCTCAGCTAATTTCAAAAGATGCGAGTGGAAACCCAAGGTATGGTGGCACAGTTAGTGATGCAGCGTTGATAAGATATATAGAAGAGCTACACAGCAGAGGCTACAAGGTGATGCTCTATCCAATGCCCTTACTTGATACAAAGAACAAAGAGTGGCGAGGAAGGTTGAGCGGGACTCCTGAAGATATAAGTGATTTTTTTAAGAATCAGTACAACAAATTTATAGAGCATTATGCAAGCATTGCCAAACAAACTAAAGTGGAAGGGTTTATCATTGGTTCTGAATTTGCGCAACTTACCAAAATCAGGGATGAACAAGGGAATTACCCTGCCGTTATAGAGCTGGTCAAGCTTGCAAAGCAGATAAAACTTAATCTTGGAAAAGAAGTAACAGTTACCTACGCTGCAGATTGGAGCGAATACCATTCATATGATGGTTGGTATAATATGGATGAACTGTGGTCTTCAGAGTATATCGACGTTGTTGGCATAGATGCTTATTTTCCACTGACTGATGGTCCAGAGCCTCCTTTTGGTTATTCCGCGGAAGATGTAATGGGTGGTTGGAGCAGTGGAGTGGGGTATGATTATTTCTATGATTACTCAAAGGGTGAGCCTGAAAGAGTAAAGTATAACGACAGCAGGTATGCGTGGAAAAACATAGCAAAATGGTGGAGTGAAACTCACATAAATCCAGGTGGTAGTAAAACGAAATGGCAACCAAAAATGAAAAAAATATGGTTTACTGAGTATGGATTTCCCAGTATGAACGGCTGCACTAATGAGCCAAATGTGTTTGTTGACAAAGGCAGCATAGAGAGCAAATATCCACGATATTCAAACGGAGAGGTGAGCTTTCTTTCGCAAAAAATTGCAATTGAAGGAACGCTAAAAAAGTGGCAAAGTTCAGAAATGGTAGAAAAAATGTTTCTCTGGGCATGGGATGCAAGGCCATTTCCTTACTTTCCCAATTTATGTGATGTGTGGGCTGACTGCCATAATTGGCAGACAGGACATTGGATTCAGGGAAAGCTTTCACAGCTTAATATTTCCGATGTTTTATCGGATCTGTTACAAAAAACAGGTTTAAAAAGCGATCAGTTCGATACAAGCAACGTCAAAGGGTTATTGTCTGGGTATGTGATAAACGACCAGCAATCGGTACGTTCAATTATTAAAATGCTGCAAAGTTGCTATTTTTTTGATGTGGTTGAACAGGACTCTAAACTGAAATTTGTCCAAAAGGGCAGGGGAGTTACGACTGGAATACCAATTGGTGAAATGGTTTTCAGTAACAATTCAAAACTTGCTAATATCAGTCAATTAGATTTAAACAATAAAGTTAACGTCGTTTATTTTAATCGCAATTTTGGCTATCCAATTGATGTTAAATATGCTGAGTTGCCAAAGCAAGGCGCTGCTATAACAGTTGAAATACCGCTCATTATGGAGGAGGGAGAGGCGCAAAATATAGCTGAGGTTTTACTTTATTCTTCGTGGCAAGAGAGAAATATATACAATTTCAAGCTGCCGATAAAATATGCGTGGCTTGTGCCAAGTGATGTAATAACGATTTTAGACGGTGAGAAAAAGCATACGGTGAGAATTATAAAAACAAAATTCGAAAGCATGTCCATTCAAGTAATTGGCGTTGGTTATGATCACTCTATATATAAGCTTTCTTTTCCTTCAACAAGGTCACTTATGCTGAAGGAATACCCTCCCTCTCACATTAGCAAAACCATCGTAGAAATGATAGATTTACCCGATATTAAAGGTAATAGTGCAAGCTTTACTTTAATTAGTGAGGAAAAGAATTGGAAGGGAGCAACACTCTTTATTTCGTACAACGATAAGGATTATAAGCCTATTGCAAGCACAAACAAGCAGTCTACTTACGGATATGTAATGGAATCTACCGACGAGGGGCTTATAGTAGTGTTACGTTTTGGAAACATAACTTCAATTGCGGACTCAAATTTAGCACTAGTTGGAAAAGAGATAGTGAAATTCCAGAATGCTGAACTTATAGATAAAAATAAATATAAGCTTAGTAACCTAATCAGAGGACAAGAAGGTACTAAAGAGTATCAGCACACTGCAGGTGAAAAATTTGTTCTACTTGATGATTCAATAATATCTTTCGAAGTGCAAAGGGGAAAAAAGTTTTACCTAAAAGCAGTGACTTACGGTGACTCGCTGGAAAATACGGAAGTGAAAGTGATAAATTCATTTAGTAATTGAAATTTAATAAAGTAAGTGCTAGAATTAATATACAGGTATTAATGGTAGAGATATAACATGTCAAAGGAAATGGTCAATGCGTTGAAAGCTGAAGTGAAGAAGCTCAAATATGCTGATTTCAAAGCTAACACTGGGGACGAAGTAATTTCTGGTGAGGGAACATATAAGGATCTTAATAGAACACACGGCCTTGCTATTAACGGACAAAAAATAACTAACGAATTTATTAACGATCTGTATTCAAACCATAAAAATCTAATTCTACGGGATGAAAACGGAAAAGGGAATTATCGTCCATTTCTCAGACAAATTTTTACAGAAATGTTTAAACACGTTGGTGCAACAATTCCCAATAACTCTATTATTGAGGAGTTAATAAATAACTATTATCAGGTCGGATATACTCATTTTCTTCCTAATGATATGAGTCACGCTCTTGGATCTTTTCATTTGTTAACGCAAAGCAACTGTATGACAAGAGAGTATATTATGGATTGTCGTGAACCCAATTGTATAAAGCTTAGTTTTAGCATGAAATATACAAAAATGCTTAACTATGATGATTATACATATATCGAAACACCAGGTTTTTGCAGTTCAGCGGAGTTTAAACTAAAATGTGAAGGTGAAAATGTGGTATATGAAGATGGTAAAGTACTTCTTACCATTCCTAAAGAGTTAGAGAACTATAAAGCTGGTGATGACGGTTTGTTTGATAAGCTTACTTATATTATAAATAAGATTATTGAGTATTTCAAAAAACTTTGTGAGAAATTGGGCTTTGAGTTTGATACAAGAATAGAGTACGATCCTGAGCATAATATAAAAATAGAGCATAATCTTGGTGAACCACTAAAGGTAGTAAGTGAGGCAAATGCATCTTCTGTTGAAGACTTAAAGCTTAAAGTGAATAATTCAAGATAAGATATTGAAATTCGTGCTTTTTATGATTTTAGCTTAAGATTTCAGTGTCCGCTACTCGCATGACATCGTTTACTATGTAACATTGTACTTATACTAATGAAAAAAATACATTATAATTAAGCATATTTACCAATAAATCATTAAGTGAAAACAGCTCTTTCGCAAAATATCATCTCTCTTATTATGATATTGTCTGTAGCAATTGTCGATATGGCAACTGACCTATACTCAGTTGCACTACCAAGCATTGCCAATTATTTTAAAGTAGAAGGCAGTGTAGTGCAGCTTACAATTAGCTTGAATCTAGTTGGATTTGCGGTGTCTGGATTAATTTATGGTCCATTATCGGACCATTATGGTAGGCGTCCAATGATGCTGATTGGTATGACAATTTTTACTTTGGCAAGTGTCATGTGTTATATAGCCGACAGTATTGCGCTCTTGATACTAATTCGCTTCATACAAGGAACAGGGGCTGGTGTTGCAGGTGTTGTTGGGTATGCAGCAATAAGGGATATGTACTCGGGTAGTGAATACTCGAGAGTCATTTCAAAATTAAATATGGTTGTGGCACTCTCACCTGGAATAGCTCCAGTGGTGGGCAGTTATATAATTTCACATGGGTATAGTTGGAAATTTTTGTTTTTTATTATATCACTTGCAGCAATTGCTATACTTATTTTTATCTACTTTAAGTTACAAGAAACACTCACTGTAAATAAAAATGAAACCAGTATAACTAACATAACTACTAATATCTGCAAGCAATATATATCAATATTTAGAAATTATCGTTTCCTTGGGTTTTCAGCCATTCATGGATTAACTTTCATGTGGCTTTGGGCATACATTGCTAACTACCCGTTCATATTTGAATCGATGGGCATTGAAGTACAGTATTTTGGCTACCTCATATCGATCATAGTCATATTTTACATAATTGGAACTTTAATTAATAGAAGGTATGTACCAAAAGTAGGGGTTAGCAAAATGCTAATAATAGGTTTGGTGTTACCGATAATATCCGATAGTTTATTGGTATATTTTTATTTCGCGGACAAGTTAAATATATTAATTCTTCAAACTGTTTGGATTCCAGCCAATATCGGACTTGCATTAATAATAAGCAATAACGTAACTTCTGCTTTAGAAACGATCAAAGGTATAGGGCTTGGTAGTGCAGTTCTCTCATTCTGCAATATGATGTTTGGGGCTATTGGAATATATATAGTAGGAAAATTTTTTCGCTATGGTATTTTACCAAATTTACTATTAACAATAGCATGCTCTACAATTGCAATTCTTATGTACAGCCAGCTCAAATGTACTGAAAAACACAGGGAATAACCATTATTTGCGTGATCCAGAGCTCATGGGTTATTAATGACTTTATCATGATAATATAATTTTACAGGGGGTGAGAGCTCATAGATTATTAACGACTTTATCATAACAATATAGTTTTACAGGAGGTATGGGATGAGCAATTCAAACAGAGATATAAATGCTGAATTACGTAAGGCTGCTCTAGAAGGTAATATTGAGAAAGTAAAAAGTCTAATAAGTGAAGGAGCAGATGTTAATGCAGTAGATGTACATAACAACACTCTTTTACATTATGCTGCTGGAAATGGCTATGCAGAGATAGTAAAAGATCTATTGGATAATGGGGCAAATGTTAATGCAGTAGGATTTGCAAATATGACTCCTCTACATCGAGCTGCTGAAGAGGGCCGTAAAGAGGTAGTAGAAGTTTTACTAAATAATAGGGCAAATGTTAATGCAATAGATGAACATAACAGCACTCCTTTACATAGGGCTGCTGAAGAGGGCCATCAAGAAGTAGTAGAAGCCCTACTGAAAGTAAATGGGATCGATGTTAATGCACAAGATAAATATGAAGGTACTCCTTTACATTTTGCTGCTGCACATGGCCATAAAGAGGTAGTAGAAGCCCTATTGGACAAAGGAGCAAATGTTAATGCAGAAGATCAAGATGGAAAGACTCCTTTACATTGGGCTGCTGTAAAGGGCCATGAAGAGGTAGTAGAAGCCCTATTGGGAAAACATGGAATCGATGTTAATTTAGCAGATAAGAATAAAGATACTCCTTTACATTCTGTTCTTAAAAAGGACAACATAGATATAAATGTATTGAACGCTCTACTGAGAGCAGAAGGAATCAATGTTAATACACAAGATGGAGATAACAGGACTCCTTTGCATTTGGCTGCTAAAAAGGACAACATAGATATAAATGTATTGAACGCTCTACTGGGAGCAGAAGGAATCGATGTTAATGCACAAGATAAAGATAACAGGACTCCCTTACATTTTGCTGCTCAAAATAACAACAAAGAAATAGTAGACGCCCTAATAAAAGCAGGAGCAGATGTTAATATAAAAGATGAAGATGGAAAGACTCCCTTAGATTTAACTACTAACGAAGAAATAAAAACTCTATTGCAACCCGCAGAAGAATCTGATGATGGTTCAGTGGGTGAGCCAGCGACAGATAGTGAAGGGGGTCAAGAGGAAGAGGAAGAGGAGGAAGATTCAAATCAATCACAGAGAGAGCAAGACATCAATGGAGAAAAAGGAGCTGATGTACAAGACAACGATGTAGGTCCTGTTGCTTCCACAGAACCTGCACAAACAGAAGAACAGCCGAGCTCTTTTTTTGGTAGTTTGTTTAGTATACTTATGAAGCCTTTTTCATTAATAGGATCATTTTTTAGTGATTTTTTTTCATGGTTATTTGGGTCTAACACTGATGAATCTACATCGCAAACCGATGCTAGTGTTTATGTATCCGTTCAGCGGAGTGGCAGAATAAGGTAGACAAGGTGATCTAAAAAGATAATCATAGAGCAAAAGTGAAATAATATGGTAAACCTTTTAGAACTTTGCAAAAATTTACAGCAAAAAATAGAAAGGTTAGAAGCAAAAATAGAAAGATTGGAAAAAGAGAATGAAAGTTTAAAAGCAGAAAATAAGGCTTTAAAGATAGAAAATGCTGAGTTAAGAGAAAGACTCGGTTTAAGCTCAAAAAATTCATCAATACCAAGTTCCAAAGAGTTGTATAAAATAAAAAAGAATAAGCCGAAAAGCGAAAGGAATATTGGCGGTCAGGTTGGTCATAAAGGAAGTTTTCGCGCCAACATGGATGCAGATAAAGTAGTAAAGATAGAGTTGCCTAATACTTGCGAATGCGGAGGAGAAATTGCAATATGTGAAAAACCATATATTCATCAGAAAGTTGATCTTCCAGAAATCAAGCCTTATGTAGTGGAATATCAGTTAGAACATGGCCGTTGTCGGAGATGCGGAAAGAGAAGAAGTAGCAAGTTACCGGAAGGTGTTACGCCAGATACATTTGGTCCAAGGGTTAAGTCAATAATTGCAGCGTTCAGCGGATTCTACAAAAATTCAAAACGCGAAATAGCGAGTGTCGTAAATGATATCTTCAATTTGAACATAAGCGTCGGTAGCATATCAAATAGTGAACATAGAGTTGCTTCAAAATGCAAAAAAATGTATGAGCAGATCGAACAAGAGATAAGTAGGAGTAAAGTTCTACATATTGATGAAACGAGCCATTATAACAAAGGTAAACTCGCTTGGTGTTGGATGTTTGCAAGCAATACGGCAAGTTTTGTAAAATTTACAGAGTCAAGAGGAATGAAAGTTTTACAAAATAGTAAATTCTGCAATCGCAATAGCTTGGTAATAACTGACAGGTATGCAGCATACAATTATTTTGCCGATAAAAACAGGCAAATCTGTTGGGCACATTTATCAAGAGATTTTGAAAGATTAGCACATAGTTGGAATATTGAAGTTAAAGTTCTGGGTTGTTACTTGAGAAACGTGGCCACTGAATTATTTGCACTAAAAAAAGCTTTACTAAAAAGTGAGATAGATGTTTTGAGGTTTGTCAGACGTGCCAGAAAATTAAGAAAACGTACAAAGTATTACTTGAAGGAGATATCTCGTTTACCTGAAGCAATTGGAGCCTCTCGAGTTGCAAAAAATGTTCTGAGATCTGAAAGAATGATGTGGAAATTTTTAGATGACCCAGAAAATATTCCGCTGACAAATAACCACGCTGAACGGCAAATTCGGCATTATGTCGTTTATCGCAAAAACTCATATTTTACACAATCAAAGCGGGGAAATACATTCCTTGAGCGGATAATTTCATTATACTTAACTTGGAAACAAAGGGGTCTCAATCCTTTCCAAAATCTCCTATCTATTGTTTCTTAAACCACTCTCCTGAACGGATACAATATTTGTATAGAATAGTGTATAATTATTAATCTTTTCTCAGTATTTTTACTATGGCTTTATCTAAGTTTCTCGACCCTAAGCTGGATTTAACTGACCTTACCCAGAAAAAGTGGAGAGAAAGTGTGGAATGTTTTTTACAAAAAGAATGATGCATCAAATTGTTCTGGAATGCAATAGTTAATAGTGACGTTGTTTGTTATAAAAAATTTCTATGTATTCAAATATTGCAGTTCTAGTTTGTTGAGCAGAGTGTTGTGAAGTATCAATAAGTATTTCTCTTTTCAATGAGCTAAAGAAGCTTTCTGCAACAGAATTGTCGTAACAACAGCCTTTATTACTCATCTATATTCTTTACAGCTAAGAGATATTGATACCCTTGCGCAGTATATTGTGAACCTTGGTCACTGTGCAGCAGTAGATTTTTAACAGGTTTACGCCTATTAATGGCCATTAATAAAGAGTTCATAACCAATTGTTTATTTATTGCACTACTCATTAACTACCATACGTGAGAATTATTGCTGCCAAATATAGCCATCCCTCCTTGGTTTTGATGTAAGTAATCCCATACTTTATTTGGTTGATCAACAATAAAGTTTTGATCTAGTATATTGGGAGCTACAGCTCTATTATCTGTTTGTTGTTTTTTAATTTTAAACTTTCTTCTCAGTATAGCCCTGATGTCATTTTTCTGCATAATACTTTGCACCGTTTTCAAATTGCAACTTTTACCCAAAGCCTTCAATTCAGCATGAATTTTAGGAGCTCCATATCTACATTTAGAAACTTGATATATTTTTTGAATAGCTTCGAGTAGCTCTTTATTTGCTGATTCTCTACTGCTTATTTTTCTTGTGGTCCACTTATAGTAGCCACTAGCAGAAAATCCTACATAATTCCTGTACTTTATAGCAGTTAGAGGTTGTCCGGAAACTAGTAAATTCAAGCATATTCCTTCTTTAACATAACCCTACTCATAGCTAGGTATATGAAATTCTCAGTGGATGTTGTGAGTAAATCATACTCCTTCGATAGCCTTCTATTCCTATTAACCCAAGCAAAAGTCCTTTCTACAACCCATCTTCTTGGCTGTACTTTAAACCCTTGTTCTCTTGTTGGTAGTAGCTCAGGTGGCGTATCTTTGTGCACCCAAAATCTACATGGAGGCCTTGTAACAATTTCAATATCTATGTCATATTCTTCCTTTATGTGATTCTTTAAATTTCTTCCTTGGTATCCCATGTCAGCCCACATTTTTTTAACTTTAGTATATTTTGTTCTCATATTGTTTAATGCTATTTTAATACCATCTCTATCATTTTCGTTAGCAGCGCCTACGTAACAACCTAGTATAAAACCCTGAGTGTCTGTAATTATATGCCTTTTTCTACCCTTTACTTTTTTACTTCCATCATAGCCTTTGATCCCCCCTTTTCTGTAGTCTTTACAGATTGACTATCTACTATACAGGCACTCGGCTGCTCATTCCTTCCTATTTTTCTTCTACTATATTTTGTAATTTCATAATTCATTTTCTCAAAAATTCCCTGCTTCTTCCATTGCCTGAACTGCTCATACACAGTCTTCCATAGCGGAAAATCATTTGGTAAATACCGCCATTGACACCCTGTACGCAATACATAGAAAATTGCTTCTAATATTTCTCTTTTGCTATACTTTGGCGGCCTTCCTCCTTTCTTGTATGATACTCTGAAGTGTTTTTCTATTCTTGCCCATTCCCTTTCGCTTAGATCTGTTGGATACTTTTTTCTCATCTTTACCCCGTACTAAAATTTCAGATATTATAGCCTTTTACTTGTTTCCGGACAACCTCTAATACCAATTCTCATTGTTGTCCAGTCAAATAGGAAACATTGCAGAGTTGTTTAATTGTGGAGCTGGCAAGAGAAGTAATAAATTTGCACAAAGCACCCTCAAGTAGAGCAATTGTATCGTATATTTTATTGCGCAAAATGTTCTGTTTTATATATAACCAAAGCCTCTCAACAGGATTTAGCTCAGGTGAGTATGGAGGTAGGTATATAATGTCGATATTTTTAGGTACCTTTAAATTTTTTGACCTATGCCAACTAGCACAGTCCATAACGAGAAAAGCCTCTCGTGTTTCTAGATATTGCGAAATTTGCTCAAGAAATATGTTCATGCAATCAGTGTTGACATTTGGTGCAAATAAGCTAGAACTCTCTCGATTTCTAGGATTAACTGCACTATAGAGATAGAAATTTTGCCTACCTAATTTTGTTTTAACCTGTGTTCTAATCCCCTTTTTAAACCACCCATGTCCAACTTTTGAATGTGTGCCAAACCATGATTCATCAAAGAAAAATAGCTCTTTTTCTGGATACTTGCTAATAGCTCCATTGAGATTTTTTTTTGAATTCCTCTTGTTTGCTTTTATCTTGTCCATTATGAACTGGTCTTGGTGTAATATATGAGAATTTCATCTTTTGCATATGGCGGTGTACTGTAGATTTGCTGATATTTAATCCGAACTTTTCCTGGATTCTTATTCTCATTTCTTTAATGGTGATATTAGGATTTTCTTCTATCCACTCTTCAATTTGCTGTAGTTGAGCCTGATTTAATTTAGTTTTTCTACGACGTTGTGAAGGAGCAAACAGTTTTTCTTCTCTGCCAATTTTCAAGAGTTTTACCCACGAAGTTAGTGCGCTTCTTGAAATGCAATATATTTTTGCTACAGCCGTTATACTGTACTTTTTTGCTGCAATTACAGCATTTAGTTTTTTTGAAACATATGCATTATTCCTTACTTTCTTCAGCATTTCTTTTGCTGATTCTACTACTTTTTCATCCAATAATTTTGATCTTAATGCCATTTAAACCTCGCTATTTTACTTACTTCAGTATGGCTTTTCTTCCATCATTGTCCATCTGTTTGCCCTGTAATGGGAATTGGTATAACTGCTATAAAGTACAGGAATTATGTAGGATTTTCTGCTAGTGGCTACTATAAGTGGACCACAAGAAAAATAAGCAGTAGAGAATCAGCAAATAAAGAGCTACTCGAAGCTATTCAAAAAATATATCAAGTTTCTAAATGTAGATATGGAGCTCCTAAAATTCATGCTGAATTGAAGGCTTTGGGTAAAAGTTGCAATTTGAAAACGGTGCAAAGTATTATGCAGAAAAATGACATCAGGGCTATACTGAGAAGAAAGTTTAAAATTAAAAAACAACAAACAGATAATAGAGCTGTAGCTCCCAATATACTAGATCAAAACTTTATTGTTGATCAACCAAATAAAGTATGGGATTACTTACATCAAAACCAAGGAGGGATGGCTATATTTGGCAGCAATAATTCTCACGTATGGTAGTTAATGAGTAGTGCAATAAATAAACAATTGGTTATGAACTCTTTATTAATGGCCATTAATAGGCGTAAACCTGTTAAAAATCTACTGCTGCACAGTGACCAAGGTTCACAATATACTGCGCAAGGGTATCAATATCTCTTAGCTGTAAAGAATATAGATGAGTAATAAAGGCTGTTGTTACGACAATTCTGTTGCAGAAAGCTTCTTTAGCTCATTGAAAAGAGAAATACTTATTGATACTTCACAACACTCTGCTCAACAAACTAGAACTGCAATATTTGAATACATAGAAATTTTTTATAACAAACAACGTCACTATTAACTATTGCATTCCAGAACAATTTGATGCATCATTCTTTTTGTAAAAAACATTCCACACTTTCTCTCCACTTTTTCTGGGTAAGGTCAGTTGGATTTTCACCAATTGTATTCTAAACGCTTACTTGGCGCACCCATAACAAAAATGCCTGAAAAACGTTAATAATTATATACTATTATTAATAATTATTCAACCATATTTTAAGCTTACAATTTTGAGCTTAACTGACGCTTATGGATAGGGGCAACTCTATCACCCTGTGTTATGTTTATTTTCTAACGGACGCTGATTTTTGTATCGTAATTTCTTGCTATAAATTGGTTATATAAGAGCTGGCTTCTAAAATTTTATAACCCTAATTTGAATTAACAGACAGTAGAATCGAAAGATTATTACAAGGAGAAATCTACACAGATCGACCCTTTTGTGAATCTGCGTTTCTGCTTTCTTCAACTTGTTTTGCAAAAGATGTTTCCGGTTTCTGAAGTGGCTTAGCAATTTCACGCACAACGGCAATAACTGCTGTTAAAAACGTTTTTAACAATGCACCTAAAGCTCCACCAACTGCTTCCCTGCCATATATATGAGCTTGCTTTTCGTTACCGTCAGCAGTTTCCCCTGCCCTCCTTCTTGGATCCATCCTATGAGCAATCACCGAAAACAACACTCCCCTGATTGAAGACTTCACTTTTTCCTTTGCTTCGTGGACATCCCCATCTTTTGCTGTTTCATGTCCATGACTTAAGTGTTTAGCGTTCATTAGCTCCTTTTGTTGCTGGGCAAACATGCTACTTAATACTTCTTCTATCACTTGCTTTCTTCTCTTCTCTCTAACTCTTTTCATAGATTCTGATTTATCGCGAGTGTGTTTGGTAGTTTCAAATTCTGCATCAATATCTTCGGACGCAGCCTGACTATATAAAGTCTCTATGAGCCTGTCTATGCTTCGCTTTATTTGCATAGTCCTTTCGTAACTATCTAAATTATCAATTCCTTCGTCGATCTGATTTAGAATATCCTCAAAAACTTTCAAATAGTCTTGAATATATTGTATTATGTATTGCTTATCTTCCTCTTTGTGTTGTTCTTCTTGATTTTGCTGATTTTCATTTTCTAAACTTTTCTCTCTTTTATCATCGTTATTTTCTTCAATATCATCACCGTCTTCCTCGAAAAGGTCTTTGTCGTTCATGATTTTTTTTAATTTAGTTAAAATTCTCACCAGTTACTATTGTATATGAAAAAATTAAATTAACATTAATGAAAAGCGTTTACAACTTCAGCACTGACTAAAACGACAGTAAAGCTGTCAAAAGTAACAGGATCATAACACCTCTCATACAATTCAACTGAACACCTAAGCCTTATCTTTTCCTTAGCATTAAAACTAATTTCATAATCATTATTAGAGTTTAGCATAGCAGAATTACGTAATAATTCATCAGCTAATACAGAGTCTAAAATTCCATTAATTTTTATCGTAATGTGTCTGCTTCCAGCAGAATCCAATACTTTTCTCCAGCCAAAAGAAGAAATATCTTTCACCTCTTCTCTGTTATTACGCAAAGTAAACCTTAGAGGTTGTCCGGAAACTAGTAAATTCAAGCATATTCCCTCTTTAACATAACCCTACTCATAGCTAGGTATATGAAATTCTCAGTGGATGTTGTGAGTAAATCATACTCCTTCGGTAGCCTTCTATTCCTATTAACCCAAGCAAAAGTCCTTTCTACAACCCATCTTCTTGGCTGTACTTTAAACCCTTGTTCTCTTGTTGGTAGTAGCTCAGGTGGCGTATCTTTGTGCACCCAAAATCTACATGGAGGCCTTGTAACAATTTCAATATCTATGTCATATTCTTCCTTTATGTGATTCTTTAAATTTCTTCCTTGGTATCCCATGTCAGCCCACATTTTTTTAACTTTAGTATATTTTGTTCTCATATTGTTTAATGCTATTTTAATACCATCTCTATCATTTTCGTTAGCAGCGCCTACGTAACAACCTAGTATAAAACCCTGAGTGTCTGTAATTATATGCCTTTTTCTACCCTTTACTTTTTTACTTCCATCATAGCCTTTGATCCCCCCTTTTCTGTAGTCTTTACAGATTGACTATCTACTATACAGGCACTCGGCTGCTCATTCCTTCCTATTTTTCTTCTACTATATTTTGTAATTTCATAATTCATTTTCTCAAAAATTCCCTGCTTCTTCCATTGCCTGAACTGCTCATACACAGTCTTCCATAGCGGAAAATCATTTGGTAAATACCGCCATTGACACCCTGTACGCAATACATAGAAAATTGCTTCTAATATTTCTCTTTTGCTATACTTTGGCGGCCTTCCTCCTTTCTTGTATGATACTCTGAAGTGTTTTTCTATTCTTGCCCATTCCCTTTCGCTTAGATCTGTTGGATACTTTTTTCTCATCTTTACCCCGTACTAAAATTTCAGATATTATAGCCTTTTACTTGTTTCCGGACAACCTCTAATACCAATTCTCATTGTTGTCCAGTCAAATAGGAAACATTGCAGAGTTGTTTAATTGTGGAGCTGGCAAGAGAAGTAATAAATTTGCACAAAGCACCCTCAAGTAGAGCAATTGTATCGTATATTTTATTGCGCAAAATGTTCTGTTTTATATATAACCAAAGCCTCTCAACAGGATTTAGCTCAGGTGAGTATGGAGGTAGGTATATAATGTCGATATTTTTAGGTACCTTTAAATTTTTTGACCTATGCCAACTAGCACAGTCCATAACGAGAAAAGCCTCTCGTGTTTCTAGATATTGCGAAATTTGCTCAAGAAATATGTTCATGCAATCAGTGTTGACATTTGGTGCAAATAAGCTAGAACTCTCTCGATTTCTAGGATTAACTGCACTATAGAGATAGAAATTTTGCCTACCTAATTTTGTTTTAACCTGTGTTCTAATCCCCTTTTTAAACCACCCATGTCCAACTTTTGAATGTGTGCCAAACCATGATTCATCAAAGAAAAATAGCTCTTTTTCTGGATACTTGCTAATAGCTCCATTGAGATTTTTTTTTGAATTCCTCTTGTTTGCTTTTATCTTGTCCATTATGAACTGGTCTTGGTGTAATATATGAGAATTTCATCTTTTGCATATGGCGGTGTACTGTAGATTTGCTGATATTTAATCCGAACTTTTCCTGGATTCTTATTCTCATTTCTTTAATGGTGATATTAGGATTTTCTTCTATCCACTCTTCAATTTGCTGTAGTTGAGCCTGATTTAATTTAGTTTTTCTACGACGTTGTGAAGGAGCAAACAGTTTTTCTTCTCTGCCAATTTTCAAGAGTTTTACCCACGAAGTTAGTGCGCTTCTTGAAATGCAATATATTTTTGCTACAGCCGTTATACTGTACTTTTTTGCTGCAATTACAGCATTTAGTTTTTTTGAAACATATGCATTATTCCTTACTTTCTTCAGCATTTCTTTTGCTGATTCTACTACTTTTTCATCCAATAATTTTGATCTTAATGCCATTTAAACCTCGCTATTTTACTTACTTCAGTATGGCTTTTCTTCCATCATTGTCCATCTGTTTGCCCTGTAATGGGAATTGGTATCAGAGGTTGTCCGGAAACAAGTAAAAGGCTATAATATCTGAAATTTTAGTACGGGGTAAAGATGAGAAAAAAGTATCCAACAGATCTAAGCGAAAGGGAATGGGCAAGAATAGAAAAACACTTCAGAGTATCATACAAGAAAGGAGGAAGGCCGCCAAAGTATAGCAAAAGAGAAATATTAGAAGCAATTTTCTATGTATTGCGTACAGGGTGTCAATGGCGGTATTTACCAAATGATTTTCCGCTATGGAAGACTGTGTATGAGCAGTTCAGGCAATGGAAGAAGCAGGGAATTTTTGAGAAAATGAATTATGAAATTACAAAATATAGTAGAAGAAAAATAGGAAGGAATGAGCAGCCGAGTGCCTGTATAGTAGATAGTCAATCTGTAAAGACTACAGAAAAGGGGGGATCAAAGGCTATGATGGAAGTAAAAAAGTAAAGGGTAGAAAAAGGCATATAATTACAGACACTCAGGGTTTTATACTAGGTTGTTACGTAGGCGCTGCTAACGAAAATGATAGAGATGGTATTAAAATAGCATTAAACAATATGAGAACAAAATATACTAAAGTTAAAAAAATGTGGGCTGACATGGGATACCAAGGAAGAAATTTAAAGAATCACATAAAGGAAGAATATGACATAGATATTGAAATTGTTACAAGGCCTCCATGTAGATTTTGGGTGCACAAAGATACGCCACCTGAGCTACTACCAACAAGAGAACAAGGGTTTAAAGTACAGCCAAGAAGATGGGTTGTAGAAAGGACTTTTGCTTGGGTTAATAGGAATAGAAGGCTATCGAAGGAGTATGATTTACTCACAACATCCACTGAGAATTTCATATACCTAGCTATGAGTAGGGTTATGTTAAAGAGGGAATATGCTTGAATTTACTAGTTTCCGGACAACCTCTAACAATGCAGTACTCTTTCCTGCCGCTAATAATTGCCCTGGAAAAGTGGTAGAATTCATCATTGAGCAATATATAAAAATCTTTGAGTTAGAGAATTTTATCAACCACAAAAATAATGATGGAATGGATGCTTTGGATATTGCGCTGAATAGTGGAAACGAGAAAGCTATTGAAGTATTAAGATCATATGGAGCAGATATCAAGAATAAGGTAGATGGTAGCATTCAAAAAATTACTGCAGAAAAACCAAGTAGTACCCTAGACAGAGCAGAAAGTGCAGAGGTAGCGCCTCCAATTAAGCAAAGAGTATAAAGCTTTTTATAAAGCGATTATAAATTTCAGTAAGTTGCAGAGGCTCTACAATGGGAAGTGTAGTATGTTAGCAGATACAAATGACTAGATAAATTATATTTCATTAAAGTCATTTATCTTGAAACATAAGCAGGATTTTGTATAGTTGTTTCAATTTGGGTCTGTATATTGAAACAACGCGTGAAAATGACAGGTCATTGTACAAGAGGTACCTAATTCACCGACAAGAATGCTAGATAAAGACACTTACATTTCAATTATTTCACAATTTCTGTATAATCTTAAAAACTCAATTAGTGCGTTATGAAGATAATAATAGGTAATGCTAGTAAGGAATTAGGGGAATCAGTAGTTAACCGGCTAGATGTTCAACCATCCTCTGCTTGGATATCAAAGTTTACCGATGGCGAGGTAAATGTAGAAGTAGCAAATGATCTATATAATCAAGAAGTATATATAATACAATCTCTTTCTCCCCCTGTGAATGATAACCTTATGGAGCTTCTGCTCATAATTGATGCAGTAAATAGATTAGGAGCCAAAAGGATAGTAGTAATTATCCCTTATTATGGATATAGCAGGCAAGATAGAATTATCAAGAACAATAATGTGCAGTCTGCTTTAAGTGCCAAATTAGTTGCAAATCTTATTCAAACTGCAGGTGCAAGTAGTGTTGCAGTTATTGATTTGCACTCAAGTCAAATTGAAGGATTCTTTGATGTACCGATAACTAATTTGAACTGCTTTGAAGCATTTGTTGACTCTATACACACGGAAAATTTGGCAATTGTTGCACCTGATGTTGGAGCAATTGGTAGAGCACGTGCTTTTGCAAAGACTTTAGAGGAAAAGTACAAGATAGGGTTAAGTGATAAGATTATTGTAGTAGATAAATATAGGGAGAAAGCAGGCACATCTCAAGTAATGAACATAATAGGAGAAGTTGCAAACAAAAATTGTGTCATTGTTGATGATATAGTTGACTCTGGTGGAACATTGTGTAATGCAGCTCTTGCTTTAAAAAGTTACGGAGCAAAGTCCGTAACTTCATGCATCACACACGGTGTGCTTTCAGGAAGTGCAGTTGAGAAAATCTCTTCCTCTTCTTTAGATAAATTAGTGATTACGGATACCATACTTCACAAATTTGAAAAAACTGGTAAAATAGAAGTTGTTTCGGTCGTAGATATTTTAACTCACTTTATCCAAGGAGGATAACAATTACCAAGGAAGAAATGCTTAAAATTGCACAGCTTGTAAGGATTAAGTTATCAAATGACGAGATTGATCACTACTCCAAAGAACTGACAATGCTGGATTGGATACACGATACTTTATTGCAAGTTAATACTGAAGGTGTTTCTCCTATGCGTTATGGCAGTATAGACAAGGACATTCATGTACGCGATGATGTTATAAATTCTCAAAATATTAAAGAAGAGATATTGTCCAATACAAAACCTGAGCATGGGTATTTTGTAGTGCCAAAGGTTATAAGCGATTAAAGTAAAATAAGGCTCATATCAAACCTATAATAGATCTACTTTCAAAAATAAGACCAATCCGGTAAAGAAGCATTTGTGGGAGTGGAAACCATTTTTTGATTTTTCTTTACTAAGTCTACTAAATATAGTTTAGAGTTGCTTGGTGATTCTGTTCTTGTAAAAATGATTTCTCTACCATTTGGTAGCCATGCCGGGGATTCAATTTTATGCCCCTCTGAAAGCAGACGTTCTTCTTTGCCATCTGGCTTCATAACTCCTATGTAAAATTTTCCTGACTGAATCTTTGTAAAAGCTATCAGATCTCCTTTTGGCGACCAAACAGGCGTAGCATATCTTCCACTTCCAAAACTAATTCTTTTAGGTTTTTTACTTTTGTTAGTAAAATCGATAACGTACAGTTGCTGACTCCCACTTATATCAGAACTAAAAGCCATATACTTTTGATCTGGAGAAAAAGAGGGAGAAGTGCTTATAGCTGAACCTTTAGTAATTTTTTTTGTCCGTTTACTACTTAAATCTAAAGATAATATATTCGTTTCACCACCCAATGAGTGGGAAATTAAAAGAGATTTACCATCAGGAGAAAATCTTGGTGCAGAAACAACTCCTTCAAATGCGCTGATTATTGATTCAGTGTTATCTTTTAAATTTTTTAATATTATATAACTTTTACCATTTGCGTACGAGATATAAACAATACCCTTTCCATTTGGTGAGAATCTCGGTGTTGACACAAATCTATCGCCATTTGTTAAGTATTTTATATTACTTCCATCTTGATTCATCACAGCAATTTTACGCACAGATTTGTAGTTGCTATCTTTTTCTTCAGCGATATACGTGATTTTTGTGTTGAAGTGCCCTTTCTCACCAATCAATCTATCATGTATCACATCCGAAACGAGGTGACCAATTTTTCTCCAGTCTTTTGCTGGAAAAACAACTGACTGAGTAAGTAATTCTCTTTTTGTAAAAGCGTCAAATAAACGAAATGATAGCTCTAATGCACTACCAGATATTTCGCTTAAACTTACTGTGACTACAGTATCGCTTTTCCAAGATTTAGATTCAGCTTCCGCGCCACGTTTTACATTAAATAAGCCACAATTAGATAAATTTGTTCCTATTACCTTTGCAATATTTTCGCTTAATTCGCTTTCCAACGCTGTTTTACATGTACATTTAGATACAACAAGACCAATGTTACCAACACTGCTTTTTTTTATATCAACATATAAAGCAGCTTTTGTAAAATAAGGAATAAATAACGAAATAAATAACACCAGATGAACGAATAGCTTCATTCATTTCATACCTGTTCTATCTGAACCTCAATTATAGGTCTTTTTAGTAAATATTCCTTTAAGATACTCAATATTGAACTTTCAATCTTATTTTTAATTTTTTTTGTTGGCTGCAAACTAAACAACGACTCAACTTTCTTGACAATTTTCTGTATGGTAGCTGCATCTTCTAGCACTTCAAAAACACCAGGTACAAATACTTTTGGTTTAGCAAGCAATTTATTTTTCTTGTTTACAACTGCTGTTACCACAATAACTCCGGCATCTCTCATTCTTTTACGCATTTTTATAACACTGCTCTCCGGATGACGTAGCAACATACCATCAATACCAAAGTAGTCAACATCAATTGAATCAACCTTTTCTCCGTTCTCCAAATTAACAATATCACCTGGTGCAATCATTATTGCTTTTGCCACACCGCACTCTTTAGCAAATTTTACATGTGCATGCGTGTGAATATATTCGCCGTGAACTGGAATAGACATCTTCGGTTTTATTAAAGAATACATTTCCTTTAGCTCTTCTCTTGTTGGATGCCCAGAAGCATGAACATGCTCTGTTTTTTCAGTAATAACTTCTACCCCCATCTCAATAAAGGCATTGAGCATGTTGTGCGCACGAGTTTCATTTCCAGGAATGATTTTTGACGAAAAGATCATGGTATCACCTTGCTGCATTTTAAATGCTTGATGACTCTTAGCAGCAAGTCTTGCGGTAGCTGCCAGTGGCTCACCTTGACAACCTGTGCAAAGTAGCACCAGTTCTTCCCTTGGAAAATTTACTGCTTCCTTTGCTTCAAGAAACTGAGGAGAATCAGTTAAATAACCACTATCTTGCGCAACTTTCACTATTCTCCATAAAGATCTACCAAGTAAAACTACTTTTCTATTTAGTGCTTTTGCAGCTTGGCTTATCGTTTCAATTCGTGCCACATTTGAAGCGAATAGCGAAACAGCAACTAATTTTTTAGACCGCTTTATTATGTTATAAATATTATTATAAATTTCACCTTCTGACTCAGGGTGATGCTTGCTTAATATATTGGTTGAATCGCAAATTGCTGCAAGCAGGTCACCTTTATCGCCAATTTCTTTTAGACGCTCCATATTAGAAGTTAATCCAACAACAGGTTTTGGATCAAATTTCCAGTCTCCGGTATGGAGTGCACTACCCATTTCAGTGCTAATTAATATTGAATTTGCCTCAGGAATTGAATGAGTTACATTTATAAACTCGACGGTAAAAGGACCCAAATTTATGCTGCCATTTATGTCTACCTCTTTCACAGGCACTATACCTTCCAATCGAAATTCTTTTAGTTTCTCTTTAAGAAAATTAACCGTAAACTTTGTTGTATATATGGAGCACTGCAACTCTTCCCACAAGTGGGGCACTGCACCGCAGTGGTCCTCATGTGCATGTGTAATTATTATTCCAAGTAAATCTTTTTTTCTTTGAGCAATAAAATCTATATCAGCAATGAGCAGCTCAACACCTGGCATAGTTTCATCTGCAAAACCAACACCAAGGTCGATCATAATCCACTTACCTTGGTAATGATATAGGCTAACATTCATCCCGATTCTTCCTACTCCCCCAAGCGGAAGAAATAAAAACTCATTTTTGTTTATATTCATTAAATTTAAATTATTAAAACCTGAGAATAGCAAAACTTCGACCTTAAATAAAGAAATTTATTGCTTTTACATAGTTTTAAGGAACTAAGAAGTTTCTGTTGGCTAATAATAACACTATTGTTAAGTTTTCCATTAATAAGGTCAAAGAATTGCAGGATTAAATGAAAACCCGTAAACAGTTACCCCTTTATGTCATTTAGCAGATTTCTTATTTTTTTTTTACTTTACTAAAAAACCCTTCAGATTGCTGTTGTACACTTGCATTTTCCTCTTCTTCAAGCGCTTTTAATAGTTCAATTTGCTTTTTAGTTAAATTTTTTGGATTTAAAGTCTCAACTATTACCTGTACGTATAAATCACCACGAGCATGTGAGTTCATATATGGCATACCCTTTTCCCTACAACGTAGTTTGGTACCAGTTTGAGTGCCTTCAGGGACCTTTACTTTTATTTTAGCTCCATCAATTGATTGAATATCGATTTCACCACCAAGCACTGCTAGTGTCATTCTTATAGGCACTTTACAGTGTAAATCTGCTTTATTTCTAGCAAAGATTTTATGGAAAATTATTTTCACGTATACGTATAAATCTCCACTTTTTCCACCTTTTGTTCCAGCTTCTCCTTTACCACTTATCCTTACCTTAGCTCCTTCTTCTATGCCTTTTGGAATTGAAACGGATATATTTACTTCATCTCTTCTACGTCCACTTCCACCACATTTCTTACATTTGTTTTGTATTATTTCTCCTTCCCCATAGCATGTAGTACATGTTCTTTCGATGGTAAAAAAGCCTTGTTGAGTTCTAATCCTACCGCTTCCCTGGCATGTGTGGCACTGAACTGGTTTAATTGCTCCTTCGCCACCTGTGCCTTGGCATGTATCACATTTTACATTTGTCACATAATGTATAGGCGCTTGTATTCCTTTAAATGCATCTTCTAAGGTAATTTCAAGATCATAACGTAGGTCTGCTCCAGATACTCCTGTTGTACTTCTTTTTGCTCTCGATCTACTTGCACCACCACCGAATCCTCCACCAAAGAAGTCATTGAATATGTCGCTAAAATCTCCTGCAGAGCTAAAGCCTTGAAATCCACCAGAAGCACCTTCGTGGCCATAACGGTCATAGCCTGCCCTTTTCTCAGAGTCAGACAGAACTTCATATGCAGCTGTTACTTCTTTAAATTTTTCCTCTGCTTCTTGATTGCCAGGATTTCTATCAGGATGATATTTTAATGCTAATTTTTTATACGCTTTTTTTATCTCATCAATACTGGCATTTCTGCCTACTTCCAGCAGATCATAGTAGTCTTTTTTGCTCATATATAATAGTTTAGTGCTTAACCTTTAAAGATAGGTATTACATATATTAATTTCAAGTATGACTTCTGTTTCCTATAAAATGTGGTGCACCCTGAGCGACTTGAACGCCCGACCTTTTGATCCGTAGTCAAATGCTCTAATCCAACTGAGCTAAGGGTGCTTTCACAAAGTTAACTTTAGCAGGTTTTGTAGCTTGATTCAATTAATTTGGCTAAAAATAAAACTATTCATTTCTATCATACGTGAACCCCTCACAATTCTCAGACTGCCGTTTCGCATTAGGATTATCAAATTCACTACAAGGAGGAGCAGTTGGAGTAGTATTAGGATCTTGAGAAAAGTAAGGAGGTGGTGCATCATAACGAGAAGGATCTCCATAACCATGCCCTTGTCTAAGACAGCTATCTACCGCTCCTTTAGCTTTCTCGATATTTTCTGATTCTTCCTCATGCTTCATATGAAAAGCTAAACCACCAGCAAAACATACGAGAGAATTAACGCCAAGGATAGCTAAACCCCACACTGGTAAGACTGGGTAAACAGCACAAGCTACCAAAGCTGCCAAAGAAACAACGCCAACCGCAAATTCTATATTTCTGAACGTTTTAAATTTACTATCCAGGTAATCTATTTTTTCTTCTTTTCTAGCCACTTTTCTGCTGCTGTTATACCAAAAACACATACCAGCATGGAAAGCAACACACACAACTGCAGCTACTATACCCAAAGCTAATAGCTTTCTACTGTCTTCTGATTCTTTTTTATTCTCTTTTCTCCCTTGATGAGTGGTATTACCATTGTTAATATTCGTTATATTATTAACCGTAGTGTGACCACGTCCACCGAATAAAGAATCCATCCAGCATTGTAATAGCAAATAATCCCAAAAGTCTAAACCTCTATTGTGTACATGTATATGTGTAATCTGAGAGCCTGTAGGTTGTGCGTTATTCCCTGCGTTATATTGATCATTTCTGCTTCCTGTATCGTGCCTATTGCTTGAATTTGGATGTGTAAATTTTTCATACGCATTTTTAAAATTCTCCTCACTCCAATTTGTGGTATTTTGCGTATTACAAAATTGTAAAAACTCTTTAACATCACTGTTACTACCAGATTTCTTTATATAGGCTAACGCATACCTTTTTAAAACACTATCACTTGCTACTATAAATACCCTCTTAAGTTAAGATTAAATTAATAAATACTTACTTACTTATTATAACAAGATAACATCTACTTGTCAACTTGAGCCTGATTCAAATATCCGTTCAGAGTGTGGCAGAAGAACTTATTCAAATAAAGTAGGTGGTAAAATATAAACATTTTATAAAGTGAAAAATGGACTTTTCAGACCACTGCCGAGCTAAAAAAGCCCTAAAAACCGTGATACTTAGGCCACTTCTTGCTTAAGCTGTACAATTTCAGCTTGAGAAAGGCCAGTGGATTCAGCTATTAAATTAACAGATACACCAGCTTTAAGTAAATTTTTTGCAACTTCGATTTTTCCTTTCTCTATACCTTCCTCAAGTTTGTATTCAAGAATGGCTTCTTCCTTACGTAGATCCATTATTCTTTCTTCATATGCTACTAAATCTTTTTCATTCCAGCTAAACCTGTCTAATTCATCGTAGGCTAACTTTATTATTGGTGCTTTTTCTGCTATTGCCTTAGATGGAAAATAGAGATATTACATAAAATTTTAAATTCGGTCTCAAAGTTGAAGAATGTAGGCTTGGAATAGCAGAAAGACTAATGAGATATCTAACAGTTGTGAGTATTATTGCTTGGAGGATCTTCTTTATTACATCAATTGCAAGAGCTAACCCAACATTACCATGTACTACTTTATTAGCTGAAGAAGAATGGAAAGTTTTATACGTTAAAATACACAGAAAACCATGTCCAAGTGTAGTTCCCAACATAAAAGAAGCTGTTTCATGAACTTGGAGGCCATTTAGCAAGAAAAAATGACCCAAAACCAGGACCAATTACTCTTTGGAAAGGATATAAACGTCTCTTTGATTTAGCAGAAGGATGGCGACTTGCTCACGAACCTCATATTTGTGGGTAATAGTAAGATTTGATATGCTGCCAACACTTATGTTCAAATTAAAAATGTCATTTATGATACTAGCCACTTCACGCTTTGAGTTTTTGTAAAATCCGCTGAGTGCTGCAATTATAGACTTAACCCTTGGACCAAATGCATCTGGCGTAACACCTTCTGGTAACTTGCTACTTTTTCTTTTTCTGCATCTCCGACAACGACCATGTTCCAATTACTACATAAGGCCTAATTTCCGGAAGATCAACTTTTTGGTGAACATAAGGTTTTTCGCATATTACAAGCTCTCCTCCGCATTCGCAAATATTAGGCAACTCTATTTTTACTACTTTATCCGCTTCCATTGTGGCATGAAAATTTCCTTTATGCCCAACCTGATCGCCAACATTCCTTTCGCTTTTTGGCTTGTCCTTTTTTGTTTTGTACAATTCTTTAGAGCTCGGTAGAGATGAATTTTTCGAGTTTAAACCAAGCCTCTCTTTCAACTCAGCGTTCTCAATCCTCAAGGCCTTATTTTCTGCCTCTAACTCTTCTATCCTCCCTTCCAACTTTTCTATTTTTTGCTGTAAATTTTTGCAAAGTTCTCAAAGGTTTACCACATTACCTCACTTTTGCTCTATGATTATCTTTATTATCTTGCTTTGTCTACCTTATTCTACCACTCCGCTGAACGGATACAATTTACTAAACAGAAAAAAAGGCAAAAGAAACCCTAGGGTAGCTAGTTATTCACTATCCATTTTTTAAGTTGGCGTTTTTTAATGTTTTAAATAGCGCGTTTCAGCTTGTGTAGGTAAAAACCTAGAAATATTGTGAAGACATAAGGTGCACATAGTGCAAAAAATTAAAAATAATACGCCAACTACGTTGTTTTCTTGCTGTTTAATCTGCACAGATGAAGATAACTGAATACCTTCAGTTTTATGATAAGGGGGCTGGCGAAGGGTGTCAAGCAAGTTTTTTCGTTTCTATTTCCAATAAAAGTTTGTTATATGGTTATGCAAGAAGTCTATTATAAATGAAATGAATGTGAAAAATATCTTATTAGCGTTTTTAGTACAAATGGTATTCAGTTTGCCGCTATTTGCAGCTGATCCTGTTTTGCTCAACTGCATTGAAACTCCAGAAATATATGACCTTGATGCAAGGCCAAAAAATTTTAGCTCTTCAAACAATTTAAGAAGGAAACCTGGTTCTCCAAATAGTGCAACAGGAGAATTAATACACATAGTGGGTAGAATTACTGATATAAACTGTTTACCAATACAAAATGCTGTAGTTTCTATATGGCACGCGAATTCACGCGGCGTGAACCATTACGATAAGAATATAGAGGATGATCCGAATTTTGCTGGATCAGGAAGGTTTGTAGTGAATAATCTTGGCTATTATAATTTTATTACGATAGCACCTGGTAAAATTGGTGATAGAGCTCCACATATCAACTTTCTAGTTCAACATCCGGATTTTCCAGAATTCACAACGCAAATGTTTTTTGCTGACCATAATTGCGATAATTGCGCTGATCCTGTTCTTGAAGATTTTGTTAGTAATGGGCTTGCAAGCCTTCTCATAACACCATTTACTTACAGTGATCAGGTCATAAAAACCTATACGTTTAACATTACCTTGGGCGGATATAATAAGTTCTCTAATAAAAGATAAAAAACCTTGCATGTAAGGGAGTCCATAGTAAACTTAAGTGTTATTGTACTTAGGATGTATATGAAAAATATCTTACTGATGTTTTTGCTATGTTTTATGTACAGTTTACAATTATTTGCAACGGAGATACCAGCAATGAAAATAACAATTTCTAAAATTTCGCCCGATTTTAAAACAATAGTAATGGGTTTATTTGAAGACAACGAAACCGTAAATGATGGCGGAGTTTTGCAAGGAAAACAGGTCATAGATAATATAAAGCAATTTAGCGATTTCAATGGAAGTTTTGGTGAATTTTTCTCTACTGCTTTGCCAGAAGAAAAAAATGTTATAGTTGTTGGACTGGGTAAGAAGGATGAATGGAATGAAAATAAAGAATTAAATATTGGTGGTAAAATATATTGTGAGCTAAGCAGATTAAAAATTAAAAAAGCAGCGGTTTTAATCGAAGGTAGTGCAGCAAATGTTGCATATGGTGCGTTTCTGCGTAGTTTTAAGTTTGATAAGTATAAAACTAAAAAGGATGAGAAAATTACAGAGGTAGAGGAGATTACCGTATTAGTAAAAGATGAACAATTAAATAATGCTGAAAGATCATTTGAGCACTTAAGGCAAGAAGGTGAGAGTATATTCCTTGCGCGCTCTTTTATAACAGAGCCTCCTAACATTCTATATCCAGAATCCTATGCTGATCATATAAAAAAAGAACTTACTAAGCTTGGCCTTGAAATCGAGGTGCTTGATAAAAAGCAGATGGAAGAGAAAAAAATGGGAGCCTTGCTTGGAGTTGCACAAGGAAGTAGTAAAGAACCAAAATTAGTAGTGATAAAATGGAATGGGGCTTCTAAAGAACAAAAGCCTATAGCTTTTGTTGGTAAAGGTATAATGTTTGACACTGGTGGAGTATCACTCAAACCTTCACGTGGTATGGAGTCGATGAAATATGACATGGCAGGCTCTGCTACTGTGGTTGGGGTGATGCATGCTTTAGCAGGACGAAAAGCAAAAGTAAATGCAATTGGCGTGGTCGCACTTGCAGAAAATGCAGTGGGTGGTAATGCTCAAAGACCAAGTGATGTAGTAACTTCAATGTCTGGACAAACAATAGAAGTGTTGAACACCGATGCAGAAGGAAGGCTCATACTTGCAGATGCTTTATGGTATACGCAAGATAGATTCTCACCAAAATTTATGATTGATCTTGCAACTTTAACTGGTGCTATAGTGGTTGCACTTGGAAATAACGAATATGCTGGTCTTTTTTCAAATAATGATGAATTAGCAAACCGTCTGATTGATGCAGGAAATGAAGTAAATGAGAAGTTATGGCGTTTTCCTATGAATGAAACTTATGACAAAATTATTGATTCACCGATTGCTGATGTTCAAAACATCGCTCCTGCAGGCTCTGGTGGAGATAGCATAATGGCTGCACAGTTTTTACAGCGTTTTGTGAATGAAACTTGCTGGGCACATTTAGATATCGCAGGCACTGCTTGGCACGAGAAAGGTACTGACATTTGTCCAAGAGGAGCAGTAGGTTTTGGTGTAAGGTTACTTAATAAGTTGGTTGAGAAGTACTACGAAGCCAATGATTAAAGGTCTTTATACTGGATTTATGGCTTAGCTACATGAACGTTTATTTTCGAGGCGCAGCAAATGAAAGTAGCTGATACATATTTCTTTTTTTCTGGATTCCAGTGGGCTTTGTTGCATAGCAACTGAAAAATCTGGTGGCTACTGACAAAATTCATTATAAAATAGCCATTTAACCTTGAAAGAAAAAATATGCCACAAAAAATGAGGGTCAGTAACCATAGCGAATATAACAAATTTCTAGAAAAAAGAGGAAATATTTTTCATTATATCAACGAAGCCATAGAAAAGTGGTACGAGAATGGTCCAAAAATACCAGGTGGCAACAATATTTATAGCGATAAAGTTGTAATTTTGGTGCACATAATAACTTGTTTATTTAGAATAGGCCTGAGGCAAACAGTTGAGTTTATAGCAGGATACCTTGAGCAAATTGGGAAAAATTTGCAAGTTATCAGCTATTCACAATCATCAAGAAGGTTTAAGAAACTCAATATTAAGATCAATGATTGCAGAATTGATAAAAATAATATGGAAGATATCGAAATTGCTATAGACAGTACAGGAATTAGTATATACAACAACACTCCTGGTCATAGCAAAGAAAATAGCGAAGATAGAAAGTATCGCAGCTATGAACAGACAAGAAAATTGCATGTAATGTTGAATACAAACAGCAAAAAAGCCATAGCTGTAAAATACAGTAACGGTCTGATCACTATGGAGCTTGTGATTTGCTAAAAGAAGTCGATTTTCAGTATGTCATAAAAGTACTATATGCAGATAGGGCATATGACAGAGAAAAGCTCTATAAGCTGTGTAATCAATATGGTATAAAAACGAAAATTCCTCCGAAAAACAACGCAGCAGAGCATCCAAAATTGGATTATATGCTTGATAGAAATGCCGCTATTCAGTTAATGAAATTACATGGTGAGAATGGTATAAAAAGATGGAAAGAAGAAGTAAATTACGGAAAAAGATCGTATATTGAAGGATTTTTCTCAAGGTTGAAGCGAATATTTGGGTTTAGTTTTAGGAGCAAATCTGAAATTAATCGTGAGAAGGAACTGCTACTCAAGTGTTATTTGCTTAACAAATTTACTGAAATAGGCATGGCTAAGTTTGAGATAGCTTCATGAATTTATTGTACGTTACCTACTATCCGAAGAGCGATGCAACAAAGCCATTCCAGTGTCAAGCACTGGAATGACACCGTCTTGGATGGAAACCAGTGTTGGCTACTCGGATGACATCATAGGGGCGCTAGGATGACACCCTGACAATCGTCATCCCGCTGCTTGTTAGCGGCTAAGAGATACCGCGGCGGCATGACGTAGGGAAACCGTTTTTTGGGTTAGCTATAACAGTAGTCAGGAAACAATAGCTTAAAAAGAGACTTAGTGTTAAATTTCTAATAGATTACTTATAAAAATAAATCTTATGGAAAGCAGAGCTAAGGCTTGGTTCATTTGGCTGATTAGTAACTTGGTTGTTATATTCAGCAACATGCAGATAATTTATACCTTTATAAGTGTAAATCTCGAAAAGGAACTTGGACTTACAATCGCGCAAGTTGCACTGGCTAATTCAGTATATACTTGGACTTTCGCCATCTTACAATTTTTTAGTGGAGCAACGTTTAATGTTTTTTCCAGTAAAAAAATTTATTTTTTCTCGTTATCAACTATGATCTTGGGGTTTTTTGTCCTTATTAATAGTGACAATTTCTCCCATTTGATTTTGTCTCAAGTGTTGATTGCAACTGGAGCATCATTTGGTTTTATTGGTGCTGCTCACACAAGTAGCATATGTTTTTCCGCTGCCCAATTTGGACTAATGTTTTCACTAGTGCAGACAATTTCAAGCCTTTCTGCTTTGGTAATTCAAATACTGTTCTCTAACTTGCTTGCCGAAGATGCATATTGGAAAAATCTGATTGTATGCATAATACTATTTGGTGTGTTGATATTTGTACTTACGCTTTTTTGTCCAAACACACTTCCAGAAAGCAGCTCAGAAAAGCGCACAATAAAAAGCTCTATGAAGACAGTAATGTGCTCTATATTAACAGTGCTAAAATTAAGAGATATCTGGATAACTTCAGTGGTGGGTGCTATTACTTTTGGAACATTTTTAGCACTTAATACCTTGTGGGCTCCAAGGTTACTGGGCAACTCAGAACTCAATGCAATGGAGTCAGGTATAGCAACTGCAATACTATGGCTTGGTCTTGCAGTTGGTGCTCCAATTGCAGATCGAATCTCAAACTTATTTAAAAATAGGAAACATGTAATTTCTGCTTTTGCTTTATTGCAAGGCGTCTCAATTATTATTTTACTATACAGCCATTTAACAGTCCACGTTGTGTACTTTTGTATGTTAATGTTCGGGTTTTTTGCGGGAGGACATATGCTTAATTTTACTGTCGGCAGCGAGATTGTGAAACGAAAATACATCAGCACATCATCATCCATTATCAATGGATTTATGTTTATTGGCAGTGGAGTTATAGTGTCAATGTTAGCACTTTTTACAGATCATAAAATGGCACTTTTTGCAATATTTGCGATATTGATAGTTGCCGGTATTTTAAATTATGCAACAAAAGAGACATACTCTAAAAAATAAAGTAGCTGAATCTCGAGTCGATTGCTATATTATATTTACGTATTGTAATATTTATCAATAATGGATCACGTTACAACAAAAGACACAACAGTAACTAAGGCAACGATAGCTGGAGATATAAACCAAGAAATAGGATTATCAAAGGAAGACTCTGTTTCGATAATAGATGATATATTGGACGAAATAAAGACAAGCTTGGTAAAGGATGGAATAGTAAAAATATCGTCATTTGGAACATTCTTGGTTAAGAAAAAGAAGGAAAGACCAGGAAATATACCAAATACATCGGAGAAAGTGATGATTCAGGCAAGAAATTCAGTTTCTTTTAGGCCTTCAAAAATTATAAAAAAATCAATCAATAATTAATGAACAAGGAAAAATTATTTTATACGATTGGGGAAGTAGCTGAAGAGCTACATTTGGAACAGCATGTTTTGAGATTTTGGGAAGGTCAATTTCATCAAATTAAGCCTACAAAGCGTAAAGGAAGAAGGCTATATGATCGCAAGTGTATAGAGGCCATAAAGAAAGTAAAATACATGCTATATGATAAAGGATATACAATAAAAGGAGTGCAAAAAGAATTTGGTAATGATATAAAAGTCACAAAGAATTTGTTGCAAGAACTCACCGATTTGAGGGACTATTTAACTAGTAAAATAAATAACGAGGAAAGTAACAAGCAGGCGTGAAACACTACGTCTCGCTAAAATTTTGGAGTTTTGTGAGAGTTTAAAATGTGGCATATAGCCTCATTTCTTATGTTATTAGCAATATTAATAGGCTGTGGCCTGCAAAAACCTGCACCTGTGCTGCTTAAAGGCGAAGAATTTTACGGAAAAAGAGATCTGGAATATACAAGAGAGTACCATTTAATTAGGGAGCCTTCAGTGCAAAAAGAAAGTAGAAAAGCCATCATAAATAGGATATACAAAGATAACAATAATACACAAAATGTGGGGGTAAATTGTAAATTTGTAATGCCAGTTAAAGGTTCAGCTACCTCTTCTGATGAAATGTGTAAGGATGGCATAAAAATTGCTGCTCAAAATGGAACGAACGTAGTTTCCTCTGCACCAGGCAAAGTGATATATGTAGGCAAAGGGCTGAGATGGTATGGGAATTTAATTATAGTGGAACACAAAGATAATTACATGACTGTGTACTCCTATTTAAAAAACATACATGTTGAAATTGGCGATAAAGTAAAGCAAGGTCAAGTAATTGGATCTGCAGGTAAATCAAGCACACAAGATAAAGATCCACAGATGTGTTTCACAATACGACATAATGGCCAAGCGGTTGATCCTTTGATGCATATGAACTGTAATTGAATTTGGATTTATATGAAATATGATTTTAAAAGTGTTGAAAAATTTTATCAAGATAAATGGGATTTTTCTGTAAGCAAGAGTGGTAAACAAGAAAAGTGTTACGTGTTGGAAATGTTTCTATATCCATCTGGTAAAATTCATATGGGACACTTACGTAACTATGCAATAGGGGATGTGATAGCGCGTTACAAGAGAGCTAATGGATTTGAGGTTTTGCATCCAATTGGCTGGGATGCGTTTGGATTACCAGCTGAGAATGCAGCAAGGGATAACAATATTAGCCCCGAAACATGGACAAAAGAGAATATAGATAATATGCGTACACAGTTGAAATCTATAGGTCTTTCTTATAATTGGGAGCGTGAACTCTCCACATGTGAGCCTGATTATTACAAACACGAACAAAAATTTTTCCTGGATTTTTTAAAGCATGGGCTTGCCTATCGAAAAGAATCATGGGTTAACTGGGATCCAGTGGACCAAACAGTGCTTGCAAATGAACAGGTGGTTGATGGAAAAGGATGGCGATCAGGTGCAGTTGTTGAAAAACGTAAGTTGTCCCAATGGTTTTTAAAGATTACTGATTTCGCTGAAGATTTACTCAAGTGCCTGCAAAGTTTGAAAAATTGGCCAGAAAAAGTCAAAACAATGCAGGAGCGTTGGATAGGAAAATCTGAAGGAGCAACTATAGAGTTTGAAGTAGTTGGCCTGAATAAGAAATTAAAAGTTTTTACAACTTATCCTCATACTTTGTTTGGGGCTTCTTTTTGTGCAGTGGCAGCAGAGCATCCTATTGTGCAGGATTTAAAGAATGGTTCTTCTGTTGTCATCCCAGTGCTTGACACTGGGATCCAGGAAATAAAATCGAAAAGAGAGAACGATGAAAAAATAGGAGTTTACACCGGATTAAACGTCAAACATCCATTTCTTGATAAGGAATTGCCGCTTTACATAGCGAATTTTGTGTTGATGGAATATGGGGAAGGCGCGATTTTTGGTTGCCCTGCACATGATCAGCGTGACTTTGAATTTGCACAGAAATATAATTTGCCGATAATTCCCGTTATTTCTTCAGCCCACTTAGGTGTCATTCCAGCGCGTGACCAGAATTCTTACAATGGATCCCAGTGTCAAGCTACTCAGATGACAAAGGAGGCGTATACTGGAGACGGGACAATGTTTAACTCCGAATTCTTAAACGGATTAATGGTTAGTGAAGCAAAGGAAGCCATAGTTAAAAAATTTGAAGAAAAAAAAATAGGCAAAAAAACAATAAACTATCGTTTGCACGATTGGGGAGTTTCAAGGCAGCGTTATTGGGGATGCCCTATACCTATCATATATTGCAAAGATTGCGGAACTGTTCCAGTGCCAGAAAAAGACCTTCCTGTAGTTCTACCAATAGATGTAGAATTTACAAGTGGTGGCAATCCGCTGGATAAGCACCCAACTTGGAAATTTGTTGATTGTCCAAAGTGCGGAAAGCAAGCAGAGCGTGAAACTGATACATTCGACACCTTTTTTGAATCTTCCTGGTATTTTGCTGCATTCTGTAGTGAAGATAAATCAATAGACAAAGATGCATGTAATCGTTTTATGCCTGTTGATTATTATATAGGTGGGATAGAACATGCAATTCTGCATTTGCTTTATTCAAGATTTTTCTGCCGTGCTTTAACCAAATGTGGCTATTTTGATATTAAAGAGCCTTTCTCTACTTTAATCACTCAAGGAATGGTCTGCCATGCAACTTATAAAGACGAAAATGGTAAGTGGCTATTTCCCGCAGAAGCAAAAGAGTTGATTGCACAAGGAGCTAAGGTTCAAGTTGGAAAAGTCGAGAAAATGAGCAAATCGAAAAAGAACACAGTTGATCCAAATTTTATCATAGAAAAGTATGGTGCTGATACTGCCCGCTTGTTTGTGTTGTCCGACACTCCTCCGGAGAAAGATATGGAATGGTCCGATGATGGCGTGGAAGGTTGTTCTCGTTATGTAAATAAATTGTGGCGTATGGTCATGCAGCTAAGACCTGTAAATATACACTATGATAATGAAAATGTTACGGGTGGACTTCTAGAGTACAGAAAAAAAATTCATAAACTCTTACACGGACTTACAGATGACTTGGAAAACTGCAGATTAAACTGTGTAGTGGCAAAATTTCGTGAGATGACGAATTTAATAGCTGAAATAGACGTAAAAACTGGAAAATCTCTTATTGATGAAGGTATATGTATATTAATCAGAGTAATCGAACCATTCATACCACATCTAGCTGAAAGCCTATGGCAAGAAATAGGAGGTCAACCTTGGCCAAAAGCTGATGAATCATTATTAGTTGACGATACGGTAACTATAGCAGTGCAAATCAATGGAAAATTACGTACAACAATCAAGGTGGCAATTAACTTACCTCAAGAAGAATTGAAGAAAATAGCGATAGACTCTGTGTCCAGTAAGATCGATCAAAGCAAAGTTCGCACTGTATATGCTGTACCAAATAAGATAGTAAATATAGTTATATAAAAGACCTGAGTAGTACGTTTTATATAATCTGATTTTATGGCTATACTTTTTTTGACATGTAGTTATATCTTTTTTAATATAAAGGATATATACTTATGCATTATATATTTTTTTGTATGAGGAGTTATATGAAAATAAAGAGATTGTGCGTTTTGGCTGTGTTGCTTACTTCATCTCTAGCAGGTGCAGCTAGTAATAGTGCAAGTAAGTCAGAAGATAAGTACTATGCAGGTTTAAACTTTGGTGCTGGTTGGGGTGGTGGCTTTAAAATGAAACCTGGTGTTGTTCTTGGTTACCATTATGACCAAAACTCTAAATTTGAACTTGAGGTTCTCAGTAATATTAAGTCATTAAAGAGCATAGGAGCTAGCTTATTGGCAAACTACCGCTTCTATCCTGACCTTGATATTGATCCCGTTAAACTATATGTCAGCGGAGGTTTAGGAGGATATCTCCAAATAACACCTTTTGGCTTTGGTGTTAGTGATACAGTTGATGGTGATGACAATAGTTCACAAGAAGAAAAAGAAAAGGAAGAAGAAACACAAGGTGCTCCAGAATCAGGTGGTGAAGCTGCTGGTTCATCTGTAGTAGATAAAATACTGAGTTCTATTTCCTATAAACTAAAGTTAGGTGTTGATTATGAAATTACTCCGCAGATAATTGGTGCAGTTGGTATGACCATGGGTGGGCAACTAAGTGGTATAAAAGCAAAACAAATACCAGATGCAACTCTAGAGATAGGGGTACGTTATAATTTTTAATGCTGCTACTTAGTTCATAAAGGTAGAGACGATGTTGAGGATGAAATAAACAGCATTAAAAAAAATCCGAAAACGTATTTTCGAATATGGTTTTGAACGCTAGCTATAGATTAGAAAAATAACAAGAAAAAGGGTAAACATACTGTAATTGCTGTTGAATGATGGAGTCCATTATTTTAGCACGAAGTAACGAATTCAGTAGAATAAGTTCTTCAAAAATAATTTAAACTTTTATTAGTAGGAGCAGTCTCATGGAATATTATAGCGATCTCACTAAAAGAAACTTTTATAAGTATCGTTGATGAGAAAGGAAAAATTGTTAAGGAAGAAGTTGTTGCAAGAGAAAGTAAGGCAATAGCTGAATTTTTTCTTGGTCAAGGCAAAAAATATGAATCCATGGGAATAGAAAGTGGACAGTTATCAATTGACCTTACCCAGAAAAAGTGGAGAGAAAGTTTGGAATGTTTTTTACAAAAAGAATGATGCATCAAATTGTTCTGGAATGCAATAGTTAGAGGTTGTCCACAAACCAGTAAATCAAGCATATTCCCTACTTAACATAACTTTACTCATAGCCAGATATATGAAACTTTCAGTAGATGTTGTAAGTAAATCGTACTCCTTTGATAGCCTTCTATTTCTATTGATCCAAGCAAAAGTCCTCTCTACCACCCACCTTCTCGGCTGTACTGAAAATCCAGGATCCCGTTGTGGCAATAGTTCTAGTGGTGTATCTTTATGCACCCAAAACCTACATGGAGGCCTTTTGACAATTTCAATATCTATCCCATATTCTCTCTTTACGTAATCCTTTAAATCTTTTCCTTGGTATCCCATATCAGCCCACATTTTCTTAATATTGCTGTATTTTTCCTTCATATTGTCCAATGCCATCTTCACCCCATCTCTGTCATTTTCGCTTGCAGCTCCTACATAGCAACCAAGCACAAATCCTTGAGTATCTGTGATTATATGTCTTTTTCTCCCCTTTACCTTTTTCGCACCATCATAACCTTTGCCCCCCTTTTTCCGTGGTTTTTACCGATTGACTGTCCACTATGCATGCGCTCGGCTTCCCATTTTTGACCTACTATATTTAGTGATATCATAGTTCATTTTCTCAAAAATTCCCTGCTTTTTCCATCTTCTAAACTGCTCATACACAGTCTTCCATAGCGGAAAATCATTTGGTAAATACCGCCATTGACATCCTGTGCGCAGTATATAAAGAATTGCATTTACTATCTCACACTTACTGTATTTTGGTGGCCTTCCTCCTTTCTTGTATGATACTCTGAAGTGTTTTTCTATTCTTGCCCATTCCCTTTTACTTAGATCTGTTGGATATTTTTTCCTCATCTCTTACCTCAATATTCTTTCTTTATATACTACGTATTCCTTGGTTTGTGGACAACCTCTAATAGTGACGTTGTTTGTTATAAAAAATTTCTATGTATTCAAATATTGCAGTTCTAGTTTGTTGAGCAGAGTGTTGTGAAGTATCAATAAGTATTTCTCTTTTCAATGAGCTAAAGAAGCTTTCTGCAACAGAATTGTCGTAACAACAGCCTTTATTACTCATCTATATTCTTTACAGCTAAGAGATATTGATACCCTTGCGCAGTATATTGTGAACCTTGGTCACTGTGCAGCAGTAGATTTTTAACAGGTTTACGCCTATTAATGGCCATTAATAAAGAGTTCATAACCAATTGTTTATTTATTGCACTACTCATTAACTACCATACGTGAGAATTATTGCTGCCAAATATAGCCATCCCTCCTTGGTTTTGATGTAAGTAATCCCATACTTTATTTGGTTGATCAACAATAAAGTTTTGATCTAGTATATTGGGAGCTACAGCTCTATTATCTGTTTGTTGTTTTTTAATTTTAAACTTTCTTCTCAGTATAGCCCTGATGTCATTTTTCTGCATAATACTTTGCACCGTTTTCAAATTGCAACTTTTACCCAAAGCCTTCAATTCAGCATGAATTTTAGGAGCTCCATATCTACATTTAGAAACTTGATATATTTTTTGAATAGCTTCGAGTAGCTCTTTATTTGCTGATTCTCTACTGCTTATTTTTCTTGTGGTCCACTTATAGTAGCCACTAGCAGAAAATCCTACATAATTCCTGTACTTTATAGCAGTTACTATGCTCTTTTATAAAAAAATATTTTACTCTTTTTGACTGGCCAGGGCTTTTTTTTAAATGTCTCTTTCCCTTGTTACTTTTGCTAACTCTTTCTGTAAATCAAATCTCTCTTTGTCGTAAGGAGCCATGTTACCTCTACCTGGAAATGCATCTGCTGCCGACTTTTTTTCGTTGTATTTCTTTATCCATTTTCCTAATAAACCACCCTTTATTCCTAAATCCTTTGCTGTTTTTGTAATTGTTTGACCTACCTTTCTTTGTTCATTTGCCAGCTTAACAGCTTCCAATTTGAATTCTGCCGTATATTCTCTTGCCATTTCTAATCCTCCAAAATTTTATTTTACCCAAAAAAACTCTTTTCTTTCTCTCCACTTTTTCTGGATAAGGTCAAACAATGACTATGCAAAAAACCTAATAACATGTATAATCTATAAATAATTTCTGAGGTAGATTGTGAAACTAGGTGTTAATATCGATCACGTTGCAACCCTCCGCAACGCACGCGGAACTTCTTATCCAGATCCATTGAAAGCAGCAGAAATAGCCATTGACGCTGGAGCAGACTTTATTACTGTACACTTACGAGAAGATAGAAGGCATATTAGAGATGAAGACGTATTTAACCTAAAAAAAAGCATTAGCACTGAGCTAAATCTTGAAATTGCAGCCACGGAAGAAATGCTTGAAATAGCAAAAAAGGTAAAACCCTATTCGATTAGTATAGTACCAGAAAAAAGAGAAGAATTAACAACCGAAGGTGGCCTGGATATCGTGAATATGCACAATAAACTTTCTAGTATAATAGAGGAAATGCATAGCTCTAGCATAAAAGTCTCACTGTTTATCGATCCAAATATTGATCAACTAAAATATCTTGAAAAGCTAGGGACAAAACCTGACATAATAGAAATTCACACAGGGGATTACTGTGATAATCCATCAGAAAAAAAGTTACAGTTAATTACTAATGCTGCAGAGTACGTCAATAAATTAGGAATAGAATGCCACGCAGGACATGGCATAACTTATAAACACGCTAAGAAGATGACAAGAATACCTCACATCTCAGCTCTTAACATAGGCCACTATTTAATTAGCGAAGCTGTATTTTACGGCTTACACAGCGTAGTAAAAACAATGAAAATGACAATGTCTAACTAACTGCTGCTTTTTCCTTCTCATTTAAAATACTTAAAAGAGTTTGGCTTGCTTTAAATTTTACCCTTGTCTTTTTAGGAACAGTCATGATCTCACCACTTTGGGGGTTACGACATTGTTTTTCCTGACTGATAGCAGTAGAAAATGTTCCTATTCCATGCAAACGTATTTCACCTTTCCCATGCAGCTCATTCTTTATTATTTTAATAAACGCATCATGAATCTTGCTCAAATCAGATTTTGTTATATCTATATTCTGACTAGAACAATCTTCCTTTAATTGTTTTATTATATCTTCTTTACTCATAAATTACCTTAATATTGAAAAAATCACATAAATAGCATATTATGTTGACACCGATAGTCAACTAAATTCATCACAAAAATAGAGGATATCATACATTTTTGCAAATATTTGTATAATACTTACAAAAAAACACCCCTATAAAATAACTATCTCTTAGAAAATTGACACTTTTTCCGAGCTTTATGTTGACCATATTTCTTACGTTCAACAACACGTGAATCTCTAGTTAAGAACTCACCATTACGTAGTATAGAATGCAAATCTTGGCTTACACTACTTAAAGCTCTGCTTATTCCATGAGCTAGAGCACCTGCTTGACCAGATAGCCCTCCACCTTTTACAGTTGCAAATACATCGTATTTATCCAATGTGGAAGTTGCAACAAATGGCATTTTTACTATTTGGCACACTGACTCTCTTTTAAAATAAGAAATTAGATCGCCTTTTTTGTTAACACTAAATTTTCCACTCCCCGGCTTTATCCATACTCTTGCTACAGATTCTTTTCTTCGGCCTGTAGCATATAAACGACCAAGCGAATCAACTGCTGATTTAATTGTCTTTTCTGACCAATCATTGTTATTTATTGTAGAACTCTTCATTTTTACTCCATTACTTTTTATTTTTACGATTCAAAGAGGCAAAATCTATCTTTTCAGGTTGCTGTCCTTGATGCTTATGCTCTGAACCAGAATAAACATACAAATTTTCAAAGCGTCTACGTGCCATAGGCCCATCATCAAGCATCCTTTTCACTGCCATTTCTATTACACGCTCAGGAAATTTGCCATTTAAAATATTATCTGGAGTAGTTTTCTTCAAACCACCAGAATAACCTGTATGCTTATAGTAAATTTTATCTTTAAGCTTCTTTCCGGTGAAATGCACCTTTTCTGCGTTGATAATAATTACATTATCGCCACAATCCATATGAGGTGTATACTCAGGTTTATGCTTTCCACGTAATAGTGTCGCTACAAATGCTGCAAGCCTCCCTACCACTAATCCTTCTGCATCTATGACAAACCACTTTTTATTGATTTGTTTCTCCTTTAAGAAAAAAGTCTTCATTATTTGATCCAACAATAGTAAGCTATGATATACTTAATTTCTCAATAGTGTCAACAATATTAGTTATTGATTATTAAAGTAATTTATGTTAGTAATTGAGCTGCGCAACCAATATGCATAGGAATTAGAATGTTTCGATTGATTATCACACTTGCGATCATTTTTAATACTATAAGTTGCTATGCAACCGATGTGGGAGAAGTGATAAGCAAAGCCATCAAAAATAGCTCAAAAATAAAGTCTCAATTTTACCAATATAAAAGCGCAGAAAAACACTATAAATCTTCTGGGTTAGCTGGATTTTTACCTGACATTAATTTGCAATACAATTTCGATAGTAACTTTAATCTTGATACATCTGAAAAAAAACTTACATTGCGCCAGAAATTAATCGATGGCGGTGGTACCTTTGCCACATTCAGTCGATCAAGCCATCTTCTCAAAGCAGAAAAGATGCGATTTCAGCAATTAAAACAAGAGCTTGCACTTAATGCTGTGAAAGCATATGTTAATGTTTTACAAAAGACAGAAATATTAAAGCTCAGAGAACATAAAGAACGCGTTTCTTTGGAACATTTGTCAGCTATGAAAAAACGCTTTTCCCTTGGAGAGGTAACCAATGCTGAAGTTTTGTTAGCAAAAGCAAAATTTTCGTCTTCTATATCCGAAAGAGTTGATGCTGAAGGTAAATTAAAGTTGGTAAATATTGCTTATTATCATTTGATTGGCGAAGATGCTGATGACCTTTCTGAAGCTAATGATAAACTACCTTCTGTTCCAGAGCTAAATGAATGTTTACAGTTAGCAAAAACCAATAATTTATCTCTAAAAGCAGCAGTTTATCAAAAAAGAGCAGCCGGAATGGAAGTGATTGCTGAAAGCTCCAAGTGGCTTCCTTCTTTAAATCTAAGTGCAAGCAAAAATTTTGGGGAGGATGGTATGAAGGTAGACAAACTATTAGAAAATGTTCATGTAGTTTTTACTCTTGATGTTCCGATCTTTAAGAGAGGAGTTAATGCTTTTGGTGTCAGTAAAGCTAAAATGGATGCAAAAAAATCTACCTACGATTATTATGAAACGGTAAAAAATATAGAACAAGCAGTTGTAAATGCTTGGAATAATGTGTTGACAGCAAAGGCCATTATCAAAGCAAGTCAAGAAGCGGAAAAAGCAGCAGCTCTAGCATTGGAAGGAGTTGAGCAAGAAGTAAACTTAAATTTAAAGAGTACATCTGACCTTTTGGACACTGAAGATGCATTATTTAAAGCACGTTCAGACTTAGTTGAAGCAAAAAGCAATTATGTGATTAGTGTTTACAACTTGCTTTTTATGATAAATAGTATAGACCTCTAAATTTAATGGTATTAGCACTATGCATGATGAACAAGGCAATCAATCTGTAAAAGATATCCTAGAAGATATAAAAAAAGCTATATCGGGTAAAAACGCGAGTAACGATAAAGCAGAAATAAAGGATGAAAATGATGATGTGCTATACCTTGAGGAAGAGTATCCAGAAGAAATAGAAGAAGATGGCAAAAAAGAAAATAATGAAAAAGAGGACATTGATAATGATGACCAAAGTGAGGAAATGGCTTGCAACAATAACCAATTTAATGGCCATAGCTACAATTCAGAAGAAAAAAAAGATATTTATTTGTACGATAATATCCAAATGAGTAATAACAAAGCGAGTAATAGCGGCTTACAAGCGCAAAATAACGATCATCTAATTTTAAAAGAGAATATGGAAGAGATCAAAGCGTTGCTTGGAAAAATGCAAAACGAATTACAGCATAAACAACAAAAAAAAGCGAACCTTACTGTTGAAGAATTAGTTACATCTCTTTTAAAACCTCAGCTCTCAGAATGGCTGAATAAATATCTACATGCACTGGTAAAAGAAGTAGTTGAAAAAGAGCTTAAAGATATAATCAATAATAAGTAGGGTATTAGCAATAAAAACTAGAGTAAAGACGGCTAGAGGCAGAAAACTATCTTCAACAAGGTGGCTACATCGTCATTTGAATGATCAGTATGTGCAAAAAACTAGCAAGGATGGTTATAGGTCACGCTCAGCATATAAGCTGGTAGAAATGGATAACAAATTTAAATTATTCCAAGAAGGGCAAAAAATTATTGATCTTGGTGCTTCTCCTGGTGGATGGTCACAAGTTGCATCTCAGAAAGATGCAAATGTAGTTGCTCTTGACGTAAAACCAATGAATGCAATTAATGGAGTAGAGTTTATACAATGCGATATTATCAATGAGCTTGAAATTTTAAGAGAAAAATTCAAGGATCAAAAATTTGATGTAATTTTATCTGATATGGCCCCCGAATCTTGTGGTTTAAAATCGTTGGATCATATCAGAATTATGCTTTTATGCGAAGCAGCGCTCAATTTTGCAAAGCATTTCTTGAGTCATGGTGGCACGTTTGTAGCAAAAATTTTCCAAGGAGAATCTGATAAAGATTTTTGTAACGAGCTAAAAAAAATGTTTAAAACAGTAAAATACTTTAAACCAAAGTCAAGTAGATCTGAATCTACAGAAATGTATTTGGTAAGTTTAGGCTTTATTGGCAGCAAACCTTCTATATAATATTAATCCAGGTAGTCCGCAGAAACAAAAAACTTACTTGACAAACTCCGCCAGCCCCCTTATCATGAAACTGAAGCTATTTATTTATCTTCTCTGTACAGATTAAATGACAAAAAAACTCACGTATCTGGCGTCCCATGTTTAATTTTTTGCACTATGTGCACCTTATGTCTTTATAAAATTTCTAGGTTTTTACCTAATATAAGCTGAAATGCGCTATTTAAAACATCAAAAAACGCCGATTTAAAAAATGGATAGTGAATAACTAGCTACCCTAGGGTTTCTTTTGCCTTTTTTTCTGTTTAGTAAATTTCTTAATGTTTATAATTTAGATTAGTTGCGGCTTAAAAGCAACTAAATCGCGGTTATTAAGCGTTTAGAATAAAAAAACGCCATACTTGAAAGTATAATGTAAGTAATTAGCCAACCACGAGGCTTCTTTTGCCTTTTTTTTCGTTTGGTAAATTCCTTAATGTTTATAGCTAAACGACAACCGTCATCCCGCTACTTGTTAGCGGGATCTATGTTAAGGTATGACGGTTAAGTAACTCGTCATCCCGCTACGTGTTAGCGGGATCTGGAGATACCGTGACGGTATGATGAGGGAGAACAGTTAGCGGCTGAGATACCGCGAATGAATCGCGGTATGACGGTTCGCGGTGGCATGATGTAGGACTGCTGTGACACCATTATAGAGTGAACCAGTGTCAGCTACTTGGATGACAGACAAGAAAATGTTTATGACTAATTTTTAGATCAAACATGGAATTTCGACAAACTTAACTTTTTTGTGAGACTGTTCAGCAATAATAAATAAATTGAGAGGAAAGGTTATGGCAATAAAAAAGGAAAAGTTTTTTGAAATAATAAATGAGGTAAGCAAGAGTGAAGGTTTAAATGAGAATAATTTACTTGAAAGAATAGGAAGTGAGCTAAAAGATGCAGACTCAATAGTATATAGCACTTATAACAATTTGAAGATAGATAAGATGTTCAGTATATTAGATTCAGACAAAATTGTAAATTATATGTTGGTACATCTTGCTGTGGAATGTAACAGTGTACCAATAGTAAAACTCCTACTAGCAAAGGAAGCAAAAGTTAATGAACCAATATATGAACTTGATGAAGCTAAGTCTAAGCTAACTGCTTTGCACATTGCTGCTTTGCATGGTCATCAAGAGATAGTTCAGCTTTTATTGAATAATGACGCAAATCCTTTACTAAAAGATAGTCAAGGCCGAACTCCAAGGGATATTGTCGGTGATGTAAAAGGTAAAAAGGCTATAATAGAAATGTTAGAGGAAGGAGAACAACGTTATGCTGAGGCAGGAGCTACGAGAAGACAAAATAGACAAGGCACTTTACCGCAGCCTAATAATAAAACTCCAGGAAATTTAGCTGTGAACGGAAATAACGCAACTGCTGCAGTGCAAGCATGTAATGCAAGAGATCAGGAAGAGAACAACGGAACTACACCAAACAACAGAAAAATCTATGTACAAGATGAGGATGAACAGACTTCTTCAAACTCAATCGTTAATGAAAACAATACAGACAAAGTAGATGATACATTAGAAAAAGAACAGGCTATAAGAGAAAGAGATGCTATGGCGCAAAAGTTGCAAGAGGCAGAACAAAGACTTGCCAATAATCAGAAGCGCATAGAACATAATGACTTGCACAGTCAACATCCAGAGCAGTATACTACATATAATGGGGAACAGATCTTTTTAAATAAAAGTAATAGTGGCGATAGTGGAATATATTTTGATGCAGATGAATCTGAAGCTTTAGACCAATCTATATTAGAAGATGGAGAAGACATTAATGCACAAGATAAAGATGGCGTGACCCCTTTACACTATGCTGCTGCAAAAAGCGCTAAAGAATCAGTAAAACTTTTGATAAAACGTAAAGCAAATATTAATGCACAAGATAAAGATGGACATACCCCTTTATATTTTGCTGTTGCAAATGACAATAAAGAATTAGCAAAACTTTTGATAAAATATGGAGCAGATCGCTCATTGATAAAGGATGAAGACCTAATAGATAGACTAAACAGTATGTGTGATCAGCCATCTGAGGTTGTACCTAGTACCTTTTCTCATTCCAAAACACACAACGCAACGGAAACTCCAGAAAAAGCAGAAAAGGTTGAAAAACGTAAAGCTAAGTTAAAAGAATTACGTACTCAGCTAAAGGATGAGCAGAAAAAGAATGAATTGCTAAAACAAAAAATACAAGATCTAGAAAGTAAAAACACAACACTTGAGGGTGGACTAGGAAAAGCGCAAAAGGAACTAACAGAATTGAGAAATTGTGTCACTGAACATGAGACTAAATTGGAAGTACTGGAGAAACTCAATGAAGAGAATGAATCACTAGAACAAAAAATACAAGATCTAGAAAGTAAAAATACAACGCTTAATAGCGAATTAGAAGAAAACGAAAATAAGCATTCTAAAACAAAAGTGTTGTTAGAAAAAGCGCAAAAGGAACTAGCAGAATCAAAAAGTTGTATAGCTAGACATGAGACTAAGTTGAAACAATTCAATAAAGAGAATGAATCACTAACACAAAAAATAAGAAGTCTGGAGAATGAAAACACACCACTTGAGGGTGAACTGGGCAAAACTAAAACAAATGAAGTGTCACTAGAAAAAGTAGGAAAAAGACAATTTTCCCCAAAAGTTGCCTACGCGAGCCTTGCAGCTATGTTAGCAGTAGGTGCTGCTCTTAGTATTGCTTCCGGATTGTCTGCTCTATTAATAGTTGCAGCTTCTGTGGTATCTGCATTGATAGCTGGTGGCATTACATACACAATATCAAAACCCATCGCTCCTGACACTGAATTGAAAGAAGTGGATATTCAAGGTTCAGCACAACGGTGTTTGTAAAACTTAGCACCCACAGTTGTACGAACATTGCAATTTGCAGATGCAAGTAGCTGCACTGGAATCCCAAAAAAGGATGATGTCATTCCAGTGCTTGACACTGGAATGGCTTTGTTGCATCGCTACTTATGAAAGGCTAACTATAGTTAGGATTATAAGCAACCTATTGAAAATCTTGTTTTTTTGCAATCAATCTGATCAAATTTAAGAATAGTAATTTGTTATTTATATTAATAAATTTAATTCTATTGAAAATAGCTAAAGCATTGAAATTCTTGAATTTTAGCCAGATTAGTGAGTGGTAGTGAAATTTCTTTTACTCAAATTTAGGTATTCACTGACCGTTCTTGTTATAAATACCAGAATAATAAGCTACTGATATTCCCTATCTTTTTTATCTTTAATCCATCATAGCTAGCGATGCAACAAAGCCATTCCAGTGTCAAGCACTGGAATGACACCATCTGCCACCTGCAAATTGCAATAGCCGTGTCTGTGAGGGTTAATTATGGAAAAAATTCAAGCTATAAATGAGTTGTACAATAGCATTTATGCAGCACTAAAGGCAAATTCTGATTTAAGAAAATATGTTACTAACATTTATGACTACTTACCTAAACAGGTCACCATTCCTTACCTAAGATTGCGCGTAGTGAATTATAATAACCTGCATATGCTGTCCAATTTTGCTACAAAGGCAAGATTTTCATGCGACATATATACCCATCATATAGGCAGTATGTTTGCCATTATAAGGCATATTAACTTGATACTTAAGAGCATTGAAGGTTTTAATAATGAGGCCATTTTAGAAAGTAATTGTGCTATGGATCAACACGATGAAATTTTACATTCAACAATTAATTTTGATATTTTAATAAAAGGAGGTGATAATGAGCAAATTACAGCTAAAAATTAAAGATCATGACAATAATTTTATTGTGTTAAATAATATACGAAACCTAAGAGGTTGTCCGGAAACTAGTAAATTCAAGCATATTCCCTCTTTAACATAACCCTACTCATAGCTAGGTATATGAAATTCTCAGTGGATGTTGTGAGTAAATCATACTCCTTCGATAGCCTTCTATTCCTATTAACCCAAGCAAAAGTCCTTTCTACAACCCATCTTCTTGGCTGTACTTTAAACCCTTGTTCTCTTGTTGGTAGTAGCTCAGGTGGCGTATCTTTGTGCACCCAAAATCTACATGGAGGCCTTGTAACAATTTCAATATCTATGTCATATTCTTCCTTTATGTGATTCTTTAAATTTCTTCCTTGGTATCCCATGTCAGCCCACATTTTTTTAACTTTAGTATATTTTGTTCTCATATTGTTTAATGCTATTTTAATACCATCTCTATCATTTTCGTTAGCAGCGCCTACGTAACAACCTAGTATAAAACCCTGAGTGTCTGTAATTATATGCCTTTTTCTACCCTTTACTTTTTTACTTCCATCATAGCCTTTGATCCCCCCTTTTCTGTAGTCTTTACAGATTGACTATCTACTATACAGGCACTCGGCTGCTCATTCCTTCCTATTTTTCTTCTACTATATTTTGTAATTTCATAATTCATTTTCTCAAAAATTCCCTGCTTCTTCCATTGCCTGAACTGCTCATACACAGTCTTCCATAGCGGAAAATCATTTGGTAAATACCGCCATTGACACCCTGTACGCAATACATAGAAAATTGCTTCTAATATTTCTCTTTTGCTATACTTTGGCGGCCTTCCTCCTTTCTTGTATGATACTCTGAAGTGTTTTTCTATTCTTGCCCATTCCCTTTCGCTTAGATCTGTTGGATACTTTTTTCTCATCTTTACCCCGTACTAAAATTTCAGATATTATAGCCTTTTACTTGTTTCCGGACAACCTCTTAGATATATTATTGAAAGATTTAGTATATATAGCATTGGAAGTATTAATGATAACAAGACTTGGTTGGACTCCAGGAAAGTTGCTACTTGGTATATACATAAAAGATGCAAACACACTTAAAAACGCTGCTTTAATGCAAGTAGTGATGAGAAGCACTCTCAAGGCACTTTTGTGGGTACCCACCTACATTTCTGAGTGGTTTTTTATTTTACCAATATTGGTTCTAATGTTTGCAATATTTGATAAGCGCAAGCAGCTTTTCTACGACAAAATTACAAAAACAGTAGTAATGGATTATAGGTCTGAAGCATGCTACCCAAAATTAAACTATGTATATGTGGGAATAACTAGGCGTGTGTTAGCGCATATTATTGACAGTCTTATTATTAAGGGAATTCCTTTATTCTGTTTGATTCTTGTAAGAGTGGTTTTTCACATTGCTAGACCTAAATTATTAATTATACGTATTTGCTTATCTTTTTTGCTATCGATAGTATTCGGAGTATTCATGATAAGAAGATTTGGTGGTACTCCAGGACAATTGTTATGCGGTATTAATATCAAAGATGCAAATACACTTGAAAATGTTACTCTAGTGCAAGCAATAGTTAGGCATATTTCATTTGAAGTTATTTGCTTCCCCATATTCATCACGAGAAGGAAATTTTTTGATAAGTATACCTCTGAATGGTGGTTTGATCCTTTATTAGGCTTAATCTTTATGACCACAATACTAATTTTCATATGTGCAATATTTGACCAACGCAAGCAGTTTCTTCATGATAAAATTGCAAAGACAGTGGCAGTAGATTATAAACCTCCAAGCTAACTTTCCCTTCTGTTTACAAGGTTCATATATGTAGTTATAATTAATAAGGTTCTTCTAAGAGTGCCCATGGTTCCAACTATAGCAATTTTAAGTGGTGGATTTTCTTGTGAGAGAGAAATATCACTTATGAGTGGAAGAGCAGTAAAGAAGGCACTTGATAGCCTTTCATATAATGCAATAGAAATAGATGTTGACAGCAACATTGCTGAAAAGCTTAAAAAAATTAATCCGGGCCTTGCTTTTATCGCTCTGCATGGACCTTATGGTGAAGATGGCTGCATTCAAGGTTTATTGGAAATCTTAGGTATAAAATATACACACTCAGGAGTTATGGCTTCTGCTGTTGCTATGAACAAGGCAATGTCAAAGCATATATTTTGGTCCCTTAGTATTGATACTCCAAAAGGTTATGTAATTAGCCGAGAAGATCTACTAAAAAATAATATTAAAATTGATTATCCGTACGTCTTAAAACCAATTAATGAAGGCTCTAGCATCGGAGTACATATTGTTTCCTCACATGAGGATTATTTAAAACTGAAATTTGATGTCATTCCAGCGCGTGACCAGGAAAAAAAAACAGTATCTGGCTACTTGGATGACAAGGAAGGAGCTACTTCTATGACAAAAGATTTGATGATCGTAGAAGAATACATACCGGGCATAGAGTTACATACTGCTGTATTGCTGGATGAAGCAATTGGCACTATGGAAATACGACCAAAAAATAAATTCTATGATTATGAAGCAAAGTATACAGATGGATTTGCAGAACATATATTTCCTGCTGAAATTCCTGACAATATATATAAAATGACCTTGGAACACGCACTGAAAGTTCATCAATTTTTAGGATGCAAAACTATTTCCCGCTCAGACTTTCGTTATAATCCCAAGAATAACACTTTAAAAATGCTTGAGATTAATACACATCCTGGCTTTACTGAGTTATCGTTAGTGCCAGAAATTGCAAAATTGGCAAAAGGAATCAATTTTAATGAATTAGTTAAAATTATTATTGAAGATAGTTTGCAGCACAAAAATATTAGGGATTTAAGTCATGTTGAGCAGTATTACTAGAAGCCAAAGGAGTTTTTTGCGTAAGTGTGCCTTGGTTATTATCACAGCACTTTTTCTTACGCTAATACTTTACAGCTCACTTGATAAAATAATAAATCGATTTAATTACTACTTTACTTGGTATAATGACTGCCTATCTAGTTTATTACTCAGTAGTGGATTTTCAATCGACGAAGTAGTCGTGAGCGGCAATAAATTTACAAACAAAAAGGATATTCTAAGTTTGACAGATAGAACGCAACCTATCCTGTATATATCACTTTCAAAACTTGCCGGTAACATACAATCCGTAAGCAGGTGGATAAAACACGTAAGAGTTCACAGAATTTTGCCCAATACTCTACGCATTAATATAGATGAGCATAAACCGTTTGCTCTCTGGAAAGATAATAACAAAACCTCGGTAATTGATTTCGAAGGCAAAGTGATCGTAGATAACTATCCAGTAGATGATCTTGTTGTAATTACAGGACAAAACTCGTTATCAAACCTAGAATTTGTTAGAGATGTGTTAGAGAGTAAAACTCAATTAAGTGACCACATTTCTTCTTTTGCTTATATAGGGAATAGAAGATGGAATATCATACTTGATAACGATTCCACAGTAAAACTGCCTGAAGATAACCCTTATAGTGCATGGGAATATTTAAACCACTTGCAAAATACAACTGATTTTACTTTCAGCGATTGGAGTATTATTGATATGCGTATTACTGATAAAATCTTTGTGAAGAGGTGATCTGCTGTCATCCAAGCAGCGGGATACTTAACCGTCATACCGCGATTCATTCGCGGTATTCAGCCGTTAACAAGCAGCGGAATGACAGCAATCCTACGTCATACCGCGATTCATTCACGGTATCTCTTGGCATAGATCCCGCTAACACGTAGCGGGATGACGGTTGTCGTTTAGCTATAAATATTTAAGAAATTTACCAAACGAAAAAAAAGGCAAAAGAAGCCCCGTGGTTGGCTAATTACTTACATTATACTTTCAAGTATGGCGTTTTTTTATTCTAAACGCTTAATAACCGCGATTTAGCTGCTTTTTAATGCAACTAACCTGTATCCGTTCAGGAGAGTGGTTTAAGAAACAATAGATAGGAGATTTTGGAAAGGATTGAGACCCCTTTGTTTCCAAGTTAAGTATAATGAAATTATCCGCTCAAGGAATGTATTTCCCCGCTTTGATTGTGTAAAATATGAGTTTTTGCGATAAACGACATAATGCCGAATTTGCCGTTCAGCGTGGTTATTTGTCAGCGGAATATTTTCTGGGTCATCTAAAAATTTCCACATCATTCTTTCAGATCTCAGAACATTTTTTGCAACTCGAGAGGCTCCAATTGCTTCAGGTAAACGAGATATCTCCTTCAAGTAATACTTTGTACGTTTTCTTAATTTTCTGGCACGTCTGACAAACCTCAAAACATCTATCTCACTTTTTAGTAAAGCTTTTTTTAGTGCAAATAATTCAGTGGCCACGTTTCTCAAGTAACAACCCAGAACTTTAACTTCAATATTCCAACTATGTGCTAATCTTTCAAAATCTCTTGATAAATGTGCCCAACAGATTTGCCTGTTTTTATCGGCAAAATAACTGTATGCTGCATACCTGTCAGTTATTACCAAGCTATTGCGATTGCAGAATTTACTATTTTGTAAAACTTTCATTCCTCTTGACTCTGTAAATTTTACAAAACTTGCCGTATTGCTTGCAAACATCCAACACCAAGCGAGTTTACCTTTGTTATAATGGCTCGTTTCATCAATATGTAGAACTTTACTCCTACTTATCTCTTGTTCGATCTGCTCATACATTTTTTTGCATTTTGAAGCAACTCTATGTTCACTATTTGATATGCTACCGACGCTTATGTTCAAATTGAAGATATCATTTACGACACTCGCTATTTCGCGTTTTGAATTTTTGTAGAATCCGCTGAACGCTGCAATTATTGACTTAACCCTTGGACCAAATGTATCTGGCGTAACACCTTCCGGTAACTTGCTACTTCTTCTCTTTCCGCATCTCCGACAACGGCCATGTTCTAACTGATATTCCACTACATAAGGCTTGATTTCTGGAAGATCAACTTTCTGATGAATATATGGTTTTTCACATATTGCAATTTCTCCTCCGCATTCGCAAGTATTAGGCAACTCTATCTTTACTACTTTATCTGCATCCATGTTGGCGCGAAAACTTCCTTTATGACCAACCTGACCGCCAATATTCCTTTCGCTTTTCGGCTTATTCTTTTTTATTTTATACAACTCTTTGGAACTTGGTATTGATGAATTTTTTGAGCTTAAACCGAGTCTTTCTCTTAACTCAGCATTTTCTATCTTTAAAGCCTTATTTTCTGCTTTTAAACTTTCATTCTCTTTTTCCAATCTTTCTATTTTTGCTTCTAACCTTTCTATTTTTTGCTGTAAATTTTTGCAAAGTTCTAAAAGGTTTACCATATTATTTCACTTTTGCTCTATGATTATCTTTTTAGATCACCTTGTCTACCTTATTCTGCCACTCCGCTGAACGGATACACTAACCTTTAGTCATAAATGTTTAAGAAATTTACTAAACAGAAAAAAAGGCAAAAGAAACCCTAGGGTAGCTAGTTATTCACTATCCATTTTTTAAGTTGGCGTTTTTTTATGTTTTAAATAGCGCATTTTAGCTTATATTAGGTAAAAACCTAGAAATTTTATAAAGACATAAGGTGCACATAGTGCAAAAAATTAAACATGGGACGCCAGATACGTGAGTTTTTTTGTCATTTAATCTGTACAGAGAAGATAAATAAATAGCTTCAGTTTCATGATAAGGGGGCTGGCGAGGTTTGTCAAGGAATTTTTATGCAAGAGATCTATTGAAATGCCCCTGTAAAATTATACTATTAATTAGTGCACTGTAAATTTAAAATTATAGATATGTTAAGCAGATTGGTAATTTTGCTATTAGTTTTTATACTTCCTTTTTCTTCATACTCATACCAGTTTAGAACCAAAGCAAAGCAAGCAGTAGTCTTAGATTTAGCTTCAGACTCATTCATTTTTGACCATAATTCTGATGAAAAAATGGCCCCATCTTCAATGAGCAAGCTAATGACTTTATATATAGCCTTCGATTATCTAAAAGCTGGAATAATACACATGGAGGATAAATTTCGAGTAAGTAGAAAAGCGTGGGAAAGGAGAGGCTCTTCTATGTTTTTGAAAGAAGGTCAATCCGTTACGGTGAGGGAATTACTTGAAGGAATTACAATAGTCTCAGGCAATGATGCCTGCATAACACTAGCCGAGGGCATTGCAGGATCAGAAGAGAATTTTGTGGCTGAAATGAATGAAGTTGCACAAAATTTGAATCTGAATGACAGTCATTTTGTCAACTCAAGCGGGTGGCCAGATGAAGATCATTTTATGAACGCAAAAGACTTGGTAATGCTGGCAAAAAGGATTTTCACCGATTTTCCTGAATATTATGATTTATTTTCTGAACAATATTTGACATATAATGAAATTGTACAAAAGAATAAAAATCTTCTACTTTTTCACGACATTGGGGTTGACGGTTTAAAAACCGGTTATACAAATGCTGGTGGTTACGGCATTGTAGCATCTGCAAAACGAAATGATAGGAGAATTTTTGCTGTCGTAAATGGCTTAAACACTGAGAAAGAGCGAATAGAAGAAGCAAAAAGACTGATACAATACTCCTTAAATCATTTTAACACCAAGAAAATATTCGCTAAGGATAGCGTAGTTGAGGAAGTAAATGTTCTCTATGGAAAAGATAAAAAAGTGCCTATTACAGTTGCAAACGATGTTACCATAACTTACAACCGCAAATTGCATGACCAAATTAAGGTGCGTATTGAATATAAAGATATGATACCTGCACCCATTAAAAAAGGTCAAGAAGTGGGCGAAGTTTTTGTAGAAATACCAGGTATTGAGCAACAAACTACACCACTTTATGCAGCAAATGACGTGCAGGAATTGAATTTCGTAGAAAAGTTTTTTAGGATGTTGTTTTAAGTTTGATATTAAAGCAATTTCGAAAGAGAGATCTATTGCACTTTAGTGTAGTTTTAACTAACAATTTCTGTTACAATACAAGATTGAAGTGTTACGAAAATGTGCTGGTTATATTTGTTGCTGTCTAGTATCCTAGAGATACTGTGGGCTGTAACACTAAAGTTTAGTAACAGTTTTACTAAAGTTGTGCCTTCGATTGCAACATTGGTAATTATGATCATTAGCATTTATTTTTTATCTCTTGCAGCATGCTTTCTACCTATTAGAGTATGCTATGCAGTTTCCTCTGGAATATGCACAATTGGAATAACTATAATTGGTGCAACCACTTTCACAGAGAATATTAATTTATATCAAGTTTTATGTATCGTTTTAATTGTAATAGGAACCATAGGGCTAAAGCTCTCTATTTAAACCTAAAAATTTATGCATGAATTGGATATATTTACTCTTATCGTCACTAATTGAAGTGTTCTGGGTCATAACACTTAAGCATAGTTATGGATTTACTCATCTCGTACCATCAATAATTAGCATACTCTCCATGGCTCTTAGTACATATTTACTTTCGCTCGCTACACGTTCTATACCTATCGGAGTATGCTATGCAATTTGGACTGGAGTGGGCGCTATAGGAGCTTCGATACTTGGAGTTTACCTATTTGATGAACCAGTTAATTTATTCGAAGTAATATGCTTTATTTTAGTTACATTCGGGATTATAGGATTAAAATTGTTTGATACTGCAAAACAAACTGTTGATAAAATGGAATAAAAGATCCCACTGGGATGAAAGAAGCAGATACTCCATATTGTCATGCAAATTGGAATCCAGACTTTTTTCTATATAGCATGGTGAAGACGGGAAACCGTAACCGTTCACACAATGGCGTCAACTTAAGGAAAAATGTCAGAGATTGTGTATAAAATTTCTCTCTAAATTTTTTATCATTAAATTATCCAAAGAGTGCAAGGGACAGCACTTTTGTTTCTATTTTATTGCAACAAAAAAGTTTAAAATGTGTCTTTTTTAGGTGAGGCATGCAAAAAGGAAAAGATCTTATCTTACAAATTAAAAATGCAATATACTCGAAAACTTTTCAGAAAATCCATTGTGTTGAGTTTTACACGAACAAGAAAACTTCCTTTTTCGACAGTATTTTCTATGATTTTAAAGTTAGTTAAAAAAAGTTTGGGAATAGAATGTGAACTTATGGAGCCATTGACATGTACCCTCAAAGCAAGCTTTTTCTAAAGCAAGGTATAAGATTTGCCATACAGGCTTTCAAGAATTTAAGCATCCAAACAGCCTATCAGGATGAACCTGAGTTGGAGAGGCTATAGACTTATTGCAGCAGATGGTTCTGGTATGAGATTACCCAGCTCTGGGGAAATTGTATCCGAGTTTGAACCAAATGGAACAACAGGCACCATTGGCAATTTGTTTGTTGATTTGTGTACTTCGCTGATTTGTAGTGCTCGTCTTGCAGCTTGGAATATAGGTGAACAAACGTTGGCGGCAGAGCAATTACCCGAAGTTATCACTCAAATGCGTTTATTAAATCAAGAGAAATTATTATTTATCTATGATCGTCTTCAGTAAAATTCATTCAGCAGCATTATGATTTGGAAGTAGATTTTATTTTTCGCTTGCAAAAAAGAAATTATAGTAAGCTATGGGAACGCTGGCGAATTAGATTTTGATTTTATATTAGAAAATGAAAAGCTAAAAAATAAAATGAAAGGACAGAAAGTAAGAGTTATAGTGCTGACATTAGCCAACTGAGAAACAGAGTTTTTGACCGAGACTTTGGAGCAAAGCTTATGTGTTAAGGTGGCACATAGAGGAAACGACTCAAAGTAGGAGCAGAGTTAGAGAATTTTTCTGGAGAGGCTGTATTACAAGAATTTTGGGCAAACTTGGTCATGTGCAATATATTATCGCTTCATATGTGTGATGCACAAGGGCCTTGGAACCCAGATCAAATTACTGATACCAATTCTCATTGTTGTCCAGTCAAATAGGAAACATTGCAGAGTTGTTTAATTGTGGAGCTGGCAAGAGAAGTAATAAATTTGCACAAAGCACCCTCAAGTAGAGCAATTGTATCGTATATTTTATTGCGCAAAATGTTCTGTTTTATATATAACCAAAGCCTCTCAACAGGATTTAGCTCAGGTGAGTATGGAGGTAGGTATATAATGTCGATATTTTTAGGTACCTTTAAATTTTTTGACCTATGCCAACTAGCACAGTCCATAACGAGAAAAGCCTCTCGTGTTTCTAGATATTGCGAAATTTGCTCAAGAAATATGTTCATGCAATCAGTGTTGACATTTGGTGCAAATAAGCTAGAACTCTCTCGATTTCTAGGATTAACTGCACTATAGAGATAGAAATTTTGCCTACCTAATTTTGTTTTAACCTGTGTTCTAATCCCCTTTTTAAACCACCCATGTCCAACTTTTGAATGTGTGCCAAACCATGATTCATCAAAGAAAAATAGCTCTTTTTCTGGATACTTGCTAATAGCTCCATTGAGATTTTTTTTTGAATTCCTCTTGTTTGCTTTTATCTTGTCCATTATGAACTGGTCTTGGTGTAATATATGAGAATTTCATCTTTTGCATATGGCGGTGTACTGTAGATTTGCTGATATTTAATCCGAACTTTTCCTGGATTCTTATTCTCATTTCTTTAATGGTGATATTAGGATTTTCTTCTATCCACTCTTCAATTTGCTGTAGTTGAGCCTGATTTAATTTAGTTTTTCTACGACGTTGTGAAGGAGCAAACAGTTTTTCTTCTCTGCCAATTTTCAAGAGTTTTACCCACGAAGTTAGTGCGCTTCTTGAAATGCAATATATTTTTGCTACAGCCGTTATACTGTACTTTTTTGCTGCAATTACAGCATTTAGTTTTTTTGAAACATATGCATTATTCCTTACTTTCTTCAGCATTTCTTTTGCTGATTCTACTACTTTTTCATCCAATAATTTTGATCTTAATGCCATTTAAACCTCGCTATTTTACTTACTTCAGTATGGCTTTTCTTCCATCATTGTCCATCTGTTTGCCCTGTAATGGGAATTGGTATAAGTCTTCTAATATTTCATATCGCTCTGATATAAGGTCACTATTAGTGTCAATATCAGGAAAGACATAATTAAAAACATCGGCAAGGGGCTCTCCTGATAATATGAATAAAATTAATAAATAAAATAATGAATAACAGACTAGGAATATAATTTGGTCAACTATATAAGCTGCAGCACGCTTAGTTATTCCCGCATATTTTACTTTAATATCCATTTTATACCCCATATGATCCGTCTAATGTACCTATTAACAGTTAAATAGCAGTAAAATTGCTGTATTACTATTTGTATTCTCAAGTAAACTAGTTATGCTATCAAGGACATAAACAATACAGCCACTTTCAGCAATGCAAAACAATAATTGTGAGATACAAGAGAAATTTTCTTTTTCCTTCAGTAGCATTATTCTAAATTTTCGTCAAAATAAGCTGTTTTATCCTTTTTTTCCTTATACTCTTCTGCAGTATAGAGAGGTTGCTTCTTAGCTGTGATATTTGGCCATTTTTGTGAGTATTCTACGTTTATGTTGTAAAATGATTTGAAGATTTTTTGTTCACTGTTCAGTAACTCTTCATCTAGTTCTAAAATATCTTTTATGGAATCATCAGTTACAATTGCATCTACTGGACACTCAGGTATGCACACTCCGCAATCAATACATTCATCTGGGTTAATCACGAGCATGTTTTTACCTTCATAGAAGCAGTCAACGGGACATACTTCCACACAGTCCGTATATTTACATTTTATGCATTTATCTGTAACAAAATGCGTCATAAAACACTGTATATTTGCATTATCTTGGGTACACTAAATTGATAAGAAATTCAAGCCTTTTATGAAGATAAATAAATTGAACAACAAAGAATTAGAAGTATGGTTAAGCTTGGCTAGAACTATAGGACCAACAAAGTTTTTTAGTATACTAAGAACACATGGATCGCTAGATGAGGTGCTAAAATATCTCAATAGGGTGGCTAATAATAAGGTGTATGGCATTCAAGATGCACGAGAAGAAATCAATAATGCAGAAAGAATTGGAGCTAAAATTATACCCGCATGTGACCCAGATTACCCTGATCTTTTAAGAAATATCTCTAGTTGTCCTCCTGTAATAACTGCGCTTGGTGATATATCATTATTAAGCCGTGAGATAATTGCAATAATCGGTGGGCGTAACTCTTCAATGAATGGAAGAAATTTTGCCAATAAGTTGGCACTTGATTTAAGCGAAGCTGGTTTTGTTATCGTTTCTGGACTTGCAAAAGGAATCGATACTGCAGCAAACAGTGTAATATACAAAAATCATCCCACTATTGCTGTTACAGCAAGCGGAATTGATGTGGTGTACCCAAAAGAAAATTTTGATCTATACAAAAAAATCACCGAGAATGGTGGATTAGTAGTTACTGAGCTTCCATTTGCTACTAAACCAAAGCCTCAGTATTTTCCTCAAAGGAATCGAATTATATCTGGTCTATCGCTGGGTGTTGCAGTGATTGAAGCATCGAAACGTTCTGGCTCTCTAATAACAGCAGATTTTGCTTTAAATCAAGGGAGAGAGGTGTTTGCAGTTTCTGGTTTCCCTTTAGATTCACGCTGTAGTGGTAGTAATTATTTAATTAAAAACGGTGCTAAGCTTATCGAATCCGCTGATGACATAATAGAGAGTATTAGGTTTAGTTTACCTCCGCAGCAAAAAAACCTATTTGATGTTGAGCACCATTTTGTTAACCAAAAACAAGAAAAATTACAACAGGCAAAATCTGTTATAGTTGATCATATTAACTCTGTACCTGTTGATATAGATGAACTTATATTAGCAAGCGGACTTTCTACCAACATAGCTCTAATGGCTCTTTTGGAACTAGAGTTGGAAAACAAAATAGAGCGTTCACCGGGGAATAAAATATCGTTAATTTTCTAGATTACTTTAGCTATACTAGATGCTCGTACAGACATATGCTTGACACTGGAATGATGCCATTTGTTATAGGATTCTTAGTTGCTGATTTTAGAATTGATAAGAGAAAACTTTTTTTCAACTTGTTGTATAATTTTATAAAAGTGATCGAAATCTAAGCTTGCACTGCCAATTAAAACTCCTGATAAATTTGAAATATTTAACAAATTTTCTATATTTTCTGAACTGACTGAACCACCATATATAATGTGTTTTTTACTAGTACACAATTTTATTACCTCTATCACCTCAGCAATTGCATCATTATTTGGCACATGACCTGTGCCTATTGCCCATATTGGCTCATATGCTACGGTATATTCACCGTGTATTGGCAAGCGGTTTTTGCATTGATATTCTATTACTTCTTTCTTATAATCTTCTGAATTTTCACCCACACAGATAATTGGGTGTAAGCCTGATTCTATTGCTATTTCCGACTTAAGTTTTATTTCACTATCTTTTTCATTAGCCCTTTCAGAATGCCCAAGTATTACGTAAGTACACCCTAGTTCTTTTAACATTTCTGCACTAATTTCACCTGTGTAAGAACCGAACTTTTTATGATGGCAATTCTGTGCTCCTATATTAATATTATTGTTCAACTCTATACTGCTTGGAAATGACGTAAAAGGAGGGCAAATCACTAGCTTAGAGGTAATTTCGTTGCTCTTGTTGTTAAGTTTGCCTATAAAGTCAACAAATGAAGAACGCATTCCATTCATTTTCCAATTTGCTACTATTAAAAAGGACATCAACTTTACTTATATGGGCGAGAGTGCCGGCTGTCGGACTTGAACTGACAACCTACTGATTACAAGTCAGTTGCTCTACCAATTGAGCTAAGCCGGCGTTAAACACATTAATAATATACAATTATCAATGAATTTTCGTCAACTAATTTTTATAAAATACTGTATAATGAAAATAATATGAGAAAATTTTTACTGAAGCCAAAAAAGAGTCTAGGGCAAAATTTTATTTTATCGAGTGAGATAACAAAAAAAATAGTCGCTTTAGCTGGTAGTCTGGAAAATTTTAATGTCATTGAAATTGGTCCTGGATATGGTGCATTAACAAGAGAAATATTGGTGCATAATCCAAAGTCTCTACTTTCTATAGAAAAAGATAGAGATTTAGTAAAACACCATGATCAACTGCTAAATGAGCATCAAGGAAAGTATAAAATTATAGAAGCAGATGCACTGCACGTTATAGAAGAAGAGCTGATAGAACGTCCAGTTAAAGTTATTGCTAACTTGCCTTACAATATCTCGGTAGTGTTATTTTTAAAGTGGTTAAATAATATAAAATTTTTTACGAACTTGACATTAATGTTTCAAAAAGAGGTAGCAGATCGCATTACGGCAAGACCCAATTCTAAAGATTATGGTTCCTTATCAGTGCTAAGCCAGTTACTATGTGATATAAAAAAGGAATTTGATATTGAACCTAAAGAGTTTTTTCCAAGACCAAAAATACATTCTTCAGTAATTACAGTAAATCCTTTGCCTATCCCAAAATTTGCAGTAAATTTGGAAACCTTAACAAGATTAACACGTGCTGTTTTTTCTCAAAGAAGAAAGATGCTGAGAAATAGCTTGCAAAATATAACGAACCACGCTGAAACTGTCCTTGAAAACGCTAAATTGAGTGGAAATGAACGTCCAGAAAACTTAACTATTGAGCAGTTCTGTTTGCTGGCAAATAATGTAGAATGCTTATTGTGCAATAAAATATATTAGCAGCTATATATTCTGGTATCTCTTCTATCCCCTAAAAACAGTGAGAGCTATACGACAGAGCCACACCGGCTTCTATAGCTCCGCTTCTGTCATCCTATGGCTTACTGTACGAACATTGCAATATGGCACATAGTAAACGATGTCATTCCAGTCTGGAATCCAGCTTTTTCATAATCATTAAAACGTTGTATTTTAACATAAAACGGCTACTTTTATACTTAATAAAATTCCTGGATCCCAGTGTCTGGGCACTGGGATGACATCATAGGGACACTGGAATGACATCATAGGAGGCTTGGATGACACCTTAACGATTTGAAGAACCGTCATCCCGCTGCTTGTTAGCGGGATCTAGAGATACCGCGAATGAATCGTGGTATGACGTAGGGAAACCTTTCTTGGGTTAGCTATAGAATGCTTATTCTGCAATAAAATGTATTAGCAACCATATAGCTTTTCTATCTCCTAAAAACAGTTAGAGCTATACAATTAAAGGCTCCTAGCTAATTTTGCCTATTGCAATTTAATTAATTGGCGTATAAGCTTTAAATAAAGCCTATGAAAAAAATGGAAGCTTGTTATTCGTTTGACGATATACTTCTTTTGCCAGCCTATTCTAATATATTGCCTTGCGATGCAGATACAAAAACTTATTTAACAAATAGTATAGAACTAAATATCCCTCTCATATCCTCTGCAATGGATACTGTTACTGAATCGGGCTTTGCAATAGCTATTGCCCAACATGGAGGGATAGGTTGCATACATAAGAATTTATCAATAGATGAACAAGTTTTAGAAGTAAGAAGGGTGAAAAAATATGAAAGTTGGATCGTGTATAACCCAATTACGATTTCACCGGATAAAACAGTTGCGGAAGCAATTTCATTAATGAGAGAGCACAATTATTCTGGCATTCCTGTAGTCGATCAACGCAAGTTAGTTGGAATTTTAACTAACCGAGATGTGAGATTTATTGAAGACCAGAACATGAATGTAAAAGTTTCCGAAGTGATGACAAAAGATAAGTTAGTGACAGTGCGGGAGCAGGGAGTGAATAGTGCCTCAGCAATGAAATTGTTGCATGAAAATAGAATAGAAAAGCTTTTGGTCGTAGATGAAAATTCTTGTTGTATAGGTTTAATTACGGTTAAAGACATTGAAAAATACAATAGATACCCAAATTCATGTAAAGACAGTAAAGGGCGTCTCAGAGTTGCCGCTGCAATTGGCACTGGTAAAAAAGATGGTATAGACAGATGTGAAGCTTTGATCGGAGAAGAAGTTGATGTAGTTGTTGTGGATACTGCTCACGGTCATTCCGAAAACGTTATCAATACCATTAGGGAAATAAAAAAGATGTATCCTAATACGCAATTAATTGGCGGAAACATTGCAACAAAGGAGGCTGCTGAAGCGTTGATTGATGCGGGTGTTGATGCAGTGAAGGTCGGAATAGGACCAGGATCAATCTGTACAACCAGAATAGTTACAGGTGTTGGTGTGCCACAATTCTCTGCAATCAAGAATGTTGCAGAGGCGTGTAGAGCAAGAAACGTCAGACTAATTGCTGATGGTGGGGTAAAATACTCAGGAGATGTTGCAAAAGCTATTGCAGCTGGTGCTGACTCTGTGATGATTGGTTCGATTTTTGCTGGCACTGACGAAAGCCCAGGTGAGATTATTATGTATAAGGGCAGAGCATATAAAGGCTATCGAGGAATGGGATCTATTAGTGCAATGAAACGAGGTTCAGCTAGCCGTTATTTTCAAGATAAAGATTCAAAACTCAAATTAGTTCCACAAGGAGTGGAAGGAAGAGTTCCATTCAAAGGTCCAGCTTCAGGAGTAATCCATCAATTGATTGGCGGATTGCAAGCTGCAATGGGGTATACTGGTAATAGGAATATAGAAGAGATGAAAAAAAATTGTAAATTTGTTACTATTACTGCATCAGGATTAAGAGAGAGTCACGCTCATGATATAGTCATTACACAAGAAGCTCCAAATTATGCTTATCAAGCGTCCAATTTGTCAACCGATTCGGAGTAGTCCAGAAAAAGTAGAGAGAAAGTTAAGACGTTTTTGGAGTAAAATAAAACGTTTTTTCAAAATATGACAAATAGAAGAGAATATACAGCAGAATTCAAATTAGAAGCTGTTAAGCTGGTTAAAGAAACAGGTCAAGCAAGTACAAAAATAGCAAAAGATCTAGGTATAGATGGCAGTATGTTAAGTAAGAAAATATGATGGAAAAATGTCTGGAGCATACGCATTTCCAGGCAAAGGCTCCTTATGACAAAGAAAGATTTGATCTAAAAAAAGAGCTAATAAGAGAAAGAGACATCTTAAAAAAAGCCCTGGGCAAAGAAAAAGAGTAAAGTATTCTTTTATATAGAAATTGCTATAAAACACAGGAACTATGTAGGGTTTTGTACTGGTGGTATGGGTTGCTAAGGAAAAAAGCAGTAAAGAATTAGCAAAAGAAGGGCTTCTAGCAGATATTCAAAAAATACATCAAGCATTCTAAATGCAGATATGGAGCCCCTAAAATTCACGCTGAATTAAAAGCTTTAGGCAAAAATTAAAACAGTACAAAGTGTTATGCAAGAAAATGGCATTAAAACCAAGCTTAGACGAAGGTTCAAAAATAAAAAACAGCAAATAAGCAACCGAGTTGTGGCTCCGAACACATTGGATCAAAATTTTACTACTGATCAGCCAAATAAAGTTTGGGATTACCTACATAAAAACTAAAGAAGGTTGTTGGCGGCAATAATTGACCTATATTCACGCATGGTGGTTAATGAGTAACATGATAATTAGTTATAGATTCTTTATTGATGGCCGTTGATAAACGCAAACCCGATAAAAATCTGCTGTTACATAGCGATCAAGGGTCACAGTATACCTCTCAAAATTACCAATTTCTATTGAATACAAAAAACATCATTTCCAGCATGAGCCATAAGGGCTGTTGTTACGATAACTCTGTTGCAGAAAAGTTCACTTAAAAGGGAGCTGCTTATTGATACTTCTCGCTCAACAAACCAGAACTGCCATATTTGAATACATAGAAATCTTTTATAACAAATAACGTAGACATTCTACTATTAACTATTGCATTCCTGCACAATTTATTCTCATGATAAAAACGTCTTAACTTTCTCTCTACTTTTTCTGGGTAAGGTCAAATAGAGAATTTTACAAAAATCTATTTTTAACTTACAATCAATTATTACAATTTTAAACCTACAACTTATGTACAACAGACTTATAGTCAAATCTTTTTCAGTATTATGCATCTGTTTATTTGCTTTATACATAACACTGCCAAATTTCTTTGATAATAAGCTTTTTATTTCGAAAAAAAGAATAAACTTAGGCCTTGACCTGAAAGGAGGGGCATCTTTGCTTTTAAACATAGACTTAGACTTCTATTTTAAGGAAAAGCTAAGCATGCTAGCTAACGAAATAAAAGAGACATTGCTAACAAAAGATATTGAATCTAACGTACAAAATAGCGTTATAACTTTAAATAATATTGATGATTATAAAAAAGCATCTGTGTTGATTAATGCGATAAATCCAAATTTAGAGCTAAATAGAAAAGATTCTTCAATTCTCATTTCGTATAAACCCCATTATAAAAATTCTTTGATCAGTGAAGTAGCTGCAGAATCAATAAACAATGTCCAGCGCCGTTTGGACAAACTTGGCACAAAGGAAGTCAGCGTTCAAAAACAAGGGCAGAATAAAATATTAGTGCAGGTGCCTGGAGTAGAAGATACCAAGCAGATAAAATCTCTGCTTGGCAAAACTGCTAAGCTAGCTTTTCATTTGGCAAACACTAACATAGCCAAGGTGCAGGATATAGACCATGAAACCACTGTCATGCTCAAGGATTCTTTAGGTAATTCTTATCCAATATTCCGCAAAACTGAAATAGGTGGTGATTCGCTGGTTAACGCATCAGTTAGATTTGGTCACTTAGGTAAACCAACAGTGCATTTTAAATTTGACAGCATAGCGAGTAAAAGATTCGCAAAAATCACTAAAGAAAATGTGGGAAAACCTTTTGCAATTGTTCTGGATAACACAGTCTTAACAGTACCTACAATACGTGAGCCAATTTTAAATGGAGAGGGAGAAATTAGCGGTAATTTCACTGAAAAACAAGCAAGCGAACTTGCAATACTTTTAAAATCTGGAGCACTGCCAGCACCACTTAAAATAATTGAAGAAAAAAACATTGGCCCAAGTCTTGGAGAAGAGTCAATAAAGGCAGGGGAAATGGCAGCAACAATCTCTATTATAGCCGTGGCTTTATTTATAATCATCACTTACGGCAAATTAGGTGTATTGGCCTCTGTTGCACTTTTTTCTAATGTAGTTCTTATATTATCAATTCTCACTCTGCTTGAAGCAACTCTAACTTTACCTGGAATTGCCGGTATTGCACTCACTGTCGGTATGGCGGTGGATGCAAATGTTTTAATATTTGAGCGAATTCGTGAGGAAATCAAATCTGGCAAGAGAGTGGAACGTGCTATTGAAGAAGGGTTTAAAAACGCTATAAAGACAATACTGGATTCAAATATCACTACATTAATTGCTGCAGGAATAATGTTCATTATTGGCAGTGGAGCAATAAGAGGCTTTTCTGTTACTCTATCAATAGGAATTTTATGTTCGATGTTTTCTGCAATCACAGTCACAAAACTCCTGATAGAGTTGTGTATGAACCCGAAGGAACTAGCGCTTTGAATTAAGGATTTAGATCTCAGTCAACCACCTTCATTCCCACAACGTTATATCCTGAATCAACGTGCAAAATTTCTCCAGTAGTGCCACTACTTAAGTCGCTTAATAAGTATAACGCTGCCTTGCCAACATCCTCTATTGTAACATTGCGTCTGAGCGGAGAGTTATTTCTATTCCATTCTGATATGGAGTGAAAATCGCTTATTCCAGAAGATGCTAAAGTTCTGATTGGACCAGCGGAAATTGCATTTACTCTGATATTTTGTGGCCCGAGATCACATGCTATATATTTTACACTTGCTTCAAGTGCCGCTTTACATAAACCCATAACGTTATAATTTGGCATAACTTTTTCAGCGCCATAATAAGATAAAGTAAGTAAACTACCACCATTTGACATCATTTTTTCAGCCCTTTGCGCTAAAGCAGTAAAAGAATAGCACGATATATGCATTGCATTGAGGAAGTTATCCAGTGAAGTATTGACATATTTACCATCTAACTCATTTTTATCGGAGAATGCTATTGCATGCACCAAAAAGTCAAGAGTACCCCATTTTTTCTCTATTATTTCGAAAGCGTTATCTATGATTTTTTCATTTGAAACGTCGCAGTGTAATATTAGCTCCACATTTAGTTCATCTGCTATTGGTGATAGTTTTTCTTTTATTATTTCATTCTGGTAGGTGATTGCAAGTTCTGCTCCGTGCTCTGAGAGAGTTTTTGCTATACCGTATGCTATTGATCTCTTATTTATTATTCCGGTTATTAATCCCTTTTTGCCTTGTAATAGACTTGTCGTCATAGAACTATCTGTTTTTTTATAATTTGGAATATTAACTAGGTAAAGTCAAGATATCACTATGTTTTAAAATATTTTTTGCAGTAACTTGAAGTCTATAAACAGTAATCTTGATTCTTCTACAACAAAGCCATCCCGTATGACATTTTGTCTATACCTAATTAAGCATATCAATAAGTAAGTAAATCTTAATATAATCTTATTATACTTATAAATACGCTGTATAGAATGAAAGTATGGATGATTTCATAACTGCAAGAAGAAAAGATGATGCTGTGGTATCTGTTTGTCAGGATAATAAGAAAAAAAACGTGTTAATTTTAGGGCTCAATCAAGTTGCAAGGGATTTGTTAAAATATGAAGAGGAGAATTTGCTTAATAAGCCATTAATTAATATCTTAAGCACAAGAGCAGCTGACAACGTGAAGAATTATTTAGAGTATACCGAAAATGGGCACGATTTACTTGATATATTACCTAAAGTGATAGATTTTTCCTTAACTGATGCTAAAGGAGAAGATATCAGGACAAAAGTAAAAGTTTTCCGCACTGCACAATTTGCCAGTAATAAAATAAATTATGAGCTGTTAATACGTGATATCAGTTTGTCCCATAAATTAGGAATCTTTAGAGATGAATATCTAATGGGTAAAAAATATAAAAACCATGACTTATTCGATATACCGGGCAATGAGTCCACTATTCTAGAGTTATACGTTATATTGAATTTCGCCTTTCAACATCAAATTAATGCAGCTATAGGAATAATTGGCTTAAATAGTAGCTGTAGCGAGACAAATGATGCACTGAAAGTTGTCATAGAACATTTTTATAAAAATTGCCGTAGTGATGATTTTCTAGGGTATATTGATGAGAATAAAGTGCTTTTTGTTTTGATTAACTGCGATGTAAAAAGTACATCTAAAATAATTAATCGTATACATTCTGCCATTAATAAGCAGTTATTAATGCAAAAATTACCAAGTGTATCAATAATTTATGGGAATATAGCTCAAAAACAGGCAGCAAAATCTACCAGCGGTGCCTTCTGAAAAGTTGTTTTTTATTTATATTGAGTTTAAACTTAAATTTTTATAAAGATTTAAGTTTATTTATGAAGTTAAAGTACTACCTGGTAGCACTGCTTTCATCATTGTTTTTGCAGAATAGTGCTAGCTCTAAAACAATTTTGGATAAGGAAATATTTTATGCAGAACTAGACGGAAAAATAGATTTGAGATTCGGCTACGCCTTCAACAGAGATTCTTTAAATGCTAAGCCTAAGGATAAAACTTCAAGTTATTCATACTTGCGCTTTCTTTATTTACAGCAAGTTTATCCAAATACTCAAATGGGGGTTAATGTTAAGGCAGGGGTTTCTGGTATTGCAAACCTAAAAGCGTTAGACATAGAAAAGTTAGACATGGAGGAATGGTATTTTATCATAAAAAACCAGGAACTTGGATCAATTGAATATGGTAAAAGAAGTTTAGTTGGTCAGAGCATGTTAATTAACACTTCAAAAATTTATGCAGCTGCTGGAGGAGTAAATGGTCATTGGACAAACTATGCAAATTTGCGCGGTGATCATAAAAAAGATGGTGACCCTGGATATGATCAAGACAAGGTGTTCTGGGTCAAGCCCAATATTTATAGCGATTATAATGAACTCGAACTAGGGTTAAAACAATCATCAATTAACTACATCTCCCCTGAAATCTATAACTTTCAACTCGGATTCAGTTATGTTCCAGGAAAAAATAACTTACAGTACAGCAATTTAATTGCTGCTGGCCTTTCCTATAAAAACAGCTTGTCAGATGATATAGGTTTTACTACTGCCTTAACTGGTGAATTTGCAAGAGAAAATTTAACTGATTGCTCAGATGGGACTTCTAAAAATTATGAATGCCGCAATCAATTACTACACTGGAATTTTGGTTTGAAGCTAAAATTGTTCGATCTTGATTACATTTTTTCGTATGGTAATGGTGGTAAATCTGGTGAGAAGCGTAATCCTGAAACAAATAATACGTATTATATGAATGCAGGTATCGCTTACCGTTCTGATTCTTACAAATCGAGCTTAACATATTTTAGTAGTGGTAGGGATATTGCAGGCGAAGGTACAAACGAGTTAACATCATATGCTTTAAGTCTTGAAAATTCTCTTTTTTTAGGTACTTCATACTATTTCGATATTGTAAAGTTTAGTACAAAAGAGCCTAAAATAGAAAATAACAACTCTGGTTATGTGTTCTTGGCTGGACTGAAATTAAGTTTTTAATATTGCCTCCTTCCAACACTCTTTTCTGTCATCCAAGGTAACCGTTCACAGATTTCCACTTAATTTTTCAATCTCACTCATGGAGAGGCCAGTAAACTGACCTTACCCAGAAAAAGTGGAGAGAAAGAAAAGAGTTTTTTTGGGTAAAATAGAATTTTGGAGGATTAGAAATGGTAAGAGAATATACGGCAGAATTCAAATTGGAAGCTGTTAAGCTGGCAAATGAACAAAGAAAGGTAGGTCAACCAGTTGCAAAAGTAGCAAGAGATCTAGGAATAAGGGATAGTGTATTAGGAAAATGGATGAAGAAATATAACGAAAAAAAGTCAGCGGCAAATGCATTTCCAGGTAGAGGTAACATGGCTCCTTACGACAAAGAGAGGTTTGATTTACAAAGAGAGTTAGCAAGAGTAACAAGGGAAAGAGACATTTAAAAAAAAGCCCTGGCCAGTCAAAAAGAGTAAAATATTTTTTTATAAAAGAGCATAGTAATACCAATTCCCATTACAGGGCAAACAGATGGACAATGATGGAAGAAAAGCCATACTGAAGTAAGTAAAATAGCGAGGTTTAAATGGCATTAAGATCAAAATTATTGGATGAAAAAGTAGTAGAATCAGCAAAAGAAATGCTGAAGAAAGTAAGGAATAATGCATATGTTTCAAAAAAACTAAATGCTGTAATTGCAGCAAAAAAGTACAGTATAACGGCTGTAGCAAAAATATATTGCATTTCAAGAAGCGCACTAACTTCGTGGGTAAAACTCTTGAAAATTGGCAGAGAAGAAAAACTGTTTGCTCCTTCACAACGTCGTAGAAAAACTAAATTAAATCAGGCTCAACTACAGCAAATTGAAGAGTGGATAGAAGAAAATCCTAATATCACCATTAAAGAAATGAGAATAAGAATCCAGGAAAAGTTCGGATTAAATATCAGCAAATCTACAGTACACCGCCATATGCAAAAGATGAAATTCTCATATATTACACCAAGACCAGTTCATAATGGACAAGATAAAAGCAAACAAGAGGAATTCAAAAAAAAATCTCAATGGAGCTATTAGCAAGTATCCAGAAAAAGAGCTATTTTTCTTTGATGAATCATGGTTTGGCACACATTCAAAAGTTGGACATGGGTGGTTTAAAAAGGGGATTAGAACACAGGTTAAAACAAAATTAGGTAGGCAAAATTTCTATCTCTATAGTGCAGTTAATCCTAGAAATCGAGAGAGTTCTAGCTTATTTGCACCAAATGTCAACACTGATTGCATGAACATATTTCTTGAGCAAATTTCGCAATATCTAGAAACACGAGAGGCTTTTCTCGTTATGGACTGTGCTAGTTGGCATAGGTCAAAAAATTTAAAGGTACCTAAAAATATCGACATTATATACCTACCTCCATACTCACCTGAGCTAAATCCTGTTGAGAGGCTTTGGTTATATATAAAACAGAACATTTTGCGCAATAAAATATACGATACAATTGCTCTACTTGAGGGTGCTTTGTGCAAATTTATTACTTCTCTTGCCAGCTCCACAATTAAACAACTCTGCAATGTTTCCTATTTGACTGGACAACAATGAGAATTGGTATGAGTATATACAACAACACTCCTGGTCATAGCAAAGAAAATAGCGAAGATAGAAAGTATCGCAGCTATGAACAGACAAGAAAATTGCATGTAATGTTGAATACAAACAGCAAAAAAGCCATAGCTGTAAAATACAGTAACGGTATCTACTCTGATCACTATGGAGCTTGTGATTTGCTAAAAGAAGTCGATTTTCAGTATGTCATAAAAGTACTATATGCAGATAGGGCATATGACAGAGAAAAGCTCTATAAGCTGTGTAATCAATATGGTATAAAAACGAAAATTCCTCCGAAAAACAACGCAGCAGAGCATCCAAAGTTAGACTATATGGCTGAGAGAAATTCTGCAGTCAAGCTCATAAAGTCATATGATGAAGATGGTATAAAGAAGTGGAAAAAAGAGATGAGTTATGGAAAAAGATCTTATATAGAAGGTTTTTTCTCGCGATTAAAAAAGACATTTGGATTTAGTTTTAGGAACAAATCTGAAATGAATCGTGAGAGGGAACTGCTACTCAAATGTTATTTGCTTAACAAATTTACTGAAATAGGCATGGCTAAGTTTGAGATAGCTTCATGAATTTATTGTACGTTACCTACTATCCGAAGAGCGATGCAACAAAGCCCACTGGAATCCAGTTATTTGGATTTTGACTCTCATATAAAGACCAAGAGACTAGGCAGTATTTCTAAAGCTTATACAAAGCATAAAATGGGTTTACTGTTGCATAGTGCCTAGCAAAGACGGATTACCTTTAGGTCTATCTTCCCAACAATGTTGGGCGCGTTCTATTAGGGAAGAAGAAACGGCACAAGAAAAAGCAAACAGAAAATACCGTACCTCCATAGAAGAAAAAGAAAGTTATAAGTGGATAACAGCTCTCAAAGAAACTATAAACAACCTTCCTCCAAATGTACAACTTGTTACCCTTGGTGATAGGGAAGCAGACATCTTCAAATTTTTATGGGTGGCTGAGACGTTAGGTAGTTTTTATGTAATCCGCAATCGAGCTAATAGAAGATTTATCTGTACTGAAGTCGGAAAAACAGATTTGCAAACACGCATCACTCAACTGCCAGTAAAAAAGAAAATTTCTCTAGAAGTTACTAAAGGTGGAAACCAGAGATCAAGAAAAGCTAATATTGAAGTTAAGTATATGAAAGCCTATCAGATCTTCTTCCATTTATGGGTAAGGTCATAATTAACCGTGAAAGGTTACGTGTAATGTTTCTTCACATAATTATCAATAATTGCCTTAAATTCTTCAGAGACATTATCACCTTGTAAAGTTTTGAAATATTTGCCGTTTTTGTAGACTGCTGAAACAGGTTTTTCTCCATATCCAGGTAAGCTGATTCCCAAATTTGCGTGTTTGCTTTCTCCAGGACCATTTACTATGCATCCCATAACAGCAATGTTCATATGCTCTACACCTGGATTTTTTTTCTTCCACATCGGCATATGAGTTTTTATATAGCCATTCACTTCTTCAGTTAATATACGAAAACGATCGCTGCTCGTGCGCCCACAACCAGGACATGAATTAACCTGAGGGTTAAAGTATCGCAAGCCTATAGACTGCAATATTTCCTGACACACCACCACTTCATTAGTACGCGATTCACCAGGACGTTGAGTCAAAGAAGCCCGTATTGTATCTCCAATGCCATTTTGCAATAAATAAGTAAGCCCTGCTGCGGTATTTACCACACCTTTATTGCCCATACCAGCCTCAGTTAAACCCAAATGCAGCGCATAATTGGAAGATTTTGCAAGTGCCATATAAACTAAAATTAAATCTTGCACTTTGCTAACTTTACATGAAATGATTATTTTGTTTGAATTTAGACCAATTCCTTCAGCTTTTTTTGCACTATCAAGAGCAGACATTACAAGTGCTTTGCGCAGTATAACATCAGAAGGCCTTGAATTACTAAGCGAAGAGTTTTCATCCATCAATTTTTGCAAAAGGTATTTATCAAGACTACCCCAATTTACCCCAATTCTAACCGGAAGATCGTGCATTATTGCATACTCTATCACCCTTTCAAACTTCTCATCACGTTTGTCGCCAAAGCCTATATTGCCTGGATTGATTCTAATTTTACCCAGCATCTTGATGTTGTCTGGATAATCTTGAACTAATTTATCTAGCTCATATTGACCGCAGCCTACCAATATTTTACCGTCAAAACCTTCTTTATTTATCTCTTCTACTATATAAGGTATTGCTCTTGCTACCTCCTCTGAGTTCAAGGCAATTCGCACCAATTCTGAACCTGTACGCGCTAGTTCTGTTATCTCTTTTGCATAATGTTTTGCGCTACTTTTTATATTATCAGAATCTATATGCACACCAAGCGCCATAGATTGTACAACTACAGGATTATTTCCGCCTATCTTTACTTTTCCAACTTCTACAACATGAGTTTTGTGCCTGGAAATTGGCGATAATTCACATGCATCGTCATTCAATATCAGGTCTGTATCTAGCATATTATTAATTGTGATACTATTTTACTGTGTCAGCTACGCTGCCAAACGAACTTGAACCATTCAAACTATAAGCATCTACGTTATCCAAATTAGCAATAGAATCATGTGAGCACGTTCTTCTTGAAGGAGTTTCTTTTATAGTGATATTTATAGGAGAAACTTTCTTTTCTCGTGTTGAAGTAACTTTCTTCCCTTCTTGTTGTTCACTTTCATGCTGCTTACTTTCATACTGAGAAACTGGCTCTTGATCTATAAATACAGCACCCTTTAAACGTGCGATATTAATACCATGCTGATTTATCATAGCGCTCTCTTCATCGTCGACTATGCACGCTTCCATGTCATTTGGCTCATTATCAAGACTAGCAATTTTTTTCTCTTTTAATTTTTTTATTAGATCTTCTTTATTTATAGCTCGATCTTGTGACTTTTTTTTCTTGAGCAATTCCCTACGCTTCTCATACAGTTTATATGACTCAGCAAAATCCTCATCTGTATGAAAGTTTGCACCACCAGGGTTACCAGGAGGTATGTATCTCTTACTGAGCTTAGATTTAGCTCCAGCACTATGCACAGTAAAAAAGCTAGAAACCAAAAACATTAATATAAACAAAACTTTAGAAAAAATCCTAAGCATATGGTGCTATAGTAAATATCGTGTTTTAAAAGATAGCAATTAACAAACTTTAAGTAAACCAGAATCTTTACTAACTTTACAATACAAATATTTTTCTAAAAAGTGATATGTTTACTATCAAAAAATCTACATAGGCTAAGAGAAGAGGAAGGTGTTACAAGTTGCGTAACACCTTTTCAAGAAAAGTGTTATGCAGCTATATGTTTGTCAACTTTTAAGTCATTCCGTAGTTTTTTAGTACCATCGGTAGCATCTACATTATTAAGTTTTGCGTCTGGTGTATCTTTAGACAAGTTCTTTTCTTTCTCCCTTTCACACTTAACTCCCTGATAGATACAGAATGCAACAAAACTAGTTATCGCTATTACGGCAACAGCAGTGGCTATGGTACAAATTAGTAGTGTTTTTTCTTGATCTGCTACTGCCTCTGCAAGTGTTTCCACTTTTTCTTGCAGGCCGTTTAAGTGCTCTTGCATAGCTTGAAACTGCTCAGTACCAATCTTGTCTTCTAATGCACTAAAAACTTTTTCAAACTGCTCAGCATCTATCTTTTGAGCTTCTTGCCATTCTTTTAATGCACTAAATACCTCTTCAAACTGTTTAGCATCTATCTTTTGAGCTTCTTGCCATTCTTTTAATGCACCAAAAACTTTTTCAAACTGCTCAGCATCGATTTTTTGACTTTCTTGCAATTCTGTTACACCTAACCAATTGCACAAAATTCCTTTTACCATTTTAACCCCCTAGTTAATTAATATATTATAATTTTACATTCCCAATGTTTAAATTATTATTAAATTAACTGTCATTATGTATTGACCTTTTAATAATTTTGTTTGACTTGCTTTTTGAAAGTGCGGAAACTTAAATTAAGGTATTACAAGATTGTTATTCAACCAATATCTCTCTTTTCCCTGAGTAATTTGGAGCGCTGACAATACCTTCCTTTTCCATTCTTTCAACGATGTTTGCTGCTCTGTTATAGCCTATTCTAAGCTGCCTTTGAATGTAACTGGTTGAAACTTTTTGATCTCTTTGAATGATGGCCACTGCTTGGTTATAGAGGTCATTTTCTTCATCCTCCGTTTCATCGTGTGACTCTGTAGAAGAATTTTCATCTTCTTTAGTGATTTCCTCCATGTAGTTTGGCTCACCTTGCATTTTCAGATGATCAACTATATCTTGCACCTCATTATCACTTACAAATGGGCCGTGAACTCGAATGATCTTACCACCAGAGGCCATATAGAGCATGTCACCCATGCCGAGCAATTGTTCAGCCCCTTGTTCGCCAAGTATTGTACGGCTATCTATCTTAGAAGTAACAGCAAAACTGATTCTCGTTGGAAAGTTCGCCTTTATCACACCTGTGATCACATCCACAGATGGGCGTTGTGTTGCCATTATGATGTGTATTCCTGCAGCACGAGCCATCTGAGCTAAGCGTTGAATAGAGCACTCTATTTCTTTGCCGGCAACAAGCATCAAATCTGCCATTTCATCCACGATCACTACAATATATGGAAATGTTTCCATCTTGATTGGTATTTTTTCAAACAGAGGTTTGCCTGTTGTTGAGTTAAAGCCAATCTGCACAACGCGCTCCAATTCTATTCCACTATTCATCGCTTCTGTGATTTTTTGATTATAGTTTATAACATTGCGTACATTCAAATACGACATCATGCGATAGCGGTTTTCCATTTCTTTCACTATCCACTTAAGAGCGACTACAGCCTTTTTTGGCTCTGTTACTACTGGCGTTATTAGATGTGGTATTGCATCATATATTGAAAGCTCAAGCATTTTGGGGTCGATCATTATCATCTTGCATTCGTCAGGACTTAATCGATAAACGAGTGAAAGAATCATAGTGTTAATCGCAACTGATTTACCAGACCCTGTGGTTCCAGCAACGAGCAAGTGAGGCATTTTAGTTAGATCTGCAATAACTGGTTTTCCACTTATTTCTTTGCCAAGCGCAATTGGAAGATTTAAGTTTGCATTTTGGTATTCTGGTGATTCAAGCAAATCACGCAGCATTACAATTTCCCGTTCCTTGTTCGGCAACTCTATTCCCATAGCATTTTGCCCACGAATTATTGAAATACGTGCAGAGAGTGCACTCATCGAACGTGCAATGTCATCTGCAAGGCCAATTACTCTTGCAGATTTCGTACCAGCTTGTGGTTCAAGTTTGTATAAAGTCACAACCGGCCCATAGCATACACTGATAATTTTTCCTTGCACGCCAAAATCACTCAGGACTTGTTCCAGCAGAGATAAATTTTTATTGCTCTCCATTTCATTCAGCTGTTTTCTCTGCAAAGACTCCTCTGCTTTGGAAAGTAAATGAATGCTTGGAAATTCGAACTCACTGGAAGGTTTAAAAATTTCTTCGGTAGCTTTTTTCTGTCTTTCTTTTGGTTGTTGTTTAGTAGTGATTTTAGTTTTATGTTTTTCTTCTACTACTAATGGTGCAACTGAATATTCAGCAGTTTTATGTGATCTGAAGAATGGAACATTTACAAATAAGCAAGCTATTTTTTTACATAAGAAGAATAGAGAGTAAATTGTTCTCTTCCAACCAACAGATCCTACAAGACCTATTAATGTTACTATCACAAATACATAAAACGGGCAGTTATTAACGAGTGCATTCCCTATTATTCCACTGTGTCTGTACCTTGCTGTGATGCCTAGCGAAAGTTGTGGTAATATAGCACATACCCCTAAATTGATTAATATTAAATAGAGAATTTTCAGCAGTATTTTTGCTGGCCTGAAGATCAACAAGTAAACTATGGTTGTAGCTATTGTAACACTAGTTAATCCAAGAAATTGAACCAATATATCAGCTAAATATGAACCTACTATTCCACCTAAATTTGTCACTTCCTCATTTGTAGCCGTGTTTAAGGAAGGATCTTTATAGTTATAGCTAAAAACTGATATATATATATATATTAAAAGGGATAGATATATTGCTGATTTTAGATATTTTTTTAACATCTACCTAAAGTAGTAAGCTACTGTATATTTTACAAAGTGAATTGTTATTAGCAATATCATTATAGATAAATCTAATCCGTTGAACGGTGGTATATATCTTCTAATAATCTTTAGTGGTGGATATGTCAATTGGTTCAAGATGTGCATTATGCTACTGACAGTTTCATTATATATGTTCACCATATTAAGTTTAACCAGCCAGTTTAGGACAACCCAACATATTAGAATGAAGCTATAAAGATCAAGTAACGTATTGAGTAGATATATGATTGGATGCATACATATCTATTACACGAAAGTTATATAAAAGACAAGTATTTAGCCTTTTCAAACTCAAAATGTTGTTTTTGCTGAACCAAAAAAAACTTCATTTTTTGAGCTGGGCAAAGCCACCTAAAGTAGAGAATGGACAAGGAAGGAGGGGTGTATAATATATATTAATGTTGGTATTTATTTCTTATAAATATCATCTCTATGTCCTATCTCTGTGATAGTTACTATATGATCTAATTGATTTACTCTGTAAATTACACGATAGTCACCAACTCTTAGCCTTCTACATCCTTTTAAGTTATGATGTAGTGGTTCACCAAAATTTATTGGGTCAACTGTAAGACGTTCTTTTATAGCCTTTTGAACTCTTAGCCTTATTGTCTTTGGAAGGTTTGGTAAATCTTTTTCAACAACACTCTTTAGAGACTTAACCTTGTAAGAGGTTGTCCGGAAACAAGTAAAAGGCTATAATATCTGAAATTTTAGTACGGGGTAAAGATGAGAAAAAAGTATCCAACAGATCTAAGCGAAAGGGAATGGGCAAGAATAGAAAAACACTTCAGAGTATCATACAAGAAAGGAGGAAGGCCGCCAAAGTATAGCAAAAGAGAAATATTAGAAGCAATTTTCTATGTATTGCGTACAGGGTGTCAATGGCGGTATTTACCAAATGATTTTCCGCTATGGAAGACTGTGTATGAGCAGTTCAGGCAATGGAAGAAGCAGGGAATTTTTGAGAAAATGAATTATGAAATTACAAAATATAGTAGAAGAAAAATAGGAAGGAATGAGCAGCCGAGTGCCTGTATAGTAGATAGTCAATCTGTAAAGACTACAGAAAAGGGGGGATCAAAGGCTATGATGGAAGTAAAAAAGTAAAGGGTAGAAAAAGGCATATAATTACAGACACTCAGGGTTTTATACTAGGTTGTTACGTAGGCGCTGCTAACGAAAATGATAGAGATGGTATTAAAATAGCATTAAACAATATGAGAACAAAATATACTAAAGTTAAAAAAATGTGGGCTGACATGGGATACCAAGGAAGAAATTTAAAGAATCACATAAAGGAAGAATATGACATAGATATTGAAATTGTTACAAGGCCTCCATGTAGATTTTGGGTGCACAAAGATACGCCACCTGAGCTACTACCAACAAGAGAACAAGGGTTTAAAGTACAGCCAAGAAGATGGGTTGTAGAAAGGACTTTTGCTTGGGTTAATAGGAATAGAAGGCTATCGAAGGAGTATGATTTACTCACAACATCCACTGAGAATTTCATATACCTAGCTATGAGTAGGGTTATGTTAAAGAGGGAATATGCTTGAATTTACTAGTTTCCGGACAACCTCTGATACCAATTCCCATTACAGGGCAAACAGATGGACAATGATGGAAGAAAAGCCATACTGAAGTAAGTAAAATAGCGAGGTTTAAATGGCATTAAGATCAAAATTATTGGATGAAAAAGTAGTAGAATCAGCAAAAGAAATGCTGAAGAAAGTAAGGAATAATGCATATGTTTCAAAAAAACTAAATGCTGTAATTGCAGCAAAAAAGTACAGTATAACGGCTGTAGCAAAAATATATTGCATTTCAAGAAGCGCACTAACTTCGTGGGTAAAACTCTTGAAAATTGGCAGAGAAGAAAAACTGTTTGCTCCTTCACAACGTCGTAGAAAAACTAAATTAAATCAGGCTCAACTACAGCAAATTGAAGAGTGGATAGAAGAAAATCCTAATATCACCATTAAAGAAATGAGAATAAGAATCCAGGAAAAGTTCGGATTAAATATCAGCAAATCTACAGTACACCGCCATATGCAAAAGATGAAATTCTCATATATTACACCAAGACCAGTTCATAATGGACAAGATAAAAGCAAACAAGAGGAATTCAAAAAAAAATCTCAATGGAGCTATTAGCAAGTATCCAGAAAAAGAGCTATTTTTCTTTGATGAATCATGGTTTGGCACACATTCAAAAGTTGGACATGGGTGGTTTAAAAAGGGGATTAGAACACAGGTTAAAACAAAATTAGGTAGGCAAAATTTCTATCTCTATAGTGCAGTTAATCCTAGAAATCGAGAGAGTTCTAGCTTATTTGCACCAAATGTCAACACTGATTGCATGAACATATTTCTTGAGCAAATTTCGCAATATCTAGAAACACGAGAGGCTTTTCTCGTTATGGACTGTGCTAGTTGGCATAGGTCAAAAAATTTAAAGGTACCTAAAAATATCGACATTATATACCTACCTCCATACTCACCTGAGCTAAATCCTGTTGAGAGGCTTTGGTTATATATAAAACAGAACATTTTGCGCAATAAAATATACGATACAATTGCTCTACTTGAGGGTGCTTTGTGCAAATTTATTACTTCTCTTGCCAGCTCCACAATTAAACAACTCTGCAATGTTTCCTATTTGACTGGACAACAATGAGAATTGGTATAACGCTCTAATCCCACTTAATATCTTCAAAATCAACTGTTTCTGCACCTTCAACATCACGCTCATCAGAAATTTTAGATACTAAAAAATCCTCCATTTCAAGCTCAACTGCTTCTCTAAATAGTTTTCCTGCTAATTCTTGAACGGGCTGTTTAGTAAATTCAGATAATTCAGCAAGATGCTTTAAAGTTTCTTCGCTAAGAGCTATGTTAATGCCTGAATTTGCCATATGTTTTACCAAAGTCCACTAATAATTATACAACATTTTTTTTAATTTTTCAATAAAGAAAGGAAGGAAGGAAGGCTGTATAAAAATATATTTAATGTTTATCAAGTAGCCTTCTCATAAATGGTGTCTCTATGTCCTGCTGTAGCAACAAATACCTTATGTTTTGCAATATTTACAGTATAAATAATTCGATAATCACTAACCCTTATTCTTCTACACCCTTTTAGCCTGCCACGTAATGGTTTACCAAATTTAATTGGATCAGTTGTAAGCCGCTCGTTTATCGCTTTTGTAATCCTTGATCTTATTGTTTTTGGAAGATTTAGAAAATCTCTTTCAGTAAAGTTTTTTGAGTAGACAATATCGTATTTCAGTTTATGTCCTCTCCCTTTCAGATAGTACTGTGTTCCAGTCTACATCCTCACATTCCTTAATAGTTTTATATAACGCAATATCTTCTACTTCGCACTCGATTCCTTCGATGACTAACCTTTTTGCTAGTTCTTGAACGGATTCCTTGGTGATTTCAGCTAACTTAGTAAGGTTATGTGAAGTTTTTGGGTCAAAAGTTATACTAATTCCTGAATCTGTCATATGTTTTACCAAAGTCTACTAATAATTATACAACATTTTTCTGAATTTTTCAATAAAGGAAGTTGATGATATGTAAGAAAAATTTTGCCACCTGCGTTAATAAATAATTAAAGATTTAGCATATTTATCTACCCTCTATTCTATTACTGAAGTTAGACCACTTTTTTCTATTAATATTTTTTGTTTATAAAGATGAGCAGTTACTCATCACGCAGTTGATCTATGGATATAATACTACCGTTTGATAGTTTTTCAGTACATTTTTCACTTTTGTATTCTTTATCAGAGTCGATACTGATTTTGTCAAATATTAAAACATCTCCTGAAATTTTATCACGAAACTCACTAATAGCAAAAAACGGTATAGTAATTCGCTCTTGTTTTCCTTGAAAACTCAAACTGACGCTAAATTTATCCTCAGAAACTTTTAAATCATAGAATTGATGCTGTAATATAATAAGCATTTGAGTAGGGTATGACTTTTTCAAACGATCTGGCATGGTCACACCATTAAAATATGTGAAAAATAATATTTCTAAGTGAGGGATAAAACCATTACCTGATATAACATCTAAAGTCTTTTTGATAACTTGAAACTTAGCAGAATTAAGCAGTTTTTTGTAATCTGTTTGCTCCATATAACTTTCACATACGTAAATTTTGGGGGAACTTCTGTTACCCGGCGTTCCCTGAACCGTGCTTTAGTAATAAATTGGTTGTGCTAAATTAAGCAACAACACGATATTCTTCAGCAGCAAAATTATCGTTTGCATTTAAATTATGAACTCTTAGCGGTGGTGTCTAACCGAGCAAAGCTACCATCTTTACTATGCATGTCGATCCTTAATCGCCCCCGTATAATTAAAAAACATGGTGGAGGCGCCGAGTACTGCCCTCGGGTCCAATACACCTATTACAAGGTAATTTTATTGCTATAGTACACAAAATGTACATAGCTATTATATAGCAACATTAAATAAATGTCAAGATATTATGACCTTAAGTTGATTTATTGCTAAAACAAAATTAATATTTCCAGTAAAAAATTCTGTGCTCTTAACCTGGCACATATGGCTTTTTGAATACTCCCAATGAAAATATTTATAAATAAATATTTACTCTTCTTTTTTATTGTTTTTAGGTTTTTCTTGATCAACCATTTCTCCACCGATCTCTTTTATTTTTAGTATCAACGACTCTGGTACATACATGTCAATTACTTCTTCTGCTGTCACAAATAAAGCCTGATAAGAGTGTGAATTTATTATCCAATTAGGCAATATGTCTTCTGCTTCTATTTTATACTCTCCCTCTTTTTTGTCATATACTGTGTAGCAATATAAGTGCACAGCAAAAAATAATACATAAGAGAGCAATATTCCTTTAAGCACTCCGAGAAAGATTCCAGTAACTCTATCGATAAACCCCAACCTTATGGGTGATAATATGTACATTAGCCAGTTATTTATTATCATGAATATAAGATTAAGTATAATAAATACAGAGATTGTAGAAAGTATGTTTAGTGTAACTTTAGAATCAAAATATTTACTATAATTTGGAGCGAAAAAATCATAGTGATTAGCTGTCAGAAAGACCGATAAAAATAGAAACATTAGTGCGCATAGCTCTTTTATAAAGCCTCTAGTTACCGAGATTATTACGCATAGAACAACAATGAAGATAATTAGGCTATCGAAAAGCATGTTTTATATCTATATGGTTTTCAAGATATAATAGTTGTAAATAACAAGGTTGTAAAATTAATTGTATTTATGCTGCATCAATTGATCTAAATACCTAGCGATCATGTCAATTTCTAAATTCAAATAATCATTTACTTTGTTGTACTGAAAAGTTGTATTTTCCCATGTATAGGGAGTGATATTTACTGTAAATTCCTGATTAATAACTGAATTCACTGTGAGGGAAACCCCATCTAGTGTAACGGAGCTTTTTTTTGCAACAAATTTAATTAATTCTTGTGGGCACGATAGTTTGATTTCATGAGAATCTAAATTTTGATTAATTGTTAAAAATTTTACTATCCCGTCAACATGACCCTGAACTAGGTGGCCATCGATCTTATCACTTAATCTCATTGCTTGTTCGAGATTTATTTTTTTTCCTATTCTCCACGTATTTAAGTTAGCAACCTTCATAGTTTCTTGAGATGCTTGGACTGTAAATGTATCGCTCATTATATCAACAACAGTTAAACACACACCAGAGCAAGCTATTGAATCTCCTTTATTTATAGAGGATAAATTTTGTGTCTTGATATGGAAAATTTGATCAGAGTTGGAGTGAGTGGTAGTATCAGTTATAGTCCCGATATCCGTGATAATTCCTTTAAACATATGGTGAAAATAAATAATTTTACCATGAAAAATTTTTTACAACAACTTATTTCTATTTTGTTATAGTTAAAGTAATTCTGGTTTACCGACAATTTAAAAAACGACAAATTCGTCATCCCGCTACGTGTTAGCGGGATCTAGAGATACCGTGACGGTATGACGTAGGAAAACTGAGCCTGCACTAGCTATAGGCGCGAGAAAGGGGATCGTTTTCACTTACTTGTTCAATAGATTCTATAGAATATTCAGAATATATGAAATAAGCCAAACTCAGAACACATAATGCAGTTAATATTGGTAACCCTATGTTCAATGCTAGCCCAATACTTTCTCTTTTTTCTGGTGGCACTAATCCTTTTAACATTGACACTTTTCCTAACGGAAAATGCCATAAGCAAAGTGTTGATGCAGATGCTACTATTATAAATAGACAAAAATAAGCCTTTTTTGAGGAAAATACAGTTTTTAATGATGATTTGAGTGTAATGTTAGTAGGTGGTAGAGTTTTAGCTTCATTTGTTGCTGGTGAAAGATCTTTAATTGGTAAAGGGTTTGTAGATTTATGAGGAGTATTTTCATGTTGTGGAGAAGGTTGTTGTATATAAACACCTGAAACTAATTTAAGCAATTGCTCTTTTTTTCTATATACTTGTTTTTGTAAATATTCTTTACCTAAAAGTGAGTTACTAAGAGGTTGTGGCCTTTCGAGTATCTGTAATACTTCTGATATTTCGCCTGGCTCTAATATTGCATGTAATTGTTTATCTTGAAAGTAAACAATATTGAATACTGAGCTGAAAATATTGCAAAATGTTTCTGGATCTTGATTTTTGTATCCACTCATCACTTCAATAAATATTTTATCGAGTTTTTTCCCCCTGTGCTCAATTTGGTTATCTATCATAGCTACTCTAGCATCATTTTGTGCTTGTTTTATGGCTAATGGTTTTTCTTTCTCTGATAGTTCTTTGGTCTGCTTTTTTGACTTCTTTTTTCTGTTAGCCTTAAAATACTCTGTGTGCGAAGTAGTTTGACCGAAATCAGAAATAAGCATTGTGACGTCTTCTATTCTTCTTTCGTCGATTCCATCTTTTTGTGTTACCTTGTCCTGTTTTGTCTCTTGAAGTGTTGGATGGTAAGTCAAAGCCCTCTGGTTTCGTATGGACAGTTTTGGTGGCTGTTGAAAGAAGAATTGTATTGTATTAAAAAAATTGGATAGCCGAAAAGAAGATCCAAACCAAAAAAAATTGTCACGCATTGCAGCAACAACTATTGGAACCCGCATCACTTGCTTTTTACTACTTGTTAAATTATAGCCAAACAGGCCTGTAACTGGTACGATTTGTTTATTTTGTGCATTTTTTTGGTTAGTTTCACTCTGTTCTTTTTTGTCTTCATTTTCAGTTTTTTCTGCATGTTGTAGCTTTTCATTTAGAAATAACTCGATTTGGTACAAGTTGTCCAGGTTAATGTTTTCAACGTCTGTTTGTAGTGTTATCGTTGTGCCCTGCAGAAGGATTTGAGGCGGAGCACTATTTACGAATTCTTCTACAGTTTTATAACTGTTAGTTTTACAGTAGTTATTATATAGTTCACTGCTTTCTTTGGGCACTTTTATGTTGGCTGTAAATTTTTTTTCCCGGGAAAGGCAGATTTTGAAAAAATCAATTAAAGGGTTTATTCGAAATAATCCTATATTAAAGGTGTCTTTATCTGTTGCTGTTAGCTCAAATGAAAATTCTTGTATATTACTTTCAATACTTCTCGAGCGAATAGTACTGATCTTAATTGTTTCGCTAGAAAATGCTTTACTTATGTTTCTGGATTTTTCCTTAAAGAGCTTAGGTAAATCCTCTATTTTATACTTATTCTTAGTTTCAGTATTACTGTTGTGCATAGTTGATACAGCAAATTCATCAACGCAAAGGTAAATAAAAAAGATTAATCAGTCAATAAATTAATAATCAGAATAGGGCAATTTTTCGGATTGTTGATGATATTTAAAATTTCACTATAATGAAAGTTTAAGCCAGCGTTTTTAAGATGAATAAAGAGTTATTAGATGACATACTTTCACTTGAAGATAAAGCAGTTTCCGAAATTGAGAATGCTTCTTCTTTGCAAGATTTAGAAAAAGTTAGGCTATTATATTTGGGAAAAAAGGGTGTAGTTAGAGCGTATTTTGATAACTTAAAAAAGATAGAAAATGCAGAGAAAAAGCGTGATTTAGGTGCAGTGATTAACGCTTTACGTGATAAGATAGATCATCTTATCATGAATAGGGAAAATGTGCTAAAAACAGAAGAAGTTAACTTTAAATTGCAGAACGAGGCGGTTGATATCACGTTGCCCGTTAGACCAGAAAAAATGGGCAAGGTCCATCCACTCAGTAAGGTTATAAATGAAGTAAAGCTTATTTTTGCACATATGGGTTTTAAAGCAGTTGATGGCCCTGATATTGAAGATGAATTTCATGTATTTGATGCACTGAATACTCCAAGTCATCATCCTGCGCGAGAGGAGCAAGATACCTTCTACTTAAAGAATAAAATAAACGATAAAAGAATGGTACTGCGCACTCACACTTCATCTGTACAGATTAGAACCATGGAAAAAACAAAAAAATTCCCAATTAAAATAGTAGCCCCTGGTAGGGTATACAGAAATGACTTTGATGCAACTCATACTCCTATGTTTCACCAGATAGAAGGGTTATATGTCGATGAAAACGTCAATATGGGCCAGTTAAAATTTACTATTCATCACTTCCTTAATAAGTTTTTTGGAGATAAAGGGCTGAAGATACGTTTTCGTAATAGTTTTTTTCCTTTTACTGAACCCTCTGCGGAAGTGGACATAAGTTATAAAGGTAGTAAATGGATAGAAGTGCTTGGATGTGGTATGGTGCATCCAAATGTCTTTCAAAATGTTGGAATAGACCATACTAAATACAACGGTTTTGCGTTTGGCATTGGTATAGAAAGGCTTGCGATGCTAAAATATCAAATCAGCGACCTAAGAAGCTTTTACGATAACAAAATCAGTTGGCTTGATCATTATGGTTTTCATTTTTCATCTTTAAGATAAGTGATAAATAAAGCTCATACTTTTATCATACTTGCTGCCGGGCATGGCAGGCGGATGAATTCAGATTTGCCTAAGGTTCTGCACGAAATAGGCAATTTTTCCATGCTTCAGCATGTCATTTACAATGCAAAACAGTTAAATCCTGAAAATATTGCTGTTGTAGTTGATCTGCCTTTAATTGAAAGACTAAAGTGCTTTAAGGATATACAGTTAATTACACAAGAATTAACACTTGGCACGGGAGATGCGGTCAAAACTGCGATGAGAAACCTAAGAGAATTGCCAGATTCAAGCATAGTTGTTGTGCAGTATGGGGATACTCCGCTCATAAAAAGCAGCACAATAACTAAAATGATTAGTTATTTAGAAGGCAAGGCTCTAGTTTGCCTAGGTTTTAGGACAAGCAATAAAGAATACGGTAGGTTAATTATTGAGAATGGTTCCTTAAGAGAAATCGTAGAAGCAAAGAGTGATAAAAATAATCATGAAGAATTTCTTGCAAATGCTGGAATAATGGTTGCATGTGCAAAGAATTTACGTGAATTGGTGGAGAAAATAGAGTGCAATAGCTCAACTCATGAATATTACTTGACCGATATAGTTTCCATTGCAGTGAAGAGTAATTTAAATGTCGGTTACGTTATTACCGGTGGAGAAGAAGCAACGGGAATAAATAACAGAAATGACCTTATAAAAGCTGAATTTTACTTTCAAGAAAATAAAAGAAAAGTTTTTACCGACTCCGGAGTAACGCTTGTTGCACCAGAGACTGTTTTCTTTTCTCTTGATACGCAAATTGCCAGAGATTCAGTTATTTACCCATATGTTTTTTTCGGTACTGGAGTGAAAATAGAGTCTGGTGCGAAAATACTGCCATTTTCGCATTTAGAAAACTGCTTAATTAAAAGTAATGCTGAGGTCGGTCCATTTACCAGAATACGCGGAAACACAACAATTGGTAATAAGGCAAAAATAGGAAATTTTGTGGAAGTGAAAACAAGTGAAGTTGGTCAAAACACTAGAATAAAACACTTAAGTTATATAGGAAATGCTAAAGTAGGGCAGGAGAGTAATATAGGAGCAGGCACTATTGTTTGTAATTATGATGGGAAAAATAAACATGAAACGAATATAGGGAGCAATTGCTTTGTTGGCGCCAATAGCTCACTAATTGCGCCGCTTAATATTCATGATGAATCTGTAATTGCAGCAGGTAGTGTTATAGTTGAGGATGTACCAGAAAAAAGCCTTGCAATAGCAAGAGAAAAGCAAGTAACTAAGAGAATAAAGTAGTCTAATTTAATTATGTTGTTGTGTCATTTTTAATATTAGACTTCTTGCATAACCATATAACAAACTTTTATTGGGAATAGAAACAAAAAAACTTCCTTGACAAACTCCGCCAGCCCCCTTATCATGATAGTGAAGCTATTGTATTTGCTTTCGCCAATCTGCAGATTAAAAGGTAAGGATTACTTAATGTATCGGCGTCTTATGTTCAATTTTTTGCAGTATATAGATACTGTATGTCTTTACAAAACTTCATCTACATCTAGATTTTTATCTAAATAAGCTGAACGCGCTTATAAAGCGTTACAAGACATCAAAAAATGCCAATACTCGACAGAGATAGTAAAAGACTAGCTAACTCGGGGGTCCTTTGTCTTTTTTTCTGCTTAGTAAATTTCTTAAACACTTGCAGCGTAGGTTAGTTGCAATTAAAAGCAGCTGAATTTCGCTTGTCAAGCGTTTAAAACATAAAAAACGCCAATATTTTAAAGCGGATAATAACCCCAGGGTTTCTTTTGCCTTTTTTTTTATTTGGTAAATTCCTTAATATTTATGGCTAAACGACAATCGTCATCCCAGCGGGATCTAGAGATACCGCGGCGGTATGACGGTGTAGATAGTATCCCGCTACGTGTTAGCGGGATCTATGTTAAGGTATGACGGTTAAGTAAGGGATCTATGTTAAGAGATACCGCGAATGAATCGCGGTATGACGGTTAAGTAGGGTGTCATCCTAGTGCTCCTTTTTTTGTCATCCGAGTAGCTGACACTTGGATGACATCGTCATAAAGGAACCAGTGTCAAGCTACTCGGATGACAGGAGAAGGGGCTACTTGCATGACGGTGTCGGTAAACTTAGAGCTATAATAACTATTTGCCTTTTTTCTGCTTAGGTTATGCAAGAAGTCTACTGTCTGAGAAAAGGTAGATAAAAGATGAAAACAGATAGAAGTATTTTAGTAGCTCAAAAAGAACGTTAAGTCATGCTTTTTATTTATATTGACAGCGTATATGACATCGTTTACGATTAAAGTTAATAACAATAATTTATATTTATCATGTTTGCAGTAATTGAGACTGGTGGAAAGCAATATTTAGTAAAAGAAGGTAGTATAATAAAGGTAGAGAAGTTAGAAGCTGAAGAAAAAAAAGAGGTGGAAATCAATAAGGTGATTTGTATTTCAAATAATGGCTTATCTTATTCATCTAATGCTACTGTTAAAGCTGAAGTGTTGGAGCAGTGCAGGGGGGAAAAAATTATAATCTTTAAGAAGAAAAGAAGAAAAAATTACCGTAGGAAAACTGGTCATAGGCAGTATATAACTGTTCTTCGTATAAATGAAATTAGTCTTCAAAAGTAAGAGGTAAGATATGGCAACTAAAAAATCAGGTGGTAGTTCCTGTAATGGTAGAGATTCAGCGGGTCGTAGGTTAGGAATAAAGAAGAATGGGAAGGTTATTCCTGGTAACATAATTGTGCGCCAAAGAGGCACAAAATTCCATCCTGGGAAGAATGTTGGTATAGGTAAAGATCATACGATTTTTGCTAAAATAGAAGGCTGGGTCAGCTTTAGAAGATCAGCAAATAAAAAGACTTTTATTGATATCGTGCCTACAGATAATATGAAAGCTTCAGCTTGAATAAATCATGGGTCTGTAGCTCAGGTGGTTAGAGCGCACGCCTGATAAGCGTGAGGTCGGAGGTTCAACTCTTCCCAGACCCACCATTTAGTAGTTACTAACTGTGTTTTCTATAGCGGTTTTGATATTGTATAAGCAAAAACATGAGTTTATATAAAAATTTAGTAACCAGTGAATCAGTGGCGGCTGGTCATCCAGATAAAGTAGCAGATCAAATTTCAGATGCAATACTTGATGAGTACCTTTTTACTGATCCTTTTGCGCGAGCTGCAATAGAGACTTTAGTCACCAAAGATAACGTTATTATAGCTGGGGAAGTGTTTGGGCCTAACATAAAAAATAGCAGGATTGAAAGTATTGTACGGAATACAATAAAAGATATTGGTTACAAGCACGATGGGTTCCACTGGAGAAAAGTGAAAGTAAATATATTGCTGCATGAGCAATCAAATGACATTGCAATAGGGTTGGATCAAGGTGCTGGAGATCAGGGCATAATGTATGGCTATGCAACAACAGAGACAGAAAACCTTATGCCGGCACCCATTTTTTATGCACACTCGATTCTGAAAAATATCATGAGCGCAGTTAAAGAAGCAAAACTTGGTCCAGATGCAAAGTCACAAATCACTTTGGCATATGAGAATAACCTCCCGGTACGTGCTGAAAGTATTATTGTCTCAATACAGCACCCTGAGGATTTGGATCAATCAAAAGTAAAAGAAATAATTTACCCTTACATAGTTTCATCTTTACCTGAAGGATGGATGTGTTCTGAGGAAAATCTCTTAGTCAATCCAACTGGTAGATTTGTTATTGGTGGACCGGTTAGTGATTGTGGATTAACCGGACGAAAAATTATGGTTGATACTTATGGAGGTTATATTCCACACGGTGGAGGAGCGTTTTCCGGAAAAGATGCAACCAAAGTTGATAGATCTGCGGCTTATATGGCAAGATATCTTGCTAAAAATATTGTCTTTGCAGGTTTGGCTGAACGTTGTCTTGTGCAACTTTCTTATGCAATTGGTGTATCAAAACCTACTTCATTCTATATTGATACATTTGGTGCGAATAAGGTAGAGGAAAGAGTAATTAAAAAGTTTATCGAGAATAATATAGATTTATCAACAAAAGGCATAATCAAGCATTTATCGCTTAATTGCCCTATATATAAACGTACAGCCTGTTATGGACATTTTGGTAAAGAGTCAGAAAGTGACGGTGGATTTTCTTGGGAAAGCATAAACTTGTCTGCTGATCTTCGTAGAGAATTCAATATAGAAGGTAATAGTAAAATTTCTTTAGATTGCTAAAATTTTTGATTTACAGCCCCATATTTATATACTAGCTTATTGTTAAAGCATAGCACGCTTTTTCATAATAATTATACCGCATTAGTAATAATTTTTATATTCAATTTTTATTGTGAGGCTTATAAAGTGTATAACGAAATAGAAGGAGAACTGTACAACGTAATTGTAAGAGGTTGTCCGGAAACAAGTAAAAGGCTATAATATCTGAAATTTTAGTACGGGGTAAAGATGAGAAAAAAGTATCCAACAGATCTAAGCGAAAGGGAATGGGCAAGAATAGAAAAACACTTCAGAGTATCATACAAGAAAGGAGGAAGGCCGCCAAAGTATAGCAAAAGAGAAATATTAGAAGCAATTTTCTATGTATTGCGTACAGGGTGTCAATGGCGGTATTTACCAAATGATTTTCCGCTATGGAAGACTGTGTATGAGCAGTTCAGGCAATGGAAGAAGCAGGGAATTTTTGAGAAAATGAATTATGATATCACTAAATATAGTAGGTCAAAAATGGGAAGCCGAGCGCATGCATAGTGGACAGTCAATCGGTAAAAACCACGGAAAAAGGGGGGATCAAAGGCTATGATGGAAGTAAAAAAGTAAAGGGTAGAAAAAGGCATATAATTACAGACACTCAGGGTTTTATACTAGGTTGTTACGTAGGCGCTGCTAACGAAAATGATAGAGATGGTATTAAAATAGCATTAAACAATATGAGAACAAAATATACTAAAGTTAAAAAAATGTGGGCTGACATGGGATACCAAGGAAGAAATTTAAAGAATCACATAAAGGAAGAATATGACATAGATATTGAAATTGTTACAAGGCCTCCATGTAGATTTTGGGTGCACAAAGATACGCCACCTGAGCTACTACCAACAAGAGAACAAGGGTTTAAAGTACAGCCAAGAAGATGGGTTGTAGAAAGGACTTTTGCTTGGGTTAATAGGAATAGAAGGCTATCGAAGGAGTATGATTTACTCACAACATCCACTGAGAATTTCATATACCTAGCTATGAGTAGGGTTATGTTAAAGAGGGAATATGCTTGAATTTACTAGTTTCCGGACAACCTCTAAAAGAGTTTTCTGATCTTATTGATAAAATAAAAGAACACCCTTTTAATGTTGAATTGATAAATAATACATTAGATTATGAAAAATTCAAATTCTACCTTCAGCAGGATTTTCTGTATTGTATAGATTGCGCTCGTGCTTTTTTAATTGTTGCAGCTAGAGTTGATGATATTGAAATGATGAGTAGTTTAATCAATTTGGCACAAGGAGCATTTTATGTTCGAGAACAGTATAAAAAATATTTTGAAGATTGTGATCTATCTGATGATCACAAAAAGTCAAGAGCTTGTTCTGCCTTTACTGACTTTTTCATGAGTGCCGCATATCACAATTCTGTTAATGAAGCTTTAGTAGCATCTTATTCTTGCTTTAACATATACCAAATCGTTATACGCCATATGGTAAATGAGATAACAACTAAAGGGGTTAAAAATAACAAATACAAAGAGTGGATCAACATTTATAGTAGCGAAACAGTAAATGCTGTAATTGATGAGGTTACTGATATTACAAATAAGCTATATAAAAAAGCTAGTGACTGTGAAAAAAAGAGGATGTATGAGTTTTTTAAGAAAGGGCTGGAATTAGAAATAATGTTTTGGGATGAGGCATATTACTCTAATATATCTAGCAAAGAATATTAGCAGCGGATTATTTACGTTAACTTGATCTTTTATCGATAACTACAGTGTTCAGTGGCATAATTAGGAGCTGTTACGGGTCAAATCTTTTAAAGGATATAATTGAGCATCCTTTTAATGTTGAGTTAGCGAATAACACCCTAAATATAGAGAACTTCAAATTCTATGCTCAACAAAAGACGTTGTTCTTAGGTGATTATATTCGTACCACCTTAATTACTGCATCCAAAATGGAAGATTATAGTAGTATTATCTCGCTTGCTGAAGTAGCCCAAAGAGTAGTGACTGTTAATAGAATGCTATATGACTACTACTTTACTATGTACGGTATAAGTCGCGAAAAGAAATCTCTTGAGTGTTTTAATTTCACTAATTTTCTTTTATCCATCTCGCATAGTAATACCTATGAGGCTATGACGGTTTTGTATTCTTGCATGTTTATATACGAGACTGTCGTTGATAGCATGAAAAATAGATTCAAGAAAAATAATAGATATAGGGATTGGTTTAATTTTTGTTACAGTGATTCAGTAAAGTCTGGATGCATTATTTTGGAAAATATTGTTGATGGATATTGCAGCAGAGCAAGAGAAAACGAAAAGAGCAGAATGCTTGAGTTGTTTAGAATAACTGCACAATTTGTGTTAGATTTTTTGAACGGTGCATATAATTTTTCAAGATTCAATCAATTTCCTAAGGAACATTGACAATTTTAAGCTAATTTGTATCCTTAATAAGTATTTTTTAAAATGCTATGAAAAGTAAAGAACATGATTTTCATTTAGTGGATCCAAGCCCTTGGCCAATTGCTGTATCAGCAGCAATTCTTATTCTTGCACTTGGATTAGTTGGCGCGCTTCATAAACAAATTGTCGGAATGTTTTGTTTAGTTTTGGGAATCTCCGCAGTATCAGGGGTGCTGTTTTATTGGTGGAGAGATGTAATAAGGGAGGCCATTTATGACAAATGTCACACTGCCATTGTAAAACATGGACTCAAATTTGCAATGTACTTGTTTATTCTCTCGGAGGTCGTATTTTTTATAGTGTTCTTTTGTTCATTCTTTAAAGCCTGGCTTGATCCAGTTTTTTTATTTGAGGCGTTTTCTCCTGCAAAAAAAGTTGAATGGCCCCCTGAGGGAATTTTGCCACCTGATCCGTGGTCACTACCATTCATGAATACATTAATATTATTGCTTTCTGGTACAACAATTACTTGGGCAAATCACTCTTTACTTAAAAATGATAAAAAGAGCATGATTAAAATGCTGTCCATAACTATATTGCTTGGAGTTTTTTTTATAATAGTGCAAGCAATAGAGTATCATGAAGCGAGTTTTTCTCTACAAGAAACAGGAGAAAAGCTTATTTATACATCCAATTTTTATATGATTACCGGTTTTCACTGCGCACACGTTATAATAGGAATAATATTTTTATCAGTGTGTTTATTTAGAGCACGGAAAGGCCAATTTACACTTCAGGACCATTTGTGCTTTGAGTTTGCCTCCTGGTATTGGCACTTTGTAGATGTAGTCTGGATATTTTTATTTTTGTTTGTCTATTGGTTAAGCGTTTATTAAGTGGTTAAAATAATAGGTCTAGATCCAGGAATAAGCAAGACTGGGTGGGCCATTATCAGCCTGAACGAAAAAAATAATATTGAATTTTTGGGCGGCGGTACCATATCAACTGATGGTAAATTGGGTACAGGTGAACGCCTACATACAATTTTTGAACAATTAAAGAAAGTAATTTCCCTATACTCTCCGAATGAAGCTGCGGTGGAGAAAATTTTTGTTAATAAAAATCCTAAATCTTCACTAACTTTAGGATATGCAAGAGGGGTTGTAATTTTAGCGTTAAAAATAACAAAGCTAACTATGAATGAATATGATGCAAACTATGTAAAAAAAAGCATTACCGGAAATGGCCATGCTGATAAGGATCAGATGATATTTATGGTGAAGCAAATAGTTAAAAATTTGAGTATAAAATGCCACCATGCTGCTGACGCTCTTGCTGTAGCAATTTGTCATGCTTATACGAAAGGTTCTTGTTTTGTTGAGTAACTTTTATATGGGATTCAGTTTGAAGATTTCCAGATCTGGAAAAACTATTTGATTGTATTTATCTTGTCTAACGTTCGTTGCAAAATAATACATGCGGAGATTTTATCATCTATTTTTTTCGATTTTGTGATTGATATTCCAGTGATTTTTAGTGTATGAGTTGCAATAGATGTTGATAAGCTCTCGTCTTGTAAGTATATATTTACTTTATATTTTTTTATTATTTTATTTGCAAATTGGATTATGGTTTTACACCATTTAGTTTCTTGCTCGTCTATGTTTAATGGTATTCCTATTACCATTGATCCAGCTTCATTTTCTTTGAATATTCTATGCAGATAACCTAAATCTTTGCTCATATTTTTTCTGTGATATATGCTATGAGCTGTGGCTATGAGCTGTGTTTTATCGCTAAATGCTATGCCTATTTGCTTTTCTCCCATGTCAAGGCACATTATGCGCTTATCTTTTGGAATAGACTTTAGAAACTCATCTGGATTTCTATGTAGCATCTATTAGACTTCCTTTAAAGTGACCTTACCAAAAAAGTGGAGAGAAAGTTAAGAAAATTTTTTACAAAAAGAATAATGAATCAAATTGCTCAGGAATGCAATAGACTTCTTGCATAACCCAAACTAAGTAGAAAAAAGGTATCATCTAAGTAGCTGACACTGGTTTCCATCCAAAAGGGCAGTGCCCCTATGATGTCATTCCAGTGCTTGACACTGGAATCCAGACTTTAATTGTTATACTTGTAAATAAGTCTGGTGAGAATAGACGTTCATCTCAAAATGCAGTATTTTTGTTGAAATAGCTCAACTGGATTCCAGCGTCACGCGCTGGAATGACACCTTTGTGTTTGCATAGCTGTACGAACATTGTGATTTGAGAGCAATCTCCACAAGGGAGGATGTCATTCCAGTGCCCAGACACTGGAATCCAGGAAAAAGAATGGTGTCATCCAAGTAGCTGACACTGGGATGGCTTTGTTGCATAGCAACTGAAAAATCTGGTGGCTACTGACAAAATTCATTATAAAATAGCCATTTAACCTTGAAAGAAAAAATATGCCACAAAAAATGAGGGTCAGTAACCATAGCGAATATAACAAATTTCTAGAAAAAAGAGGAAATATTTTTCATTATATCAACGAAGCCATAGAAAAGTGGTACGAGAATGGTCCAAAAATACCAGGTGGCAACAATATTTATAGCGATAAAGTTGTAATTTTGGTGCACATAATAACTTGTTTATTTAGAATAGGCCTGAGGCAAACAGTTGAGTTTATAGCAGGATACCTTGAGCAAATTGGGAAAAATTTGCAAGTTATCAGCTATTCACAATCATCAAGAAGGTTTAAGAAACTCAATATTAAGATCAATGATTGCAGAATTGATAAAAATAATATGGAAGATATCGAAATTGCTATAGACAGTACAGGAATTAGTATATACAACAACACTCCTGGTCATAGCAAAGAAAATAGCGAAGATAGAAAGTATCGCAGCTATGAACAGACAAGAAAATTGCATGTAATGTTGAATACAAACAGCAAAAAAGCCATAGCTGTAAAATACAGTAACGGTCTGATCACTATGGAGCTTGTGATTTGCTAAAAGAAGTCGATTTTCAGTATGTCATAAAAGTACTATATGCAGATAGGGCATATGACAGAGAAAAGCTCTATAAGCTGTGTAATCAATATGGTATAAAAACGAAAATTCCTCCGAAAAACAACGCAGCAGAGCATCCAAAATTGGATTATATGCTTGATAGAAATGCCGCTATTCAGTTAATGAAATTACATGGTGAGAATGGTATAAAAAGATGGAAAGAAGAAGTAAATTACGGAAAAAGATCGTATATTGAAGGATTTTTCTCAAGGTTGAAGCGAATATTTGGGTTTAGTTTTAGGAGCAAATCTGAAATTAATCGTGAGAAGGAACTGCTACTCAAGTGTTATTTGCTTAACAAATTTACTGAAATAGGCATGGCTAAGTTTGAGATAGCTTCATGAATTTATTGTACGTTACCTACTATCCGAAGAGCGATGCAACAAAGCCCACTGGGATCCAGAAGGTATCCGTTCAGGAGAGTGGTTTAAGAAACAATAGATAGGAGATTTTGGAAAGGATTGAGACCCCTTTGTTTCCAAGTTAAGTATAATGAAATTATCCGCTCAAGGAATGTATTTCCCCGCTTTGATTGTGTAAAATATGAGTTTTTGCGATAAACGACATAATGCCGAATTTGCCGTTCAGCGTGGTTATTTGTCAGCGGAATATTTTCTGGGTCATCTAAAAATTTCCACATCATTCTTTCAGATCTCAGAACATTTTTTGCAACTCGAGAGGCTCCAATTGCTTCAGGTAAACGAGATATCTCCTTCAAGTAATACTTTGTACGTTTTCTTAATTTTCTGGCACGTCTGACAAACCTCAAAACATCTATCTCACTTTTTAGTAAAGCTTTTTTTAGTGCAAATAATTCAGTGGCCACGTTTCTCAAGTAACAACCCAGAACTTTAACTTCAATATTCCAACTATGTGCTAATCTTTCAAAATCTCTTGATAAATGTGCCCAACAGATTTGCCTGTTTTTATCGGCAAAATAACTGTATGCTGCATACCTGTCAGTTATTACCAAGCTATTGCGATTGCAGAATTTACTATTTTGTAAAACTTTCATTCCTCTTGACTCTGTAAATTTTACAAAACTTGCCGTATTGCTTGCAAACATCCAACACCAAGCGAGTTTACCTTTGTTATAATGGCTCGTTTCATCAATATGTAGAACTTTACTCCTACTTATCTCTTGTTCGATCTGCTCATACATTTTTTTGCATTTTGAAGCAACTCTATGTTCACTATTTGATATGCTACCGACGCTTATGTTCAAATTGAAGATATCATTTACGACACTCGCTATTTCGCGTTTTGAATTTTTGTAGAATCCGCTGAACGCTGCAATTATTGACTTAACCCTTGGACCAAATGTATCTGGCGTAACACCTTCCGGTAACTTGCTACTTCTTCTCTTTCCGCATCTCCGACAACGGCCATGTTCTAACTGATATTCCACTACATAAGGCTTGATTTCTGGAAGATCAACTTTCTGATGAATATATGGTTTTTCACATATTGCAATTTCTCCTCCGCATTCGCAAGTATTAGGCAACTCTATCTTTACTACTTTATCTGCATCCATGTTGGCGCGAAAACTTCCTTTATGACCAACCTGACCGCCAATATTCCTTTCGCTTTTCGGCTTATTCTTTTTTATTTTATACAACTCTTTGGAACTTGGTATTGATGAATTTTTTGAGCTTAAACCGAGTCTTTCTCTTAACTCAGCATTTTCTATCTTTAAAGCCTTATTTTCTGCTTTTAAACTTTCATTCTCTTTTTCCAATCTTTCTATTTTTGCTTCTAACCTTTCTATTTTTTGCTGTAAATTTTTGCAAAGTTCTAAAAGGTTTACCATATTATTTCACTTTTGCTCTATGATTATCTTTTTAGATCACCTTGTCTACCTTATTCTGCCACTCCGCTGAACGGATACTCCAGAAGACTTAATTTCAACCAAATAATAAAGGCTGGATCCCAGTGCTTGGCACTGGAATGACAGCAATCCTACGTCATACCGCGATTCATTCGCGGTATCTCGGCCGCTAACAAGTAGCGGGATGACGGTTATCGTTTAGCTACAAACATTAAGAAATTTACCAAACGAAAAAAAAGGCAAAAGAAACCCTAGGGTAGCTAGTTATTCACTATCCATTTTTTAAGTTGGCGTTTTTTTATGTTTTAAACGCTTTATAAGCGCGTTTCAGCTTATGTAGGTAGAAGTTTTATAAAGACATAAGGTGCACATAGTGCAAAAAATTAAACATGAGACGCCAGATACGTGAGTTTTTTTGTCATTTAATCTGTACAGAGAAGATAAATAAATAGCTTCAATTTTATGATAAGAGGGCTGGCGAAGCTTGTCAAGTAATCTTTTGCATTTAACCCGTTTCTATGGGTAAAACAATCTGCATACCACTTAGCTAACATGAGTTTTGTTTTGACTTTTTGTGCTAATTTTGCAGAATATTAAGATTATCATTTAAATAAAATACATGACGAAAGAGGATTGGGAAGCGGTAATTGGGCTTGAGGTACACGCTCAAGTTTCTTCTAATACGAAGCTATTTTCTAGCTCATCAACGGAATTTGGTGCTGAGCATAACACTCAAGTTTCTCTAGTTGATGCGGCAATGCCAGGTACGCTGCCAATACTAAATTATTACTGCATAGAGCAAGCAATACGCACTGGTCTTGCACTTTCTGCAGAAATTAATAAGTATTCTTACTTTGATCGGAAAAATTATTTTTATCCTGATTTACCGCAAGGTTACCAGATAACTCAGTTTTTTGAGCCAATAGTTAAAAACGGTAGAGTATTTATCAACGACAATGAAAAAGAAATAAGAATTGCGAGAATTCATTTAGAGCAAGATGCAGGAAAGAGCGTTCATGAGGAAAGCAAAACTTATGTAGATTTAAATCGTGCAGGGGTTGCTTTAATGGAAATTGTTTCAGAACCAGATCTCCGTTCATCTGCGGAAGCTGCAGAATGCATGAAAAAATTGAGGCAGATTTTGCGTTACATTGGTTCGTGTGATGGTGATATGGAAAAGGGATCACTTCGTTGTGATGCAAATGTTTCTGTCCGCCTAAAAGGCAGTAGCGCACTTGGCACTCGTTGTGAGATAAAAAATCTGAACTCGATACGTTATATTGTGCAAGCTATAGACTATGAAATACAAAGACAAATTGAAATTTTAGAAAGTGGGGAAGAAATAAGTCAAGATACCTTATTGTTTGATGTTGCTTCGGGAAAAACAAAAGTGATGCGAAACAAAGAAGATGCAAGCGACTATAGATACTTCCCTGAGCCTGATTTATTACCTGTTGAGGTAAGCCAGGATAAAATCGATTCTATTAAATCATCTTTGCCTGAGTTGCCAGATCAAAAAAAGCTGCGATACATTGAGGAATTGGGTATCAACGAATACGATGCAAACGTCATTACTTCCGATAAGGCGATTGCTGATTACTTTGAGGAATTGATAAAAAAACATGATTCAAAGCTCGCGGTCACCTGGTTAACTGTAGAGCTTTTCGGTCGTTTAAATAAAGCAGGTATTGATATTGTGAGCTCCCCAATCAAAGCAAATGCTTTGTCCGAACTCTTAGATTTTATCGTTGATGGAACAATCTCTGCTAAACTTGGCAAGCAGGTATTCGATAGTATGTTTGAAACTGGCAAACCTGCATCTTTAATTATAGAAGAGCAAGACCTAAAACAAATAACCGATAGAGGTCAAATATCAGGAGTTATCGACACAATCGTCAATAACAACCAAGATAAAGTTCAAGAATACAAAAGCGGTAAAACAAAGTTATACGGATTCTTTGTCGGCGAAGTTATGAAACTTACCAAAGGAAAAGCCAGCCCTGATGTGGTGAATTCAATTTTGAGTGAGAGATTAGAGTGAGGTGCCTGTAAGATTATCCTGCTCGGCAGTTAAGCGCACCTTTCATGGTATTATGTATCAAGCGAGATGGCTAATGCTGTTTCCTAAACATGCAGTAGATAGAGAGTATTCTTTCCGCCTATTCACAGAGAAAAAATCAGCTAAGGATTTTGATGATATTGTTCTTCGGTATGAACAAGATGGGAAAATAGTACATAGATTCATACAAGTCAAGCACAGGCAGGGCAGGCACAAAAAGATCAGCATAGGTGACTTATTAACACCGGGAAAGAATGGTGCGTTTGGCTTAATAAAATATCTCATTGCTTATTTAAAGATCAAAAGTAGTGGAGAGTTTGAGGGTGAAATAAAGGATTTTTTTATTGCCACAAATGTCGGTTTTGACTTTGAAAGTCTAGCAGATAAGGGAATTTCATTTACAAGAATGAACACAGAAGATGAGTTTCTGAATATAGGCAGTAGTGTAAGATATAAATTTGATAATAGTATTATCTCACACTTGCAAGAGAATATGGATTTTATAAAGGGTGAGGTAGGTGGACAAGTTAGCGATGGAGAAATAAATAAGAAAATAGAGGAATTTCCAGATAAATTGGTGTTTGCAGTTAATTTACCTAACCATGCTGAACTGGAAGGATTAATCAAAAATGAGATAAGTAACAAATTGATCGAAAAGTTCAACTACTTTGGTAATGACGAAACTGCTTACAACGCGCTTTTTATGAAAATGTGGAGTTGGATGAAGGATAGAGAAGGACGTTTCCTTTCACATAAAGAAGGCGAAGAGCTTTTCCGAAAAGTAGAGATGTGTGCTAGTACTTTAAGTGAGATAAGACAAGAAGTAGAGAAAGGGAATAAAGAAATAGGTAAAATAGCAAAACAACAGCGTAAGGATAGTAAAACACTGCATAAAATACATGCAGTTGCAACAACACAGAATAACAAGCAGATAGAGAAGCCTATTCAGTTTAATATGGTATATCCAGTTGAGATGTTTGTTGGGAGGGACAGCGAATTGCAAGAAATATATGGTAAATTGCATGAAAGTACTGGCAAACTAACGGCAATATCACAAATGGTTGTTATCGGTGGTCTTGGAGGAATAGGAAAAAGTGAGTTAGCTAGGAAATACGCTTATGAATATAGAAAAGATTATGATGGCAATGTTGTATGGGTAAACGCTGAAAACTTTGGAATTATGAAGAATTCTTTTCTGAAGTTAGCTGAGGATGATAAACTAGGTATTCCTCCCCAGGATAAGTACGGAAATGACAAGACGATAGAAACTATTGTTAAAGAAATATATGCTTTCTTTGCAAGAAGGGGAAGGAAAAGCCTGTTCATTTTTGATAATGCTGAGGGATATGAGGATATTAGTAAGTTTTTGCCATTCTCTTTAGGCCAGGACTATAACAAGCCTTGCGTATTAATTACTTCTCGTAGTAAAGATTGGAAAGTAGGAGAAGAGGAAGGTAAGATACAAGTAATACAATTAGATGAGTTTACTGAAACAGAAGCTTTGAGGTTTGTGAAGAAGGCTTTGAATATAAGAAATAATTTACAAGATGAAGAAATAAAAAAACTAACAAAAGAATTGCAGTATTTTCCATTAGCTTTGGGGCAAGCAGTAAAATATATAAACGAAAGCAATATTGTACTAAGTCGTAGAAGTAAGAAAAAAATTAGTGTTAGTGACTACCTGAAAGAATATGAAGAAGAAGCAGAAAAACTGCTTGACTTTGAATCCAAATATAAAAGTGACTGTTATACTAAAACAACATTTGTAATTTGGAAAATTACAAATGTCCTACCTTGCTCCTGATGATATTTGTATAAGAGAAATTTTTTCAAATAAAGTTACTTTTAGCTCATGGTGCATCCTTATAACTATTGAAATTTTGCATTTAATTTATAGCTCCGCTTCTATCAGGGCATAGGATGACAGAAGTGGGCTTTAATAGCTGTAGTACTATAGCTGTTATACGCCAAAAGTAAGTATTAGATATAACAAATAGAAGAAATTAGATAGAATGATTAAAGGGGCAAGGATATAAAGGTTTAACTTAAAATAACCTGATAAAATTTGAATCACACTTCCAAGTGCTGGCACCCACGAAAGTAATGCAACTGCACAAATCAGTAGATTTCTTACGATTTTTGGTGTTTTATGCTCGTTCTCTAGTTTGTGGTATGATTTTCGTATAGAGATTGTTATTCTACCTAAGTACCAGTTAACTATTCCACCAAGGCTTGATCCTAGTACTCCAAAAAATAACATAAGTAGTGGAGTGTGATACGACCTGAAATAAAGCATGGTATTGAACACAAAACCTTGATGTATGGGTAAGACTAATGATGATACTAGACTATCTGTGAATAACAGGAAGTAGTTTTCCATATGAATTTACCAGGTTGTTGTACCATCTTCATTGTCAGAAATTGTAATCCCCATTTGTTTCAACTGATTTCTTATTTTGTCTGCAGTATCGTAATTTTTATTTTTTTTTGCAATTTTTCTTAAGTCTATCAACCTTTCTATTTCTTGATGATTTACATCCACAGCAAACCACTTTTCATAACTTGACTCAAGAAGACCAATAAATCTGGCACTCTTAACAAAACTCTCAGTTAATTTAAGCTTTTCACTTTCATTACTCATTTTGTTGATTTTTGCAGCCATTTCATGTAATATAGCTAGAGCTTCAGGGATGTTTAAGTCGTTTTTTAAAGCGTCTATAAAATCTTTAGAAATCTCTGCGTTACTTTCATCAATATTCGTTATATCTAAACCACGTAATAACCGATAAAATTTGTTTAAGGTTTCCTGTGCATCAGAAATAACGTTTTCTGTCCAATCAAGTGGTTTTCTGTAGTGAGTTTTGAGCAGTGCATAGCGTATTACTTCACCCTTTATTCCACTATCTAGCAAATCCCTTACTTTGACTATATTAAATAAGGACTTGCTCATTTTTTCTTCATTTACTGTAAGAAAGCCGTTATGTATCCAGTATTTTGCAAACATTGATCCAGCAAATGCGGACTTACTCTGTGCAATTTCATTTTCATGGTGAGGAAATTGTAAATCTATGCCGCCACCATGAATATCAAAATCTTTGCCAAGGTAAGCATATGACATTGCTGAGCATTCTATATGCCATCCAGGCCTGCCCTCTCCCCATGGGCTATTCCAATAACTTGAAAGTTTGTAGTCAATATCATTTGCAGGCTTCCACAGCACAAAATCTCCAGGGTGCTTTTTATTTTCATTAACTTCAACTCTGCTACCTGGAACCAATTCATCAGTTTTTTTTCCTGATAAAGCACCATATTCATGGTAAGATTCTATATTAAAATACACGTGTTTGTCAGATTCGTAAGCGTGGCCTGATTGCAGTAAATGTTCAATTAATTTTATAATATAATCTACGTTTTCCGTTGCTTTTGGCTCGTGTGTTGGCTCTTTACAATTTATGCTTTCCATATCATCATGAAAAGCTTTAATGTAATATGTGGTTATACTTTCTATGTTGCTATTTTTCTCGCTTGCTGCATTAATTATCTTATCATCAATGTCGGTTATGTTACGCACATAGGTAACTTTGCCATAACAAAACTTGAGTAGCTGAAATAACACATCATACACAACAACAGATCGTGCATTGCCTATATGTGCTGTGTCATATACTGTTGGTCCGCAAACATACATTTTCACATGATCTTTATCGGTTGGTGTAAAAAGTTCCTTTTTTTTTGTTAAGGTGTTGTAAAGCCTAACCATATACAAAGCTTTTGAGAAAAGAAAATGCCCCAATTATAAGTTGTGGCCCTTTGACTACTACAACAAGAGTAAGCAATAACCCACACAATGATATTAGAACTCCCAATATGGATAGAAACCCATCTTTACTCATGATACCAAGCGAAATAAGAGTCGTACCAATTGCAGGAATGAAGTTAGTAAGAGGTAGTGGAAGAGCTATTGATAACGCACAAAGCAGCATTATAAAAGCTAAAATTTTTTCACCGGGCCCATAGAAAATAAAAGACATTCTTGGTCTCATGAACTTTTCTATTTTTTTTAATGCTGGAGAAGTTTTCTCTACCACAAAAGCTAGTGTTGAACGCTGAAAAGACCTTCTTTCCAACCAATGCGGCATCCAAGGAGAATCAAATCCAAATAGAAGCTGCAGTGAGAATAAGATTAAAGGTATAGAAAGAATAGTTGTATAACCAGGTGGAACCGGTATAGGCACCGATAGCGGCAAGGAGAAGATGATTATTAAAATACCAAAACCACGCTCATGCAAAGCTGTTTTAATGTCAAACAAAGTTACTTTATTGCTATCATTGTTATTGGTATCTGCAACTTCTTTTAGAATATCAGAAGCTAATTTATCACTTTTAGTCAACTTATCATTTTTTGACACGAAAAACCTTTGATAAAAATAATTCTTAACACAATTATTGTTTTATTTCAATATGCATTATTCATTTTGCGCTAGTAATTCGTTCTTTTGTTAAAGTGTTGTAAAGCTTTTAAGAAGAGAAAGTGCTCCGGTTATAAGTTGTGGTCCTTTGACTATTACAACAAGAGTAAGCAACAACGCGCACAATGATACTAAAACTCCCAATATGGATAGAAACCCGTCTTTACTCATAATGCTAAGTGAAATAAGAGTTGTGCCAATTGCAGGAAGGAAGTGAGTAAAAGGTAATGGAAGAGCTATTATTATTGCACAAAGCAACATCATAAAAGCCAGAATCTTCTCACCAGGCCCATAGAAAATGAAAGACAGTCTTGGCTTCATGAATTTTTCTATTTTTTCTAATACAGGGGAAGTTTTCTCTACCACAAGAGCTAGTGTTGAACGCTGAAAAGATCTTCTTTCTAGCCAACTGGGCATCCAAGGAGAATCAAATCCAAATAGAAGCTGCAGTGAGAATAAGATTAAAGGTATAGAAAGAATAGTTGTATAACCAGGTGGAACCGGTATAGGCACCGATAGCGGCAAGGAGAAGATGATTATTAAAATACCAAAACCACGCTCATGCAAAGCTGTTTTAATGTCAAACAAAGTTACTTTATTGCTATCATTGTTATTGGTATCTGCAACCTCTTTTAGAATATCAGAAGCTAGTTTTTTATCTTTAGTTAGTTTCTCACTTTTTTGCACAATTATCCTTTAATAAAATATTCCTCTTAAGCTAACATAGTTGTTGCTGTATTTCAATATTTGTTATTTATTTCATACCAACACTTCATCTCTTTCATTCTTTAACCTGACTAAGTTTTTAAACAGATGACATGCACTAAGGTGCATGTCACGAAGTATGAGGACGCTAACGATCTGGTTCATTAGACGATAATTTTTCTGAGTCCTTAAGCTCCTGTTTAAGGTTTTTGATGCCTTTTCCTAAATCACCCATAACTTGCGGTAATCTGCCTGCACCAAACAGAACTAAAATTATTATTAAGACTAGAAACAATTGCCATGGTCCTAAACTCATTTTCACCTCCATTTAAAATATTGACCTTTAAATATTAAAACTTGACTGAAGTCAAGTAACACATAGATTATATCACCTTTATTTAATTATAAATCAAGGTTTTTTAATTATTTTATAACAATCCCAAACTAGATTATTTTCTTGCAGCGAATAAGTGGAAACTTTTCGCTTAACTGTAGAGTAGAAGAGAGCTCACTAAAAAACTTTGCTAGCGTATCATCTTTAGGCTTATGGTATATATCGCTAGAAACTCCTGATTGAATAATTTTACCATTTTTCATTACGTAGATAAAATCTGCAACTTTCAATGCTTCTTGCGGGTCATGAGTTACCATTAGCACAGGGATATTTTTACTTCTAAAAAGGGACAATATATGTTGTCTTATTCGGCACTTGAGCAGTATATCTAAATTAGAAAATGGTTCATCTAACAACACAACATCAGGGTTTTGTGCCATCACTCTTGCTATTGCAACTAATTGTTGCTGTCCTCCAGATAAGGCGTTAGGGTACATATTTTCATATTTTTCTATATTGAGTAACTTCAAGATTTCCAATGCAATTAGGTGCTTTTCTCTCTTGGAAGAGCTGCGGATAGCAAAGGTTATATTTTCTACTACTGTTTTATGAGGAAATAATGCAGAATGCTGAAAAATCAATCCGATATTTCTATGCTCTATAGCGACTGATGCCTTATTACTTGCAACTAACCTATCATTTATAAAAATAGTTCCAGATTTTGGATTTTCTATCCCCGTAATTAATTTCAAAATTGTTGACTTGCCACAGCCAGAATGCCCCAATAAACATGCAACATTTCCTTTCTTTACTTTAATGTTTATATTGCTTAAAGCAAAGTCGTTTTGATTGTTATAGAAATAACCAATATTGTTAACTAGCATTAATCTTACTTAAACCATGTTATTAAATATAATAGCATTATACTCAAGAAGTACAGAAATGTTTTTTGTCGTCATAAATTGGTTATGCAAGAAATCTAGAAAAGAAAGGATTTTTTGCTATAACTTTACATGAATGGTAGGAAACACGGGACTATAGCTCAGCAGGATAGAGCGTTGGACTCCTAATCCGAAGGTCGTGCGTTCGAATCGCACTAGTCCCACCACATTGCTTCACAAATTTTATGGAGATTTTTTTTCACAAATACGCACACCTTTTTTTGCGGTTTTAAGATATAAATTCCCTAATAATAAAACGGGTTTTGTGTCATTCCAGTACTCCTCTCTTATAATTCACGTATTTAAGAATGACTTCTGCTAAACCTTTACTAATTCCAGGTACGTTTTGAATTTCAGCCAGAGAAGCTTTGCTTATATTTTTCACTGAACCAAAATAAGACATCAACGCTTTTTTTCTTTTGTTGCCAATGCCGGGTATTTTGCTTAATTGTGAAACTATAAACTGTTTATCGCGTTTTTTTCTATGTGAAGTTATCGCAAAACGGTGGGCTTCATTACGCAGCGATTGTAAGTAAAGCATGACTTTGCTGTCATTTGCCAGACTGAATTCTTCCCTGCCCAGCATATAAAATCTTTCATTTCCTGCGTTACGATCAGGACCTTTTGCCATACAAGCAAAAGGAACGTTTATATTCAATACTTCCAGTACATTCTGTACTATGGAAACATGTCCTGGTCCACCATCAATCAGTAAAAAATCAGGTATTATGCCTTTTATATTGCCGGAGAAACGTCTGGTTAGCACTTCCCTCATCATTTTATAGTCATCGCCTGAAAATTTTTCCTTTATAGTAAATTTTCTGTACTCACTTTTTAAAAAACCCTCCTGCCCTGCAACAACCATTACACCAATTTGTTGGTTTCCAAATATATGGCTATTGTCATAAACCTCAATACGCTTTGGAATATTTGGTAACAAGAAGATTTTGCTAAGCTCCTCAAGCTTTTCTAGGTTATTCCTATAATCGATAAGCTTCTGCTCTAAGCTATGCTGAGAGTTATCATAAACAAATTTCAATAAATCACGCTCTTTTTTATTCTTTGCATGCAGAACTTTTACTGGCTTTTGAGCAACCTTATATAGTGCTTGTTCTATAATTTCCTTATCCACAATAGAATCTGGAACGTAAATTTGTATTGGAGGTATGTTAGCTGAATTATAAAAATTGACCAAAAAGGTGGATAAAATTTCATCATTTGAGTGATCACCACAGTTCTCGGCAAAGTAAGGAGTGCTGCCGTAGTTGTCTTTATTTCTGAACGATAACACACTAATACATGCTAGATCCTCTTCACGTACAATACTGAAGAAATCTGCATCTTTTTCAAAAGAAAAATCCGTGTGCTGTATTTGAATTTGCTCAAGAAACTTTACCCGATCTCTATATATAGCAGCAAGCTCATAGTTTTCTTCACTGCTGCACTTTCTCATTGTGAAAAGTAACTGTTCTTTCACTTCCTTATTTCTTCCAAGCAATGTATTTCGTGCCTGTTTTACTGATTGGCAGTAGTCGTCTTTTGTGATTTTGTTTATGCATGGTGCTGAGCAGCGCTTAATTTGATATTCAATACATGGTCTTTTTGTTGAGGAAAAGTATTGATCTGAACATACTCTTAGGAGAAAAGCTTTTTGCAATGACAATATAGTTTGCTTAACAGCAGCGGCAGATGTAAAGGGACCATAATAATGAAACTCATTTTTCTTAAATTTGCCTCTATATTTTGCTATTCTTGGATAATCGTGCTTGGAAATTGTTATATAAGGATAAAATTTTCCATCCTTGAGCACAATATTATAAAGTGGTTTCAATGATTTTATTAGCTGTGCTTCAAGAAGCAGTGCTTCGATTTCATTCTCAGTGATGAATATTTCAACCTTAATAACCTGTAAGAGCATAACTCTAATTCGTTCAGAAAGGTTTTCGAATTGAAGGTAGTCGGATAATCTCGACTTTAAGTTTTTTGCTTTTCCAACATATAAAACTTTATTCTTATCTCCGACCATCTTATACACGCCACAGGACTGTGGAGATGATTTGATTTGTTCTTTATATTGCCTGAGCATTTATCCATTGCTTAACCTGTATGAGGTTAAAATCTGCTACTAAATGAAAGATGGAAACTACATTTTCAAGCAAAGATAATCTGTTTCTTCTCAGCTTATCAGAATCACAGTTAATCTTTATACTGTCCATAAACTGATTGATAAACGGAGCAAAACCAGCAAGTTCATCAAGTGCTACATTAAAGTGGTTATTTTTTATCGCTTGTTTTATGTTTTTACAAGCAGTTATAGCACAATTTGATAGCGCAATTTCTTCACTTTCAATCAAAAACCTCTTACCGTAAGATGCACTATAAGTAGTGCCATCACTTTTCCTTGCTTTGCTCATCATGTTACTGACTCTTTTGTAAGTGCTTAGAATTTGTTCACCTTCTGGAGTACTAAGATAACGATCCAATATAACAGTTTGCTTTTCTGCTGTCAGCAGATCATTAATATCGATTTTATATAGTATTGAATCTACAACATCTTGCCTTATATCTCTATTTTTTAAAATAACCTTGAATCTTTCTAAGCAAAATCTAAATACTAGTTCTGAAATTTGTTTTCTATTCGGCTTATCAACTGACGCTGTATTTTTATTAAATAGAAGCCTTGAATATAAAGATACTGACTTGTCTATCATTAGCCTAATTGGAACATGCAAATTATTTTCAAGTATTGTCCTAATTATACCAATTGTCATTCTCCGCAAACCAAATTGATCATACGAACCAGAGATTTTCTCACCTGCTGCAATTAAACCAACTAAGCTATCCACTTTGTCTGCAATTGACACAGCAATTGCAGAAGGAGATTTAGGACACTCCTGCTCTGGCCCGATTGGCTTATAATGCTCAGTTATAGCTTCCACTATTTCTCTATCTTCTTGAAAATAAGAAGCATAATATCCACCCATTACTCCTTGTAATTCTGGAAACTCTCTTACTATCGATGTTGCCAAATCAGCTTTTGCCAAATATGCAGCACGTTCAACTTTTATCAGCGAAGCATGTGGAATAAATATAGCTATATACTTTGACAAAGCCGTAATACGCTTCACCTTTTCCCCCACGCTGCCAAGTGAAGCATGAAATAATATTGAACCTAATCTTTTGACATAATAATCTAGATTTTCCTTTTTATCTTGAGATATTAAAAATTGGGCATCAGCAAGACGTGCTTCTAATATTCTTTCGTGTCCTTTAACAACTTCACCATTGTTGACGTTGACAACAGTGACAAAGTGTGAAATTCTCTTTCCATTACTTAAAGCAAGGTATTTTTGTTGTGTATTAACTATACTAAGTATTACTTCCTTCGTTAATCCAAATGACTTTTCTTGATTCACTTCACCAAACAGTACGATTGGCCACTCTATAAGCCCTGTCAATTCATTTAGTAAATAATCATTTTTCTCAAGTTGTAAATTCTGCTCTTTTGTGAATTTATTAATCTGATCTAGTATAAATTGCTTTCTTTTGTCCATTTGGAGAATTACACTGTTTTTTTCTAGCAATTCAAAATAGTCTTTAGGTGTTTTAACAGTAAGCGCCGTACCACTTGAGAGAAATCGATGGCCATATGTTGTGTTAGATGCTGTAATCCCTGCAAAAGATACAGGTATTATTTCATCATTTAAAATGCATAAAATGTTTTTAATTGGCCTAACCCACCTTTCTTTTCCTTTGCCCCATCTCATACTTTTTGGCCAAGAGAAATTTTTTAATATTTCTCCTAGTTGATTTTTAAGAAACTCTTGAATGTTAAATGAGCAGCTTTCTCTTTTAATGAAGTAAAAATCCTCATTATTTACTTTTCGAACGAGCAAATCTTCTTCATTTTTCTGATATTTTCTTAAAAAACCTTCGATAGCACTTTTTGGTGCGTTAATGTTTGGTCCCTTAACTTCGTTATTGGAATCCTTTAGCTCCAAAGCATTTATGTTGTCGACAAATAGGGTAATGCGACGTGCCGTTATAAAAACCTCCATTGATGTAAATTTTACATTATTTTTGTTAAAAACATTGGCAATACAGCTCTTAACTTGAACTGTAGCTGAATTCTGCATTCTCGGTGGTATTTCTTCTGAAAGGCACTCAAATAACAACTGCAACGACATACGCTATTTACTCATGTACAATTCACAACATTTTTTTGTTAGCTCTCTAACTTTACCAATATAAGCTGTACGTTCATTCACACCAAGCACACCTCTTGCATCAAGCAGATTAAGTAGGTGACTAGTTTTAATACATTGGTCATAAGCTGCCATTGGTAGCTCCTTTTCAATAAGGAACTTACACAATTTTTCCGTATCTTCGAATTGCTGCTGTACCACTTTAGTATCATAATAATCTAACGCTAGATAAGAAAATTCATATTCTCTTTGTTTAAAAATATCTCCGTAAGTTACACCGTTATCGTTCCAAATTATATCGTAAACATTATCTACACCTTGTATGCACATTGCTAAACGTTCCAACCCATATGCCACCTCACCAGGAATCATCTTGCAGTCAATCCCTCCAACTTGCTGTATATAAGTAAGCTGTGTTACTTCCATTCCATTGCATGTAACTTCCCATCCAAGTCCTGATGCACCAACACTTGGGTTTTCCCAATCATCTTCAACAAACTTAATATCATATTTTTCTGTAGATATGCCAAGAGCTTTTAAGCTATCTAAATAGACGTCTTGTAAATTATTACCAGATGGCTTTATTATAACTTGATATTGGTGATGTTGATACAAGCGATTAGGATTATCACTATAGCGCCCATCTGATGGCCTAATTACTGGTTGTAGATATGCAATTTTTGTCGGTTTTGTATCAATTGCAGACATAATTGTTGCAGGATGTAATGTACCAGCACCAACTTCAGATGTGTATGGGTGAAGTATAACGCACCCTTCACCAGCCCAAAAATCTTGTAACTCTTTTATTATACTTTGTAAGTTCACACAAATTGTACACTTTTTATACTAAATATATAAATAAATAAGTACTATTCAATATTTATTTTTTTTGCAGCACTATGTAAATAATCACCTAAAACTGCTGAACTTTCCCTCACATACTGAATTATGCTTTTATTTAGGACAATTGCATCACGCATAGTTAAATCGCAGAATATAAATGCTGTTAAATACAGTAAAATCACCGCATAAAATGTGTGAAAAATCCCCTCAAATGTAATTGACATTGCATTATTATAGCTGAGCTGTATTGAACTTATTGGCCATGGTTTTATCACTTCTACGACATTAAAAAATACGTAAGGTATCATAAGAAAAAAGAAAAAGTGCATAAAATCATTAAACCAAAATGGGCATTGAAACATCTGCTTACATATATTCCCATAGAGTTTACTTACAGCATAATAAATTGACATTATTGCTGGCATTGAAAGTGCTACAGTCAGTACTTGCCCTGACGCTATTTGTATTACTATTTCTTCACCACTGTTTGCTGAAGGGTCTTGAGCATGAAAAATAAATATTCCAATTAATTGCATTACTAACATAACTATTGCCAATTTTGTAAAAACAGCAGCTACAACTATTCCTGAGTCTGGCATTTTATATAGTAAGTATTCGCCTCCATATGTAAGAATTAATATAACATCGACAATAAATAATATTAAAAAAGAAGACCAATAGTTCTGCCAACTTGGTAAATATCCTATTCCTAAAAGAGAGCTTACTGTTTTGGCAGGAAAAACCTTACCTAGCATCTTTCCCAAAAATTTAAAAAAAATCCCCATGTTCTAAGTAACACTTGGTTTATATTATTTATAATACTGTATTGTAACGGACTTATCAACAACTTAAAACATGTATTGGAAAACTTTAAGTAATATGCAGCAACAGTAGAAGAACGTGCGCCAAAAATTTAATAATTTTATAGGGCTTATGCACTTAAATTTTTTGCAATATCAAGTGCAGCGTAAGTGAATATTGCACTTGCACCCGCACGTTTGAAACCAATCAAAGATTCATAAATCACCTTGTCATAATCTAGCCAGCCATTATTTGCAGCAGCTTTTATCATTGCGTACTCACCGCTTACTTGGTAAGCAAAAATCGGAAAATTAAACTTATCACTTGCTGTTTTGATAATATCCAAATATGGCATACCCGGTTTAACCATAATAAAATCTGCACCTTCATTTATATCCATTTCAATTTCGCACATTGCTTCGCGCGCATTTTTATAATCCATTTGATAACCACTTTTGTCTATAGAATGTGATAGCCCACATGAACCAACGACTTGCCTGAATGGAGCATAGAAGCTAGAGCAGTATTTCACTGCATAAGATAATATTAATACGTCTTGAAAGTTGTTATCATCTAATGATTTTCTGATTCTTCCTATTCTACCATCCATCATATCAGAAGGAGCAACTATATCACATCCTGCTTTCGCTAAAGCAAACGCTTGCTTACACAGCACTGATATAGTTTCATCGTTTTCTACATCCATCTGATTATCTTTTAAAATGCCGTCATGGCCGTGAATAGTGTATGGATCCAATGCAACGTCTGCAATAATACCAATTTCAGGTACCTTTAATTTTACAGCACAAATTGCTCTGCAGATTAAGTTGTCAGAATTATATGCTTCCTCAGCGTTTTCAGATTTTAGTTTACTATCAACTACAGGAAAAATTGCAACAGCATTAATCCCTAAATCTTTAGCTTCCTTAACTATAGACACTAATCCATCTATTGAATAACACTTTACGCCTGGTAAGCCAGAAATTGGTTCAGTTGTTTCTTCTCTGTCATGAACAAACAGAGGAAGAACCAGATCATTTACTGATAAACTATTTTCACTTGTTAAATTGCGAACCCATTTGCTCGAGCGCCTGCGTCTTAATCTTGTATTTGGGAAATTAAACATTGGATCCAGGCAAATTCCCAGTAAAGAGCAACACCCCTGAAATGAGTATCACCCAAAACACTGATATTGGTAAAAATACTTTCCAACCAAGGCGCATTAGCTGATCATATCGATAACGAGGTATTGTTGCTCTAATCCAAATAAATACGAATAAAAGTATAACTATCTTCAAAACGAACCAAATCAAACCTGGAATTTTATAAAGCAAACCAAGCTCTAACGGAGGATACCATCCCCCCAGAAAGAATATTGTCATCATAGCACTTGCTAAAATCATATTTGCATATTCTCCAAGAAAAAAGAGGGCAAAAGGCATGGATGAATATTCAACGTTATATCCAGAGACAAGCTCTGCTTCAGCTTCTGGTAAATCAAATGGGTGACGATTAGTTTCTGCAAGCAAAGAAATAAAAAATATTATTCCTATAGGCATTAGTAGTAAATCAACCCAAAATGGCATATTATGTTTTGCCACTACCATTTCTCCAAGATTCAATGTTCCAGTGGTAATAACGACTGTAGCAACTATTAAGCCTATTGAAACTTCATATGAAATCATCTGAGCAGCCGACCGTATAGCGCCAAGAAATGCATAATTAGAATTGCTTGACCAGCCTGCAATAATTACGCCGTATACTCCCAGCGACGATATAGCTAGCACATAAAGCACTCCAACATTAATATTTGCTATAACCTTAGGAATCACTACTTGCTGGCCATTTTTTACAATTACTTCAGCACCAAACGGTATAACTGCCCAGGCAATTAATGCCAAGATAAAGGTAAGCATTGGAGCCATAATGAACAGTATGGTGCTCGCTCTAAATGGTATTATCGGCTCCTTAATCAGGAGCTTAATAGCATCTGCAAATGGCTGCAATAGCCCAAAAGGTCCAACTACACTTGGGCCGTGCCTCAGTTGAATTGCAGCAAGGACCTTACGCTCAAAGTATGTCAAATATGCAACTGAAAGTAGTAGCGGTACTAAAATAAATAAAATATTAACTAGCGTGTTCATAAAAAGCTTTAGTACAATCTGCCATTATTTTTGAAGCGCGACTTATTGAATCCGTCATATAAAAATTACACTCCTTTAAAGTAAAAGGTGTATTACTTAAGCTTATTTCACCGCTGCTGATTGGTACCCATGTGTTTTTTACCACTTGATCAGCATTTCTAAACTGTGGACCGATAGTATCTAATTTTTTTCTCACGTCAAATAAACTATCATATGGTAAGCAAAGATCCAAATATTGCGAGAGATTTTTAATAATTAACCAATCCTCCTTTGCTTCACCTGGAGGAAATACAGCTAAATTTGTTCTTTGCACTCGACCTTCAGTGTTTACATAAGTTGCATATTTTTCTGTATATGCAGCACCAGGCAAGATAACATCTGCCACATGTGCACCCTTATCACCGTGATGACCTTGATAAATTACAAATGTATTTTCTAATTTTGATGTATCAATTTCATCTGCACCAAGAAGATAAACCACTTCTATTTCACCACTTTCTGCATGTTCCAATATTTGATTAATATCCCTTTCGCCTTTTTTAGGAACAAACCCAGTATCTAGCCCACCAACTCTTGCTGCAGCTTTATGCAGCATATTAAAGCCATTCCAGTCATCTCTGACCATGTTAAATTTTTCTGCAATTTTGCCAGCTAGAACTAGAACTGATTCAGAATCGTCTCTTACTAATGCATCTTGACCGATAATCAGCATAGGGCTCTGAGCAGCACTCAGCAGCTCACAGAACTTATGATTTCCATTTGCTATTTCACTCAAAATATCAGGATTATCGCCCAATTTCTCAACATGATACAAATATTCAATGTTAGGACCAACACTTGCAACAGGAAAGTTGCCCTGTAAATATCTCTTTCTCAATCTTACGTTAATAATCGGTGCTTCTATCCTTGGATTTGTATTTATAAGCAGACATAAATCTGCATTTTCTATACCTTCAATAGTGGTATTGAACACATACGATCCACGATTACTTGGTATAAGCTTTGCACCATCTTGCCTACAGTCTATATTCCCCGAGCCGAGCTTCTGCATCACTTCTTTGAGTAGAAGCATAGACTCACAATCTGCTAAATCACCTGCAATTGCAGCTATTTTATTTGATTTTGTATTCTTTAATTTCTTTGCAGCAACAGTTAATGCTTCATTCCAATCAACTGGGGCTAATTTACCATCTTTTTTTATATAAGGTCGATCAAGACGCTGAACTTTTAGTCCATCATAGGCAAAGCGGGTTTTATCTGATATCCATTCTTCATTTACCTCTTCGCTCAGCCTTGGTAATATCCTCATAACCTCCGGGCCACGATAATCAACTCTAATTGCGCTGCCCACAGCATCTAGCACATCTATAGTCTCACAATGTGATAGCTCCCATGGACGCGCTGTAAAGGAGTAAGGCTTTGAAGTTAAAGCCCCTACCGGGCAGAGATCTATGATATTTCCAGATAATTCAGAACTAATATGCCTTTTTATGTAAGTGCTAATCTCTACATTTTCTCCCCTTCCGATTCCTCCAAGTTCATTTGTACCTGCAACATCAGACAAAAATCTAACACACCGAGTGCAATGAATGCATCGATTCATCGCAGTCTCAATCAGTGGTCCGAAGTGTTTTTTTGGCACAGCCCTCTTATGCTCATCAAGTCTGCTGGTTCCTTTCCCATAAGCCATCGTGATATCTTGCAAATCGCATTCACCACCTTGATCGCAAATTGGGCAATCAAGCGGGTGGTTAATTAGCAAAAACTCAAGCACACCTTCACGTGCTTTTTTAACCTTAGGGGTATCAGTGTGAATAACCATCCCTTCTGCAACTGGCATTGCACAAGAGGCTACTGGTTTTGGAGGTCCACCCTCCACTTCAACCAAACACATTCTGCAATTACCAGCAATTGCTAAACGCTCATGATAACAAAAACGTGGAATTTCAACGCCCACGACTTCACAAGCTTGAATTATAGTGAGCCCATGCTCTACTTCACATTCCTTAGAATTAATAGTAACTTTAACCACAACTATTATACAGCTTCCCACTTTATAGGATTGCCGCTTACCTCATCTTCAACCAGATTGCCGTTGTCATATTGAGCAGACATATAATTCATGCGCGAATCACGATCTATATATCTAACAGGTTTTACCGGTTTATCTTTATACATTTTTTGCTCAGCTTTCTTACGCTGAGTAGGGTTATTTTTACTAGCTGTCTTTGCTTTCCCACCTGCTGCCATATAAACTCCTAAAAACTTTTCATTCTATTTTAACACTTAAGTATATAGCGTCAATATTTAATAACTTTAAAATTTCAATAGATCTCTTATTATAATCATTTTACAATCATTGTTTAAATAAAAAGTTACCCCTTGATGCCATTCCAGCGCATGACGCACAGCTGTACGAACATTGCAATTTGCAGGCAATTTGCGTGGCAGATTCAAGTAGCTGACACTGGTTTCCATCCAAAACAGCAGTAGCTCTTTTGGTGTCATTTCAGTGCTTGACACTGAAATCCAGGATTTTGATTGGATACTGAGTTGGTAAGCATAAAAGTATAGCTAACGCGAGCTCTACGTCATACCGCGATTTATTCGCGGTATCTCAAAGCATAGATCCCGCTAACAAGCAGCGGGATGACGATTGTCGTTTAGCTATAAACATTAAGAAATTTACCAAGCGGAAAAAAAGGCAAAAGAAGCCCTGGGGTTATTATCCGCTTTAAAATATTGGCGTTTTTTATGTTTTAAACGCTTGACAAGCGAAATTCAGCTGCTTTTAATTGCAACTAACTTACGCTGCAAATGTTTAAGAAATTTACTAAGCAGAAAAAAAGACAAAGAATCCCCGAGTTAGCTAGTCTTTTACTATCTCTGTCGAGTATTGGCATTTTTTGATGTCTTGTAACGCTTTATAAGCGCGTTCAGCTTATTTAGATAAAAATCTAGATGTAGATGAAGTTTTGTAAAGACATACAGTATCTATATACTGCAAAAAATTGAACATAAGACGCCGATACATTAAGTAATCCTTACCTTTTAATCTGCAGATTGGCGAAAGCAAATACAATAGCTTCACTATCATGATAAGGGCGCTGGCGAAGGGTGTCAAGTAAGTTTTTTCGTTTCTAACGATTGTTAACATGCTGCAAAAAACTATGCAAGAGGTCTACCACTTTATTAGGTATTTGTGCAGTTATTGGTGTTATCAAGATACTCCCTAATCTTCTTCAAGTCCTCCCAGGCTAAACGTTTTTGTGCCGGTTGGCGAAGTAGGTAAGCTGGATGAAATATAGCGGCTGTGGTGATTGAATTGGACAAATATTGGTTAGTGTACGTATGAAATCTGCCACGCAAATTCGATATAGTTTTTGTGCTGTCAAGAAGGCTATAACATGCGATTCCCCCGACCAAAATTAAAATTTGTGGTGAAACTAGTGCAACGTGTTTTTCGACAAATGGTCTGCACATATCAAGCTCTAGGTCGGTTGGCTTTCTATTGCCAGGTGGACGCCAAAATACAGTATTGCTTATGTATACCTTAGTGCGATCAAGATTGATTGCATTTAACATTTTATCGAGCAACATTCCACTTGCACCACAAAATGGTATGCCTTGAAGGTCTTCATTTGCTCCTGGAGCTTCACCAACGAGCATAACTTTTGCGTTTGGATTACCATCGGAAAAGACAGTATTAGTTGCAGTTTTTTTTATTTCACAACCTTCAAATGACTTCACTACACTTCTTAGTTCATCCACACTATTACATTTGCTTGCAAGTTTCCTTGCTTCGATTATCCAGTCACTTGGAAACATGTCTTTTCCATCTTTAGTGTCATCCCAGCGCATATCTGCATCTTTCTTCTTGGTCCCAGTTTGGATAACAGAGGGTTGTACACTCTCTTTGCTCTCCAGCTTTTTTTCCTCTTCACCCTCCATTAGTGTGCAATCAACGCCCACTTCATGGTAAAATTTTAATAATTCTAGGTCTTTATTGCTCATAATGCTTTTTAACCTTTTGTGCTTTTTTCATGGCCATATCATACTTTAATTTAGATAAATGTCTAATATATAATATGCCGTTTAAGTGATCTAATTCATGCTGAATACACCTTGCAAGCCAACCACTAGCTTTTAGCGTCTGTTCTTCGTTATTTAAGTCTCTGTATTTCACAGTTAAATACTTTGGACGCTTAATTTCATAGCTTTGCTCTGGAATTGAAAGGCACCCTTCCTTGAGAGTCACTTGTTCATCAGATAATTCCGTAATTTCTGGATTAATCATGCAAAATTTGCCAATTGATTCATATCCTGCTGGCTCATTTTCAATTGTTTCTAGCTGAACATCCACAACAAAAATTCTCTTTAACACTCCAACTTGCACTGCAGCAAGGCCAAGACCTTCTGCACCATACATAGTTTCGAACATGTCGTTTACTAATTCTTTAATTTTATCGTTTATATCTGTTACTTCACTGGCACGTGTGATTAGTCTTTCATCAGGGGCAATTACAATTGGTAATATGGACATAAAAATTATAATTCTATGTTTTGCTTTTCCTTTTGTCCAGAATTTAGTGTATATTAAAATGTTGCTATATCTATAATAGAAATATAAATTATTAAAGAAAGCTACAATTTAAATGAAATTGCGTAATAAGGTTAACTAATGTACTCTGCAGTAATAGCAAAACCAAAGAGAAACGTTTTTGCTGTTTTAGACATAGGTACAACAAAGATTATTTGTCTAATCGTTAAGATAAATAGCAACTTCAGCTATAAAGTAACAGGAACGGGTTATAAGATTGCAGAAGGTGTAAACGGTGGATCAATAACTAATGTAAAACACGCAAATTACTCCATCTCATCAACTATAGGTTTAGCTGAACAAGTATCAGAAGAAACCATAGATCAGATATATGTGAACATTGCTGGATGTGGCATCTCATCTTTCAATGTACATAATGAAATTATTGCAGCTAACCATGAGATTTCTGAGCGTGATATAAGACGTGTAGTTTTTCAAACATTTGAGAAATATATTGAAGACAATGTTATCATTCACAATATACCACTAAAATATCACTTAGATGACATGACTGACATAAAAGAAGTTGGTGGATTGTACGGAAAAAGACTATCTGCTGATGTTAATGTTGTCACTGCTTCGCGTCCAGCGCTTACCAATATTGAAAACTGTATTACCAATAATGGTGGATTAAATATGGCAGGTTGTATTGCTTCTGCATATTCTGCAGGTCTTGCCTGTCTGAGTGGAGATGAAAAAGAGCTCGGGACTGCTATTGTTGATATAGGCGGTGGGTGCACTGCAATTGGAATTTTCAAAAGAGGGAAACTTGTGTATGCAAGCAGCGTTCCAATTGGTGGTGTTCATATCACTCGAGATATTGCTTACGGGCTATGCACAAGCATAGAACGTGCAGAGTATATAAAAATACTGTATGGCAGCACTATCGTAACTTCAATAGATGAGAATGAGTACATTACAATGCAAAACAACGAAAATGATGAACCTACTCAAGTATTCAAATCTGAGCTTATTAACATCATAAGACCAAGAGTTGAAGAAATACTTGAAATGGTAAGAGAGCAATTTCAAGAGCAGAAAGATCCAATTAATAAAGTAGTGATCACAGGTGGAACTAGTCAACTCACAAGCATGAAGGAAATTGCAGGCTATATATTCAATAAGCAAGTTCGAATTGGGTGCCCTGAGTCTTGTAGCGGTCTTGATGGCGAATATGATAAAAATCCTGTATTTTCTGCTGCTATAGGCTCTATAAAGCTAATAGTTGACACTTTTTATAAAAATAATTCTGGTATTTTAGGTCAGGATGGTAAAATGAGTAAATTGTATAATTGGGTTAAATCAAAAGTTACAGTCTAGATTTCTGTTTTACCACCTTTCATACAAATGACTTGACACTAGGATCCATAGGACTTATTTTTATAATATGTAAAATTATTATGTTTATGTACTTGCGAGTAAGCGTACCAATTACAATAAGACATGGAAAATATGAACATAACTATACACTCACAAGAAGATTTTGAATTTATGCGCAAGGCTGGCAGGCTTGCTGCTGAAACTCTTGATTTCATTGCACCGTACGTAAAGGTAGGGGTGACAACTAATGAGTTAAATGATCTATGTCATGATTTTATAATTAATGCAGGTGCAATTCCAGCACCACTAAACTATAGGGGGTATCCAAAATCGATTTGCACTTCAAAAAATGCAGTTGTGTGCCATGGTGTTCCCGATAATAAACCACTTAAAGATGGAGATATTTTAAATATTGATGTCACGGTGATTTTAAATGGCTGGCATGGTGATACAAGTCGCATGTTTTGGGTTGGCAAGCCATCAATAAAAGCAAAACGCTTGTGTGACGCTACTTATCATGCATTGATGGAAGCAATCAAACAAGTTAAGCCCGGCAATAAGTTAAATGAAATAGGGCTTGCTATAGAGAAATATATTAGAGATTTTGGATATTCTATCGTACGCAGCTACTGCGGACATGGTATAGGAAAAGTCTTTCATGCTCCACCAAATGTAGTGCATTTCTATGATCAAGATGAAAATCTCGTCTTGAAGGAAGGTATGTTCTTTACAATAGAGCCAATGATTAATGCTGGAAAACATGAGACTCTGCTCAGTAAACTCGATGATTGGACAGTGACAACACGCGATCTTTCACTTTCTGCTCAATTTGAACATACGCTCGGAGTAACAAAAGATGGTGCTGAAATATTCACATTATCACCTAAAAATTGGCACTTCCCGCCTTATAATTAGATTTTTTTAAATTCTGCTATACTGCAACTATACTTGGTTTACTTTGGGTAATTTTGAAGAAAGCTCACCCTTAATTTGCGATATAGCAACTAGCCCAATTAATGCACAGAAAATCATGTAAAAACTAGCTGAAGTCTCTTGTCCTGTAACCTTGATAATTGTTGTGCATATAAATGGTGCAAGGCCGCCAAAAAATCCAGCAGCTATATTTCTTGATAAACCAAATCCACTGTACCGAACCTTTGTTGGAAATAATTCGCACATAAGTGCACTGACAGGACCAAGCGATGCAGCTATTGGAATTATAAAAAGAATGTGTGCCAGCAAGTAATTGCCACTACATAACATTGAAAAAACTGGATAACTCACTATTACAAAAGCTATAAATGCAAATTTCATAACTTTTTCTCTTCCTACCTTATCAGAAAGTATTGCAAACAATATTGTCAATCCTCCGAGCGCAATTTGACTCAGTATTTCCACTATATGATTAAAATGAGTATTTACTGTTAATATTTTATTCGTAAGCACATTGAAAAATACCAAATATATATAGAGAGACGCATTTTCAACCAAGTCAATACCTATTGATATTAGAACAGGCTTTTTGTAATTGTTTAATAACTCTTTTAGTGGCAATTTAGACGGATTTTTTTGTCTTTTATACTCTGGGCTTTCATCAAGTATATATCTCATATATATGCTAATTAATCCCATTGCTAAACTGAAAATGAAAGGTAATCTCCACCCCCAAGATTCAAAATCAGATACTTTTTTGCATATGAGTACCGCTATCAGGCTTAATACTGAACCAAAAATTGCGCTTAATACTTCAATGCTGCCAAAAAATCCTTTTTTGTTTTTAGGAGCATGTTCTATTAAAAATGGTGCATTTCCTGCTTCTCCTCCAAGAGATATACCCTGCAATAATCTTAAACACACTACCAGCATTGACGCTAGTATTCCAATGCTTTGATAACCTGGAACAAAAGCAATTAATACGGTTGATAAAGTCATTAATATAATCGAGAGCAATAAGGCAACTCTTCTGCCATGCTTATCACCAATGTGACCAAATATAGCAGCGCCGATTGGTCTCATTAAGAAACCCACTGCAAACACTCCAAAAGCTTTCAATACGCTGGTTAGTTGATCATCTGATGGAAAAAACACACCACCTATTATGTTTATTAAGTGGCCAAAAAGCATGTGGTCATACCACAATAAAGTGTTACAAATCAAACTCGAGAATATTGCTTTTGTTATTTGCTGCATAATCTTCTATAGTTTGTTTAGTATTTAGTAATATACATTACTTTTTTTTATATAATAGAAAAATTTGAACATTATACTAATAATGGTATCTTATTAAATCTTAATATTTTTATATCATTGACTATATTCAAGTATTTTTATATTATTGCCTATATATTTCCATATGTTTTAGTGGGAAGCTATTTTTATTTGTATGCACAGAGTCTCTTGATGGAGCACTATGACACACACTCCAGTTTTGTTAAAAGAGATGCTATCACTACTATCACCGCAGGATGGTGGCATATACGTGGACGCCACATTTGGAGCTGGAGGGTATAGCAAAGCAATATTGGAGTCAGCTGATTGCAAAGTATATGCAATTGATAGAGATGAAACGGTAACTAAGTTTTATGATGATTTAAGCGTTAGATATCCAGATAGAATAAAACTATTCATTGAGAAGTTTAGTAATATTAAAAGTATACTAAGCAGCGTTGAGCCATCTCCTGTCATCCCAGTACTTGATACTGGAAAAAATAACTGGTCACGCGCTGGAATGACATCAAACGGGGTGGATGGAGTGGTCTTTGACATCGGAGTTTCATCTATGCAGCTTGATAACGGAGATAGAGGGTTCTCATTTTTACATGATGGTCCACTCGATATGAGCATGGATAACTCTTCTTATATAAACGCTTCAACGTTTGTTAACGCTTTACGCGAAGAAGAAATCGCAAATACTATATATAACTACGGAGGCGAACGTCATTCTCGCAAAATTGCAAGAGCAATAATAAATGCACGGAAGAAGAAAACTATCAAAACTACATTTGAGCTTGCGGATATTGTACGTTCCGTGGTATTTCGTGGAAAAAGCAAAATTGATCCTGCAACCAGAACATTTCAGGCAATCAGAATATGGGTAAACGATGAGCTGGGAGAACTTGAAAAGGGTATTAAAGCTGCATCTGAGATTTTAAGTGAGAATGGCAAATTAATTGTCGTCACCTTTCATTCCTTAGAAGATCGTATAGTCAAAACTTTTTTTAAAGATTTATGTGCTACTGATTGCAAGACATTCTCTCTGCTAAATAAAAAAGTGATCGAAGCAAGTATAGAAGAAGTAAGTGCAAATCCGCGTTCACGCTCAGCAAAACTAAGAGCTATACAGAGGTTGTCGTGAGAACTTTCTGCATCATCTCAATAGCTGTGTTTTTTCTTAGCATTGTAGGATTATTTAAGGTAAAATTACATGTTCAGTCGTTAAATAGAGAGCTAATAAAAATAAAAAGTGAAATTAATTTAGTGCAAAGTGATATAAAAGTTTTACAAGCAGAATGGAGCTATTTGAATAATCCAAAAAGACTTGCAAGCCTTGTAAAGAAATACCTGAAAAATAACTCTTTAATACTGGCTAGCCAGGTTAAAAATCTTGACTCTTTAAATGGCCGCAGTGTGTTAGCACAACTTAAAACCCAGAGTTAAATTGGTTATACTAAGCTTGTATCCGTTCAGGAGAGTGGTTTAAGAAACAATAGATAGGAGATTTTGGAAAGGATTGAGACCCCTTTGTTTCCAAGTTAAGTATAATGAAATTATCCGCTCAAGGAATGTATTTCCCCGCTTTGATTGTGTAAAATATGAGTTTTTGCGATAAACGACATAATGCCGAATTTGCCGTTCAGCGTGGTTATTTGTCAGCGGAATATTTTCTGGGTCATCTAAAAATTTCCACATCATTCTTTCAGATCTCAGAACATTTTTTGCAACTCGAGAGGCTCCAATTGCTTCAGGTAAACGAGATATCTCCTTCAAGTAATACTTTGTACGTTTTCTTAATTTTCTGGCACGTCTGACAAACCTCAAAACATCTATCTCACTTTTTAGTAAAGCTTTTTTTAGTGCAAATAATTCAGTGGCCACGTTTCTCAAGTAACAACCCAGAACTTTAACTTCAATATTCCAACTATGTGCTAATCTTTCAAAATCTCTTGATAAATGTGCCCAACAGATTTGCCTGTTTTTATCGGCAAAATAATTGTATGCTGCATACCTGTCAGTTATTACCAAGCTATTGCGATTGCAGAATTTACTATTTTGTAAAACTTTCATTCCTCTTGACTCTGTAAATTTTACAAAACTTGCCGTATTGCTTGCAAACATCCAACACCAAGCGAGTTTACCTTTGTTATAATGGCTCGTTTCATCAATATGTAGAACTTTACTCCTACTTATCTCTTGTTCGATCTGCTCATACATTTTTTTGCATTTTGAAGCAACTCTATGTTCACTATTTGATATGCTACCGACGCTTATGTTCAAATTGAAGATATCATTTACGACACTCGCTATTTCGCGTTTTGAATTTTTGTAGAATCCGCTGAACGCTGCAATTATTGACTTAACCCTTGGACCAAATGTATCTGGCGTAACACCTTCCGGTAACTTGCTACTTCTTCTCTTTCCGCATCTCCGACAACGGCCATGTTCTAACTGATATTCCACTACATAAGGCTTGATTTCTGGAAGATCAACTTTCTGATGAATATATGGTTTTTCACATATTGCAATTTCTCCTCCGCATTCGCAAGTATTAGGCAACTCTATCTTTACTACTTTATCTGCATCCATGTTGGCGCGAAAACTTCCTTTATGACCAACCTGACCGCCAATATTCCTTTCGCTTTTCGGCTTATTCTTTTTTATTTTATACAACTCTTTGGAACTTGGTATTGATGAATTTTTTGAGCTTAAACCGAGTCTTTCTCTTAACTCAGCATTTTCTATCTTTAAAGCCTTATTTTCTGCTTTTAAACTTTCATTCTCTTTTTCCAATCTTTCTATTTTTGCTTCTAACCTTTCTATTTTTTGCTGTAAATTTTTGCAAAGTTCTAAAAGGTTTACCATATTATTTCACTTTTGCTCTATGATTATCTTTTTAGATCACCTTGTCTACCTTATTCTGCCACTCCGCTGAACGGATACCTAAGCTTTATCTTTTACAGATAAGCACACCACAATAAACCTTACTTTAGTATGAAATTGCTTGCGTAAGATTTTGGCAGCCTCTTAACATTTTTTGGCATTTCAATTATGTATTTAACGTTGCATTTTTTTGCGTAGAATACTGCTTTTTCAAGAGAATCAAACTTTAATACAATCTGTTTTTTGGGATCTTTTGAGCCAACCCACCCCATCAAAGGTTCAATGTAGTAGGAGCCAGATTCAATTTTTAGGTGCCAGAAATTTGTATTACCTAAACCAGATTGTGTTGCAGTTCTTGTTGGTTTATAAATCCTAAAAACTACTTTATCGTCAATGCCCATAGTTCTTGTTAAATAAGTTTAAATATATATCTAAATAAATCCTTTCACAAACAATTAGTATGAAAGAATGAAGTTTGAAATAAATATTTTTATGTTATATTATTATTAAATTATATTAAAAGGATTAGCTGAATAGGAGTAATCGATGACGCAACAGGAAATAGTAACAATTAATGCAGAGTTACGTAACGTGACAAAAACAAAAGCGGTGCATTCTCTAAGGAAGAAAGGAAACATCCCTGGAATAATATATGGAAAGGGCCATGATAATGTAAATTTGACATTGTCTGCAAAGGAATTCACGAAGCAATATAAATCAGGTTCTCTTTCTGCACATTTGATAGAGCTGAATATTTCGGGCAAAAAGGAATATGCTCTTGTTCGCGATATCCAATTGCATGTAGTAAAGGATACTGTGCAACATGTTGATTTTCAATTTGTTGATAAAGGCAGTGAAATTAAAATAGACATACCTCTATCATTTGTGAATGAAAGTAAAGCCCCAGGGATCAAGTTAGGTGGAGTGCTTAATGTTTTGTGTCGTTCTATTGCTGTTAAATGCTCTCCTGATAAAATACCTCAGGTTATTGAAGTTGATTTATCCGGTAAAATGATTGGCCAGTCTATACATATTAATGATGTAAAATTACCAGAAGGTGTTAAGTTTGTAGCCCATGAAGAAGAAAATTTTACCATTGTTACAATTTCTGCTGCCGATAGTGACGTTGAAGAACCTCAAGCAGAAACAGAGGAATAGTGCACCTGATAGTTGGGCTTGGTAACCCTGGTAGTCAATATGAGTTAACTCATCATAATATCGGCTTCATCACCGTTGATGCAATCTGCAAATATTGGGGTTTTCAGTTGTTCTCTAAAAAAGCCGATTATCTGATAACCTCTGGCATAATTAATGATAATAAAATCATGTTAATAAAGCCTTATTCATTTATGAATAATTCAGGCATCCCTGTTGCAAAAATACGAAACTTTTACAAATTATCGCTAGATAATATCGTTGTCATACACGATGACGCTGATTTGGAACTTGGAAGAATAAAAATAAAGAAAGGTGGTAGCTCTGCTGGACATAATGGACTTAAATCCATAGATAGTTTTATTGGCAACGATTATTGGCGCTTGAGATTTGGAGTGGGTAGACCTGAAGATCAAAGAAGCTTAGCAGATTATGTGTTATCAAAATTTTCAAATTTTGATAATGTTACTCCCTTAGTGGAAAAAATAGCAAAAAATATACACTTAATGCTGCAAGGAGATAATACAGCTTTTATCGTATCCGTTCAGGAGAGTGGTTTAAGAAACAATAGATAGGAGATTTTGGAAAGGATTGAGACCCCTTTGTTTCCAAGTTAAGTATAATGAAATTATCCGCTCAAGGAATGTATTTCCCCGCTTTGATTGTGTAAAATATGAGTTTTTGCGATAAACGACATAATGCCGAATTTGCCGTTCAGCGTGGTTATTTGTCAGCGGAATATTTTCTGGGTCATCTAAAAATTTCCACATCATTCTTTCAGATCTCAGAACATTTTTTGCAACTCGAGAGGCTCCAATTGCTTCAGGTAAACGAGATATCTCCTTCAAGTAATACTTTGTACGTTTTCTTAATTTTCTGGCACGTCTGACAAACCTCAAAACATCTATCTCACTTTTTAGTAAAGCTTTTTTTAGTGCAAATAATTCAGTGGCCACGTTTCTCAAGTAACAACCCAGAACTTTAACTTCAATATTCCAACTATGTGCTAATCTTTCAAAATCTCTTGATAAATGTGCCCAACAGATTTGCCTGTTTTTATCGGCAAAATAATTGTATGCTGCATACCTGTCAGTTATTACCAAGCTATTGCGATTGCAGAATTTACTATTTTGTAAAACTTTCATTCCTCTTGACTCTGTAAATTTTACAAAACTTGCCGTATTGCTTGCAAACATCCAACACCAAGCGAGTTTACCTTTGTTATAATGGCTCGTTTCATCAATATGTAGAACTTTACTCCTACTTATCTCTTGTTCGATCTGCTCATACATTTTTTTGCATTTTGAAGCAACTCTATGTTCACTATTTGATATGCTACCGACGCTTATGTTCAAATTGAAGATATCATTTACGACACTCGCTATTTCGCGTTTTGAATTTTTGTAGAATCCGCTGAACGCTGCAATTATTGACTTAACCCTTGGACCAAATGTATCTGGCGTAACACCTTCCGGTAACTTGCTACTTCTTCTCTTTCCGCATCTCCGACAACGGCCATGTTCTAACTGATATTCCACTACATAAGGCTTGATTTCTGGAAGATCAACTTTCTGATGAATATATGGTTTTTCACATATTGCAATTTCTCCTCCGCATTCGCAAGTATTAGGCAACTCTATCTTTACTACTTTATCTGCATCCATGTTGGCGCGAAAACTTCCTTTATGACCAACCTGACCGCCAATATTCCTTTCGCTTTTCGGCTTATTCTTTTTTATTTTATACAACTCTTTGGAACTTGGTATTGATGAATTTTTTGAGCTTAAACCGAGTCTTTCTCTTAACTCAGCATTTTCTATCTTTAAAGCCTTATTTTCTGCTTTTAAACTTTCATTCTCTTTTTCCAATCTTTCTATTTTTGCTTCTAACCTTTCTATTTTTTGCTGTAAATTTTTGCAAAGTTCTAAAAGGTTTACCATATTATTTCACTTTTGCTCTATGATTATCTTTTTAGATCACCTTGTCTACCTTATTCTGCCACTCCGCTGAACGGATACCTTTTATCAATTTGATTGTATAATATTACGAAACACAGGAAATGTATGGTCCCAGAGTGTGATGGTGTGGATTTAGTATGAACAATTCAGGAGATTTTGTCCACTGTAAAGATATAAACTCAAAAGGTGTAAGACCCTTAAGAGTTTTGAGTCTTTTAGCATAATTGTAGGCCATAACAAAGTCATAAAGATGCTCTTTGAGTTGCTGGTGAGACTGATAGTAATACTTCTTAACAGTGGCATTCTTTAAAGTTTTGTTCATACGCTCAACTTGCCCATTTGTCCAAGGATGGCTAACTTTTGTTAGACGGTGTTCAATGTCATTTTCTTCACAAGCTCTATCAAATATATGTTGAAAAGCGTATTTATGGCGTTTTTGGTTGGTAAATTGTACACTGTTATCTGTCAAAATAGTGTGGATTTTATATGGTAAAATTTTAATCAAATTACGTAGAAACTCAGCAGCTATAGGTTTTGTAGCACTTTTATGCAACTCAACATACGTAAATTTGGATGTTCTATCTATTGCAACAAACAAATATAACTTTCCTTCTTCTGTTCTGACTTCTGCAATATCAATATGGAAATAGCCTATAGGATATTGTTTGAATTTCTTTTTTGGTTTAACTTCGCCATCAACATCTGGTAGTCTGCTAATGCTGTGCCTCTGTAAGCAACGATGTAGACTAGAGCGAGTCAAGTGTGGGATTGAGGTTTGCAAAGCGTAGAGACAATCATCTAATGGCAATAGAGTATGCTTACGAAATGCAACAATTACAGCCTCCTCTTCTAAAGTTAAAACAGTTGATCTTGCATGCTTCGGACCCATATCAGCGTCTTTGGCAAAAGACCGTTTTCTCCATTTAATGATAGTTTTTGGATTAAGGTTATAGTACCTGGAGAGTTTTGCTATGCTCTCTTTACTATTTTGTATTGCTCTACGAATTGTCTCTGTTGTTTTGGCGCACCCATGTAATATTTGTCCCATAATTCCTCCTTTGATGGTATTGTTTTCTCATATTTTATCATACCATCACACTCTGGGACCATACATCCCCCCCTCCCCCCCTAATTCCTATATCAAACCTTTCTTTACTAGATTATATAGTCAATATAAAAAGCCATATAAAATTGCTTCCACTGCTGCCATGAGGAAATTGCTTATTCTTGCTAACTCTTTAGTCAGAGATGACAGGGTTTTTACTGAGGAATATAACTCTCTGTCTGTTTCTATCTAAGAGCCAGTATAGCTGTGGATAAGCACGTTTATACAGATAAAAGTACTTATCCACAGCTACATCAATTTTTCTATTGACTTTTAACACAACTGCTAAACAGATACATTCGTCATCCCGCTACGTGTTAGCGGCCAAGATACCGCGGCGGTATGACGTGGGAAACCTGACTTGCATTAACTATAAAATAGTGATTTATATAAATCCCATAGCATGCCGAATGAAGCGTTTTTTGAGGAAATTTGAATTTTCAACTGCAATCAAGCCAAGATTTCTTAGTGCTTTAGCGCAGAATATTCTGTTGGAAAACATCCTATTTAATCCATCAGTTGCAAGCGCCATTGTAAAATTATCAAAGTATCTGTTACGTGAAATTTTCTTTAATAAATAACTACTGCCAACATCAATACCAGATGCTTTTGCGGCAACTACGTGCTTTATAATACTTTCTACATCTCTAATTCCAAGATTAAGCCCTTGACCTGCAACTGGATGAATTGAATGTGCTGCATCTCCGATAAGCAAAACTCTACCCTTATATAACTTTTTTGCGAAAACAAAACTTAAAGGATAAAGTTTTCTTTCACCCTCTAGTTTTATCTTTCCTAAATAAGAACCAAATCTTTTTTTAAGCTCTATAATAAATTCTTCTTCAGACAGATCCATTAGCATTTTTGAAATTCCAGATTTTTCTGTCCAAACTATCGAAGAAGTATAGCCATCCTTTATCGGTAGAATTGCAAATGGACCGCCAGGAAAAAAACGCTCTACAGCTAAGTTTTGGTGATGCAGTTCATGCTTTACATTAAATACTATGCTACTTTGTTTATAGTCAAATTTCACTGTCGGTATAGAAAATAACTCTGGTAATTTAGAGTTTTTGCCTTCAGCGCAGATAAGTAGCGATGATATTAATTCCTGGTTATTATCAAGAATCACTTCCACATATCCTGAATCACAAGCAATTGTTTTATAGGAATGTGGAGAGTATATATTCAGTTTATTTAGAAAATTATTGTTGATTGCATTCCATATAGTAGCATTGTTGATAACATAACCCATTGGCTCTTCGCTAACCATTTTATGATTGTAATGCACAGTAACCGCATCTAATATGCATATATCAAGTATTGGCTCAGCTTCACTTTCCACAAACTGCCAAATCCCTAACTTTTCCAATATTTTTTTCGAGCCTTGAGAAATAGCAAATGCTCGATTATCATCTACTACACGTGGTAGACTATTTTTTTCAATCACAGCTACAGACACAGAGTCACAACTGAGGCCAATGGCAGTAATAAGACCAAGTAACCCACCACCTGAAATGATTACATCATAATTCATTTTATTTACGCTAATTGTAAAATTATATTTTATCTGTTTTGAAAATAGTTTAAACAAACTTTATATATAAATTAAATTTTTTAGATCCCAGTGTCAGCTACTTGGATGACATCTAAAGACACTCCACCTTGTCATTCCAGCACGTAACGAACAACTGTACGAACATTTTGCGAAGGCAGTGTGTTAAATGCTATGGCCGGTTTTGCCTCAAACATAAAGGTGTCATCCCAGTGCTTGACACTGGGATGGCTTTATTGCATCGCTAGCTATGATGGATTAAAGATAAAAAAGGTGGAGAATATCAGTAGCTTATTATTCTGGTATTTATAACAAGAACGGTCAATGAATACCTAAATTTGAGTAAAAGAAATTTCACTACCACTCACTAATCCGGCTAAAATTCAAGAATTTCAATGCTTTAGCTATTTTCAATAGAATTAAATTTATTAATATAAATAACAAATTACTATTCTTAAATTTGATCAGATTGATTGCAAAAAAACAAGATTTTCAATAAGTTGCTTATAATCCTAATTATAGTTAGCCTTTCATAAGTAGCGATGCAACAAAGCCCACTGGGATCCATTCTTCTTTTTTTCTGGATTCCAGCGTCACGCGCTGGAATGACAAAAGCTGCTAATTTTTCATGTAAATAATGGTTATGCAAGCAGTCTATTTTGTAACTAACAAAAGAGGACTTTGATTCGCATGTTTCTCACGCTTATTCTATTGTTTAACTATACTTTGAGCAATGTCTTCATAAATCTCTGCCAAATCCTCACTTAGCATTAAAGGATTTCCGCAATCAGAAGCATGGCATATTTGTGGATCTAGAGGAACTCTGCCTAGAAGTTTGATGCCCAGCTCCTCAGACATTTTTTTTGCACCGTCTTTTCCAAATATGTATATTTTTGAGCCGCTTTGAATGAAATAACTCATATTTTCTACAATGCCAATAACCGGTACGCTGAGCTTTGTAAACATATCATAAATTTTGCGAGCATCGATTAAAGAGAGCTCCTGTGGAGTTGAAACTATTATCGCCCCAGTTAAGTTAAAATTTTCCATAAGACTTAAATGCACATCGCCAGTTCCAGGTGGTGTATCAATTATCAAATACTCTATATCGGACCATTTTGTTCCCATTAGCAGACTATAAAGTGCTTTTGTAATCATAGGTCCGCGCCATATTGCTGCACGATCTTTATCGATAAAATAGCCAATTGAAATAGTATGCAGTCCATACTTTTCTATAGGCATTGCTTTACTATCCTGTATTTCTGGCTTTAATTTTTCAGCGCCAAGCATTTTAGGAATTGAAGGACCATATATATCTGCATCAACCAGCGCAACTTTATGTTTCAACTTTGCTAATGAGAGAGCAAGATTTAGCGCAACTGTGGACTTGCCCACACCGCCTTTACCAGAGGCTACAACGATTATATTTTTCACTCCTTCGATATGTAATTTAGCTTTTTGTTGCCCAGTTTGTTTTTGACCAGTAGCAACCACGGTCACTTTTGTCACCCCCGGTATAGCTTTAACAGCTTGCTCACAATTTTTTCTTAATTCTTCATTTGCTTGCGTGTTACCGGCAACTTCAAGCACAAAACCAACATCTTGACCTTTAATAATAATTGAGGATATTATGCCAAGAGCGGTCACATCTTTACCGCTTTTTTGCTCTATGACTTTTTTTAAGTTCTCTCTTACAATTTTTTCGTTGATCATTAGCCTTTTAGGTGATTTCTTCCTGAAGTCGTTTAATCTCAGCTTGAGGAAGGCCGGTTGTCTGAGAGATAATATCAATAGAGATGTCAGCCTTAAGTAGGTTTTTTGCTACTTCAATCTTTCCCTCATCAAGTTTTTTAGCGAGGATGCCTTCTTCTTTCCGCAGATCCATTATTCTTTCTTCATATGCTACTAAATCTTTTTCATTCCAGCTAAACCTGTCTAATTCATCGTAGGCTAACTTTATTATTGGTGCTTTTTCTGCTATTTTCCTTAAGTCTTCTTCCGTAGTTTCATCTGCATATTGTTGTCTAAGTGAAGAAGGTCGCCCCTCCTCACTCGACTTCAAAACCGTACGTGAGACTTTGCGCCTCATACGGCTTCTCTCCAATTTGGTGCTTTTCATGCACACCTCCTGTGTAATTCATCGTGACAATGTCCATGTAACAAAGATAAGTTTTTGATCATGTTGTTTCGTCTATTCCGGTCTTTGTGATGTATTTCTATTGTATCATCACTTTTAAACCATAGTCTACAATTATCACATTTACTTTGTTGTAACTTCAATAGTTTTATTACTCTTAATGGCTTATCTGGTATTTTTCTCAGACGTTTACCCCAATATACCCAATCACCATCATATGGAGATCTGGTTTTTTGCACTTTGATATGTCGTTTAATATCATGATCGCTGTGTATAATAAGATGTATCTTGTTACTTGTCATAAAACGCCAGTTATCGTTATTATACTTTTTAAAGTATTTTCTTTTTATCCAGCATTTCCCTTTGTTTGGGTGCCTAAAGACTGACCTTACCCAGAAAAAGTGGAGAGAAAGAAAAGAGTTTTTTTGGGTAAAATAAAATTTTGGAGGATTAGAAATGGCAAGAGAATATACGGCAGAATTCAAATTGGAAGCTGTTAAGCTGGCAAATGAACAAAGAAAGGTAGGTCAAACAATTACAAAAACAGCAAAGGATTTAGGAATAAAGGGTGGTTTATTAGGAAAATGGATAAAGAAACACAACGAAAAAAAGTCGGCAGCAGATGCATTTCCAGGTAGAGGTAACATGGCTCCTTACGACAAAGAGAGATTTGATTTACAGAAAGAGTTAGCAAAAGTAACAAGGGAAAGAGACATTTAAAAAAAAGCCCTGGCCAGTCAAAAAGAGTAAAATATTTTTTTATAAAAGAGCATAGTAATACCAATTCTCATTGTTGTCCAGTCAAATAGGAAACATTGCAGAGTTGTTTAATTGTGGAGCTGGCAAGAGAAGTAATAAATTTGCACAAAGCACCCTCAAGTAGAGCAATTGTATCGTATATTTTATTGCGCAAAATGTTCTGTTTTATATATAACCAAAGCCTCTCAACAGGATTTAGCTCAGGTGAGTATGGAGGTAGGTATATAATGTCGATATTTTTAGGTACCTTTAAATTTTTTGACCTATGCCAACTAGCACAGTCCATAACGAGAAAAGCCTCTCGTGTTTCTAGATATTGCGAAATTTGCTCAAGAAATATGTTCATGCAATCAGTGTTGACATTTGGTGCAAATAAGCTAGAACTCTCTCGATTTCTAGGATTAACTGCACTATAGAGATAGAAATTTTGCCTACCTAATTTTGTTTTAACCTGTGTTCTAATCCCCTTTTTAAACCACCCATGTCCAACTTTTGAATGTGTGCCAAACCATGATTCATCAAAGAAAAATAGCTCTTTTTCTGGATACTTGCTAATAGCTCCATTGAGATTTTTTTTTGAATTCCTCTTGTTTGCTTTTATCTTGTCCATTATGAACTGGTCTTGGTGTAATATATGAGAATTTCATCTTTTGCATATGGCGGTGTACTGTAGATTTGCTGATATTTAATCCGAACTTTTCCTGGATTCTTATTCTCATTTCTTTAATGGTGATATTAGGATTTTCTTCTATCCACTCTTCAATTTGCTGTAGTTGAGCCTGATTTAATTTAGTTTTTCTACGACGTTGTGAAGGAGCAAACAGTTTTTCTTCTCTGCCAATTTTCAAGAGTTTTACCCACGAAGTTAGTGCGCTTCTTGAAATGCAATATATTTTTGCTACAGCCGTTATACTGTACTTTTTTGCTGCAATTACAGCATTTAGTTTTTTTGAAACATATGCATTATTCCTTACTTTCTTCAGCATTTCTTTTGCTGATTCTACTACTTTTTCATCCAATAATTTTGATCTTAATGCCATTTAAACCTCGCTATTTTACTTACTTCAGTATGGCTTTTCTTCCATCATTGTCCATCTGTTTGCCCTGTAATGGGAATTGGTATCAGAGGTTGTCCGGAAACTAGTAAATTCAAGCATATTCCCTCTTTAACATAACCCTACTCATAGCTAGGTATATGAAATTCTCAGTGGATGTTGTGAGTAAATCATACTCCTTCGATAGCCTTCTATTCCTATTAACCCAAGCAAAAGTCCTTTCTACAACCCATCTTCTTGGCTGTACTTTAAACCCTTGTTCTCTTGTTGGTAGTAGCTCAGGTGGCGTATCTTTGTGCACCCAAAATCTACATGGAGGCCTTGTAACAATTTCAATATCTATGTCATATTCTTCCTTTATGTGATTCTTTAAATTTCTTCCTTGGTATCCCATGTCAGCCCACATTTTTTTAACTTTAGTATATTTTGTTCTCATATTGTTTAATGCTATTTTAATACCATCTCTATCATTTTCGTTAGCAGCGCCTACGTAACAACCTAGTATAAAACCCTGAGTGTCTGTAATTATATGCCTTTTTCTACCCTTTACTTTTTTACTTCCATCATAGCCTTTGATCCCCCCTTTTCTGTAGTCTTTACAGATTGACTATCTACTATACAGGCACTCGGCTGCTCATTCCTTCCTATTTTTCTTCTACTATATTTTGTAATTTCATAATTCATTTTCTCAAAAATTCCCTGCTTCTTCCATTGCCTGAACTGCTCATACACAGTCTTCCATAGCGGAAAATCATTTGGTAAATACCGCCATTGACACCCTGTACGCAATACATAGAAAATTGCTTCTAATATTTCTCTTTTGCTATACTTTGGCGGCCTTCCTCCTTTCTTGTATGATACTCTGAAGTGTTTTTCTATTCTTGCCCATTCCCTTTCGCTTAGATCTGTTGGATACTTTTTTCTCATCTTTACCCCGTACTAAAATTTCAGATATTATAGCCTTTTACTTGTTTCCGGACAACCTCTTATAGCTCTTTTCATAGAAGTCCGGATGTGATAAGGATAGATAATGATAAGGAGGTTGAATGCCAGCAGCATATAGTTATGATTTAAGAAAAAAAGCAATGGAAGCGCTAGACGAAGGAGAAAGCAGAGAAGCAGTGGCAGCAAGATTTAAGATTGGACGAACTACTTTATGGAAGTGGCAGCACTGTAGGCTTGACCATAAATTATGTTAAGATAGAAAATGACTATTTTAGATAGAGCTTGATGTAATGCAGTGCGATACAAAATAACGGTAGAATATAATGGTAGTAATTTCTCTGGTTGGCAAAAACAGCAACACTCTGCTAACTCAATCCAGGAGAAGATAGAAAATGCTATATTTAATTTTAGTGGTGAGAAAGTTACTTTGTACTGTGGTGGCAGGACTGATGCAGGAGTTCATGCTTTAGGACAAGTTGCTCATTTTGATATGGAAAAGGAATTTGAGCTTTATAGAATAAGGAATGCAATAAACTATCATTTAAAATCAATTCCTATAGTCGTGCTTAATGCAGAAGTTGTAGATGATGCGTTTCACGCACGGTTTTCAGCAAAAAAAAGATATTACGAATATAGAATAGTTAATCGCTATGCTCCTGCCGCTCTGGAGACGGGTTATGTATGGCAAGTGTTTAGCCCACTTGATGTAAATATTATGCGTGAAGCTGCTAAACATCTACTTGGAAAACATGACCTTTCAAGTTTCCGTTCAAAAGATTGTCAAGCCGCAAATCCGATAAGAACAATTGATGATATCGATATAATACAAAATGGGAATCATATACACATCAAAATATCTGCTATTTCCTTTTTACATAACCAAGTGAGGATTATTGTGGGTACTTTAGTTGAATTTGGAAAAAATAGAACCAATCCGCAAGAAATGCTAAATATATTAAACCAATGCAAAAGAAGTGCCGCTGGAGTTACTGCACCACCTTTTGGCTTATATTTGGTAAAGATAGATTACTAATTTAATAAAAGCTAGTGAAATAAGTGCCATACCGCCACGGTATCTCCAGATTCCGCTAACAAGCAGCGAGATGACGGGTTTAAGTTCTCATTGGCATTACTACATATAATGCACTTGAATCGTCTTCATCAGTGATAATTGTAGCACTATTACCATCGGCTAAGCTAAACTTACATTTATTTTTTATGCAGGATAGAACATCAAGTAAATAACGCGAGTTGAACCCTATTTCTATAGGGGCTTCATTGTAGTCCACTTCTATGGATTCAGTTGCATCACTGCACTCTTGGGAGTTTGAATGCAGAGTTAGCAGCTTTTCTTGTAGTGAGAATTTAATAGATTTTACTTTATCAGATACAACAACGGAAACTCGATCTATAACGTCTGAAAGTTTTTTACTTTCAATAATCATATGCTTATCTTGAGATGCTGGAATAACTGCTTTATAATTTGGAAAAGTTCCATCTATTAATTTTGATATTAGAATATATTCACCGCATGTAAACTTGATTTTTCTGTCTGAGAGTTTTACTTTAATTTCATTACAATCGTCCAATATTTTTAACAGCTCCATAACAGTTTTACGTGGAATGATCACACCAAATTCGCCATTGATGTTCCCAGGCTTTGGCCTCTTTATACATGATAAACGATGGCCATCAGTTGCAACGCAGTACAGAAATTGCTCATCTGTATGTAGATATATTCCATTTAAATTATACCTTGTATCATCTAGTGATACAGCAAATTTTGTTTTAGTTAATAAGTCTATCAGGTCTGTATTTAGTAGAGTACAATCATGTTTATAATTGTCTTCTTCAAGAGCAGGAAAGCTGCTTGAAACTACATTCGGTAAAGAAAAGTTTGCATTTCCGCAAGACATCAATAATTTTCCTTGGTTGTTTACTTCAAAATTGACATCCAAATCAGCGGGTAACTTCTTCACTATGTCATGTAAAGTATGCGCTGAAATTTTTACTTCTCCTTCTGTTAATACGGTTGCAGCAAGTGAGGCAAACATTGAAATGTCAAGATCAGTTGCCATTAATTTTATGCTGCCGTGTTGTGCTTTGATATTTATACACGCCAAAACATCTATTGCATTACGCCTTTCAACCACTCCACTTACTCTGGATAATGTATTTAAAAGACTTGTGCGGCTCACGCTAAAACGCATCTGCTCGCACACAGAATTTTGCTTTTTGATTTCTGTATCTACACCTGCAACCTCTGACATTGCTAACTCTCAAAAATATATTTTAAATGATATCCACATCCCATATAAAGTAAAGTGCTATTTATCGAAAGGGCAGTCTGTTTTATACTACAACTGGAAAATTACCTATTCTGTTACAATAATTTACTTTGTATGGCATAAATCATGCATTTTTTGATACGCTTTTTGAAAACCAAGTAGGGAATAAGTATCATCAATGGTCACTGTTTTTGTTTTTCCATTAACTACCATTGATAATCCCTGCTTCATTTTTAGAATGAGATCTTGATCTATTTTTGTATGCTCTGCCCACGCAAAACTTCCCTGTATTATGGGCAGTGTATATTTAATTTTTTTGTCGATATTGAGAGCTACAGGCTCCTTATCATACTGAAAACCAGAGGTAACGCTTACCTCATCTGCTTTTTTATCAACATAACTAACCATTACATACGGCTTGCGATTGGTTGTATAATATTCGCTTTTTTTTTTAGGATAGGATACAATATAACATACTTTCTCTCCATCTTCCAATGCAGTATACACGAGCCAATCTTTATATTTTTCCTTCAATTGTACATCACTAACCGATGCAAAAGCGCCTATCGAAAAAAATATTAGAAATATAAAAAAACTACGCATGCAAACCAAATTTCAAACTTTCAGATTGTATATATTGTTTTACCTTAGCCATCGCCTGCTCAGCCAACTGCCTTATTCTTTCTCTTGAAACACAATATTTTTTACTAAGTTCATCCAGAGTTTGAATGTTTTCAGACAAATATCTACTGATAAAAATGTCTCTTGCCCTTTCGTTGAGGCTCGCTAGTGCATTGTTTAAAATTGTTTCTTTTAATTCTTTTTCTTCATGATTCTGATAGGTTACTTCTTGACTAACCAAGTTACATGGGATCATATCTTGTAGCTCCCTTTTAGAGTCATCACCTATTTTTATGCAATCGTTTAGCGACTGATCCTTACAAGCCATACGGTAATTCATCTGCAGAACGTCTCCTTCGGATACAGAAAGCTCATTAGATATTGCTTTTATTTCTTCATTATTTAAGGTTTCCCTGTTTGTATACTGTAAAATTCTTTTTTTTATTTTACGTAAACTAAAAAACAATCTTCTTTGTGCTTGCGTTGTGCCTATTTTCACAAACGACCAAGATTTCAATATAAAGTCTTTTATTGAAGCTTCAATCCACCACACCGCATAAGTTGAAAAACGAAACCCTAAATCAGGATTAAACTTTTTCACTGCATGCATTAAACCCATATTTCCTTCCATGACCAGGTCCATCAACAATAGTCCATAATTTTTGAATTTCATTGCAATTTTCACTACCAAATTCAAATGGCTGGTAATCAATTTATGAGCAGAAGAAACATCCTTATATTGGTTCCAATTTTTTGCTAATCGTACCTCTTCCTCTTGAGACAGCATAGGAAATTTTTGCACCCTAGCAATATATTGCATGAGATTGGTTCTGCTATCGACACATAAGTTTGCCATTGAGGTCAACATAACAACTTAAATTAAAACTTCATGCATATAATATATTGATTTTCCAGCAAAAATTCAAGCTTTGATTTGAAAAAAGTACAAATTTTCCATCTAATTTCTTGGAGACAGTAGGCCGCAGTGTTAGCTAATTGGATAACATCATGTAACTTTAGATGATATTCTACCAGTACAATGGTAAACGTTATAGCTTAAACACATAGCAAATAGTGTTATTCCAGTGCCTTGACACTGGAATCCACATTTCTTTTTTCTAGATCCCAGTGTCATGCTACTTGGATGACAAGAAAAAACCCACTGGGATAACAAGATTGAGATAGACTAGAAATTAAACGCTACTCCAGCTTCTGCACCAACAGTGCTGTAAAGAACTTTGAGTTCCCCTTTGCCGTCTTTGTCAGTTTTATCAAAGTTAGCACCATAAGAACCGAAATAGCGAGCTCCAGCGTAAAGTTTGACTTCTGGAGTTACATCGTAACTAACACCAGCTCTTGCTTGACCAGCAAAAGCAAATTTATCATTTTGACTACTCACAGCAGTTGCCAAAGGTGTGCTAATATACGCTGCACCAACGCCAACACCAATATATGGAGTGATAGGCATATCTTCAATTGCTATATCGTAATAAACGTTAACTAGTCCTGAAATTGCTGTTAAACTGTCTGCAATAGTATCTGGCGTAAATTTTGCATCTGTAACATCATTTTTGTTTAGGTATGAATAAACTCCTTCAACATCAACCCTGATGTCGTCCATTTTGTAACCAAACGCACCACCACCAGCTATAAAAGACGCTTTTAATGGACTGTAATCACTATTGTCTTTCTTATAGGTCATACCATCAACTTTTGTGAAAAGAGGTAAAATTTCACCGTTGTATTGCAAACGAACGTAGTAGCTAGTTTCTTCATCACTTATTGGACCAACAGGATCTGAAAAAGCAGAGTTTGATAAACTTAGCAACGTTGCTAAAGCGGCTGCTGAAAAAAACTTTTTATAATGCATAATTGTCCTCGTAAAAAAAATTAAAATTCCACTTTAGCAGTCTAAGTAACAACTAAAGTTAAGTCAAGTGCTAACTTAATAACACAAAATATCCTACATTTTAACTAATTTTTAGGAGAAGACAAAGATTTTATTAATGAATAAATAGAGTTACACGACTTTTTTACTCTTGATTTTTTGGTATAGCTAACATAGGTAAGATTTACTATCGAAAGACCTCGTCATTCCGCTGCTTGTTAGCGGATGAGATACCGCGAATGAATCCATAACTACACGAACATTGCAATTTGAGTCTACCAGGAGGGCAATGCCTCTTATTCAAGTACCCTCTTCTTGTCATCCCAGTGCGTGACACTGGGATGGCTTTGTTGCATCGCTCAAGTGAAAAGAACTGGCAGTTACTGACAAAATTCATTATAAATAGCCATTTAACTGTTGAAGAAAAAATATGCCACAAAAAATGAGAGTCAGTAACTGCCATGAATATAACAAATTTCTCCAAGAAAGAGGAAGCATTTTTTGTTATATCAATGACGCCATAGAAAATTGGTACGAGAATTGTCCAAAAATGCAGGGCGGCAACTATATTTATAGTGATAAAGTTGTGATTTTGGTGCATATAATCGTCAGTTTCTTTAGAATTGGTTTAAGACAAACAGTCGGGTTTATAAAAGGGTATTTGCAACAAATAGGAAGAGATTTGGCAGTTATCAGCTATTCACAAGCATCAAGAAGGTTTAAGAAACTTAATATTAAGATAAATGATTGCAGAATTGATAAAAATATAGCTCTTTCCATAAAAGTCCGGATGTGATAGGATAAGGGTAGATGATGATAAGGAGGTTGAATGCCAGCAGCATATAGTTATGATTTAAGAAAAAAAGCAATGGAAGCGCTAGACGAAGGAGAAAGCAGAGAAACAGTGGCAGCAAGATTTAAGATTGGACGAACTACTTTATGGGAGTGGCAGCAAAGAAGAAAAGAAACAGGAGACTTTCAATCAAAAAAACTTGGAAATGGGGGTTACAATCACAAAATTACCGACTGGGATACCTTTGCCAAATTTGCCAGAGAACACGGAGGAAAGACTCTATCGGAAATGGCTAAACTTTGGAACAACGTTAGTATCCAAACGATCTATCGAGCCCTTAAAAAAATTGGATTTACGCGCAAAAAAAGACATATGGATACAAGGAAAGAAACGAAGAAAAACGTGCTGAATTTTTGAAAATTATAGCGACAAAAGAACCTAAAAACTTAGTGTATATAGATGAGTCTGGCATTGATAACACCGAAGACTACCCCTACGGATATTGCCAGAAAGGACAGCGGTTTTATGCCTTAAAATCTGGAAAGAAAACTCAACGAATCAGTATGGTTGCAGCCTTAAGTGGAAGAAAGATAGTTGTTCCGTTAACCTTTGAAGGCCACTGTAATATGGATGTTTTTAATGGATGGTTTGAGCAATTTTTGACACCGATCTTGGAACCTGGACAGACTGACCTTACCCAGAAAAAGTGGAGAGAAAGAAAGGAGTTTTTTCGAGTAAAATAAAATTTTGGAGGATTAGAAATGGCAAGAGAATATACGGCAGAATTCAAATTGGAAGCTGTTAAGCTGGCAAATGAACAAAGAAAGGTAGGTCAACCAGTTGCAAAAGTAGCAAGAGATCTAGGAATAAGGGATAGTGTATTAGGAAAATGGATGAAGAAATATAACGAAAAAAAGTCAGCGGCAAATGCATTTCCAGATGTAGCACCTTATGACAAAGAGAGATTTGATTTACAGAAAGAGTTAGCAAAAGTAACAAGAGAAAGAGACATTTTAAAAAAAGCCCTGGCCAGTCAAAAAGAGTAAAATATTTTTTCATAAAAGAGCATAGTAAACACTATAAAGTGCAGGAATTATGTAGGGTTTTCTGCTAGTGGCTACTATAAGTGGACTACAAGGAAAATAAGCAGTAGAGAATCAGCAAATAAAGAGTTATTAGCAGATATTCAAAAAATATATCAAGCTTCTAAATGTAGATATGGAGCTCCTAAAATTCATGCTGAATTAAAGGCTTTGGGTAAAAGTTGCAACTTAAAAACAGTGCAAAGTATTATGCAGAAAAATGGTATTCAGGCTATATTGAGAAGAAAATTTAAAATTAAGAAACAACAAACGGACAGTAGCTCCCAATATATTAGACCAAAACTTTATTGTCGATCAACCAAATAAAGTATGGGATTACTTATATAAAAACCAAAGAAGGATGGCTATATTTGGCAACAATAATCGATCTATATTCACGCATGGTAGTTAATGAGCAGTTCAATAAATAAACAATAGGTTATGGACTCTTTATTAATGGCCGTTAACAAGCGTAAACCTGCCAAAAATCTACTATTACATAGTGATCAAGGTTCACAATATACTTTGCAAGGTTATCAATATCTCTTATCCATAAAAAACATAGATGAGTCATAAAGGTTGTTGTTACGACAATTCTGTTGTGGAAAGCTTCTTCAGTTCTCTAAAAAGGGAGTTACCAATAGACACCTCTCGGCACTCTAAACAGCATATCAAAACTGCTATATTTGAATATATAGAAATTTTTTATAACAAACAACGTCACTATTAACTATTGCATTCCTGAGCATTTTGATTCATCATTCTCTTTGTGAAAAACATTCCAAACTTTCTCTCCACTTTTTCTGGGTAAGGTCAGTCAGCTACTTGGATGACAGGGGAGGGAGGTGCTACCCTGACAATCGTCATCCCGCTACGTGTTAGCGGGATCTAGAGATACCGCGAATGAATCGCGGTATGACGGTCTGCAGCGGTATGACGTAGGGCTGCACTAGCTATATCATGCATTTTATTAACCGACACTATAAACAACATCCTTACAATTATGAGATTGAACCACAACTTGCTCAAGCGTTAAGCTGCTGCGTTTAGCGTCTTTACCGTGGTTTTCCCCAAGAACATTTGTTCTTTCGTGTTTTATTTCTTCAATGAATTTCTTGTTAACGCTTTCAGGGTCAATCTTTTCCTGCGAATATATAAGATTAGTGCAATTTGTTTTTCTATAATAATGTATGCCAAAACCCACAATGAGTAATGCAAGTATACCAGAACCTATAAGTAATGATAATCCTATGTTATTAGTCAAAGGGTTTTGGTAAAATTTTTGTACACCATTAACACCATGTGTTGCAAGTAGCCCTAGAGGAAACGCTATATTTGCAGCAACTACACCAGTAAATAATGCAGTAAATATTGGTCTGTCGTTAATTACTGATTTTATTTTATTAGTTCTAGTAATTACTTTTTCGTCAATGTTAGTGAAGCCTTGTTTAGCTTCCCAAGCATTAAGTACAAAATTTGAATGAGTGCCATTGCTATATTCCAGTCTTACAGATTTTATAGCTTTATCTTTTGGCTGGTGCTCCAACACCTCAGCTAAAATTTTATCCGCATCTTTTTTTTGAATGGAATGTTCTTCAGTATCTATAAATTGCCTTGTTGCAAAAAATATTGGACCAATTGTAAGCAATGCAGCAAGTGCGATAACTGGTATAGTGATATATTTTGGGCTGTTTGTAAAAAATGCAATAAATTTTGCTTTATCTTGTAAATATAATAAAGCTGCAGATATACTGAGTATAATAGCACTTGCACCAAAAATTATAAAACCCTTCTGCTGCATGGCATACTTTGCTCTTGGCAAGAATCTGTTTGTTTTTTTATTTGTTGTGCTACCTATATCAGAATTTAGTGACAAAGACTCTTCAGAGTCATCTTTGCTTTTATACGATGGTAAAGTATTTGAAGACGCACCTAAATCATCTTTTGAGTTTTGACCACCTATTCCACTGTCTAAACTCTTTTTCGAAGATTTTGCATTTGGGTCTATAGCTGCATAAATATGTTCTTCTGATCCATTACCAGATAATCCTCCTAAACCTAAACTTGCTGTTTGTGATACCCAATCATGAGTCTCACCTTTTGTTTCTTCTAGGGAAGGAGGTAGTACTTCAGTACTAAGACCAAACAAATTTTTGTCTTCTTTGTCTTGTAAACCTGGAGCTTTTGGCAAAATCGGTGGTGCTCCATCACCATCTTTTTGTCGATTTACAGATGCATAAGTAGGATCCACTTCCTCATCATCTGATTCTTCATGTGACATTCCCTGCACACGTGGTACTACATTCAGTACACTTGAGATAGCATTTCCTGCTTCTTCAGGCGATGGTGGATCTTTTAGTGTTATCTTGCTATTGTCACCTGTTTGTTCGTAAGAAGTTAATTTTACTGTTGATTTTTCGACTGACCCATGCATATTCACTCCAAAGTTAATTACTATGCTGCATTGATTACGCTATAGTTATTAAGATATAGTAAATACCAATTTACGGATAATTATTAGTATAGAAATTGTCTATCAAAGATTCTTTCATTCAGAGGGTAATCTTTGTCAAAAAGCAAAGTGATTGTGTTCTCATGGTCTTTTTGTATTTTTATCTGTGATATATCATGAAATTCTTTGTAATCTGATACTACAAGTGCTGGACGGTTTTTTGTGTCGTTAATGTCAATTTGTACGATTGTATCGTTTGATATTAACGCTCCATTCCAATGCCTTGGGTAATAGCTATTGATAGAGGTTAATGCAAGTAAATTTGAATTTAGCGGCAAGATTGGGCCACCGGCAGAGAAGTTATATGCAGTGCTACCTGTGGGAGTAGATAATATTACTCCGTCCCCTCTAAATTTTTCTACTTTTAGCTTATCATTAATAGTGATATTCATTTCTACTATTTGGTTTGCTTTTCTAAAAACATATACCTCGTTTACCGCTATGTAGTGATACCTCTTGCCACTTGTGTCTGTTGCTTCCATTTTTAGCAAAGTTAACTGAGTTGAAGTTGCATGTTCTATATGATCAATTAAATCTTCACTGCGGCTAAAGCATTTATTCATCAAAAACCCAACATTGCCGGTATTTACCCCATACACATGCATGTTTTTATTTTCTATAACGTAATTATGCAAGGTACGCAGCATAAAGCCATCACCGCCAACAACTATCAGTAGATCAATTTCGGACTTATTTTCTTCTGTTATATTGATAAAATTAAGTTTCTTTAATAGTTTAGATACTTCCTGCGATTTTGGTGATGGAGAAACAACATAGCCTATATTTTTGTATTTATGCATGCTTCAGTAAACTCTCTAAAACTTAAAGAGGAGGAAAATTAGAAAATGCTTCCATATTTATCGTTAAACTTAGCTAATTTGCTAGTTTTACTTGCTAACCCGCTTGTCAAACTTCCAGTCCATGCAGGGTGAGTAAGAGGATCTCTATCAAGTTTTACCCTATCTCCCTCCTTTCCATAAGTGGAACGAGTTTCAAACTCTTGACCGTCTGTCATAACTATAATAATTTTATGATAATTCATTGTTGTTTATAAACTTTTAGTCAGTTAATATTCTAGTGAACTTAATTCACTAAGTCAATCATTATTCTAAAATATTGACAAAAAATAAATAAAGTAGTATATTTAATAAGGAATAAATAATAACTATCATGATTTTTGCTTTCCCCGGTCAGGGCTCTCAGTTTGTAGGAATGGGAAAGAGCTTATATAGTGAGTTTTCTGTTGCAAGACAAGTATTTAATGAAGTAGATAGCATATTGGATAGAAAGCTGTCTCATTTAATCTTCAACGGTCCTATTGAAGAATTAACCATTACAGAAAACGCTCAGCCAGCTATAATGGCAGTATCAATTGCAATGCTACGTGTTATGGAGCATGTGTTTGGCAAATCTCTTTTCACTGATCACAATGTTAAATATGTTTGTGGGCATTCAGTTGGCGAATATACAGCGCTGTGTGCTGCAGGAGCGTTAACGCTTGAGTCTGCAATCAAGCTGCTGAAAGTTCGCAGCGAAGCAATGCATGAAGCTTCACTGAAATGTAAAGGCGGAATGGTTGCGTTGCTTGGAGCAGAGATAAATGAAGTGGAAGATATATTGAAATCAGTTCAAATTGACGGAATTTGTGAAATTGCAAACGATAACGGTGGCGGACAAGTGGTTATAAGTGGCACTAGAGAAGCTCTTGAAATGTTACCCGATTTATTCAAAAACTCGAGTGTGAGGAAACTAATTAAATTACAGGTTAGTGGGCCTTTTCATTCATCTCTTATGAAACCTGCTGATGAAAAAGTTTTGGAGTTTTTGAAGGGTATTAAAATAACCCGTCCTATAGTTCCTTTGATATCAAATGTTACAGCTAAAGAGGAGAGTGATCCCAAAGTTATAAAAACTTTACTCGCCAAGCAAGTTGTAAGCAGAGTGAAATGGAGAGAAATGGTTTTGTATATGTCAAGCCGTGGCATTAACAAATTTGTTGAAATTGGCCCTAATAAAGTTTTATCTAATTTGGTCAAAAGAATTGACCAATCTATCAGTACAAAAAATATAGATAGTATTGGTGATATTGACAGCTTCTTTAATGAATCATTATTACTAACAGCGAAAAATTTAAAAGTTGGATTAAGTTAAAACACATCTATTTGATGTCATTCCGGTGCATAACGCTGCCTAGCTGGAATGACAGAGGGTAATGCAAGAAATCAACGAACTGCCTGTCATTTCGTTTGGTTTTTTAATTCCAAGTAGCTGTAAAATAGTAGGGGCAATGTCAGATAACCTTCCGTCTCTTAGTTTTAGATTATCGCAAGACACAATAAATGGCACTTTATTTAGAGTGTGTGCTGTATGAGGTGTATTATTTTCTTCATCGAACATACATTCCACGTTACCATGGTCTGCAGTAACAATTAATGCGGTGTTGCTTGACTTTTTAACAGCATTCAGCACTTTCGCAAGACAATCATCTACAGCTAGCACAGCTTTCTCGGCTGCTTTTATATTACCTGTATGCCCTACCATATCAGGATTAGCGTAATTTACAACTATCAGTGCGAATTCTTGGGAGTGAATTTTTTCTACAAGCTTTTCTGTGAGCTCGAAGGCTGACATTTCGGGCTGCAAATCGTAAGTTTGAACTTTTGGTGAGGGAATGAGTATTCTTTCTTCACCAGAGAAAGGTTCTTCTTTTCCACAATTGAAAAAGAAAGTCACATGAGCGTATTTCTCGGTTTCGGCGATACGTAATTGTCGTAATTTATTGTCTTCTATTGTTTGTCCTAGAGTATCAGCGAAAGAAGTAGGAGGAAAAATATAAGGAATTTTGAGATCTTCTTTATACTTCATCATACTTAAAATTGAAGAGAATTTTGCTACCTTAGCGTAATCTGTTTTGCCAAGCAAAATACTTGCTAATTGTATCATTCGATCAGCACGAAAGTTAGCCAACAGCACTCCATCTTCTGGTTTTATACCTTGATAATCACCTATTACTGCGGGCCTGATAAACTCATCAGTTATGTTATTTTGATAGTTATTCTCAATCAACGATACTGCATTATCATGACAAGGTGCCTTTGCAAATGCGATAGCCTCATAAGCTTCGATTGTTCTCTTCCACCTGTTGTCACGGTCCATAGCATAGTAACGCCCAGAAACAGTAGCAATTCTTGTGTCATTTCCCTTTATACTCTTTGTAAATTCTTGAATGCATTTTTTTCCTGAATTTGGCAATGTGTCTCTGCCATCTAAAAATGCATGTATCACCACTTTTATTCCATGCTGTGATATTTTATTTGCTAAAGTTGAAATATGCTTTTGATGCGAATGAACACCGCCATCTGACACTAATCCCATTATATGGCATACTCCGTTCTTACTTTTTAGATTACTAATAAAACTTTGTAGATTTGCATTGTTTTCTATTGTTCCAATCTCTTGATTAATGCGCTGAAGGCTTTGCATTACTACTCTACCACTGCCAATATTCATATGGCCAACTTCTGAATTACCTATTTGACCACCAGGTAACCCCACATCAGCTCCACAGGCGGATAAACTGCATTTTGGATAATTAGAGCTAATATATTGCCAACAGGGTGGATTTGCGTTGCTGATAGCGTTGTATTTATTATTCTCTATTCCATTTCCCCAGCCATCTAGTATACATAAAACCACTGATTTAATGTTCATATAAAATCAACACTAGAATTTCACAGAGAAACGCTCCCCGGGCCGGATTCGAACCAGCGACCAATTGGTTAACAGCCAACTGCTCTACCACTGAGCTACCGAGGAATAAACCGTTTTTAATTTACCATGTTGAACGTTGGTTGTAAACGTTTTTTGTGTAGACTTTAAGTCCAACTGGTCACAGAAACGAAAAAACTTACTTGACAAACTCCGCCAGCCCTCTTATCATGAAACTGAAGCTATTTATTTATCTTCGCAATCTGTGCAGGTTAATGACAAAAAACTTAGGGTATTTGGCGTCTCATGTTTAATTTTTCGCACTACGTGCATCGCATGTCTTTAAAAATTTTTAGGTTTTTACCTATATAAGCCGAAACGCGCTTACAAAGCGTTTAAGACAGCAAAAAACGTCAAATTGACAAGGGAGAATTTGAATGCTAGCTACTACGGGGTTTCTTTGCCTTTTTTCCTGCTTAGTAAATTTCTTAAACACTTGCGGTGTAGGTTAGTTGCAAGTTAAAAGCAGCTAAATCGCTCTTAATCAAGCGTTTTAGAATAAAAAAAACGCCGATATTTTAGTACATAGTAAATAGCCAACCACCACGGGGCTTCTTTTGCCTTTTTTTTTATTTGGTAAATTTCTTAATGTTTATGGCTAAAGATTGCACGAATGTTGCAATTACAAAAGCGTTTCTACTAGGAGGGTGTCATCCCAGTGCTTGACACTGGGATGGCTTTGTTGCATCGCTACTTATGAAAGGCTAACTATAGTTAGGATTATAAGCAACCTATTGAAAATCTTGTTTTTTTGCAATCAATCTGATCAAATTTAAGAATAGTAATTTGTTATTTATATTAATAAATTTAATTCTATTGAAAATAGCTAAAGCATTGAAATTCTTGAATTTTAGCCAGATTAGTGAGTGGTAGTGAAATTTCTTTTACTCAAATTTAGGTATTCACTGACCGTTCTTGTTATAAATACCAGAATAATAAGCTACTGATATTCCCTATCTTTTTTATCTTTAATCCATCATAGCTAGCGATGCAACAAAGCCCACTGGGATCCAGCCTTTCTGCAATCTCATCGGAAATGTTGTAACCACTTTCTATGCTAGTTTGCTTGTGAGCAACCTGGATCCCAGTGGGCTTTGTTGCATCGCTCTTCGGATAGTAGGTAACGTACAATAAATTCATGAAGCTATCTCAAACTTAGCCATGCCTATTTCAGTAAATTTGTTAAGCAAATAACACTTGAGTAGCAGTTCCTTCTCACGATTAATTTCAGATTTGCTCCTAAAACTAAACCCAAATATTCGCTTCAACCTTGAGAAAAATCCTTCAATATACGATCTTTTTCCGTAATTTACTTCTTCTTTCCATCTTTTTATACCATTCTCACCATGTAATTTCATTAACTGAATAGCGGCATTTCTATCAAGCATATAATCCAATTTTGGATGCTCTGCTGCGTTGTTTTTCGGAGGAATTTTCGTTTTTATACCATATTGATTACACAGCTTATAGAGCTTTTCTCTGTCATATGCCCTATCTGCATATAGTACTTTTATGACATACTGAAAATCGACTTCTTTTAGCAAATCACAAGCTCCATAGTGATCAGACCGTTACTGTATTTTACAGCTATGGCTTTTTTGCTGTTTGTATTCAACATTACATGCAATTTTCTTGTCTGTTCATAGCTGCGATACTTTCTATCTTCGCTATTTTCTTTGCTATGACCAGGAGTGTTGTTGTATATACTAATTCCTGTACTGTCTATAGCAATTTCGATATCTTCCATATTATTTTTATCAATTCTGCAATCATTGATCTTAATATTGAGTTTCTTAAACCTTCTTGATGATTGTGAATAGCTGATAACTTGCAAATTTTTCCCAATTTGCTCAAGGTATCCTGCTATAAACTCAACTGTTTGCCTCAGGCCTATTCTAAATAAACAAGTTATTATGTGCACCAAAATTACAACTTTATCGCTATAAATATTGTTGCCACCTGGTATTTTTGGACCATTCTCGTACCACTTTTCTATGGCTTCGTTGATATAATGAAAAATATTTCCTCTTTTTTCTAGAAATTTGTTATATTCACTATGGTTACTGACCCTCATTTTTTGTGGCATATTTTTTCTTTCAAGGTTAAATGGCTATTTTATAATGAATTTTGTCAGTAGCCACCAGATTTTTCAGTTGCTATGCAACAAAGCCCACCCCACTGGTAGGAATTGCTCCCAAACTACAACGTTCGTACAGTTGTGGAATGAATCGCGGTATGACGATTCTCGGCGGTATGACGTCTGGCCTGCACTATAAGCTAATCATCATCTCCAAATATAGAGCTAATTTTTTTGCCCCCAGGAGAAAATTTATTAGTCCAACTGCTTTGCACTTTGGTTACGTCTTTAGTGGCAGTTTTATTGCTGTATTCCTTGATTTCCTTATCTATTCTCTCCATCATTTGTGAATCAAGGTAGCTCTTTTTCCATTGGCCAGTAGCAAGGAACACTTTGTTTAAGTCTTGAGTGCGGATTAAGTATTCTTTATCTTTAGGGTAAACCTCCTGCGCCCAAGCAAATAGCTCAAAATAGCGTGCAAATAATTCAGATGCACGTGATTTTGCAGTTTGATAAGCCTGTATCTCCTTAAATATAACTTGGCCGATAATTTTCTGCACAAGAATATTTGCTTGCTTTAGGTTCTGCTCAATATCCTGGTAAACTTTATGGAGGAATTCCTGCTCCAAATTTAAGTTCAGTTCATTTTCAACCATGTGTGAAAGTTCATGCACTATAATGTATGGGTTTGACTTCCTCAGTACAATAACATATCTATTTACACTGGAAGACCTGATTGTCTTACACACTCCCTCTTCCATATCCACTAATCCCTCTTGGTATATTTCAAATGAGAGCCTATTTTGCTTTATTAGTGATAAAGTGAGGTTTAATGTGTTTCTAAACTTCTCAAATTGATAGAGATATTCGACATACCGTATTGCATTTTCACTGCTTCCTACTTGAGTTGCTTGTTTTATTAAATTCCTGATTAGCATACCTTATTATTAAAGGAATTTTTTTTATACTCAAGAATTGATTGGCTACAAAGTGTTTTTAGGAAGCCTGATTGCATAGCTAAAGTAATTCATGTTTACTGATAACCGTCATACCGCGATTCATTCCATAGCTGTACGAACATTGTGATTTGAGAGCAATTTCCATAAGGGAGGATGTCATTCCAGTGCTTGGCACTGGAATCCAGCCTTTCCATAATCATCAAAACATTGTATTTTAACGTAAAACAGCTATTTTTATGCTCACCAACTTAATAAAATTCCTGGATCCAAGTAGTCAGGGCACTGGGATGACATCATCCTTTTTTTTGGATTCCAGACTGGAATGACAGCAGTCCTACGTCATACCGCGATTCATTCGCGGTATCTCTAGATCCCGCTAACAAGCAGCGGGATGACGGTTGTCGTTTAGCTACAAATATTAAGAAATTTACCAAACGAAAAAAAAGGCAAAAGAAGCCCCGTGGTGGTTGGCTATTTACTATGTACTAAAATATCGGCGTTTTTTTTATTCTAAAACGCTTGATTAAGAGCGATTTAGCTGCTTTTAACTTGCAACTAACCTACACCGCAAGTGTTTAAGAAATTTACCAAGCAGGAAAAAAGGCAAAGAAACCCTAGGATAGCTAGTATTCAAATTCTCCCTTGTCAATTTGACGTTTTTTGCTGTCTTAAACGCTTTGTAAGCGCGTTTCGGCTTATATAGGTAAAAACCTAAAAATTTTTAAAGACATGCGATGCACGTAGTGCGAAAAATTAAACATGAGACGCCAAATACCCTAAGTTTTTTGTCATTAACCTGCACAGATTGCGAAGATAAATAAATAGCTTCACTGTTATGATAAGGGGGCTGGCGAAACTTGTAAAGGAATTTTTTACATCTAATTTATAGCTCCCTGCATGATATCACGTATTATCTATACCAAGGAGTTCTGCTTGTAGATATTATACCAACAATCCACTATTTTTTTTATGTCTTGTGGTTTAGTTTCTGGACCTATACTGATTCTAATTGAACACTCTGCTTGCTCTTTTGTTGCCCCCATTGCAAGCAAAACATGGGAAGGCTCAACTTTTCCAGAAGAACATGCGGAGCCATTACTAACTGCAATATGATTCAAGTCAAAATGCATAAGCTGCACATCACTCTTTACTCCTGGCATATAAATAAAACTTGTGTTTGGCAGCCTCTTAGAGTTTTTACCGAAGATTCTTATGTCACTGGCAAGATTTAATAATTCACACTCTAATTGATCACGTAGCTCCTTTACTTCATCCATTTTTGATAGAAGGTCTGGAATATTTTGCAGTGCAGCAGAAAGGCCTGCAATCGCAACAATATTTTCCGTACCACCACGAAATCCCTTCTCTTGTCCACCACCTATTATAATAGGTTCTATCGCAAGTTCTTTATTGAATATTAAAACTCCACTGCCTGCTACACCGCCAAATTTATGGGCGGATAAAGTGAGTAAATCCACTCCTAAATCTTCCATATTAACTTTAATTTTCCCAACACTTTGAGCAGTGTCAGTGTGGCAAATTGCTCCAAACTTGTGTACTATTTTAGCTATTTCCTCAATAGGTTGAATAACTCCGGTTTCGTTATTTGCCATCATAACTGAAACTATTGCTTTGTTTCCTTTAAGTTCGCTTAGAATTTTTTCTAGCTCTAAAAAGTCAACAATGCCCTCCTGATTAACAGGTATTATATATGGATTACATGCAGAATTAAGAATTGAAGGATGCTCTATAGCTGAAATTATATGCAGGTAGCCTGCTATTCCTCTCATAACAAGGTTATTCGCTTCAGTTGCACCAGACGTAAAAACTATTTCTTTATCACTTGAAACGCCAATAGCACCACGTACGTTATCTCTTGCATCCTGAAGAATCTTCCTCGCTTCTTGTCCTCTCTTATGTAGTGATGATGGATTGAGCGTTTGTTTTGACAAGACCTCAAATATACTTTTTTTTACATTTTCACTAATTGGAGCAGTTGCATTGTAATCAGCATATACGCAACCACTATTTTCTAAAGAGAATGGATTCATCTGTCACTTAAATAAGTTTACCATCAACTATAGCCATAACTATGTACGTTAGCTTTAACACGATAAAAAATTTATTGCAAAAACAGCGAAATTAATACATAATTAATAACTCACGTCATCAATACCTGTCAAGCAGGTTCTTATTAGGAGTTATCATGGTTGAAGTTTTTTTAAATAATGCAACAAGAAAGATAGAAGGTGAATACCACCAAAGCAAAGATGCCAACGCGCCGGTTGTGCTGGTTTTACATCATCATCCTCAATATGGTGGTAATATGGATAGTAAAATTGTACATAGTACATATACGTCTTTTATCGATAACAATTTTTCTGCATTGAAAATTAACTTTCGTGGTGTGGGAAAATCTACCGGAACTTTTGATAAGGGTATAGGAGAATTAACTGACGCTGCGGTAGCCATTGATTGGCTTCAGGAACATAATCCTAGCAATGTTCCAATTTGGATCGCTGGTTTTTCTTTTGGAGCATGGGTGGCTACGCAGCTAACAATGCGCCGCCCTGAGATAGTGGGTTTTATTGCTCTTTCTCTTCCGGTAACTAAGTACGATTTTTCTTTTCTTTCTCCCTGTCCAGTTTCTGGGCTTATAATACAAAGCAGTAATGATACAATCTCAGAAGAAAGCGATGTAACAGAATTAGCAAAAAGGTTGATAAATTCAGTAAGAAGTGATCACATGAAATACCATATAATAGATGATACTAATCACTTTCTAAAGGATAAAGAAGAGGAAGTGACTCAAATCGTGGACAATTATATAAAACTGCGCTTGAATAGTGCAACTATTTCTTTTCAAAAGGTCAAAAAAGAGGTAAGGGTAAAAGAATATGCCTAATCTTTACAAACAAGAGAAATGAGTGTAGTAATATAAATGAAAAGGTTTTGTTATGTTTAAAAAGCTATTATTTTTTGTTTTAGCTGTGTTTATGTTATCGGGGTGTTCCCTAAGTAAACAGCGTAAGTTAAAAAGTCCGTGTATAAAAAGCAATGAAAGCATTTCATGCGAGTTGTACTCTGTTAATGATCATTGGTTAGATAAGTATAAGGCATAGAAATTGTGCTATTTTTCCTATTCACAACTTCACTAATGATCGATCTCTCAATTGGAAAATGCAGTCTGCCTTTTCTGCAAGGAGATGATTGTGTGTTACTATAAGCATAGAGCTGTTATTTTCCTTTACGTATGAATGTAGCAGTAAAAACACGTTAAAAGAATTTGTTGGATCTAAGTTTCCTGTTGGCTCATCTGCAAGTAAAAGCTTTGGAGAATTTACAATGCTTCTTGCAATTGCAACTCTCTGCCTTTCCCCACCCGAAACTTCAGATACCATGCTACTTGCTTTGTTTTCCAGACCAAATTTTTCCAACATTGCTTGCGAATTTTTTTTTGCTTCAGCTTTGCTTTTTCCTGCAATGAGTTGAGGAAGCATAATATTTTCCAACACCGATAACTCTTGTAACAAATAGTGAAATTGATAAACAAAACTAAGAAAATTTCTTCTTACATGAGTTTTATGCTTATTACTGGCTTGTGTGCAATTTATTCCATCTATCGTAACTATACCTGAAGTTGGCTTATCCAATAAGCCTGCGATTTGCAATATAGTTGTTTTCCCTGCACCTGAATTGCCAATCAGCGCTACTACTTGCCCTCTTGTAACACTTAAGTTGATATCCTTTACAACAACAGAATTGTCCTTGAAGCTTTTATCTACAGAAGTTAGTTCTAGTGCTACATTACCACCCATGTTTAAAAGACCTATAACCATACAAATGTTGTGCTTGCATAGCAAATGATAGTGCATGACCAGTAAAAAAGAAATAGAAGAATAAACCTCAGTGTCAAGTATACAACTATATGAACGTTGTGACTTGAGAGCACCCTCCACCAGAGAAGAGTGTCATCCCAGTGCTTGACACTGGGATGACATCAAATTTTTGACTAAACTGAGAAGCTGTTGCCACAACCACACTGGGATTTAGCAAAGGCATTCTTTATTTGAAAACCAGAACCACTGAGATCCTCAGTATAATCTATAACTGAGTTATTTAAAAATTTTGCTGAACAATTATCAACCATTAATACAGGATTGCCATTTTCATCATTAATTACTATATCTTTACCTTTTTCGCTAAAACTGGAGTGGCTTCTATAGTCTTCGCTTTCTTCATCATCTTCATCTTCGTCATCAAACTCATCATCGTAATCATCGTCTTCATCATCCAAAGATAGATTTTTATTCATTTGATCCATAAGAAAATTGTATTTGAAGCCAGAACATCCACCACCTGAAACTGCAACCCGTAAAATGGAACTCTTATCCCCTTCCTGCTCTGCAAGAGAGTGGATTTTTTTTAGTGCATTATCAGTTAAGTTGATGTTGTAATTTGTTGACATAGTAACCACCGTTTATTATTGATAACTTATTATAGTAGAAATTTTACATGTCAAACAATAATTTTCTATTAAATTATGCATGTTTTCCAAGCAAAACAAAAGGGAGATACTTCAAAGAGCCAGAAGATGAGAATCGCAGCTGCTTTCAGCGTGATAGGGACCGTATCATTCACTCTAATGCGTTTAGAAAGTTGGAGTACAAAACACAAGTTTTTATCAATTATGAGCACGACTACTATCGCACTCGGCTTACTCATAGCCTTGAAGTTGCACAAATTGCAAGGTCCATTGCGCGTAGACTTGGCTTAAATGAGGATATCACTGAATGCATAGCGCTCGCACATGATCTTGGTCATCCTCCATTTGGTCATGCAGGTGAAGATGCTCTAAAGAAATCAGTTCAAGATTTGAATCTTGATAACGAGAAGTATGAGTTTGATCATAATGTTCAAGCTATAAGGATTTTAACTTATCTTGAACAAAAACATGCTGATTTTGATGGTATGAATCTAAGTTGGGAGGTGATTGAAGGAGTTGCAAAACATAACGGTCCCTTGCTTGGTCAAAACGCGGAGTCTTCTACAAGTAATCAGCTGTTATTAGAATACAACAAAAAATATGATCTAAAACTTGAAGAATTTTCAAGCATTGAAGCTCAAGTTGCTTCAATTGCCGATGATATTGCTTACAGTGTTCACGATCTTGATGATGCACTCAGGGCGAATTTAGTAACCATCGAAGATTTGCTGAATGTTCCTTTAATTGAAAAAATGTTTAAAGACATAAGGAGCAGATATTCAGAATTGCCTCAGAGCAAACTCATACATGAATCACTGAGTGGAACTATAGGAACTATGATAAGTGATGTTGTTTCTCAGACTGAAAGAAATATTGAAGATCACAAAATAAAAAGCGTAGAAGACGTAAGAAGTCTAAATAAAATGCTAGTCACATTTTCACCAGAAGTTGCGAATGCTACAAAAGAAATGAAAAGATTCAACATGGAGAAAATATACAGAAGCTATAAACTGAGTAGAACGATGAACAAAGCAAAACGCATAATACAGGAACTCTTTCAATGTTTTTATGAAAACCCAGGATTACTTCCCACAGAGTGGAGCAAACTCGCTTGTGAATCTCAGCGTTCAGTAATAATATGTGACTATATCTCAGGTATGACAGATAGATTTGCTATACACGAGCACAGAAGAATTTTTGATACCTCATACGAAATGACTTCTTTCTAATGACTGATGATCATTTCATGTCAATTGCATTAAGGCTTGCAGAAAAAAATCTTGGAAATGTTGCACCAAATCCTGCTGTCGGGTGTGTTATTGTAAAAGATGGTACAATTGTTAGTGAGGGATATACAGGGATTGGTGGGCGTCCGCATGCGGAGGTAGTCGCTTTGCAAAACGCTAAAGATTCAACTCATGGCGCAACTATATATATCACTCTTGAGCCATGTTGTCATCACGGAGTCACGGGGCCTTGCACTGCAAAAATCATAAAAGCTAGCATAAAAAGAGTAGTAATTGCAACTATTGACCCAGATAGTAGAGTTTCAGGCAGAGGCATGAAAGCTCTGAAAGAAGCAGGAATTGAAGTTGAGCAAGGTATTATGCAAAAAGAGGCAAAAGAACTGAATGTCGGTTTTTTCACCACTAAAGAATTACATAGACCATTTATAGCTTGCAAAGTCGCAACAACTCTTGACGGAAAAATCGCAACATTTACAGGCGATAGCAAATGGATAACAAGTGAAAATACGAGAAATTGGGTGCATGAGCTTAGAGCAAAATATGATGCAATTATGATTGGCAGCAATACTCTTATTAATGATGATCCACTCTTAACTTGCAGATTACCAGGACTTGGAAGTAGATCGCCAATAAGGCTAATTATAGATAGCCAAGGGAGATTAAAGGAAGAGCATAACATTGCAAAGACTGCAGACAAAGTAATAACTTGGGTCATCACAAATAAAGAAGTAGAGAAAAAAATAAAAAACATTAACTACTTAGTAGTTAATTCAAGCAACGCAGGTAAGGTTTGCCTAAAGGACATGGCATTAAAACTTGTTTCAGAAATTGGTATAACAAGATTATTAGTTGAAGGTGGAGGAGTGTTAATCACAGAACTATTAAAGTGTAATTTAATCGACAGGTTGATAATATGCCGCAGTGGTAAAATTTTAGGCAATGATGCCACTCCTTTTGTAGGAGATTTAGGGATTCAATTCATTAACAACTGTTATCAGTTTAAAAAAACAAAGATAATAGAGTTTAGTGAGGATATAGTTGAGGTTTGGGATAGGTCGTCATAATCCTTACATACTCAAACAGTAAAAAAAAGGTATCCGTTCAGCGGAGCGGTAAAATAAAAAGTAGACAAGGAGTGCTAAAAACATAATATCACAAGTAGTATGTGTGGTAAATATGTCTGATCTACTAGCTAGTCTTCTCAAGCTCTGTGAAAGCTTTAAAATAGAGATAGAGCAACTAAAAGCAGAGATAAAGAGGTTAGAGATAGAAAACGAAAATTTTAGATCTGAGAATAAGGCGCTAAGAATCGAAAATGCTGAATTGAAAGAAAGACTAGGTCTGAATTCACAAAATTCATCGATACCGAGCTCAAAAGAGTTATACAAGCTAAAGAAGAAAAAGAAAAAAAGTGACAGGAAAATAGGGGCACAGATTGGGCATGAAGGAAAGTATCGCCCTAAAATGGAAGCAGATGAAGTGGTGAAAATAGAGTTCTTGCGAGTGCGGAGGAGAAATTGCGATATCGAAAGAGCCATACATTCATCAAAAAGTTGATTTGCCAGAAATTAAGCCTTATGTTGTGGAATACCAATTACAGAATGGCCGCTGTTGCAAGTGTGGAAAAAGAAAAAGTAGCAGGCTACTAGAAGGTGTTACTGCGGATACATTTGGTCCAAAAGTTAAGTCAACAATCGCGGCGCTGAGCGGATTTTACAAGAACTCGAAAAGAGAAGTAGCAAATATTATAAAAAATATTTTCAACCTGGACATCAGTGTTGGTAGCGTGTCAAATAGCGAGGCTAGAGTTGCAGAAAAATGCCAAGAAGCATATGAGCAAATCGAGCAAGAAGTAAGTAAAAGTGAAGTTCTGCATATCGATGAAACGAGCCATTATAACAAAGGTAAACTTGGTTGGTGCTGGATGTTTGCCAGTAATACAGCAAGTTTTATAAAATTGACAGAGTCAAGAGGAATGAAGGTTTTACAAAATAGTAAGTTCTGCAATCGCAATAGCTTACGACAGGTACGCAGCATACAACTACTTTGCCGATAAGAACAGGCAAATCTGTTGGGCACATTTATCAAGAGATTTTGAAAGATTAGCACATAGTTGAAGTTAAAGTTCTGGGCTGTTACTTAAGAAACGTAGCCACTGAATTATTTGCACTAAAAAAGGCCTTGCTAAAAAATGAGATAGATGTTTTTAGATTTACCAGACGTGCCAGAAAATTGCGAAAACGTACAAGGTATTACTTGAAGCCGTTTACCTGAAGCAATTGGAGCTTCTCGAGTTGCAAAAAATATTTTGAAATCTGAAAGAATAATGTGGAATTTTTTAGATGACCCAGAAAACATTCCGCTGACAAACAACCATGCTGAACAGCAGATACGGCATTATGTCGTTTATCGCAAAAATTCATATTTTACCCAATCGAAGCGGGGAAATGCATTCCTTGAACGGATAATTTCATTATACTTGACATGGAAACAAAGGGGTCTCAATCCTTTCCAAAACCTCTTATCTATCATCTCTCACACCGCTTAGCTGAACGGATACAACCCAAGAAAGGTTTTTCTACGTCATACCGCCACGGTATCTCAGCATAGATTCCGCTAACGAGTAGCGGAATGACGAATTTGTTGTTTTTCAAATTGTAGGTAAACCTAAGCCACTTTAGCTATATAGGGTCACAACGATGGATTTTTAAGATCATTTACGGCCTTCTTAATATCTTCAGCCTTGAATATCGCCGATCCCGCAACTAAAATATCTGCACCTGCTTTTATTATATCAGCTGCGTTAAAAGAGTTAATTCCACCATCTACTGAAATTTGTGTTTTAAGGTTACGCTCTTGTATCATTTTTTTTATAGTAGATATCTTGTTCAACTGTGAATGAATAAATTCCTGCCCTCCAAAGCCAGGGTTGACTGTCATAATCAGCACAATATCTAGCTCATGTATTATATATTCAAGCACACTTGGGGAAGTTGAAGGAACAATTGAGACTCCAGCTTGAATCGGTTTTTTTGCGTCGTTTACATTTTTGTATGACTTTATCTTTCTTATCAACCTCTCAAGGTGTATCTCTGCTTCTGCATGTACAGTAATAATATCAGCACCAGCATTTATAAAGCTTTCAATGTGGTTACCAGGAGATTTGACCATTAAATGCACATCAAAAGGAAGATTGCTGTATTTACGTATTGCAGAGACAACGCTAGAACCAATTGTAATATTTGGAACGAAATTCCCATCCATAACGTCTATGTGTATGTAATCTACACCTAAATCGCTAATTTTTCTTACTTCTTCTCCTAATTTTGCAAAGTCTGCTGAAAGTATAGAAGGTGCAATTTTAATACTCATGAGCTGCCTTTTTTACTAAAAAATAACTTATTTTTAAACTCTGTCACCCTAAACACCATCTAAGTAGCTAGAGAAGCTGGATACCGATATCGGTATGCCTATTTAACTAGATCTTAAATTAGATAAAAAAAGGTAGTCTTGATAAAACTTATTTACAGCAAGTTTTTTTACATTTGGACTTTCTGTTTGTTCTTTTTTGTACCCTAATTTATAGCTTATTGAATCCTTGTATAAACTGATCGTTTTGTATGCTTTGTTCATCTCTCTAGGAAAGATGCCATTAGCAATTACAATGCATAACCCTGTAGCTGTTGCAAAAGCTAGAGTGGTAAATGCTAGATTTTGTAAAAAATTCCTTCCACTAACTTTTTTTTCCTGTATATTAGCAGAGTGCTGTTTGTTTGACACTTCTTCTAGATATTCATGCCATATGTGATTGCAGTGCGTACACTTTACCTTTCTTCCAGATGCACCAATTTGCTCGGGGGATACTAAGTAAGTTTTAGTACAACTATTACATTGTATTTTCATAGCACTTACATATAAAGTAGTAACAAGCTCAAATGATACAGAGCTACAAATTTAATATCAATATATATATAACAAATGGAAGGTTTGCAACTAAAAAAAACACAGAGTGAGATAGAAAATATTTGGAAAAATAGAGAAAAATTTAATGACTGTAATCTAAAGAAAACAGCAAGAATAGCAATTAAAGAGGTAATTGAGCTCCTTGATAGTGGCAAAATTAGAGTAGCAGAAAAGCTATCAAGTGGAGAATGGGTAGTACATAAGTGGATAAAGCAGGCAATATTATTACATTTTCTCACCGAAGAAAATAAAATAATAGATAATACTAATTGCTGGTTTGATAAGATCGGTAACAAGTTTAGTGAATGGAATGAGGAGAAATTTCGCCGGTTAAAAATTAGAGCAGTTCCTGGGTGTTTTGTTCGCCGATCTGCTTATATAGGTACAAATGTTGTTCTAATGCCAAGTTTTATCAACGTTGGTGCATATGTTGATTCAGGAACAATGATAGATACCTGGTCAACGATTGGTAGCTGTGCGCAAATAGGAAAAAACTGTCATATTTCCGGTGGAGTGGGAATAGGTGGAGTTCTTGAGCCTATTCAAGCTTCACCTGTCATTATAGAAGATAATTGCTTTATTGGAGCACGTAGCGAAGTGGCCGAGGGTGTGGTAGTGAGAGAAGGATCAGTCCTTGGCATAGGCGTGTTTATTGGGGCATCAACAAAGATTATTGATAGAGAAACTAGCAAGGTATTTTACGGCGAAGTGCCACCTTATTCTGTAGTGGTACCAGGGTCTATTCCATCTAAAAATAATATTTCAACCTATTGTGCAGTCATAGTAAAAAAAGTGGATGAAAAGACGAGATCGAAAATCTCTATAAATGAAATATTGAGGGATTAAACTATCTTACTCCTTGTCGTCACTTTTTTTATCATTATTACTAACCACAGTAATGGCATACGCGCATAACTCTGAGAAAGAGACTCCATTTTCTTGAGATAGTTTATATAATTTTTGTAGACTTTCTTTTACTTTATTAGGAATATTCCCTCCACGTTCTTTTACAAGCCAGGAATCTTGATGATGAATTGGATGAGCATCACTTTTTGGATTTCCTATGTATATTGCAAAAGGTGAACTTTGTCCTTTGAAGTCACATTGTACAGTAAATTTTTTTATAGATTCAGCCATCTAAAGACCTCTACTTTTCTTTTTGGTCGATTTTATAGCAGGTGGAAGAGGTGGTTTCTTTATAAAATCTTGTCTATTGACAACACTTTCTCTACCTTCCAAAGCTCGGCGAACATCAGCTCTGCTTAATTGCGACTCTTTTGCTACCTTCATTCCATGCTTTGCCATAATATTAGCATATGCTAGTACTTTTTTTACCAATGCTAGATCACCATCTAGCATTTGAACTAGCACTTGAAACACTTCCGCTAAAGTTAGCCCATCAGCATTTATAACCTTGTTTTCTATAAAATTGACAGCTTCTTCAAATTTGTATTCAATACTATCATCTTGAGCTATAAGGGCAACATAATCGGTGTTTTTGTCGTCCATAACTGAAGCACTATTACTCACAAACTTAAGTGTATACTATATATATAAATACTCTACTATTTTATATTATGGCACGCTATAGTTAAACATTTATTAATAACATGCTCACTTATATACACGAATTAATTGACAAAAGTCAAGGATCAATATCCATCAGTGATTTCATGAATGCCGTTTTGTACCATGAAAAATACGGCTATTATACAAGTAAATTACCGCTTGGTAAGGATGGTGATTTTACTACCGCACCTGAGATCAGCCAATTATTTGGTGAAGTAATTGCAGTTTGGATAATGCATACATGGGAAAAATTAGGAAAGCCATCAAAATTTTCTCTAGTTGAACTTGGGCCAGGCAAAGGAACACTCATTCACGATATAATAAGAGTCACTAAAAAATACAGCAGCTTTTTTAATTCGATGTTGATCCACTTAGTTGAAATAAGCCCTACTTTACGGAAGATACAAAAGGAAAAATTAAAAAGCTTAGATGTTAATTGGCACAAAAATATTGACAACCTACCAGAACAACCAACCATTTTTTTAGCAAATGAGTTCTTTGACGCTCTTCCGATAGATCAGTTTGTATATCATGATGAGGGGTGGTATGAAAATATGGTGACAAAACAAGATGATGGCAGTCTCTTGGTGTCATGCCAGTGCGTGACACTGGAATCCAGAAAAAAAGAATCATGGATTCCAGTGTCAGCTACTCAGATGACAAATGGAAAATTTTTTAATGGTGCAGTGGTGGAAATATGTTCAGTTGGGGTTGAAATATTAAAAAAACTTGAGAAGAAGATATATAATAATAAAGGAGCTGCTTTGATTGTAGATTACGGTTATGTATACCCCGCATATAAGAGCACTTTGCAATCGATAAAACAACATAAGTATGCTAATTTTCTTGAGAATGTTGGTAATAGTGATATTACCGCACTTGTGAACTTTCAAGCGTTAAGAGATTCATTAAAGCATGTAGATTGTGAGATTTTAACTCAAAGGGAATTTTTATATCTTTTTGGCATAAAAGAAAGAACCCAGGCTTTAATGAAAAGCGCAAGTGATGAACAAAAGAATAGGATCTTTAGTGAATTCTTAAGGTTGACTGAAAATATGGGCACTCTTTTTAAAGCAATGCTATTGATATAGCTAACCCAAGAAAGGTTTCCCTACGTCATACCGCCGCGATATCTCAGCATAGATTCCGCTAACGAGTAGCGGAATGACGAGCTTATTGTCATGCCGCCGCGAACCGTCATACCGCGATTCATTCGCGGTATCTCATCAGCTAACAAGCAGCAGTTCTACGTCATACCGCCGTGGTATCTTTTAGCATAGATCCCGCTAACACGTAGCGGGATGACGAGCTTATCGTCATGCTGCCGCGAACCGTCATACCGCCACGAACTGTCATACCACCACGAACCGTCATACCGCGATTCATTCGCGGTATCTCATCCGCTAACAAGCAGCGGGATGACGGTTGTCTCCTAGCTGTCATCCCAGTACTGGTAGACTCAAATCACAATGCTCGTATAGCTGCAACCCTGGAGGTACTGTTTCTCACCCACTGGAGATATTGCACGGTACTATCTACTTGATCATCGTGTCGAGTTTCAGGAAACATTAAAATCTCATACTCAAAATCGTTCAGCCATACTGCTTGATGTGGCAGAAAAACCTTGCCAGACTCTATAATCGGAACAATTTGATGAAATCGAGTGAGCTTGTCATCATGTGGCACTATTTCAATAATCGGTAAATCACTGTTTGTCTTTAGCTCTTGCACCAATTGTTGACCACTTGTTTTTGCTTCGATTAAAATTGCGTGTGGCGTCCATCTTGCAGCTAGTGACAAAACCTGTTCTTTAAGCTTTGGATACTCAAGCTTTGCGCGATATACGTCGAGTAAATAGAATTTATTATCTATTTTTGCCCAGGTGGTGCAGACACTAAAGTTGCTCATGTTACTTGTTGAAACCGCAGTATCCCAACTTTGTGTTATATGCGAGAGATTATCAGGAAATTTTTTATAGCGTTTCAGAGGTTGTCCGGAAACTAGTAAATTCAAGCATATTCCCTCTTTAACATAACCCTACTCATAGCTAGGTATATGAAATTCTCAGTGGATGTTGTGAGTAAATCATACTCCTTCGATAGCCTTCTATTCCTATTAACCCAAGCAAAAGTCCTTTCTACAACCCATCTTCTTGGCTGTACTTTAAACCCTTGTTCTCTTGTTGGTAGTAGCTCAGGTGGTGTATCTTTATGCACCCAAAACCTACATGGAGGCCTTTTGACAATTTCAATATCTATCCCATATTCTCTCTTTACGTAATCCTTTAAATCTTTTCCTTGGTATCCCATATCAGCCCACATTTTCTTAATATTGCTGTATTTTTCCTTCATATTGTCCAATGCCATCTTCACCCCATCTCTGTCATTTTCGCTTGCAGCTCCTACATAGCAACCAAGCACAAATCCTTGAGTATCTGTGATTATATGTCTTTTTCTCCCCTTTACCTTTTTCGCACCATCATAACCTTTGCCCCCCTTTTTCCGTGGTTTTTACCGATTGACTGTCCACTATGCATGCGCTCGGCTTCCCATTTTTGACCTACTATATTTAGTGATATCATAGTTCATTTTCTCAAAAATTCCCTGCTTCTTCCATTGCCTGAACTGCTCATACACAGTCTTCCATAGCGGAAAATCATTTGGTAAATACCGCCATTGACACCCTGTACGCAATACATAGAAAATTGCTTCTAATATTTCTCTTTTGCTATACTTTGGCGGCCTTCCTCCTTTCTTGTATGATACTCTGAAGTGTTTTTCTATTCTTGCCCATTCCCTTTCGCTTAGATCTGTTGGATACTTTTTTCTCATCTTTACCCCGTACTAAAATTTCAGATATTATAGCCTTTTACTTGTTTCCGGACAACCTCTGATACCAATTCCCATTACAGGGCAAACAGATGGACAATGATGGAAGAAAAGCCATACTGAAGTAAGTAAAATAGCGAGGTTTAAATGGCATTAAGATCAAAATTATTGGATGAAAAAGTAGTAGAATCAGCAAAAGAAATGCTGAAGAAAGTAAGGAATAATGCATATGTTTCAAAAAAACTAAATGCTGTAATTGCAGCAAAAAAGTACAGTATAACGGCTGTAGCAAAAATATATTGCATTTCAAGAAGCGCACTAACTTCGTGGGTAAAACTCTTGAAAATTGGCAGAGAAGAAAAACTGTTTGCTCCTTCACAACGTCGTAGAAAAACTAAATTAAATCAGGCTCAACTACAGCAAATTGAAGAGTGGATAGAAGAAAATCCTAATATCACCATTAAAGAAATGAGAATAAGAATCCAGGAAAAGTTCGGATTAAATATCAGCAAATCTACAGTACACCGCCATATGCAAAAGATGAAATTCTCATATATTACACCAAGACCAGTTCATAATGGACAAGATAAAAGCAAACAAGAGGAATTCAAAAAAAAATCTCAATGGAGCTATTAGCAAGTATCCAGAAAAAGAGCTATTTTTCTTTGATGAATCATGGTTTGGCACACATTCAAAAGTTGGACATGGGTGGTTTAAAAAGGGGATTAGAACACAGGTTAAAACAAAATTAGGTAGGCAAAATTTCTATCTCTATAGTGCAGTTAATCCTAGAAATCGAGAGAGTTCTAGCTTATTTGCACCAAATGTCAACACTGATTGCATGAACATATTTCTTGAGCAAATTTCGCAATATCTAGAAACACGAGAGGCTTTTCTCGTTATGGACTGTGCTAGTTGGCATAGGTCAAAAAATTTAAAGGTACCTAAAAATATCGACATTATATACCTACCTCCATACTCACCTGAGCTAAATCCTGTTGAGAGGCTTTGGTTATATATAAAACAGAACATTTTGCGCAATAAAATATACGATACAATTGCTCTACTTGAGGGTGCTTTGTGCAAATTTATTACTTCTCTTGCCAGCTCCACAATTAAACAACTCTGCAATGTTTCCTATTTGACTGGACAACAATGAGAATTGGTATTACCACACGATTTTCCGCCGTGGAAGGCTGTGCATGAACAGTTTAGAAGATGGAAAAAGCAGGGAATTTTTGAGAAAATGAACTATGATATCACTAAATATAGTAGGTCAAAAATGGGAAGCCGAGCGCATGCATAGTGGACAGTCAATCGGTAAAAACCACGGAAAAAGGGGGGGCAAAGGTTATGATGGTGCGAAAAAGGTAAAGGGGAGAAAAAGACATATAATCACAGATACTCAAGGATTTGTGCTTGGTTGCTATGTAGGAGCTGCAAGCGAAAATGACAGAGATGGGGTGAAGATGGCATTGGACAATATGAAGGAAAAATACAGCAATATTAAGAAAATGTGGGCTGATATGGGATACCAAGGAAAAGATTTAAAGGATTACGTAAAGAGAGAATATGGGATAGATATTGAAATTGTCAAAAGGCCTCCATGTAGGTTTTGGGTGCATAAAGATACACCACTAGAACTATTGCCACAACGGGATGGCTTTGTTGCATCGCTACTTATGAAAGGCTAACTATAGTTAGGATTATAAGCAACCTATTGAAAATCTTGTTTTTTTGCAATCAATCTGATCAAATTTAAGAATAGTAATTTGTTATTTATATTAATAAATTTAATTCTATTGAAAATAGCTAAAGCATTGAAATTCTTGAATTTTAGCCAGATTAGTGAGTGGTAGTGAAATTTCTTTTACTCAAATTTAGGTATTCACTGACCGTTCTTGTTATAAATACCAGAATAATAAGCTACTGATATTCGCTATCTTTTTTATCTTTAATCCATCATAGCTAGCGATGCAACAAAGCCCAACGGGATCCTGGATTTTCAGTACAGCCGAGAAGGTGGGTGGTAGAGAGGACTTTTGCTTGGATCAATAGAAATAGAAGGCTATCAAAGGAGTACGATTTACTTACAACATCTACTGAAAGTTTCATATATCTGGCTATGAGTAAAGTTATGTTAAGTAGGGAATATGCTTGATTTACTGGTTTGTGGACAACCTCTAAATCGTGAAAAAGAACTGCTCATTAAGTGCTATTTGCTTAATAAATTTACTGACATTGGTATGGCTAAATTCGAAATGGCTACATGAATTTATCGTAAATTATTACCGTATAAGGTACGATGCGACAAAGCTATCCCAGTGTCAGCTACTCGGATGACACTGTCATAAAGGAACCAGTGTTAGCTACTTGGATGACAACCATTGTGCTTGAGGCAAAATTGACTATCACTTCTTTTTATAGAGCTTGCTCCAAACTTTGTTGTTAGTTAATACAAAAAACACTGTTAAAATTATAAAATACGCCACTACTTTTAATCCAAGTTTATGCCGGCGCTCTAATTCTGGCTCTGCTGCCCATTGTAAAAAATTTATCACATCATACGCCATATTTTCAACTGTGGCTTGCCTTGCACCATCATATTCCACCATTCCTTCAGAAAGTGGTGGCGCCATAGCTAATCTGCCTGTTGGAAAATACGAATTAAAATATAAATCATTTTCATCGTGTTCGCCGTTTTGATAGCCTGTTAACAATGAATAGACATAATTTGCACCATCATGCCTTGCTTTAATAATTAATGATAAGTCTGGTGGGACTGCACCATTGTTGCTTGCTGCAGCTGCTTCTTTTGTATCAAAAGGTGCAATAAAATAATCCGAAGGTATTCCAGGTCTATCGAACATTTCACCCAAATCATTTGGGCCATCTTTAACTTGATAAGAAGCTGCAATCTGTTTTACATCTTCTTCAGAAAAACCAACATCTTGCAAATTACGAAATGCTACCCTATTCATTGAATGACAAGCAGCACAGACTTCTTTATACACTTTATAGCCACGCTGAATTGACTCTCTATCGAAAGATCCGACAATTCCATCAAATTTCCAGTCTATTTTCTTATTTGGTGATGATTTAAATTCTTCTGCAGATATAAGACTAGATAGAAATAACATGCAGAAGATTGCAAATACATTAGATCCCATGCATAACCACTGTTTTAGTAAATTTCGAATTGATGTCATGCAAGTAGCTGACACTGGAATCCAGCTTATTTCATCACTGACATTATGGTTATCGTGCACTCCTAGAATCTGTTGTCCATTGCATGATTTGTAAGTATTTTTATACCTGGATCCTAGTGTCAAGCACTGGGATGACAACGGAAGATAGTGGAATGACACTGTGTGTTGTATACAACGTTCATACAATTGTGTACATGATGCTGGAATCCATTTATTTTTTTTCTGGATCCCAGTGTCAAGCACTGGGATGACAAAAGAGGGCTCTGGGATGACAGAAGAGAGTTCTGGGATGACAGAGAATTTTGTAAGAGATCTGCTTTGAATTGACATCACCTCATCTCCGGCACAGAATCACTTAAGGTTTTTGGTGGTTCTTTTGGCTTTTCATACTTACTAAGCAGTGGTAAAACTATCACAAAGTATGCAAAGTAATAAAGAGTAGATAGCCTACTCATAGTGATGTAAGGCTCTTTTACCTCTTGTCCTCCAAGCCAGGCAAGAAGTACAAAATTTATTGCAAAAACCCAAAAAAATTTCTTAAACACCGGGCGATAAGCACCACTTTTAACTTTTGATTTATCAAGCCAAGGTAACAAAAACCACACTAAAATAGACGCAAACATGGTAAGCACACCAGTAAGTTTATCTGGAATTGAACGTAGCATTGCATAAAAAGGTAAAAAATACCACTCTGGCACTATGTGTACCGGAGTTACCATAGAGTCAGCTTCTATATAATTGTCTGGATGCCCAAGATAATTGGGAGCATAGAAAACAAATGCGAACAAAACTACAAAAAACAGACCAAAAGTTATGCAATCCTTGACTATATAATAAGGATAGAGAGGGATGGTATCCTTATCTGATTTTACCTCCACTCCACTTGGGTTACCAGAGCCAAACCTATGCAGAGCTATCACATGAAGCATAGCTAAAGCAATAATAACAAAAGGCAGAAGATAATGCAGAGCGAAAAAACGGTTAAGTGTTGGGTTATCCACTGAAAAACCACCCCATAACCATATAACTATTTTATTGCCAATTAAAGGTATAGCAGAAAATAAGTTGGTTATAACTGTTGCACCCCAGAAACTCATTTGTCCCCAAGGCAATACATATCCCATAAAGGCAGTTGCCATCATTGCAAAAAATATAAATATTCCAATAAACCACACCATCTCTCTCGGTCTTTTATAAGATCCGTAATATAATCCACGCATTATATGAACATAGACTACCATAAAGAAGAGCGATGCTCCAACAGCGTGAGTGTAGCGTATTAACCACCCGTAATTCACATCCCGCATTATGCGCTCTACACTATTAAACGCATAATCAACATGCGGAGTGTAGTGCATAGCAAGAAATATACCTGTTATTATTTGTAAAATTAGCGCTATACCAGCCAAAGAGCCAAAGTTCCAAGCATAATTTAAGTTTTTTGGTACTTGATAAGAAGCGGTGTGTTTTAGAAAAGAAAATATAGGCAGTCTATATTCTATCCACCCTAATATGCCTTTTTCTTCTTCTATCGTTGTTTTTTTTTTAGTATCATCTTGCATAACTTAAAGCTTTCTCTACCTTTAACTCGTTTTATTGTAGCAGCTTATCCTTTATGCACAAATAAAAACTTTAAAGCAATATTAATTACCTCTTCAGCAACCTATCACGTGCCGCGTTTAACTTTTGTGCAAAATATTCCGAGCCTCCCTTATCTGGATGAACTAACTTCATTAAATTTTGATATGCTTTATTGATTTCATTTTGACTTGCCTCAGGATTCAGCCCCAGTATCTTTAATGCTTCATCTTTGGATATGTTGTCACCAGTGTAATTTTCAGTATAACTTCTACTGCTATTAAATTCGTTCAAAAACTTACTCAATATAGAGTTCATCATGAAACTTATGTTATTTTTTTTTGTCAGGAAAAGAAAAAATACAACAACGCTAGGCAAGACAAATGTAATTACTATGAATACTAAAAAAAGAAAAAAGATGAATGACATGTATATTTTTTTATCATTTTATGATTAAATAGTAACAATTATAATTGTCATGGTAAATAACATGTTCATCCAGATTGAAGAAACACCAAACCCAAATACGCTAAAATTCCTTCCTGGATTTGCAATTCTAAACGAAGGAGAAACGGCTGATTTTTCAAATGCAGATGAAATAAAAAACTCCAAGTTAGCAGCAAATCTTTTTCAAATAGAACATGTGGTAAGAGTGTTTTTTGGTCATGATTTTATTTCAGTAACAAAATTGGGTGGAATTAATTGGGATACACTAAAAGTAGAAATTTTAACTACAATCATGGATCACTTTACTTCAGGTGGAAAAGCGCTAGATAAAGAAGGAGTGAATGATAATAATATATCAGATGAGGAATTTTTCGATGAAAATGATATAGAAATTGTAAATAGAATAAAAGAATTGATGGAAAGTTATATCAAACCTGCAGTTGCTCAAGACGGTGGTGATATCAAATTCCGTGGCTATAAAGATGGAATAGTTTATGTTGAGCTGCAAGGAGCCTGCTCTGGATGCCCAAGTGCTGCAATTACCCTCAAGCAAGGAGTGCAGAATATGCTGAGCTACCACATACCAGAGGTTGCGGGTATAGAGACCACACTATGACTAATCAAACGGTTAGAGGAACAAAAGATCTCCTGTTTGATGAATGGTACAAGTTTAAATACATTCAGCAAACAGCAAATAGAATCTCAAGTCTATACGGCTTTTTGCCCGCCCAAACTCCAATATTTGAATACACGGAGGTTTTTACAAAAACCTTAGGTGATAGCTCAGATATCATCACTAAAGAGATGTATAGCTTCAATGATAAAGGGGGAAAGAGCATAACTTTACGTCCTGAGTTCACTGCAGCGATTGTTAGGCTACTCATTGAAAAAAAACTGCAAACACCGATAAAATTATTCTCAACAGGACCTGCATTTCGCTATGAAAGGCCGCAAAAGGGAAGACAAAGGCAATTTCATCAGATAAATTTTGAGGTTTTTGGCATAGAAGATCCAAAAGCTGATATTGAATTGATATCACTCGTTCAGCACTTACTAACTGAATTTGGCATCAATAAAAATGTAAAGCTGGAAATCAACTCTTTAGGTGATGGTGAAACAATAACTAAGTATAGAGAAGCTTTGATCTTATACTTTACAAAGTATCAAAATGATCTATCAGAAGATAGCAAAAATAGGTTGATCAAAAACCCACTCAGAATACTGGATTCCAAGGATGAGAAAGATAAATCAATAATTTCTGATGCGCCTAAAATCAGCAATTATTATACGAAAGGGTCCTCAGATTTCTTTGAACAAATACTAAATGGATTAACAATTCTTGATATACCTTATACCGTAAACAATAAACTAGTTCGAGGTTTGGATTATTATTGCCACACAGTGTTTGAGTTTGTTACAGAGGATTTAGGCGCACAAGGGGCAGTTTTTGCCGGTGGAAGATACGATAATTTAGTATCTTCAGTGGGTGGAAAACACACTTCAGCAATAGGATTTGCAGGAGGTATTGAACGCATAATGGAGTTAATCAATTATTCTCCGAAAGAAGAGCGACCTATTTACCTAATTCCAATCGGTAGAGAGGCTGAAGAATATGCCCTAACACTTGCAAATGAATTGCGCAGAAATGATTTGTATGTGATCTATGAATATAGCGGAGCGCTTAAAACCCGAATGAAAAAAGCAAATCAAGCAAATGCTAAAGTTGCTTTAATTTTTGGCGATGAAGAATTGAGTAGTAAAACTTTAAAGATTAAAAACATGGATACAGGTGAAGAAAAAATAATTGCTCGCGATAACACAATAGAAAACATCTAATTAGGAGCAATGCAAATGTTTTTCTCAGTCAGCTATAGAAGAAAATTCGTCTGCACAAGAATTTTTCATAGCATTCAATGTATCATAATCTGTAAAATCTAATTTTACTGGTGTGATAGTAATAAATCCTTCTTTTATTTTATTTACACTACCACTGCCTGAGTGCTCTCGAGACCAATTTAAGCTAAAAGAGCCATTCGAATTTTCAGTAAAAATTAAATCCCCATCAATGTTATATTCACCTTGTTCAGCAAATTCTACTCCTTTTACTTTTTCTGTAGCAGGAAAATTTACACTCATCACTATGTTTTTAGGCCAACCAACCTTAACGAGCTTGGCAATAACCTTTGGTGCAAAAACCTTTGTATTGTGCCAGTCTATTTTATCATGATAAACTTGGCTCAGTGCAATAGAAGGTATAGACCTTGCAGCACCTTCCATTACAGCACCAATTGTTCCTGAATAACAAATATCGTCCCCGACATTTGATCCAATATTTACTCCGGACAATATTAAGTCTGGTTTTTTATTCATAACTTTATTTAGCGCAATAATGACACAGTCTGCAGGAGTACCAGACACACTAAATTCCCTTTCACTATGTTGTTTTATTCCAATAGATTGTTTCACTGGATAATCAAGAGATCTTGCAGCTCCGCTTCTATCAGTATCTGGTGCCACTATCCATATTTCTGACGCAAAATTCCGTGCAACCTCTTTGAGTAATTTTATTCCTTCACTTCCAAAGCCATCATCGTTTGTTATCAATATTATCATATACAATACTCAGCTATACAGCTCCAAATTATGTAAATCACTGGCTGTAAATAAACTCATGAGGCTTTAAGTTTCTTTGCATAACTACGAACTGTAACAAAGAACCTGCTGTAAATCAATAGATTTCTTGCACAGGCCATAACTGTCATTACAATAGAAACGAAAAAACCTACTTGACAAACTCCGCCAGCCCCCTTATCATGAAACTGAAGCTATTTATTTATCTTCGCAATCTGTGCAAGTTAATGACAAAAAACTTAGGGTATTTGGCGTCTCATGTTTAATTTTTCGCACTACGTGCATCGCATGTCTTTAAAAATTTTTAGGTTTTTACCTATATAAGCCGAAACGCGCTTACAAAGCGTTTAAGACAGCAAAAAACGTCAAATTGACAAGGGAGAATTTGAATGCTAGCTACTACGGGGTTTCTTTGCCTTTTTTCCTGCTTAGTAAATTTCTTAAACACTTGCGGTGTAGGTTAGTTGCAAGTTAAAAGCAGCTAAATCGCTCTTAATCAAGCGTTTTAGAATAAAAAAAACGCCGATATTTTAGTACATAGTAAATAGCCAACCACCACGGGGCTTCTTTTGCCTTTTTTTTCGTTTGGTAAATTTCTTAATATTTGTAGCTAAACGACAACCGTCATCCCGCTGCTTGTTAGCGGGATCTAGAGATACCGCGAATGAATCGCGGTATGACGTAGGACTGCTGTCATTCCAGTCTGGAATCCAAAAAAAAGGATGATGTCATCCCAGTGCCCTGACTACTTGGATCCAGTTTTCTTTACAAATTCACAAAAAGTGCTTCATTCTATAACGCAAAACCCATACTCACCAAACCCAATGCATTACTTGCAATTAAGTTTCCTGGATCCAAGTAGTCAAGCTACTCGGATGACACCCTTTTGGATGGAGACCAGTGTCAGCTACTTTCATGACACCATTCTTTTTTCTGGATCCAAGTAGTCAAGCTACTCGGATGACACCTCTGGGCGCTGGGATGACAGGAGAAGGAGGCTACTTTCATGACACCATTCTTTTTTCTGGATCCAAGTAGTCAAGCTACTCGGATGACACCCCACTGGTGGCCCACACTACAATGTTCGTACAGTTATGAAATGAATCGCGGTATGACGTGTTGCTTGGGTCAGCTATAGTATTTCTTAAAATTAATAATAAATTTCTTGGCTAGCAAGAAGCTGTAAATTTTTTTGCGAGACCTAAGCCGGCTTTTGATATAGCTAAAGGTAAGGTCACTTACTTTCTGCTTAGCATATCCATCAAATCAGATTCTTTGAGTTTACTATGGTCAACTTTACTGAACTTATTTACCATAGAGCTCATTTGATTATACTGCTTAATTAGAAGATTAATGTCAGTTACAGTTGTTCCGGACCCCTTAGAAATTCTAAGTCTTCTTTTGCCATTTAAAATATCTGGATTTTGCCTTTCTTTTTCAGTCATTGAGTTTATGATGGCTATATATTTTTTCACTTTATTGTCATCTGGCACACTGCTACTTAGCTTTTTTGTAAATGAACTAGGAATGAATTTCATTATGTTGCTAATGCCATCCATTTTACTCAGAGTTTTTAACATTCCCACTAGGTCGTTTAGGTCGAATTTACCTTTTTTCACTTTCTTTTGTAACTTATCAATTTCTTCCTGACCAACAATCTCAGCAGCTTTTTCAACCAATGATACAACATCACCCATGCTAAGTATCCTTTTTGCAATTCTATCGGGATAAAAATCATCGAGGTCACTTAATTTTTCACCACAAGCAATAAATTTAATTGGACAATCGGCGATCATTTTCATAGAAAGAGCAGCACCACCACGTGCATCACCATCAACACGGGTGAGAATAATGCCGGTTACACCTATTACCTCATTGAATGATTTGGCAATGTTGACCGCATCCTGGCCTATCATTGCGTCGGCTACTAAAATAACTTCTGCAGGTGAAGCTATTTCCTTTACGGCTTTCAACTCATTCATCATATTATTGTCAATATGAAGCCTGCCTGCAGTGTCTAGTATTAATACATCATAATTATCGTTCTTTGCTATTGCTATTGCCCTTTTTGTAATTGTAATGGGCTTCTCATCTATTACTACAGGTAAAGTTTGCACATCTATTTGTTTACCTAGCACTTCAAGTTGTTTCTGGGCAGCAGGCCTATAAATGTCTAAAGAGGCAAGCATCACTTTTTTCTTTTGCTTTTTTAGTTTTAAAGCAAGCTTTCCTGAGGTAGTTGTTTTACCTGCACCTTGTAAGCCCACCATCATAATCACAGCAGGGGGTTTAACTGCTAGATTTAAGTCACTTTTCTCTGATCCGAGAACTGCAACTAAATTATCCTGTACAATTTTAATTATCATTTGTGCTGGAGAAACACTTTTTATGACTTTTTCCCCAATCACTTTATCTTTAATGTCGTTGATGAATTTTTTTGCAACTTCAAGTGAAACGTCAGCTTCAATTAAGGCTATGCGTATTTCACGCATGGCAAGATTAAAATCATCTTCAGAAATGATTGACTTTCCTCTCAGTTTACTAAATACAGAATTTAAACTTTCAGTTAACGATTTAAACATAATAGCATTAGTAGAATACTCATTAAAAAGAGAGAAGAAGCTGAAACAAAACTCACTGAGTTATAACCCAGCACTTCTTTAAGTTTAGTAATATTATTAAAGTATAAACCAGTAAGTGGATTAGTCAAGTTTTGCACTACGCTGGCAAACATTTCTCTAGTTTTAGAGACTAACTGATTGAACAGCAAGATAATATAGGGTATGAAAGCTCTAAAAATCCAATCAACATCCATTTTAAAATTTACTCTCGGGTAAAATAACTTGCGTAAAGGAATAAACAATAAAGTGGTACATAGTAATAAATTAAATTGCGACCAAATATTTTTTGTGTTGTACGCAAGATTAAAAATTGAAGGCTTATTGTAAATAGGTAAGTAAGGATTGCCAGCGATTACGCATATAAATGCTAAAATAATCATAGTCATTTTGCCTCCTCTCTCTGCTAAAGGTTTTGACTTACTTTTTGCAATAAATAAGTAATAAAGAAACTTTAGCCCCACGCTTAAATGAAGCAGCAAATTTAGAAGCTTATATAAATTTTTATACCCTTTTAAGGCAACAGTGTTCATTTCAATTTCAGCTGTGATATATGATTTACTGATAAATCCAACGGTTCCAGGAAATGCAGCCATTGTAAGTATTGCGATTATAGCACACATGCCTTCCACTGACATCAGTTTACCCACTCCATTAAAACTAATTGTTTTTGTTTGTGAAATAATCGAATTACTGACCACAAACAATAATGATTGATAAACAAGAGAGAAGATTATATGCAGTATCAAAATTGGTATTGCTTTTTCCGAAGGACTGAGCAAACTTCCTGCAATAATCAGCAAGCCCATTTGTCCTACAACGTTATAGCATAAAAATCTGCGAATATTTTGCTCAAGAGAAGCAAATATAATGCTGTAAATTGCAGTGATGGTGCCTACAAGCGCTAATATTTCAGTACAATCTTGCCATAGGTTATAAGTGTGTAAAAGCATCACTAAAAAAGAGACTTTAGTGGTAAATAAAGAGAGATATGTGGTGCCATGTAGCGATGCAGCAGGATATGCATCAACAACCCAAAACGAAAAAGGAAAACAAGCGCAGTTTATCAATAAACCCAAAATTATCAGGTTAGTGCTTTGAAGTGCCAATCCTGCTATTAATATAACTCCAACGAAAAAGTGTACACAAGCGTACCTTATTGCAGGTCCACTATCTCTACAGCTAGCTGCGATAATAAAAAATGCACTGATGGTCATTAATTCACAGAATATTATAACCAATATCATATGTTCAGATAAAACTGCATAAAGTGAACTAATAGTGTAAGCAGCAAAAGATAGCATCTCTGAAAAAGTCAAATTTTGTGCTGGTAGAACAGCTAAAAATGCAACTGATAAAAAAGATATTAGTATGGTACGAAAAGATAAATCAAAATCTAGAATTGGGAGAGACCAATTTACTGCAATGCTCAAATTTTCAGGTAATTTTAGGACTATAACTATTAATACAGTCAGTAGAAGTAACAGTGACGATTTATAAAGTTGCACAATAATTAAAACCAATATGGTTTATGCTATCTCAATATATGAATAAAATCAATTTGCATATTAACCACTAATTAAACTAATTATCATATAATTATATCAGAGTTTAGAGGGTTATAGAGAAACCGGTCAGATTAGGTTTTTAATCTAATCTGACCGATAGCTTTAATAGTGAGGTAAGCTTTAATATAGCACTCCTAATTCATAACGCTACACTCGTGCATAATTTATTTTTAATTTGTGCACGAGCGTTAGTAAATTATTTACTTTTTGAAATAAAATTTGGCATCACTTTAATATTGAGACTTAGTAAACCTCAGTAGGTCTGCCAGTTGGGCCCATAAGAATTATTTGCTCGCCTTCTCTTAAGTGTCTGCATAAATTAGTGGAGCCGCCGATTTCCAGCACAATAGTGGAAATAATTCCTTTTTTTTTGTCTACTTCAGTGCCGGTTACGGCTATACCTTCCATAGCAAGGTTTGTATTATTGGCTTTTCTGCCATTGGTTTCAAAATTTTGCAATCTAAAGAATTGCCCAGGCTTAAAATTCTTTGCCGCAAGTGGTGCTTTGATCACTATTTCCACAACTTTGTCTGTTAAATATTGAACTTTTATAACCTTTGCAGTGAATTGCTCTTTGATTCTATTAAATAATTCTTTATTAGCCAGGTCTTCAACACTTGACCACGCATTTTTTTTCTGGCCCACAACATCACACACTGGAATGACAGAAACGAAGCTATTAACTCCACTCAAAAGCTGAGAAATAATAGGGTAGCCGTTCTTAGCACTTGCCATAGCTTTCACGACGCTGCCACTATACGAAGGGTGAAGATCACCAAAAAAGCTGATTGTTTTATTGCCTTGCTTATACACTAATATTCTATCTTTATTTTGCATTTTAGGAGAAAATATTGGGTCTATTTCTTTTCCTGATGAATTCAAATGAGTAAAATACCCATTACTTAATTTAAAATGCTTTTTATCTTCTGTTGCAATAACTGTATTTGGCTCAGTACCTGCTGCTATAAAAATAGAACGTGCTTTTATACGTTTGATTTCGCCGGATTTTGTGTCTATCAGTTTTATTGATTCAGCATGGTTATATTTATCCGTCACAACTTCAACTGGCTCTAAGTTTTCAATAAAGTAAATCCCTTCTGACAGCCCATTTTGCACCTCTTCGCTATTTAATCGATAACTTGGTGAATCTTTTAGCTCTTTTCTATATATAACTTTCACTCCCCCGAGACTCTGCATCAACTCTAATATTTTTATTTCTCTATTCTCTTTTTTTGCTAACTTTTGCTTTTCTCGGATCAATTGTGCGTGTGATATAAACTCATTCGCAATTTCGCGCTCTTCTTCTGTCCAATCTTTTTCAACACAGTCCTTTCCATACTTATCAACTAATATCTCATAACGAAGAAGAAATTTTTCTACTTGAATTGGATAATACGCTAAAGCTTCAGTGGCAGTGTCAATCGCAGTAAGCCCAGCCCCTATTACAACTATCGGCATACGAACTTGCAGATTTGCTATAGAATCAAATTTAAGAGCGCCAGTCAGTTGTAACGACATAAGAAAGTCAGATGCCATACGCACTCCACGAGCTAGTATATTCTTTATTTTGATCATTCGTGGCTTGCCAGAGCCAAGTGCTAGGGCAATGTGATCAAAACCCGAGTTGAACGCGTCATCAACATTAATCGTGCCACCAAAACGAATGCCTCCATAAAGTGCGAAATGCTCACGTCTTTCCAGCAGTAATCTAATAATCTTTAAGTAATTCTTATCCCACCGAGAAGTAATACCATATTCTGCCACCCCACCAAACCCTCCTGCCGTGCGTTCACTCAATTTTTCGTGTTCAAAATCTTTAATTAGCTGGAAATTATCGATCAAAGGCTCAATTTTTAGTCCATCAATGGTGATAACGTTATGCCCATCGTTCAACAAATGATGAGCTAAATTAAAACCAGCAGGACCAAGGCCTACAATTAGAATGTTTTTTCCGGTGTTTTCTCTTGGCAATGAACGCTGAAAATTTAAAGGATTCCAACGGCTGAGCAGAGAATATATTTCAAATCCGTACGGTAAACTGAGCACATCATCCAGAATCCTTGTTTCAATTGCTGGCACATTTACGGGTTCTTGTTTTTGATATATGCACGAATTCATGCAGTCATTGCATATTCTGTGTCCAGTGGCTGCGCATAATGGGTTATCTATCATCACAATTGCAAGACTTGCTATGCTGTACCCTTCGCTTTTCACCAGATTCATTTCTGATATTTTCTGCTCTAGTGGGCAGCCGTGCAGTTCAACTTTTAGTGGAGATTGTTTAAAAGTATTGTCGTTATTAATTAGCCCCTTTGAGCAGCTGTCCTTACTTTGCTTATGACAAAATATGCAGTAGTGAGCATTATCTAGTGCTTTATTCAAACTCACCTTTTTGCTTGTTAGATCAAAACCGTATCGTCTTTTTACTTCATTTGAATACAGCACTTCAACTTTGTCCACTTCTTTTTTAGAAAATGGTATGAGGTTTTCGTGGTCGATTTTTTTATGAATACTGAATAATATACTCTGTTTATTTTTTACTCTCCACACTGCATATTGTGCTGCAAGTTCTATTTCTTCTTTGTGATTTTCTTTATCTTCAAACCAATGCATCACCTGCTCAGCAAAATTTTTTTCTGTTGTTGGCAAAGTGAGAAAATGACTTAGTTTGTTAGTAATATCTATATTCGCCACATTAGTGTATTTCTTCAATGCATAGCGTTGGACAAATAATCTTTTGCACTTATATATTACAGCAAAGTCGTTGTGCTTTTTCTTTAGCTCCTCTATTTCTTTTTCAACATTGAAAAGTTTTGCAATAAATTCATCAAGTAAATATGAGAGGTCTACTATTAACTGACTATCTGTCATCCAAGTAGCTGACCGTCCTTCTTGTTTTCTAGATCCCAGTGTCAAGCACTGGGATGACGGGGGGTGACACTGGGATGACGGGGGGTGACACTGGGATGACGGGGGGTGACACTGGGATGATGGGAGGTGACACTGGGATGACATCGAAGAAGAAGCTGCTTTTTCTCTTGCTTCAATTAATGAACAAAACAAGCTCTCATCACATGATTTAATATAATTCAAAAATGTCTCATCTAATTTTGTTAATCCATTGCGAGTATATAGATTCGAAAATGAGATTTTGAAATTCAGCTTCATTGCTATACTATAAAGTGTACATGCTGTTTCTTACAGATGAAGATTTTATTTATTTTGCAGTACTGCTGAGATTGTTGCTTCTGCAACTTTTTCTTCGCTAACAGATGCAATACACCTAAATTTGTGTACACCTAAACACACACTTTGAATGTTAGCTTGAAGAATCAATGTGTCCCCTGGAGTAACTGGCTTTCTGAATTTTGCATTTTCAATGGATCTCAAGTAAACAACTTTATTTTCTATTGTTTCTTTACCTAGAACACATATAGCAGATGCCTGAGCTAGAGATTCAATTATCAAGACTCCTGGCATTATTGGATGACCAGGGAAGTGGCCAATAAAAAATGGCTCATTGAAAGTCACATTTTTGATTGCTTTTATACTTTTACCAGGATCACACTCTATAACTCTATCTACTAAGAGAAACGGATAAGAATGTGGTAATATTTTTATAATATCACTGATATTAAATTGCATAAGCCTACTCAATGCCTTTCAAAGCAAATTCAGGTATTTTCTTGTTTATATTGTTTAATACCACATCTGATAAATCAACTTCATCCATGGAGTATAAAACTTGGTTCTTTTTTGAAATAAATAGTACCAAATCTATGTTGTTTTTTTCTGCCGTTTTTTTAGCGACTTCTTTTATCTTGTTAAAAACACTCTCTACTGCGTCTCTATAGCTTTCTTCTAAATGTAACATTTTTTTAGCGTAATTATCTCTAGTATTTACAGTGTGCTTATTAAACTGTTCTGTCTTTTCTTTTTTTGCTTCTTCTGACAAAAGTTCAAATTCTTCTTTTGATGGCTTAAGTTTTTCTAACTCACTTTCAAATTCTTGTTGTAATCTAGAATTCTGCTCCTTTATTTGTTGTTGTATATTTTGCAGAGCAAGAGATTCATTGATGACTTTGTCACTATCGATAATTGCAGCTTTTGTGTTCTGAGGTTGATATCCTACAAACTTATACCCCACAAATAAGGAAATAATTAAGGCAATAACTGATATAAATAACTGTATATATTTCATTCAAATCCCCGCTTCAATAGAAAATTTAACATTTGGTGATGGTATTATATCATAAGATTCCTTTACTAAAGGAAACCCGAAATCCAATCTAAGTCTACCAAAAGGAGAAAGCATTGAAAAGCCAAAACCTGGTGACACTCTCACAAGCTTGCTATCATAGTATTTCCCTTCATACTTCTTATTTTTATCATCTAAGCCAAAAAGTGTCGCATAGTCAACAAATAGTGAGCCTTTGATACCAGCATAGTCATATAGTTTTGGTAGAGGAAAATCCACTTGCTGTGTTAGATTAAAATAAGTTTTGCCTCCTAATGAGCTTTTATTTTTGTCTTCTGCTCTTGGTCCAATACCGGAAAGGTCAAACCCTCTAATCTCATTACCCCCTTTAAAAAAGTGCTGGCCAATGTTTAGATTTTCATCAGTATAAGAAAAAATATGACCTGCCGCCATCTTAAAGCGTAGCGTTATATCATCGTCAATTTTGCTTAATATAGGGTGCGTATAAAAAGATAAGAATTCAGATTTTAGGAAATTCACGTTTCCTCCCAATCCTGAAATATCCTGACTTAAGCGCAGTAAATACCCTTCTTTTGGAGCATATAGATTATCCAGTTTATTATATGCCAACGTGTATCCCACTGATGAAATCTGATGTTTACCTTTTCGGTCCAGTATTATTTCAGAGATATCGGTGTCTTGTCCACCCTTATTATCCATGTGTATATGATTATACTTATAAGAATAGCGAAGGGAATTAGTTAAGTTCTCTGTGACTTTATATGATAACTTTGTAAAAAATCCCATATCGCAACTATCAAAAGTAGTGTTTGGTTTATCTTGTTTTTCATAAAATACACCCATGCCTAGTGACGTATCAGAATCGTTAAAATTATTTTCAACAAACTCTAAATCAGTAGAAAATACGTATTGACTTTTTTCAAGAGCAAAAGAGAGCTCTTTTCCAGTACCAAATAAATTACGGTCTTTGAGGTCAATTTTAATCAATGCTCCACCAGGAAGAGACACACCGCCTCCCAAATACAACGAAGTAGTGTTTTTTTCTTTAACATTTAAGTCAAGATTTACTGTATTGTCATTAACTGCGTAACTATTTACTTTCACTGTTTCAAAAAAATCACTACTCATTAGTTTTTTACGTGACTTTTGAATCTCAGATATATTGTATGCATCACCTTCTGCTACACTTAGCTTACTTCTGATCACTTTATCTAAAGTGCGATCGTTACCATCAATTGTAATTTGATTTATATAAATCTTTTTACCCGGCAGCACTCTGTAGGTTACATCTACAACGTTGTCACGTTGTGCATACTCTGGATTAACTTTTGCAAATATGTATCCTTTTTCATTTAAATATTTGTTTATTTTTTCTACTGTATTATTAATTTTAACTCTATTAAATATCTTATCGTTTTCCTCTGTTATAAAATCCAATATTTCTTCTTTTAGGCTCAAATCCTGAATTTCAGTTTCAATATTAACCTCATTATTTCCAAACAAATACTGCTGTCCTTCGTCAATCAAAAAAGTTAACTCTGTTTGATTGTTATTATCAACCTCAACAATTGGTTGAATATTATTTTGAATATATCCCTTAGACGAATAAAAACGATCGAGCAATTCTGTGTTAATCAATAGATATTGCGGTGAATAATGATTTTCGCCTTTAAAAATGGCTCTAAATAACTTACTAAATATGTCATTACTATGTCTTTTAATAACTTGCTCTAGCTCATTTTCAGAAAAGTTTTTATTGCCTATAAATCTTATATCCTTAATTTTAGAGGTTTTGCCTTCTTTTATTTTGAAAATTAGATTGACCCTATTACTATCGAGCTTCTCCAACTCATATTCAATTTTAACGCCAACCTTACCGTTATTTCTATAAGTAGTGATTAAATTCATTAAATCGTTTTGCAATTTTGTTTCAGTGAAAATAGTTAGCGATTTTGACTGAATCACATTATTTAGTAACTCTTTGCTATTAAATAACTTATTACCCTTTAATATTATCTTGTTAATTAGTGGATTTTCTTGAATTTTTATTACTAAATTTTTTTTATCATCTATGTAAGCATTAACACTAGCAAATAACTTTGTTTTATATAGATCTTTTATAATTGAGTCTATATCATCGTCGTTTATATAATCACCAGATTTTAGTTTTATATAGAACCCTATTGTCTGGTTGCTTACCCTCTCATTACCAATACATTTGACATCTTTCACCTGCACTTTTTCCGCAGTTCCTAAAGCAACAAGCAGGGCAGGAAAAGAAATAAAAACCACTACCAGTATATAAAATAGCTTTTTCATATTTTATTTCAAAAAAGATCCCTAATATCATTTGACATTCCAGTTGCCATAAGCAAAAACAACACTAAAGCACCAAAAATAGCTGCATATTTTTGACATTTCAAGCTTAAATCCCTACGTATAACCGCTTCTATGATATAATGAAATAAATGCCCACCATCTAGCAGTGGTATTGGCAGCAAGTTAATTGCAGCTAAATTAGCTGAAATGATTGCCATAAAATATAGAACCATAATAAATCCCTTTTTAGCTGATTGTCCTGAATATTTTGCGATTTTTATTGGTCCACCTATTTCATTGATACTCCTTTTACCAACAATAATGTGAAAGAGAGCTTTGATCGTTAAGCACATAGTGTGGTAAGTTTCACTTATTGATAAGCTCACAGCCCCAAGAAAAGACGACTGCTTTAATGTATTGACTGAAATAATCCCTATAGTTTCTCTTTCTATTGTGTTGCCAAAAACGTCTTTGTCCTTGATTATTAATGGAGTTAAACTGGTCCTGTGCTTCTCATTATTTCTGCTATACTCAATCTCCATTCTTGTTTTAGGATTCGACATTATCACACGTGAAATATCTTCAAAGTATTTTATTTTATGCTCATTGATTTGTGTAATAGTGTCACCTGGCAACAAACCAGCTTGCTTAGCTGCACTACCTTCGATTACATTTTCAATCACCGGTGGAGTGCGATAATAACCTGCTATGCTAAAAAATATTGTAAAAGCTATAACAGCAAATACCATGTTTGCAAAAGGCCCTGCAAAAACTACTGCTGCTTTTTTATGACGCGGTTTTGTATGAAATGAATACAATTTTTCTTCTTCCGTTAATTCTTGTTGATCAGCTGGGACACTCGCTGCATTAGTATCTCCTAGCATTTTAACATAACCACCCAATGGAACAGCGCTTAATTTCCATCTAGTTCCAGACTTATCGTTAAAACCAAAAATTTCAGGACCAAAACCTATGGAAAAAGATTCAACTTTAACTTTGCATGCTTTGGCAACAACATAATGCCCATATTCATGCACGAATACTATGACAGAAATTATTAAAGAAAATGATAAAAAATAATATATTCCATCGCTAAATTGATGGATAAGATTAGAAATTAATTCCACCTGTATATTTAGATCTTAACAAAATGTTAAGTATATTAAAATGCGCCTCGCTTGACAAGTATTTAGTTTAACTTTTAAATTAAAAAAAGTTTAATTGTAATGACAGATACCTCACTACTCAGAAGAAAATTAATATATAGAAGCTGGCATAGGGGTTGCAAAGAAACCGATATACTTTTAGGGCATTTCGCATTGAAATATCTTGATAAATTTTCCTTAAGCGAACTAATCGAATACGAAAAAATAGTTGATCTTGATGATTACGAATTATATTGTTACATAACTCGTAAGACAAACCTCCCTCCTGGCTTGAATAGTCAGATAGTCAATTTAATTGCTTGCTTTATTGAAGCTAATCCTTTATGCACTCAAGATTAGTGATAATCTTATTTACCTTATCTAGTACCTCAGTATATTCTATTCTTTTCTCGTTTCTATACTTTTCGCGCTCTTGATTTACTTCATCTAATCGCTTTGTTAATTCTAAAATTTTATCCTCAAGAATTAGTGCTGCAAGTAAGAAATTTAATGCATCCGAACCCTTACCTCCAGTTTTTTGAGATACAGAACTAACTAACTTGTCAAAACTATTAGCAAGGCGTAATAAATGATTCCCCTTCCCACTTTCGCAAGATATTTTATATGTGTTATTACGTATAACTATTTCTACTACTTGCATATGGTGCTAAAAATTTCTATCGTACAGTATAAACTCAAACCCCTACTTTCATCTTATTTATGGTATAAATTTTTATTCATTTATCAAATCAGATAATTTTTTACTGCTACGAAAATATGTTTTAAAGTATTGATTCTTTGTAAACTTCTGTAACATTAAATGGTTTGTTTCTTTCAAGTTATAACTTCTAACTGAAAAAGAACCAAACCCCCTAATTTCAACTCTATTATGATGTTTCAATGTGCTTGAAAGTATCCCAAAAAATCTATCAACTATAGCTGCTATAACAATCTTATCTAAAAAAGGATGCCTTTTTGCTACCCTCGCTATTATATCAGACTTTGTTGCCATTTATATGAAGCCAAAATAAGTAAACCTTATCACTTAGCAGATAATGCTATGTTATATTCTTCAACACCCAATACTTCAACTTCTATTTTTTCTGATATAGAGAATTTTTTATTCTCTGGTAAATGCTCTTGATCTATTAGAAGGGTTACATCGTTCTCAACTTCAACGACTAGTCCATTATCTTCTCTCTTACCTACAATAACCTGTATTTTATCACCTACCTTAACTTTCTTTATCAGTTCTTCAAGAGGATCATACTCTATTTGTTTTATTCCAAGATAAATTCTTGCCCGATTCACGTTAGCCCTTATTACTTTTGCTTCTATTTTATCACCTACATTATACTTCTTTATCTCATCTGAACCATTTTTAGACCAACTAAAATCTTTCACATATATTGTCCCTTCTACGTTCTCATCTATTTCAGAATCACCGAAAGCAACAGATACATATGAGCCGGTATTATTCTTCACTTCACCAGAAACAATAGAACCAGGAGGATATTTATTGATAAATACTTGCCAAGGGTTGTCTACACACCTTTTCATGCTTAAACTCATCCTACTCTTAGCAATGTCAATACTGAGAATTTTTACATATACTTCTTGTCCCCTTGTTACGAGACTACTAACTGGTAAATTACTCTTAACCCAAGTTATTTCTGACGAGTGCACTAAACCTTCAATTCCAGGTCTAAGCTCAACAAATAATCCATAATCTTCTATGCTTGTTACATAACCCTTATGCACACTATCAACTGGATATTTTGACTCTGCATCTTGCCAAGGGCTATCTTCTAGCTGCTTCACACCCAAGGAAATTTTAGCATTTTCCTTGTCTATTTTTATAATTTTAACTTTTATAGTCTGACCACAAGTAAAAACTGCAGACGGATGACTTACCCTACTCCAAGAGATATCTGTAATATGTAACAATCCATCTATAACTCCCACTACATCTGATTCATGAATACCGACAAATACACCGTAATGAGTGATACTTTTTATTTTCCCTTCTATTATATCGCCTTCATTTAAAGATTCTAAAAATTTAATTTTTTCACCAGCGTGCAATTTTTCTAACACCAGCTTTCTTGATACTACAATATTGCCCTGCTTCTTATCCATTTTAAGCACGATGAACTTTTGTTCAGTTTCAATAAGGTGCTTCGCATCTTTTACTTGCTTCAAATCCACATGACTCAGCGGTAAAAAAGCGCTTATTCCGTCACCAAGATCAACAATAAAGCCACATTTAATTGAGCGTTTAATAACTCCGCTTACTTCAGCCCTTGTAACTGTATCTTCTTCCAACTTATTCCATTTTTCGTCCCTAATGGCTTTTTCACGACTAAGAACAACATTACCATGATAATCTTCAATTCTTTCCACATAAACTCTGATTTTCGAGCCAATAATGACCTCATCATTACAACCGAGTTCCTTGATCAGAATTCTCCCGTCAGATTTTAAACCAATATCAACCACAACGTCGTTAGGGTTTATTCTTGTAATTACACCTTCTACCACATCTCCTTCTTTAATTTTGTTAACAAAAGAATCTTCAAACAAGGTATTATCTTGATCCTCAAATTGGCCTTGACATATCTCTTCTATAAATTTGTTTGATGATAGCTTTCTGATAGTAACCGGTAGATTTACGACTGGATTATTATTATTCATACCTTTAACTTAAACTTTATTAGAACTCATATATTATATAATATTAACAATTATTGACAAGTAATTTTTCATTAACTCATTTCGAGAATTGTTTAAGCTATATAAAATATAGTGAGAAAATTATATATGTATCAAGAATATGCTATTTAAGAATAGCAAGTGGATTAGATCGTTCTCCAGAAGGTCCAGGCTAAAACCTGATGTTGATGAAATATTGGAAAAATATTCTATTCAAAACAGCAAGGAATCTATAGAGAAAATTGTAAATTCACAAAAAAGAATATGGGTAGAAATAGGCTTTGGCAACGGTGAAAATATGCTTTACCAGGTGCTCAATGAACCTGATCTATTATTTATAGGATGTGAGCCCTACTTAAAGGGGGTTTCTCGCTTGCTGACAAACATAGAAATACAGAACATAAAAAATATTTTAATGTGGACAGAAGATGCAAGAGAATTGATTGCAAATTTTCCTGATAACAGTGTTGAAAGATTCTTTATTCTCTTTCCAGATCCATGGCCAAAAAGAAGTCACAATAAAAGACGATTAATTAATACGGAATTTTTAAATTTATTAGCAAAAAAAATACTTATAACAGGGGAAATATTCATTGCAACCGATCATCAGGACTATGCAGAGTGGATAGCATCACATATAAAGCAGTGTAACTCTTTAATCTATAGGGAAGACGATTTCACAAGTTATACTCTTACAAAATACCACAGAAGAGCGCTCAAAGATCAGCGTAAAGTGAGGTTCTTTAAAGTAAGTGTTATTAATAATTTGCAGACTATGGATCAATAGAGTTTTTGCATATCTCTTTTACGTTAACTATAGATTAAAAATAATAAAAAAAGAGGGAGAAATAGAGTAAATTCCTTTAACTACTTCTCCTTATGAAGGAATAGACTTCTTGCATAACCCAAACTAAGTAGAAAAAAGGTATCATCCAAGTAGCCCCTTTCTCGTCATGCCGCTGCGAATCGTCATACCGCCGCGGCGCTAACACGTAGCGGGATGATGAGGCTTATCGTCATGCCACCGCGAACCGTCATACCGTCACGGTATCTCTTAGCCGCTAACAAGTAGCGGGATGACGGTTGTCAGGTTAGCTGTTATCCCAGTTTTTGACACTGGGATGACAACGAAGGGCTACTTGGATGACAGGGAAGGATGCTGGAATGAGGGTTTTTCAAATTGTCGATAAACCTAAATCTATAATAACTATTTGCCTTTTTTCTAGGTTATGCAAGAAGTCTACTGAATAACAGTAAGATTTTTCAATCCTGTTCCACAGCAAATTTTAGTGCCATGTGAGTAGTTATGGTGCTGTTAACAATCAAAATAACAAAAATTAAGATGGTGATTAGTAGTGTATAAATATTCAAGGACAAATTTTCAAATTGAGTTAGCATTTTAAAATACACAAAGGTTGGCATTATCATTGGCAAAACAAGAATTTGCGATACTCCTGATGCTAAGTTGTTTCGACCAATCATCAATGCATTTCCAGTAGCTGAAATATTAATGATTATCAGCGTATTAAATAATAAAGACACTCCAACTGCTATTGAGTGTTCAATACTATTGCATAGAACTGCAAAGCTGAATATGGAAGAAATCACTGAAATTGGTAATCCAAATAATAGCCAGTGAGCGAAAATTTTATAAGCAACTATAAGCCTAGAAGAGAGTGGCTGTACAAAGATTTGCTCTAATATTCCATCATGATAATCAGATGTAAACAAATTATTTGTAGAAATCTGCAAAACAAATGTAGCACATATCCATGTTAATGTTAACATAACTTCTTGTTTATTGTTGTTTTTAAGTGTAAATGAAGATAAACTTAACATTATGATAAAAATACATACTATATAGGTAAAGTTCTTATCATCTATTACTAATTTTTTTACTGAGTCGATCATACTAGGCTTTTAAATGTTTATTATAAATTATAGTGTTTACTTTGAGGTAGTATAATTTTTTGTTCATAAATTATATAGGTTTTATTATTTTTTTGATAATGCAATTATGGAAAAGTTACCAAAAATAAAGTCACCAGAAGATTACACTCCTTCAGAAGATGAAGAATATATGAGCGTAAAACAACTGGAATACTTCAGCTTAAAGTTACAGTCAATACTCGCTGAGCTGGAGAAACAAGAACTAGAAGAGAATAGTATTGATACATACTATTCTGATGGAGATAGTGGAAACGAGGAATTAATCAAGCGTCGAAAAGATAGAAAAGAAAAAATTAAGGAGGCGTTAGAAAAAATAAAATTAGGCACTTATGGTTACTGCGATGGAACAGGAGAAGAAATAGGAGTCGAAAGACTTAAAGCTAATCCGCTTGCTATATATTGTATTGAAGAGCAAGAGAGAGTAGAAAAAGAAAAGAACGTGTACAACATTAACGATTAATTTACACATAAGTGGTGAGCCCATTGGACTTCAAGAGGAGCAAGAGGCGCTGAAGTATGTTATGCTATAAAGAAAGTGGAAAATTGGACATTCTCAACTTGACTCCTGCAGATTAAAAATTAAGTTGTATCCGTTCAGGCAATGGCGTCAACTTAAGGAAAAATGTCAGAGATTGTGTATAAAATTTCTCTCCAAATTTTTTATCATTAAATTATCCAAAGAGTGCAAGGGACAGCACTTTTGTTTCTGTTTTATTTCAACAAAGAAGTCTAAAATGTGTCCTTTTTAGGTGAAATATGCAAAAAGGAAAAAACCTTATTCTACAAATTAAAAATATAATATACTCGAAAACTTTTCAGAAAATCCATTGTGTTGAGTTTTACACGAACAAGAAAACTTCCTTTTTCGACAGTATTTTCTATGATTTTAAAGTTAGAGGTTGTCCGGAAACTAGTAAATTCAAGCATATTCCCTCTTTAACATAACCCTACTCATAGCTAGGTATATGAAATTCTCAGTGGATGTTGTGAGTAAATCATACTCCTTCGATAGCCTTCTATTCCTATTAACCCAAGCAAAAGTCCTTTCTACAACCCATCTTCTTGGCTGTACTTTAAACCCTTGTTCTCTTGTTGGTAGTAGCTCAGGTGGCGTATCTTTGTGCACCCAAAATCTACATGGAGGCCTTGTAACAATTTCAATATCTATGTCATATTCTTCCTTTATGTGATTCTTTAAATTTCTTCCTTGGTATCCCATGTCAGCCCACATTTTTTTAACTTTAGTATATTTTGTTCTCATATTGTTTAATGCTATTTTAATACCATCTCTATCATTTTCGTTAGCAGCGCCTACGTAACAACCTAGTATAAAACCCTGAGTGTCTGTAATTATATGCCTTTTTCTACCCTTTACTTTTTTACTTCCATCATAGCCTTTGATCCCCCCTTTTCTGTAGTCTTTACAGATTGACTATCTACTATACAGGCACTCGGCTGCTCATTCCTTCCTATTTTTCTTCTACTATATTTTGTAATTTCATAATTCATTTTCTCAAAAATTCCCTGCTTCTTCCATTGCCTGAACTGCTCATACACAGTCTTCCATAGCGGAAAATCATTTGGTAAATACCGCCATTGACACCCTGTACGCAATACATAGAAAATTGCTTCTAATATTTCTCTTTTGCTATACTTTGGCGGCCTTCCTCCTTTCTTGTATGATACTCTGAAGTGTTTTTCTATTCTTGCCCATTCCCTTTCGCTTAGATCTGTTGGATACTTTTTTCTCATCTTTACCCCGTACTAAAATTTCAGATATTATAGCCTTTTACTTGTTTCCGGACAACCTCTGATACCAATTCCCATTACAGGGCAAACAGATGGACAATGATGGAAGAAAAGCCATACTGAAGTAAGTAAAATAGCGAGGTTTAAATGGCATTAAGATCAAAATTATTGGATGAAAAAGTAGTAGAATCAGCAAAAGAAATGCTGAAGAAAGTAAGGAATAATGCATATGTTTCAAAAAAACTAAATGCTGTAATTGCAGCAAAAAAGTACAGTATAACGGCTGTAGCAAAAATATATTGCATTTCAAGAAGCGCACTAACTTCGTGGGTAAAACTCTTGAAAATTGGCAGAGAAGAAAAACTGTTTGCTCCTTCACAACGTCGTAGAAAAACTAAATTAAATCAGGCTCAACTACAGCAAATTGAAGAGTGGATAGAAGAAAATCCTAATATCACCATTAAAGAAATGAGAATAAGAATCCAGGAAAAGTTCGGATTAAATATCAGCAAATCTACAGTACACCGCCATATGCAAAAGATGAAATTCTCATATATTACACCAAGACCAGTTCATAATGGACAAGATAAAAGCAAACAAGAGGAATTCAAAAAAAAATCTCAATGGAGCTATTAGCAAGTATCCAGAAAAAGAGCTATTTTTCTTTGATGAATCATGGTTTGGCACACATTCAAAAGTTGGACATGGGTGGTTTAAAAAGGGGATTAGAACACAGGTTAAAACAAAATTAGGTAGGCAAAATTTCTATCTCTATAGTGCAGTTAATCCTAGAAATCGAGAGAGTTCTAGCTTATTTGCACCAAATGTCAACACTGATTGCATGAACATATTTCTTGAGCAAATTTCGCAATATCTAGAAACACGAGAGGCTTTTCTCGTTATGGACTGTGCTAGTTGGCATAGGTCAAAAAATTTAAAGGTACCTAAAAATATCGACATTATATACCTACCTCCATACTCACCTGAGCTAAATCCTGTTGAGAGGCTTTGGTTATATATAAAACAGAACATTTTGCGCAATAAAATATACGATACAATTGCTCTACTTGAGGGTGCTTTGTGCAAATTTATTACTTCTCTTGCCAGCTCCACAATTAAACAACTCTGCAATGTTTCCTATTTGACTGGACAACAATGAGAATTGGTATTACTTGCAATATTTGGCAGAATGCCTTGGCCTGCACTTTTCGCACTGGGTATGTTTGTTGCTGTGTTTTTTGGTGCTCCTCAAATTGTAACAAAGGTAACAGAAAAAGAAGTTTGTTGTCTTTTTAAAGGTCAAACCTTGGAGAATGGAAAGTGTGTTGCTGCTCCTGGATATGAACGTGTAGGTACAGGTTATGCTTGTCGTTCCGGTTGGGCGCTAACTAATAAAGGCTACTGTATAAAAGCTGGCCAAGATCCTTCAAAGTATTGGAAGTGAAAATGGTGCTTTTATAGAGTTAAATCTAACAAACCGCAGAGTATATAATTAACATCCACGCCTTTAGTTAGATTCCACTCACGCTTTATTACGTTGTACTCCATGCCAGCCATGTTTTGCAGCGTTACATTATTTTCTCTTAAGTGATTTGCAATTTCTGACGGCTTGAGAAATTTATTCCAGTTATGTGTACCTTTTGGCAGCCAATTTAATATGTACTCTGCACCAATTATTGCAAGACAAAAGGATTTAATAGTTCTATTTATTGTGGATATAAAGATTAACCCCTCCGGTTTTAGCAGTTCTATCGCTTTTTTCATGAAAAGCTCTAAATTATCCACATGTTCAACTACTTCCATCAGCAGAACCACGTCGTACTTCTTGTCATTGCTTAGCTCTTCAATGCTGGTGTGTATATATTCTATATTTAACCCTACTTTTTTTGCATGTGAATGCGCTACTTTTATGTTTTCTTCACATACATCTATTCCCACAACGTTAATGCCAACGCGTGCCATTGACTCTGACAAAATGCCACCACCGCATCCAACATCAAGCAATGATAATTCTTTCAAATTGCATTTTTTTAACTCTTTTATTTTCTCAATAATGTAAGATACTCTAACAGGATTCATCATGTGCAATGGTTTGAATTTGCCGTTCTCATCCCACCACTGGCCTGCCATTTTAGCGAATTTTGATATTTCATCTTCGTTATAAGTTTTTGTTTTTTTTTTCTTAGAGGTTATATTGCTGAGTTTATCAAGGCGTTTTTTATGTCTGCTTTCTTTTGAAAATTCTGTTTCGAGGAATTGTTTGACTATGTCTTTTGCTAATCCACTCGCAGTAAACCCTGCACCAAGACACAGTACATTTGCGTTGCCATGCTCGCGAGCTAATTTTGCGATCTCAACACTGTTACATAAAGCAGCGTAGATTCCTTCAAAACGATTTGCCACAGTACTCATGCCCAAACCTGTACCACAAATTAATATCCCATAATTTGCTTTTTTGCTTGTTATATCTTCTACAACTTTAACAGCATAGTTTGGGTAATCTACACACTTTTGCTTAACAGTGCAGCCTTGATCTACTACTCTGTAACCTAGGGCTTCCAGGTAAGGTTTTATTTCTGATTTTAATTCATAACCAGCATGATCTGAGGCAATTGATACTATACCTAACATATAAGAAATAAGGACATTTTATATGGGTTTGAACTTTCTGTCAAGTCATTCAATGCTTCTGACCTTTTGGGAGTTCTAAAGCTATAGCTAAGGTTTTCCTACGTCATACCGCAATTCATTCCACAACTGTACGAACATTGTGATTTGAGAATAATCTCCGCCAGGAAGGGTGTCATCCCAGTGCTTTGGCACTGAGATCCAGAAAACTTAATTTTAAATAAGTACACCAGATAGCTGTATAATAAGAACTGGATTCCAGTGTCAAGCACTGGAATGACACCTTCTGTATAAATATTAAGAAATTTACCAAACGAAAAAAAAGGCAAAAGAAGCCCCGTGGTTGGCTAATTACTTACATTATACTTTCAAGTATGGCGTTTTTTTATTCTAAACACTTAATAACCGCGATTTAGCTGCTTTTAAGCCGCAACTAATCTAAATTATAAACGTTAAGAAATTTACTAAACAGAAAAAAAGGCAAAAGAAACCCTAGGGTAGCTAGTTATTCACTATCCATTTTTTAAGTTGGCGTTTTTTAATGTTTTAAATGCTTTATAAGCGTATTTCAGCTTGTGTAGGTCAAAACCCGGAAATTTGATAAAGACATAAGGTGCACATAGTGCAAAAAATTAAACATGAGACGCCAGATACGTTGAGTTTTTTTGTCATTTAATCTGTACAGAGAAGATAAATAAATAGCTTCAGTTTCATGATAAGGGCGCTGGCGAGGTTTGTCAAGGAAGTTTTTTGTTTCTGTGGGCTACCTGGATGACAGGATTGCTCTTGAATTTGTATAGCTACATTGTCGGTAAATCTAAATTGCTTTAGTTATAGAAATAAATTTCGAGTCAGATGTGTATAAATTCTATATAATTTTTATCCTACTACTAATTCAATAAGATGGATCACATAGATATTATAAAATCAAAATTATTATTATCCGACATAGTAGGTAAAAAAGTCAGATTAATAAAAAGAGGAGATAGTTTTGTTGGGCTCTGTCCATTTCATAACGAAAAAACCCCATCTTTTTCGGTGAGCAATACTAAGGGGTTATATTACTGTTTTGGTTGCTTAGCTAGTGGTGATGCATTTGAATTTATTTCACAAACTGAAGGATTAAGCTTTAAAGAAGCATTGGAAAAATTAGCATCGGTTACAGGTGTTGAACTGCCCAAAAATCTTAGTATTACAAAAGAGAACAATAAACTATTTTTAGCGCTTGATTTAGCTGCAAATTGGTTTGCACAAAAAAATCAAAGTGTTGTAGATTATTTAAAGCAGCGTAAGATTTCACCTAAAATCATAGATAAATTTAAGATAGGTTATGCACCAAGCTCTGGTTTGAAAGAGTATTTAAACTCTTCAGGTATTGAAGACAAAATTTTAATTGATATTGGATTAGTAAACAAAAATTTTCATGATTATTTTTATGACCGGCTGATATTTCCTATACAGAGCATTGCAGGGAGAGTTATTGGTTTTGGCGGACGTGCGCTAAGTTCTGAGCAACAGCCGAAATATTTAAACAGTCCAGAGAGTCAGCTCTTCAAGAAGAGGGAGAATTTATACGGATTAAACTTTGCTTTAAGCGAAATACGTAAAAAACAGCACATATTTGTTGTTGAAGGATATATGGACGTGATAGCACTACATCAAGCGGAAATTAGCAATACAGTTGCTCCGCTTGGTACTGCAATTTCTGCAGAACAGATAAAAAATCTATGGAAATTTGCTAAAGAAATCTCCATCTGTATGGATGGCGATAGTGCTGGACGTCATGCTGCTACTCGAGTTGCAGAACTTGCTCTGCTAATATTAGAGCCTGGATACACGTTAAAGTTTGTGACTTTGCCGAGTAATAAAGATCCATACGATATATGTAACGAACTGGAATACAAGAAAGAAGACGTATTGACTGCTCTTGACCATTCAACAAAACTGCATTCTGAATATTTATGGCATCACATAATCGATAGCAATTTGCAAAATTATGAAAAACTTGCTCCGGAAAAATATTCAATTCTTGAGCACAAGTTCATGGAATATGTAAATACTATTAGCAACAGCAGTATTAGAAGGTATTACAGAGATTATTTTTACAATAAGGCTAGTGAACTAAGAAGTAGCTTCAAAAAACAGATTTTTAATAGTAAAACTGGAGCAACAAAAGGTGAGTATCTTCATAACAAATCTCCAGAGCTAATTGAAGCAGAGCAAAATCAGGCCGTAATTTTGCGTATAGCCGTAGAATTTCCTGAAATCTTGAACCGTCCTATATTTTTTGAGCAATTTTCTCATTTTGAATTTACTAATGAGATGAAAAGATTACAACAGCGTGTAATTGATGTAATAAGTAACAAAAGCAAACTCGATAAAGAGGCTTTGTTACAAGAATTGAAACAGTTTAACGTTATAAAGTATGTATTTGAAAAAACTAGTGTACTAAATAGCCAACTGAACGAGAGAAAATCTGCAGAAATTGTGTGGAATAATATAGTGTTACTAAAAGAGTTAAATGCATTACGAAAAGAAAGAACCGAAGCGAGGCTGAGCGGTAATCTTGACTTAGAGGAAAGGTTGATAGAACAAATAAAGCAAATAGAAAGCAGTATACAAGAAATGCAAATGGAGTTTATTGAAAAGTAGATATCGTCTCGTTAGTCAACAAGAAAATTACAAAATAAGACAATATTTTACATAAGATTGAAATTTTTAACTAATTAAGCCTTCCTCTAACAGCTTTGCCCTGTAGTTTTTGATATGGTTAGGATCACTTAAAAATGTATAATTTTTGTAGTTAGCTCTGCTATGCATATAAAGCTTACTATTGACTTTTATCACATTATCTCACATTATCTCACATAATATGCATGTGAGAAGAATATGAACTGGAAGAATTTTCGTTTTAGTACACGTCTCAACCTAGAAGGGCCTGTAATTGAGCAAGTGTACGAGTTAATTACTGCAGTTGATAGTGTTAAAAATAGCTGGCAGGTAACGAAAAAACTACTACCACAAACAATTGAAAGATTAACTCATTCAGTTATTGTTACATCTTCTGGCGCTTCTAACCGTATTGAAGGAAATCGTCTAACCGATAAAGAAGTTGAGGATCTATATAAAAACCTACGTGTCAAAAAATTTAAAAATAGAGATGAGCAAGAAATTGCTGGCTACTTAGAAATGCTTAAACTAATATTTCATGATTATACGGATATTCCAATTAGTGAGTCATCAATATTGCACATTAACAACCAGATGCTACTTTATAGTGAAAAAGATTTGTATCATAGAGGAAAATACAAAGCAAGTTCTAATAGAGTTGAGGCAAAAGATCAGAATGGAAAAGTTGTTGGTATAATTTTTGATCCCACACCACCTTACCTTGTTAGAAAGGAAGTACAAGAGCTTATTGATTGGTATCACTGGTCCTTAAATAATAAATTTAAGCATCCTCTTATTATTATTGCTAACTTTGTTTTTGAGTATCTGGCAATACACCCTTTTCAAGATGGGAATGGCAGAACTAGTAGATTGATGACTAATTTAATGCTGTTGCAGCAGGGTTATGATTTTGTATCTATTGTATCACATGAAAAGATAATTGAAACTAACAAACTTGATTACTATTTAGCGCTTAATAAAACACAAAGTAGCTGGAAAAGTGGCAAAGAAGATATTTCCCCATGGTTAATATTTTTTCTTAATGTGCTCAAAACGCAAGCAAATGAGGCGCATTATATTCTTGAGAGGGAGAATACTGAATATTTATTATCAAGAAAACAATTATTCTTCTGGGAGTGGGCACTTAGCCTTGCAGATAAAGAATTTAGTAGAAAAGATGCTATAGAAGCTCTAGGATTTCCTCCAAGAACAGTAGAGGCAATTACAAAGAAACTGCTAGGGATGAAATACTTACAGCGTCTTGGAGAAGGCAAAGCCACTAGATATAAAGTTATTATTTAAAAGTTTTAGTATGTTTTTCGAGATTTTTTTAAATCCAGTTTTATGCACAACTTTATTTGCAATTTTACATTTTTATTCGATTCAAAATTGCATTTTTGCAATAGAAAACTTACTTATTGTAGGAAAATCTTGTGTTTGTTCTCATATAAAATTATTTATGGAGTGACAATGGTGCATGTATTATACTTACATTTCTGATTCGAAAATTTATGCAGTTGTTTCTAACAAAATTAGTTAACAAATTCTATTGTTTAAAGATGAGAAATAAAGTAATCATCATTTCCAGTATTGCTTTTATTCTACTGTTTTTTATCAGCAGTGCATTTTTAAAAAAAGATCAGGCGGTTCATAGTGATAATGCAACTAGTAACTTTTCAGTAAAAACTCAAGAATGTGCGCCGCAAAACCGCACTATATATTTAAATTTTTCTGGTACAGTAAATCCCTTACATAGAGCTAGCCTTGTCTCAAAAATAAGTGGTAAGATTATTGCTATTTATTTACCTGATGGTGAAAAGGTAAAAAGAGATGATGTAGTGTTAAAGATAGAAGATTATGACAGGATTGAGCAAGCTCAGAAAGCCAAAGCTTTATTAAAGCAGCGTGAAATTGAGTATGATTCCTCTCACAAACTGAATAAAAAAGGCTATGGGGCACAAATACAAGTAGAAGCAGCTTTTACTGCGTTACAAAGTGCAAAAGCTGACCTAAAAAGGCTAGAATTGGATTTAGAAAATACTGCAGTCACATCTCCTATAGATGGTTATATTGATAAAATCAATGCAAACGAAGGGGATTTTGTTAATGCTGGGCAAAAAATAGCTGACGTGGTTAATTTCGATCAAATTCTTGTAGTGTTATACGTTTCGGAAAATGAAGTAAATAAAATAGAGCTAGGCAGCACAGCTCAAATTAATTTGCTGGACGGAAAAGAATTGGCAGGTGAAGTAAGTTTTATTAGTAAAATTGCTGAGCCTAAAACTGGGTCTTATAGGGTAGAAGTAAAGGTAACTAATAATAAAATGATATCCTTGCAGGGACTAACTGCCAACGTAAGGCTACCTTCAGGCGAAAGATTTGCATATAAAGTTCCTTCTTCAGCCCTGAGCTTAAGTGACGAAGGTGCTCTTGGAATAAAGATTGTTGATGATAATAATTATGTAGTATTTGCACCAATAGAAATTGTTGATCATGAGAGCGATGGGGTTTGGATAGTAGCAAATAACGAAGGTAAACCCATAAAGTTAATAGTATTGGGCCACCTATTTGTTAAGCCTGGTGATAAGGTTTAAGACACAAGATCCTTTGACCTTACCCAGAAAAAGTGGAGAGAAAGTGTGGAATGTTTTTTACAAAAAGAATGATGCATCAAATTGTTCTGGAATGCAATAGTTAATAGTGACGTTGTTTGTTATAAAAAATTTCTATGTATTCAAATATTGCAGTTCTAGTTTGTTGAGCAGAGTGTTGTGAAGTATCAATAAGTATTTCTCTTTTCAATGAGCTAAAGAAGCTTTCTGCAACAGAATTGTCGTAACAACAGCCTTTATTACTCATCTATATTCTTTACAGCTAAGAGATATTGATACCCTTGCGCAGTATATTGTGAACCTTGGTCACTGTGCAGCAGTAGATTTTTAACAGGTTTACGCCTATTAATGGCCATTAATAAAGAGTTCATAACCAATTGTTTATTTATTGCACTACTCATTAACTACCATACGTGAGAATTATTGCTGCCAAATATAGCCATCCCTCCTTGGTTTTGATGTAAGTAATCCCATACTTTATTTGGTTGATCAACAATAAAGTTTTGATCTAGTATATTGGGAGCTACAGCTCTATTATCTGTTTGTTGTTTTTTAATTTTAAACTTTCTTCTCAGTATAGCCCTGATGTCATTTTTCTGCATAATACTTTGCACCGTTTTCAAATTGCAACTTTTACCCAAAGCCTTCAATTCAGCATGAATTTTAGGAGCTCCATATCTACATTTAGAAACTTGATATATTTTTTGAATAGCTTCGAGTAGCTCTTTATTTGCTGATTCTCTACTGCTTATTTTTCTTGTGGTCCACTTATAGTAGCCACTAGCAGAAAATCCTACATAATTCCTGTACTTTATAGCAGTTACTATGCTCTTTTATAAAAAAATATTTTACTCTTTTTGACTGGCCAGGGCTTTTTTTTAAATGTCTCTTTCCCTTGTTACTCTTGCTAACTCTCTTTGTAAATCAAACCTCTCTTTGTCGTAAGGAGCCATGTTACCTCTACCTGGAAATGCATCTGCTGCCGACTTTTTTTCGTTGTGTTTCTTTATCCATTTTCCTAATAAACCACCCTTTATTCCTAAATCCTTTGCTGTTTTTGTAATTGTTTGACCTACCTTTCTTTGTTCATTTGCCAGCTTAACAGCTTCCAATTTGAATTCTGCCGTATATTCTCTTACCATTTCTAATCCTCCAAAATTTTATTTTACCCAAAAAAACTCTTTTCTTTCTCTCCACTTTTTCTGGGTAAGGTCACTACTGCTATTCCACGTCAAGAACAACCATAAGTTCATTAGGGTTCACATAACCTAAAGCATTTTTTGCTTGCTCATCAAGCAGATCTAAATCTAAGCTTTTTTCATATAAGCCAAATACTTTGTTGTCCAACTTTTCCTTTTCAGAAGAGACATCCTTTAGCAAAAGTTCATTGTACTCGATTTCTTTTTTTAAATCGATTAACGTCAATAAGCCACGTTTACCTGTAATTGTGCTAATGCTGAAATATAATGTAAGAGAAGAAATGAGTAAGGTTACGCTTAAACACAGTAATTTTTGCTTCTTTTTAGATATAAGCACCGTACTTTCACATATAAAAAATATATAACATGAAAAGGTGAACAAAAAGCTAAGAACCTTGACGCGCTTTACACCTTGGCTTTACCTTATTTATAATGTAAATCTTACCACCCCTTTTCACAACTTTACAATTTTTATCTCTGTTACGATGAGATTTTAGCGACCCTTTGACTTTCATATCTATAGTAAGAATTAAATTACTTTACATTATAATCACTTATCAAGAGTTAGTCAATTGATAACATTTTATTAAAATATTGTATAATTGTTGCTGATACTTCTTCGATCGACTTTTGCGTGACATCGATAATTGGCCAGTTATTCTGTTTAAAGAGCTCCTCTGCTTCTTTAATTTCCTTTTCTACTTTCTCAGGGTTAGCATATATATTATTATCTTCGTTGTTAATTGAAGTAAGTCTATTTTTGCGTATTTCTATTAGCCTACTTACGTCTATTGTTACCCCTATCGTTAGTTTATTTTTTAATTTTGCCAAGTCAACATAAAAGGGTACTCCACTAACAAAAGGAATATTTGCAACTTTATAGCCTCGGTAAGCTAAATACGTACTGGTGGGAGATTTTGATGTACGTGAAACTCCAACCAAAATTATATCTGCTTTATCAATATCTTGAATATTTTGTCCATCATCATGATTAATAGTGTAGTTTATTGCCTCAATGCGCTGAAAATATTCGTTATTTATCTCAGTATGCAAGTCAAGCTTTTCGTCTTTTTCAATTTTAAGATAGGACGAAATTTCTCTAATAATATGTGATAATATTGCTCTATAGGGAATTTTCAACTTTATACAGTTATCTTTTAAATATTTTCTTAGCTCATCATCAGTAATAGTGCATATAACAAAATTATGCTCATCACTTTTCCTATTAATTTCCTCCAGAATTTTGTCAATCTGCTCCTCTTTTTTCACAAAAGACCAAACATATTCGATCGTTTCTATAGAACGAAAGTGTTTCAGAGCTGATTTTGCAACTGATATAACAGTTTCACCACTTGAATCTGATACTAAGTGTAGATTAAGCTTTTTAATGGTCATGTTTTATATAGTGTTATACTAAAAATAATGGCTAGCAATCTGCTACTGAAATTATGCTAATTTGTTGACCTACGTAAATATAGAAAAACTATCCTGTTGATAAAACTCAAACTAATTGGTAAATTCTTAACACAATTATTCTCAAAACGAATGTTTTTATTAAAGCCTACAAATTTCTCTTATTTTTCTAAGAAAGCTCTACCTTGGCTTGGGGTTATTTGTTTCGCATGTTTTTTAATTGGAATGTCTTTGGCGTTATTCTTCTCTCCAGAAGATTATAAACAAGGAGAAATTGTACGAATCATGTACATTCATGTGCCTTCTGCATGGCTTGCTCTTGGAATATATGGATTAATTGCATCACTCAGTTTCATTTCATTGGTATGGAACAATAGCATTGCTAGTGTCTTGGCACATGCTGCTGCTCCTGCAGGGACAATCTTTTCGGCAATATGCTTAATCACAGGCAGCATCTGGGGAAAAGGAACCTGGGGCACTTGGTGGGTATGGGATGCAAGGCTTACTTCAATGCTGATTTTACTTTTCCTATATGTTGGCTACCTTTCATTGTGGAGCGCTTTTGATAATGAAGCGAGGGCAGAAAAATCAGCAGCAGTATTTGCCATCTTTAGTGCTATAAATATTCCTATAGTAAAATTTTCCGTGAATTTATGGTCCACTCTCCATCAGCCAGCAAGCATTTTGAGAAAAGGTGGAATAGCAATAGAAAGTTCCCTGCTGTTGCCACTGGTTGCAATGTTTATGTTTTGTGCCACATTTTTTTTAGTAGTGTGGATACTGTATTCACTTTACTTAATTAATTTATATAAGATAAAGAGAGAAATCAGTATGCGGTATTAGGCCGAGAGATGAAAATAGAACACACCACATCACCAAGTAGCAAAGACATTGAATTCCTACTCAAAAAGATTAATGAAGAAACCGTTGATAAAGGTACGTGTAACCCATTTGCTTTTTTTATTCGCGATGATACTGAACAAATTATTGCAGGTTGTAGCGGTTTTGTTATCTATGGTTCAATTTACACTGACTTGCTTTGGGTACATTCTGATTATAGAAGAAAAGGTATGGGAAAGCAGCTAATGGAAGAAGTTCATGATTATGGTCGTGAGATGCACTGTAAAATAGCAACCGTTGCAACCATGAATTTTCAAAAAGCGAAAGTATTTTATGAAAAGCTTGGGTATAAGTGTGATCTTGTACGTCCAGGGTATGTTAACATGTATATTTTTGAAGAAAGTGTTGTGAGATGCACTGTAAAATAGCAACCGTTGTAACCATGAACTCTAAAATATTTAAAGAGCCTACTAATATCTTTAAGGTAAATGTTCATGTGATTCCGCAGAATAATTCTGTTTTTTGATTCTATCTGTCCATTTATCATTTTCTATATCTTGTTTGTTGGTTGCTTTTTTTTCTTGCTCAACAATTGCCTTATCTATCTCCTTATGAATTGCATCAATTGCATTAATCGCACCTCCTTTTTTGTATACTTCGCTTTTCCCTTCAATAATTAACTTAATAAAAGTATTTACAACAGACTGCACTTGATTATGATTAACCTGACCTTTTATCAAAGAAGGTAAAGAGCCTAATTCCATCAATACTTCTGGTGCTGTTTTATCTTGAGTGGAAAGTCCTAAATTATCTGCTACTTTACTTATTAATAACTCTCTGTGTTCTTTATTATCTTCCAATTTAGCATAATCACTCAATAGATCTATAACGGTAGATACTCTGACTTCAACAATATCATCAACATCTTCATCTTCTAGAGCAACTCCTGACCCCAATAACCTCTCTCTGAGATTTTCGCTTAAAAGATTGATAAATTCTTCATTTGCATCTGATCCTGTGGTTGATATTGTACCATCTAAATAGTTACTTTGAGCACCGAAGCCATGCTCTATTTGTATTTTTGTCTCAGGTTTAAATCCTAATTTTGCACAGAATTTCTGAAAATATTCTTTAATAATGTCAAACAAGCTCTTGCCATTATCTTTATAATTTTTTAACTCTTTAGGAATAGTAAGTGACAATTTACCATCTCTGTATGTTACAAAGTCTTCACCATTGTGAGATTCAATTGTAAATTCCAATGAACTAGACAGATTACATATCTTATCGCCATGCATAACTTGATTTTTAACAGAGAGTATTGGTAGCCTCATATCAGATCTAATTCTCACATTATTTTGGTTAGCACAATCAATGTTTATTACTTTTTTAGGATTTTCTACTATGAACGACTGTCCAAGTGCAAGTTGGGTTTGTATAAATGGAGCAGCCTCATACCCTGCTTGATTACAATTGGTAACTAGCTCTTCTAAAATAGCATCACTTGGAACTTCTGCCCCAGCGTATCTGAACATTTTTTTGAAAACTTCTTTTGCAAAGGAACGGTAATCCTTGTTTTCATCTTTCTCTGTTGGTAATAGATGGATATACCTTTGGCCAGCATTGTAAAATTCTTCAAATTCTTTCTTATATGAATCAGTTTTTTGATGATCAGTAGTTTTGGGATCTTCGCAGTGATTTTTCCACAGCTCACCCAATGCGTCACTTACAAGCTCTTTCTCAATATCTTCGAGTACTGAAGCAACAAAAGCTTTGCCACGATCCGTATCTATTTCTCTTGTTCCTTTTTTGTTAAATATTTCGTCATTATATATATCATCACTATTAAAAAGTTCGCTTCTGCGGTGCTTAGCTCCTTCCTTAAATGCAATAATAAGATTTTTATCTATTTCTTTTCCGTTAATAATAAAATTCATCCTTTGAAAATCTAAGAACATTGTTTCACCGGAATTCGCTAATTTATTATCTTGATCTGCTCTTAATTTACTAAAATTGAACTCTTTAGCTGTGGCCTTTAATCTAACTACTGGACTCTTATTATTTTTTCCTTTTGTCTCTTTCATAAATAACACCTTACTGCAAATATGCTGTAAGTTATATCATATAATGATGAATAATTTGGTAATATATTAAGAAAATCGACAGTATATTTCTTTATTTAAGAGGTGTAGGAAAGGCGTAGATTTCTCTTTCCATTTGTAGCGTACTGCATTAATATTTATGTATTAATCTAGAAAATAATGATGAATAACATTGTAATTGTTGGTCTGCAATGGGGTGACGAAGGCAAGGGTAAAATAGTAGATTATCTTTCTGAGAATGCAGATGTAGTTGTGAGATTTCAGGGAGGAAATAATGCAGGGCACACTATAGTAGTAGATGATGAGGTTTATAAATTAAATTTACTGCCCTCTGCTGTTTTGAGGCCAGGCAAAATATCTATCATAGGAAATGGCGTTGCTCTTGATCCACACGCTCTAATCTCAGAAATAGAGTCATTGAAAGTTAAAGGAGTAGACGTAAACTATAACAACTTGATGGTATCCGAGAGCTGTCCATTAATACTTAGCATACATAAGGACAAGGAAAAGCTATTTGAAGATTTAAATGGAAATCACAAAATTGGTACAACAAACAAAGGGATAGGGCCATGTTATGAAGATAAAGTTGGAAGGAGAGCTATACGCCTTTGTGACTTAGAAAACGCAGATGAGCTCAATAAAAGAGTGGATACTCTTTTGAATTACCACAATGCTATCAGGAAAGGCCTTAACTACCAGGTGGTTAAAAAAGAAGAAATATTAAAGGAAATTCAAGAGATTTCAGAAAAAATTCTTTCATATAAAAAACCTGTGTGGAAGATATTAAATGACTTGATGAAAGAAGGTAAGAAAATAATATTTGAAGGTGCCCAAGGCGCATTTTTAGATATCGACCACGGAACTTACCCTTTTGTTACTTCAAGTAATACTGTAGCATCGCAAGCAATAACAGGCTCAGGGTTATCCTCCAATGCTTACATTATTGGTGTGGTAAAAGCTTATACAACAAGAGTGGGCAATGGCCCATTTCCTACTGAGCAGAAAAATGAAGTAGGAGATAGCTTGTTTACTATAGGTAAGGAACTTGGAACAGTGAGCAATAGAAGAAGGCGTTGCGGATGGTTCGATGCAGTTTTAGTGCGCCAGGCCGTACAACTCTCTGGAGTTTCAAGCATTGTATTAACCAAATTAGATGTGCTTAATTCTTTTGATACAATTAAAATATGCACTGGTTACAAGTATAGCGGAAAAATGTATGATTATTTACCCGCATCGCATTCAATACAAGGGGAATTAGAGCCAATATATGAAGAGTTTCCTGGCTGGAAAGAAAACACTCAAGGTAAAAGGTCAATTAAAGCATTGCCTATCAATTTAATAAAATATATAGACAGGTTAGAAAAATTAATAGGTGTACCAATTCATCTAATTTCAACTAGTCCAAAGAGAGAGGATGTTATTAAGCTTAAAGATTTCTGAAAACGTCTTTGTATCTTAGAGCCTGTACGTAATCTCAAAAAAGAGATAAAGTGAGAGGATAAAGTATATAAAGTAGGATATGCGAAGTTTATAACCAAGTGACATAAGTCGAGAAAAGTTTGAGATTATTGTAGCAGATCTGGAATCTTGCAGAAAGAAGACAAAACCAAGAACACTTGATTTACATGATGTATTTTGTGGAGTGTTATACGTGTTAAAAAGTGGTTGCCAGTGGAGAATGGTATCAAAAGAGTTCCCAAAATGGCGCAATTGTTACGACTATTTTAAGAAGTGGAGTGAAAAACCAGATGCAAATAAAGAAAGTGTTCTGGAGCTGGTATTAAAAAAAAATAATTGCGACAAAACAATGGTCGGAAAAGCTTCTGTATAATTGATGCACAGAGTATAAAAAATGCAGATACTGCTGAAGCTATGATGCAGGCAAGAAGATTTCAGGGCCGTATTGCAGTAGATACGCAAGCATGCAATTTATACAACAACAGCAGAGATAACTGACCGTAGCAGTGCTGTGAGAATGGTCGAAAATGCAAAAGAAAACCTCTCGGGAGTTAAAAATGTACTGGTTGATGCAGGCTATACTGGAGAGAATTTTGTAACTCAAATAAAAACGATTATTGGTGCAACCGTTGAAGTGATCAAAAGAAATGAATTACGTTCCTTTGTTGTATTGCCCAAAAGATGGGTTGTGGAGCGATCTTTTGCTTGGTTAGAAAAATGTAGAAGATTGTGGAAAAATTGTGAGCGAAAACTCAATACTAGCCTACAAATGGTCGTTCTGGCTTTCACTGCCTTACTTCTGAAAAAATTATGAACAGGCTCTTACTAACTCTTATCTAATAAAAAAAATACTTGTGTAACTTCGAATAGTCTATTATGCAAGACAGCAGTATAAACATGTAGTAATACCAATTCTCATTGTTGTCCAGTCAAATAGGAAACATTGCAGAGTTGTTTAATTGTGGAGCTGGCAAGAGAAGTAATAAATTTGCACAAAGCACCCTCAAGTAGAGCAATTGTATCGTATATTTTATTGCGCAAAATGTTCTGTTTTATATATAACCAAAGCCTCTCAACAGGATTTAGCTCAGGTGAGTATGGAGGTAGGTATATAATGTCGATATTTTTAGGTACCTTTAAATTTTTTGACCTATGCCAACTAGCACAGTCCATAACGAGAAAAGCCTCTCGTGTTTCTAGATATTGCGAAATTTGCTCAAGAAATATGTTCATGCAATCAGTGTTGACATTTGGTGCAAATAAGCTAGAACTCTCTCGATTTCTAGGATTAACTGCACTATAGAGATAGAAATTTTGCCTACCTAATTTTGTTTTAACCTGTGTTCTAATCCCCTTTTTAAACCACCCATGTCCAACTTTTGAATGTGTGCCAAACCATGATTCATCAAAGAAAAATAGCTCTTTTTCTGGATACTTGCTAATAGCTCCATTGAGATTTTTTTTTGAATTCCTCTTGTTTGCTTTTATCTTGTCCATTATGAACTGGTCTTGGTGTAATATATGAGAATTTCATCTTTTGCATATGGCGGTGTACTGTAGATTTGCTGATATTTAATCCGAACTTTTCCTGGATTCTTATTCTCATTTCTTTAATGGTGATATTAGGATTTTCTTCTATCCACTCTTCAATTTGCTGTAGTTGAGCCTGATTTAATTTAGTTTTTCTACGACGTTGTGAAGGAGCAAACAGTTTTTCTTCTCTGCCAATTTTCAAGAGTTTTACCCACGAAGTTAGTGCGCTTCTTGAAATGCAATATATTTTTGCTACAGCCGTTATACTGTACTTTTTTGCTGCAATTACAGCATTTAGTTTTTTTGAAACATATGCATTATTCCTTACTTTCTTCAGCATTTCTTTTGCTGATTCTACTACTTTTTCATCCAATAATTTTGATCTTAATGCCATTTAAACCTCGCTATTTTACTTACTTCAGTATGGCTTTTCTTCCATCATTGTCCATCTGTTTGCCCTGTAATGGGAATTGGTATCAGAGGTTGTCCGGAAACTAGTAAATTCAAGCATATTCCCTCTTTAACATAACCCTACTCATAGCTAGGTATATGAAATTCTCAGTGGATGTTGTGAGTAAATCATACTCCTTCGATAGCCTTCTATTCCTATTAACCCAAGCAAAAGTCCTTTCTACAACCCATCTTCTTGGCTGTACTTTAAACCCTTGTTCTCTTGTTGGTAGTAGCTCAGGTGGCGTATCTTTGTGCACCCAAAATCTACATGGAGGCCTTGTAACAATTTCAATATCTATGTCATATTCTTCCTTTATGTGATTCTTTAAATTTCTTCCTTGGTATCCCATGTCAGCCCACATTTTTTTAACTTTAGTATATTTTGTTCTCATATTGTTTAATGCTATTTTAATACCATCTCTATCATTTTCGTTAGCAGCGCCTACGTAACAACCTAGTATAAAACCCTGAGTGTCTGTAATTATATGCCTTTTTCTACCCTTTACTTTTTTACTTCCATCATAGCCTTTGATCCCCCCTTTTCTGTAGTCTTTACAGATTGACTATCTACTATACAGGCACTCGGCTGCTCATTCCTTCCTATTTTTCTTCTACTATATTTTGTAATTTCATAATTCATTTTCTCAAAAATTCCCTGCTTCTTCCATTGCCTGAACTGCTCATACACAGTCTTCCATAGCGGAAAATCATTTGGTAAATACCGCCATTGACACCCTGTACGCAATACATAGAAAATTGCTTCTAATATTTCTCTTTTGCTATACTTTGGCGGCCTTCCTCCTTTCTTGTATGATACTCTGAAGTGTTTTTCTATTCTTGCCCATTCCCTTTCGCTTAGATCTGTTGGATACTTTTTTCTCATCTTTACCCCGTACTAAAATTTCAGATATTATAGCCTTTTACTTGTTTCCGGACAACCTCTTAGATTTCAAGTTATTTGGGTGACAGATGTTCTTGACTTACGTGCTTTGTACTGCTAAGATTTTTATTTTCAGCCCTATCTATAATGTCAGTAGCGGTATTAAGTATATTTCAAATAATATTGGTTGTTGTGTTAGTAATTTTAGTGCTCTTGCAGCCACCTGGGAGTAGTTCATTAAGTGGTTTTAGTAATACACAACAGGGGGTCAATTCGATGATTCCGGTGAAATCTTCTGAAAACCCGCTCAGCAGAATAACGGCTATTGTTGCTGGATTGTTTATTATAAACACATTGCTATTGTCAGGATTATATTCAAAAGACGTACATAAAAAATCGATTGCAGAGAAAATTATATTAGAAAAAAAGCAAGAAAGTGAACCTACTTCTGTTCCATTTGAAAATTAATGAAGGAAGCTAAATTTATCTTTGTTACAGGTGGAGTTGTATCGTCGCTTGGTAAAGGCTTAGTTGCTTCAAGCGTTGGTGCGCTTCTTCAAGCTCACGGTTTTAAGATCCGTATCAGAAAACTTGACCCGTATCTCAACATTGATCCTGGGACAATGAACCCAACTCAGCACGGAGAGGTATTTGTTACCGAAGATGGTGCTGAAACTGATTTGGATCTTGGGCATTATGAGCGTTTTACTGGAATTAAAGCAACAAAAGATGACAATATAACAACTGGTAAGATATATCATGAGTTATTGAAGAAAGAGAGGCGTGGTGATTATCTGGGCAAAACTGTGCAAGTCATTCCTCATGTGACAGATTTGATCAAATCGTTCATTTTTAATGGTACGGAAGGTTTAGATTTTGTAATATGTGAAATAGGCGGAACTGTAGGTGACATTGAAAGCCAACCATTTTTGGAGGCTATACGCCAAGTTAACTACACATTAGGAAAACAAAGAGTTATCCTGATTCACTTAACTTTAATACCATATCTTACCGCAGCGCAAGAATTAAAGACAAAACCAACGCAGCATTCAGTTCGAGAGTTAAATTCCGCGGGGTTACAACCAGATATTATATTATGCCGCAGTGAGAAAGAAATTTTCGATAATCAAAGAGAGAAAATAGCTAAGCTTTGCAATGTTTCTTTATCCAATGTAATACCTGCCCCTGATGTGAGTCATATATATGAGTTACCGGTGTTGTATAGCCAATGTGGGCTTGATACGCAAATTTTGGAGCACTTTCATTTAAGTAAGCCAAAACCAAGCTTGACTGAATGGGATCAAATAGTGCATTCCATAAGGCACCCAACACAGGAAGTTACTGTATCTATAGTGGGAAAATACACCGAATTCCCTGATGCATACAAATCACTGATTGAAGCATTAAATCATGGTGCGATTAGTAATAAAGTCAAAGTAAAGATAAATTGGGTTAACTCAAGAGAGAAGGAAGAAAAACCTATAAATGAAAAACTTATAGGAGAGAAATTACAGAATTCTCATGCAATCCTTGTTCCAGGGGGGTTTGGTGATGACGGAGTAGAGGGTAAAATATTAGCAATAAATTATGCCCGTACAAATAATATCCCATTTTTCGGAATTTGCCTTGGTATGCAGCTTGCAATTATTGAATTTGCTCGTAATGTTGTTAAGCTTGAAGATGCACACTCTGAAGAATTTCGTAACTGTAAACATCCAATCGTTAAGTTAGCTGGCGATCAAGATGACGATCTTGGTGGAACCATGAGACTTGGGGCATACAAATGTAATATAAATGCAAACTCTAAAATGATGGATGCATATAGTAACACTACTATTTCAGAAAGACACAGGCATAGATACATAATCAATTCAGATTATAAAGATGATTTGGAAAAAAATGGGCTGCTATGCAGTGGCATATCAGAAGATGGAACGTGCATAGAGGCAGTGGAGTTAGAGAGTCATCCGTGGTTTATTGGTGTGCAGTTTCATCCAGAATTTCAATCAAAGCCGTTTTCTCCTCATTCTCTTTTCGTGTCGTTCGTTAAAGCAGCAATTGATAAGAAATAAGTGCCTAGTGTTTAAGTATCAATATATGGAGCTTGCCATAGAGCAAGCCAAACTCGCTCAAAAAAATGATGAGGTGCCCATAGGTGCTGTAATAGTGAGTGGAGACAATATCATTTCTTCTGCACACAATATATCTAACGATCCAACTGCACATGCAGAGATGTTAGCGATCAGACAAGCATTTTCAACTTCCACGCTTTGTGATGCTGATATGTACGTAACATTAGAACCATGTCCGATGTGTGCTCAAGCTATTTCCTTTGCCAGAATTAAACGATTGTACTTTGGAGCTTATAATCCAAAAGGTGGAGGAATTGAAAATGGTGCTAAGATATTTCAATTTTGCAGCCATATACCTGAAGTTTATGGTGGAATATTAGAAACAGAATGCTCTTTTTTGTTAAAGGATTTTTTTGAGAAACTAAGGAACATTTGATAAATCGTCATGCTACTTGTTTTCCGATACAAAATCGTCATCCCGCTACGTGTTAGCGGCTAGATACCGCAGCGGTATGACGTGGTTGTCATTATTCCGCTACTTGTTTTCCGATACAAAATCGTCATCCCGCTACGTGTTAGCGGGATCTATGCTAGGAGATACCGTGACGGTATGGCGGTTAAGTAATTCGTCATTCCAGCGCGTGACGCACAACTATACAAACATTGTCCACCAGCAGGGTGTCATCCGAGTAGCTGACACTGCCCTCCTTTGTCATCCCAGTGCCTAGACACTTGTATCTTTATGATGTGAGGCATTAGAGCTAAAATACCTCACAGGGAGGGTGAAGCTGATGCGACACTAATGCCATTAAGCCAGATTTTGCTTCCCTCCCATAGAGTTAAAGACTGAACAGTATCTTTTGGAATTATATCCCGTATTACAAGGTTAGTCTAAACTCTCAGTTTATTTATAGTCTTGGAGGCAATTTTATGCAAGTAAATGCTATTTTGGGTGTGGATATTTCAAAAAAGAAATTTGATGTTTGTTTGTTAGTGGACAGTAAAAAACGACACAAAGTCTTTCAAAATAATCAAGATGGTTTTGCAAAACTTGTAGTTTGGTGCAATGGCCATGGAGCAAATCTTACTCATTTATGTCTTGAAGCAACTAGTTGGTATGGAGAAGATTTGGCTACTTTTATGCACGATTTAGGACATAATGTCAGTATAGTAAACCCAGCCCAAATCAAAGCTTTTGGCAAAAGTGAGCTGCTCAGAAATAAGACAGATAAATCAGATGCAGCTATGATAGCTAGATTTTGTATCGCCAACAAACCTGCTCTTTGGAAGCCCATTGCACCTGAAATGAGGCATTTGAGGGAGCTTTACCGTTGCATGCAATCGCTAAAAGATGATAAGGTGCAACAGACAAATCGCTTGGAAAACAAAAATATGCATTCCAGTTGCAAAGAAGCTATATCTAAAGTAATTTTGGCAATAGAGGAGCAAATTATTGTTCTCGAAAAAGAAATTAATGAGCATATAAATAACTATCCACATCTAAAAAATATGGTGGAAAACCTTAAGACTATAAAAGGTATAGGATATCTTACTGCTGTTGCTGTTGTCGCAGAAATGCCATCAGTTGATAACTTTGACAATGCTAAACAATTTACAGCTTTTGCTGGTCTAAATCCAGGACATTATCAATCGGGATCGTCAGTAAGTAAGAGAAGTTGCATATGCAAAATAGGATCTGAGCGTATTCGAAAAGCTCTTTATATGCCAGCTATAGTAGTCAAAAACCATAATAATCATTTTCAAAAGTTTTGTCAGCGTCTAGCAAGTAAAGGCAAATGTCCAAAAGTCATAGTTCTTGCGTTAATGCGAAAATTAATGCATGTCTTTTTTGGTATTCTTAAAAAGAATCAACCATTTAATTGTAATTTTGTTGGATAATTTGTTTGACAGCAGAGACAGTATCTGGGATCCAGAAACTTAATTTTAACCAAGTGGCTGCATAATAAAGGCTGGATTCCAGTGGGCTTTGTTGCATCGCTCTTCGGATAGTAGGTAACGTACAATAAATTCATGAAGCTATCTCAAACTTAGCCATGCCTATTTCAGTAAATTTGTTAAGCAAATAACACTTGAGTAGCAGTTCCTTCTCACGATTAATTTCAGATTTGCTCCTAAAACTAAACCCAAATATTCGCTTCAACCTTGAGAAAAATCCTTCAATATACGATCTTTTTCCGTAATTTACTTCTTCTTTCCATCTTTTTATACCATTCTCACCATGTAATTTCATTAACTGAATAGCGGCATTTCTATCAAGCATATAATCCAATTTTGGATGCTCTGCTGCGTTGTTTTTCGGAGGAATTTTCGTTTTTATACCATATTGATTACACAGCTTATAGAGCTTTTCTCTGTCATATGCCCTATCTGCATATAGTACTTTTATGACATACTGAAAATCGACTTCTTTTAGCAAATCACAAGCTCCATAGTGATCAGACCGTTACTGTATTTTACAGCTATGGCTTTTTTGCTGTTTGTATTCAACATTACATGCAATTTTCTTGTCTGTTCATAGCTGCGATACTTTCTATCTTCGCTATTTTCTTTGCTATGACCAGGAGTGTTGTTGTATATACTAATTCCTGTACTGTCTATAGCAATTTCGATATCTTCCATATTATTTTTATCAATTCTGCAATCATTGATCTTAATATTGAGTTTCTTAAACCTTCTTGATGATTGTGAATAGCTGATAACTTGCAAATTTTTCCCAATTTGCTCAAGGTATCCTGCTATAAACCCAACTGTTTGCCTCAGGCCTATTCTAAATAAACAAGTTATTATGTGCACCAAAATTACAACTTTATCGCTATAAATATTGTTGCCACCTGGTATTTTTGGACCATTCTCGTACCACTTTTCTATGGCTTCGTTGATATAATGAAAAATATTTCCTCTTTTTTCTAGAAATTTGTTATATTCGCTATGGTTACTGACCCTCATTTTTTGTGGCATATTTTTTCTTTCAAGGTTAAATGGCTATTTTATAATGAATTTTGTCAGTAGCCACCAGATTTTTCAGTTGCTATGCAACAAAGCCATTCCAGTGTCAAGCACTGGAATGACATTACAGGGACACTGGGATGACATCATCCTTTTCTCTGGATTTCAGACTGGAATGACAGCAGTCCTACGTCATACCGTCACGGTATCTCTAGATCCCGCTAACAAGCAGCGGGATGACGGTTGTCAGGGTGTCAGCTACTTAGATGAAACCCTTTCCCGGTCTATCAAATCACATAGGAGAAAACTAAGACCAATCAAATTTCTTATCTTGCGGTTTTATTTGCAATATTGCTACCACACTGATCAACAAGCAGAAGACTATATAAAGCCCAGCAGCAAGGTTTGTTTGAGGAAATGTTACAGTCAACCAAATACAAACCATAGGAGTAAATCCTCCATGTAACGCATAAGAGATATTGCGTGATAAGCTCACACCACTAAATCTAACATTGGTAGGAAAGAGTTCAGATGCAACTATTCCTATGGGAACTATACCCCTTTCTATTATAGAGAGAACCATTACGCTCAACGCAATCACAAGATAATTTTTATAGTAATATGCAATAGATAACGCAGGACAACACAGTGCCATTGTAATTGCTATAAATAAGATTGCAGTGCGCTCTTTTCCAACTTTATCAGCCAACATTCCAAACGCTATTGAAGATATCGGCATTAATACACTGGTTATAATCAATACAATTTCGTTGATATATGTTGTTACATAAACATCCACTGATGCTATTTCCTTTGCGAGAGTTCGAAGAAATATGGTAAATCCAACAGCAACATTAACAGGTACAGATATTAAAATAGCAAGTATAAGAGCTCTCTTGTGGCGTTTTATAAGCTCTATTATTGGCAAATCAGGTAAATTTCTTTGTTTTCGATTTTTTTCATATGCTGGAGTTTCTCCCAATGTGTATATGCTATACGCGCTAATTAATCCTAAAATAGCTGAGAAAATAAATGGCAATCTCCAACCCCAGGTACAAAAATCAGTAGTTTTTTTGCAGATAATCACTATCACCGCAGAAAGCAAGACGCCAATGGAGCGACCAAAACCCATCATTCCAAAATACATCCCTAAGTTCTCTTTCCTACTGGATAAATGCTCTATAAGATAAACAGAACTTCCTTGTTCACCACCAAGTGCAATTCCTTGTGTTATATGGATTGCAAGAAGCAATATAGTAGAAATTATACCTACTTGATTGTGACTTGGAATAAATGCAATGAGACTTGATGGTATCGATATTAGCAAGATAGTAATTATTAATGCTATCCTCCTTCCATACCTGTCACCAACGTGACCAAATATGAATGCACCAAGTGGCCTTACAATTGCACCTAGCCCTACAATTCCAAATAATTGCAGTATGTTACTGTAGACATCTTTTGCAAAACAAAACTCTCTGCTGATTATGTTAATCAAATCAATAAAAAGCATGTAGTCATACCATATTGCGATTCTGCAGAGTATGGTTGATATCAACACCCTTGTTTGCACTAAATTCAATTCGTAAATGTTTGCTTATTCTATTCTGGCTGCTTTTTGGGATTTTACAACCTAAACATATGGAGTTGACTTTTTTATTATGGTGTGTGATAATTGCAGTGTTATTAAGTTTAGTGGTAAAGTTATAATGAATATAGCTTATTTAGCAGCACTTATAGCAGCAGCTATAATAAAAATAGCAGCAATAATACTTTGTGCTATAATGTGTATAAGCATTTTCTTTATATTATTTAAGGGAAAAAGAACACTTAGATTCAAAAGGATTTCTATCTCTTCTGAAAACAGTAGGTGTAATTTCTATAATACTATCAATTATATCTCTCCCACTTATTATATTAAGCCTTACTACTCCGTCACCTCTGGTAGTAGGTATAGTAGGTGGTATCGTTGGTGCTATTTCCATAATACCATTAATAGTAGCTTACATTTTGCTTGTGGCTATATCGGATATCTTTATTACCAAGTCTTTATAAATTTGAGCTAATGTTACTGTCTTCATTTCTTCTTGGTTGTAATATTGCTGAAAGTTATCTATTTCCATAGGTATAACATATAATCTGATTTTATAAGATATTCTACCGGGATTAAAATATCGTAAATCTTAGGCGTTATAAACAAAATTTACAGGAAAAATAAGATGATACTACTCAAAAAGGCAAACAAGACGGTATTTTTCTGGCATAAGTTAGCGTTCAGCTTTACCTTTCCTTGCAAGACATTTTAGAGCTATTATGTCTTACTTCTTGAAGATACAAGTTAGCGTTTTTAACCCGAATTCTGGATTGGAGATTAAAAAAAACAAGAATATCAATAGCTTATTGTTTTAGCATTTACGATAAAGCAGTAAGCATTTTAAGACTAGTTACTAATTTAGTAAAATTCAAGACTTTCAATAATTTACCTAAAATCTAATCCAGAATTCGGGTTAATAATAAAATCTTGTTTTTTGAAAATGAATTTGGTAAACTTTAAAGATGTATGTGACAATATGGGGATATATTGTTTTTAGTATTTAATAAGTTAAAGTACGTACTTGATAATTTTTCGGAACGCTCTAATCAAGCTAAAATAGGTAGGCTAGATAAAATTATTCTTAGTTTAAAATTGGTATAAGGTATTAAGATGAAAAAAATTGAAATTTCAGAATTACTAAAAAGAATTTCAATCTGTTTACTATGCGTGGCAACTATTATCTCTATCGCTTTTTTGTTTGCCTATATGCATACAACGTTGCTCAGTAAAGGGTATGAGTTAGCTGCACATTATGTTAGTGAAGCTATGCCTTTTGTGTTACTTGTCGTTTTCTTTTTTATTGCTTGGTTTATATATGATCAAATATCCAGCAAACTAAAGGAAGTAGAGCTGCCTATATCGATAGAATTAGCTGATTCAGATGATAAAAGAATAACATTTGCTGATGCTATAATTGATGACTCCTTAAAACAACGGTTGCAGATGATTTGCTGTGACCAAATGACAGAAGAAATGCGCAAGCTGTTTGGAAATAAAAGTATTAATTCACTAAGAGGTTACATATTACATGGCCCTCCTGGAAATGGTAAAACACTTATCGCTCGTGCAATTGCAGGTGAATCAAATATGAATTTCATAAGCATCTCAGGTCCTGAACTTATTGGAGTATATATTGGTCATGGTGCACATGCTGTACGCGAGCTTTTTAAAATAGCAAAAAAATATTCTCCTTGTATAGTCTTTATAGATGAAATAGATGCAGTTGCTCAAAAAAGAAGTACCGCTAATAACTCAGCTTACCATTGTCGAGAGAGTTTAACACAGTTGTTAACTGAAATAGATGGATTTAAGAGCAGAAAAGATATAATAGTAATTGGTGCAACTAACCTTATCGGTGGTATAGATCCAGCACTTATTAGACCTGGACGTTTAGGTCAGAAGGTTTATGTCCCTAATCCAAACATAGAGGTGAGACAAAGGATATTGGAACTTTATATGCGAGGTACAAAAACTGATGAAAAGCTAAACCTCCAAGACATTGCAGACAAGACTGAAGGCTATTCTGGGGCTGAATTAGAGCAATTAGTGAATGAAGCAAAAATTAGCGCTGGTGCGCAAAGACGGCTTATAGTGAGTGAGGAAGATTTCAGTTACGCGCTTCACAGGTTAAGTCCAGAACAAGAAAGAGATAGAATAAGGTTAGTTTCAAACGTGGAGACACAGACAGAAGTATCTTATTCTATTTAGAGTATAAAACTATCATAAATTTTTCTGTTATTTCCAAATAAATTGCTATTAATTTAACAACATACATTACTAAAAGCTTAAATAATCCAGCCATTTCCAGCAACAAAAAACAGCAAGCGTGAGAAGATTTTTTTTTGGAATGAGTTGGTCATGATGTTTGTAAAACTTAATTTGTACACTTTACTTACCCCCAGTAATTCTGATATAGTTACTTTAGTTAAAGTCTATAAAAGTTTATAAATGGCAACCTTAAGTGTAAGAGAAGCTTTATGCACAGCAATTAGAGAAGAAATGCAAAACGACTCTGATGTGCTTATCATGGGTGAAGAAGTTGCAGAGTATGATGGTGCTTATAAAGTAACGAAAGGATTACTGAAAGAGTTTGGAGAAAACAGAGTAGTTGATACGCCTATTACCGAACATGGATTTGCTGGCCTTGCTGTTGGAGCGGCATTTGCTGGATTAAAGCCAATAGTCGAGTTTATGACTTTTAATTTTTCTATGCAAGCTATTGACCAAATTGTGAATTCCGCAGCAAAAACAAATTATATGTCAGGCGGACAACTTGGATGCCCTATAGTATTTCGTGGACCAAATGGCGCTGCAGCAAGAGTTGCTGCACAACATTCTCAATGCTTTGCAGCTTGGTATTCGCATATACCGGGGTTAAAAGTAATAGCACCCTATTTTGCCTCCGATTGCAGAGGTCTGCTTAAAGCTGCAATTCGTGACCCTAATCCGGTAATATTTCTAGAAAACGAAATAGCTTATGGACATGAGCATGAAGTTTCTGACTCTGAGCTATCAAACAAAGATTATCTACTTGAAATAGGCAAAGCTGCTGTTATACGGGAAGGAAAGGATGTAACTATCACTGCTTTTTCATTAAAATTAATGGATGCCTTAAATGCAGCAGATTTACTTTCGAGTGAAGGTATAGAAGCTGAAGTTATTGACCTCAGAACCTTAAGACCACTTGACACTCAAACTGTTATTAACTCTATTCAGAAGACTAATAGGTTAGTTAGTGTAGAAGAAGGATGGCCATTTGCAGGAATAGGAGCAGAGCTGTCAGCCGTTGTTATGGAACAAGGATTTGACTACCTTGATGCTCCAGTTGTACGCGTAACTGGCAAGGACATCCCCTTACCTTACGCTGCAAATCTAGAAAAAAAAGCATTACCACAAGTGGAAGATATAGTTAAAGCCGTACATCAGGTCTGTTTTAGAAAAAAATAGTTCTTTTTTGTGTCTCCTGTTCCACATTGGTCCATCAAAGAAGTATTTCCAGTGCCGCCTATACCACCCATTACTTTTATGACGATAGTTTTAGCACCGAAAAATACAGCACAAAATATACCGAGTGCAAAAAGAGCTGGCCATGGCATTCTACCAAATATCGCAAGCAAAGCTGCACCTATTATCACTACGGTCATAAGCGGTCCGCCTATTCCCCAAACGTAGCCAATAATGTTACATATTACTTGAGCAGTTGTATCAGTATTAGTGTCAGCGGCAGCACTCCCAACATGAGAAAAAGAAATAAATAATACTATAAAAAGAATATTAAAAACTTTCCTAGGGTTCATCTCTATACCTTAAATTTAGATATTGCAATTATACCTAAAATACTATAATTTTTAGTAAAACTAGCATAAAGATTGAATAACAAACAGTGCCACAAAAGTAGTTGATACACAACTGCACAAATATTGTAATATAGACATAGTAAACGATATTATTCCAGTGCTTGACGCTGGAATCCAGACTTTAATTGTTATATTTGTAAATAAGTCTGGAACGTTCATCTCAAATGCAGTATTTTTGTTGAAATAGCTCAACTGGATCCCAGTGGGCTTTGTTGCATCGCTCTTCGGATAGTAGGTAACGTACAATAAATTCATGAAGCTATCTCAAACTTAGCCATGCCTATTTCAGTAAATTTGTTAAGCAAATAACACTTGAGTAGCAGTTCCTTCTCACGATTAATTTCAGATTTGCTCCTAAAACTAAACCCAAATATTCGCTTCAACCTTGAGAAAAATCCTTCAATATACGATCTTTTTCCGTAATTTACTTCTTCTTTCCATCTTTTTATACCATTCTCACCATGTAATTTCATTAACTGAATAGCGGCATTTCTATCAAGCATATAATCCAATTTTGGATGCTCTGCTGCGTTGTTTTTCGGAGGAATTTTCGTTTTTATACCATATTGATTACACAGCTTATAGAGCTTTTCTCTGTCATATGCCCTATCTGCATATAGTACTTTTATGACATACTGAAAATCGACTTCTTTTAGCAAATCACAAGCTCCATAGTGATCAGACCGTTACTGTATTTTACAGCTATGGCTTTTTTGCTGTTTGTATTCAACATTACATGCAATTTTCTTGTCTGTTCATAGCTGCGATACTTTCTATCTTCGCTATTTTCTTTGCTATGACCAGGAGTGTTGTTGTATATACTAATTCCTGTACTGTCTATAGCAATTTCGATATCTTCCATATTATTTTTATCAATTCTGCAATCATTGATCTTAATATTGAGTTTCTTAAACCTTCTTGATGATTGTGAATAGCTGATAACTTGCAAATTTTTCCCAATTTGCTCAAGGTATCCTGCTATAAACTCAACTGTTTGCCTCAGGCCTATTCTAAATAAACAAGTTATTATGTGCACCAAAATTACAACTTTATCGCTATAAATATTGTTGCCACCTGGTATTTTTGGACCATTCTCGTACCACTTTTCTATGGCTTCGTTGATATAATGAAAAATATTTCCTCTTTTTTCTAGAAATTTGTTATATTCGCTATGGTTACTGACCCTCATTTTTTGTGGCATATTTTTTCTTTCAAGGTTAAATGGCTATTTTATAATGAATTTTGTCAGTAGCCACCAGATTTTTCAGTTGCTATGCAACAAAGCCATCCCAGTGTCAAGCACTGGAATGACAGCAGTCCTACGTCATACCGCCGCGGTATCTCAGCCGCTAACAAGTAGCGGGATGACGGTTGTCGTTTAGCCATAAACATTAAGAAATTTACCAAATGGAAAAAAAAGGCAAAAGAAGCCCCGTGGTTGGCTAATTACTTACATTATACTTTCAAGTATGGCGTTTTTTTATTCTAAATGCTTAATAACCGCGATTCAGTTGCTTTTAAACCGCAACTAATCTAAATTAGAAACATTAAGAAATTTACTAAACAGAAAAAAAGGCAAAAGAAACCCTAGGGTAGCTAGTTATTCACTATCCATTTTTTAAGTTGGCGTTTTTTTATGTTTTAAACGCTTTATAAGCGCGTTTCAGCTTATGTAGGTAGAAGTTTGATAAAGACATAAGGTGCACATAGTGCAAAAAATTAAACATGAGACGCCAGATACGTGAGTTTTTTTGTCATTTAATCTGTACAGAGAAGATAAATAAATAGCTTCAGTTTCATGATAAGGGGGCTGGCGGAGTTTGTCAAGTAAGTTTTTTCGTTTCTAACGGTTGTGCCAAAAACTATACAAGAAGTCTTTTAAGATCAATCACTTATCTTCAAGGCTTGAATAAAAGCATTCTGTGGAATATTTACGTTCCCTATAGAATGTAACCTTTTTTTACCCTTCTTTTGCTTTTCAAGTAGTTTCATTCTTCGCGTTACATCTCCACCATAGAGTTTAGCTGTTACATCTTTTCTGTATGGGTTAATCGTTTCTCTGGCAATAATTTTTCCGCCCACTGCCGCTTGAATCGCGATTTTGTATTGCTGACGTGGTATTAAATCCTTCAAGCGTGCACATATTTCACGCCCCCTTTTTTCTGCCCTACTTTTGTGAACGATACAAGCCAGTGCATCTACGGGCTCTCCATTAATTAAAAAGCTTAATTTATCTATTTGGCTTACCAGATAGCTGGAAATTTCCCAATCTAAGCTTGCATATCCTTTGGAAATTGATTTTAATCGATCATAAAAGTCAAAAACAACTTCAGACAGTGGTAATTTATATCTTAACAATGCTGTTGTTGTGTTACCAATGTAAGATAAATCCTCCTGTTCTCCCCTCCTTTCTTCACATAGAGATAGAATCTCTCCCAAGTATTGATCAGGAACCATTATGGTTGCGGTAATCCATGGTTCTTCCACAATTTCAATTTTCGTTGGATCTGGCATATCACTTGGGTTATGAATATTCAAAATTTCACCACTTCGTGTTGTAACCCTATATATAACACTTGGCGCAGTTGCTGTTAGGTCTAAATCAAATTCTCTCTCGAGCCTTTCTTGAATAACTTCAAGATGCAACATTCCCAAAAAACCACAACGAAATCCATAGCCTAGTGCATTTGAAGTTTCAGCTTCGAAGGTAAAACTTGCATCATTTAAATGTAACTTCTCTAGAGCTTCCCTTAGATATTTAAAATCATCCGTTTTGTGAGGGAAAATGCTACAAAATACCACAGGATGCACTTCTTTAAATCCAGGAAGTGCTTCACTACAAGGTCTCTTTTCCTCAGTGATAGTGTCCCCTACCTTGCAGTCTGCTACTTCCTTCATTGAAGCAGTTATAAAACCAACTTCACCCGCTGAAAGTTCACCCGTCATCACTTTTTTAGGGGTGAAAATACCGATATTATCTATCTGGTATGTAGCATTATTAGACATCATAACAATTCTCATGCCTTTTTTTAGCACTCCATTTTTAACTCGCACTAAAATTACCACTCCTAAGTAAGTGTCATACCAACTATCAACTAAAATTGCTTGCAGTGGAGCATTTACATCACCTTGAGGAGCTGGAAGTTTTGCCACTATTGCTTCAAGTACATCTTTTATTCCAAGTCCAGTTTTTGCTGATATTAAAACTGACTCACTTGCGTCAATACCGATTATTTCCTCAACCTGGAGTTTTACCCCTTCTGGATCTGCAGCAGGAAGATCAACTTTATTGAGCACAACTATTATTTCATGATTGTTGTCAATAGCTTTATATACATTTGCAAGGGTTTGTGCTTCAACGCCCTGGCTACTATCCACCACTAAAAGTGAACCTTCGCACGCTGCTAAGCTTCGACTTACCTCGTAAGAAAAGTCAACGTGACCTGGGGTGTCCATGAGATTTAGGCAATATTGATTACCGTCGTTTGCCGTATAATTGAGTTTTACCGTCTGTGCCTTAATTGTAATCCCACGTTCGCGTTCTATATCCATTGAATCGAGTATTTGATTGGTCATTTCTCTTGCTTCAAGGCCGTTACATTCCTCTATTAAACGGTCAGCAAGCGTTGACTTACCGTGGTCTATATGCGCTATTATTGCAAAATTTCTTATGTTGTTCATTTATGGCTATTTTACTTAAGTAGAACCATTTTACATTTTAAGTGTTGTGAGGGCAATCCTTTATTAAGAGACTATTTACTCCTTCAACATAGACGACACTTTTTTCGAGCAGGAAATCACTTTATTAACCATATAGTTTTCATGATTATTATCTATTTTAGGCAACTCATATAGATAATTTACCATCATCCCGGCTGACTGACTAATACCCTTTTCAGAAGTATCCGCCATCCAGTTTAATTGTTTTATCGATGCACCATTGCTTAAATGAAAATGCGCCACCGGGTCATAAGCATCGCCACTATTGTTCTTAACTTTTAGTAAATAATATGCACATAGTTTAAGCATGCATTGTTTAGTTTCATTTGTACATTCAACATTAGTTTTTAATTGCTCTGCACTTTCTAAAATTTCTGCACTAGATTGTTTTATATTTAGTTTGCCCAATAAAGTGACATCTTGGTTTAGATTGTTTTTTAGCCATTTCGTAAAGCCAGGTATTGGAGAAAGAGTTGCATATGTTTTTATACTTTTAAACTCCTGTGATAGCTTTTCTACAACCCTTTTGATCAAAAAATTACCAAGGCTGATTCCAGATAACCCTGCTTGAGTGTTTGATATTGAATAGAATATAGCAGTGCTTGCATTACTCGGATCATTTGAAGGTACTGACTCATCTAAAAGGTGTTGAATGCTATCTGCAATCTTATCCACCAATGCAACCTCTACAAAAATTAGAGGTTCGTTTGGTATCTTGTAATGAAAAAAAGCAAAACAGAGACGATCAGAATCTAGTCTGTTTTTTAGGTCGCCCCAAGAGGAAATTTTATGCACAGCTTCATATTTTATAAGTTTTTCTAGCAATGATGCAGGTGAATCCCAAGTGATTTGACGAAGATCGAGTAGATCAACATCAACCCAAGTATAGAGTATATTTTTTAATTCCCTCTCTAGTGGATTCAAGCTTCTATATTGGTTCTTTAGCTTAAGCACATCAGAACGCATATCAACAATAAACTTAAGGCCTTCTGGTAAAGAAATAAATTGCTTCAATATTTTAGAACGTGGTGATTCAAGAATTTTTATTAAATCCTGTTCAAATTTATAGTTTAACTCGGGATCTTGGTTTTTCTTATACTCTCTAATTTTCTCATCTATTTCCGCTTTATTCGGATTAAATTTTTCTGCCAGGGTTTGTAGAAATTTTATTTTACCTTTCTCTGATAAGCTTAAGTACAAGTTACCAAGAGATACAGCGTTTTTACGTGCTGAAACCTCCCCTCCCTTTGGATTTAAGCACTCGTTCATCTTCAAGACTAAACTATCGATATCGCGACTGTTGCTTAAATCAGGACTGATGTTACCAATCCACGATCTTACAGCATCTGCCACTCCACCTAGTATTTTAAAAAAGCTTCTTACCGCTTTTTTGTCTTCAACTTTCACTATATCAGTTTTTACCAATGATTCTTTTGTCATAGATTCCCTTTATTATACATGGCTAATGCAAGTCAGGGTCATACCGCCGCGGTATCCCGCTAACAAGCAGCGGGATGACGAATTTATCGTTTGTCAAATCGTCGGTAAACCCAAGTTATTTTAGCTACATATAGCTTAAGTTAAAGGAAAATTTTAGCTACATAGCAGGCACTATTACTAGATTATTAATAATTCAGTAATACAATAGACTTCTTGCACTACCTCCCAAGCCACAACTGTCATTCAGTAGAAACAAAAAAACTTGCTTGACAAACTCCGCCAGCCCTCTTATCATGGAAGTGAAGCTATTTTATTTAACTTCGCAATCTCTGCAGCAGATTAAAATGACAAGAAAACTTGTATTTGGCGTACTATTGTTTAATTTTTTGCACTATGTGCACCTTATGTCTTTATCAAATTTCTAGGTTTTTACCTACATAAGCTGAAACGCGCTTATAAAGCGTTCAAGACATCACCCAACGTCAAATTTTAAAATAGAGAGTGTAATAACTAGCTACCACGGGTTTTCTTTGCCTTTTTTTTCTGCCTAGTAAATTCCTTAAACATTTAAACTAAGGTTAGTTGCTTTTAAAAGCAGCTAAATTGCAGTGTTTAAGACTTAAAAAACGCCAATACTGAAAATAGACAATGACTAGGGCTTCTTTTGCCTTTTTTTTTATTTGGTAAATTTCTTAAACATTTATGGCTAAACGACAACCGTCATCCCGCTACGTGTTAGCGGGATCTATTGCCGAGATACCGCGAATGAATCGCGGTATGACGGTTCGCGGCGGTATGACGTAGGACTGCTGTCATTCCAGTGTTTAACACTGGAATGACACGTCATAAAGGAACCAGTGTCAGCTACTTGGATGATACCTTTTTTCTACTTAGAGGTTGTCCGGAAACTAGTAAATTCAAGCATATTCCCTCTTTAACATAACCCTACTCATAGCTAGGTATATGAAATTCTCAGTGGATGTTGTGAGTAAATCATACTCCTTCGATAGCCTTCTATTCCTATTAACCCAAGCAAAAGTCCTTTCTACAACCCATCTTCTTGGCTGTACTTTAAACCCTTGTTCTCTTGTTGGTAGTAGCTCAGGTGGCGTATCTTTGTGCACCCAAAATCTACATGGAGGCCTTGTAACAATTTCAATATCTATGTCATATTCTTCCTTTATGTGATTCTTTAAATTTCTTCCTTGGTATCCCATGTCAGCCCACATTTTTTTAACTTTAGTATATTTTGTTCTCATATTGTTTAATGCTATTTTAATACCATCTCTATCATTTTCGTTAGCAGCGCCTACGTAACAACCTAGTATAAAACCCTGAGTGTCTGTAATTATATGCCTTTTTCTACCCTTTACTTTTTTACTTCCATCATAGCCTTTGATCCCCCCTTTTCTGTAGTCTTTACAGATTGACTATCTACTATACAGGCACTCGGCTGCTCATTCCTTCCTATTTTTCTTCTACTATATTTTGTAATTTCATAATTCATTTTCTCAAAAATTCCCTGCTTCTTCCATTGCCTGAACTGCTCATACACAGTCTTCCATAGCGGAAAATCATTTGGTAAATACCGCCATTGACACCCTGTACGCAATACATAGAAAATTGCTTCTAATATTTCTCTTTTGCTATACTTTGGCGGCCTTCCTCCTTTCTTGTATGATACTCTGAAGTGTTTTTCTATTCTTGCCCATTCCCTTTCGCTTAGATCTGTTGGATACTTTTTTCTCATCTTTACCCCGTACTAAAATTTCAGATATTATAGCCTTTTACTTGTTTCCGGACAACCTCTGATACCAATTCCCATTACAGGGCAAACAGATGGACAATGATGGAAGAAAAGCCATACTGAAGTAAGTAAAATAGCGAGGTTTAAATGGCATTAAGATCAAAATTATTGGATGAAAAAGTAGTAGAATCAGCAAAAGAAATGCTGAAGAAAGTAAGGAATAATGCATATGTTTCAAAAAAACTAAATGCTGTAATTGCAGCAAAAAAGTACAGTATAACGGCTGTAGCAAAAATATATTGCATTTCAAGAAGCGCACTAACTTCGTGGGTAAAACTCTTGAAAATTGGCAGAGAAGAAAAACTGTTTGCTCCTTCACAACGTCGTAGAAAAACTAAATTAAATCAGGCTCAACTACAGCAAATTGAAGAGTGGATAGAAGAAAATCCTAATATCACCATTAAAGAAATGAGAATAAGAATCCAGGAAAAGTTCGGATTAAATATCAGCAAATCTACAGTACACCGCCATATGCAAAAGATGAAATTCTCATATATTACACCAAGACCAGTTCATAATGGACAAGATAAAAGCAAACAAGAGGAATTCAAAAAAAAATCTCAATGGAGCTATTAGCAAGTATCCAGAAAAAGAGCTATTTTTCTTTGATGAATCATGGTTTGGCACACATTCAAAAGTTGGACATGGGTGGTTTAAAAAGGGGATTAGAACACAGGTTAAAACAAAATTAGGTAGGCAAAATTTCTATCTCTATAGTGCAGTTAATCCTAGAAATCGAGAGAGTTCTAGCTTATTTGCACCAAATGTCAACACTGATTGCATGAACATATTTCTTGAGCAAATTTCGCAATATCTAGAAACACGAGAGGCTTTTCTCGTTATGGACTGTGCTAGTTGGCATAGGTCAAAAAATTTAAAGGTACCTAAAAATATCGACATTATATACCTACCTCCATACTCACCTGAGCTAAATCCTGTTGAGAGGCTTTGGTTATATATAAAACAGAACATTTTGCGCAATAAAATATACGATACAATTGCTCTACTTGAGGGTGCTTTGTGCAAATTTATTACTTCTCTTGCCAGCTCCACAATTAAACAACTCTGCAATGTTTCCTATTTGACTGGACAACAATGAGAATTGGTATTAGTTTGGGTTATGCAAGAAGTCTATTTACTTCTTAACTTGACGCACATGATGTCTTGCAGCATCATCTACTGCTTCTAAATAAACCATCACCAAACATATACCACTGTGTACTTCTATATATGCCTCATTGCTCAGGCTTCGATTAAAGCAAGAATTCTTTCCTGGAAAGGCAAGGTTGCTAAGATGCAGTTCCCATTTTAATCCTTTGGTTGATATTTGAGCTCTCGGTATACCAAGTAAAGATATTTTAGTATTTTTTGGCAAAGAAAAAAAATGGGTAATACCTTTTCGTAAAGTGTAACCTACCATGGGAGGTGAAGGTGTGTAAAAGATACTGCCCGTACTTAGAAAAATGTTAATATTCTGTAGTATGTGATCAATTGCTCCTCCAGTAATACCCGTTACTATTGATGGCAATAACTTTACTGTTTTTAAGTGAGCCATTGCTTTAGAAAAGTCGCAATAATCTTGATCAGGTAGATATATCGTATTCAAATTAGCACGTAAATCCAGATTTACGCTATCCAAATCTCCTACTACAAGATCAGGTTTTACGCCAATTGATAGAAGCTTGTTTGCTCCTCCATCTACAGCAATAATAGGTATATCTCGTTTAAAAAACGATGAGCTCGGTATTTTTCCATTTAGCACTACAATAGAACGATATTGTTGTTGTGTACTGCAGTGCAGCACATGATCATGGTGCAGGTTTTGCATCGTAGTAACATTTTTGAATAATTGATATTATGCTAATCACTAATCCAGCAATATTGCTAAGCACCACAAAAATTGAGCTCTGGTAAAGACCATAGCCAATCCAAGACAATGAACAAATAAGATAGTTTACTAACATTAACATCGATACATCACGAGTAACTTTAGTGATATATGCTTTATATACTTGAGGTGATAATCCAATTAGAGATGCAATTAACGCAATGAAGCCGAAGCATTCTTCAATATTTATATACATACATTTTCCTACGCTTGCTTTAACAATATCAGGTTCAAAGGGTTGTACTTTATGTACTCTCAGCTTTTCTAGAGCACCCCTAATGCGTGTAATTTATAACATCATTTAGTCTATTAATCAAGAAATTAATAGTGACTTGCATTTATGAAACCCAATCGGCTTCTATGCTAATTATTATCTAAACTAATCGTCGGTTGTGCATCTTGCTCAGAGATTAGGGCAACCAACAAATTATTTATCAATTGAACCTTTTGCTTGCCATCTAATTGTAAGCTTTTGTTTTTTTCAAAATGAGCTATTACTTCCTCGACAATTCCTATTGCATTTTGCACTATATGCCTTCTTGCCGAAGTGATAGCATGTGCTTGTTGACGCCTTAACATTGCTTGTGCAATCTCGGACGAATACGCCAAATGCGATATTCTTGCTTCTGTAATCTCAATTCCTGCAATATCTAATCTTTGTTGTAACATTGACCGCAATTCATCTGAAATTTTATCAGAATTTTTACGTAAAGATTCCTCATCGCTTTCGCTATCATACGGATAATTGCTCGCCAATTCTCTAATTACCGAGTCACTTTGTACAAAAACAAATTCGTGATAGTTGTTAACATTATAATACGCCTTTGCAGGACTGCTCACTCTCCAAACAATTACTGCAGAAATCTCTATTGGACTTCCATTTGCATCATTAACTTTTATTTTTTCTGTGTTAATATTCTGAAATTTTAGGGAAACTATATATTTGCTTGAAAAGGGAAGCGTTACACATATTCCAGACTTAAAATAAGTTCCAATATAATGACCAAAAAATTCTATCACTCTTGCTTCATTAGGGTCATTAATAAAAAATCCTTGAAGAAAAGTCAAAATTGAAACGGCAGCAACTCCAAGTGCAATTGTGCTGTCATATGCCAAAAAAAGCAGCGATAAAATTAATCCTAGCGCTATTAGTACAGGAAAAAACCGGAGTTGACTTAAATTTCTATCGTTTATCGTATTCTTATCCATATTGTCTTTAAACTTCTTTTTCACTTGAACCCTCTCTGTTGATCGTTTTATTTATCTTATTTACAAATAGTTTAAACTCTCTTAATTCATGATCAGGCAATTTTACTTCAGTTTTATGCGCTATCGTAAGCGGATCGATGTGTTTGCCGTTATATATAACTTCGTAATGTAAATGAGGTCCTGTTGCAACACCAGTGCTACCAACATAAGCGATGATCTGCCCCTGCTTTACTTTAGAGCCTAACTTTATATCGCCACTAAATCTACTTATATGCGCGTAACAGGTTGAATATTCATTTTTGTGTTTTATTTTGATGTAATTTCCATAGCCACCATTCTTTCCTATATATTCTATCACACCCTCTGCAGCAGCGTATATGGGAGTGCCAAGTTTAGCTGCATAATCCACTCCTTTGTGAAAAGCAATTTTACCGCGAACAGGATGCTTTCTATTGCCAAATTTTGAGGATATGCGATAATCTCCATTTAAAGGATTTGCAAAAATTTCGCCATTTTTTAAGCTTATTCCTTCTTTATTAAAATACCTTTCTTTGCCGTCTTGCGATTTATAATGATATAAACTAATAGCTTTCTTGTTTATTGTCAGTGAAGCATATAAAATTTTTTCTTCAGTCTTCTGATTATTAGGCAATCTCTCAAAAAGAACTTCCAATTTACTCTTCGGCACAATGTCTTTTTTAAAATCAACACCGAAATCTTTATATATGTTGATCAATTTCACCACTGTATTTGGCGCCAACCCTTGCTCAATTCCCGTGGCAAAAAAGGAAGATTTTATGGTACTGGATATTAAAAAAGTCTCTTTACTGTTATCTGGAGTCTTAAGGGCGTGTATATTAAATATTGGTAAAATATAAAACAGTATAAATATAAACAGCTTCATCATTTAAACAGCATCAACAAAAGTAAAATTACCTTCCACATACTGTACATCGTCGTTATCTTCTAGTTCTTCAACCAATGCAGATAATTTATCAATTAACTCTTTATCGCTAATTTCAATCAGATCTTTTGGCTGCCGTGAAAGACGAGCAAGTTCTGGTTCTCCGAATTTTGCATAAAAGGCATCGCGTACTTTACCAAAATCTTTTATTTCACAAGTTATAACGTGTAATCCTTCTTTGTCATTTTCCTCAACATTCAATACTTCTAATTCGATTCCATGACTGAATAAATCATCAAAATTCACACCCTCTGCTTTATAGACAATTAAACCTACATGATCAAAAAGGTAACTAACACTTCCTGTTTCTCCCAAGTTTCCACCCTTGCGAGAAAATATATAACGTACCTCAGAAGCAGTACGGTTGCGGTTATTAGTCAAGGCATGGACAATGAGTGCAGTGCCAGAAGGCCCATGACCTTCATATTGTATTTCCTCGTAATTTTCTCCAGCAACGTTACCAGTTGCATTTTTTATTGCTGTTTCTATTTTATCTTTTGGTAGATTTTCCTTGCGTGCAGCAAATATAGCAGAGCGAAGGCGCGGGTTGAGTTCGGGTAGCCCTTGCTTTGCAGCAACTGCTATTTCTCTGATCAGCTTCGTAAATTTTTGAGAGCGCTTTGCATCCTGAGCGCCTTTCCGATGTTTTATATTTGAAAATTGTGAATGACCAGCCATATTCAAATAGTTAAAAACCTAATTATATATCAAAGCATAGAAAAAGCTAAAGCAAATTTTCAAGCCTCTGGCTTGGCATCTTGCAGGTTTTCTGCTAATAACATACTTTCATACTGCTCAACTTCTAAGTCAAGGCCAAGAGCTGAATGGGCTGCTATTAAATAGTTAATAGACTTAGAAAAATATTTAGAATCTTTATAGCTTGCTATATTCTGGAAACGCTTAATTGCTGCTAAATATTCACCACGCTTCAAGTAAAATTTACCGATAGAATACTCTTTTGTTGATATATGTTCTGTGATTAGCTTTGCTTTTTCCTTTATCTCGCCTACATATTCGCTGCCTGGAAAGAGATTAATGTATTCTGTAGCCAGCTCTAAAGTTTTATATGCAGTTTGCTGTCCAAGTTGCACTTTATTAATTTGCATGTAATAAGATAATACTCTTAAGTAGTATACATATGGTAAATCTTCACCATTTGAATAAACATATATATAATCAGCCATATCACTTGCAGCACTGCTATAGTTACCCATATTATAGTGAGAGACCCCAGATAATAATTTTGCTTTCATTGCCCAATAAGAAAAAGGATACAAATCCTCTATCTTATGAAATGCCCTAATAGCTTGTTTATATTTTTTCTGGTCAAAAAGTTCAACTGCTTCTTCATATAGTTCAGTTTCAGTTTTTTCAAGATCATCCGCATACGATTGTGTAAAGGAGCAAATTAGGAAAATAAAGCACGTGATTAAAGTCTTATACATAAGATTTTTTTCGATCAAAATAAAGTATAGACCTAAATATTACTTAAATAAATAAATTTCTTAGGCAATAGACGGCCCTTCTTCTTTATAACTACGGTCAGAACTACCTGCATTTCTTGATTCACCTCGTCCTTCCACTTTTGGATCTTTCAGCGTCTTACTGTAGGAATGTATAGTTAAGACCTGTACAGCCATAAAAATTGCAATACCTATCAAGCCTAAAGTAGGTCCAACAGCAGGATTTAAGGACGATGCTAATGCTATTAACATTATCCTTCTTATTAAAAATACAGAAGAACCAGCAAGCGCCAATCCGGCTACAGATATATTGCTAGTTTTCTTGCTAGATTTCTCATCAAGATCAGACTTTTCTGTTTCCTTTTTCTTATTTTTTTCATGCTTATCAATATAAGAAACAAGAGTTGCAAGAAAAGCAATTGCATTGGCAAGAAATAAAATTGCATCCTCTGCTGCTTCAAGTGAAGATGTTTCACCCATTATCATACCTACAATAACCAGTGCAGTTGTTATAGCCTCAATATAGATCAAACACTGACCTATATCAGAAATATTGTGCTCTTTTTCCTTTACTTCCTCTCCATTTTCAATAATCTCCAACTCTCGTTCTTTTTGTGCTATCTTCCTATTATTGTAAATTAAATATAGCGTACAAATAAGAGATAAGACTGTAAAAGGTAATATAGTGTGGCTTAGCGCGCCACTTATCACGCCAAGTAATACCTGATCGCTATATGTTTTTTCCAGTTCAATCGCCATCAGCAATGTAAATGGGACCATTGTTGCCAATGATGCACATTTTCTATATAGCTCTCTTTTTTTTAGTGCTAATAGTTCTTGTTCTAGCCTTTCTCTTTTGACTTCTTTATCAACTGTTGGCCAAAAATCCCAAAAAAACTCTTCTAATGGTTCAAAATCTCTTTTTTTCTTATTCTTTCCTGGAACCTTTTTAGTAGAAGAAAATTTGCCACTAGGTATTTTCATAATATTAACCTAATTAGTTGTAAGTTAATACAATTATACACCTTTTTGCTTTCTGAGTCAATATCACTAAGATATTAACTACTCTTGTCTATTAACTATTTCCTAGGAGATTTAACCAATCTGTTTGATGCCGGCTAGGATATAATTATAGCCTGACCACATAGTTATAATAGCTGCAACCCATAAACAAATCGCACCTGTATATTGAATCATATAATAATCGTTCATTATTAGCGCTACTACAGCAACCATCTGCAAAAATGTTTTAATTTTTCCAGCTTTGCTTACAGGTAGACTAACATTTGTAGCTATCAGAAACTCCCGTAAACCCGAGACTAATATCTCCCGACAGATGATGATAATCGATGGTACTATTGTAAAATCATTTATCTTATGCTTATAAACTAGCATAATTATCGTTGAAACCACTATTAATTTGTCAGCAATTGGATCAAATAGCTTGCCAAACTTTGATTGGACTTTCCACGCACGCGCCAGGTAACCATCAAAAAAATCCGTAATGCACGCAAACACAAAGATTGATATTGTTATCAGGCCTGCATATTTATTTTCTATATAAAAACTTAATATTATTGCTGGTATTGCAAGTGCACGAGAAATTGTAAGCAAATTAGGCACGTTTTTTTTAAGCATGTAATATCATCTTACGTAATAGGTAAACTTATACAGAAGTACAACAGAGTTCACAAGTTAATAGTTTACAATTGAACATTTATAAAAACTCCATATACTTAAAAAATACAAGCTTAAAATATAAGGATGTAATGATGAACGATGATTTAGATAGTACCACAAAACAAGAAGCGCTTAAGTATCACAGCAGAGGTGGTAACCCTGGTAAAATTTCAATCATGCCAACAAAACCTTTATCTACCCAGTATGATTTGTCACTTGCTTATTCCCCTGGTGTTGCAGCTCCGTGCCTTGAAATAGCTAAAAATCCTGAGGTTGTTTATGATTATACAGCAAAAAGCAACTGTGTTGCTGTCATTTCAAATGGCACTGCAGTGCTTGGACTTGGTAATATCGGTCCTCTTGCTGCAAAACCTGTCATGGAAGGCAAAGCTGTTTTATTTAAGCGTTTTGCTGATATTGATGCAGTTGATATAGAAGTTGGTACAGAAAATATAGAAGATTTCATCAATGCAGTAAGGTATCTTGGGCCAAGTTGGGGGGGGATAAATTTAGAAGATATAAGATCTCCCGATTGTTTTATAATAGAGAAACGCCTGAATGAACTGATGGATATTCCAGTGTTCCATGATGACCAGCATGGAACTGCGGTGGTTGTTGCAGCTGGCATAGAAAATGCTCTTGATATTGTTGAAAAGAAATTAGAGGACGTTAAGATCATTATGAATGGTGCTGGAGCAGCCGGTATTGCATGTTTAGAAATACTAAAGTCCATGGGCGCTAAAAATATAGTGCTGTGTGATAAGCAAGGAGTAATATACAAAGGTAGAAACGAGGATATGAATGAGTGGAAGGAAAAGTATGCAATTGATACTTCCGAACGTTCTCTACTTGATACAATAAAAGGCGCTGATGTATTCATCGGACTATCTGCAAAAGATGTGTTAAATGAAGAGATGTTAAAGAGTATGGGCAAAGACCCGATTATTTTTGCTCTTGCCAATCCCGATCCAGAAGTAAGGCCTGAGTTTGCAAAATCTGTGAGGCCAGATGCAATAATTGCAACTGGTAGGTCAGATTACAACAACCAAGTCAACAACGTAATGGGTTTTCCTTATATATTTAGAGGGGCACTTGATGTACATGCAACAACAATAAATGATGAAATGAAAATTGCAGCTGCAGATGCAATAGCAAAGCTTGCCCGTGAGCCAGTACCAGGTGAGATATCTGCAGTCTATGGCGGTCGTAAAATGGGCTATGGACGTGAATATATAATACCTACTCCATTTGACCCAAGATTAATTTCTATAGTAGCTCCTGCTGTTGCAAAAGCCGCAGTTGATTCAGGTGTTGCAAGAAAGGCAATACAAGATTGGAGTAAATATGAAAATCAATTAAAATCTCGTCTTTCTAATGTTCTCAGCACGCTGAATTTACTATCTTCACATATGTAATTTATTGGATAAAGTTAAAAGTGATAAACCAACCCAAACTCTAAGCCATATATGCCAAACCTATTGGTAATGGTGTATCCGTTCAGCGGAGTGGCAGAATAAGGTAGACAAGGTGATCTAAAAAGATAATCATAGAGCAAAAGTGAAATAATATGGTAAACCTTTTAGAACTTTGCAAAAATTTACAGCAAAAAATAGAAAGGTTAGAAGCAAAAATAGAAAGATTGGAAAAAGAGAATGAAAGTTTAAAAGCAGAAAATAAGGCTTTAAAGATAGAAAATGCTGAGTTAAGAGAAAGACTCGGTTTAAGCTCAAAAAATTCATCAATACCAAGTTCCAAAGAGTTGTATAAAATAAAAAAGAATAAGCCGAAAAGCGAAAGGAATATTGGCGGTCAGGTTGGTCATAAAGGAAGTTTTCGCGCCAACATGGATGCAGATAAAGTAGTAAAGATAGAGTTGCCTAATACTTGCGAATGCGGAGGAGAAATTGCAATATGTGAAAAACCATATATTCATCAGAAAGTTGATCTTCCAGAAATCAAGCCTTATGTAGTGGAATATCAGTTAGAACATGGCCGTTGTCGGAGATGCGGAAAGAGAAGAAGTAGCAAGTTACCGGAAGGTGTTACGCCAGATACATTTGGTCCAAGGGTTAAGTCAATAATTGCAGCGTTCAGCGGATTCTACAAAAATTCAAAACGCGAAATAGCGAGTGTCGTAAATGATATCTTCAATTTGAACATAAGCGTCGGTAGCATATCAAATAGTGAACATAGAGTTGCTTCAAAATGCAAAAAAATGTATGAGCAGATCGAACAAGAGATAAGTAGGAGTAAAGTTCTACATATTGATGAAACGAGCCATTATAACAAAGGTAAACTCGCTTGGTGTTGGATGTTTGCAAGCAATACGGCAAGTTTTGTAAAATTTACAGAGTCAAGAGGAATGAAAGTTTTACAAAATAGTAAATTCTGCAATCGCAATAGCTTGGTAATAACTGACAGGTATGCAGCATACAATTATTTTGCCGATAAAAACAGGCAAATCTGTTGGGCACATTTATCAAGAGATTTTGAAAGATTAGCACATAGTTGGAATATTGAAGTTAAAGTTCTGGGTTGTTACTTGAGAAACGTGGCCACTGAATTATTTGCACTAAAAAAAGCTTTACTAAAAAGTGAGATAGATGTTTTGAGGTTTGTCAGACGTGCCAGAAAATTAAGAAAACGTACAAAGTATTACTTGAAGGAGATATCTCGTTTACCTGAAGCAATTGGAGCCTCTCGAGTTGCAAAAAATGTTCTGAGATCTGAAAGAATGATGTGGAAATTTTTAGATGACCCAGAAAATATTCCGCTGACAAATAACCACGCTGAACGGCAAATTCGGCATTATGTCGTTTATCGCAAAAACTCATATTTTACACAATCAAAGCGGGGAAATACATTCCTTGAGCGGATAATTTCATTATACTTAACTTGGAAACAAAGGAGTCTCAATCCTTTCCAAAATCTCCTATCTATTGTTTCTTAAACCACTCTCCTGAACGGATACGTAATGGTTGCAGTTGTTGATTCAACACGTGCAGTTTCATCAACTTTACTTCCTCCACCGGCAGGAATATATCCTTCACCAGCTAGTATCTTTATTCCTGGTACAATATCTTTAAATTGGTTATCAAGGATACCAAAATAGCGTAAACCAGCAAATGCTTGAGTTTGTGCTGTAAGTTGGTGATTGATACCAAGTTTTGCTTGGTAAGCCAAGGCATATCTGGTTTTTCCTAGAAATTTAACCCTAGTTACACCTGCACCAATACCAACATATGGGGTGAATGGCATTTTTGCTATATTAAAATCACGATATACATTGACCATTCCAGCTAAGTTATTAAAACCTTCATTTTTCATCTTAAATGCAGCTCTGAACTCTGCTTCAACACTACAATTTTCTTGAATGTGAATATCAACCTTTCCACTTCTCCAAGGTGAATTGCATTCCGCTCCAGTAGACGCATCATTGTGACGAAGAAGTTCAATATATCTTGCTTTTTTCTTATCTGAATAATCTTCATCATATAAGTTAGTCTGAGAATATAAGCCTTCAAACTCAACTCTCATATTTTTGAATAAATACCCTATTGCAGCACTACCGGCAAACCCTGGAACATATTTAGGACTGTATCCAGCTTCAATTCGCTCCTTCTTATTAAAACTAAAAACCCCCTCTGTTATATTGTCACCTGCATCTTCTTTTCCTTCTAGAGAACCTATTGCATTGAAGAATGCTCCAAAATAGTTAGCTTTGATGTAAACATTCTCTAAGTTATTTATTTTATCATCGTAAGATAAGCACCTAAATGAAAAAGTTAGCAAAACCAATAGATATGTGAATTTAAATCTTTCGCCCACCACAAAGCCTCCCTGCATAACTTGTCATTCCATTATTATAGTATGCTTCTATTTTTTATGATAGCAACTTTTTATTGCGCTCAATCGTTTTAGATTTATAATGAAAGTATTGTAATTTAAAGCAAATCAATGACTATTGCAATTCACGAATTAGAGAGAATCATCAAACAATCGTTCCCCGACGCTGATATAAAGATTCATGATCTTGCTGGAGATGATGACCATTATCATTTAAAAATAAACTCCAAGTGTTTTCTTGGAAAGACAAAAATAGAACAGCATAAAATGGTATATAAAGCTCTGGAAGGTCAGTCTATACACGCCTTGCAACTGGAAACTAATACTTAAAAATAAGGTGAATTTATGAGCAATTTTGAACAAATAAAAAAAGATATAACAGAAAATGATGTGGTATTGTATATGAAAGGCACTTCTGATTTTCCTCAATGCGGATTCTCTGGACTCGTCGTGTCAATCCTAAAAAAATTGAACGTGAAGTTTAAGTATATTAACGTGTTGGAGAATGATGAAATACGTGAATCTATAAAAAAGTTTTCTGATTGGCCAACAATTCCACAATTATATATAAAGGAAGAGTTTATTGGTGGTTGCGACATCACTCGCGAGATGTACGAAAAAGGCGAACTGCAAAGTTTATTGAAGGAAAAAAAAATTATTGCGGAATAAGTACCAAGAAACCAGTGCCCAGACGCTGGATAACGTAGTATAGCTATGAAAAAGGATCTTATGTCTTAAGCCGTATCCGTTCAGGGGAGCGGCAAAATAAGGTAGACAAAGCAAGATAATAATGTTGATGTTAACACTATTGTCAAGTTTACTGGCCTTTCTATTAGTGAGATTGAAGAATTAAGTGTGAGCGGTTACAAATAATTTACCATTTCTTCTGGTTTCACTATCCTTTCAAACTCTTCCTCAGTGAGCAGTTGAAGTTTTGCTGCTGCTTCTTTTAGAGTGATATTTTCTTTATAAGCAAGCTTCGCTATTTTTGCTGCATTGTCGTACCCTATATGCGTATTTAATATAGTGACCAACATCAACGACTGATTCAGTAAATCTTTTATCCTCTCTTCATTTGCTTTAATACCAACTACACATTTTTCTGTAAAATTTAAACTTGCGTCAGCTAAAAGTCTTATAGACTGCAAAACATTGTAAATTATCACTGGCTTAAACACATTCAATTCAAAATGACCGTTTGAACCACTAATGGTTACAGCAACATGATTTCCCATAACTTGAGTGCATACCATAGTCACCGCTTCACACTGAGTTGGATTCACTTTACCTGGCATAATTGAAGAACCAGGCTCATTTTCCGGTAACATTATTTCCCCAATTCCGCATCTTGGACCAGAACCAAGCAACCTTATATCATTTGCAATTTTCATTAAACTGACTGCTACTGTATTGAGTGTTCCACTGAGCTCAACTAAAGCATCATTTGCTGCTAGCGCTTCAAATTTATTGCCTGCTGAAGTAAATGGAAGGTTAGTAATTTCTGCAACTTGGCTTGAAAAATCTTCAGCAAAACCCTTTTTAGTATTGAGTCCCGTGCCAACTGCAGTGCCACCTTGTGCAAGCTCATATATATCACTTAAAGTTGATTTTACTCTCTCTATCCCCTTTTTAATCTGGACTGCATAGCCAGAGAACTCCTGTCCTAGTGTTAGGGGCGTTGCATCTTGCAGATGAGTACGTCCTACTTTTATTATATCTTTAAATTCCTGAACCTTATTATCCAGCACCTTATGCAATTTTTCAAGATTTGGAATAAGCAAGCGGTTTATCTGGTCTGCTGCTGCTATATGCATTGCTGTTGGAAAGGTGTCATTTGACGACTGACCATAATTCACATGATCATTTGGATGTATTGGAGATTTACTACCCAAATTACCACCTAAAATCTCTATTGCACGATTGCTGATCACTTCATTCATATTCATATTAGTCTGCGTTCCGGATCCGGTTTGCCAAACAACAAGCGGAAATTCATTATTAAATTTGCCATCTATTACTTCCCTCGCGGCTGTGCAAATTGCGTCCCCTACCCTATCATCTATAACACCATGTTTCATATTAACACGCGCTGCTGCAAGTTTTACTATTGCTAATGCTTTAATCAGAGGCTCTGGCATTTTTTCTGTGCCAATCTTAAAATTTTCTAAAGAACGCTGAGTCTGCGCTCCCCAGTAATGTTCACTTGGTACTTTTACTTCCCCTAAGCTGTCTGATTCTATTCTCGTCTTTCTATCCATATTTTCCTCCTGGTGTTATGCAAACTGGTTCACTACATAATTTTTTCATGCCTACTTCTTGGTTAATTAAATCATACTAGATCCAAGTAGTCAAGTGTACGAACATTGCAATTTTCAGGTAACTTGCATGGTAGATGCAAGTAGCTGACACTGATTCACTTTATGATGGTGTCATTCCAGTCTGGAATCCAGCCTTTTCATAATCATCAAAACGTTGTATTTTAACATAAAACGGCTACTTTTATGCTTACCAACTTAATAAAATTCCTGGATCCCAGTGTCTGGGCACTGGGATGACACCCTTCTGGTGGACTCAAATCACGATGTTTGCACAGCTGTACGCTTAGTTCTGGTTGCACGCTACCATTCTTGTACATCCATAAATAGAAAATTTACGCTTTAAAAGGATCATATACATCGATTTCCTTAGAATTACTCTTTTTCAATTTTTCACTTAATAATCTTAAAATAGGCTGTAAATCACCATTAATTGATAAGCACAGCACTTCTTTATTGAGATAATTAGCTAGGTGATTCTTCTTTTCCAGAATTTCTGCTTCCCTCAATAAGTCGCATTTGTTTAATACTACAATCTCTTCTTTTTCAACAAGATCACTATTGTAAAGTTCCAATTCATTATGGATACAACTATAAGCCGAAACAACGTCATCGTGAGTTACATCGATTAAATGAAGTAAAATTTGACACCTTTCTATGTGCTTTAAAAATTTATGCCCGAGCCCAACTCCAAGGTGAGCATCAGTAATTATTCCAGGAATATCTGCTATTACAACTTCGCTATCATCCACTTTTACCATGCCTAAATGAGGTCTTACGGTGGTAAATGGATAATCGCCTACTTTTGTATCGGAATTTGAGCAGCGAGTCAAAAATTTTGATTTACCTGCGTTTGGCATGCCAATAATTCCAACATCTGATAAAACTTTTAGTTTTAATAATACATGTTTTTCTTCGCCAGGCTGACCGTAAGTAAAATGTCTTGGTGCCTTATTAGTAGAAGATTTAAAATTAGTATTTCCAAGTCCACCTTTTCCACCCTGTGCTACTTGAAATTCCATACCAGGCTTGTCAAGGTCTACTATTATCTCTTCACTTTCTTCATCAATTATTTGTGCACCGACTGGAACTTTAAGTATAACGTCTTTCCCTGCTGTGCCAGATCTATCCCTGCCTGCACCATTTTTTCCACTATCTGCTTTAATGTGTCTTCTATAACGAAAATGAAGCAAAGTGTTGAGATTAGCGTCGCTGATGAAAACTATGTTTCCACCCTTTCCTCCATTACCACCATTTGGACCACCAAATTCAACGAACTTTTCTCGACGAAAACTTGCACAGCCATCACCACCGTCACCAGCTTTTAAACACAATTTTACTTCGTCTATAAAACCCATGCTAACCCACGATAATATTTAGCATCCTTTCCTAATGCGCTTTCTATTCTGATTAGCTCGTTATACTTCGCGAGTCTATCAGAACGCGATAGCGACCCGGTTTTTATTTGCCCGCAATTTGATGCAACTGCTATGTGGGATATTGTTGTGTCTTCTGTTTCACCTGAGCGATGAGAAATAACAGCTTTATAGCCATTTGATTTTGCCATTTCAATAGCAGCAAAAGTTTCTGTTAACGTCCCTATTTGATTTGGCTTGATCAGTACAGCATTTGCCATTTTTTCCTCTATTCCTTTGCATATCAGTTCACAATTTGTAACAAACAAATCATCCCCAACCAATTGAATTTTACTCCCCAATTTTGCAGTAAGTAATTTCCAACCTTCATAGTCGTCTTCACTCATTGCATCTTCTATAGAAATTATTGGATATCTTTCCACAAGATTACAATAATATTCAGTCAACTCTTCTGAAGTAAGATCTCTGTGTTCAAATTTGTAAATTCCATCTTCATAAAAAGTAGATGAAGCAACATCAAGGCCTAGTGCAAAATCACTTTGCGCTGAATAACCTGCTGATTCTATAGCGTATATGATCAAGTCAAGTGCTTCTTCAGTACTTTCAATATTTGGTGCAAAACCACCTTCATCTCCTACGTTTGTGCTATAACCTTTTTTCTTAAGAATGCTACGTAAGTTGTGGAACACCTCCGCAGACATTCTGATTGCTTCACTGAAAGTCTCAGCCCCGACCGGAAGAATCATGAATTCTTGGAAATCGAGCTTATTGTCTGCATGTACTCCACCATTAATTATGTTAATGAGTGGAACCGGCATAACACTCATCTGCTCTCCTCCCAAATATCTGTAGAGCGGCATATTGAAGCTGTTTGCTGCTGCTTTTGCAACCGCAAGAGACACACCCAAAGTTGCATTTGCTCCAAGTTTAGATTTATTTTTTGTTCCATCCAGTTCAATTAATGCTTTATCAATTGCATTTTGGTCCGCTGCATTCATTCCAAAGATTTCATCTGCTATTATCCCATTTACAGCTTGAACAGCTTTCAGCACTCCCTTACCACAATACCTTTTCTCATCTTGGTCCCTGAGTTCCAAGGCTTCTAATTTACCAGTTGAAGCTCCAGAAGGTACAGATGCTCTACCTATTACTCCATCACAGAGTTCAATTTCCACCTCAACAGTAGGGTAACCCCTGCTATCTAAAATTTCTCTTGCAAATACATTGTTGATTATCTTATTCATTACATTAACCCTTTACTAGATTCACAATTGTGTGCACGGAACGTTCTGTCTCGGAAGATGTTATCCCAGCGCTGTAACATTTCAGTGTATGAACATTGCAATATACAGGTAATTTGAGTAGCGGATGGTGTCATGCAAGTAGCTGACACTGGAATCCAGCTTTTACTATACAGCCACCTGGTGTGCTCATTTACGATTAAGTTTTCTGGATCCCAGTGTCTGGGCACTGGGATGACATCATTCTTAGTGGAAGTTACCCCCATATCACAACGTTCGTACAGTTGTGTGCTTCGACACTGGGATCCAGCCTTATTACACAATTTTATCATATAAATCCTCCCAGTCCGGATTCTTTTTCTCAATTAAATTCATTTTCCATATATATAATTGACTAGATTCCAGTTTGCATGACACCAGTACTTGCATTTATTCTATCGTTTAACTAGATGTTTGTATAGTTTCTGCTATGAGCTTTGCAGCTTCCTTTGCCAATTTAGCTATATTACTACCAGCACCAATAAATAATACTATATCACCTGGACTTGTCGAATCACTAATAAAATGTGAAATGAGCAAAGCATCATTCATAATTTTTGTGTTATTAAATCCATTACTGATTAAAGCTTTTTGTATATCATCAATTCCACAACCAGGAATGGGCTTATCTTCTGGAGGATGAACAGGAGTAAGGATGACATAATCAAACATCATGAAAATTCGTATGAATTCATCAAAAAAATTACGAATGCGAGCAAAACGAAGTGGTTCGATAATTCCTATTACTTTTCCTTTAGTAATCGAACGCGCAGCCGTTAAAGTTGCATATATTTCATTTGGATGATGGGCATAATCCTCAATTAACTTAACACCTTTAATATTGGCAATCAAAGAGAATCTTCTTGCTACTCCTTGAAATTCCAAAAGGCCTTTTTTAATATCTGCATCGCTAATCCCGAGTTTTATCGCAACTGATATTGCAGCCAAGGCGTTGCTTACTTTGTGAATACCTATTGCGTTTGATAGTACTATGTTTTTTAAAGGGCTGGATCCCAGTGTCACGCACTGGGATGACAGAGGGTGATGGGATGACACCTGCTTTTTTGTCATGCAAGTAGCTGATGCTGGAATCCAGTTGTTCAACACGTCAAATTCTATGCTGTTAGCATGCTGTTTAATGTTGCTGGCTCTTATGCTACCATTCTCAAACCCAAACGTTATAGAATTACTCGCATCATAATCGATGTCTACAGAATCAGGTAAAACTGCAGAACCTGCATTATTCACGAATTGGGAAAATGCATTTTTGATATTATCAAATGTGCCGTAATAATCTATGTGGTCATTGTTGATACTTGTTATGACAGCAATCTTTGCAGGGATTTTTAGCATAGTTCCATCAGACTCATCAGCCTCGATCAGAAAAGTGTCACTCTTTCCAAGTTTTGAATTACTCTGATACGAATTTAGTATTCCTCCTACAATTACAGTTGCATCAATATTAGAATGATCAAAAATGGAAGCAATCATAGCCGTTGTTGTTGTCTTTCCGCTTGAACCTGAAACCGCTATCACATATTTACCTTTCATAATTTCAGCAAGTATGTCTGATCTATGCAAAACGGTTTTATTGTTATTTTTTGCCGCAATTAACTCCACATTATCAGATTCTATTGCAGAAGAATGTACAACTATTTGAGCTTGGCTTATATTATTAGCATTGTGACCAATATAAACCTCTATACCTAGCTTTTGTAACTTATTTATATTGTCGTTTGATTGTGCATCACTGCCTTGAACTTTGTAATTGGAATTGTGAAGAATTTCAGCAATAGCGCTCATTCCGATTCCACCTATACCAATAATATGTATTATTCCTTTTTGAGTTTTGTTAATATTTAGCAGTAGATGTTTACTCATTACTAAATTTATTATAGTATAATTTAAAATCCTCATAGTATCGAACCCTCTTACCGAATACAATGATAAAAAACCTAACCTTTCTATGCCTAATATTTGTTTTGATAAGTAGCTGCAGTGTTAGCAACAGGTTTAACTGCACTGCAGGTCATTATAAAATTGGCAGCAGCTACACAATAAATGGTATAACTTATTATCCAAAAAACTGTAAACACTATGAAGAGATAGGGATAGCATCGTGGTATGGAATAGAAGATCATGGCACACTTACAGCAAATGGTGAAGCGTTTAACCGTCACTTGATCTCTGCAGCGCATAAGACTTTGCCCTTACCCTGCTTTGTTCTTGTCACTAATTTAGAAAATGGAAGAAAGCTTGTTACAAGGGTTAACGATAGAGGGCCTTTTATTGAAGGCAGAATAATAGACTTATCAGAAAAAGCAGCTCAAGTCTTAGGATTTCATAAATCTGGGCTTGCAAAAGTAAAAGTTCAATACCTAAGAAAGATGTCAGAACAATTGATACAAAATACTCCTCATTATAGAAAGCAGTATGAAAAAGAAATACAGAAACGTCACCCAAAACAAGACAATGCAGAAAGTAAGGGATATGTTGCATTTTTTAAAAGTGCTCAGGCTGCTAAGTCAGCTGCATCAAAGCTTCGCAATCAAGGAATAAAAAATGTTAGATTGCTTTTTAAGAACGATCAATATTGCGTGAAAGTGAGTTATAGGTAGTGGTGAGTGCAGAATTTGAAAGATTTGGTTAATGTAAGGAACGCTGGCTAACTATTGTAAGTTAAAAATGTGATATAAAAAAGATATCAACAATTTATAGCTATACCACCGCGATATCTCTTAGCCGCTAACACGTAGCGGAATGACGAGCTTATCGTCACGCCACCGCTAACCGTCATACCGCGATTTATTCGCGGTATCTCAGCCGCTAACAAGTAGCGAAATGACAGCAATCCTACGTCATACCGTCACGGTATCTCTAGATCCCGCTAACAAGTAGCGGGATACTTGACCTTTACAGGGATGACAGTTGTCGTTTAGCTGCAAATGTTAAGAAATTTACCAAATAAAAAAAAAGGCAAAGAAACCCTAGGGTAGCTAGTATTCAAATTCTCCCTTGTCTATTTGACGTCTTTTACTGTCTTAAACACTTTATAAGCGCGTTTCGGCTTGTATAGGTAGAAACCTAAAAGTTTTATAAAGACATGAGGTGCACATAGTGCAAAAAATTAAGCATGATTTACGCCAAATACATTAAGTTTTTTGTCATTAATCCACTGCAGAGATTGCGAAGATAAATAAATAGCTTCAGTTTCATGATAAGAGGGCTGGCGGAGTTTGTCAAGTAAGTTTTTCGTTTCATCCAATGCGCTGCCAAAAGTTTGTTATGCAAGAATGCACTAGCCATTTCTCACAGATTCATTTAAACTTAATCAAGTAGGAGTATTATTAACGCGAAAAGAGTTTAATTAGAGATTTAAGTGATATGGCGCGTGAGGAAGATATAAACCAATTAGTAGAAAATGGATTTGATATTAACTCAAAAGATGCAAGTGGAATCACTCTCTTGCATAAGTTCACAAAAGAAGGCGATTTAGTTGGAGTAAAGTCATTACTAGAGCACGAAGCTGATTTCAATGTCGTAGACAACGAAAATAGAAACCCTCTGCATTACGCCATTATGCATGGACACAAGAAAGTTGCTAAACTTTTTGTTAACCAACTGACAATTAATTCCAAGGATAAAAATGGATTCACTCCACTGCACCTTGCTGCACTACAAGATGACACGGAATTAATAGATTTTTTGATAATAAAAGGCGCAAAAATTAATGAAAAAGATGTCAAAGAGGGCTATACTCCTCTTCATATAGCTTCACTATACGGTTCTAAAAAAAGTGTTCAAATTTTAATTGATAGCGGAGCAAATCTCGAATGTGAAGATAACAATTTTCGTACTCCTTTGTTTTTAACCATTTATCAATGCACCGCACATTATGACAGCAGAGCAGAAATTATAGAATATCTGATAAAGAAAGGTGCAAATATAGAAGCCAAAGATGCAGAAAATAACACTACGCTTTTCCTAGCAGCGTATAACAACAAAATGCAAATAGTAAAGCTTATTGCAAAAAAACAGCAAGCAAGTAACGATAAAATTAAACTTAAAGAGTTTTTTTGCACAAAAAATAACCATGGTTTTGATGCATTAGATTGCGCTATTGAGCATAATAATAGAAAAATGGTAACATTTCTTGTATCAAAAGGAATAGATGCAAATGATCAAGATTTTAATGGCAACGCCAGGCTGCATAAAGCTAGCCATAATGGTAACACTAAAACAGTTAAGCTCTTATTGAGGCTTAAGGTAAACATTAATGCTGTTACTAAATGTAACAGAACTCCCTTGCTACTCGCAGTTAAAAAAGGCCATACACAAATTGTGAAAATGTTATTGGAAGTTAGAGCCAATATGAACATTTGTGAGCAACAAGGTTTTGCACCTCTACATCTTGCTGTTCAAAAGGATTATTTTGATATAGCTCAGTTGTTAACAGAAAAAGGTGCAGACCTTAACATTAAGTGCAATAACGGTCATACCGCAATAGATATGTTCATTAGCAAGGCTCATAGCAAAAAAAACATCGAAGAAAATTACAAAAAATTTTGTAGATTTTTGATGCTTTACCTGAAAGAGCTACATAGTAAACACAAAGCCTGTTGTATACTTTCAACCCTAGCTCTAAGCTTAACAATTATAGGCTTACCATTTATTTTCAAGCCTATTATTAAATACAGAGAAAGAAGTAAAATATATAAAAAAATTAGGGCTATGCTGGTCTACATTTAAGTACAAGAAGAGTATACAAAAAATAAATAGCCAAAGCTAATACACGACAATTATCTGCTCGATGAAAATGAGATTAAATACATTTTTAATATTTTTATAGAAATCTATTAGTATAGATTTTGTATGCTGTTCTAATGGCTATTTTTAAATGCTTAATACTCCTCTTCATTATTTCTTGCACACATCTACCTACCAAGCAATATCCTATTAACATAGACAATTATAAGCACGATTATCCGTTGCAACAATATAACACCTCTTTGGAGATTAATGAACCGGCAATACCAGAAATTATGCCTTTACCAATAGAGTTTCCCGATCTCACAATCAGTAATCAGCTTATTTCTATTAATGTTAGTGAAGAAGTATCAGTAAAGGATTTGCTGATTGAGATAGGAAAACTTTCTGACGTTAACTTGGATATGGACCCAAAAATATCAGGTAATATTATTTTAAAGCTAAAAGATAAGGATATAAACGAAGTAATTCAGAGTATAGCAAATAGCGCCAAACTGCGTTACTCAACAAGTAATGGTGTAATTAGAATTGAGCAGGACTTGCCATACGCACAAAATTATTACGTAGACTTCATCAATATTCAACATTCTGCTCAAAGCAGTTTCGTTATTAATAACAATATTACTAACAGTGATGGAAGTAACGTTGATAGGGACTATAACAATGTTATGAAGTCTCAATACAGTAGTGACTTATGGAATTCATTAGAAAAAGGCTTGAATGCAATAATGGATGTTAACGGGGTGGATGATGGCGAATTCCTTTCATCCAACAGAGAAGCTGGTGTTATTATTTTGAATGCTAGAAAAGATGTCCACAAAGCTGTTGAAGAATATATTAATAAGGTTAAGAAGTTAGCGTCTTCTCAAGTAATGATAGAGGCAAAAATAGTTGAAGTTGTGCTAGATGACAAATACCTTTCTGGTATGAACTTAAATGACTTACAAGATGGAACTAAGTCTATAATAAATCAAGATAACTCCATTATTAACCTAGCAATGAACTTTGGTGCAAATGATCTAGGAGATTTAGTAAAAAATTTAGACAAATTTGGCACTTCAACTGTAATTTCAAGCCCCAGAGTACATGCTATAAATAATCAGCAAGCGATGATTTCATTTACTAAAAACCATATTTATTTTACCTCCGATATACAAAAAGATACTAGAAACTCTAATCAGACCTTAATTACCAAGATGAATAGCGTCCCAATAGGTGTTGTGCTAATAATCCACCCAAGCATTAACATTGATACTAGTGAAATATTCATGGATATACATCCAACTTTATCAAGAATTAACGGCTACACTAAAGATCCAGATATAGAGTACGTCGCACAGCAGAGTAAAATGAAATTAAATAGCGACATTCCAATTGTTGAAATCAGAGAAATGAACTCTATGTTAAAAATTAAGAGCGGTGAAATTATGGTAATCGGCGGGCTTATAGAACATAGAGAAGATAAGCAAAGCTTATTGCATCAGAAATCAAAAAGGCTAGCGAATAATATTAGAACAGTAGAAACTGTCATTTTTTTAAAAGCAACAATCGTACCAACATTTGGTTTGTTAGATAGAAAAGATAAGAATTTATATATATATTAAATTATCACTAAAAATTAAATATCAAACCAACTTCAATATTGTGAGTAGATATGTCATCTGCAACAGGTATCGGAACGCTAAAGTAACGATAGCCGAGAAAGGTTTTGATTTCTGGGATTATTGAATAATCAACACCAAGTTTTATTTGATAAGCAAACCAAGGAACATTCAGTGGCATTGAATTTTGGGGTGACCCATTAATCCTTTTTAATCTAAAAACTGTTGGTCCTATACCAAGACCGATGTACGGAGCAAATTGTGTATCCTGAACGCTGGGATTATAATAGAAGTTTAACAAAAACGCAAATATACTTGCTGATTTATCAAATACCGGAGGAGAATTACTATCTTCAATATTGGCTATAGAATACGCGGCTTCAAAATCAATTTTACCATTTTCTCCAGCATAGTAACCTAAAGACATGCTGCTAAACCACTGGAAATCAATTTTACCATCAAATTGCTGTATACTTTTAATTTCATCTGCCACTATATTTTTTATTATAAAACCATAATGACTTTCAACTAAAGTTAGGACTCTCTCCCCTATTGCCTTTATACCCTTTACAAATGTTTCTGAATTATCATGGTATACCTTACCACCGTTAGCGCTAACATAAAAATCAAGTTTTTTTGATTTTTCTTTTGTAGGCTCAGCTTGATCTGCAATACGTGACCACATATTTTTCTGATCAGCTACTTGGAGAATAGAAGGTTGTTCAATAGGACTATTTTCAGGTTCTTGATATTTTAAATCCTCTGTTAGTACTTCTTTTTCAGTAACCTCTTTAGAATGCATTACATCTTCATTATTGTCCGTTTCTAGTTTTAAGAGTTGTGTTCCAATAACTTGTTCAACGTGTACATAATTACCGATATAAGTAATAAAAAAATAGACACATGAAATTAAAATCAAAAATAAAGTAATAGATCTTTTAGTTATCACAAATGAACCCATAATTATCATTTATAGTATAACCATCATATCATATATTTCTTTAATGTACAAAAATTAAGAAAGAGTATTTCCAATTAAATAATTATTCTCTACGCCTGTAACATTAACTTTCACAATACTTTTAGCTTGCGCTCTTGATTCAAGCTTTATTAATGCAAAATTTTCTGCTCTACCGACATTATTTTGCTCAACCAGAACACTTTGCTTAGTGTTGATCAAGGATTGACAAAAACTGCTCATAATTTCTTTATTTACTTCTCTTAAATTTTTTACTCGTTCTTTACGCACATTCTCTGGTACTTGTGGCATTCGTGCAGCAGGTGTATTTTTCCGCTCTGAATATGGAAAAGCATGTAGGTAAACTATATTTGTTTTTTTCAGTAAATCAACTGTATCCTGAAACATTTCATCAGTTTCTGTTGGAAATCCAGCAATAATATCAGCGCCAAATGCTATATTAGGCCTCAAGCTCTTCATTTTATGACAAAATTCTATCACTTGTTCTCTGTTGTGACGACGCTTCATTCTCTTTAGTATTAAATTATTACCAGATTGTAAACTCAAATGTAAATGAGGCATAAGTCTTGACTCATTAGCTATTAAATCCATTAATTCGTCGTCAACTTCAGCAACATCGATAGAGGAAAGTCTTAGCCTCTTCAACTCTGGTATATCCTTTAAAACTCTCCTAATCATTGAACCAAGTGATGGCTTACCCAACAAATCTGTACCAAAGTCAGTAATATCAACCCCTGTAAACACTACTTCTTGATATCCATTTTCTACAAAGATCCTGATTTGCTCTATAATACTGTTTATTGGCACAGATCGATTATTCCCTCTTGCCTCAGTAATTGAACAAAATGTGCAGCTATGATTACAACCATTTTGAATTTCAATAAATGCCCTTGACTTATCTTCAAATCCATTAATTAGAACAGGTTCTACTTGGTTATCACTGACCAAGATTTTATCGTCATTTAGTAAGTAATTTTCAGCTTTTAGCTTATCTTGATTACCGAGCACTTTACTTACACCAGGAATGCTACTGTAAACTTCTGGATCCAACTGAACAGCACAACCAACTACGATAATTTCTTTATTTGGATCATTTTTGTAAATCTTACGTATCTTTTGCTTTACCTGACGTTCTGCTTCGTTTGTCACTGCACAGCTATGCACCACAACAACATTTTCTCTCTTTGCTTTTTTTAATGCTTCTTTGATTAACTCGCTCTCGTAAAAATTTAGACGACAACCAAATGTTATCACTTCATTCATGTTAGTATTTTTTGCTTTAATAGACCTAAATTATATCAAATATCCAAGCAAAGTCTCTTGCATGACTATTTTTTTGTAAATAAATGCTATGCAAGCAGCAGACACTGGGATCTCAACGATTTTCACTCAGACACAGTATCACTCCTTTGCTTAGAGGTTGTCCGGAAACAAGTAAAAGGCTATAATATCTGAAATTTTAGTACGGGGTAAAGATGAGAAAAAAGTATCCAACAGATCTAAGCGAAAGGGAATGGGCAAGAATAGAAAAACACTTCAGAGTATCATACAAGAAAGGAGGAAGGCCGCCAAAGTATAGCAAAAGAGAAATATTAGAAGCAATTTTCTATGTATTGCGTACAGGGTGTCAATGGCGGTATTTACCAAATGATTTTCCGCTATGGAAGACTGTGTATGAGCAGTTCAGGCAATGGAAGAAGCAGGGAATTTTTGAGAAAATGAATTATGAAATTACAAAATATAGTAGAAGAAAAATAGGAAGGAATGAGCAGCCGAGTGCCTGTATAGTAGATAGTCAATCTGTAAAGACTACAGAAAAGGGGGGATCAAAGGCTATGATGGAAGTAAAAAAGTAAAGGGTAGAAAAAGGCATATAATTACAGACACTCAGGGTTTTATACTAGGTTGTTACGTAGGCGCTGCTAACGAAAATGATAGAGATGGTATTAAAATAGCATTAAACAATATGAGAACAAAATATACTAAAGTTAAAAAAATGTGGGCTGACATGGGATACCAAGGAAGAAATTTAAAGAATCACATAAAGGAAGAATATGACATAGATATTGAAATTGTTACAAGGCCTCCATGTAGATTTTGGGTGCACAAAGATACGCCACCTGAGCTACTACCAACAAGAGAACAAGGGTTTAAAGTACAGCCAAGAAGATGGGTTGTAGAAAGGACTTTTGCTTGGGTTAATAGGAATAGAAGGCTATCGAAGGAGTATGATTTACTCACAACATCCACTGAGAATTTCATATACCTAGCTATGAGTAGGGTTATGTTAAAGAGGGAATATGCTTGAATTTACTAGTTTCCGGACAACCTCTGATACCAATTCCCATTACAGGGCAAACAGATGGACAATGATGGAAGAAAAGCCATACTGAAGTAAGTAAAATAGCGAGGTTTAAATGGCATTAAGATCAAAATTATTGGATGAAAAAGTAGTAGAATCAGCAAAAGAAATGCTGAAGAAAGTAAGGAATAATGCATATGTTTCAAAAAAACTAAATGCTGTAATTGCAGCAAAAAAGTACAGTATAACGGCTGTAGCAAAAATATATTGCATTTCAAGAAGCGCACTAACTTCGTGGGTAAAACTCTTGAAAATTGGCAGAGAAGAAAAACTGTTTGCTCCTTCACAACGTCGTAGAAAAACTAAATTAAATCAGGCTCAACTACAGCAAATTGAAGAGTGGATAGAAGAAAATCCTAATATCACCATTAAAGAAATGAGAATAAGAATCCAGGAAAAGTTCGGATTAAATATCAGCAAATCTACAGTACACCGCCATATGCAAAAGATGAAATTCTCATATATTACACCAAGACCAGTTCATAATGGACAAGATAAAAGCAAACAAGAGGAATTCAAAAAAAAATCTCAATGGAGCTATTAGCAAGTATCCAGAAAAAGAGCTATTTTTCTTTGATGAATCATGGTTTGGCACACATTCAAAAGTTGGACATGGGTGGTTTAAAAAGGGGATTAGAACACAGGTTAAAACAAAATTAGGTAGGCAAAATTTCTATCTCTATAGTGCAGTTAATCCTAGAAATCGAGAGAGTTCTAGCTTATTTGCACCAAATGTCAACACTGATTGCATGAACATATTTCTTGAGCAAATTTCGCAATATCTAGAAACACGAGAGGCTTTTCTCGTTATGGACTGTGCTAGTTGGCATAGGTCAAAAAATTTAAAGGTACCTAAAAATATCGACATTATATACCTACCTCCATACTCACCTGAGCTAAATCCTGTTGAGAGGCTTTGGTTATATATAAAACAGAACATTTTGCGCAATAAAATATACGATACAATTGCTCTACTTGAGGGTGCTTTGTGCAAATTTATTACTTCTCTTGCCAGCTCCACAATTAAACAACTCTGCAATGTTTCCTATTTGACTGGACAACAATGAGAATTGGTATTAGTAACACTGTCTATGATTATTTTTTCTATCGGTTGTGCAATTTTCCAGCCAGTGATTTTTAATGCATCAATAAATGTTTTCCCTGAAATTAAAGGCACAGCTTCTTCTGCAGTCTCGTTCATTAGAGCTTTTATCATGGCTATTTTTATCGGCTTAACAAGCTACATTTACAATGGTCAAACAATTAGTGTAGCTGTTCTTGTTTTATCCGCGATAGTACTAGAACTTGTTTTTACTGTCTATCTATTGCGTTTAAAAGATCCTATGTAATTAATAAAGATATTCCATTGTAGGCTGCTAACTTTCCCCGGCCAATCTTTCTGCTTCATTGCGTGAAATTAATGCCTCAATAAATTCATCTAGTTCACCTTCTTTTATAATCTGCTCTAACCGATGTGAAGTTAGATTAATTCTATGATCTGTTATTCTTGATTGTGGAAAGTTATATGTTCTTATGCGCTCGGAACGATCACCAGAGCCAATTTGGCTTTTCCTCATTGTTGACCTTTCCATTTCTTTTTTTTGTCTTTCAATTTCGTATAGCCTTGCCCTCAATACTTTGAGCGCTTTAGCTTTATTTTTGTGCTGCGATTTTTCATCTTGCTGTATCACAACTATCCCTGTTGGCAAGTGGGTGACCCTTACTGCGCTGTCAGTTGTATTCACTGATTGCCCTCCAGGACCACTGGATCTATAAACATCTATTCGTAAGTCTTTTTCTTCTATTTTAAAGTCAACTTCTTCTACTTCAGGTAATATCGCAACAGTAGCGGCAGAGGTATGCAACCTTCCTGAGGATTCAGTTTCTGGCACTCTCTGTACTCTGTGCACCCCTGATTCAAATTTCAACCTTGCAAAAACTTCTGTTCCATTAATGAGTGCAGAAGCTTCCTTATAGCCACCTATACCTGTATTAGAAATGCTTATTGGCTCGAACTTCCAATTTCTTCTTTCTGCATATTTTTGATACATACGAAATAACATTGCTGCAAATAATGCTGCTTCTTCTCCGCCTGTACCTGCTCTAATTTCTAATATTGCATTTCTTGAGTCATCTTCATCTTTGGGCAATAATGCTAACTTTAATTTTGCTTTTATTTTTGGTAATAATACCTTGTGCTTTTCGAAAAATTCTTCTTTTGCTAACTCTTTTATATCACCTTCGCTGTTTTCATCTTTCATTATTTCTTCTAAGTCTGAAATTTCCTCTTTCAGCGTGTTATATTCATCAATTATCTTGATTATTGGCCTGAGCTCAGAGTATTCCTTTGAAAGGGTAATGAATTCTTTTTGACTTAAATTGGTAGGATTTTCCAAATTCCTCTCTATATCATTAAATTTTTTCTTTAAGTCTTGTAAATTATTTTCCATATCCATATAGCACAGATCTAGCTAAGTAATATATACTGAAATAAAAAATTTCTTATATCAAGCAATAACACTATAATATACCTACTACCTTCTAGTTGAATATAATGGCAAAACAGATAACATCAAACTGCAATTTCATATTTGGAGCTTCGGACATAAAAACATTACCAGATGAATCGGCTCCAGAGATTGCGTTTGCTGGTAGATCAAATGTAGGAAAATCCAGTCTGATTAACTTACTGATAAACAGCAAAAAAGCTGCCAGAGTTTCCTCTAAACCTGGATGCACTAGACAAATAAATTTTTACTCTATGTACAATGATAAGTTCAGGCTTGTTGACCTGCCAGGGTATGGTTATTCTCATGCAGGTAAGGAGGAAATTATACAATATTTAAACTTAATTGAGTATTATCTAATTCAAAGAAGAAATCTAAGAAGAGTGTTTGTGTTGATAGATAGCAAGGTAGGATTAAAAGAAATAGACAAAGACTTCATTTATTGGTTAATATATAATAACATTAACTTTAACATTGTGCTAACAAAAATAGATAAAGTAAGTCAAAAAAGCTTAGGTGCTGTTATAGAAGATATTCAAAAATGGATTAATAATGAGAATGTGTCAATTCATCAAATGAGCATCCGTGTTAAGCATAAAATAACCAAGGTAAGAGATGAGTTTTTCAAGTTTACAAGATAAAAAAATGAAGAGTAGTGAATTTTTAAAGGGTGAGGTATCATTTGAACAAAAAGCAGAAATATTACTTGAAGTGCTATCTAACATACCTAGCTTTGTAGGCGAGACTTTTGTCATTAAATGCGGTGGTACAATAATCTTAGATGAAACACTATTTAATACTTTTGTGCATAATGTTGTCTTGTTGAAGCAGCTTGGTATAAATCCGGTAATAATTCATGACGGAGAATATGAAATTAACTCAGTGTTAAAAATGCTGGATATGAACAGTAAGTTTGTGAATGGTATCAGACTTACAGACAAAGACACTATGAAAATCATTGAAATGGCACTGTGTGGTTCAGTTAATAAAAAAATTGTTCAGTATATAAATTCTGCTGGTGGTTCAGCTATTGGATTATGTGGAAAAGATGGTCACTTAATTAAAGCCGAAAAAATAACCGCTACGCTTAGAGAAGATAGATCAAATAATATCGAAAAGATATTAGACATGGGGTTCATCGGTAGACCCACTGAAATCAATCCTGATATATTATTTTTTATTGAAGAATCAGATTTTATACCAGTTATTGCACCAATTGGTCATGGAAAAGATGGGGAAACGTATCATATTGATGCCGATAGCACTGCAAGCGCAATTGCAATTGCAGTTTCTGCATCTAAAATGATAATCTTGAGTGACACAGATGAAGAAATAGATAAAATTGGTGGCAGGAAGATATCTGTTAAAAATTTAAATGCATCGATTGATTGTGGGAAAATTAAAGGGGAAAAATTTATTGAAAGGCTTATGGCATACGTTAAAATGGCGGAGGAATGTGCTGGAGTTGTTCACATAGTTGATGGTAGAATACCTAACATTATGCTTGATTTATTTACTGAGAGTAATTCAAGCATATTGATTGTGAGTGATTTATAGCTATACTGCTTACAACCACACGAATACCAAGAGGGTGTCATTCAAGTAGCTGACACTGGAATGACAGCAATCCACGTCATACCGCGATTCATTCGCGGTATCTCTAGATCCCGCTAACAAGTAGCGGGATGACGGTTGTCAGGGTGTCATCCCAGTGCCCAGACACTGGGATCCAGAAGACTTAATTTCAACCAAGTGGCTGCATAATAAGGACTAGATTCCAGACTGGAATGACATCATAGGGGCACTGGGATGACAAAAAAAGGAGCACTGAACTTGTCAAGGAATTTTATGGCCTAGCGTCACGCGCTGGAATGACATCATTTACGATGTAACATTTATCACTTTTGCAGATACAATTTACATGCTATAATTGAGTCTTCATAGATGGTAAATTGGAGTGCAAAGAAGTAAAATTAAAGTAGAAATAAAAAGATTATCACACGGAGAAGACTTGTCTCTTCCATGTTATGCAACTACGCAGAGTGCTGGCATGGATCTTTATGCTGCATTGAATGATTCTGCTGTTTTAAATCCACTTGAAAGATTACTTGTTCCAACTGGAATTGTGATTGCAATACCAAACGGTTTTGAGGGGCAAATCCGCCCACGTTCTGGTCTTGCTGCAAAACATGGAATCACTGTCTTAAATTCTCCGGGCACTATAGACTCTGATTATCGAGGTGAAGTTAAAATTTGTCTAATTAATCTAAGTAATCAGCCATACGAAATAAAAAGAGGAGATAGAATCGCACAAATCCTTATTTCTCCTGTATCTCAGGTAATTTGGGATGACAGAGAAGAATTCTGCGCAGAAGAAACCGGTCGCAATGCAGGGGGCTTTGGCTCAAGCGGCAGGTAGCTTACGAAAAAGCTTGACTATGACAGTTCTTTTATACACAATTTAAGCATATTAATATTTTATTAAATGAAGTCGTTTATGCTAACTTTCAAAAATCATTGTGGCCAGCTCCACAAAGCAAACACTGTATTTGTTGCATTTACTGCTATATACGTTATAGGTGGATTAGCAATACTTTCAACACCGCTTTGGAGGCCTTCAACTTGCAAGCTAGCAGCTTTTGCAGCTACACCACTTGGAATGGGCGTTTTAGCATTTGTTGCTGCTGCGCTGACTTATTTAGCAATATATGCTATCAGCAAAAATAACGAAATATCTGAGTTGAAAGCTCTGAAGGTTATTAAGGATGGGTTGCTAGTAACAGAAGACGCATTTAGGGAAATTGCAAGGAATAACCAAGTTAAAGATGAAGAAGGTAAGGTAGAAAAGGATAAATATTATATAGACTTCAGCTTAGAAGGCAAGAACTACCGTATTATTGTTGATATTAATCAGTTTACCAATAAGCTAGGCAATACTTCACTCTTCGAGATAGATTCACTAGAAGTGAAAAACAAAGAAGGTAAGTTCGAGACAGTAGATAAAACCATACGCGTCAAGTTAAGGAAAAGTGTAAGTAAAGTTGATAGAGTGAAGGAAAATAATAAGGTATAAATTCTCTTGGATATATGAATGAGAGAACTTACAATGGACAGAATAGCTTGCTTATCAAAAGACCTCAATGAATTCTTTAATGAAAAAGCAGACGAAATATCAATTGCAGTAGGTTTTATAAAAAGAAAGAGAAAACTTAATGGCTCATCATTCATAAAAGCTATGGTTTTTGGTAACATAGGAGTTGATGATTGCAGCATAGAAACAATGTGCCAATTGCTAAATGAAGACTCGATAGAAATTACAAAACAGGGTTTAGATTTTAGGTTTAGTGAAGAAGCAGTTGAGTTCATGAAAAAAATGTATAACGAAGCTTTGTGTTTATTTAAAAAAAGTCTACAGATTGATTGCAAAATTTTACAGCAATTTGGAAGCGTTAAATTATTGGATAGCAGCTACATTAGCCTGCCCAGTAGCATGGAAGATATGTACAAAGGATATGGCAGTAGCTATAGAGATTGTGAGAATAATACCAAATCAGGAATAAAGCTACAGTTAGTCTTTGATTACCTGAATCAAGCGCTAGATAAGTTAAATTTTATGGAAGGAATAAGGTCGGATCAAGGTTATAGGGATTATCTGAACGGTTTATCAGCCAATGATTTGCTAATATTTGACTTGGGCTACTTTGTGCCTAGTTCTTTTAAACAGATTGATGAAGCAGGTGCATATTTTGTTAGTCGTTATAAGTCTGATACCAATATATATGATATAGAAACAAATCAAAAAATAGAGCTATTGGAGTATTTAGAAGGTCAATTATCTTCAGAAAAAGAAGTATTATTAGGAAAGGAAGTAAAAATTAAGGTAAGAATTATATGTCAAAAGCTAACTGAAGAACAGTCTATGGCTAGAAGAAGAAAGGCTAATAAATTAGCAAAGTCACATGGATATACATCTTCTCAAAAGAATCAAAAGTTATTAGATTGGTCAATATTTATAACTAATGTTCCAGAGAGTAAAATTAATGCTGAACAAATATTGACGGTTTATAGAGTAAGATGGCAAATCGAATTACTATTTAAACTATATAAAAGTCATATCAATCTTGATAAACTAAAAGGAAAGACAAATCCATTTAGAGTATTGTGCGAGCTATACGCAAAATTATGTGCTATTCTCGTATTTCACGGAATGATTGGCTGTGTAAAACTAAAAAAGAACACGGAGCTCAGTTTAACAAAGGCATTTATTGAATTGAAAAGGCGGGTTAGAGAGCTCTTTTTGATATTAAACAATATTGTCAATAATTTAAAAATTTTTCTAAAAAAGCTTACTATAATCTGGTCAAAGTTTTCTTTGAAAGACAGATATAGGAAGACCAGGGTATCTACTTTAAGCTCTCTACATTCCTTAACTTGACGCGTATGGTAGATAAAACAGAATGGAATAAAACATTAGGTTTAGAAAAAGAGGGTGCTAAAGAGGTTAACACTTATTTAGGCTCGCTTATTGTTGAACAAGTTGCTTCTCAACAACAGACAGTATAGCCAAGTGAAATAAAAGAGGTAGATTAAGTCTGCCTCTTTGTTTTTTTTGATTTTTAGTGTTACGCGCATAACTGCATGGATGTTGCGATTCTCAAGGCAACGTATCTGTTTAGATGCATGGCTAATGCTGAAACAAAAATTCCAGTGTTCCCTTTCTTGTCATCCCAGTGCTTGACACATAACTGTACAAACATTCATTTTTGAAGGTAAATTGCACAACAGATAATGTCATTCCAGTGCTCCCTTTCTTGTCATCCAAGTAGCTGACACTGGGATCTGGTAGACAATGTTCATACAGCAGCTACTCGGATGACACCTTGTGCTTGCTGGCTATAATTGCTAAGGATTTTTATTTAATTTAACTGCATCTTTTGCCTTATCCAATAACCCATTAATAAAACCAATTTCGCTTGGTTTATCAAGTAAATCAGATGCAATGTTAGTATATTCATTAATGACAACTGGAACTGGCGTATCACAATTAGCTAACTCACATATTGCAACACGCAAAATAGATAAGCTTATAAGATTTAACCGTGAAAGGGACCAACTTGGGTGTAAATAAGACTCTATTATTTTATCATATTCTTCACTGCTTTTTATAACCTTATATAACAAGTTTTCTAAGAACTGATGTTCAAATTCTTCACATTCAAATATATCTTTCAACTTATTTATGTAGTCCTTAAGCTCACAATTTTCCAGTTTAAAAGTGCTTTTGTTGTAACCTACGAAAATATTTGAATAAGCAATTTGTACAGCAAGAAATCTTGCCGTGCTTCTTTTTATGCGCCACTTTTTATCTACTGGTTTTTCCTCCATTATTTTAATTTATTGTGTAAATCTATCATACGCAAAACAGTTGAGGCTGCATGGCCACCAACGTTCTTTTTGTTTTTATCAGCTCTAACTAGTGCTTTATCTTTGCTGTCAGCGGTAATTACACCCATACCAAGGGGTATTGCATAATGCATAACAACCTCATTTAAGCCTTCAATTACTCCTTTACAAACATATTGATAATGATCGGTTTCACCGCGAATTACGCACCCAAGAGCTAAATAACCATCATAATTAGTATGCCCACTCTTGACTGCAAAAAGAATTGTAGCTGGTATCTCAAATGTACCAGGAACCTCAACTACATCGTAACTGGCATTACTGCCTTTTAATTTATCAATTGCACCTTCAAGCAAAAGGTTCGCTATTTCAGTATAATAAATCGAATTAACTATTAGTATTCTCGACATTTACTACCACTTTTTTTGTTAAAAACAACTTTATTAATGACTGTTGAATTAGAGTTATAATATTACTAAATATCCAATATATTACCAGGCCGGCAGGAAAAGAAGAAAAAATAAAGACAGAAATGTAAGGTAAAAACTTCATAACATTTACTTGAATATCATCTTTACTGGTTTGATCTTTCTCACTTAGCTTCTGCTGAATTATCATGGTGGCACCGAAAATTATAGGTAAAATGCCTATAGAAATAGGAAAGTTATAATTAAACAACCCAAATAATGTAAAGATGTTCGTTGGGTCAGGAGCTGAAAGATCCTTAATCCATAAAAAAAAAGGAGCATGCCTCATCTCTATAGTAACAAATAATACTTTATATAGAGCAAAAAATACCGGTATTTGTATTAGCATGGGAAAAATGCTCGACATTGGATTTACGTTGTTTCTCTTAAACAATGCAATTGTCTCTTTATGCTGCTTTAAGCTGTCATTTTTATACAACTCTTTTACACGAGTTAGCTCAGGCTGCAAGCTTTTCACCTTGAACATTGAAACATATGATCTATTAGATAAGGGAAGCATCAAAAGTTTGATTACTAAAGTCAGCAATAATATTGCTAAGCCAAAATTCTTTAAAACGAAGTTAAAGTATTCAAGCAGTAAAAACACTGGTTTAGTTATAAAGTAAAGAACACCAAAATCTACAGCTTTATCAAACAAAGGTATATTGAGAGTATCCTTATAAGAATCCAGTAAATTCAACTTTTTTGCTCCAGCAAAAAAATAATTCACATTAGAAGTGCTTGCACCAGGAAGTATACTCTTATAAGACTTAACAAAATCTACTTGAAATTTATCAATATCATTAGCGTTAGTATGTTTAATGCTTACATTTATTTTATCAGATTTTTCAGGTATGATGGCTGTGAGCCAGTATTTATCAGCAAAACCAAACCAATTTTTTTCACTCGTGCTTGCTTTTATTAAATGTTTTTTGGAAATATCCTTATATGTCCACTCCTCTAGTTTATTATCAAATGCACCCAGTACTCCTTCATGGGATATCCAATAAGATTCGTTGATATTGTCACGTTTACGGTTAATTTTACCATAAGGAACCAAAACTACATTATCCTTTGTATTATTTTCAACAACTTGCTCAACTTTAAACATGTAATTATCGTCGAGGTTAATTTTCATTCTAAATAAAATGCCATTCTCATTGTCCCAAGATAAATTGACCTCTTTTTGATTAAGTTTATCTGCTCGCCAGACTGCTTTAGAATCTGGAACTTTAATCTTGTTACTCGGATCGAGCCACCCAAATTCTGCAAAATATACATCTTTTGATTCTGCAGGTGACAGTAACACCACTTGTGGAGAAGAAGAACTCGGTTCTAAGTGGTAATTAGTTAAAATTAAGTCATCAAACCTTGCACCTTTCAGAGAAATTGATCCTTTAATCATGTTATTGGTTAAACTAACCCTCTGTTCTCGAGTAGAATTAATAATTTCAGAACGATTTTGGTATATTATAGGAGCAAGGTCGTTAAAAGATTCGATATGTTCAATCAATGGCTGGTTTTGGTTTGTACTAAAAAAATTATCATAAATAATACGCCAAGACACCATGATTAACATGGAAAGGATAGCTGCCAAAATTAAACTTTTTGCTTCTGACATGAAATTAAATCAAACATATCTTCTTAAAGTGTATACTAAATATTGTACTAAAACAATGAAATTTACTTATTTTTAATAATAACTTTTAACGCTGATCTTTAAAATTTATTTTAATAGCTTCAAATTTTAACAATATGAACGCGGTGAAAAATCTAGTTATTTGGTTGCTAATAATAGCCACTACTGCAATGCTTATTGATTCACAAAGGGACAAACTAAGCGACAGATTTCTCAGTACTTTTTTACCATATAAAGGAAGAATTCAAAATAGCGGTCAGAATAGTGGAAGTATTGAATTTACGAAGTCATATGATGGACACTTTTATATTCAGGCTCAAGTCAATGATCGCAATATAACGTTTTTGCTTGATACTGGAGCAACCGATATTGTTCTATCACAAAAAGACGCATTACATGTTGGTATTAACTTACAAAATGTTCAGGATTTTAAAATATATGAAACTGCGAAAGGTCAAATAAAAGCTGGAGTGGTTCAAATACCTCAAGTTAAAATAGGAAATTTTTTGATTAATGATGTACAGGCAAGCGTTAACACTCATTCTATGTCTCATTCACTACTTGGAATGAGCTTTTTAAGGTATTTTCATTTCACTATAAGAGATAATAAGTTGATATTATACCGCGACTAAACACTTCTACAATCTACTTATCAAAGCTCTGTAGGTTAATATAGGAGCAGAAATAAATATTGCAGAACAAGTGCCAATCAAAATACCAAAAAAAATGATCAAGCTGAAGTCTTTCACTGCATCTGTGCAGATTAATGCCAAAGGAAGAGCAGCAAGAAGGGTTGTACCCGAGGTTAATATAGTGCGAAATAATGTAGCGTTGATACTTGCATCTACTATCTCACTCATCCGCCCACTTTTACCACTCTTGCAATACTCTCGAATCCGATCGTATATAATTACTGAGTTATTGATTGAATAACCAATGACAGTGAGAAGAGCTGCAACTGATGAAATATTAAACTCAATGCCAGTTAGGCTAATAAAACCAACAGTTAAAATCACGTCATGAATCAGTGCTGTTATTCCACTGAATCCACATTGCCAATTAAATCTAAACCAAACGTAAAAAAATATTCCAACAATTGCGATCAACATGGATAACATTCCTTCAAATATTTGTGTTGAGCTTATTTGTGGGCCAACATAGTCTATTTTACGATAGCTTATTGAGCTCCCCAGCTTTTCTTCTAGTATGCTTTTTATCTTTTTGATTTTATCTTCATCTCCTTCATCTTTAAAACGCATGACTAAATTATCACCCGCTTTTGAACTCTGCACTGTAAAACCATTTTCTTTTAATGCATCGAGAATAGAGTGATTCTCATCTGAAGATTTTATCTCTATCAAAATTCCGCCTGCAAAGTCTATGCCTAAGTTCACTCCACGCAGCACAACAGTGAATATTGAAAAGATGATAAGAATAATGCTAATTAATGCAGTCAAATCCCTATATTTACTAAATTTTATATTGAGGTTATCTGGAATGAGTCTAAGTGCCATGCTATTTACTTAAACTTGAATTTTATATACTTTTCAAAAAATTCACTAGTTTATTCTGTGATTGTTTGACTATGTAAATTTTTCTGTCAGTTGATTCTTGTCTGTCAATTAAGTTCTATCTAGTGCAAACTTTGCAATTTTGAAGTACATTACAAGAGCAAAATACCGCCAATTTGGCCCATCATTTTATCTCTGCAAGCTTATCCCCCCCTTGCTATGTTAGCAACGCAACCTAAGCTAGGTTCCTTCATAGCAGTGTTAGGTACACTGCCATATCTTTCAAAACTTTCATGCTCTATAGCTTCCTCAACACTTTTTCCTCCTAAAAGACAGTTTTCCCCTAAACTTTTTCCCCTATTTTTTAACTCATTAAGCCTTGCTCTGTTTTCCCCATCAATCTCCACTTTTATTTTATTGCTGCCTTTCTCACTAGGACTTAGATAAATACTTATCTCTCCTACCTCAGTAGTAAAAGACATTTCAATACCACCTTTTGAGACATCCATGTAATTTCTTTTTCCCCCTATTTCTTCTACATTTTCAACTCTTACTATACTTTCTCCAATTTTGAGTATGCCAACTCTGAAATTTAAGTCTTTGGCTTTTTCATTGTTTAGGATTTCTGCAACTTCAACAATACTATCTTGCGAGTACTCTATACAAAAATATCTATTATCCTTGTCTACTCCTAATACATTTTGAGTCTGCTTGCTTTTGTTTACAATACTTTCATATGCTAAACCTTTTAGCTTGCTTTCAATTTCCTTACATTTCTCAGAAAGACCATCATCAAATCCATTACAAGTAACTATCTGCTCAAACTCATTCCCATCGAAAAAATTATGGCGTTTTACCTTCCCACCTTCTAACAATAAATTACTAACAATGCTTTTGATAATGTCCTCTTCGGACACTTCATTTTTTTTGTTACAGTTTTGATCTTCACTTTCTTTGTTACAGTTTTTATCTTTACTTTGATAGGGAAAGTTATCAAATACAAAAGTGTTACTTCTGTTACTTATATGACTACCACTAGTAAGATCTTTTATTTCTTCAAATACTGTATTTGTTACAGTTTTGTTACAACAACTACATTTTAAATTTAACATTACTTCTTTTTCTAAGTATTTAGCTACTATGCACTTAATACTTTCTGGAGTATTTTTTATATCTTTTTGTTCATTTTGTTCTGTTATACCTCTCACCTCCCCACAGCATTTATCAATCAGATCCTGTTTACTTTGAGTTAACGACATTTTTAGTTTCATAAAAAGTGAGTCTTTTAGAAAAGGATTATCATCTTCTGAATCCAAATCATCTGTTAACTCCATTGAATCAAAATTACCTGAGCTATAGTACGAACCCTTTTTTGAGTCCGAACTATCTTCTGAGTTCCCATCACTATCTAACCAATTGTCAACTTTCGGAAATTCTGAGCTTTTCTGTTCACCTTCAAAAGTCTGATTACTACCACCAGCGCCCTTTGTCAAATTTTCTTTACTTTCACAAGAACCATCTGAACCATAGCCCTCATTCCCTTTTGGATCTGAATCATCTGGATTACAATCAGAAGTTATTTCTGTATCTTCAGAAATCTGTTGATTATCACTTTCACCTAACAAACCACCATTTGTTGGATTACATACATTTTCTGTATATTTTTGATTATTTTGTGCTTCTATTTTCTCCTTTTCGTACAACAGTTTAAACTGATCCTCATCGTCAGAATTGTGACCTGAATCACAAATTACATGATCATTGCAGGTAGAATTATGCTCTACTGAATCAGTACTTTCAAAAATTTGTGGATTATTACTTCCGTCTGGCAAATTACCTGATAAACCAGTCTGATGATTATTTTCACCTACCCAACCATCAGTTGTTGTTGGAATATATATTCCTGTATATCTTTGGCTATCAAGAGAATCATTAGTTAATTGTACTGCTGTATAAGTTGTCCGGTCATCCTCATCATCGGAACTAATACCTGAATCATGGCCATCACCTTCTTTAATCTTTTGAGTTTCTATATCGTGTTCATTTATTTCGCTCGACGAATCATAGTTGGAAGGGTTATACTGTTGATTAGGACGTTTAAAAATTTGACGCCAATCGCTGTAAGGCTCCTTAAAATCGAAAGCAGTGCGTATAACTTTTTCCTTGCCTGATACCCCACCATTCATATTGTATAACCATTACTCACTAATCCCTTAGTGAATATCGTAATATATAGGTCTGTCAATAAAAAAATATAACTTTCTTTGGTTCTAACCTTTGCAAATCAGTATCTATAGCCCGGTAATTTCTCATATATTGCACTCTGGACCTAGGAGCGTTGTTAATAAATCCACGACAGCTAGACAACCTTCGCCCGTTTACTAAAAGGAAAAGCAGCAAAGAGCGAACCAAAAGCGATGAGAAAGGATCCAAGCCAGATTATAGACATTCCAGGTTTATAGTGCACTTTAGCTGCAATTTTGCTCTTACTCTTATCAATCTCTCCAATTACAACATAAATATCAGAAAGCAAATTGTGGTAGATACTGCTTTCAACATTTTTTTGACCTTCCGCAAGGTAAAATCTATATTCAGGGGTCATCTCACCTAATATCTTATTATTCAGCAAATTCCTGATATACATTGTACCTCTCACTGCATGGAAATTTTTTTCTTTTATTAGCTCAATATTTCGTAAAGTAACTTTAAATTTATTGACTGTTATGCTATCCCCTATTTTTAAGTAATTTTCTTTTTTCTCCTGCCAACCAACCGAATATGCTATACCAAGCACTAGAATTGCCACTCCAGCATGAGCTGCCATCATTGCATAGTAGGATTTAGAAACTTTTCTTGCTAATAAAATTGATTCACCAAATGCTACCTTAAATAAACAAATTCTTTTACTGTATGCTTCTAAAACAAAGATTAATAATGCTATGGAGATAGTAATTGATAGCACAATTATTAGCTCCATGTGAAAAATAAACGGCAAAATAGCTGCAGCACTACAAAATGAAAATCTATATTCACGGAATATTGGCAATAGACTATTTCCCTGCCAACTGCAGTATTGCCCAATTATCGTGAGGGCTAGAATAGCCAGTGCAATAGGATTAAATAAAGAATTGTAATATGGTGCTCCAACTGAAATTAATTCACCGGTTAAATATTCGAGCACTGTAGGGTATAAAGTGCCAACGAACACAATGAAAAAGGCAGTGATGAATAATAAATTGTTCATCAGCATCATCGTAAGGCGTGAAAAGAATCTTCTACCCTCTGTCACTTGAGTAGCAGGTTTCTTTTCAGATTCCAGTGTCAAGCATTGGAATGACATCGCAGACGTGTGATTTTTTCTCGTAAATACTACAAATATTACTAAGCTACTGACTGTAATTACACCAAGTAGAGCTAATATATACAGTCCATACCTTGGATCATCTGCAAACGTGTGCACTGAGGTGAGTATTCCTGAGCGGACTAGAAATGTTCCAGTCACACTCAATATAAAAGTTGTAAGCGTAAGTAAAATAGCAAAGTTCTTTAAAACATTGAAATTCCGTACCACGAGCAACAAATGTGTCAGCGCTACTGCAATTAGCCACGGCATCAAAGAAACGTTTTCCACTGGATCCCAAAACCAAAATCCACCCCACCCAAGTTCGCGATATGCCCACCAGCTACCCAAGCTGATGCCCAAAGTGAGCAGCGACCAAGAAATAAGTACCCAAGGCCTGACAATTTTAGCCCAAACATTTCCTTCAACTTTTGCAATTAATCCAGCTATAGAGAGCGAAAAAGGAACGCTAAACCCAAGGTACCCCAAATATAATATCGGTGGATGAATAGCAAGGCCTATATCTTGCAATATCGGATTAAAACCAAGACCATCTTTTTCAACGCTTGGCATTTTAGTGAAGGGGCTGGATTCAAGTAAAGTGAACAGTAAAAAACAAAAGCAAATCAAGCCTTGGGTGATCAAGGATACTTTCTTCAATTTACTGTCGTTATCAGTAAAAATATCCATCAGAAATAGGTAAAAGGTAAGCACTAATGCCCAAAGCAACATGGACCCTTCTTTATTTCCCCAAACACCACAAATCTTGTAGATCAAAGGTTTTGTTGTGTGTGAGTGGTAGTATACGTTTTCAAGTGAAAAATCATTTGTAATGTGGCAGTAGATCAAAATAGCCATTGACGCTGATACACAAAAAAATATGGCAGTGGTAATAAACCGACAAGAACTAAGCGGTAAAAACAAATATGTCAAAGACAATAAGCAGGCTAGCAATAGCAATATATTCCCAAGTTCAGGCATAAAAAATTATAGTTTTTATATAAACAATATTACTGATGACAAGTAAGAAGTTAAAGTGTTAATTGATGCTAGCATAATGCTCCCGTAGTTAGCTGTGCTAGTATTAATTAAAAATTAAATATTAAATCTTTATACTTTTATAGATAGCGTTAATATTGAGGTAACATTGTGGGTACAACTAAGATTAGTAAATTTCCATTCAATATAAAAGGTAAAGTGGCAAAACAACATGCCGAACCAATAATCGAAAAAAATCTCTATACTATTTTAGGATTCAAAGATATAGAAGATTTTGAAAATAAGACAAGTAAACTTGTTAATAAAAAAGTTTGGCAATCATTTGTTGACTGCTTTGCAAAAGAAATAGATTATGCAGCAACCGAAGAAGTTGTAAAAAACATCGTTTGTAACATTGCAAAGAGTGATCAAGGTAATGCTTTTACCAAAACTGAACATCTCATATTAAATGAAAAGCAAGATAATAAAAAGAGAGAAAAAGCGATTAGAAAAGCTATTAGTATTTTGAGAAAAATCAATCCAGAAAAAGCCTTTAATGAACTTTCAGTAATAAAAAAACAAGCTGAAGATTTTTTACAAACCGATTTTTGTAAAGCACAGAGTAAATCACTTCAAGGATTTGCTCCCTCTGGTGGACAGCTCTTTGCGGAAACTCTGAAATATATAGAAACACTAGAAAGATTATCCGAAGTAAAAAAAGAAGGGCTAGTTAGAGATTTCTTGTTAAATCATGTTAGTTTATTGAATAAAAAGTATCCTAAATCACAAGGTAAAAGGGAAGATGCTATAACAATACTATCAAGTGATGAGTTGAAGAATTTTTACAATAAAGGTGTAAAAGAAGGAATGTTACAACCAATGGCATCTTACAAAGGATGCAGAAACCTGTATGACAAAATGAACCAGATAAAAAATGAATCCAAAAGTATAATTAAAAGAGAAGAACGGGAAGAAAATTTAAAGAAAATAGATAAGTCGATAATCAGCGCAATTAATGACGTAAAAAAACATAGAGAAGCAATCCTTAACTGTAAAGACTTTCAAAATTCTTACATAAAAGAGAAAAAAGAACATCCATTTAGAGGCAACGCATGTCAAAAAATGATTGATATATATCAAGAGAGAATTGTTGGATATCAGGAGAAAATTCGTCAAAACTTAAACCAAATAAAAGCGATATTAAAAAGTGCGCCGCAAGAAATGGATGATGTGGAAGAATTCGAGGAAATAATTGATGATATACATGAAGCAAAGCAGTGTGATGAAATTTTTGATTCAGCTTTAATTTGTTTATCGAACATACAGAATGAGCTAGATATTCAGCTGGAAAATCCTTCAACAGAACTCAGAGCTTCACACATTAACGTTAAAACTGAGCTAACTAGGTTATAAGAACCAAATCTTTAGGATAATGAAAGCACTTTAATTCAAGACAGCTCTTAGTCTGTGTTTTAATTTGGTTGTGTTTTATTAAAAAAACTTTAGATTTATTTTATAATCGATACTCAAATATAATGACTCAAACTTGGGATTTGTTGCAAACAGGGCAAAAGGAAGGCTATAAAATTGCGTATACTAATGCTCGTATTATCGACCCGGAAACTAAACTTGATATAAAAGGTTCATTATTGACTGAAGGGGATAAAATTGTTGACTTTGGTGAATCATTATTTTCAACAAGTGGAGTTGATGAAACAATAGACTGTAAAGGGCTTGTTCTAATGCCAGGCCTTATTGACATTCACGTACATTTTCGTGAACCAGGCCAGGAACATAAAGAAACTATATATACAGGCAGCAAATCTGCAGCTGCGGGGGGAGTTACAACTGTAGTTTGTCAGCCAAACACTGTTCCAGCAATTGATAGCGTTATTTTGGCTAAATATTTGAAATATAGAGCACTTGAAACTTCACATGTAAACGTTGAATTTTACGCTAAAATCACCACTTCGGAAGAAAAGTTGACTGAAATGGCACTTTTAAAGGAAGCAGGTGCGGTTGGGTTCACTGATGATGGCATGCCAGTTATGAACCCAATGATTATGAGACAGGCACTGCTTTATTCAAGTATGCTGAATGTCCCTATTGCTCAACATGCAGAAGATTTAAATTTATCTGCTGGTGGCGCAATCAACGAAGGTAAAATTTCTGAAGAATTGGGAGTAAAGGGGATCTTGAGTGCGTCAGAATCGGTTATGGTAAATCGTGATATACTGCTAATGAAGGATATGGAAAATGTGCACTACCATATTCTACATGTCTCTTCAAAAGATTCACTTGATGCTATTAAACGTGCAAAAGATTTGGGATTAAATGTTACGTGCGAAGTAACCCCTCATCACTTCACTTTGACTGAAGATATAGTAAAACAACATGGGGCAATTGCAAAAATGAATCCGCCGCTTCGCACTGAAGAAGATCGTTTAGCTATGGTTGAAGGTTTAAAGACAGGTGTGATTGATTGCATTGCAACTGATCACGCTCCGCATGATCGTAGTTCTAAAGATCTACCACTTGAAAATGCTGCATTTGGTATTGTTGGTCTTGAAACAATGCTGCCCCTTTCACTTGAACTCTATCACAGTGGGCAAATGGGTCTACTTGATGTGCTTGCAAAATTGACATATAAGCCTGCAGATATAATACACATACCACGTGGTCGTATACAAAAAAACCTTGCTGCAGACTTAATTTTAGTTGACCTCAATCATGAATGGGAAATTAAAACTGACAACTTTGCTAGTAAATCAAAGAATTCTCCTTTCGATGGTCGCAAAGTAAAAGGACACGTAGTACGTACTGTTGTGTCCGGCAAAACTATATACTCGCAGAAGAGTTAGTTATCATATCTTATCTATTCCAATTTGTTATCACCAGAATGGGCTAAGTGCACCTAAATTTAAATTAAGAAATCTTACACTGTCTCCGAATAAACACATCCTCTTATCTTTCCCTAATCTGTAAAGTTATTTTGTCTATCAATCTGATTCCAAAACAGCAAAATTATTGTATAATGTTACTTTGAAGTTTTATTTTCAATGTACAAGTTTGCAATACTTTTTTCTATACTGCTTGCAATAGTTGCTTACTACCTAAACAATGAAATCATATTTGAAATAGCAAAGCTATTTAGTGATATCTTTATCAGCTTGCTCAAATTAATAAGCTTACCTCTGGTTTTTTTATCCATAGTTTCCACAATTTCCGGGCTCAAAGACTCAATTGAAATCAAAGTCTTAGTTAAGAAAACACTATTTTATACTCTGCTTACAACTATTATAGCTGCGTTTGTTGCATTATCGTTTTATTTGTTAATAGATCCAGCAAGAAAAAATTTCATAAGTAATACAATAGGGAGTATTAACAGCAATAACCACAGTTATTTTTCATATTTAAAATCACTCATTCCTTCTAATTTTGTGCAAGTTTTTCTTGAAAATAATATGATTGGTAGCATATTAATCGCTTTTTTGATGGGTGGAGCTATTGTTTCACTTTCAAAAGAAAAGCAGGATATATTATATCAAGTATTCTCTGCACTTTTTGATACGCTACTTAAAATTGCTCAAGGGTTATTAAAATTTATTCCGCTTGCTGTTTGGTCTTTTATTACTTGTTTTTTGCATGAATTAAAAGGCGGTAGTGAGTTCTACAATCTTTTATGGTATTTTGTTTGCATAATGTCTGCAAATTTTGTGCAGGCATTTCTGATTTTACCGCTATTTATGTGGTATAAAGGCATATCACCAATTCAAACGCTGAAAGGGGTTATGCCAGCACTCACACTTGCGTTTTTTTCTAAATCATCCAGTGCAACATTGCCAACAACTATAGAATGTGTGCAGAACAAGCTAAAGGTGCCAAAGAAATTATCGTCTTTTATTTTACCAATATGCACAACAATTAACATGAATGCATGTGCTGCATTTATACTAATCACTGTAATGTTTGTTGCAGAAATGAACGGATACGTATTTTCCTTAAGCGAAATGTTGATATGGATTTTTTTAGCTACAGGGGCTGCAATTGGTAACGCTGGAGTGCCGATGGGGTGCTATTTTATGGCAACCAGTTATCTCATGTCGATGAATGTTCCTCTGCATATTATGGGACTGATTTTGCCTATTTATACAATCATCGATATGTTTGAAACTGCAATAAATGTGTGGTCTGATGTTTGTATCACTCAGATAATTAATAAAGAATGTAATAGTGAAACTTAAAAAATGATATTAGACGAAAATAACCTAATAATAAAAGAATTTAAAGAAGCAGAAGCAATTTTGCATGGGCATTTTGTTTTATCATCCGGGCTGCATAGTGACACATACATACAGTGTGCGAAGATTTTTGAAAATCCAAGCAGAGCCATGAAAGTTTGCGCATTATTAGCAGATAAAATAAAAAAAGAATTAAATAGCTCCATAGATTTAATATTATCTCCTGCAATTGGTGGAATAATTGTGGGTTATGAGATTGGCAGGCAGCTTGGAATAAAGACAATGTTTTGCGAGCGCGTTAATGGTAAGTTTGAATTACGCCGTGGATTTAAGATCAAAAAGGGTGAGAAAATATTGCTCATTGAAGATGTAATAACCACAGGTAAATCTTCACTTGAAGCAGTGGAATGTGCAGAAGGGGAAGGAGGTAAAGTTGTTGCTGAAGCTTCTTTGATAAAGAGAAATAGTGAAACGAAACTGCCTTTTCCTGTCATATCTTTGATTGAACTGAACATCAAAAACTACAGCGAGGAAGAACTTCCAAGTGAATTAAAACAACTACCCATAACAAAACCTGGGAGTAGGGAATATTTAACAAAGTAATCCTATAATATCTTGGAAACACAGCATTTATACACAGCTTTAGTTATTTACTCCAAGTGTATTTTATGTATACTTATTACTAAATTAATTTTGAAATGATAGAAAATGAACGAATTTAAATCGATCCGAAATATAGCAATAATCGCACACGTTGACCACGGTAAAACTACTTTACTTGATAACATGTTAAAACAAAGTGGCACATTCCGCGAGAATCAAGAAGTTCAAGAACGAGTGATGGATAGTGGCGACCAAGAACGTGAGCGCGGGATTACAATACTTGCAAAATGCACATCAATAATGTGGGGTGATGAAAAAATCAATATTATTGATACGCCAGGGCACGCAGACTTTGGTGGAGAAGTAGAAAGGGTATTGTGCATGGCAGACGGCGTGTTGCTGCTGGTTGATGCTGCAGAAGGTCCCATGCCACAAACAAAATTTGTGCTCTCAAAAGCACTAAAAGCAAATTTGAAGCCAATTGTGATAATCAATAAGGTCGATCGACCAGACAGCAGAATTGATGAAGTATTAAATGAAATATATGAGTTATTTTTTAACCTTGATGCAACCAACGAGCAGCTAGATTTTCCAGTGTTGTATGCTTCAGGTAGAAATGGCTGGTGTGCTAAGGAGCTTTCTGATGAAAGAAAAGATTTAAGCCCATTATTTTCAACGGTTATAGATTATATAAAACCTTCTGTTTATAATCAAAATGCACCTTTTGCTATGTTGGTCACTCTACTTGAGTCTGATAAGTTTCTTGGCAGAATATTGACAGGAAAGGTTTATCAGGGCATTGCAAAAGTCAATTCAGATCTTAAGGTGCTTGACCTCGATGGCAAAGTAATTGAACGAGGAAGATTAACTAAGTTGCTCTCATTTTCTGGCTTGAAACGCATTCCAGTAGAACAAGCTGTGGCAGGAGACATAATTGCAATTGCAGGGCTTGAGGAAGCTTCAGTTTCAGACACTATAGCAGCACCAGAGGTTACAACTGCAGTAAGCTCAACTCCAGTTGATCCGCCGACAATGGCGATTACTCTGAGTGTTAATGATTCACCTTTTGCTGGGCAAGAAGGTACAAAGCTTACCTCAACTGCTATAAAGGATCGCTTATACGCGGAGGCAGAAACAAATGTTGCAATTACTGTGACTTTAGCACCAAGCGGTGAAGCGTTTGAAGTAGGTGGACGTGGTGAGCTACAGCTTGGGGTGTTAATTGAAAATATGAGGAGAGAAGGTTTTGAGCTTTCGGTATCACGCCCTCGAGTGCTATTTAAGGAAGAAGATGGCAAAAAACTTGAACCTATAGAGGAAGTAGTAATTGATGTAGATGATGAATATAGTGGAATCATCATGGAAAAACTCAGCTTCCGTAAAGGTGAAGTAACTGACATGAGACCTTCTGGTAATGGCAGGACAAGATTAACGTTTTTAGTGCCATCAAGAGGATTAATCGGTTATCAAGGAGAGTTTTTAACTGATTCTCGTGGCACAGGCATAATTAACCGTTTATTTCACAGTTATGCTCCACATAGAGGTCCAATTTCTGGAAGGCGCAATGGAGTTTTAATTTCTACAGATAAGGGTGAGGCTGTGGCATATGCAATTTTCAATTTGCAAGACAGGGGAATTATGTTTATTAAGCCACAGGATAAGGTATATTGTGGCATGGTTGTCGGCCAGCATAGCCGTGACAATGATTTGGAGATAAATGTGTTAAAGGGTAAGCAATTAACAAACGTAAGAGCTTCAGGTAGTGATGAAGCTATAAAGCTCACTCCACCAAAGATAATGACACTGGAGGATATGATAGCGTATATAGATGATGATGAATTGGTGGAAGTAACTCCAAAATCTATACGTTTACGCAAGAAATTCCTTGATCCAAATGAACGTAAGCGTGCAGGAAGGGCAAAGAATAAGGAGTAATCAGAGGTTGAACATTTGCGAAAAATAGTGTATAATTATTCGTCTCCTAATTGTATTTAATTATGGCCTTTTCGAAATTTCTCGATCCAAAAAACAATTTCGCGTTCAAGAGAATATTTGGCACTGAGAAAAATAAAGATATTCTCATTCACTTTCTCAATGATATATTGGGCTTCGCTGGCAAAGATGAAATAGAAGAAATAGAATTTCTCAGCACTATCATGGATGCTGAGATTGCCTCTAAAAAACAAAGTATTGTTGATGTTTTCTGTACTGATTCTGCTGGAACCCAGCTAATTATTGAAATGGTGCGACCTGAAAGTCTTCGGTCATATTGTTTAAAAGGAGAGGAATTCCTTCAGAAAGAAACTAAAAGAGTTCTAAAACTTATTAAACCAGATGTTTTGCCATCTGAGTCTACGCATCAATGCGAATCGGGTAACCGGTTGGTGCCAAGCGATGCGGACAATGAACCTCCTCTTGAAAAAGAAGATGCTCAATCGTGAAAGGAGCATAAACTACAAGCATCATGTGGTTGGAGAGCTAGGCTTAGTGGTATGGTGAACGTAAGTGAAGCTTCATAAGTATCGTAACGATTAAAGAGCTAAAGATGCTGATAAGCTCCGACCAAAAGGTAATGTGAAATTTTTCATTTCTGGATGTACGCAAATCACCGGTATAGAGAAGTCACCTAACCCACTGTTGTATGACAGAAGGAACAGGGTAAGCCTGTATTTCCGCCTATATGGCAAGCAAACCGCAAGGAACGCTGATGAAAATGCAGGTAAAGGATAATGGAGAAAGCGAATGCCATTTTGTAACGAAATGTATAGAATTTGTAACATTAATTCGCGTGAAAACGAGCAGATTTCCATTTGGTCCCTCGTGACAAGAAACTTTGTTAACCACTTGAGGTAGAGAAGCAGATGACCTTACCCACAGAAATGATGAAGAAATTAGGAATATTTTTTACAAAAAGGACAATACTAACAAAAGAACTTTATTCTATTTAGAATATAAAGTTACAATAAATTTTCCTGTCATCTCCAAATAAATTACATTAACTTAGTATTGTATATTGTTAATAACTTAAATAATACAACCATTTTCAGCAACAAAAACCAAAGGTCTTGAGATACAAGATATTTGTATGGTTACTATGATAGTTCCTTTTTTAAGAAAGTTTTAAATTTTATACCTAACAATAAACAACTTTAGGTTTAAATTTATGAAATCAGTTGTTATATACATCAGCAAATACGAATTTAACTGGTGTTATGGACTTAAATAAATTTACCGAAAAAGCAAAAAGTCTAATTCAAAGTGCTCAAATGAAAGCGTTGGGAGCTGGGCATCAGATTTTTATGCCTGAGCATTTACTAAAAGTGATGCTTGAAGATGAATCAGGTTTAGTTCAGGATTTGATAAACGCTTGTGGTGGAAGTGTGCAAAGTATTTCTGATGCTGTGGATAGCGCAATAAAAAAGTTGCCAGTAATTGAAGGTCCAGGAAGTGGTGGCCTTCAACTTTCAAGAGAAATAGCAAAAGTTTTTGAAGATTCAATTGGTATTGCAAGAAGAAATAAAGATTCATTTGTTGCTGTTGAGCGTTTACTACAGGGCCTCACTGCACAAAAAGATGATACTGTAGGCAAAATTCTGGCAGAGAATGGTGTGACTCTACAAAAACTGAACTCAGTTATTGCAGAAATGAGAAAGGGCAGCAGTGCGGACTCGCCAAACAGTGAGGAAAAATTAAACGCGGCAAAGAAATATACAAAAGATGTTACAGAGCTTGCTATGCAAGGAAAGCTTGATCCTGTAATTGGTCGTGATGAAGAGATCAGAAGAACTATGCAGGTATCACTGAGGCGGACAAAAAATAATCCAGTGCTGATCGGTGAACCTGGTGTTGGAAAAACTGCAATAGTTGAGGGGCTTGCAAATAGAATTGTTGCAAACGATGTGCCACTTGGTTTGCATGATGCAAAGGTCTTAGCTTTGGATCTTGGAGCACTAATTGCTGGCACTAAGTTTAGAGGAGAGTTTGAGGAAAGGTTAAAAGCAGTGATTAATGAGATTTCGAGAGCGGAGGGAAAAATTATATTATTCATCGATGAATTGCACACTTTAGTTGGAGCAGGAGCAACAAGTGGTGCAATGGATGCCTCGAATCTGCTGAAGCCTGCTCTTGCGCGTGGAGAAATTCGCTGTATAGGAGCCACAACTTTAGATGAATATCGTCAGCATATAGAAAAAGATCCTGCACTTGCAAGGCGTTTTCAGCCTGTGTTTATCTCTCAACCAACTGAAACTGATACCATTTCAATACTCAGGGGTTTGAAGGAAAGATATGAGGTGCATCATGGTATAAGAATTACAGATGGTGCAATAATTGCTGCTGCAACGTTGTCCAATAGATATATAACAGATAGGTTTTTACCTGATAAAGCAATTGATTTGATTGATGAAGCAGCAAGCAGGGTGAGAATTGAAATGGATAGCAAGCCTGAAGTTATTGATGAACTTGAGAGAAAGGTTATACAGCTAAAGATTGAAGCAGAGGCTTTAAAAAAAGAAAGTGATGAAAATTCTAAACAGCGTTTAAAAAAGATAAATGAAGAGATCGAAAATCTAAACAGTAAATTTGCTGACTTGAACAGCAAATGGCAGATGGAAAAGAATAAAATAGCTAGAATACAAGAAACAGCCGAAAAATTAGATAACGCTAGAAAAGAGTTGGAATTAGTTCAGCGTAGTGGGAATTTGGGAAGAGCAGGAGAGCTGATGTATGGTGTGATTCCTCAGCTTGAGAATGAATTAAAAAATCAGGAAAAGGTTACTGATAGTTTCTTAAAGAAAGAAGTGACTGGAGATGATATTGCAAACATTGTTTCAAAGTGGACAGGAATTCCAGTTGATAACATGATGCACAGCGAAAAGGAAAAACTTCTCAACATGGAGAATGAAATAGGAAGAAGAGTAATAGGGCAGAAAGATGCAATAGAAGCGATAAGTAATGCAGTTAGGCGCTCTCGCTCTGGTGTGCAAGATACTAATCGACCTTTTGGTTCATTCTTATTCTTGGGTCCAACCGGAGTTGGAAAAACAGAATTGGCAAAAGCCCTTGCTGAATTTCTGTTTGACGATCAATCAGCGCTTTTGCGTTTTGATATGTCAGAATATATGGAAAAACATTCTGTTTCAAAGTTAATTGGCGCGCCTCCAGGGTATGTTGGCTATGAACAAGGTGGCAGATTAACTGAAGCAGTGAGGAGAAGACCATATCAGGTAATCTTATTTGATGAGATAGAAAAGGCAAATCCTGATATATTTAACCTATTGCTACAGATCTTGGATGAGGGTAGACTCACTGATAGTCATGGCAAATTAATTGATTTTCGCAATACCATACTGATTTTAACTTCTAACCTTGGTGCTGAGATAATGCTTAAAGGAGCAAAAGAAAATAGCCCTCTTGAAAAGCCCTCTGTCATCCAAGTAGCTGACACTGGGATCCAGGAAAAAAAGTGGATTCCAGCGTCACGCGCTGGAATGACATCGGAAGGAGGAGTTGCTAACTCTGTAAAAAGCGAAGTGATGCAAATAGTTAAATCAACATTTCGTCCAGAATTTTTAAACAGACTGGATGAAATTATTATATTTCACAGTTTAACCAGAAATGACATCTATAAAATTATAGATGTTCAATTTTCTTATTTACAAAAAACACTTGCTAAGCGTAAACTGAGTATAAGTTTGTCGCAGGAAGCTAAAGAACTAATAGCACAAACTGGCTATGACCCTGAATATGGAGCAAGGCCCCTAAAAAGGGTGATACAAGAGTGTATTCAAAATAATTTAGCTAAATTAGTTTTATCAGGGGAAGTAGTAGAAAATGATGAACTAATAGTGTACGCTCTTGATAATGAAATCTTAGTTAAAAAGGTTTAAGTTCACTGTGTATTTTTGTTAAAAAAATGTGTATAGATCATAATGTTGACACTGAGTCTTTATTTAAGTTAGCTGATCAAGAAAATCAGCAAGATAAAGAAAAAATTAAAAAATTTATTAAGTATTTTTATAGTTTTGTTTATAAAAGCGACCTAAAAGCCAATGATAAGTTTTTGCTATATATTGTAAACGATGCTTACAATTTTGTTTCTCAAAAAGAGAAAGATGAAAGTAAGTTAGTAGTAAGTAATATAGATGATATACCAGGAATAGAAGGCGATTTTACCACGATTAAGATAACAAACGATGATATGCCATTTTTGGTTGACTCCGTTATTGCAACTATTAAGTCGCACGATTTAACCATATGCTATTACAGCAACAGCATAATTAACATTAAAAGAAAAGATGGCCTAATAGATGAGATTTACCCTTTGGAAGAAAGTAATGGAATAAAAGAGTCAGTTATATATGTAATTATCAAAGGTATAAGTGACAGTTTTGTTGATACATTAAAAGAATCTCTACAAAAAACGCTGAAAGCAGTTAATTGTGTTGTGAAAGATTGGCACTTAATGCTTAAGAAACTTGATGAGGCAAGTCTTTCTGTCATCCCAGTACTTGATACTGGGATCCAGGAAAAGGACACGTGGATTCCAGTGTCACGCACTGGAATGACACCAGACCGAAATCAAGAGCAAAAAGATTTTCTAGTTTGGTTAAAGAATAATAATTTTGTATTTCTAGGTTATCAAGAATATATTGCTGGTAAAGATGAAAAACTCGTCTGTGATGGCAAAAAGGACCTTGGCCTGATGAGAGTAGGTCAAAGTACGTTGATTCCTTCTGCAAACCTTGATTCCCTATACATATTGAGATCAGATCTAATCTCAATAGTCCATCGGCGTACATACATGAATTGTATAGGAGTAAAAGAATTTGATGACCAGGGTAATGTAGTAAAGGAACGGCGTTTTTTCGGGCTATTTACTTCTGTAGCGGAGGTCCAAGATATTCGAACTATTCCAATAATAAAAGATAAAGTTAAAGTTATAGAAAAAAATGCAGGATTTGTAACCGGGGGCCACAACAATAAAGCTTTGATTTCTATTTTGCAAGTGTTCTCTTGTGATGAATTATTCCAATCAAATGGAGACGAATTATTTAAAATTTGCATTTCGATCATGTCTCTTGCGATTAGGCCAAGGGTCAGATTATTTTTAAGAAGAGTCGGGGATTTTATTAGTTGCATAGTGCTGATACCGATGCGTTATGCTAGCGCTAGGCTAATGTTCAAGATACGTGACATATTGAAGGATGAGACAAGTGCAGGAAGTTCAGATATTTATAACAATCACATTATCAATGAATATGATTTGATGAAATTGCATGTAGTGCTAAAGGCTAAAAACGCTAGTGTTCCTGATGATGAAGTTTTGCGTATCGAAAACAAATTAAGGAACATTACGGAAAAATGGGAAGATCGTTTTATAGACAATTTATATAATACTTTTAGTACTGTTGAGGATATATTCATCCGTTATTGCAAGGCATTTCCAATAAGCTATCAAGAGAGTTTCGAACCTCATGACGCATATTACGATATGAAAAAATTGGAGATAGTGAGGAAAAAAAGAGTTAGCGAGGTCGATTTAAGACTTACTCGTGACAATCTTAATTATCAATTAAAGGTTTACACTTCGAGCAATGGAGGTCTTGAATTATCGAAGATATTAAGAATTACTAAGAATTTGGGAGCTAAGATTCTATCTCATAATGGCTATTACATAGAAATTAACGGCGGAATATGGATACACCATTTTGTGTTGTCAAGAGTCGATGAATTAATAGACAACATTACTCTAAAAGAGCAATTTGAAATAACACTTGCGAAAGTGTTTAGCAAGGAAATTAAAAATGACTATTTCAATAGTTTGATCATTATTGCTGGGCTCAAGTGGAAAGAAGTGCTTCTGGTTAGAGCGTTAAGTGCTTACCTAAAGCAGACGTCATTTAACTACAACCCAGAATATATCCAAAAGGTAGTCTCAGAGTATCCAAAAGTAGTAAAGTATTTGATACAACTATTTCATGCAAGATTTGATCCTAACATAGACATTGATAGAGCAGAAACTACGGACATTGTCAGAGAAAAAATTGAGGAACTTCTAAAAGAGATCAGCAATGTTTCACATGATTACGTTTTACGCTCGATATTTAACTTGATAATGGCTATTTTAAGGACCAGTTATTATCAAGACGATAAACCATATTTATCTACAAAATTTGACTCAAGTAAAATAAATGGTTTGCCTGATCCTCGTCCGTATCGCGAATTGTATATTTATTCAAACCTTTTTGAGGGAATACATCTAAGAGGAGGGAAATTAGCCCGTGGTGGCTTAAGGTGGTCGGATAGGACGGAAGATTTTCGCACTGAAGTTTTGGGGCTCATGAAAGCTCAGATGACAAAAAATGCGGTTATTGTCCCTGTTGGTGCAAAGGGTGGATTTGTAATAAAGCAAGCTTATAAAGATAAGAATATTTTAAGAGAGAAAAGTGTTGAGTGCTATAAGAGTTTTATTAGAGGAATGCTTGATATTACTGATAACGTGGTTGATGGTGAAATAATTCCACCAGAGAATGTGATTAGGTATGATGAAGACGATCCATACTTGGTAGTTGCAGCAGATAAAGGCACTGCTTCATTTTCTGATTATGCCAACCAGATAGCCTCTGAATACAATTTTTGGCTTGGCGATGCATTTGCATCTGGTGGATCAGCAGGTTATGATCACAAAAAAATGGGTATTACAGCCAGAGGTGCATGGATTGCAGCACAGAGGCATTTTTGGAAAATGAATAAGGATATTTACCAGGATACAACTGTTATTGGAATTGGAGATATGGCTGGCGATCTATTTGGAAACGGTATGCTGCTTTCAAAAAATATACATTTAATCGGCGCATTTAACCATATGCATGTTTTTGTTGACCCAAACCCTGATGCAGAAAAGAGTTTCACAGAGCGTAAACGTCTCTTTGAGTTACCATTTTCAACTTGGATGGATTATAATAAAGATTTGATTTCTAAGGGTGGAGGAGTATTTGAGCGTAGCAGCAAGCAAGTAAACATTTCTCAAGAAATAAAAGAATGCTTTGATATAACAGAAGATATGCTACCTCCAAGTGATTTGATTAGATATCTGTTGAAAGCAAAAGTGGACTTCATATGGAATGGAGGAATTGGCACGTTTGTTAAGGCAAAGAGTGAAAATCATAGCATGGTCGGTGACAAAGCAAACGATGAGCTGAGAGTAAATGGTAAGGATATTAGAGCTTCTATGTTTATAGAGGGTGGAAATCTTGGTTGTACACAGCTTGGAAGAATAGAATATGCTGAAAAAGATGGATATATCAATGCAGATTTTGTTGATAATTCAGCCGGAGTGATATGTTCGGACCTTGAAGTTAACATTAAGATTGCATTTGTTTCAGCTATGAAAGCAGGGGGTATTTCTTTAGAAAAAAGGAATGAAATACTGGCAAGTATGGTGGATGAAGTTGCATCCAAAGTGCTTGAGAACCACAACAAAATTGAAACAAAAGCATTACTTCTTGAGTGTTTGCAAGCTAAAGAGAGATTGGAGCAGCACCACAGGTTACTGCTCAGTTTAGAAAAATCTGGGCTGTTAAACCGAAGCGTAGAATTTCTTCCAACTGAAGAAGAGATAGCAAGGATGTTAACTGGTGCAGAAGGTTTCAGTTCTCCTCAGCTCTCTGTTCTAATGTCTTATGCTAGAACAGCAATAAAAAATGAAATTATACATTCCGATCTGTCTGAAAAAGATCTTATATCTCATGACTACTTGCTAGGTTATTTTCCTAAAAAGATGGTAACAAAGTTTAAGGATTTCATATTAAAACACCAACTTCGTAGAGAAATTATCTCTACTTGCATTGCAAATGATGTAGTGAATAGAATGGGCTGTATATTCATCAATAATTTGGCTGAGAACACTGGAATTAAGATACAAGAAGCGGTTCACATATATATTGTTGTTAACCACCTGTATGATTTAAACAGCCTGTGGCAGAAAATTGATGAATTGGATGGAAAAATTGATGTTAACTCATACTTACAAATAGTGAGGAACGTGCAGAAATTTATTGGCAGAGTATCATTTTGGCTAGTGAAAAATCTTGGCAAGCTTAGCTTTGTAGAATTGGATGATGTTACAAAATTTAAAGATGCAATTGAAACTTTAGGCCAGAACTTAACTGATGTTTTAGATGAACACCTATTAAAGATCTATAGCCATGGATCAACTTCTTTAGTAGAACTTAATATAAATAAAGATCTAGCAAAAAAAGTTGCTGATCTATGCGTTCTTGCTTATGCACTGGACATTATATCTGTTGCTGAACAGACATCTTTGTCCATTCTTGATGCTGGTAAAATATACTTTGAGTTAAAGTCGCTGTTAAGATTCGATCTGATTAGAACAATTGCCATCAAGATGAAAAGCCGCTCTTCTTATTGGGATCGCAGCTTAGTTAATGATTTATTGGACGATTTAAGCAATTACCATCACAAGCTAGCTGTTAAAGTCATAAAAGCTACTGATAACCCTGAAGATAAGGTTCAAACCTGGGCTTGTAATGATAAGGACTACATAGAACGTTATAATAGTTTTTTAGATGAGATGGTTGCTTCTAAACTTGATTTAAGCAAATTAATATTTATAATCAGAAGGATTAAAGTACTTGCTTCATAGGAAAATGTTCAATATAGGTCTTTCAGAAATTTTAGTTGTAGCTTTAGTGAGCATAATTGTTCTTGATAAAAATAAGGTGCCTGTATTTATTGATCTTATTAGGAATGTGTATAAGTATCTTATGATTATAAAATCAAAAGCTAGGAGGTTATTGAAAGACGCAGGAGTTGAAGACTTATATAAAGAATGTAATGCTGAGAAAGTAAATTACATAATTGGTAAAAATGGTAAGCTTTATCCTACTTATGATATAGATAATACATCTAAAGATAATGACAGCAAAGATTCTGGTAGTAGATGATGTACTATCTAATGTCAAGCTTTTAGAAGCTCGACTAAAAGCAGAGTACTATACGGTTATCGTAGCTCATGATGGTGAAGAAGCTATAGATTTAGTAGCAAAGCAGCAGCCCGATATTATATTACTTGATATCATGATGCCAAAGATGAATGGCTTTCAAGTTTGTAAGGAGCTAAAGAGTGATCCCTTGACAACCCATATTCCAATAATTATGGTAACTGCGCTGCATGATACTCATGATAGAGTGCAAGGTATTAATGCTGGCGCGGATGATTTTCTGACTAAACCAATAAACGAAACTGCTTTATCTGCACGAATTAAGTCTCTCACACGCTTAAAGATGATTATTGATGAATTGCGTTTGAGAGGAGAAACTAACGCTGAGATTGGTGGAGTCGCAGGAAACAGTATTATGGATTATTCCAATCAGATTTTTGATGCTAACATACTTGTTATAGATGAGGATGTTCATCAAGCAGAGCAGATATATAATATATTAAAGCAACGCTTTAGGTCAATTAAAATACTGAGTGATCCAATGGAAGCATTGAAGGTTGGTATTGAGAATGGTTACGACCTGATCATTTCTGATATGCAATTTTCAAAAACTGACGGCTTGCGTTTGTGTTCTGAGTTTCGTAGTAAGGTGGAAACACGTTATACACCAATTCTGATTCTTTCTGAGGATTATGATAAAAACAATTTAGTAAAAGCACTTGATGTAGGTGCTAATGATTATTTAACAGTACCTTTGGATGAGGGTGAGCTAATAGCAAGGGTTAATTCGCAAGTAAAACGCAAAAGATATCAAGATGCCTTGAGAATGAATTTATTTAATAATGCGGAAATGTCTATAAAGGACCCATTAACTAACTGTTATAATAGAAGATATTTTGATGCACACTTAAGAAACATTGTTAAGGACTCTGTGGAAAAGGATAGAAGGTTGTCTCTTATGATACTTGATATAGACTATTTTAAGATAGTGAATGACAGTTTTGGGCATAGTGCTGGAGATGAACTTTTAAAGCAAATACAGAAAAGAATTTCTGAAAATATCAGAGTGACAGATTTACTAGCTAGGTTTGGTGGTGAGGAGTTTGTTGTTGTAATGCCAGATACCAATGTATCAGATGCGTATACTATTGCGGAGAGAATACGAAAAATTATTGCTAAAGAACCTTTTGTACTTGCGGATAAAAATACAACCCATAATGTAACTGTGAGCATTGGAATTGCAGAAATGCAAGGATCTGACTTTGATGATATTAAAAAATTTATAGTACGTGCTGACAGATATTTATATAAAGCAAAAAACAGTGGTAGAAATAGAGTGGTTACTGGCTATAGCTAAAGTGGCTTAAGTTTACCGACAACCGTCATTCCACTACTCGTGAGCGGAATCTATGCTGAGATACCGCGAATGAATCGCGGTATGACGTGTTGCTTGGGTTAGCTATAGATTTCTGAAATGATTTCAAAAAAATGATAACTAAGATTAAAGCGACAACATGAGGTTTCTCAGCTCTGGAAATTTCACGTTTAACTGCAAAAATAGATACTTATTTAAAAAATATCCTGTGACTTTCAGTCCTAACTGAAATTCTTGGAATGAGTAGCTGTTTTGTAGGGTATTATTGTATACATCATGCAACATTTGTGGAAAAGGTAGGAGTTTATCTGCATAATAATCTCCTACTTTTTTTGACACTGCTCTACCAGTTTTTGGAGAAATAAATTGCAGATTTTCCTTAACACCTGTTACAGCGCATTTGGATAAGTCTAACTTGAATCCCAATTGCGTAAGAAGCAGAAGCTCTAAGTTAAGATAATGGCTTTGCCAAGACTGATTGTTGTGTTTAATTACATCGATGAAATATCGAAAATTGTCATACAGCATGGCACAGGGTTCACTTTCTGGAAGCACTTTTTCTAAAATAGAGGAGAAAGAAACAATAGTAATGCTTTTTAACCTATCTTGAAAGAAATGATGGAATGGAGATTCGATTAATTCGCACTTAAAAAAACCTAGATTTTCAGGTAACTTAGCACTCCATTCTGCATGTAATAGATTACTTATCTGAAACTTATAATTGCTATTGTTTGTTAGCTTAGTTAATCCCCTGCGCTTTCCATGATTTTTTGTAAACAGAGAGAGAATTAAGTTTTTATCGCCGTATTTTTTAGCAGCTATAATGATGCCTTCATCTTTCCATCTCATTTAGAGTATATTGACCGTATGATATTATAGGATAGTACACCTAGAGCTTGTAATCCATAAAAATCACTTACTCCGTTACTGTCTGCTTCCAAAGTTTCAAGGCTATGAGAGAGTAAGGTATTGGCTGCCACCCTTCTTCCTGAGCCTCCATGCTGAGCTTTTGGTTTTTGGTTTGCTAAATAATTGTTTGAATGATTTTAGTAACCATTACTTTTCCTTATCTGAAATTTTGGATAATTCAGCTTCTAATTCTTCTATCGTCGGTAAAGCTGTTTTTATGTTCTCTGGTAGATTTTCAGTTATTCGATATTCCGCTAATCCTATTGGTTTATTTATGTCTTTGAGTGTATATTTAGCAAGTACATCGTCTTTAGATTTACATAAGATTAACCCTATAGAAGGTTGATCTGTCGAGTGCTTCAGTAAATCATCAACTGCAGAAAGATAAAAATTCATTTTACCAGCATATTCCGGCTTAAAATCCTTATCTTTTAGTTCAATCACTACGAAGCAACGTAACTTTAAATGATAGAATAATAAATCAATATAAAAGTCTTTATTACCAACATCTAAATGAAATTGTCTACCAACAAATGCAAATCCTTCACCGAGTTCTAACAGAAATTTTTCCATATGCCCTACGAGTCCTTTTTCTACTTCTCTTTCATGAGCATCCTTACCTATACTTAAAAAATCAAAAATATACGGATCTTTTAATGTGTAATGTGCTAGATCGGATTGTGGAGATGGTAATTTTTCTTTAAAATTAGTTATTGCTTTTCCTTGACGTTTATGTAGTCCAAGTTCTATCTGCATCACCATAATGTTACGTGACCAGCCATGTTCAATAGCTTTTTTTACATAAAATAATCTTATTTCATGACTTTCTATTTTTTCCAAAAGAGTGATATTGTGATACCAAGTTAATTGTGCAAGAGGCTCCTGCACAAATTCAACATCAGGATATTCTTCGGCAAACTTACGCATATACTTCAGATTTCTCGTGCTAAAGCCTTTCATTTCTGGAAATGTACTTCTCAAATCCTTACTTAATTGATCAATTACCTTAGCTCCCCAGGTATGTTCTTTTTGGCGTTTTAGGATCTCTGTACCAATATGGTGGTAAAGCAAAATAAGCTTACTATTTACTGCAAGTGCTGCCTTATAACGGTTTGTTGCAATACGATCTTTCAACTGCTCTAAAAGTTCTGTATATTCTTTTCCTATAATTTTTGTCATACGGTCCCTTTTAATCCATTATACAATTCTTTGTCTGTCGAGAAGACAATCTTTCGCTTGCCTGCAACTTTGAAGGGATTCCTTATTGACTTCAAAGTTGTCCATCAACTAAAATATATTGACTTTATGTGCAATATTAGCTTTAAACCAGTAAAACAAGCTGCTTAACATATGCGTTTTTTCTATTCTAATTATATTCTTTTTTTGTCTTTATGTTGTTTTCTGCTTTTTTCGTTACCTTCAACAAAAGCCCAAACGAATGATACGTCAGTTGTTCCTATACCACAAAGGAAAAAAGAATTGGTTGAGCACACTGTTGTAGCACAACCGAGGCAAATTATCGAAATGCAAGAAGAAGTCATTATTAACGAGGGTAAAGAATTCATTCCAATTCCAAAAAGAAAAAAAAGTGTAGAGAAAAAACTAAGAAGGGATGTTAGAGGGGCAAAAAATGAAATAGGAAACGAAAAAAGCGTTGAGAGCAAAAAGGATGAATTAGTTGTAACAGAAATTATTAACTCTATAAGAGACAAGCTCACAAAATGCTGGAGCATTCCTGAAAGCATAGCTTACAAAGAAAATTTTAATATAAAAATTAACTTATTGTTATCCAGTCAAGGCGAGATAATTATGGCGGATGTAGCAGACAGTGATTCCTATCGAAATAATCCACTTTTCAGGTCGATAGCAGATAACGCAATGCGTGCAGTATATAAATGTAGCCCATTAACCGGCTTGCCTACTCAGCACCACCACATTTGGCGTGAAGTAACACTAGACTTTATTCTATAGCTAAAGTAATTCTATAATTTAATAAGCCCACTGTATCCGTTCAGGATAGCAGCAAGGTAGTATAACCATAGAGTAAAAGTGAGTTTACAACAAATGGTGTCATCCCAGTGCTTGACACTGGGATGACGTTATACGGTTCTTGGATGCAAAGAAGAGTGAGAAAAACTCCATAGTTGTATCCGTTCAGCGGAGTGGCAGAATAAGGTAGACAAGGTGATCTAAAAAGATAATCATAGAGCAAAAGTGAAATAATATGGTAAACCTTTTAGAACTTTGCAAAAATTTACAGCAAAAAATAGAAAGGTTAGAAGCAAAAATAGAAAGATTGGAAAAAGAGAATGAAAGTTTAAAAGCAGAAAATAAGGCTTTAAAGATAGAAAATGCTGAGTTAAGAGAAAGACTCGGTTTAAGCTCAAAAAATTCATCAATACCAAGTTCCAAAGAGTTGTATAAAATAAAAAAGAATAAGCCGAAAAGCGAAAGGAATATTGGCGGTCAGGTTGGTCATAAAGGAAGTTTTCGCGCCAACATGGATGCAGATAAAGTAGTAAAGATAGAGTTGCCTAATACTTGCGAATGCGGAGGAGAAATTGCAATATGTGAAAAACCATATATTCATCAGAAAGTTGATCTTCCAGAAATCAAGCCTTATGTAGTGGAATATCAGTTAGAACATGGCCGTTGTCGGAGATGCGGAAAGAGAAGAAGTAGCAAGTTACCGGAAGGTGTTACGCCAGATACATTTGGTCCAAGGGTTAAGTCAATAATTGCAGCGTTCAGCGGATTCTACAAAAATTCAAAACGCGAAATAGCGAGTGTCGTAAATGATATCTTCAATTTGAACATAAGCGTCGGTAGCATATCAAATAGTGAACATAGAGTTGCTTCAAAATGCAAAAAAATGTATGAGCAGATCGAACAAGAGATAAGTAGGAGTAAAGTTCTACATATTGATGAAACGAGCCATTATAACAAAGGTAAACTCGCTTGGTGTTGGATGTTTGCAAGCAATACGGCAAGTTTTGTAAAATTTACAGAGTCAAGAGGAATGAAAGTTTTACAAAATAGTAAATTCTGCAATCGCAATAGCTTGGTAATAACTGACAGGTATGCAGCATACAATTATTTTGCCGATAAAAACAGGCAAATCTGTTGGGCACATTTATCAAGAGATTTTGAAAGATTAGCACATAGTTGGAATATTGAAGTTAAAGTTCTGGGTTGTTACTTGAGAAACGTGGCCACTGAATTATTTGCACTAAAAAAAGCTTTACTAAAAAGTGAGATAGATGTTTTGAGGTTTGTCAGACGTGCCAGAAAATTAAGAAAACGTACAAAGTATTACTTGAAGGAGATATCTCGTTTACCTGAAGCAATTGGAGCCTCTCGAGTTGCAAAAAATGTTCTGAGATCTGAAAGAATGATGTGGAAATTTTTAGATGACCCAGAAAATATTCCGCTGACAAATAACCACGCTGAACGGCAAATTCGGCATTATGTCGTTTATCGCAAAAACTCATATTTTACACAATCAAAGCGGGGAAATACATTCCTTGAGCGGATAATTTCATTATACTTAACTTGGAAACAAAGGGGTCTCAATCCTTTCCAAAATCTCCTATCTATTGTTTCTTAAACCACTCTCCTGAACGGATACTTGTTTATTTCCATCAACATTACTGCAGCTAACCTCACTTAGCTTACTGTTTAATGAATGCTCTGATGACTTATATGCAACCCCATAGGAAATTCCACCAACGATCAGTGCAGATGCCACAGTAATTCCAACTATTGCTAGTGCAGGTAATGCAGTAGCATAAATGAGTGCTAATGGAGCAACAATGGCAGCTAATATACCTACAGTAATTCCTGCTGTTATAGCTTCAGGTCTATGAATAAATGATGGATCTGCACCATAATTTAGCAGAAGTTTCGCTACTTTTGGATGTTGATAATTTAGTCTTGGATGTTCACCATGAGTGTAATAAACAGCATAATATAAAGGAGTTCTTCCGTCTTTATCTTGTGCATTAACGTCTGCTCCTTCTTCTAGCAAAACTTCTACTACTTGTGCATGCCCATGCTGAGCAGAATAATGTAAGGAGGTTTTTTCCCATTCATCTTGTACATTAACATTAGCTCCGTTTTTTGTTAAGTATCTTACTACTTTTTCATAGCCATTTTCAGCTGCTATAAGTAATAAATTGCACTTGAGCACTATAAACGTGTAATTTATATCAAATTCGTTTTTTTTCCACTCATCATATGTAAGTTGATTTTCCTGCTGCAGCTTATCTTTAATTCTATCAATTAAATTTTCCTTACTCAGATCTGGACTACTGTTGACTTCTTGTAGTGTTAACCTTAATGTCATTTCCTTCTCCAAGATATAAAATTTCATTATGGCATATGGAGTGGATTATGTCAATGAAAAACTAAGAAACTGGTTCTTCTTTTTTTCTATAGCTTGAGGTTTACCTACAATTTGAAAAACAACAAATTCGTCATTCCGCTACTCGTTAGCGCCTCGGCGGTATGATGTAGGGAAACCTTTCTTGGGTTAGCTATAAAGTTAAAATTCGACCAGGGCAGCCGCAATAAGGTAGCAAACGCCATCATGTCTTTAGGAGAGTTTGCTAATGAAGGCTCTTAAGTTGACGCCATTGCCTGAACGGATACGCCAATTTTTATGTTCATTTGTAACCGTTTATTATTTTACACCCCAGTCTTTTTCAAATATTGCTAGTCCTTGGTCAGTAAGTGGGTGATTAATTAATTGTCTAAGTACTTTTGCTGGCACAGTAATTGAATCAGCACCAAGCCTTGCAGCTTCTATTACATGCGCTGGGCTTCTCACTGATGCAACAAGAACTTTAGTATCAAAACCGTAATTAGAATATATAGTACATATATCTTCTATTAGCGATAAGCCATCATAGCTTATATCATCAAGGCGACCAATAAAGGGGGAAATAAAACAAGCACCGACCTTAGCGGCAAGCAGTGCTTGTCCAGGAGAAAAACATAATGTGATGTTAACAGGTATTTTATGCTCTGTCCATAACTTTTTACAAGAAATTAATCCTTCATGTGTAAGAGGTAATTTGATCACAACATTATCAGCAATTTTTGCTAAATTCAGACCTTCTGTGATCATCTCTTCATGGCTATCTGCAACAACTTCAACACTAACAGGCCCTTTTATAATAGAGCATATTTCACGCACTAAATCCTCGTATTTATCTTTACGCCCGGACTTTGCTATTAAAGAAGGATTAGTTGTTATGCCGTCAATGAACTCCTTTAGTTCTTTAATTTCATTTAAATCAACGCTATCAAGAAAAATTTCCATATTAATCTCCTATAAAAAAAATACCCTTGCAAAATCTTGTCATCCTACCGCTTGACTTACAACCGTATGAACTTCCTGCGTTGTAAACATCAAACGGCCGATAACACAACTGTACAAATATTGAGACATAAGAGTAATTTGTACCAAGAAAAAAGATGTCATCCCAGTGCCCAGACCCCTTAGACAATGTACCATCTTTTGATTTTGTCCATTCTGGGCGGGGTTTTCAAGTTCTTTGATCTTAAATACTACATCTACTTTATCAAGATCAATGTTGACTTCTTTTACTAATGTCCTAATAAGACTACGTTTGGCTTGCCAATCTAGGTCCGATTTAACACTAGAATAAAAGCCCTTTATGCTATTTGTAATAAGATTCATTTTCTGCCGTATTCCCTTTTACCTTTTTCTTCTCTCCTTTAATCTCTTTTAAACGTTCCTTCATTTTTTTTATTGCCTGCTTAAAGTCTTCCTTACTTATAGTTAGTGCATACTTTGTTGCCGTAAAAACTTCTGGTACCCAAATAATTGTAATAAGTATACACAATCTTTGTCAACTATTTTCGGCACTGGTATATTGACCTTACCCAGAAAAAGTGGAGAGAAAGAAAAGAGTTTTTTTGGGTAAAATAAAATTTTGGAGGATTAGAAATGGTAAGAGAATATACGGCAGAATTCAAATTGGAAGCTGTTAAGCTGGCAAATGAACAAAGAAAGGTAGGTCAAACAATTACAAAAACAGCAAAGGATTTAGGAATAAAGGGTGGTTTATTAGGAAAATGGATAAAGAAACACAACGAAAAAAAGTCGGCAGCAGATGCATTTCCAGGTAGAGGTAACATGGCTCCTTACGACAAAGAGAGGTTTGATTTACAAAGAGAGTTAGCAAGAGTAACAAGGGAAAGAGACATTTAAAAAAAAGCCCTGGCCAGTCAAAAAGAGTAAAATATTTTTTTATAAAAGAGCATAGTAACTGCTATAAAGTACAGGAATTATGTAGGATTTTCTGCTAGTGGCTACTATAAGTGGACCACAAGAAAAATAAGCAGTAGAGAATCAGCAAATAAAGAGCTACTCGAAGCTATTCAAAAAATATATCAAGTTTCTAAATGTAGATATGGAGCTCCTAAAATTCATGCTGAATTGAAGGCTTTGGGTAAAAGTTGCAATTTGAAAACGGTGCAAAGTATTATGCAGAAAAATGACATCAGGGCTATACTGAGAAGAAAGTTTAAAATTAAAAAACAACAAACAGATAATAGAGCTGTAGCTCCCAATATACTAGATCAAAACTTTATTGTTGATCAACCAAATAAAGTATGGGATTACTTACATCAAAACCAAGGAGGGATGGCTATATTTGGCAGCAATAATTCTCACGTATGGTAGTTAATGAGTAGTGCAATAAATAAACAATTGGTTATGAACTCTTTATTAATGGCCATTAATAGGCGTAAACCTGTTAAAAATCTACTGCTGCACAGTGACCAAGGTTCACAATATACTGCGCAAGGGTATCAATATCTCTTAGCTGTAAAGAATATAGATGAGTAATAAAGGCTGTTGTTACGACAATTCTGTTGCAGAAAGCTTCTTTAGCTCATTGAAAAGAGAAATACTTATTGATACTTCACAACACTCTGCTCAACAAACTAGAACTGCAATATTTGAATACATAGAAATTTTTTATAACAAACAACGTCACTATTAACTATTGCATTCCAGAACAATTTGATGCATCATTCTTTTTGTAAAAAACATTCCACACTTTCTCTCCACTTTTTCTGGGTAAGGTCAGATACTATAAACTATAAAAAAATTTCTCCGATAGTTCATATAGCAAGTAAATTCACAAAATGAAGACTATTATTTTTATTACAGGTGTATCTACGGTTGGAAAATCAAGTTTGGCTCATATATTAGGTTCAAAGCTTTTTATGCCTAGAAACTTTGCAATTCCACTAACTATAGCTAACCCAAGAAAGGTTTCCCTACGTCATACCGCCACGGTATCTCAGCATAGATTCCGCTAACGAGTAGCGGAATGACGAATTTGTTGTTTTTCAAATTGTAGGTAAACCTAAGCCACTTTAGCTATACTTGTAGAGAAAAAAGAATAGATGATGATCCTAAATATTTAATAAATTTGACTACTGAGGAATTTCAAAAATCTCAATTTTTTATTAATTGTGATATGGTACATTCTATCTTCATATAGCTTTCCTCTTCATACCTCAACTAATGAAATCAGAAGCATCAACTCCCTTTTGCAAGCAAGCAGCAATAACAGTGTTCATCATTAGAAATGCAATGGTCATTGGGCCAACGCCCCCGGGTACTGGGGTCATAGCTTTGGCTTTCCCTTTTATTCCTTCAAAGTCAACATCACCTACAAGCTTTCCTACGTTAACGCTATTTATGCCAACATCGATCACTATTGCACCTTTCTTTATCCAGTCTGCTTGAACAAAATTTGGCTTTCCGACTGCTGCAACTACTATATCCGCTTTAGAGCAATATTCAGCTAAATCCTTGCTTTGTGAATGCAAGATGGTGACAGTGCAGTTTTCTTGCAATAGCAGGTAAAACATTGGCTTGCCCACGATATTTGACCTACCAATTACCACTGCGTTTTTACCGGAAAGGTTCTCTTCAATTGACTTAATTAAATGCAAAGAACCTTTAGGAGTGCAAGGTATAAGGCAGTTTTTTTCACCTTTAACTAATTTGCCAACGTTTTCATCATGAAAGCCATCTACATCTTTTTCAACACTTACTGTGTTAATTACTCTGCTTGCACTAATATGATTTGGTAAAGGCAATTGCACTAAAATGCCATGCACAGATGGATCTTCATTTAATTCATTGATTTTTTCAATTAATTCATCTTCTGAAATATTATCAGGCAAAACAATGGTCTCAGAACTTATGCCTATTGATTCTGCTTTTTTCTGTTTGTTGCGAACATAAACCTGACTTGCTGGATTGCTGCCCACGAGAATTACTTTCAGGCAAGGAAAAATGTTATACTCTCTCTTTAAAATATCAATTTTTTGTGATAGCCTCTCACATAGGTCGTTTGCTATTTTTTTACCATCAATAATAATTGTCACTTCCTTGCCACTCCTTAAAGTCGGGTAATTTGATATCAAATAAATCCAATACTTTGCCAACAGAATGATTAATAATATCATCCAACGATTTCGGTTTAATATAAAAAGCAGGCACTGGTGGAGCAATAATTGCTCCCATCTCCGTTAATTTTAACATATTTTGTAAATGCCCAAGATGCAGTGGTGACTCTCGCACCATAAGAACTAACTTTCTTCTTTCTTTTAGCGTTACATCTGCAGCCCTTGTCAATAGATTGGAAGTAACACCTGATGCGATTTCAGACATTGTCTTCATAGAGCATGGTGCTACAATCATCCCTGAGGTTTTAAATGAGCCGCTTGCTATTTTTTCTCCAATCTTTTCTTCAGAATAGTAAAAATCTGCAAGTGATGTAATATCTTCAAGTTTTTCTTTAATCTCGTGAGCTAAAGTTATTTTCCCAGCACGACTTATCACTAAATGAGTTTCATAATCGACGTCTTTCAACGCTTCTAAAATACGCACACCGTAAATAGAACCAGATGCTCCACTTATTCCAATTACAATTCTGCTATTCACTTAACTCTTCTTCGTAGCTCATTCCCAATGCACGTTTATAGGTATCAAGCAATATTTCTTGTTCCTCTCTGTCATCATCATCCATCTTCCTCAGCCTAATAATTTGTTTCATCACTTTTATATCCCAACCTTCATCTGCGGCTTTTGCATATACATCACGAATGTGATCTTGCACATCCCTCTTTTCTTGTTCAAGTTTTTCGATTCTCTCTATGTAACCCTTTAACTCTTCAGCCGTTATTTTTACTGTATCTTCCATGAAACTCCACTAATTAATTGCTGCTACTAGTATTACCAGTTTTTACTTGCACTTCAACAACAGTAATAATATTTTTATCTTTTTTTAAAATCTTAAAGCGAAACCCATACATGGAAAACTCCTCGCCTTCGTCAGGAATGCGCTCTATTTCATTTACAATCATACCTGCTAGAGTTGTAGCTTCTTCATCAGGGAGATTCCAGTATAACTGCCTGTTAATGTCCCTAATAGTAGATTTTCCTTCTATGTGATACATATTATCAGATATTTTCTTTATAAAATTCTCCGTAATCAAATCATGTTCATCCGAAATTTCTCCAACTATTTCTTCCAGTATATCCTCAAGAGTTACAATTCCCTGCAGTGCTCCATACTCATCAATAACAAATGCAAGGTGTTTCCTGTTCTTACGGAAGTTGTGAAGTTGCACGCTGAGCGGTGTACTTTCTGGTATGAACCAAGGCCTTGACATAACTTGGGTAATGTCAACTTCTTCCGCTTTATTATTCTTTTCACGCAAAGCATTTATTAGAGCTTTCACGTGAATTACACCTACAATGTTATCTGGTTCCTTCTGCCATAAAGGTACTCTACTGTGACTGCTGGTTAAAATCTCTCTTATTAACTCTTCTTTATTCCGATCTATATCAAGAGAAAATAGGTTTCTTCTATGGGTCATAATTTGTGATATCTCTGTCTCAGCCAAATCAAGTATGCTGCTTAGCATATCTAAATCCTGTTGCAACATAGTTCCTTCACTGCGGTGAAGAGTAATCATATTACGCATTGCATCCGCTGCAGATATCACTTCCTTATCTTTATGCAGCCCACATAATTTTAGGATGAGGTTAACAATAAATTGAATACCTAGTGTCAATGGAGAAAAAATCTTTACAAAAAACAATACAAAATAAGCAGAAAATGATGCAAATTTTTCAGGATTTTGAATAGCATAAGTTTTTGGTAGAACTTCGCAGAACAATAAAATACAAAATGTCATTATAATTGTTGATAGGAGAATGCCCTCATTTCCAAAAAGATTGATAAATATTGCTGTAAATAAAGCAGAGCAAGTAATATTAATAATTGTATTGCCGAGCAATACCGTTCCTATTGTCAATTCTTTCCTATTTAATAAGCGATCTATTACCCTGGCTTTTTTGTTACCGTCTAGCTTTAGCTTATTAACTTGAGAACGGCTAATTGAGGTTAAGCCTATTTCTGCTCCTGAGAACAAAAACGATAAAACTAACAAAACAAAAATTGCTGATGATACTAAGACCAATAACCAATCCATTAAAGTACGATGTTATTGTGATAAAAAATAAAATTAATTTTACATGTTATGAGAGGCATTTGCAAGCCTGAATTTATATTGCCGAATTTTATATACCTTTAATCTTAAAAAACAAATCATAAAGCATATTACACGCTGCGTTCACATGCTCATCCTCAATGATAAGTGGTGGGGTTACCCTTACTACTTTGTTGTTTAAAACCCTAGTTATTATTAAACCTTTATCAAGAGATCGACTAATAATTTTATCAGCTACAGGAGTTGCTAGTTCTATTCCCATTAGTAACCCTTCTCCACGAACTTCTAAAATCATCTCAGGAAATTCTTTAGCTAAAAGCAACAGCTTTTCTTTTAAATCTTTACTAATTTTTTTAACATGATCAAAAAAGCCTTCTTTTAGCATTATATCGAGCACTGCATTACCAACAGTCATGGCAAGTGGATTGCCACCATAGGTTGATCCATGAGTTCCTGGAGTGATTGCTTCTGCTATATAATCTTTCACTAAACATGCAGCTAAAGGAAAACCGTTACCCATAGCTTTTGCACAGGTTAGCATATCAGGTTCAATGCCGACATTTTGATAATGAAATAAAGAACCGATGCGTCCATATCCGCACTGCACTTCATCAAAGCACAAAATTATTCCTTGAGCTTTTGTTATTTCCCTTACTTTTTGAAGATATTCTACGTCTAGTGGATATACTCCACCTTCGCTTTGTATGGGCTCTAAAAATACAGCAGCTATTTCATTGTTGATTTTTTCTTCTAATGCTTTAATGTCATTTCTTGGCACTTTATCAAAACCAGAAAGGAGCGGAGCAAAACCTTCGCGTGATTTTTCATTGCCTCCAGCAGAAATTGCAGCAATACTGCGGCCATGAAAGCCTCCTTCAATTGTAATAATACGATTACGTTTTGCTTGCCCTTTTGAATAAAAGTAACGACGAATAAACTTAATTGCAGCTTCTGTTGCTTCAAGCCCACTTGAGCAGAAAAAAACTTTATCTGCAAAAGTAAGGGTTGTTAAACGCTCGGCAAGCCTTTCTTGCTCGGGAATAGTGAAAATGTTAGAGCAGTGCCATAATGAGCTCGATTGCTCTTTCAGCTTATCTGTAATGTATGGATGACAATGCCCTAAAGAAGTTGTAGAAATACCTGCAGCAAAATCTAAATATTTTTTACCATCTTTATCAAAAAGATATGCCCCTTCTCCCCTGACTATAGGAGTGTCAAGTCTATTATACGCATTAACAACATGATCCATTTTATAAGTATTGTGGTATTATCTATACTATACCTGAAATGAATCCATTAACACAAAGCTTTTCCTTTAACCTCTTATGCTACTTCAACTAAAAATTTGGCTAATGCAAACCTTTTTTGTCATTCTATAGCTAAAGTGACTTGGTTTTACCAACACTTATTAGCCATTGTAAAAGTTTTTGTTTCTATTGAATGATAGTTGTAGCCTATGCAAGAAGTTTATTGACTTTGAGCGCACTTTAGCCTATACAATTTTAATATCTTAAACTACTGGACATGCCCGATCTAAAGACAATGATGTTAAATTTTGGACCTCAGCACCCAGCTGCACATGGAGTGTTGCGTCTTGTTTTAGAGATGGATGGTGAAGTGATCGAGAGGGCAGATCCCCATATTGGGCTTTTGCACCGCGGTACTGAAAAATTAATAGAACATAAAACGTATCTTCAAGCTTTGCCTTATTTTGATCGCCTTGATTACGTATCACCAATGTCACAAGAGCATGCATATTCACTTTGTGTGGAGAAATTGTTGCAATGTGAAGTGCCAATTAGGGCAAAGTATTTACGTGTCTTGTTTTGTGAACTGACGAGAATACTAAATCATTTACTGAACGTTTCTTCTCAAGCACTTGATGTTGGAGCAATGACCCCTCTTTTATGGCTCTTTGAAGAAAGAGAAAAAATACTGGAATTTTACGAAAGAGCTTCAGGTGCAAGGTTTCACGCAGCTTACATCAGGCCAGGTGGAATTGCAGCAGATGTTCCAGAAGATTTGATTGAGGATATTGCAAAGTTTATAGAGCAATTTCCAAAATATATAGACGATGTTGATGAACTTTTAACAGAAAATAGGATATGGAAGCAACGCACTGTAGGAATTAGTGCAATATCAATTAAACAGGCACTTGATTGGGGCTTTAGTGGCCCAATGTTGCGCGCTGCTGGGCTTGCTTGGGATTTGCGAAAAAGCCAGCCATATGAGATATATGATCAACTAGATTTTGATATACCGATCGGCCAAAATGGCGACTGTTATGACCGTTATCTAGTTAGAATGGCAGAGATTAGGCAATCTATCAGTTTGGTGAAGCAGTGCATAGAGAAAATGCCTGAAGGGCAAATAAAAACTGAAGATAGAAAAATTTCTCCACCGTCAAGAGCAGAGATGAAAAAATCTATGGAAGCTCTGATTCACCATTTTAAGCTCTATTCAGAAGGATATCACGTACCAGAAGGTGAGGCTTACGCAGTTGTTGAGGCACCAAAAGGTGAGTTTGGAGTGTATATAGTTTCAGATGGTACCAATAGACCTTATAGGTGCCGAATAAGAGCACCTGGCTTTGCGCATTTACAAGCCTTAGACTTTATGGCAAAAGGACACATGCTTGCTGACGTTGCAGCAATTATTGGCTCACTCGATATAGTTTTTGGTGAGATTGATAGGTAATCATTGGTACCCGTTCAGGCAATGGCGTCATGCAAGTAGCTGACACATAACTGTACGAACATTTGTTTGCAAAGGCAGTATGTTAAGTGTTATAGCCGATTTTGCCTCAAACACAAAGGCAGTGCCTTGACTACTTGGATCCAGAAAAATTGATTGTGTACTATACAACATTTTTGATCAAAAGCGTAACCGTTCACTGTTAGACTGCATTCTGTGATTTTTAGCAAAACACGATCTTTCATTTGAGCTTTCTTCAATTTAAAATAAATACAGAAAATTGCTGCCTATAGCTAAACTGACTTAGATTTACCAACAATCGTCATCCCGCTACTTGTTAGCGGCTAAGAGATACCGCGGCGGCATAGCTATCTTCAAAAATATGGTTGAATAATTGTGTGTATAATTATTAATATTTTTAAGCACTTTGGCTATGGCTTTATCTAAGTTTCTCGACCCTAAGCTGGATTTAACCTTCAAAAAAATATGTAGGGTCAAGAACTGGCGCGCCTACTTTAGGGTTTGGTGGCTGATCCATTGTTTTCACAATAGGCCTCAATCCAAATTCCCATGTTAACGTTTCCAGCTCCCGCCTCGTCAAACGCAGCATCCGCACTACGCTTTCCTAGCAGATTCTTTACCAAAGTTTATAACATATTGTGCTGGTGATGCTTTCGGTTTGTAATACCTTATTCTGTAGTCTGAATATAGACCCAGCGTTTTGTATATCCATTCGCTACTCCACTTCTTCCAACCAAACCCTCTCTTCACTTTCAGCTAATAAGTGATTTTCTATTTCACCTTCCAAACTTGCCTCCAGCAGCTTTTTTATAAATGGTGTAAATGCTCCATCCCTTCCTGTTAATGGTCTGCCTTCCCTTATTGATGACAGTATATTTGCTTCCAGTTCTTTGTAATCTACCAAACCGGTAGTTCTGTTTACTACTTTCTGACTCATTGTCAAACCTCCATTTTTTTTATATCAATTTATTACTTTTTTTTTGGTTTGACACACTTTTTTGAACATTCCCTGTTAAGATGCCTAATCTACTTTCAGCTCCTCAGTATGTAAACTGCGTGGTAAAGACTCTAATTCCTTTGCAGCACTTAAACTTTTATTTTTTGCATGTATACCAAGCTTATTGAATTCTCGAGCAGCAGGAAACACCCTTGCTTCAAGAGAGCCAGCAGTTTTATTATAATGATCAACAGCACTTTTTAAGCTCCTGCGCAAATTATCAAAGTTTTCACCCATTGTGCAAATGCGCTCATATAAAATATGACCTAGTTCACTGATTTTCTTTGCGTTTTCAGCTATCATCTCTTGCTTCCATCCATACGCTATTGCTCTCAGCAACGCAATTAGAGTGATCGGTGTTGCAATGATCACTTTTTTTTCCACTCCAATCTCTATCAAAGCAGGCTCATATTCCAGTGCTGCGCTAAAAACCCCCTCCCCTGTTAAGAAAAGCACCACAAGTTCTGGCGTATTTTCAAATTGATTCCAATACTCTTTTTTACCCAAGTCATTTATGTGTTTTTTTATTGCCAGGGAATGGTTCTTTAATTTCTCCTTTTGTATTTGCAAATCATTTTGTGATATAGCATCCATGTAAGAATCAAGCGGCACTTTAGCATCTATTATTATTTGCTTTCCAGATGGCATTTTGATTATTAAATCAGGACGCAATAAATTATCCTCGTTTTTATCAATCACTGACGGCTGAGTAAAAAAATCGCAATACTCAATCATTCCTGCCATTTCTACCACTCTTTTGAGTTGCATTTCACCCCATTTGCCCCTAATGTGAGGTTTCCTCAGGGCATTAGCAAGGTTGGAAGTTTGGTTCATCAGCGCTCCAATTTGCTCCTTTAAACCTTCATAGGCCCCTACCCTCTCCTTTTCTAGCTCACGTATTTCATTATCGAATTTTTCTAATTTTTCTTTTATTGGAGTTACAACTTCGTTGATCGTTGCTTGTCTTTTTTTGAAATCGCTTTCCGTTTCTTTTAATTTACTATCGATTACTTCCTTTGCTAAGTTCAGAAAATTATTGTTATTTGTTTGCAAAGCATCAAGAGAGAGCGCTTTAAAAGTGTTTGTTAATCTCTCCTCTGCTTTTGTTAGTAATTCTATTTCCTTTTTCTTTTCCTCACGTTCTTTTTGCAGAGTTACTTCAAGTTCTGCTCTTTTGACCCTTAAATCAACTATTTCTTCATTCTTCGTAAGCAAAGTTTGCTTTGTTTCTTGAAGTTCTTGCTCTAATTTACATAAATTACCCTCAAGGTTTGCTTTCTTTTCGCTCAGTTTTTTTACGATAATGTAGAAAAATAGTAATAGAGAGACAACCAGAGCTATAGAATTGAAAAGCATCAGAATAAAAAAGCTGTATTTACAATTCTATATGATTTTTGTGTGTATAAGAAAGAAAAAAGGAGCACCTAAAGAGGTGACCTTACCCAGAAAAAGCAGAGAGAAAGTTAAGACGCTTTTATCATGAGAATAAATTGTGCAGGAATGCAATAGTTAATAGTAGAATGTCTACGTTATTTGTTATAAAAGATTTCTATGTATTCAAATATGGCAGTTCTGGTTTGTTGAGCGAGAAGTATCAATAAGCAGCTCCCTTTTAAGTGAACTTTTCTGCAACAGAGTTATCGTAACAACAGCCCTTATGGCTCATGCTGGAAATGATGTTTTTTGTATTCAATAGAAATTGGTAATTTTGAGAGGTATACTGTGACCCTTGATCGCTATGTAACAGCAGATTTTTATCGGGTTTGCGTTTATCAACGGCCATCAATAAAGAATCTATAACTAATTATCATGTTACTCATTAACCACCATGCGTGAATATAGGTCAATTATTGCCGCCAACAACCTTCTTTAGTTTTTATGTAGGTAATCCCAAACTTTATTTGGCTGATCAGTAGTAAAATTTTGATCCAATGTGTTCGGAGCCACAACTCGGTTGCTTATTTGCTGTTTTTTATTTTTGAACCTTCGTCTAAGCTTGGTTTTAATGCCATTTTCTTGCATAACACTTTGTACTGTTTTAATTTTTGCCTAAAGCTTTTAATTCAGCGTGAATTTTAGGGGCTCCATATCTGCATTTAGAATGCTTGATGTATTTTTTGAATATCTGCTAGAAGCCCTTCTTTTGCTAATTCTTTACTGCTTTTTTCCTTAGCAACCCATACCACCAGTACAAAACCCTACATAGTTCCTGTGTTTTATAGCAATTTCTATATAAAAGAATACTTTACTCTTTTTCTTTGCCCAGGGCTTTTTTTAAGATGTCTCTTTCTCTTATTAGCTCTTTTTTTAGATCAAATCTTTCTTTGTCATAAGGAGCCTTTGCCTGGAAATGCGTATGCTCCAGACATTTTTCCATCATATTTTCTTACTTAACATACTGCCATCTATACCTAGATCTTTTGCTATTTTTGTACTTGCTTGACCTGTTTCTTTAACCAGCTTAACAGCTTCTAATTTGAATTCTGCTGTATATTCTCTTCTATTTGTCATATTTTGAAAAAACGTTTTATTTTACTCCAAAAACGTCTTAACTTTCTCTCTACTTTTTCTGGGTAAGGTCACTACTTGGATGACAGATAGTAGTGCGAAAGTCTCTTACAACTTACTTTTAATTAGTCTAACCCATGCGTGCCAATCCCTCTCACCAAGATTGCTTTCAAAAGATAGGAGATCCTTTACAGCTTTTGAGCAAATTTCTTCACTTGGAATTGATAACTCCTTATTCATTGCTAACGTTAAACATTGAGTTTTGCACGCTTGTTCTAAATGATACGTGTAAAACATTGCTTCTTGTATAGTCCGACCACACGTTATAGATCCATGATTACGCATTAACATGACAAAATTTTCTTTCAGATCAGCTATTAACCTCTTTCCTTCTGTATCGCTAAGTGCTAGGGAATTATAATTATGGTAAGAGATTTTATTGTAAAAGTGCAGTGCCCATTGACTTATAGGAAGCAGCCCATCTTTGAGAGAAGAAACCGCTACAATAGAAGGTGTATGCAAGTGAAAAATTGCTTGAATATCTTTCCTTGCTTGATAAATAAAACCATGAATTATATAGCCAGTTCTATTATATTGATATTCTTTGCCTTCAATTACATCTCCATCAAATGATACTTTCATTAACGAACGTTCATCTACTTCATCAAAACGCATACCAAACGGATAAATATAAAACGACTTTTGATCTTCAGAACGCACTGAAAGGTGAGTATATGTATGATCATCGAACTTAAGGTAGGACAAAATCTGATAGGCATAGACTAGATCCCTTTTTACTCTGCTCTTTGTTAACAACACAATCCTCTGTTAGAATCTTCTGAAGGTTTATACGCGAAAAGAGACTTGTAGTAAACTAATAAGTCTATGCCACTCTGTCTTGCTTTCTGAATACCAAACACTTTTGTGTTGTAGCTTGCTTAAAAATAGTTATCGTTATTATAGAGTTTATATACAGAATTTATGTTTTTAAATTACATAATATCTTAACTACAAAAATAATTTTCTATATAATATTTCATATGTTTTAAAGCTTCATTTTTATGTTATTATAAATGTAAGTTTCAAGATTGAAAATAATATGGTAAATATTAACACAAAGAAACAGCCAGCAGGATTTTTCATATATCTCTCTGGTCTTTCGGGGTATCCGTTCAGGAGAGTGGTTTAAGAAACAATAGATAGGAGATTTTGGAAAGGATTGAGACCCCTTTGTTTCCAAGTTAAGTATAATGAAATTATCCGCTCAAGGAATGTATTTCCCCGCTTTGATTGTGTAAAATATGAGTTTTTGCGATAAACGACATAATGCCGAATTTGCCGTTCAGCGTGGTTATTTGTCAGCGGAATATTTTCTGGGTCATCTAAAAATTTCCACATCATTCTTTCAGATCTCAGAACATTTTTTGCAACTCGAGAGGCTCCAATTGCTTCAGGTAAACGAGATATCTCCTTCAAGTAATACTTTGTACGTTTTCTTAATTTTCTGGCACGTCTGACAAACCTCAAAACATCTATCTCACTTTTTAGTAAAGCTTTTTTTAGTGCAAATAATTCAGTGGCCACGTTTCTCAAGTAACAACCCAGAACTTTAACTTCAATATTCCAACTATGTGCTAATCTTTCAAAATCTCTTGATAAATGTGCCCAACAGATTTGCCTGTTTTTATCGGCAAAATAATTGTATGCTGCATACCTGTCAGTTATTACCAAGCTATTGCGATTGCAGAATTTACTATTTTGTAAAACTTTCATTCCTCTTGACTCTGTAAATTTTACAAAACTTGCCGTATTGCTTGCAAACATCCAACACCAAGCGAGTTTACCTTTGTTATAATGGCTCGTTTCATCAATATGTAGAACTTTACTCCTACTTATCTCTTGTTCGATCTGCTCATACATTTTTTTGCATTTTGAAGCAACTCTATGTTCACTATTTGATATGCTACCGACGCTTATGTTCAAATTGAAGATATCATTTACGACACTCGCTATTTCGCGTTTTGAATTTTTGTAGAATCCGCTGAACGCTGCAATTATTGACTTAACCCTTGGACCAAATGTATCTGGCGTAACACCTTCCGGTAACTTGCTACTTCTTCTCTTTCCGCATCTCCGACAACGGCCATGTTCTAACTGATATTCCACTACATAAGGCTTGATTTCTGGAAGATCAACTTTCTGATGAATATATGGTTTTTCACATATTGCAATTTCTCCTCCGCATTCGCAAGTATTAGGCAACTCTATCTTTACTACTTTATCTGCATCCATGTTGGCGCGAAAACTTCCTTTATGACCAACCTGACCGCCAATATTCCTTTCGCTTTTCGGCTTATTCTTTTTTATTTTATACAACTCTTTGGAACTTGGTATTGATGAATTTTTTGAGCTTAAACCGAGTCTTTCTCTTAACTCAGCATTTTCTATCTTTAAAGCCTTATTTTCTGCTTTTAAACTTTCATTCTCTTTTTCCAATCTTTCTATTTTTGCTTCTAACCTTTCTATTTTTTGCTGTAAATTTTTGCAAAGTTCTAAAAGGTTTACCATATTATTTCACTTTTGCTCTATGATTATCTTTTTAGATCACCTTGTCTACCTTATTCTGCCACTCCGCTGAACGGATACCTTTCGGGAAGTGGTAAACTTTCCACAGCAATAGAATTATCTAATATGATAAACGCATTAATTGTAAATAGTAAGTTCTATAACAATGTTCAAGCTTGCTCTATATACGATGGTGTCTTTGAACGTGATCAAATACCTAAAGAAGTTCAAGATAGAATATATGGCATTATGCAAATTATGCTTCAGGTAATAGAAAATTATCCGATTCACTCAAAAAATTACATATTTATTGATGAGTTGATGGAAAATAATGACCAGAACATGAGGATGTATGATTCAATAGTAAGGCTTAGTAAAAAAATGAACACAGAAATCCTTCCTGTGGTACTTAGGTGTGATCTACCGACATTACAAAAGCGTATTGCATTAAAAAGGCAAAGAAAAAATAGGAAGGTGATTAATCTAAATAGCATGATAGAGCAATGTAGGATTAACAATTTATTTACACCACCGAGTGCTATAGAGATAGAAAATTCAAATATGAGTATAAAAGAAGTAGCTCAAGAGATAGTAAACCAGATGCACAAGCTTAGCCAAATTGCGTGTATGCAAAAAAATAGTCTATAGCAATTTCATATACTGAGGCTCATTTAAATATAGAGCTTCAACTTCATTTAATTTTTGCTTGTTCTTTAGTCTATAATGAACTAATAGCCCTGCATGGCTAGCATTTAAATTGCAATCCATATGTGTACTGCTTGTAGCGTGACCAGGGTCACATGCTGCAGTTGGACCAGACAGCGGCAATAAATTGAAATCAAATAACTGTGTATAAAACCCTTGAGCATTTTTGATTATAGCTCTGATATTTTTTTTGCTATTTGCACAAAGCAAAGATATTGCGTAGGCTTGAACTTCCAGCGCACTAACCCCGTATAACGGCTTATTTGTAGCAAGATTTATACCTTGTGCAGCTGATATACCAACTCTAATTCCAGTGAAACTTCCTGGTCCAACTACTACCGCCAAATGATCTATTTTATCATAATTATAGTTGTGCTTATCAAATAAAGTACTTAGTATTTGAAAAAATGATTCTGCATGACTATTGCTGGTGGAATTGTGCTCTACAAAACAGTTACCATCATAATCAACTATTGCTATTGAACTACCAATACCTACAGTATCAATCGCTAAAATAGACATTACTTAAGCTTATCATAGAGTTTTGAAAATATCATAGTAAAGGCACCATTACCCATAACATTTGCTGAAGTGATTATTGGATCAAACACTATATACAATGCTGTGATTAACGAAAGCATTTCTGGAGAAAATTTGAGGTATTTCTCAAGAATAGGTAGCATTACCATAATTCCTCCTGCCGGCACTGCAACGATAGCAAACTTAAATAACAAAAAATAGAGAAGGAAAGTTACATAGTCTGTTGTGCACAATGAATAACCGGAGGCAATTATCATTGATAATATTATGATAAAAAAGCAATCACCTACTAAATGAAAGCTAGCAGTTATTGGCACAACAGACGATGCTATGTCAGGTTGCTTTACATTTTTTTTGCTTCCTTCAAGACTAAGAGGCATAGTTGCATTACTAGACATTGTGCTCATCGCAGTAATAAATGCCGGTATCATATTGCCTATACTAGCTATCCAGCTTGTGATCTTGAATGAATTTGCTGCTCCATATAAGAGGAAAACATAAAGGTAGGTTGCAGATGCTATAATAATGAAAATTATTGAGTAATCCTTAAATATTATAGATAAAACTTGATCATGCTGCATTTTTAAAGCAAGCCCAAGTACAAATATTGGAATAATCGGCGTCAAAAACGTCTTCAAAATAAAGAGAGTTAAATCTAACATTTTGTTCGAAAGCTCTTTGCTTTTCTTGGGTAGCAGTGTGGACACTACTATGCTGGACACAAATCCACAGGCAAGGGCATAAAAATTAGAAAGCAATGCAGGCAGCCTAAACGACCATAAGGGAACAATTGTTTCTTCATACGTTATATCTTGTATTGAATGAGTGTTTTGTATGATGAAATGCCCAACAGAATAAGCTATTAAACTTGAAGCCAGATTTGACAAGAAGATCATTATAATAAGTAACAATATGAACTTTATAGCTGACTGCTTAAGATTGTTAACACTGCTAAAGATTAACGCAAAAATAATAAAAGGCATTATAAATAGCAAAACCTCTTTTATACTCAGGCTCGTTGAGTACAAGAAGGTTTTTGCTTCCATTGGAACTAAATGACCAAAGAATGCAACTGAAGTGATGACCGTGAGTAAGATTAATAGTTGTAGCACGTTCTTATATACCAATGTCCTATGGACATATATATGGTAAGTTAGTTGTTAAGTAAAGCAAAACTGTCTAAACTGCACAGCAAATGGTGTAATGAAAGTAGCTGACACTGGAATGACAAAGAAGAGTGAAATTAGCACTCACTTATTATTCGTGTCGTTTTCAGTAAAAGCCTCCTCCCATGTGCCTTGAGTTGCTGCACGGCTATACTCTGTTACTATATTTTCAAAGAAATTCGTATGTTCCACGCCATTTAGTATTTCATCAAGCCACGGAATAGGATTATCATTAACATCATATATGGACTCAAGACCTAATTGCATTAACCGTCTGTTTGCTACGTAGCGTATGTAATTGCGCACTTCTTCTGCGGATAGTCCTTCAACGTCTCCGAAATCAAAAGCAAGCTTTATGAATTCATCCTCAAGTTCAACAATGGTGCGACATGCAGAATATAATTCCTCTTTAAACTCGTCGTCCCAAATTTCATTATTTTCTTTAATAAATGTATTAAACAACATGATAATTGAATTGGTGTGCAAAGTTTCATCACGGGCTGACCAGGCAATTATTTGTCCCATGCCTTTCATTTTTCCAAAGCGTTGAAAATTGAGCAAAATTGCAAATGATGCGAATAACTGCAACCCCTCGGTAAATGCACCAAACACCGCTAGAGTTTTAGCTACATGTTTTTTATCGTGTTTTTTGCTTTCCTCGAATTCTAACATGTATTCATACTTCTTTCTCATAGCATCATACTTTAAGAATGCTTGATACTCGCTTTCTGGCATGCCAATTGTGTCTAAAAGATAAGAATAAGCTGCAATGTGTATAGTTTCCATATTGGAAAAGCTTGCAAGCATCATGCATATTTCCGTTGGCTTAAATATATTTGAATAATGCCTCATGTAGCAGTTATTTACTTCAATGTCTGCCTGAGTAAAAAATCTAAAGATCTGGGTTAGTAGATTTTTTTCTACACTTGAAAGTTTAGTTTTCCAATCCTTTACGTCATCAGCAAGTGGAACTTCCTCAGGTATCCAATGGATTCTTTGTTGCTGCAGCCACGCATCATACGCCCAAGGGTAATTAAAAGGTTTGTATATTGGATCTGCTTCTAACAATGACATAAGACACCTATTATTTTCTAAAGTAAATATTATATTAAGTGATATTGAGAATCAGTCAATTTAACTTTTTTGAAATTTGACGGCAGATAATTTATTAGTGTATTATAGCTTCAAGTAATTTATCAACAGAAATGCGAGTATTAATATCTTTTATTTTATTATTTACAGTGAGCTGCACTCACACTATTCACAATCACGGAGCTCCTGGCATTAGTGTTGAATTGTGGAGCAAGATAAAAGTAGGTGACGATAAAGAAAAAGTGGTTCACACTTTAGGATCACCAACATTAGTATCAAAGTTCGATGACAATGTTTGGTACTATGTCTCATATAAAATTAAACAAGCCAACTTTTTAGGAAAAAGGAAGTATAGTAGTAAGTCTCTGCAAATTTCATTCGACCAGGACGGTAAAGTTGAAGATACAAAAGAAACTGACATCTTAGAGAGATCTTTGGCTGTTTCTGATTGAAAGTTTGCTAACTATGGGTATCCGTTCAGGAGAGTGGTTTAAGAAACAATAGATAGGAGATTTTGGAAAGGATTGAGACCCCTTTGTTTCCAAGTTAAGTATAATGAAATTATCCGCTCAAGGAATGTATTTCCCCGCTTTGATTGTGTAAAATATGAGTTTTTGCGATAAACGACATAATGCCGAATTTGCCGTTCAGCGTGGTTATTTGTCAGCGGAATATTTTCTGGGTCATCTAAAAATTTCCACATCATTCTTTCAGATCTCAGAACATTTTTTGCAACTCGAGAGGCTCCAATTGCTTCAGGTAAACGAGATATCTCCTTCAAGTAATACTTTGTACGTTTTCTTAATTTTCTGGCACGTCTGACAAACCTCAAAACATCTATCTCACTTTTTAGTAAAGCTTTTTTTAGTGCAAATAATTCAGTGGCCACGTTTCTCAAGTAACAACCCAGAACTTTAACTTCAATATTCCAACTATGTGCTAATCTTTCAAAATCTCTTGATAAATGTGCCCAACAGATTTGCCTGTTTTTATCGGCAAAATAATTGTATGCTGCATACCTGTCAGTTATTACCAAGCTATTGCGATTGCAGAATTTACTATTTTGTAAAACTTTCATTCCTCTTGACTCTGTAAATTTTACAAAACTTGCCGTATTGCTTGCAAACATCCAACACCAAGCGAGTTTACCTTTGTTATAATGGCTCGTTTCATCAATATGTAGAACTTTACTCCTACTTATCTCTTGTTCGATCTGCTCATACATTTTTTTGCATTTTGAAGCAACTCTATGTTCACTATTTGATATGCTACCGACGCTTATGTTCAAATTGAAGATATCATTTACGACACTCGCTATTTCGCGTTTTGAATTTTTGTAGAATCCGCTGAACGCTGCAATTATTGACTTAACCCTTGGACCAAATGTATCTGGCGTAACACCTTCCGGTAACTTGCTACTTCTTCTCTTTCCGCATCTCCGACAACGGCCATGTTCTAACTGATATTCCACTACATAAGGCTTGATTTCTGGAAGATCAACTTTCTGATGAATATATGGTTTTTCACATATTGCAATTTCTCCTCCGCATTCGCAAGTATTAGGCAACTCTATCTTTACTACTTTATCTGCATCCATGTTGGCGCGAAAACTTCCTTTATGACCAACCTGACCGCCAATATTCCTTTCGCTTTTCGGCTTATTCTTTTTTATTTTATACAACTCTTTGGAACTTGGTATTGATGAATTTTTTGAGCTTAAACCGAGTCTTTCTCTTAACTCAGCATTTTCTATCTTTAAAGCCTTATTTTCTGCTTTTAAACTTTCATTCTCTTTTTCCAATCTTTCTATTTTTGCTTCTAACCTTTCTATTTTTTGCTGTAAATTTTTGCAAAGTTCTAAAAGGTTTACCATATTATTTCACTTTTGCTCTATGATTATCTTTTTAGATCACCTTGTCTACCTTATTCTGCCACTCCGCTGAACGGATACATAAACAAACTGTACAACCATAATTATTAATTCACCACAGTAACCGCGCCGTGGCAGTGTTTGTACTTCTTTCCAGAATTACAAGGGCACTTGTCGTTTCTTGAGACTTTGGGAAGTCTGCTATTTCTAGCAGAATGTAACCTATTGCCTATCTCTTGGTTATCTGCCAACTTAAAGTGCGCTAGGCGGTGAATGGTGAGTTCCTTCCATTTTTCAAGCATTGACTCAAACATCAAGAAAGCTTCGCGTTTAAATTCATTCAGTGGATCTTTCTGCCCCATGGCACGTAGGCTTATGCTTTGTCTTAGGCTCTCTAGAACTGAAAGGTGTTCCCTCCATAAATGATCAAGTGTCATTATCATCATTTGCTTCACGATCGTATTCCACAAATCTGTAGTGTGCTGACTGTTGAAATATTTTTCTTTCTCAGTAAAAAATTCTTGTATCTTATCATTTATATAATCCAAAGCTTCTTGTTTGTTTAAAAACTTTGCTAAATCTTCTTTATCAAGCGTTATTCCATACCTTGTATGGAATTCTTTGACTATATCTTCAATATAATCCTCATAATAGCCACTTTGGACTATACCTTCTATTACGCTCTCATTTACTTCGCTATATACTTCAAGTAAATCATTAATTTCGTTGCCTAAGATATTGTTTCTCTGCTTAAAAATAACTTTACGTTGGTTGTTGATTACGTCATCAAACTTAAGTAGAGATTTCCGCACGTCATAGTTTCTAGCTTCAACTTTCTTTTGTGCTTTCTCGAGTGCCTTATTGATCCATGGATGATGAATAGCTTCGTTATTCTTTAGCCCTACTTTTTGTAAAAAACTTCTCATTCTATCAGAGCCAAATATTCTCATTAGGTCATCTTCGAGCGATAAAAAGAACTTAGAAAGTCCAGGATCCCCCTGACGACCAGAACGGCCGCGTAATTGATCATCTATTCTCCTGCTTTCATGTCTTTCGGTTCCAACCACACATAAACCACCAGCTTTTATAGCAATTTCCTTATCTTTTTTTACTCTTTCAACTATTTCTTGGTATTTTTTTTCTCTTTCATCAGCATTTTTTATCTTCTTTAGCTCCACCTTTGCAATCATTTCAGCATTTCCACCAAGCTGAATATCAGTTCCACGTCCTGCCATGTTAGTTGCTATAGTGATACTACCTGGCACTCCAGCTTGCGCTATTATGTACGCCTCTTGTTCATGATAACGAGCATTTAATACTGAATGCTTAAGAGAATGGCTTTGCAAAAGCGCAGAAAGCTTCTCAGAGTTTTCGATGCTCACCGTGCCAACAAGGACCGGTTGAAGGCGTTTGTAGCATTCTTCTATAAACTTCAACACAGCATTAAATTTTTCCTTTTCTGTACCGTAAATTTCATCATCAATATCAACTCTTTTTACAGGTACATTGGTTGGAATTTTTACTACATTTAATCTGTATATATCACGAAACTCTTCTGCCTCTGTTGCTGCTGTTCCCGTCATTCCGGAAAGTTTATTGTACATACGAAAGTAATTCTGAAATGTGACCGATGCTAAAGTTTGGTTTTCATGCTGAATTTCAAGATTCTCCTTCGCTTCAAGTGCCTGATGAAGACCATCGGAATATCTCCTGCCCTCCATCATACGCCCAGTAAATTCATCAATAATCACTACCTTGCCATCCTTTACTATATAATCTTTATCAGCAGTAAACAGCTTATATGCACGTAATGCTTGGTCTATATAATGAGTCATTATCATGCTGTCAGTATCATAGAGCGAGGAATTTTCAGGAATGAGATTGTATGACCTTAGTAGTTCCTCCACTCGTGAAATACCATCTTCAGTCAAGAATACCGTTCTACCTTTTTCATCTACTTCATAATCGGAGTCAACTAATTTGGTTACTATTTTATTGATATGCTTATATATCTGATTGTTTTCCTCAACCGGGCCAGAAATAATAAGCGGAGTGCGAGCTTCATCAATGAGTATTGAGTCCACTTCATCAACTATTCCGTAGTGAAAGCCTCTCTGAACCATGTCTTCTTGAGAAAATTTCATATTGTCTCGCAGGTAATCAAAGGCAAGCTCGTTATTTGTGGAATACACGATATCTGCACTGTAAGCCTCTTTCCTCTCTTCGTCTGTCAAGTTATTCGTAATAAACGCAACAGAAACCCCAAGAGAATTATATAATTTGCTCATCCACTCTGTGTCTCGTTTTGCAAGATAGTCGTTAACAGTTACGACATGTACGCCTTTCCCTTCTAAGGAATTTAGATATGCTGCTAAAGTTGCAACGAGTGTCTTTCCCTCTCCTGTTTTCATTTCTGATATCATGCCATTGTGGAGCACCATTCCACCAATCAGTTGAACATCAAAGTGCCTCATGTTAAGAAACCTTCGAGAGGCTTCACGCACAACTGCAAATGCAGGTACGAGAAGATCATTTAACGTTTTCCCATTTTTCAATTCTCGATTGAATTCTTCAGTTTTACCAGCAAGCTCCTCATCAGATAAGCTCTGCATTTCTGTTTCTAATGCATTTATTTGCTGAACAATTTTCCTAAAGGATTTTATTATCTTCTTGTTTGTTGATCCAAATATCTTTCTTATAAAAAAGAATGACAACGTAAAAATAAAAAATATAAGAATGGCTGTCAAAATTAGCGGAGAATCTAGCATAAACTTAAGTAAAGTCTTATTTAATATGAGATTATATTACTAAATGCAGCCTACAGCAATGACATATTAGATTCGGGGAATCTTTATGCTTAAGACAGCAAACAAAATTGACCCTGTTCGGCACTGTTATTACAATGTTAAAGAATCTGTTGCATTATCTTAGGCACTTGGTGACTTTAATTTTTTATAGAAAGAAGTTATTCGTAGGTTTAGTAGGGTATGAATGTAGAAAACAAACAGTCTGAAGTACTTAGTAATCGTACATTTAAGAAGAGAGATGGCACATCAACAGGTGATCATGGTCGCAAGTATGAAGTAAAATTATTAATGCTGTATCTACTTCATGGGTTAAGTAGTAAAATTGACTTTTGGTTAGCATCAAACATAGAAGGTTTTGGAGCCTTTGATGATATTTTTTTTGAGTATAAAGATCAGAAGAACAAATCGAGAATTATCTTGGTTCAAGCTAAGCACTGCAATACACATCGCTCTTCGAAGAATATTACTTTTGAAGATTTGTTTATTGATGGAAATGATAGAAAGCAACAGAAAGAAGATTTCGGGTTAAACAAATATTTTGAATCTCATCCTGAGATTAAGCAAAACCCTGAGTGTAAGAACAGTGATATTACGCTTGTCATTCATACTAATGTCAATGTGAACCTAAAAAAAGGTACAGAGAAGCAAGGAAGCGTAGAAACATTAGAGAAGTATCTGGAAGAGTCAAAGTTAACAAATGATAACACTTTAAATATTTATGAAGGTCAAAAAGGAACGTGCTACAAAATAAAAAATCATACTGAACTGAAAAAATACTTCAGTTGTGGTAGTGACGATGAAATAGAAGATTTTTTACTTAGAATAAGGTTTGTAGTTGATCAACCTAATCATTCAAAATTAGATGATATTATTAAGAAAGAAATAGGGAATATATACAAAATATCAGGGGAAGAAGATATTGATACGGTTTTTGTCCGTGTATTTGACAAGGTAGAGAAATGGTGGGCACAAAAGGGTAGCAAAGTTTCTTATCTAACAAGAAAAGACGATTATTTTAGGGAAGCTATAGAACATCTTTATAGTCTCAAACCTAGAGAAGATCTATTTGAACGGTGGAACATTCCACCTAAAATAGCTAGTGGAAATTTCATTGAACGAGAATATCTCAATGAAGAAATAGTAAATCATCTAAAGACAAAAAATGAGCCAGTTATATTAACTGCTTTGTACGGGTTAGGTGGAGTAGGTAAAACACAGTCAGTGCTAGATTTTATTCAAAAACATGGGAAAGAATACAAGGCAATATGTTGGTTTAATGCAAAAGATGAAGATCAACTACTCAGTGAATATGTTAATTTAGGAAGAAAATTAAATATTATTCACGATGAAGACAACATTTCTATTGCACAGCGAGCTTATTATGTGAAAAACTGGCTAGAAGATTCTAAACGTGAAGGCTGGTTGTTGATTTATGATAATGTATCAAATTATGAAGTCATTTCTAAGCTCAGACCTACAAAAGGCGGCAAAATAATAGTTACGTCTCGTAATACTGAATGGCCACAAGGGAGTATAGGTGTAGACGTTTTTACTCCTCCAGAATCAGAATTATATGTTAAGAAAATTCTAGGCCAGGTTTCAGAAAGCGATAGGCCAAATATAGGTATATTGGCAGAAAAGTTAGGTAGATTACCTTTGGCATTAGCTCAGGCTTGCGCTTACATCAAAGAAAACAAAATGACTATCTCACGTTACTTAGAAATTTATGCAGAAAGGAAGCTTTATTTATTATCTCATAAAACACTACCTAAGGATTCTAACCATGAGCCTGTGTTTATTACTTGGGATATTACAATGGACGCAATTCGTAATGAGTCTAAACTAGCAAGCAAGTTGTTAGTAGCTTGTGCATATTTAGACAATGATATTCCTAAAGATTTGTTAAGAATATTTCCTGAGATTGTAGAGAACAATTCTGAAGAAAAACCTTTTGAAGAAGTATTAGGTATATTATTGAGATATTCGATGCTAGTGTCCAATGAGCAGAGTAGTAGTGTTTCTATTCACTGTTTAGTACAAGATGTAATTAGGCTAAAGTCAAAGGAAAGTGGAAAAATTAAAAAAGATATAAAAACCGTTTTTCAATTATTAAAAGAAAGCTTCCCTGACGACAGTGACAAATTAGAAGATTATGCTAAGAAACGACAGTTGTTACCACATTTAGAAACGTTCTTATCACATATAGATGATTGGCTAGGAAAAAATCCTTTAGAAAAGCAAACAATAGAGAAGGATTATCTTGTGGATTTGTTAATACGAATGAGTGATGGATATTATTACTTGGGTAATCCTAGAAGACAAAAGGAGTCGCTTGAACGGGTTTTACCTATCTTTAGAAAACATTATGGATCTGATCATTTTATAGTCGCCACGGCACTGACAAACCTCGGTATCGCTTGCGGGGATTTAGGTGATCACAAGAAAAAAAAGACGTTGCTTGAACGGGCTTTACCTATTTCTGAGAAACATTATGGCCCTGACCATTTCGAAGTTGCTGCCATACTGACAAACCTAAGTAGTTCCTACGGGACTTTAGGCAATCATGATAAACAAAAGGAGCTTCTTGAACGGACTTTAACAATTAAAGAGAAACATTATGGCCCTGACCATTTCGAAGTTGCTAGGACACTGGCAAACCTTGGTAACTCTTATAGGGCTTTAGGTACTCCTCAAAAAGCAAAAGAGTTGCTTGAACGGGCTTTACCCGTCCTTAAGAAACACTACAGTCCTGATCATCCTGAAGTTGCTATACCACTTGCAAATCTTGGTATTGCCTATGGTGCGTCAGGTAATCATGAAAAAAAAAGGAGTTGCTTGTGCGGGCTTTAATAATTCAAGAGAAACATTATGGCCCTGATCATTTTATAGTTGCTAAACTACTGACAAACTTAGGTGGCGTTTACATAGTTTTAGGCGATCCCAAGAAAGCAAAAACGCTGCTTGCACGAGCTTTAATAATTCAAGAGAAACATTATAGCTTTGGTCATTCTGGAGTTGTTAAAACACTGATAAATCTAGGTAATGCTTATGGAGATTTAGGTGATCACAAGAAAAAAAAGGAGTTGCTTGAACGAGCTTTACCTATTTTTGAGAAACATTATGGCTCTGGTCATGTTCAAGTTGCCAAACTACTGGCAAATCTTGGTATTGCCTATGGCGCTTTGGGCGATCACAAGAAACAAGAGAAATTGCTTGAACAGGCCTTGCCTATTTTTGAGAAACATTATGGCCCTGATCATCCGGAAGTTGCTAAACTGCTGGCAGAACTAGATGACATTTAGGTTTTTAGCAATACTGGATTAACAACAATTCATTTGAGCTACACTTCCAAAACTAATCTATTTGGATCTTCTATATAATTTTTTATTTTAACGAGGAAAGTTACTGCTCCTTTGCCGTCAACTATTCTGTGATCGTAAGAGAGAGCAATGTACATCATAGGTCTGATTTCTACTGCATTACCAACAGCAACTGGCCTGTTTTGTATTGAATGCATTCCAAGTATTCCAGATTGCGGAGGGTTTATTATCGGAGTAGAAAGAAGCGAACCGTATACTCCGCCGTTTGAGATAGTGAATGTTGCACCTTCCATTTCTGATACTTGTAATTTACCTTCGCGAGCTTTTTTGCCAAGAGCAACCAAAGTCAACTCAATTTCTGCAAATGACATCTGATCGGCACCCCGAATAACTGGTACAACAAGACCTTTATCGGTGCCAACAGCAACACCTACGTCATAGTAATGTTTATATATGATTTCATCGCCTGAGATTTCAGCGTTAATTTCAGCAATTTCTTTCAATGCTTGCACCGTTGCCTTTATAAAAAACGACATAAAACCAAGTTTTATTCCATATTTTTTTTCAAAGGCGTCCTTATATTTTGCTCTTAGATCCATGACATTTTTCATGTCAATTTCATTGAACGTGGTCAGTATTGCAGCAGTATTTTGCGATGCTTTCAAACGAGCGGCAATTACTTGCCTTATTTTGCTCATTTTTACTCGTTCCTCTCTTTGCTCTCCATTTACTACACTTTTTGGCAATTCATATTGTTTTATTGCAGGTTGTTCAGCTTTGTTCATATGGCCTATCACATCTGCTTTTGTTATTCTGCCTCCCATGCCAGTTCCTTTGACGCTTTCTGCACTGATTGCATTTTCTTCCATAATTTTACGAGCTGATGGAGCATCTTTTTTAGCAGCACTTTCGCTTTTATCTTCTTTTCTCGCTTCCTCTTTTACTTCTCCCATGGAAAGCTTTGCTAACAATTGATCAGGACTTATTACATCATCTTCTTTTATAAGAAATTCAGTTATTTGCCCTGAAGCTTCTGCAGTTAATTCGAGTGCTGTTTTGTCAGTTTCAATTTCAAAGATCAAGTCATCTACTTTTACTGCTTCTCCAATACCCTTCTTTATTTTTACTATACCTTCTGTAACTGATTCACCACCAAGAGTTTTTGGTGCTCTGATTTCTATAATTTTGCTCATAAAACAACTTCCGTATAAAACTTTCTATAGATTTATACATGAAAAGAGACATGTAATAAACTAATAAATTCATTGAGGCTCTTATCATTTAGAAGTGACAAACGGATAACATATTCCCAAATGTCATTCCAGCACGTGACGCTAGGCCATAAAAATTCCTTGACAAGCTTTGTCAGCCCCCCTATCATGGTACTGAAGCTATTTATTTATCTTCGCAATCTGTGCAGGTTAATGACAAAAAACTTAGGGTATTTGGCGTCTCATGTTTAATTTTTCGCACTGCGTGCATCGCATGTCTTTAAAAATTTTTAGGTTTTTACCTATATAAGCCGAAACGCGCTTACAAAGCGTTTAAGACAGCAAAAAACGTCAAATTGACAAGGGAGAATTTGAATGCTAGCTACTACGGGGTTTCTTTGCCTTTTTTCCTGCTTAGTAAATTTCTTAAACACTTGCGGTGTAGGTTAGTTGCAAGTTAAAAGCAGCTAAATCGCTCTTAATCAAGCGTTTTAGAATAAAAAAAACGCCGATATTTTAGTACATAGTAAATAGCCAACCACCACGGGGCTTCTTTTGCCTTTTTTTTCGCTTGGTAAATTTTTTAATATTTATAGCTAAACGACAACCGTCATCCCGCTACGTGTTAGCGGGATCTAGAGATACCGTGACGGTATGACGGTTCGCGGTGGTATGACGATAAGGTTTATACCTTGTCATGCAAGTAGCTTGACACTAGAATCCAGTAAGCTTATTTATGCATATAAAAGGTTATTATTTTGTAAAGGCAAAGTTGCTTTTGGTTTTAAGTTAAAGTACAATAAATGCAAAGGCTCATATAAACTGGATCCAAGTAGTCAGCTACTCGGATGACATCAGAGAGAGGGTAACCGAAGTTCATGCGATACACGTTACCAAAGTGTTTAAATAATTAATTAGGTTAAGGTTTGGTATTCAAACAGTCGTACATATGCTAGTCAAAATAGGTACCAGAGGAAGCAAGCTTGCAGTTGCCCAGGCTTTGGAAGCAAAACAAAAGTTGCTGGACTCTTTTCCTAACTTATCTATTGAAATTGTTAAGATAAAAACTTCTGGAGATAAGTATGCAAACGCAAATCTTGCTGAAATAGGAGGTAAAGGATTATTCATTAAAGAAATTGAGGCTGAATTGCTCGAAAATAATATAGATATGGCAGTTCATTCGTTAAAGGATGTGCCTGCGTTTTTCTCAGGGGGCTTAACAATTCCTTGTGTTTTAGAAAGGCTAAGTCCATGCGATGCGTTTATTTCTCATAAACACAATAGCCTTGAGTCTTTGCCACAACAGGCTATTATTGCCACTTCTGCAATAAGAAGAAAAGTTCAGTTACTAAATTTTAGACCAGATTTAAATATAGTACCGTTACGTGGAAATGTAACAACTAGATTGCAAAATCAAAGTTTTGATGGAATAATTTTAGCTGAAGCAGGGCTCATAAGATTAGAAAAACATCACTTAATTACAGAGGTATTGCCACCAAAAGTTATGTTAAGTGCAGTGGGACAGGGAGCGATTTGTATTCAATGTAGAAGGAATGATGTAAAAATTATCGATCTTTTAGAGAAAATTAATAATAATATGTCTTTTATAAGAGTGAAATCAGAGCGCAGTTTTATGAAGACAGTGAATGGTTCATGTTTTACACCACTTGCAGCTTTGGCTGAATATGTGAGCGAAAATATGCTACATCTTCGTTGTATGTTGGCAGATGAAAAAAATATATACTTCACTGAGCGCACTTCATTTATAGAAGATGCGGAGAAAATGGGTATGGATGCAGGGTTAGAGTTGAAATCAAAATGCTTATAAGCTTACCTAAAGTACGTGGAGTCTATCGTTATGACATCTTAATGTCTAAAGCAACGTGGTTAAATGTCGGTGGACGAGCTGATATATTATTTAAACCACGTGATATTGAAGATTTAACATGCTTGATTAAAAACACTGAGTTGCCAATCAACGTTATCGGTGCAACATCCAACATAATAGTGCGGGATAGTGGCATTCGAGGAATAATAGTAAAATTGGGTAAGGAATTTTCATATATAAAAAGTAAAGGTAACAACTCCATTGTTGCAGGTGGTGCTGCGCTGCTCAGGAACCTTGCTTACTTTGCAGGAGAGCAACAAATTAGTGGACTTGAGTTTCTAGTTGGAATTCCAGGAACAGTTGGTGGCGGAATAGAAATGAATGCAGGTGCGTATGGTAGTGACATCGCAAGCGTTGTACAATCCATAAAAGCAGTGAATCTAGAGGATGGAAACCTATATGAGTTCTCCAGCGAAGAAATGGGGTATTTTTACCGTGGACATAGCCTAAAAGGAAATTGGATTTTTGTTGAAGCTGAGTTTAAAGGAGTAAACTCAGAGTATGAGCTTATACTGCAAAGGTTAAAGGAAGTTATTGAGAGGAAAAATAAAAGCCAGCCAATAAGAGGAAAAACTGCTGGGTGCATATTCAAAAATCCAAAAAACTACCGAGCATGGGAGTTAATTGATAAATCTGGCTGCCTAGGGTTAAATATTGGTGGAGCTAGAATCTCTAAGAAACATTGTAACTTCTTGCTCAATTACGATAATGCAACTGCATCTGACTTGGAAAACCTTGGCAACAAAGTAAAAGATGCAGTAAAGGATAAATTTAATGTTGAACTTGAGTGGGAAATAAGGGTTTTGGGTAGCTATTAGATAGTTTTTATAGCTTATGTATATTCGTTCAGGAGAACGGCAAATAAGGTAGACAAGTAATCTAAAAAAATAATCATAGAGAAAACGTGAGGTAATGTGGTTAATCTTGTAGAACTTTGCAAGAATCTAGAGAGAAAAATAGCAAAGTTATACCAATTCTCATTATTAGTGAATCAAATAAGCGATATTGCAGAGTTATTTAATTGTGGAGTGAGAAAGAAAGGCAATAGTATGGCTTTTTTTCCATTGTTGCCTATCCGTTTGTTGTGCAGTGGGAATTGGTATTAGCTGAACGGACACTATTGTTATACTATATCTTATATACAATTGTGCAATATGGATAATGGCAACAAATTTACTAACGAAATTCAGTGACTTATGATTGATAATTAAAGTTCTTAATTAGTAATTGTTCACACTTAATTCTTCAATCTCACTAATAGAAAGGCCAGTAAATTTGACAATAGTGTTAACATCAACATTATTAGCCAGCATTGCTTTTGCGACTTCAATTTTCCCTTCAATTTTGCCTTCCTCTTTACCGATTTTGATGCCTCTTTCTTCGCCAATTTGGATTCCTTTTTCAGTAGCAAGATCAAGTCTGTATTCAAGAATGGCTTCTTCTTTGCGTAGATCCATTATTCTTTCTTCATAAGCTACTAAATCTTTTTCATTCCAGCTAAACCTGTCTAATTCATCGTAGGCTAACTTTATTATCGGTGCTTTTTCTGCTATTTTCCTTAAGTCTTCTTCCGTAGTTTCATCTGCATATTTGAAGAAAAATAACCAACGATCCACTATGCTTTCTAGCTGTTCTTCCTTATTCTTAGGAAATTTAGGTAGTTCAATAAATACAAATTGAAAATCTTTTAAGTCATGCTCATTGGTTTTCTCATCTCTTATAGTGTGGCTGGATATATAATCAAGCTTATCAGGAAATAAATTACAATTAGAGATAGCAATAAAGAAAACCTTCTTTAAATCAATGTACTTACCAGATTTATCAGCTTGCCTTGAGTAAGCCTTAGCAGCATATAATTGAGCTCGTTTTTCGAAGCCTTTATCGCGAGTAAGATGGTTAGGTAAGGAAGTAGTATTGCTACTACTCCCTCCCTTAGAAACGCAGCATGCAGGTTTCCCCACACTACGCTTGAGCCCCTTATCTAAGTCCTTCTTTTCTCGAACCGGCTTGTCCTTCATGATTCCTCAGAAAACATCATTCTTAATGGTGACACCAACAGTAGAGAACCTTCTCTTGAGAAAGAGCTTGCTAACATTTTTGTTTGTTTCACTCTTTCATCAAAATACTTTTTCCATTTTAAGTCAAGTGGATTTGCATCCGCCCTGATTTTAACATGTCGTCTGATAGGTATATCAATCAACCTAAGCAGTCTTAAATACCTTATCTCTTTCGGTTTGTTCTTGCATATGGGTGCAGCAAAGACCCATTGGCGTTGTTTCATTACCTTGAAGTAACGATTCTTTATCCAACGTAATCCTTTACGAGGATGTCTTTTCTTTGCCCATTTCCATAGAGCACACATAATTTCATGGTCTATTTTGTTAAAAGCTCTTTTCGCACACACATGGCTGTAGTAATTTCCCCATCCCCTTAATAGGGAATTGAGCAACTTGATTAGTACGGCCTGAGTGTTCGCTATGTTTGCCTTTATCAATGTACGTGCTTTATTAAGAAGTTTCTTAATACTTTCTTTTGAAGGTTTTATAATTAACTTCTTATTATACCTGCGTACATTACAACCAAGAAAGTCAAACCCTGTTGTAATAGATGTAATTTTTGTTTTCTCTTCGGAAAGGATAAGACCTCTCTCCTGAAGAAAGGACGATACTAGAGGTTTTACTTCATTTTCCAGTACTTCACGTGTGATTCCTGAAATGATAAAGTCATCTGCGTACCTGATTACATTTACTCCACTTCTGATTTTGCTTCTTCTTTTACTGCCAAGTTTACCAAATTGACTTTCCAATGATTTTTCAAGTCCATTTAGGGCTAGATTTGCTAGTATTGGAGAGATGATACTACCTTGTGGGGTACCTGCAGTTGTGGAATACAGAGTTTTTGATTCTAGGAAGCCAGCTTTTAACCAGCTATGAAGAATTTTCTTCTCCATAGGAATATGCTTCATGAGCCATTCATGGTTAATGTTATCAAAACACCCTTTAATATCACCTTCGAGTATCCATTGTAGTTGGTTACGGCTTGCCAGTAACAAGTGACAAGCCACAGTAGCGTCTGCGCAGGATCTTTTTGGTCTAAAACCATAAGAGTGACGATCACTGATCGTTTCAGCTATCGGTTCCAAAGCAAACAAGTATAATGCTTGCATGGCTCTATCTTTTATCGTAGGGATTCCAAGAGGTCTTCTTTTGCCATTAGACTTACTGATGTATATCCGTTTTAGCGGAGAAGGTTTGTATCCTCTTTGTTTTAATAGCTTTATTCCTTGAAATTTTGTGTTGCAAGTCGACCATATTTGACGATCTACACCTGCTGTGTTTTTTCCTTGGTTTTCAGTTACTCTCTTAACCGCCAAAGCTTTGCCGCTAAAAGAGCGTGTGAGAAGGTGTTGTAAAGTTTTCACCTTACCCCATCTGCCTTGTTGGACAGCCTTAACAATACGCCTCTGTAGCCTCATAACAACTTTTTGGCATTTCTTCCAGGGTAACTGGTTCCATGCTTCGGAGTTATTGGTAGGTGCACTTACAGTTGTACTTGTAATCATCTGCTTTCCTACCTTAAGTGGTTAACAAAGTTTCTTGTCATGAGGGACCAAATGGAAGTCTGCTCGTTTTCACGCGAATTAATGTTACAAATTCTATCCATTTCGTTACAAAATGGCATTCGCTTTCTCCATTATCCTTTACCTGCACATCCATCAGCATTCCTTGCGGGTTGCCTGCCATATAGGCGAAAATACAGGCTTATCCTGTTCCTTTTGTCATACAATAGTGGGTTAGGTGGCTTCTCTATACCGGTGGAATTATTATTTGCGTACATCCAGAAATGAAAAATGTAACTCATCCACATTACCTTTTGGTCGGAGCTTATCAGCATCTTTAGCTCTTTAATCGTTACGATACTTATGAAGCTTCACTTACGTTCACCATACCACTAAGCCTAGCCCTCCAACCACATGATGCTTGTAGTTTATGCTTTCTCTCACGATTGAGCATCTTCTTTATCAAGAGGAGGTTCATTGTCCGCGTCGCTCGGCACCAACTGGTTACCCAATTCGCACTGATGCGTAGACTCAGATGGCAAAACATCTGGTTCAATAAGCTTTAGAATCCTTTCAGTTTCTTTCTGAATGAATTCCTCTCCTTTTAAACAATATGACCGAAGGCTTTCAGGTCGCACCATTTCTATAATATATCTTGAACCTTGAGAGTCTTTACAAAGAACATCGACAATACTTTGCTTTTTAGCGGCAATCTCATGGTCCAAAATGGTAGCTAAGAATTCAACATCGTGAATAGCAGCTAAGCCAGTAAAGCCTAAAATATCGTTCAAGAAATGAATGAGGATATCTTTATTCTTCTCGGTGCCAAATATTCTTTTAAAGGCATAATCATTGCGAGCATCAAGAAATTTAGAAAGAGCCATGAGAAAGTAAGATAAAAAGCATTAATAATTATACACAATTGTGAAGAAATATTCAACTAAAATGCAAACATAGAAGTTTTTGTATATCTTTGTTTGGTAGTATTAACATGTATAATATTTATGGCAAACATCTCAATAAGGTATCAGATAGCACAAAAAGTAAGGAACTGGAGGTTAAAGCGAGGATATACTCAAAAAGATTTAGCGAAGAAAGTCAGTGTAACGTATCAAGTAGTACTACAATATGAAAAAGGAACACGTAAAATTTCGATTGAAAAGTTGTATGCTATAGCAGAGATATTGTCGATTGGTATTGTAGACCTAATTCCTGTATCAAATGAAAAAATCTGTCTTGAAGATGAGGGAGAAGAAATACTAAATCTAGTAAGAGAATATAAAAAGATTAATGATCAAGAGTTACGTAAGATATTTTGTTTACTAACCAAGTTTGTTCAAATTAGTGAGAAAAGTAGTAAAAAAGCAGAGAAAATAAAAATTGCAAAGGGTCTGGTTAAAGGAGGAGTTTCTGTTGATATTGTTGCAAAAACAATTGGTCTCTCTGCTGATGAATGTGTTGAAGAAAAAGGAGGTTCTATTTACTGCCAAATAGGAAAGAAGATAAAAGAATGGAAGAGAGTATACTCAAAAGGATTTGGCTGAGAAAATGGATACAACACGTGACGAAATAAGCAACTATGAGCAAGGACGTGTGGCCATTCCACTGGAAAAATTATATGCAATAGCAGAAACATTATCAATTAGCATTACAGATCTGCTCATAGAGGAAGATTGTAAGTTAAAAACATGATATAAATGAAGTAAGAGGGAAGATAACTCTACTCACTATAGGAATAGAGTTATCACGGGCGTGTGCGACCGAAAACCAATTGGTATTACAACCGTTTGTATCAAGGTACACTAGCCCTATCTCTCGATACGTTTGAATAGTTGTTTGGGAAATATATATACGCCCGTTTACAATCTTAAATTAACTAAAACTATCGAGGTTTATTATGGTTACATCTTATCAAAATTTTATTGGCATTGACATCGGAAAATTTAAAAATGTTGCTGCAGTTTACAACCAAAATAACATTATCAAGTTCGACAATAATGCTGATGGTTGGCAACTGTTGTTTAAAAAGTTTTCAGATATCTTACCTAATTCTTTGGTAACTTTAGAAAATACGGGCAAATATGAGCTTGGTTTATCACATTTTCTTGTTGGCAATAATATTGCAGTACATCAAGCAAATACTCGAAAAGTAAAAAGTTTTATCTTGTCTCACGGAACTTTAGCAAAGTCTGATAAATCAGATGCGATGGCTCTTGCTCAATACGGATGTGAACGCCATAAAACTCTCTCTCTATTTGTACCTACTTCAAAAGAACAATCAACTCTAGCTGCACTGTGTCAACGTCGTGATGACATTACGCAAATGAGAACTCAGGAAAAGTGTAGACTGGAAGCTCCTGAAAATGACCATATAAAGGAAAGTTGCCAGAAGACCATTGAATTTTTCAATAATCAAATAAACGAACTCAATGACACTATACAAAAAATTATTGATGAAAGCCATGAGCTACAACAACGTCAAAAAATCCTTAAAACAGTTCCTGGAATAGGCAAAAAGTTATCACAAGATTTTTTGTGTTTAATGCCAGAGCTTGGCTACTTAAGTAGAAAAGAAGTAGCAAGTCTTGCCGGAGTAGCACCTCATCCTAAGGAAAGTGGTAAAGCTGTTGGTTACCGAAGGATTATGGGCGGTAGAAGTAATGTTCGTTCAAAGCTCTTCATATCAGCCATAGCTGTTACAAAGTCAAAATCTGTACTTGGTGCCTTTTATTCTAAGCTTGTTGAAAGTGGTAAGAAGAAGATGGTGGCTATAACAGCTCTTATGCGTAAAATTATAGTAATTGCTAATGCAAGACTTAAAGCAGCAATTACTTCACACAGTAGCAACTGACAATGAATATTGTGAATAAGTACGTCCACACAAACTTAAAGTACTTATTCACATATTCATTGGCTTAAGCAGGCAATAGCTGTTTGACATAAAATTCTATTCCTATGACGAATGGATTTTTATTACCTACATGATTGGATCAAGTTGCAAAATTACACAATAAAAAATTTTTTAAAAAACATAGTTGATGAGATAGTAGAAGATGAGCTACCTGATTTAATAAAAGAATACAAAAAAATTGGGAGTCAAGAATTACGCTATGCGCTAATAAAATCTCTGTTTGAAAGCATACAAATTTGCGAAGAGAAAGTGAAAAGAGCAGAAAAGATGAAAATTGCAAAAGATTTAGTGAAAGGAGTAATTCCAATCAACATTATTTTGCAAACTGTAGGAATCTCTTTAGACGAAATTCAACAAGTTTAAAATAAAAAAATCATCATATATTAATATATTCACTTCTTAATGAAAAAATAAGCAAAAAAGATTGAAAAATTGATTTGACTTCACTCGAAAGCTATGGCTTTATGCCAATGCTGATAAAAAGACAGCAGTAAATATCTAAAAAAAGTTTGTTGTTAGTGAAGGGTAAATTATATGAATAAAAGTAAAGAAGAAATAGAATTCAGAATATTAGAAAGCAAAGGCAAAGCACTACTTGATCGTGAAATAATGGAAACATTTCTAAGTGCAGTACATGAAAGGTCACAAGCTCAAGAAATTGCTAAAAATCTGGTGAACACTTATACGGGAGTAGGAAGGATTTTAGGTAGAGAAATGGATGACCTGAAAGTGATAGAAGGAGTAACTGATTCTGCAGTAGCAATGATTATGTGTGTTAAGGAAACGCTAGAAAGGGTACTGAGAGAAAAGCTCAAGAGTGAGCCAATAATGGACTTACAAGGGCTAGTAGAATATTTGAACGTAAGTATAGGATACTCAGAAAGGGAATGTGTAAAAATACTGTACTTGAATAAAAGGCGCCAATTAATCGGAGAAGAATCCTATATTGGTGAAATGGAAAAAGCACCGGTATACATAAAGGAGATTATAAAAAAAGCATTAATAAAAAATGCAACATTAATAATAATGTCACATAACCATCCTGGAGGAAGCTTAGAGCCGTCAGAAGAAGATCAAGCAGTAACAAAGGGCTTAGCAGCAGCGTGTAGTACTGTAAGCGTTAGATTATTTGATCACATTATCATCACAAGTGGTGGTTATTTTAGCTTTAGAGAAAACGGATTGTTATAGTAGAAAGTATTTGCAAATCTACTCACTATAATTTATAATGAGTAATAGAATATATAAACTAAGGTTTATATACTTAAAAAGTATTTTTAATAGTGAGGATAATATGGGTAAGAAAATAATTGTACCTTTTGATGATCAAGAAGGAGGTACTTACGAGTTAAACATTGATCTTGATAGATTATCAAAAGGTGAGGTGTTAAATGCTATTGTAGGAATTGGTCGTACTAAGGAGCAATCCACCTTTGTAAGCAAAATTAATAAGGCTAAAAAGCCTGAAGAAATAGCACCTTTCCCTGGTAGAGAAGTTCGCGAAAACAAAATCAACTATGGGAAAGGATTTGACTATGTTTATGGCACAAAACCTGTAAGTGATCAAGAAGATAAAAATCCATTTGCTTCAGCTTTGAAAAAAATAAAGCCAAGTGCAGAAAAGTTGAGCTGGTTTAAGAGTGCTGTGGTAAGAGCAAAAAGTCCAAATGAACTGCACAAGGTTGTAGACGAAGCACTAGCTGCTGGAGCAAGGCTAAATGCATGTAATGATGGAGAGTGGAGCTTCGCGGAATATGTGATACTGGGCACACATTTTCATAAATTTGATAAGGCTGATCGTAAAAAGCTAATACGTAAATTAATGCTAAACGGTGCAGAGTTTCATGATACTTTATTGGAGAATAAATTGATAGGTGAAATCTATAATGAGCTACAACCAGAAGTTCAGCCACATATAGATGAGAGACTAGAAGAACTAGAGAAAGCTGGCGAAAGTGCTGTGCAAGAAGGAGAATTAATAGATGTTGAAATAGATAATACAACATCGTATATAGAATTTTCTGGGGATAGCAAGGTAGAGGTAGCCAAAATACTGGAAGCAAAAAGAGAGCTAGGAAGTAATATTTTAAAAATTGGCAATGATGCAGTTGAGGTTAAAAGTGAGAAGGGAGGTATAAGAAACTATATCGATATGTCAGATGGAAGCTCTATTATATTAGAATTTCCTACAAGCATTGGTAAGCTAGATATTATATTGTACCACGATGTAAAAAAATATGATCAAGTACAAGTCAGAGTAGAAAATAAGGAAATGTGGTCTAAATTACAAGAAAGAGGCGAAGAAATAGGAAAAAATTGTCTTTTTGCTGGAGTAAAACTTAAAGAAGCAGTAGAAAAGGGAAGTTTTATGAGATGTGGCATATGGAATAGCAAGCAGCTTATGAAGGAGGTTGATAGCCCAAGTGAAAAATTGTCTTCATGGGTAGATAAAGTACGTGAAAATAGTAAAGAAACTTTTAGGGGGCTTTAATTCATTTATTTTAAGGTTCCAGAGTCTACCATTATATCTGGAGCCTTTGAGCTATAGTAGAAAATATTATATGTATGGTTCTTTGTATGGAAAAAAGTCTAGACTGTGAGGTAGGGCAAAAAGTGAAAAGTTGGAGGTTAGAGCGAGGGTATACTCAGAAGGATTTAGCGGAGAAGGTTGGTGTAAAGTACTGGGCAATACTGCAATATGAAAAAGGGAGTCGTAAAATTCCAATTAAGAAATTATATGCTATAGCAGAAGCATTATCAGTAAATGTTAAAGGTCTAGTTTGTGGAGAGACGCTACCAAATGAAAAAAGATATTTTGAAGATGAAGAAATATTAAATTTAGTAAAGGGTTATAAAGATAAAGAATTAAGCAAGGTATTTTATTTATTAACCAAATTTATTCGTTTGAGCGAGGAAAGAAGCAGAAAAGCGGTAAAAATAGAAGTAGCAAGGGGTTTGATGAAAGTAGGAGTTTCTGCTCATGTTATCTCTCGAACAACTAACTTATCTATTGGTGAGTATGAGGAGAACAAAATTCCCATTCCATACAAAGTAGGGCAAAGGATAAAAGAGTGGAGATTGATACGAGGATATACACAAAAAGATTTAGCGAATAAAGTTGGCATAACAAATCAAGGAATATACGAGTATGAACAAGGGAGAGCTGCTGTCTCACTTGAAATGTTAGATGAAATAGCAAAGGTATTATCAATCAGTATCATAGATCTACTTCCCGAATCAGATGAGGATAGTGAAGCGGAAGAAAAGCTATCAAAGTTGATAGAAGAATACAAAAAGATTGAGAGTCGGGAATTACGCGATATGCTAATCAAGTCTTTATTTGAAGGTATACATGTTTGTAGAGAAAAGGTCAGAGAGGAAAAGAAGATTGAAGTTGCAAGGAATTTAGTGAAAGAGGGAATTTCTGTTGATATTATCTTGCAAACGACAGGCTTATCAAATTATATGATTGAGAAATTTTTGTGATTTCATAAAAACTTAGCCAATAGTGGATTTTTTTGTGATAGAATATATGTTTGCTTCTGTAGGAAAAACAGCTTTTAGAGGATTTATCTATGATAATTCAGAGCATATTGGCTCAGTAAGCTACGAGCTAGGGAAAAAAATAGAAGGTTGTAGGATAGTACAAGGGTATACTCAGGCAAAATTAGCAAGAAAAATTGGTTTAACACATAAGGAAATACATAACTTTGAACTAGGGTGCAAGGCTATTACAATCAAAGAATCGTATATAATAGCAGGAGCATTGTCAGTCAATGTTATAGATCTACTTCCAGGACCAACAGTACTAAGAGAAAACAGTTGGTATGAAGATGAGGATAAAGAAATAGTCTATCTAACAAAAATACATAGAGAAATTAAGGATCAGGAATTACGCAAGAAGCTGTATCCATTAGTAAGGTTTGTATATATTAGCGAGAAAATTAGCCAAGAAGAAGCGAAAATAGAAGTAGCAAAGAATCTAGTGAAAGAAGGAGTTTCAGTTGATATTATTTCCCAAGTGACTCGCTTATCTACTTATGAATATGATGATATAGAGAAAGAAATTTGTACTGATTCTATACTCTACAAAGTGGGGAAAAGGATAAAAGAGCAGAGATTAATACGGGAATACACTCAGGAGGACTTGGCAAATAAAATAGGTTCAACACCTAAAGAAATACACGACTATGAACGAGGATATACAGACATTCCAATTGAAATATTATATAAGATAGCAAAGACATTATCAGTTAACATTAAAGCTCTTGGACTAACAGAATATGAAAATGAGCCAGTTTTTGGGTTTATAGGTAAATGCGAAAAAATTGAGGATCAAGAATTACTGGATACGGTAGCCAGATCTTTATCTGAAGGAATGCAAACTGGTAAAGAAAAGGTTAAAAAAGCAGAGAAAATCAAGATTGCAAAAGATCTAGTTAAGGAAGGTGTTGCTATTGATATTATTGTGCGAGCAAGTGGCCTAACTGCTGATGAGTTGGGTGAGTGTGAAAATTGAATGTGTTTAAGATATAAGTAAAGTTAGTTAATGATTTAACCAGCAGAATTTGCTAACCAACTTTTTTGGCTCAGTTGAATTTTGCTTGGTATAAATTAAGATATGAAATCGCAAAGTTTATCTATTAATTTCTGGTTGTCCTCTATCATTGCATTTGCCTCTTGCTGAAGAGATTTGATATTTTTGAGTGTAATATTGTCCATCTCAGTCGATGCTACTTTCAATTGCGATTGTATTCTTATATATTTATCGTCTATTACTTGTTCTAGTTGATAATCAACGCAATCCAATCCAGAGGCAAACATCACATTCAGTAGTGGCTTGATCCACCCTATTTTGCCAAATTTCCTTGAGTTAGCATACTTTATACTTCTATCTGTTCCACCAGTGCCTATTGATAGCAGTATAATCTCATCATTTGGAAATAACCTCTTACCACTTGCATATGCACAAGCCGCTGGATTATTTGCAAACACTCCACCATCTATCAATACTCTCTCTGTTTGGCTAATTTTCAGACGTTTTGGTGTGAAGTACGTTGGAGCAGCTGTTGTAGCTCTGAGTGCATCTTTCAACTTAATGTTTTTTTCTTTCCAACTTTTGAAGAAAAATTCACAACTATTGTGAATGTCATAACTGGTGAGTAGTAGATTACTCGCAACATCGGCCATAGTACTTTCACCAAAGTATTTGTTGAGAATAAATTCCATATTTCTATATGAGTACTGAGAACCACTCAGCCAAGAAGCAATTGATTTTCTCCAAAATGATGATTGAAAGATATATGCTCCATACTCTTGGTAAAGTTCAACCAAATCATTGGCAGAGTATTGAAGTTTATTGCTTTTACAAAGTCCAGCAACAATAATCCCACCGGTTGAGGTTCCTGCCATTAAATCAAAAATCTGGGAAATTGGCTTTTTTGTCCTAGATTCAATTTCTGCTAGAATAATGGCAGGTATTATCCCTCTAATGCCACCTCCATCTACAGATAAAATGTACTTTGTCACTGTAAAATTTATTTATGTTTGTGAATAGCTTCAAGTTCGTTGACTTCTTCAGTGAGGTTTTTCACTCTCTCTTCAAGTCGATAGACTATTTCGATTAGTCCTTGGTTTTTTTCTATAAATTTATCATGGATGTGTACACGTAAGTCAAGTTTTGCCAACCACCATATGAATCCTATAGTCTGTAGAACTATTGTTATTATTACCGCTATTGGGATTTTTTGCTTTTTCATGTGAAAATATGAACTTGTTATGGATAGTTTTGGAAATTTATATGCAGATTATAGAAAACTTACAGCTTTAGTGATTACTTTTTGTTGATTCGTATTGATCTTCTGCTTTAGCAAGTAGCTTTATGATTTCCCTGTAAGGTTTATCTTTATTGTGCCTTGACCTTAATACAGCTACATCTCTTGGATTTTTTCCATCTGTGTCTCTAATGGTAGGGTCTGCACCTTTGTCTAATAAAAATCTAATTATCTCCAATTTGCTTTCATATGTAGCTGCATGTAAAGGTGTCCATCTTTCATATTTTGTAGCATTTATATCAACTCCTTTTTCTACTAGGAATTTTACAACCTCTGCACATCCCTCTTCTGCAGCATAATGTAGTGCTGTTAATTTAGGGATCTGCACATTAATATCTAATAGATTTTCTACTAAGAATTTTACAGTCTCTAAGTTACAATTTTGAGAAGCAATGCGTAATATCGTTTTATAATTATCTGCAGCTCTTGCCTTCATGTAGGAATAGGTAGCAATAATACATACTATTACTGTTATAAGCCACCAAAAATGCAGCTTGTTTTTTGTATCTTGACCCAATTTATCCATATTCAACATCTTTTTAATATTAAATAGATCATTTACTCATTTTTTATTAACATTACTTACTCAAAGATGCTGACAACATAGTAAGGTAACCCGAGCTATTTAAAGTATGCTCCGCTCTGTTAACTATCCATTCACCATCTACCGCTTGATTAAAAGCTATAAGATTAAGTTTAGCTTCTGCAAATAACTCTGGATTACCAGGTATAGTGATATCCAATACTGCATTATTTCGCTTTAGTTGTTTTAACTTAGCATTTGCTGCACTTAGTGCTGATTCTGCATTTGAGTACATTTCTAGAATAATATAACTTGGCTCGCCGCTACCAACTGTTTCTTTAATAGTTTCACCCTTTTCATAGCTATGCCACTTTGCCACTACTGAATTATACTTATCACGTACGGTAAAATGCACTTTCCAGTTAATTGTATCTTGAGGTCTAATAGTCGTTGTTCCTAAAGCTTTTCCTGTGGCTGATTTTGCCATATTCTTTGAAATAAACAATATATACCCACCAGCTAATTTTGCCATTGCTTCACGCTCTGTTGCGATCTTTGTTAACAGACTTATATCACTTTCATCTGCCTGATTAATATGGGGTATCAATACATTCTTAAATTCCTCAGCAACTTTATGTCCATATCCATGTTTTTGAGCTATTTCTTTCACTAAGTTTTCTATGGTAATTTGATGCCATTCTTTTGATACTTTTGCCTTCAAAGATATTCTTAAATTTGTTGCATGAGCTTTTATTAGTAGAGTTTTAGGTGGACCCTGTATAGTCACTTCGTTGACTGTATATATACCCATTGGAAAGATTCCAAATTCCTTATAACCTAGTGCTATGTTCAATTCATTCGGAATATCTATGTCTTCATCCCTGTAATCAACACACACTTCAACTACATCATCTATTATTCCTGATTCATCTGTAAGGTGCAATGATATAACTCTATCTTTAATTGATTCACATTTATCTATTATAAAATCTGGCTGCATTTATTCCCAGACCTTTAATTTTGACTTTTGTACTATTTTCTTAATAGTAGGAAGCTTTATCTTTAATCCTGCAGGCAAAAAGCTTCTGTATTCTGCCAAACCTAAGTTCTCTGCTAGTACTAATTCCACTACTCCATCAGTAAATCCGTAATGTTTCCAGCAAATCAGATCTAACATCTCATTTTCTTTACTCACATAGTATACAGTCATCTATAGCTTTTTAAACTCAAACTAAATTCAACTTTTCTTGGTAGTCCATTAGGTAAAAAATACATCTGCTTTTCTTCTAACCTAGTAATTACGAATTGTCCTAAAATATTACCTAAACTATCTACTAAAATATGTGGTTTTTCAGCTTCTTTCACACTCTTTAATTGATTTAGCCCGTTGAGATTATGCAGATAAATCATTCCTTCTAAATCTATATTTTCTACACCTTGACCGATATTTTGTAATAGTGGCATATTTTCAATACACTCAATCGTGCTCCAACGATTTTCTCTGCTATACTTTAAACTTGTGGGAGCAAACTTATACGGACCAAGAGATAGCATCAATAAAATGTCTCTACCGTATCAAATAAAACATCACGTGACTTTTCTCTTATCCTTTTTATTACTTCATCTGCAAGACTACGAACATCTTGGTTAGGTTCTGCTTTAATGCTGATAGTGTAATTATTAGTGATGTTCTGAGTTTTATTTTGTTCTTTATTTTCAAACTTACTCCTTGCAAATATCTTATCGCTCTCTGTAAACTTTTTCTCCTCAATAAGGCTTTTGACTCTAAAGATATTCTTATTTCTCTTGGAAAATTCTTTAATTATACTGTTACCTAACAAAGGATTTCCACTGTTGAGAATATTACTTTTTAGGGGAGTGTGCACTGCTTTTACTTCAGTTTTTCTTTTTTCAAACTCTTTCAATGTGCTATGCCCCAGTACTTTTCCAAATACACTTTCCCCTATCCATGAAAAAGCTTCTCCTATAGGTTTAATAAGTGATTTCCAAAAGCTAGAGAAAAAGTCTTTTACCTTTTGCCAGTTAGTTATAACAAGTGCTGCGCCAGTGACAAGTCCAGTAATTAAAAGTCCTATAGGGTTACTCATTACAGCGAGTGTTATTGCTCTTAGCCCTGTTATAACTGCAGGAAAAACTGTAGCTAATAAAAATGAAAATGTTGCAAGTATTTTTGCTCTTAAACCAAGAACTGTACTCGCTAAAAAAGTAAATCCATAACCTAAGCCCACTACTAAGATTTTTAAACTTATTAAAGCTGCTATAGTTCCCATGATTGCTTTGGTTAAAGTTGGATATTTTTCTGCAAATAACGCTATGCTTCTAGTTTTTTCTTGTAAAAATTCAGCTATAGATTTTAAAGTAGGCAGCATCACTGAACCCAGGTTCATACCAACTTCAGCTATTGCGTTTCGAAGAAGTCGTAATTTACTGGCTGTGGTGTCTACACGGTTTTGAAATTCTTTCTGCAACGAGCTCTTGTACTCTTCTGTGTCAGCTAGTAACCTTATAGCATCTTCATATTTGTTAAAACTTCCAGCTAATAATGCAATATCATCTTGATATTCCTGACCGAAAAGTTTCATAAGGATTGTAGAACGTTCCTGGTTATCCATTTTCTTTAGAGTTTGAAAAAAGTAGAGTAATGCTTCTTCGCCGTTTTCGCTTATTCTTTGTACTATTTCTTCTGCAGTTATGCCCATTTGCTCTAGTGCTGCTTTAAAATCCCCTCCTTGTTCTTCAGCAGTCTGAAGTTTACTAAGTAGAGCATTTATAGCAGTTGCAGCTTTTTCAGGTGTTTTACCTAAGCTAATGAAAGCATTTGCTAAACTACTTGTTTTCTCGATATCCAAACCAAACTGCTTTGCAGTACCACCAACTATTGCTAGAGCTTCAACCATATCTCTTGCTTTAGCAGCAGTGTTATCTGATAAGTGGTTGATCACATTACCAACATGTTCCATTTTACTAACATCAATTCCATAAACGTTAGAGAGTTTAGCTATAGAATCACCTGCTTGCTCTGCAGACATATCAAATGCTGTAGACATTTTTGCCACTGTTTCTGTAAACATAAAAAGATCTTCTTTCTTGATACCAAGTTGACCACCACTTGCAGCTATTTGTGCCAGTTCTGCGGCTGATAATGGTATAGTACGTGACATCTCTTTTAACTTCTTTGCAAATTTAGTTGCTTCATCCGTTCCTTTTTTAAAATCTACCACTTTTGTAACATCAGCCATAGCACTTTCAAAGTCAATCGCAACTTTAACTGGAGCTGCAAGCGTTAGCCCTAGCCCAATAGTCTCTATAATTTGTGACTTAAAATGTGCTTTGCTTGCTAAAAAACTTTGGTGACTACGTATTGCAGACCCAAGCTTACCATACTTACCTTTTAGCACTTCAATAGAAGAACCAAGTTTATATTGATCACTTACTAATGACTTAATATTTCTTCCACTTTTTCTTACTTCTTCATTAAATGAATGCAAAGCATCTCTCTTTTTTAAGTATGCTTCTTTTGCTTTTGTTGCGGAGGTTTTGGCCTTGTCAAACTCTGCTTTTAAAGTTTTGCTTGGTTTCTCCACCGCTTTCATTTGTTTAGCTAAAGATTTTACTTGATCTTCAAAGCCCTTCCACGACCTCCTGCTAGTCAAAACATCACTACCCAACTGCTTAAACTTTGATACTGATTTTAAAGATGAATCAAGCTTTCTTATATTCTCACCAAGATTAGAGAGTTGACTACTACTTCCTTTTATTACAGTACTGAAACTGCCATCAAGTACCGCACCTATTTTTATCGATAATACTGACATTTGAACTCCCTAGCTAATTTGCTCCATAAAATAAACTCACTAATCTCCATATCAAGAATGTGCTTAACTCCACCACCTATGATAGAGCCAAGCACTAGTATTTCTAATCTCAAGTTTTTTGGATAATCGGTGAAAAAAAATCCTTTAATACCTCTTGAATTTTCACATAATCAGCAATATCTAACTCTTCAATTGCTTCTTTTGCAACTGATGTCAAATTGGCAGTCAAAGTTACTTCTTTACTAAGGTCACTACCATTTAAGCGTTCAATTGCAAGATAGTCTCTAACTTTTGGACGTCTAACAGTAAGTTCTGAGACAGAAATTCCATCAACTGTTATTGGGTTATTAAGTGTTATAGCTTGCATGTTCCTCCTTAAAAAGTTAATTAAATAAAAGTCTATATCGGCTTTTACATAACTAATTTCTTTGTATGGTGCTATAAATAGGATTAGCTTTGATAAGAATCTTTTCTGTGTTCAATTGAAGTAATAACTACTGTATGTTCTGGTACATCTATATAATAAAGTATACGATAGGTACTCACCCGTAGACTACGTTGTCCACTTAAGTTATGCTTTAATGGCTTTCCAAGTCCAATTGGATCAACTGTTAGACGCTCCATTATTGCCTTCTTAATCATTAACTTTACTTTTGCTGGAAGAGCCGGAATGTCTTTCTTTATAACAGATTCTGAATAGTCTATATTGTAAGGCTTAATCCCAGAAGGCATCTTGATGTTTAACCCTCTTTTCTTTATAGCGTTCGTCAGCAATCTTAGATAATTCCATATCTTCAATTTCTTCTTCCATTAATTCAGTTAATAACTTTAAAACGGACTTGTCTTGAGATTGTGCTACACTAACAAGTAAACCAGTTAGCTGCTCTATGGAATTTGTATGAGCTTTAGAATCCATATTAACTATATACCTACAACTTCTTATATTTTAACATTTTTATGTAATTTTGTCAACCATATTAGATCCCTAGAATCGTTTGTAGCAAGGCCATTTGATCAACGCCATTTATCTTTCTAATCATATTTTCAGCATCGATCTCTATTAATTCATTACCACCTATAGTAAGTTTATAATAATGGGCAGCTACAGTACACTTCAGCGTTGCTTTCTCAGCAGGTTTCCAGTTGCCAAAGTCAAACTCTTTAAAAATGCCTCTTAAATTGATTATTACTGCTTCAATATCATTACCTTGCATTCCTCCACGGAGCGTTAAAGATACTGAGTTTCCATCTATCAAGCCAAAAAGTCTAAATAGTTCTGAATCATACTCAGCAAAAGTAAAGTCTGCTTCAAGCTTTTCCATGCCCATGTCAATATTTATTGGAATATCCATACCACCAGCTCTGTACTCTTCGGTTTTTATGGTAAGCTTCGGCAAGGTTATTTCATCTATTTTTCCTGCATAACCACGACCATCTACAAATACGTTAAAATTTCTCAGTATTTTCGGTAACACTTTGCTTTCTCCTAACTTATTACACTATTATTTACGAGATGAGATTTGAATGTTATTTGCTCAGCCGGATATGGTAGTGTAAATTCGAAATCAAAATATACTTTCCCGCTTGCAATATTTGTTGGTGTATTGAGCTCTGGAGTTGCATAACATTTTCCGCTAATAATCGCTCCTTGTACTTTTAAATTGGCCAAATAAGAATTCACCCCCTCAATCACATCATCTATATAAGTTTTGGTGATATTGCGATCAACTGCCCATAAATGAGCTCGAAGTAGACTATCATTGATTAAATCTGCAGTCCTTCTCACTGACAGAAAAGCCCATTTTGAGTCATTTGAACATGTTCTATTTCCCCAAAGCCTATAGCCGTTTTGATGAATTATCGTTGTTACTTCATTTTCATTTAAGTGGTTTGCTCTGCAATTTGCATAACCTAAGCTAAAATCAATAGGCCTGCTTGTGCCAACAATACCATTTATCTCTTTATTTGAAGGTGAATGCCAGAAGCCTTGTTCGCTGTCTATTTTAGCTATTAAACCAGCTACAAATGGACTCGATGGCAAGATTTTTTCTTTTCCTTCAATAAATAACTTAATCCATGGGTCAACTACGTAAACTCTTGAGCTGCCTACACTTTTTCTCCATTTTATTGCTTCTTCATCATTAGTATTTGGTCCGTCTGCAACAATAATTGCTCTTAATTTTTCTGCTATGGAAATTAAAGCACTCACTACTGGATTTACTCCATCTATTTCAGGTAACTGATGAGTAAACTGAGGTGCAATTAATATTCTTGGAGCAACATGAACTATACTTTCACTACTGAGGAATGCCTCTATCCCTTGATATTCTCCAGTCTCTTTATCAACTCCACCGATTATACTTTGAATAGTTTCACTTTCTTTGAGCTTTGGATCGCTGTTTTCACTTTCTTTAACTCGAATAACTACTACTGTTGCACCAATCTGGGAAAATATTCCATTTATTGCAGAAGGTAAACTGCCACTCTTTCCGAGCTTTGCTGCTTCCTTTAAGCTTCCTGCAACTAACACTGGTTTATTTAGCGGAAATTTTTGCTCATCAGCTTCAGGTGCAGTACCAATTACACCTATCACTGATGATTTAGCTGTACGTACTGTCTTTGCTCCTGAGGTTACCTCAATAACATTTACGCCATGTAAAAATTCTTCAGCCATTTCTTTGTATTTTTTTCCTGAAATCATCTAGCAAAGTCTGTAGCTCATTTTCACTTTTGGCTTCTTCAATCTTTCTTTTGGCTAAATCTTCAAGCTCTTCACATTTAATTATTGCTTTTACTGCTTTTTTCACTTTTTCCTCAATTATTCTTGCCATTTCAATAACCGTAATACCACGGACTTTTGCTAAAGGTTCTATAATTTCTTTATCCTTTTCATCTATAGATTCTGGTGCTGCTAGAATGCTTTTTGCGGCTTCCGCTTGAATCTCATAAGATTTAGCTTTTTGGTGAGAATGACCTGCATATTGGTGAGTATGATTATCATAATAGAAACGCATACTATCAAATGCACAAAGCTTCGCATTATCCAGTAACTCCTTTTGTATATCTTCTTTAGTACGCTGAGCAATTTTTCCTCCTTCTGTTAAACAATAGCTTTTTTGCCAATCAAAATCTTCTGGTGCTTCATACCAATCATTTTCAGTTGGCTTGCTTTCAAGTGTTGTTGTTTCTACTTGTTTATCATTTTCAAATCTAATGTAGATAGACATTGTTTGTTACCTCCAAATCTCATACGTGTTAGATAATCCTGGACATTGCCAACCCCTGAGCGTCCTTTCCACATCTACCTCAAGCCCTGTGGTGAGAAAATTGCTACGTATGTTATAAATCCCCCACTGAATAAATTGACCATAGTTGTGTACATAATTTGATGCAAGCATACCTTGACTAACTTGTGTTCTGGAATACAGATAAGATGATGTGTAAAGTAATATTGCAACTGTTTTTCCTGCTGGAATCTCCACATTACCAGATCCGGCTAACTTGCTATCAGAACTCGTGTATTGGTAAACATTTTTCCATACTATTTTTGAAATACTTGATTTATTAGAATTGGTATTATCTGGTGTTCCCACAAATAATCCTGCTCCCCCATACTCCGTACTCGAATACGATGATCCAACAAATTCCATTGTCTTATTTATGTTCACATTGGTTGTATTTTTTACAAATACTACTCCAAGTGCAGCATACGGGTAATAGTATATCTCATCATAACTACCCGAAAAACTTTTTGTGCATAACTCTCCGTAAATAAATGTTCCTTTACTTCCCTCTATAAAACTTAGTTGTCTTGGCCGATAAAAACTAACGTAATCTGTATTGTACGTATGGCTACCTGCTAGTAGTTGTAACATATAGTCAGTTTTTGTTATATCACTACTCCACTTTCCAAGCTCTGTCGTAAAAGTTCCGTGGCCAAAATAATTATTTTTTCTGCCAAGTACACCAAATAAGAAAGGTAATGACCCTGGTTCAACCATGTTGCGCTTTCTTATTTCATTTATAAGAGACGCTTTTAACTGTTCATCCCGAGTTTTTACCTCATTCAGGATGTTTTCAATTCGAGTTTCTATTTCCCTAATAATTGATGAGCCACTTGGCACATCATTAACAGTACGGAAGTTATTCACTAAACCTTTAAGACCATCTTTATGACTGTTACTAATGCTATTTATTGCTGCAATATTGGCATTCTTTCTCGTATCAAGTAGCGATAAATTTGTTGTTCCTTTTTCATCAATTCTCTTTAATAACTGCTTCTCTGATTCAGAGATCACTGCTAAAGAACTAGCTTTTTTATTATCCAGATCAGTTAAGTGTTTTTTTGCACTATCAAGAAGTTCTTTTAGCTTACCATCTGTCATCTGTACAATTTCAGAAACTGCACTTTTGTCGATTATTGATTCCAATGCTTTAGCAAGATATGCTAATTGATCTGGTGTACTGTTTTCTGCTAAATCCTTAAGCCTCTTTTGTAGTGCATCAATTATTTCTTTTACTTTAGTCATTTGCGCAATATCAGAAATAGCTTTTTTATCTGCTATCAATTCCAGCGATTTTGCAAGATATGCCAGTTGATCAGGTGTGCTATTTGCTGCTAAATCCTTTATCCTTTGGTATATTGCTTCTTTCATTTCCAAAAATTTAAAAAAGTCTCAAAATTAAACCGCTCAAAATTACTCTTAAGTTGATTATGCTCATCTTCTCTTTCGGTAATATCTTCATCTATTTTCTTAATTGTGGTACGGATACGAACAACATCCTGCACAGCAATATTTTCTGGATGTGGTAGTGGATACCCTCTGCTTGTTTTATCATCTGACATTCTGCTAAGTGATAATGATTCGTAGATTTTTGACTTTAGGGCGATAAACAACCGTTCCACTCAAAGCTAATTTTACCCTTGTCTCATTACCATTAAAGTTTGTTAGCACATGAGTTCTCTCTACCCAGTTTTCCCCTATTGGTTTTCCTGATGTTAAATTTACTAATTGCCAATCCACGTTTTTTTGCACATACGCTTTAACATCTGCAGTGCCAGGTATCAGCGCATCGTACGTTATGGTGATTTTAGTATTAGCTCCTGCTGTAATACTTCTTGTAACATAATCTCCTTTTTCCCCTATATTACCCATAACTAGCTGTAACCCAGGATATAGCACTGGACTTTTTTCTCGCCCTCCTTTTAGGCTTGCCTTTACTGTTAGCTCTCCAGATAGTCTTTCACGCAGTGCAAGTGGCAAATTATCAGACAAAAAGTTCTCTTTTCCCTCTTCATCTGTTAAGATAAATTCCACATTGGTATCAAATGCTACTTTTTCGACGTTCGTCAAAACAATTAAATCTGAAGTATTGGTTGCTGTAACTTTTCCCAGATCAATAACGTGAGAATTTTCGCTAAATTTTGCAGCCAAAAGCCGAAACGTTAAATCTAAATTTTGATGTGGAGTCCAGGTGCTTGCATTGCTTGATGACAGTAATACTCCTACTTGATATGGCTGGCTTGTTACCCAACGGCTATTTACTGCATCATATTTGCCAAGTTCTGCTATTTTTACTGCAGTATCTGCATCATCAGTAAGTAGTACTATTGCATACTCCTCTCCTGCATGGCAAAACACTGGTGACCACTCTATACGTGTTGCTGTGCCATCTATCTTTATATCTTTTGGCTCAATATAGCTTTCAGCAATGACAGTTTGCGAGGGCACTCCCACTGCTGTTTCTCTAATCTGCACAACAACACGTTTTTTGCCTTTATTTACAAACCATAGTTCCACGCCTCCTATGTGCCTACTTTCATTTAGAGTAAATGTTTGCGCTAAAGGATCAACTCTTCTTGCTGCGATAACTCTTCTTCTTTCCTCTATGGTAATTGTTTTTTTACCAGTATACGTTGCTTCTCCATAACTTCCTTTATCACCGAAGAACTGTACTAACTTAGTCCCAGCAGGAATGTTTCTTGGTACAGTAAATCTTCCTTTTATTTTTCCTCTGTTATCAGCAATAAATGTTGCGATCATGTTTTTCTTTCAAATATTTTCTATGCTTGAGGTTGAATGCTTATGCCATCAAATTTTACTTCCTTAAGCTTTTCACCAGTTGCAAAACCTTCAATCTCAAAATTTTGAGTTGCTTCTCGCATAAATTCAGTTTCGTATGAGGTACTTGACAGCAGCTCTGTTGTTTCTTTAACATTAAACACTCTGGTTACTGGACTTTTCCAATTCGTGGTAACCTCCGTCCAGTGATCTATATTTTTATTTAGAGTAATTTGTGCCGGGACTGGATCAAAAGCTTGATATGGATTGATCTTTTCTCCTTTAGTCTGTAAAAGCTGCTCCAGTACCGGTTCAAGTTCATATGGCAACAAATAAGTTTTTTCTCCTCCATCAATATCAGCAATCGTTACATCTATTGGTAAAATTAGTTCCTTATTTACTATTGCTGCAGACTGCAAAATTCCTTGATCGCGCATATCATCATCAAAGAATGAATCAACAAATACTCCTTTTTTGGTGGTAGGTTCTCTTGAATTTGCATCATTGCGTAGACGTTCCTCTGCAACCAGCGCATAAAGATCATTTATTCCTTTTTTCATTGCTTCAAGCTCATTCATCGGTACAGCATGAATAGCATTATTCACTATTTTTACCCCTTCGCCTTTTTTCCACGTCTGATGAATGTAGCAGAGCAAAAGTTGTCCACTAGGCGCTCTAGGCATTGATGGTCGCCAAGGGTGAGAAATTCCTTTTATTCTTCTTACCACTCCTTTGCTATCGATAGTAATTAAATCATAGCGGGGCATTTTCCAGGTGTAATCAATCAGAACCAAGCTGTTATCAACTGCTCCTTTTACTTTGCATCCCTGTTCACTTATATCTTCAGGGCTTACATGAGTACGACAGCGGTAGGTTATTTGATAACTACTTCCAGGAGCTGGTTCTTTACCTGGTAATGACCAATCAACGTTTCCTGCGTTTAATTTGTAATCTATACTATTTTCATAAATAACATTGCCTTGTTTAACTTGAATAATCTCAAGTACTGCAGAGTCAGGTATCGGATCAATAGCTCCAGAGTATGAACCATGAGTAACAGTAATGGTTTTCTGAACAGTTATATCTACTTTTTTAATTTCACTTATTGGAAAATCATTAACTTTAAGTTCCATTACTCTTTGGCTATTTGGCTGAAAAGTATGTGGTTCTGATTCAACTGCTTTTATATCTGGATCTTCATCAAAAGAAACACGAATACTGTGAGGAAGTTCAATCTCATAGCCATCAACATGAGCTTTGCCCTCATTAATCACAAATATTTTTTTTCCTCCTTCTCCCTCTTCCTTTTGCAGGAACATTACTTCAAGACCATTTACGACGTAGGAACCATTTGCTTCTTTGTCATAACGAGCAAGAGCAGTAGTTACTATGTTTGCTTGTGGAGGTGGTGAATGTTCTATTAATACTCCATTTTCAATGTTATAGATTGGATAAAACTCTCCTTCAGAAAAACGTGGAGAAAGACCTTCTGCTTGATAACCCCAAATGGTGGAAACTTTAAGCCTTGCAGCTCCTACTTCCTGATAGTTTCTTGTACCAATAGCAGGATCACGAAGGTTTTCATCCTCAAGTTCTGTAATCGTAGATTCTACATAATAAACACCTATGCGAACTGTGGTACTCAGTGGAATAACAAATTCTTCTTTTTCAACTTTTCTAACTGCACCGCGCAGATAGATTTTTCCTCCCTCAAGTGTAGCTTTACCAGTTTTTGCATCTATAATACAATTGCTTCCCGTTATAACATCACCATCACGAAATATTGCATCACCTATGCCTTTAAGCTTAGAAAGAGCATACTCCTGAGTCTCATTTAATTCTGCAGACTGTAGACCTCTTCCTGCAAGGAACAAACTTTTTTCGTACTCTTTGTCAGGATTAAAGCGGTTATAATAGGCGTTTAAAGTCATTTTATTCTAAAAGGTTACAACAAATGAAAAAGTTTCCCGAGTTGCAGATGTTCTGATAAGTGGTACAGTGTGTTCTAAAACTAATAAGATCCCTGGGTCTTCTATATCTTGTGGTTCAAAATACCTCTGTCCTATAGGTAATTCTTCTTTTACTTTAGTACCAACCATAACCCCTAATTCCCGTATAACTTGATTTGCTGCGTTTGTGAAATCGAAAGTAAATTTGAGATAGAGATTATTAGTTGGTACATTTGAGGGCCTAAACCTTCCAGATGGAGTTATAAGTTCACCGTTTTCATCACCTGTGCAGAATAGCACTTCGTCTGCAGTACGTCTGCCAAGTTCATTGAGCAGCTTTTCAGAAGTTATCAGCTCTGGTGGTGTGCTTTCACTATACTCTACAGTAACTTTATCACTTACTGGAATAGAGCTATTTTCCGTAAGTTTTATTACACCAGTACTGCCATTAACTGTATAGTCAATACTTGGCTGATAAGTTGTTTGCCCTGTAAAAACCTTCACATCTTTAATAGGTTGACGATCAAAAATAGGTTGATGATCAAATTTTATTTCACCCTTAACGAAAGTTTTTTCTACTTTGTGGCTACTTCCAGAGCTTGAATCACCTGTTCCCCAAGCAAGATGGATAGATTGCTTTTTGATGCTGGCTGCTATTGCTGCTCTTCCTGACTGTGTGAGTATTGACATTTTTAATTAAGCCCCCTATATTATATATGTACGGTGAGTTCAAAATTCGTCCGCAAAAATCAAAATATTTTTTTATATCAGAAAAATTTTTTAGGAGAATAGCTCAGCTCCACAGCTAAACTTTCCAACGCCGCGAGCAAATGGTCCGCTAGGAATGTCAAGCCATTTATCTTCTTTTGAACCAGTAGCCATTCCCTTAACCAGCTTCCGTGTTTGTAACAGCTCTTGAACTATACGCTCCATTCTATCTCTTCCTATACTGTGAAACTCCTCAGGTAGTCTATGCCGCTGTTTATACACTCCTGTACTTCCTGTATGGGTAAATGGATGTCCAGAAATTGCTGCTCGTGTAATTGCAGTTATAAGATGCTGCTTTGAATCTTTTTCGTTCATATTTTTTATTCTTAATCTTTCAGTTATGTCCTCTAACAATCCTGTTTCTTCATTTCTTAAATAAGTGCGTAAAGTGCGATCAGCCAAACCGTTTGCTTTAACAATTGCTCCATAAAATAATGCGTTCTGTCTTACAGATTCTCCTATTGATTTAAAAATTGTCGGTTTAGCTGTATCTTCCACAGACCAAAAAGCGTATGAACACCTAACACCATTAACAAGAGCAGATGTACCTCTAATGGCATCACGTGCTTGCTCAACAGTCGATATAGGTTTTTCACTTTTTGGCTTTCTCATATGATGAGCAGTAATTATTGATGCTCCAGTGCTACCTGCTAAATCAGATAATAAAGACATCAAATAATCGCCTACGGCTGGGTCAGTATTTAAATCAGCGTGCACAAATGATGCAAGTGGATCAAATACGATTAATTTTAAGTTTTTTATTTTATTAAGTTGTTTTGTTATCAATTCAAATTCAGGAGAAGTCTCTATAACTTTACCTGAAACACTCTTTATGATTGTAAGTGATCCACTAACATTTGGTAATGGTACAATAAAGAGCCTATCCTTATATTTTAATCTCTCGCATTGCGAATCAAGACGCTCTAAACGACGATGTATTTCACTCATATCATCTTCTGCAGAGAATATTACCACAGATCCATGCTCAGTAACAAGTGGGCCAAAACCACATGGCTGATCTTTTCTACTCGCAACTTTCAGTGCTAAATCAAGTAGAAGCATACCTTTACCAGTATCTCCCATTGCAGCTAGAATAGATGTCACTCCTAAAGGAAATAACCCTTCAACAAGAAACTTTTGCTCCGGTACTGGACCTATAAAACGTTCTACGCTCCATTCTTGAATATTAAGCAATTGCTTAACGATGATTTTTTTCGAGTTATTTTCAATGAATTCAGGAATATTCATCTTTTCTTCTATACCATCAGCTGAATCCCATCCCTTTGGTTTATTCTCCGGTATTTCAAGAAGAGTAAGTGATAAAACACCAAGAAAAGTAAGCTTTTTCACAACTTTCTCAGCATATTGTTTACCTGGTTCATCATTGTCTGGCCAAATAATAACATGCTTGCCCTTAAGTGGTGACCAGTCTGTTTTTTCTATTGGTGCATTTGCTCCTAACATTGCAGTTGTGGCAGTCATACCTTGCTCTATCAGAGCATCTGCACACTTTTCACCTTCAACTAAAATCACCTTATCAGATTTCATGATACCTGGAATATTATATAAAGGCCTGGTCTCTGGTAGAGTAAAACTAGACCTTTTTACATCAAAAGGAAGATATCTTTTTCCTGAATCAGTGTTATAACGATAAACTGTAACAATCACTTGATCACTTTCATCGTAATAGTTCCATGATGCCGTTGGTTGCCCCAGAGTGTTATTTTTTTCCGAATAACCAATCCACTTAGCAATATCTTCTATCGTATCAGTAAATTGATTTTTTCCAGTAACAGCAGCCCAAAGATCAAAAATATCTCCTCCTTCTCCGGTAGAAAAATCATGCCATAATCCGGCTTTACTGCCAGTTAACTCCACTATCATACTTTTTCCTTGATTGCCTTTTAGATCACCTACATAGAACTTATCACCACGAAAAGTTCCTCTTGGCAGTAAATAAGAAAGACATGACCTTATATTTGATAGGAGTTGAGTTCTTAACTGTTCTTTCTTCCCTAAGAATTTATAATGTCCATTTCTTTGTGAACAATAAATATCCATACCTACCTGAAGAATTTTTATGTTCTAGCTATAACGTTAGCAGATTTCCAACATCCATTAATCTTGTTGATGAATTTTGTTGGTATAGATCTACCGTTTCTAAGTTCATATACTACTTGCAAGATATTTGTACGTTTATTGGGTTGAAATATTACTATTCCAGATGTATAAAAACTTCTTAAAGCGTTAGCACCAACGAGAGCTTGAAATGGATTCTTTTCCAATATAGAGGTAGGTACTTTTTTGGTGTGATTTGTGATGATTATTCCAGCCATAGGATTAATCTTGGAACGTAGTTTTTCTATTGCATGCTGCAGACCATAGTTAACGGAATTATAAGGAGAATCAATCACAACTAAATCAAACTTTTCCTCTACCATATTTTTTATTTTTTCTATACCTTCTTCATTTAAGGTCAAATTCATCTTGTTCGTCACAATTAAGTTTTCTGTTGCTAAATGAGGAAGTTTGTTGAGTTGTTGTATACGTTCTCTAATGTAATCATATTCCATTTCGTTTTGTAGATAGAATATTTTTAGCGGTCTTGTAGGCTTCATGCCAAGAAATGATCTTCCTGCTGCCAGATGTACTAATAGAGAAAGAAGAAAATGACTTTTGCCAATCTTTGGAGTACCACCTATGACCAAAAGACCACCTGGTGTCAAAATTCTTGGGCCTATTATATCTTGTGGCATTGGTGATTTGTCATTTAAGTAATGGTTTACAGAAAATGCTTTTCCTTCGTTTTGTTTTTCTTGTAATATGGAACTTCTTTCATCTTTACTGTTCAACCATGTTTCAGCAGAATCTATATTACCTTTAACTAAAGTCCAAAGGTCTATTATATTTCCTTTCTTTTCTTCGATCAGGTTGTACCAATTTCCTGCATTTTCTCCTTCCATTTCAACTATTATCTTATTTCCATTTCTACTGCCAATATAGAATTTATTTTGGTAAGATTTGCCTTCAGGTAACAAATAAGATAAACAATCTTTGATATTATTAATTAATAATGATTTTATTTTTAAAGCATTTTTAGATGAAAAATCCATAAAATTCTCCTTGTTTATTCCAAATTTGTTCAACATATTTTTTAGACGTTTAAAGTCAAGATTAGCCAGCTCACAAACAGTTTCAAAAGATCGTGAGCGAATCCATTGACAAGCCTCTTTTTTAAGTTTAGGGTTTTTTCCTGCTGCATCCTGAATAGCTCTAGTAATAACAGCAGCCCACAACTTTCCTTCGTCATACTTCAAAATGGCAACCAATCATCTTGAAAACTTTTTTGTAATTCTGGAGTAATAACTGTAGTAATCCTATTTCTATCTCCGTACGTATTATTAGTTTCAACGCCTACTTTCGCTGTAAACTCTAAATCGTTGAAATCAGCTATAGAGTTGATTTTTCTAGCAGTAACTGCTTTCTCTGAAGTGTCATTTGCATGAATATTTCTGGATGATTCCAAAATACTACGCAGCATAGAACGTCCAGATTCTCCCCAGATGTCTTCTTCACCTTCTGCTTTGCTATTTTTGATACCTATAATCTGAAAAATCTTGCGTTTTGCATATGGACCTTCAGTGACAGTAAATTCAGTGTTTAAATAGATGCTGCCAGTAGTGTAGTTTTTAGTGAACCAATTTTCATAACCTCCAGGCTTTATTGCCATTTTTACCTTGACTATTGTACCTTTCGGTATTAAACTGCTCTGCAGTTTTGCATTATTAAAATCAGTTAAAAAATCTTGTAGCATACGCTCTCCTATAAGTTGATTTTAAAGTGAAAATTAGCTATTCCATTAGCTGCCAATGACCATTTATCTTATCGACAAGTTTATTTTGCACGCGTTCACCATTGCGAAGCTCAAATACTATCTGGCGTGCACTACTTTCTTCATCATGAGCAAACATCACCATACCAGTACTGTAAAATCCACGTAAAGATCCAGCACCACTTAGGCCTTGAAATGGATCTTCTTCGAGCATCTTTTTTGATAATTTTTTTGTATGATGAGTAAGTACAATACAAGCATCTGGATTGATAGCACTGCGTAGCTTTTCAAGAGTCTTTTGCAGAAAAAACAGCATAGCACTATTATCATTTTCATTTCCATATTCACTGCTAAAGATGTTACGTAATGGATCTATGGCCAAAACATCAGGTTTAAAGCGTTCATTCACAATTTCCTTGATTTCACTTATTTCATCATGATTAAATGATAAGTGCACTTTTGGCGTAATGATTAAGTTGTTAGCAGCTACATTCAAAAGTTCATTATCAAGTTGTTGCAAACGTTCTTTCATATATTCATATTCAATTTCAGTTTGCATGTAGAAAATTTTCAAAGGTCTACTTGGTGTCATACCGAGAAATGATCTACCAGCGGCCATGTGGACAAGCCAAGAGATCAAAAAGTCACTCTTGCCGATTTTAGGTGGGCCACCCAGTACCAATAAGCCTCTTTTTGTTAAAATTCTTGGTGAGATTATATCTTCTGGTATTGGCGATTGATCATCCAAGTATTCTTTCACACTGAAAAAAGGAATTTTTTGACCAATAGTTAAAAAGTTTTGTAGCATATAATAACCTCCTATATGTTGTGCGTGATAGGTTGAATTGCAAAAGCTTTGGTTTTAATCTTTGTAAGAAGTTTTCCTAGATGCGGTTCTTCAACCATATTCAGGCATCCACTTCGATCTTTAGCAGGATATCCCCAAGAATTAATTGTCTGACAGACAAATGAACGAACCTCTGTACCATCATCTTTCTTGATTCCAACCATACTGATTACTTCGTCAACTATCCCAGGAATTTCACTTGCAGTTTTAGCTCCTTCACATTGAGGTAGCCAAGTTGAGCGATTGAAATCATCAAGGTATTGCCCAAGAGTTCCAACTGTAATGATGTCTTTATTTGGAATATGTTGAAACTGATTGAGCCAAGCCATCATCTCTTGAGCAAGTAACCCGTAAGCAGCTCTCATATCTTGTTTTCCTGATCTTTCAGAAAAAGCTTCAGGTTGCATTTTTGACCATAAAAGACATAAACGCGAGGCTACTGTAATACTATCGATAAAAACACATCGATACTTGAGAAACTCCGAAGCAAGCTCTTTGTATTTACTGGATACATGCTCATAGTGTCTTTGGCTATATGCTGAGTCAGATTTTAACGCAGGATTAGGACCACCTATGAGACATGCAATATCTCTTGCCTCATTCCAAGTACGAATACTTACAGAATCCCCTTGCCAATCTTGAACAGCAAGTAAACCTGCCTCAAAATCAAGACAAAGTGTTGGTTCATTTATGGTCTTTAAGAGACTAGTTTTACCTATACCATAAGGACCAAAGATGACCATTTTTATACCTGTTTGAACTTTTAGCCGTTCATTGCTGTTCATTATTTTCATTTTTCTCCCAGTACCTAAATATATATGTACGATGACCTAGGCAATTCGTCCGCAATTTGCAAAAAAAAATTTTGAGCAAATATAATCGAGAGCTTATAACTTCTCTAAAACTGAGAATTTATCGCGTATTCGTTCTAGTGTGCGATAGATAGTTGTCTTTGGTATTTTGGTTATTACAGAAACTTCAGTAATAGTAAATACCTTAAGTAATTGACATAAATTACTATCTTTTTCAGACAAAGTTGAAATTATATTATTTATATCAGTGCGAATTATCGCTTCGATTTCCGAGTTCCTATGATCTGGAATATCGTCGTTTATATCATCAAAAGTTATATTACGTTTTAGACATAACTGATTGCGTAACATATTGCGAGCACAATAATTAGCTAATCTAGCAACGAAAGTACTAAAACTACTTCTTTTCTCATCGTGCTGGTTAAGATATTGCCAAACCTGACAAAAAAGCTCTTGTTCTATATCTTCGAGACTTTCGTTAATAAAACAGCTTTTGGATTTAAGGCGCGAAGCTTGAAATCTCACATGTTTAACAATTGTAGAATCGATTCCTTGATAAGAATTCTTCATAAAAACTCCAAAAGTTTCATGAATAGAGATTTTTACCAAGATCTTGTATGACTAATTTATTATAAAAAAGTAGTAATAATTTTTTTATCTAAAAGAATAAAATCTTTAAAAGTTAAAATAAGATTTAAACGTTTTGATACACTACTGAAGCTACTTTTTCATAGGTAAAAAACTACCAATTTCGTACCTAATTTCTGAATTACTAATTAGTATTTCAGAAAGCAGTAATCGTTAAGTTATTGATAATATTGTCTTTTTTATGTTCTATTCCTAAAAGCCGTTTCTAAAGTTAAGTGGCTAAAATCGGCCAGTGAAGAGGATTTACGGATTACTGAAGTCTTATATATATTATATATATATTTAAATACAGGTAAAATATAATATATAATAATATAAATATTGGCGTAATATAAGTTATGTAAAATAGTTATTAAGATAAGTAAAAACTCAAATGGCAGGATATGAAATTTTTTTTAATTTTTTTTCAAAATTGCGGACGAATTTGCGAGTCATCGTACATATATATTATACAGGGCATTGAACTTTAATTACACAAAGGAGTTTTTGTACGTCAATCTTAACGCTAGATCTCGGCAAGCAAACAGGCTGGGCAATTCTAACAGATGGAATAATTGAAAGTGGGAGCAAAAGCTTTCATGGTAGTCGTTTCAGCGGAGGTGGAATGTGTTTCTTAAACTTTTGCAATTGGCTCAATTCTTTGAAAGACATTTCTGCAGTGTACTTTGAGGAGGTGAGAAGACATTTAGGAACTGATGCAGCCCATTGCTACGGTGGGTTTCTTGCAGTGCTGTCTGCTTGGTGTGAAGAGAACAATATTCCCTACCAAGGTGTTAATGTTAAAACTATAAAACGCTTTATAGCAGGCAAAGGCAATGCAAGTAAGAGTGAAGTTATTGAAGCGATACGTGAAAAAAGTTTTTCACCTAGAGATGATAATGAGGCCGATGCTTTGGCATTAATGTTCTATATTAGTAAAGATATTAATAAGACGAAAAATCCATAAAAAGTGGGTCCTTTCAGCCAGAATGGCGGATTTGGTGGGTTCAACCCCAGGCCTTCTTTAGCGTCAGAGATATTTTGAATATTAACTTTTTAATTATTAAGGATTTAAATTATATGAATTTAGCAATCCACTACTATCCTGTTGAAAACCTCGTCGAATATAAGCGTAATCCTCGTAAAAATGATGATGTAGTAAATAGAATGTGTGCTTCAATCAGGGAATTTGGCTTTCGTATACCAATAGTTGCAAAAAGCGATGGAACTGTGGTTGATGGTCATTTAAGACTTAAAGCAGCAAGAAAACTTGGTATGGAGAGTATTCCAGTGGTCTTAAGTGATAATTTAAATGAACCACAAACTAAAGCTTTTCGGTTACTGGCAAATCAATCAGCTAACTGGGCAAAGTGGGACGATGAGCTTTTGAAAGTGGAAATTCAAGAGTTAGAAGATTTGCAGTTTGATCTTAAAATGACTGGATTTGAATTGGAAAAAGTTCAACGTTTTCTCGATGATTTTGATGGAAAAGAAGAAGTAGAAAGAGGAGTTTTGGAGTTAATTGATAAAAAGGTAGAAATAGCAAAACCAGGGGATTTATGGATTTTAGGTGATCATAGAATCTATTGCGGTGATAGCTGCGTAGTTGAATCATTTAAAGCAGTATTAGATGATAAAATGGCAGATATTACTGTTTGTGATCCTCCATATAACGTTGATTATGGTAGTAGCCAGGAGAGAGAAGATAAAAAAATATTGAATGATAATCAAGGTGAAAAGTATGAGCTTTTTCTCTACGACATCTGTTCCAATATTTTAGCATATACGAAAGGAGCAATTTACATATGCATATCATCATCAGAGTTTTCAACGCTGCAAAAAGCATTTGAGGAAGCAGGAGGAAAATGGTCAACATTTATCATTTGGGCAAAGAATCATTTTACGCTAGGCAGGTCTGATTATCAAAGACAATACGAAGCAATGCTCTATGGATGGAAAAGCGGCAATAAACGTGAGTGGCATGGAGGTAGAAATCAAAGTGATCTATGGTTTTATGATAAGCCAATACATAACTCACTGCACCCAACAATGAAGCCAGTAGAGCTAATGGAGAAAGCAATAGTTAATAGCAGCAGACCTGGGGATACTGTACTTGATCCATTTAGCGGTTCTGGCAGCACACTGATTGCATGTGAGAGAACAGGAAGAATTTGCAGAACAATAGAGCTAGATTCAAAATTTGTAGATGTAACGATAAAACGTTGGCAAGTATACACAGGTAGGGAAGCAATTCTTTCTGGTACTGGCAAAACTTTTGCACAAATTCAAGAAGAAAAACAGCAATAAAGGGGCAAAAGAAGTGGAAAAGATCACACAAACGGAATGGGCAAGAGAGATAGGAGTTTCAAAGCAATATGTCTGTTATTTAGTAAAAAAAGGAATAATTGAGTTGGAGAATGGTTTGGTAAATAGAGAACAAGCAAATGAAGCAGTAGCGGCAATAAGAGATCCAAGTCAGCCACTTAGGAGGAAAAATCCAGAAAACGAAAATACAAGTAACCTTTCCACGATGTTGCTAAAAACTCGAATAAAAAATGAAATGGAACGAGGTAAACTTCTTGAGGCGAAAGCTAAGGCTGAGATTGGTGAACTTGTAGCAGTAGAGGAAGTAAAGCGCGATGCATTTAATGTAGCAAGAGTTGTACGTAATAATTTGCTTAATATTCCAAATAGAGTTTCAGCACTGCTTGCATCACTGAGTGACACTGAAAAGATTCATATGGCGCTAACCGAAGAGATTACAAACTCATTACAAGAATTATCTAATATTAAGTTTTAAATAATGTCTGCTAACTTAAGTTTAGAATTAATAAAGTGTCTTATTAATCAACCAGGAGTGGATGTAAATGTTAGAGGATTAAATGGGAAAACCCCACTACATTATGCAGTAGAAATTAACGAGCTTAGTATGGTTGCTCTCTTACTAAATAGGAAAAATATTAATCCACTGATCACTGATGATAATGGTAAAAGTGCGCTGGATTGTGCAAGAGAAGAGATATTACAAGCACTAATCAATCACAAATATGGATTGGAGAAAGATAGCTTACTTCACTTAGCTGCGATGTTGAATGAAGCAAATGCTGTAAGGTTTTTACTCGACAAAGGGACTAATGTTAATGAGCAGAATGCTTTACTACATACACCGTTACACTTAGCGGCAGGAGCTGGGCATGAACAAATAGTAGAAATTTTAATTAGAGAAGGAAATGCGGACAAAGATGTTCTTGATGCGAGAAATCATGCAGCAATTCATTATGCAGTAAACAACAAGAAGCTAGGAGTAGTAAAATTACTTTCAAATCTTGGTGCGAATGTTAATGTAGTTGGCAGCGGCAGAAATGCAATGAAATTATCTTCTTTGCACGTAGCTATAAGTAGTAGTAATTACGACGAAAGGGACTTATGTTTAGATATTGTAAGATGCTTAATAAATGTTCCTAATGCTGGGGTTAACTTACAAGATTATGAAAATAAAACGCCACTACATTATGCTGAAAGGCTGAAAACAATAGAAGTTTTACTAACGCGAGAAGATATAGATCCTTTAATTAAGGATGATAATGGCAAGACACCATTTTGTTATGCAAAAGAAGCAAATAGATTAGATATAGTAAAGATTTTAGCAAGTAATAGATACGGAGCTGATAAAAACAGTTTGCTTCATTTAGCTGCCAGAAAAGGATATGAAGACCTAATAGACGGTATTCTTGGTGAAGGAGTTGAAATAGATGCTGTAGATGAGAGTGGAAAAACGGGAATTTATGTTGCTGTAAAGCATGGTCACTTTAACGTAGTAAAGTTGTTGCTAAAGAGAGGAGCAGATGCCACGGATGTTTTTCAGTATGCAATAATAACGAACAACGCAAAATTAATAAAATTACTGAGCAAAGAGAAGGAAATAGTGTTATTTGGAAGACAGAAGAACTTTCCAACATTTCATTTATTGAGCAATAAATATTTTGAAGAAAGGAAAATAGCAGACAAAAAAATAAAGAAATATATCAATATCGTCTGTGTTTCTATAACAGTATGTGCAATAGTGATAGTGGGAATTTACCCTAACATTATAGCTGCGGTAATGGTGGGAATAGTTGCGCTCATAGCTGCAATAGCAATGAGTAATTTAACTCAGAAGTACATAGAAGAAGCACTTGAAAAGAAAATGTTTATTGAACTCGAAAGTGAGAAAACAAGTGAGTGCAGTTCTATTTTAAGTGATGTTGAGGTATCATCTAATGATGGTGAAGAGCTAGCGATATGATATATGCTACATCTTTTTCTGAAGGTTTAAAGCCAGATCCACTACTTAAAGTGTCAGAGTGGGCGAATGAGTATCGAGTTTTAGCGCCAACTGCAGCATCAGAGCCAGGTAAATGGAGAACAGAAAGAACTCCTTATTTAAAAGAAATCATGGATTCACTTTCTCCGTCCTCACCAGCAGAAAAAGTAGTATTCATGAAAGGAGCGCAGATTGGAGGAACAGAAGCTGGTAACAATTGGATAGGCTATATTATAGATCAGACTCCTGGTCCAATGTTAGTTGTGCAGCCAACAGTTGAAATGGGAAAGCGTTGGTCAAAAGGAAGATTTGCGCCGTTAATAGAGAGTACGCCATGTTTAAAGAGTAAAGTAAAAGACCCAAGGTCAAGAGACTCAGGCAATACTGTACAAAGTAAGGAATTTCCAGGTGGAATAGTAGTAATAACCGGAGCAAATAGCAGTGTAGCACTGAGATCTATGCCAGTAAAATATCTCTTTCTTGATGAAATAGACGCCTATCCAGGAGATTCAGGTGGTGAAGGAGATCCAGTGCTGCTCAGTATTGCTCGAACTAATACATTTGCACGGCGAAAGATTTTTTTAGTATCAACACCAACGATTCATGGAATAAGCAGAATTGAGAAAGAATTTGAAGCAACAGATAAGCAGTACTTTTTTGTACCATGTCCGTATTGTAATTACTATCAAGTTCTAAAATGGTCACAAATTAAATGGGAAAACAACGACTCAAGAACAGCACATTATGTCTGCACTGAATGTAGCGGCAAAATAGAAAATCATCAAAAGACAGAGATGCTTGAGCGTGGAGAATGGAGACCTACTAATAGAGTAAAAGGTGAGAAAAAAGGATTTCATCTTTCAAGTCTTTATAGTCCAGTAGGCTGGTATAGCTGGACTCAAGCAGTAGAAGATTTTCTTCATGCAAAAGAAAGTGAACAATTACTAAAAGTATGGATAAATACTACGCTTGGAGAAACCTGGGTAGACAAAGGAGAAGTACCAGATTGGAAGCAATTATTTAACAGGAGAGAATTTTTTCCCGTAGGCACAGTACCTAGGAGAGAAGTGGTGCTTACTGCAGGAGTAGATGTCCAAAAAGATCGTTTAGAAGTAGAAGTTGTAGCATGGGGAAAAAGCCGCGAAAGTTGGTCAATAGAATACCGAGTATTTGAAGGTGATACTGGAAGAGGAGAAGTATGGGGAAAACTCTCTGAGCTCTTAAATCATCATTTTATCGGTGAAAATGGTCTTGAATACATGATAAGTATGATGGCGGTTGATGCTGGGTATGCGACACAAGAAGTATACAATTGGGTAAGAGGTCATCAAGGCTCTGGAAGAGTAATGGCAGTGAAAGGTGTAAATAAAGCTCTAGTACCACTTAGCAGCCCAAGTAGAGTAGATATAACAGTTGGTGGTCAAAAGCTAAAAAGAGGAATAAAGCTCTGGCCAGTGGGAGTATCGATTTTAAAGTCAGAACTTTTTCAATTACTTAATGTTTTAAAGGACGGTGAAGAAGCTCCAGCAGGATACTGTCATTTTCCCGAGTATGCACCTGAATATTTTAAGCAGCTAACGGCAGAGCAATTAGTCAGCAAAGTAGTAAAAGGTTATACCAAACAAGAGTGGCAAAAGGTAAGAGAAAGAAATGAAGTATTAGACTGTAGGATTTATGCAAGAGCAGCATCTATTGCGCTTGGAATCGATCGTTGGCCAGAGAGTAAATGGAATAGTTTAAGTGAAAAACCAGAAAGTAAAAAATCAAAGAAAATAGTGAAAAGCAAATGGATCAGCGAGTAGTAAATGTATAACGAAGATTATCTAATTCAAGTCGAAGAAGCGATAAAGAAACTACAAAACGGAGAGCGAGTAGTATCAATTGCATATGGTGACCATGTTGTAAGATATGCTGAAGTAGATATAAATGATTTACTAAGCTTAAGACAACGAATTAAAGGTGAACTAAAGATTGCTGGAATGAAGCCTAAACGAAAGATTATTTTTGCAACAAATAAAGGAGTTATATGAGGGAAAATTTTCTGAGAAAAGTTGTAAAAGAGGAATATTCTGAATTTTTAGAGCAATTAAAAACTTTTATAAAACTATGGGAGAATAGAGAGAGTCCAGTAAATGGAATAATAGATTTGTCACATTGGCAAGAAAATGTGAATTTTAAGCTAGACAAAGAGAATGGTATAGTTGGAGTAATTCACAAGGCAACACAAGGGCTAAAATATGTGGATTCAAAGTATGCGAAGAGAAGAAAGAAAGCTGAAGAAGAAGGATTACTCTGGGGAGCATATCATTTTGGCACAGAAGGAAACGGCAAGAATCAAGCTGATCATTTTCTAAAAACGGTAGGTGAAAGCAAAAATACCATACTTGCGCTGGATATTGAAGAAAACAAAAGTGGCAAAAATATTGCAGTTAAGCAAGCTGAGGAATTTGTAAAGAGAGTTGAAGAAGTAACAGGAAGATTACCCCTAATTTATGGCAGTAGCTATTTTCTTAAGGATTTTGCCACGCCAACTTTGACAAAATGTCCATTATGGATAGCAGGCTGGAGAAAAGAGCTCACATTACCAAAAGGCTGGAATGATTGGATTTTATGGCAATATACTGACGGTAAAACAAATCCAGAGCCACATGAAGTAGAAGGAATCGGAAAATGTGACAGAAATAAATTTAACGGAACTTTGAAAGAATTAAGAGAATTTTGGTTAGTATGATGCTGAAAAATTTCAAACAACTATTTAGTAAGCCAAAAATCAAAAGTTCTGCTTGGGATGCAGCAGGCTCAGGAAGAAGAGTAATGTATTGGCAGGGGGAAACAGGAAGTATAAACAATTTACTCTCTCAAAGCCTTGAAACTTTGCGTAGTAGATCACGTGATATGGTAAGAAAAAATCCATATGCAGCAAATATAATTGATACAATAGTAAGTAACTCGATTGGAACAGGAATAAAACCACAATCAAAGGCAAGAGATGGAGAATTTCGAAAGAAGGTGCAAGAATTATGGCTAAGATGGACAGATGAAGCAGATAGCTGTGGAATAAGTGATTTTTATGGATTACAAGCTCTAGTATGCAGAAGTATGATAGAGGGAGGAGAATGTTTTGTACGTTTAAGAACGAGAAAGCTGGAAGATAGATTTTCTGTGCCATTACAACTGCAAGTACTTGAGTCTGAACATTTAGATAATAAAACAAATCAAACTTTAGGAAATGGTAATGTAATAAGAAACGGGATTGAGTTTAACAAGCTTGGGCAAAGAGAGGCATATTACTTATTTAGAGAACATCCAGGAGAAGGTTCGTTTGGAGAGTCAGTGAGAGTACCAGCAAACGATGTTTTACATATCTATAGACCACTAAGACCTGGGCAAATTAGAGGGGAGCCTTGGCTTTCGAGTATACTTCTGAAACTTTATGAGCTTGATCAATACGATGATGCAGAATTAGTGAGAAAAAAGACAGCAGCAATGTTTGCAGGGTTTATTACAAGACTTGATCCTGAGGCAAATATTTTAGGAGAAGGCGAAGCGAATGAGCAAGGAGTAGCATTATCAGGTTTAGAGCCAGGAACAATGCAGCTTTTAGACCCAGGAGAAGACATAAAATTTTCAGAACCGTCAGATGTTGGAGGAAGTTATGAAGCGTTTATAAGACAGCAACTGAGGGCAATAGCAATAGGAACAGGAATAACATACGAGCAACTAACAGGAGATTTAACCGGCGTTAATTATTCATCCATTCGAGCAGGGCTGATAGAGTTTCGCAGAAGGTGTGCAATGTTACAGCATAACGTGATAGTGTTCCAGTTTTGTAGACCTATTTGGAATAGATGGCTAGAATTAGCAGTGCTTTGTGGAGAACTGAGTATAGATGAAAAAGTAGTAAAAGCAGCGAAAGAAGAAGTAAAATGGATACCACAGGGATTTGATTGGGTGGATCCACTGAAAGATCAGCAAGCACAACAAATGGCAGTAAGAAATGGATTTAAGAGTCGATCGGAAGTAGTATCAGAAATGGGTTACGATGTTGAAGAAATTGACCAAGAAATAGCAGAAGATCAAAGACGTGCAAGCGAACTGGGCTTAAGTTTTGATTCTGAGGTTACTGCAAATCAAGAGGTGATATGAAACAACAATGGCTAAACAGATGTGTAATGGTAGAACCAAGGAGTTTTGAGTTACTGTCACTACAAACAGGAAAGCAGCCTATCTTTCAAAATATAAAACATGCAGTAAGAAATAGTGAAAGAGGAATAATACCGATACATGGCATTTTAACTAAAAAACCTGGTGCATTTGATGAAATGCTCGGAATGACATCATATGAGCAAATAGAAGAACAAATTACACAAGCATTAGCAGATAGTAGCATAGAGACAATTATACTGGAAATAGATAGCCCCGGAGGAGAGGTAAACGGTATATTTGACCTAGCTGACTTTATTTATGAATCAAGAGCAAAAAAGAGGATAATAGCGATAGCAAATGATGATGCATATTCTGCTGCGTACGCTATAGCCTCTAGCGCTGAAAAGGTATTTGTGAGCAGAACCTCAGGAGTAGGAAGCATAGGGGTAATTGCAAGTCATATAGATCAAAGTGGATTTAATGAAAAATGTGGAATAAAATATACCACAGTATTTGCAGGAAGTAGAAAAAATGATTTAAATCCACATGAGCCAATGACGTCTGAAAGTCTGGAAAGCTTACAAAAAGAAGTAGACCGACTATATGAAATGTTTGTGCAGCTAATAGCGAGGAACAGAGGTCTTTCAATTGAAAAGATTCGATCAACGGAGGCAGGGCTATATTTTGGCGAGAGAGCAATAGAAATAGGTCTTGCAGATGGAGTTACAATTCTTTCATCTATTAATAAAAACAGGAGTATTACTATGAATGAACAAACTACAACTGACCTAGAAACTGATAATTTAACTAAGTATCGTACTGAAGTTCTTGAATTAATACGTTTATGTAACTTATCACGAATGCCAGAGAAAATAGAAGAATTTATAGAGCAAGGCGTAAGTATTGAGCAAGCCAGGGAAGTTTTAATGGAATTACTTGCAGAGAGAACGAAAAAGACAGAGATACTGAGTGCAATACCGCAGAATTCAGGAGAAGAGTTGATGATGGAGGTAGCAAGGACTAGAGCGCAATCAAGTATTTAAGTTTTTTTATAACCGCCGCGTACAACAATTACAAACATGGCGGTAAAACTAAAGGGGAAAATAAATGAGGAAATTTTATGAGTTGTATAATCGAACAAAATAATCTAGGTGACTTATTAAAGTATGAGGCATCAAGTCTATATTCAAGAGACCAAATAACGGTAGTAAAGGGTCAAAATCTGAAGCTAGGGACAGTTGTTGGTAGTGATAAAGACAACATGATTAAGATAATAAATCCAACAGCCACAGATGGTACACAAACAGCAATAGGTGCAATAGTAAGTGATGTGAATGCAATAGAAAATGCTAAAGCAGTAATCGTTACTCGAATAGCAATGCTAGCAGATCATGCAGTTGTATGGCCAGCAAATATCACTGAAGAGCAAAAAGCTACAGCAATAAGGCAACTTGAAGGACGAGGTATCATTATCCGCAAGGGAGTTTAACTTAAATTAATAAGGGGAAAAAGAATGCAAAATCCATTTACAAATACAGCATTTAGCATGACGGCACTAACAAATGCGATGAATATATTGCCGATAAATTATGGACGTGTTGAAAATTTAAATTTGTTTCCAAGTAGATCAGTAAGATTTAGACATATTACAATAGAAGAACATAATGGAGTTTTAAGTCTATTGCCAACGCAAATTCCAGGAGCACCAGCAACAGTGGGAAAACGTGAAAAGAGGAAAATAAGGACATTTACGATTCCACATATTCCTCATGATGATGTAGTGCTGCCAGAAGAAGTGCAAGGAATAAGGGCATTTGGATCAGAAAGTGAACTTAAAGCACTGGCAGATGTAATAACGGATCATTTGCAATTGATGAGGAACAAACACGCAATAACATTAGAACATTTGAGAATGGGAGCACTGAAAGGAATAATTTTAGATGCTGATGGGTCAGAATTATTAAATCTGTACAACGAATTTGAAATAACACCAAAAGTAGTAAATTTTGCCCTTGGAACAGCAACAACTGACGTAAAACGTAAGTGTCTGGAAGTACTCCGGCACATAGAAGATAATCTAAGTGGTGAATATATGACAGGAATTCATGCCTTGGTAAGCCCTGAGTTTTTTGATGCATTAACTTCTCATGCTAAAGTAAAAGAAGCATATGAAAGATGGCAAGAAGGAGCAGCACTTCGAAATGATATGAGGTCAGGATTTACGTTCTGTGGCATAACATTTGAGGAATATAGAGGGCAAGCAACTGACCCTGAAGGAACCGTAAGAAGATTTATTGAGAAAGATACAGGGCACTGTTTTCCAGTAGGAACAGCAAGCACATTTACAACATATTTTGCACCAGCAGATTTTAATGAAACAGTGAATACTCTTGGACAGCCACTCTATGCAAAACAAGAGCCAAGAAGATTTGATAGAGGAACTGATTTACATACGCAGTCGAATCCATTGCCAATGTGCCATCGTCCGGGAGTTTTGGTAAAAATTAGTTCTAGTTGATGAATATAGGAAAATTATTGGAAGATTGTTTTGAGCATTTAGGAGTGGAAGCCACATATTGTAATAAAAATAAGGAGGGCATTCGTAGAATAAAAGTGCTAATTAAACGTATCCGTTCAGCGGAGTGGCAGAATAAGGTAGACAAGGTGATCTAAAAAGATAATCATAGAGCAAAAGTGAAATAATATGGTAAACCTTTTAGAACTTTGCAAAAATTTACAGCAAAAAATAGAAAGGTTAGAAGCAAAAATAGAAAGATTGGAAAAAGAGAATGAAAGTTTAAAAGCAGAAAATAAGGCTTTAAAGATAGAAAATGCTGAGTTAAGAGAAAGACTCGGTTTAAGCTCAAAAAATTCATCAATACCAAGTTCCAAAGAGTTGTATAAAATAAAAAAGAATAAGCCGAAAAGCGAAAGGAATATTGGCGGTCAGGTTGGTCATAAAGGAAGTTTTCGCGCCAACATGGATGCAGATAAAGTAGTAAAGATAGAGTTGCCTAATACTTGCGAATGCGGAGGAGAAATTGCAATATGTGAAAAACCATATATTCATCAGAAAGTTGATCTTCCAGAAATCAAGCCTTATGTAGTGGAATATCAGTTAGAACATGGCCGTTGTCGGAGATGCGGAAAGAGAAGAAGTAGCAAGTTACCGGAAGGTGTTACGCCAGATACATTTGGTCCAAGGGTTAAGTCAATAATTGCAGCGTTCAGCGGATTCTACAAAAATTCAAAACGCGAAATAGCGAGTGTCGTAAATGATATCTTCAATTTGAACATAAGCGTCGGTAGCATATCAAATAGTGAACATAGAGTTGCTTCAAAATGCAAAAAAATGTATGAGCAGATCGAACAAGAGATAAGTAGGAGTAAAGTTCTACATATTGATGAAACGAGCCATTATAACAAAGGTAAACTCGCTTGGTGTTGGATGTTTGCAAGCAATACGGCAAGTTTTGTAAAATTTACAGAGTCAAGAGGAATGAAAGTTTTACAAAATAGTAAATTCTGCAATCGCAATAGCTTGGTAATAACTGACAGGTATGCAGCATACAATTATTTTGCCGATAAAAACAGGCAAATCTGTTGGGCACATTTATCAAGAGATTTTGAAAGATTAGCACATAGTTGGAATATTGAAGTTAAAGTTCTGGGTTGTTACTTGAGAAACGTGGCCACTGAATTATTTGCACTAAAAAAAGCTTTACTAAAAAGTGAGATAGATGTTTTGAGGTTTGTCAGACGTGCCAGAAAATTAAGAAAACGTACAAAGTATTACTTGAAGGAGATATCTCGTTTACCTGAAGCAATTGGAGCCTCTCGAGTTGCAAAAAATGTTCTGAGATCTGAAAGAATGATGTGGAAATTTTTAGATGACCCAGAAAATATTCCGCTGACAAATAACCACGCTGAACGGCAAATTCGGCATTATGTCGTTTATCGCAAAAACTCATATTTTACACAATCAAAGCGGGGAAATACATTCCTTGAGCGGATAATTTCATTATACTTAACTTGGAAACAAAGGAGTCTCAATCCTTTCCAAAATCTCCTATCTATTGTTTCTTAAACCACTCTCCTGAACGGATACAATTAAACGTCCTGAGACTACGTACTCTCTAGGTGCAGATGGAGCATTAACTCAGCAAATTGCTTCTATAGAAATACGTGATCAGGACGTTACTTCCTTTAGCATAGGTGATTATATCAAGATTGAAAAAAGGTTCTACAAGATTTTTGAACCACCGTTAAAAGATTCTTCGAGTGAAATATGGAAAATTGAGGCAATAGAAAATGTTTGATATTAAAATTAGTAACAATATTAATGAAATAGTCTACAATATTGACGAAAAAGAGCAGAAAGTAAAACTGGCAGCTATAAAAGCACTAAATAGAACAGCACTATGGTTAAAAGCGCAAGCAGCTAAGGAAATCAGTGAGGAAAAGAAGATAAAATTAAGTTTGATAAGAAAGAGATTAAGAATTTTTAAAGCAAAAACAAGCAGATTAGAAGTGTTAATTAGAGCAAATCTCTACGACATTAGAGCATCGACAATTGGCAAAATACAAAAAACAAGAAGAGGATCGAAAGTAGGAAAGCATGAGTTTATAGGAGGATTTGCAGCAGTTATGCCAAAAGGAAATAGCGGTATGTTTAAACGTGAAGGAAGAGCAGCATTGCCAATAAAGGAAGTTAAATTGTCACTCGAACCTGAGGCTTCAAGGATAATAGGGAATCTTGTTAATTATGAGGTTGAGGAAGTGTTTGAAAAGTTCTTTGAACGTGATATTACAAGAAATATATGAATTTTAAAGATTTGCATAACGCAATCTGCACTACGCTGAAGAAAGAAATACCAGCAATTCAAACTTGTGAAATTTATCCATCGATAAGGAAAGAATTATTAGCACCAGCGTTATTTGTAGAGCTTGTGAGTTTAGAATCGGGAAAAGATCCAGGAACAGAAGAATTAGCACTGAAAGCAAGATTTGAAGCACGAATTGTGATTGATAGCACAATAGAAAATGCAGCTATTATTGTCAGAACATTAGCTGCTGAGGTGGCAAAAGTTGTAAACAAAAATACATGGAATATAAAAAATGTTTCACCAGGAGAATTTATCTCTGCAGAAATTGACGGATTTAGACCCGAATTAGATGCATATTTGGTGTGGATGGTTGATTGGAGTCATCAGCTTCATTTAGGTAAATCGATATGGACAGAAAATAAGATTAAGCCACATACGATTATAATAGAAGAAAATGTTAGAGAGTAATTTTGCTATTTCAGAGCTGCAAAGAAAGTTAGCAAACATTGTACGAATAGGAGTTGTAAAAGAAGTAGATTATGAGAAAGCAAAAGTAAGAGTGAAGATAGGAGAACTTTTAACAGATTTTCTTCCATGGATAACTTCTAGAGCAGGAGAGGAAAGAAGCTGGCTACCACCAAGCATAAATGAACAGGTAGTAATATTGTCACCATTGGGAGAGTTATCATTAGGAGTAGTACTAGCTGGAATATATCAACAGAAGTATGCTGCACCAGAGAATAAAAAAGAAATAAATAGTGTGAAGTTTCAGGATGGAACAAGATTGTTATATGATAAAGAGAAGCATCATTTAGAGATTGAAGTAGTAGACAAAATAACACTGAAAGCTGGGGAATCGAGCATAGAGATGACGAAGAGCGAAATAAAACTGAAAGCAGATAGAATAAACCTTAATTAAATGAATAAATCGGTTGTACGAGTAGGAGATTATTGTGTAGAAGTAACACCGCATTTTTGCATTAGTGGTAGTAACAATGTTTTTGTAAATGGTAAGCCAATGTGCAGACAAGGAGAAAGTTTTAGTGAAGGAGAAGTAATGGTTCAAGGATCAAAAACAGTGTTTGCAAATGGGTTTGGAGCGGGAAGAGTAGGAGATATAGTTTCATGTGGGTTTAAAGTAATAAAAGGCAGTGAAAACGTGTTTGCAGGCTAAAAATGAAAGGGATGGACTCCAAAACAGGAAAAGAATTAGAAGGAATAGAACATCTGAAACAATCAATAATTGATATACTGACCACTCCTATTAACAGTAGAGTAATGAGGAGAGATTATGGGTCAAGACTATTTGAATTAGTAGATAAGCCAATAAATAGAGATTTAACTTTGGAAATCTATTCAGCAGTAGCAGAAGCTCTACAAAGGTGGGAGGAAAGATTTAAGCTAGAAAAAGTAAAAATGACAGAGGTGAAAGAAGGAAAAGTAACGCTTGATCTAGAAGGATTATACTTACCAAGCGGGAAAAACATTCATTTTGATGAAATTGTAGTTTAAAGATGCAGCAGCTAAATATTATTGAAAAGCTGAGTTATGAAGAAATCTTTTCAAGAATGAAGGAAGAATTGGTCCGTAGAGATGAAACCTTTTCAGGATTAGTAGAATCGGATCCAGCAATGAAAGTTCTGGAGGTAGCAGCATGGAGGGAATTGTTACTAAGACAAAGAATAAATGAGGCAGTAAAAAGTAATGTACTGAAGTTTGCAATGGGAGAAGATCTTGATAATTTAGCTGAGTTTTATGGTGTAGAAAGGGAAAAAGGGGAAGATGATGAACGATTTAGAAAAAGAATTAAAGCAAAGATAGTAGGCTCAAGCACGTGTGGAAGCAAGGAGTATTATAGGTATTATGCACTGTCAGCAGATAGTAGAGTAAAAGATGCACTAGTGGAATCACCTATACCAGGGAAAGTACAAATTTCAATCTTATCAACACAATTATCCACAACTGGCATAGTGTCAGAAGAGCTACTAGAAATTGTAAAAAAGCAGGTTACTAGAGATGATATAAGGGTTTTAACAGATACAGTAACAGTAATTGGTTGCAATAGCAAATTTGTTTGTAGAGGGTGTAGAAAACGTAGAATTAATCGAGCCAAGAGAGGATGTTGTGGTTCTGGGGAATGAGTGTGCAGTGCTTGGCTACGTCAAGTTAGATAGGATTTAAAACGTATTTTTTTGTTTTGTGGAATCGTACCAGTGAGGGGATTGCGTGCAATAAGTGGTTTAAGGTTTACTGGATCCAATGTTAGGGAGAGGAAAGTATTGATTTTCTTCCAGAAGTTGTAATTTGTTTTTTAAAGTATGGATAATATGGTCAAATATTAAGGAAAGTGTTTTTGATATTAAGAACATCTTTATTTTTGATCAGTTCTGGAATGATCTCTTGCTTACTCATAAGCTACCTAAATAAAGGGAATTAAAGCAACTTGAAAGAAAAGACAAATGAAAAGTTTATTACCGCCAAACGCAACAAAGCAAGAGCAAGCACTGGTTGATGCAATAGATTATAAGGTTGATCTAAGCTGTATCAAAGGATTTAAGTTTAATCTTAAAGAAGAAACATTGCTGTGGTTGATTGAGGAATATGAATTGGGGGAAATACTACGTTGGATAAAGGATAAAAGAAAAGCCGTAGTAGAAGGAGTAAAATTTCAAAGACTGAGAGGAACTCCAGCATCACTAAAAATAGCACTAAAATGGGCAAATATAGAAGATATTAAAATTATCGAAGAACCACCTGGTAAACATTTTTTTGAACTGCAGATAGGGATAAAAGATGTTCCAAATAACTTTTTTGTGGATGCAGTAGTAGAACTTGCAAAACTATCGTTACCAGCAAGATCGCGGCTAATGAGGATTTTCAATAATCACTACAACGTTGATAGGTTTATTTTAGATGAAAGCTTTTTTGGAAGTTTGTTATCAGATTACTCAGGAATAAAAATTGAAAAAGCTGGACCAGTACTGTCATTTGGTAGAAAGAACACATTTGAGCTAAAAAGCTTAAATCCAAATTTTAAGTTTAGCACTTTTCGGATTCATTATGAGCAAGCATTTAGTAATGACATATATCGATTAGATGTAGCAGTACTTGGGGAAACAGAAACTCATACAAAAGATTACAAAGGCATCTATGAAAGGAGTCATCAGTGGTACAATTTAAAAGCACTATATCCATTACCACAAAGTTTATTACCAGAAATAAAGTTTGCGAAAGCGCAAGTTATATTATCGGACAGTTGGAATTTGGGAGAAATAAATGCGTGCTTTCCAGTAAGTAGCGTAGAAGAAAAAGGAAATAAATTTTTACTAGGGGATAGCAAATTATCTGAAGAACTGTGGAACTTAAAGTATAAGCCAATTTTAGAAAGGTTTAGCGTTACTCACCACTACAAGGTAGAAGATTTTACCAACCAGAAAGTTATAAGATTTGGTTTAGCAGAACATAATGTTCATTATGAAAGCGAATTAAATTCAGAGCAAAAAGATTCGATACACGAATTAGAAAATTACATTTTAGTATTTTACCCAGGAGTACTGAAGTGGCACGAACATCGACATTTGAACAGAAGTTGGAAAAATAGCCAAGTAATATCTATAATAAGTTAAGTACTTATATTTATATCCTCATATATTATATTAATAATAGGTTAAAGTGTATGAAATAAACAGAAAAAGACTTGCTTTTTCATGCCAAAACGCACATAACTTAAATAGTAGCAAGTAAACAAAAAAAATTGATCTTGCACTAAAGAGAGCGAAATTGGCGTATGTTTTTATAGTGAGGTATGTAATGAGGTTTAGCAAGGAAAAGAGAGAAGCTTTTAATAAGTCATTTTATGAATTATTAGAGAACTCGTTTAAGAATATTAATGAAAAAGATGAAAAAGGGGAAACAGTATTGCACCATGCAGTAGAAATCTCCGATTGCAAAACAGTGAAGTTATTAATAACAAAAGGAGCGGACATCAATGCAAGAGATAAAAAGGGTTATACACCACTGCACTGCGCAGTATTTGCGAGAAGTTTAGAAAATGTAAAAGTGCTGATAAGGGGAGGAGGAGAAATAAATGCCACTAAATATATCAACGGATGTACGCCACTGCACTCTGCATGTAGGCTAGGGGCAGGTATTGCAATAATAAAAGAGCTAGTAAAAGCGGGAGCTGCAGTTAATCAACTGGATAAATATGGTGCAACACCAATGTATTATATATGGGAGAGTGAAAGGTATGGCCTATGGGATAATGGAGAGAATGAAAAGGCGAGGAAATTTCTGGGAAAGCAAGGTGGAATAACAAAAAGTAGAAAACTGACGTGCTATGGAATAGAGGGTCTAGTGGGAGAAATAGCAGATATGTTGGATAGGAGCTATTTACCTGAGTTAAAAATAATAGAGATAGAAGAAATAAGAAAGAGAGATAAGGGGCTAATAAGGGAAGAGTGTAAAAATTTAGCGAGCAAGATAATGAGCCAAGTGAATGAAATGATAGATGAGGTGGTGAGAAGGAAGGCTTAGGGGTTTAAATTTAAAGAAAAGGTGAGGTAAATTATGAGTAAAAAAGAGAAAGAGAAGTCAGCAAAAGAATTATTAGAGAACTCATGTAAAAATATTTATGAAAGAGACGAGAATGGAAGAACAGTTCTACATTATGCAGTAGACGCAAAAACAGTGAGGTTATTAGTCGAAAAAGGAGCGAATGTGAATGCAGCAGATGTGAAAGGATATACGGCACTGCACCTAGCGGTAGGGGAAAAACGTCTAGAAACCGTGAGAGAATTGATAAAATCAGGAGCAGACGTAAATGCTGAAGAATATGGAAATAAATGCACGCCGCTACACCTTGCATGTATGGTAGGAGAAAAAGAAATAGTGGAGGAACTAGTGGAAGCAGGAGGAGAAATAGAGCAAGAAGATAAGTTCGGAATGACAGCAATGGATTATGCGAAAAATAGTAAAGAGATAACCGAGGTGTTAAAGAAAGAAATAAAGAGAATTGAAAAGTTTTTTAAAAAGCAAAGGTAGCAAAGAGGAAAACCTTCTATGAGAGGCTAAAGATATGGAAAAAGAAACAGAAAAGAAAGTAATGAATTTAGAGAAAGAGTCATTAGAAGGGCTGAGGAAAATATGGAAGAAGGTATATGGAGAAGAAGCGCCTAGATACTCAAAGAAATATCTGATACCAAGATTAGCTTATAGAATGCAGGAAAAAGCGTATGGAGAAATGTCAAGAAAGGGGACAAAAAGACTAGAGTATCTGGCAGATCGGATAGAGAAGGGAAAAAGAATAAGTAGCGATAAATTACCAGTAGAAGGTACAGAATTAATACTAGAGAGAGGTGAGGAAACGCATGCGGTAATGGTAACAGATAAGGGTTTAATCTACAGAGAAGAATTTTACACATCATTATCAGCAGTAGCCGGAAAAATAATGGGAATGAGCTACAACGGACCTTTATTATTTGGGATGCGTGATAAAAATGGAAGTTGAAAATGCTAAAAGAAGTAAGATGTGCGATATATACGAGAAAATCAAATGAAGACGGACTAGAACAAAAGTTTAACAGTCTTGATGCCCAGCGAGTAGCATGTGAAAAGTACATAAAGAGCAGAGAAGGCTGGGTAGCATTGGCCAAAAGGTACGATGATGGCGGATATTCAGGGAAAAATTTAGAAAGACCAGCGATAAAGGAATTATTTGAAGATGTTAAAGGAGGAGAAGTAGATTGTGTAGTAGTGTACACACTAGACAGACTATCAAGGGAAACAAAAGATAGCATAGAAGTGACGTCATTTTTTAGAAGGCACCGAGTAAATTTTGTAGCAGTAACACAAATATTTGACAATAATACGCCAATGGGAAAATTTGTACAAACGGTATTATCAGGAGCAGCACAATTAGAAAGGGAGATGATCGTAGAAAGGGTAAAAAATAAAATAGCAACATCAAAAGAGCAAGGGTTATGGATGGGAGGAACTTTGCCGCTAGGGTATGATGTAAAAGATAAAGAATTAATAATAAATGAGAAAGAAGCAAAAACAGTAAAGCATATATTTGAAAGATATTTGGAGCTGAAGTCAATGGCAGAACTGGCAAGGGAATTGAATAGTCAAGGTTACAGAACGAAAGCAGATATCTTTAAAAAAGCGACGGTGAGAAGAATAATAACAAATCCAATATATATGGGAAAAATCAGGCATTATGAGAAAGAGTATGAAGGAAAGCATGAAGCAATAATAGAAGAGGAAAAGTGGAAAAAAGCACAAGAATTAATAAGGAATCAACCATATAGAAAAGCAAAATATGAGGAAGCACTGTTAAAGGGAATAATTAAGTGCAAGAGCTGTGATGTAAATATGACGCTAACGTACTCAAAAAAAGAGAATAAAAGGTATCGATACTACATATGTAATAATCACTTAAGGGGAAAGAATTGTGAATCAATAAATCGAATAATAGTTGCTGGAGAAGTGGAAAAAGAGGTAATAAAGAGAGCAGAAGATTTATATGAAAAATGGGGAGAAAAAGCGGAAGAATGGAAAAATTTAAGTTTTGGAAAGCAGAAAGAAGTAGTAAAAAAGTTAATAAAAGGAGTAATGGTAAAAGAAGATGGAATAGAGGTGAGTTTAGAGGATAAGGTGGAATTTATACCAATGTGGTTAAAAAAGAAAGGAAACAAATGCACAGTAGTAGAGCCAGAAGGAAAAACAAACAATGCGTTACTTAAAGCAGTGGTAAGAGCCCATTCCTGGAAACGTCAACTAGAAGAAGGAAAATATAGAAGTGTGAAGGAACTGAGTGCCAAAATTAATATAGGTACAAGACGAATACAGCAAGTTTTAAGGTTGAATTATTTAGCACCAAAGATTAAAGAAGATATAGTAAATGGGAGACAGCGAAGGGGTTTAAAGTTAGCTGACTTGAGGGAAATACCGATGCTGTGGAGTGAGCAGGTAGAAAAATTTTATGGATTAGCGATGTAACGTTTATAAAAGTAACAAGGAGAAAAACATCATGAGAACACCGAAGAAAATATGGAGAGGTATTACCAGAAAGTTAAAAAATAGAAAAGATACCACTACTGCAAAAGAAGCTGTCATAGAGGAATCAAGGAACTCTAATATTCCAGAAGAAGTTGAGGTAAAAGAGATCGCTAATGCTGATAAAGCTGCAGAAATTGACACTCAGCTATGTAAAAATATCAATAAAAATAGTGATAATATTAATATATCTCAGCCTACATGTGAAACCAGCGAAAAGATTCAAGATGCTCCAATAGAGACGTCCAATGTACCCAATGACTTTCCTTCAAATGAAATAAAGCCATGTGATGCTGTGGAAGAGAAATCATCAACAAAAACAACGCAGCAAAGACAAGCAATCCTGGCTGGTGTTGTTGGTGCGGTATTATTGGTAAGTTGTGTTGCATCTTATCTACTGATTGAATATTCCAAAGTACACGTTATAGCGGTAATTGGCGGGATTATTGGGTTGGTTTGTATGGGTTTTGCCCTGTATAATGCTATAAAGCCCAATACCCAGCTCGAGAAAGTGGAAGATATTCAGTCTTCTTTAAATCCAGCGTATACTCAAAAACCATAAGTGCCAAGATAACTTCTCTAAAAAATCTCTTAAATTATTAACCTAATATCACTTACCTTAGCCCCACTGTCATTTTTTCTTAATTTGAGCTTATGGAGCCTTTAACATTCTACTCCATTTATTAAGAGTCTAACAAATTAGAGAAGATAACAATAAAAAGTACACCAAATATTATATAGACAAACACCATAACAAAGCCCCATTCTTAGCCCACCGCATTAAAACTATTACTCTTCTCTGGCTTTTTTGATTGTTTACTTCTGCCTTACCATAACCATGCTCAAGTTTTAAAATACCTTCACTTAATACGCTTTCCCCAGCTTATAGAAATATTATGTATAGTAGATAGAAAACCAATGCAAGCATAATTTTTCTAACTTTTGTATTTTTTAAACTTCACTGACATTGATGCTTCTACTTTTAATTAGCTACACCTGCCAGTAACAACATTGTGCCTATTTACCGCCATCAAATGCAAAGAGATGATACTCTACTTAAAAGCATTTGCCCCTTTTTATCAGCTACTTTTCCTTAACTTGACGCGTATGCTTTTTTGAATATTCCAAAAGTAAAGCTACAACCATACTTACTAATAAATCAATTTTGTTATAGAGAGTTCAAAATTTCTTTTAACTCTTTTAAGTAAAAATTAAAAGATTTTACTTTATCTATTACTATTCGCCCATTATCCAATACTATAATCCTTTTGCCATAATTTACAGCATCCTCTAAATTATGAGTTATCATTACTGAAGTGATGTTATGTTCTTCTATTACTTTAGCTGTTATCGCAATAATTTCTTTAGAAGCTTTCGGATCTAAACTTGCTGTATGTTCATCCAGAAATAAAATTTGAGGTGGATGACTAATTGCAAGGGCTAATAAAATAGCTTGTTTCTCTCCTCCAGAAAAATTATTTATCGGTTGATTTAAAAGAGATAAAAATTTTTTAGGGGCATAGGTTTTAGAAATTACTTCTTTACTTGTAAAACGCTCATTCTTTGGGAACCTACTTTCCCATAGAAGAATATTTTCTTCCAGAGTTAATTCAGTAAATAATCTATCTTCAGCTTTTTGGGTTAAAGTAACAACCATAAAAGCCTTTTGGATAGGTAAGATTTTATCAATAGGTAATTGATTTAAAAATACTTCTCCTTTCGTTGGTGCAAGATAGCCGGCTAGTATTTTAGCTAAGGTAGATTTACCGCTTCCATTGGCCCCAAGTAACACTACAAATTCACCTTTGTCAATATTAAGGGTAGTATCATAAATTATTGGTTTATCACGGTTCGTTACTTTAAACTCAATTTCTTTAGCATATAAATAAGATTCCATATTTTTTCTTTATCCATAATTCCTATTGCGTTGCAAGGATATAAATAATATTACCCCTAAAACAAGCTTCAAATTTACAGGATCAATTCCTATATGCAATATGCTGCTAAGGCTTACAAAGTAAAAAAATATTCCGACAAAACATGCAATTACTTGCATAAAAATATGAAAATACTGAGGATTACCTCTAAAAATATGTAATCCGATGACAATAGCTCCAACACTAGTAAGCGCAAGTCCTATTCCCATATTAATATCCGCAAATCCATTTACTTGAGCAGCAAGCGCACCTGTTAGAGCCGCGAATCCATTACTTAATGCAAGACCTATAGTTCGATAAACTTCCGGTCTTTTCCCTAAAATACCCAATAAATTTTTATTATAGCCAAATGCTCGAAGTAATAATCCTAACCTTCCATTTAGTAAAAATACTAGTGATATAATGATAATACAATTGATTATAGTTAGTGGAATCAACCAATTTTCTAAATTAAATAATGATAAGATCGTTGGCGTTCCTAATATTGATATATTATGGCGTCTAAGTATTCGCAGATTAACCGAATATAGCATAAAGCTTGCAAGTATTCCGGCTATTAAACTATCAATACGGTCATTTTTTTGCATAAAACTAACTATGCTTCCAACTATCATACCTGCAAGCATACTAAATATTAATGCTGGAAATAGCCCAAAATCAATGGTACGGGCAAATATACCGGCCCCTAAAACATAAGTACCATCAACAGTTAAATCTGTAATTTTCATAATTTCATAACTTATATACATCCCCAAAATAAGAGGTAGTATTAAAAAGGACTGTTCTAACGCTATAAATAGTATGTCCATTATTTGTTACTCAATTTCTATACGCTGAAATGGTAAAGAAGATATTTCAAGTTTAGTTAGAATCTTTTGTCTAGAAAATGATTTAGAATTAATAAAGAGCATTAAACTATCCATAAGCTTAAAAGGAATATTTTTAGGGAGAATGCCGTTTAAAACATCTTTGGCAATTAATCCACTATTAACTCCAATTTCCTTTTCTCGTACCCCTATTGCTATAGTTGCACCGTCAATTACTGACCCTTCATCTGAAGCAATTATAGGAATTGATCTATTATCCGCTTCTTGTTTTAAGATATTTATGCCACTTGCTAGTAAATGATCCTTTAAGATTAGAAAAGCTTGCGTATTTTTAGGGCTATTTTTTACCGCTAGCGGGAGATCAGTCAAGTTATTTATCATCATTTTATGGAGAACAATATTATTTTTTTCTGCATATAATTTTAATTCTTTTACTGCAGGTGCTACTTTTTCACTACTACTATATAATAATGTTATATCATACAACGATGGTAGTTTATCAACTAACTTTATTATCGATATTTCATCATTAACCCCGGTCACCAAGGGATGATTTTTGTTATTTATTGCTGCAGCTACACAAACGATAGGTTTATTTTTTATATGAGAAATAGTCATTAGAGAGGTAGAAGAACCAATAGGCATGAGTATGTCTTGCTGCTGCATTTGCTTAATTATTGTGAGTAAAACATTAGGATCCCCATGAGCATTTTTAACTGTAATTTTAACACTCTGGTCTTGCAACGATTCTTTAATTCCATTAACAATCTGAGTCATTGCTTCATGTTCAAGAGGTACAATAATACCAATATTTTTATGATTAGCATAAACTGCAACAGTAAAAAACAGGACAGATAGAAACGCTAAAAGATACTTCTTATAATAGAAAGCTTTAAAAATGACGGAAAACAACATCGTGATACCCTATAAAAACTACAATTCAAACAAAGCCTAAAATTGATGTAAAATTATTTACGCCAACGCCATCCTTGATTTAAATTATTAATTTCTACAGATATCATATATATAAATTCTATTATTATATAACTAAGTCTAATATGTTTTAAATATAATGTCAATTATATTTGAAGCAGTGAAAATAGCATTAGAAACATACTGCGAATTAGCGTCGTAAAGGATTTAATTATTTACTTTCCCCAAAAACACAAAAATAGTACGTATATTTACGAGAACGCGTTGCGTAAAAATAGGGTTGTAAAAATAAAAGCTTGAAATTGTTACAACAAAATTAGGCAAACCAGTTCGTACGTAGATTTAGCGAAAGTGATCCAATATAGCTGGTTTTAGCTTACAGTGAAATTACCATATAAAAAAGTTCGTAGGGTACACATGGTAGTCCAATCCATACCAAAAAAACTTGTTCTCACCGCACTTGGTTTTGAGCGCTGAAAATGGTTGATTTACTTGAGATATTAATAATATAGTTTACTGAATTAATAGTAATTCATTTGAGAATAAAAAGAAAAATTTATGATAATTTTACATTTCAAATCGATATTGTTCTTTTTATAAAAAATATTCCTATACTGCGCAAGGTCAAGTTTTAACCACATCAATTTTTCTTTCAAATTAAATCTTATCTTTTACAATGGGTCTTACGTTTAAATTATTTGATACCCAAAATTAAGGAAGCCATTTTAAACGGCACACAACCTCAGCATCTAAAACTAGCTGATTTGAAGGAAATATCACTCTCATGAGAGGAGCAAATGAAGGTGCTTTACGGACAAGAGTCTTAATAATAGTCTTCTATATTATTGTTAATAAACACCACCATAAAATATCTTACTATTACCCACAAATAAAAACATAGTATTGTATTTACTCAAATAATTTAATTTTATTAACCTGAAAGCTTATTGGATTAAAATTATTAAACTAAGAGTTATAATTTTAGCAACTAAAAGCTGTAAATTGCACCATATAAACAGTTATTTCAAGCAAAAGTTATGCCATTAAGAGCTACGCAACAAACATTTATATTTGTGGGTAATAGTAAGATAAAATATGCAGAAACAACCTAGAAGACCGATTACAACCAATGCGTAAATATAGAGTAAAGAAAACTTCATCCACCTATTAACTTCTACCTACTACCTCTACTATTGCTATGGTTATAAACTCTACTCACTCCATCAATTTTATCTAATGCAGACTGCGGGTTACCAAAATCAATTGATATCACTCTTTCTCCGCCTAATTGTAATGCTCCTCCACCTCCACGCTGTGGGTATTGGAGTCCTAAAAATTGTAATAGTAATGGATCAATTTCATGTTGAATTCCTGGATGATCTTGAATCAGTCTACCCCTAGGAGAAGATAGAGGATCATTTTGGAATAATTGTGAAATATTTCTTCTCCGATTTTTAAAGTATTGTTCATTTCTTTGAGATTGTCTAGTGTCATTTCCAATGCCTACACTAAGAAGACCACGTATATAACCTATAATACCCTCACCTTTCTCTCCAAAGTTATTATTTCCCTGTAAAGCTTGATCAATAGCTTGGTTAATATCCCTAGCATTTTCGTATACCCATATGCCACAATTATGGCCATCTGTTTGCTGATGAACGGAAACATTATGGACATTATCATCGTTAATATCACATTCTCTTAAAGCTCCTCGAATATTATTGTCAATACCACTATCTGGACCAAGTGAATCAGCATAATACCCATAATAATTTCCATTTTGGTGTACAATAACTAATGTAACCCAATGACGATTACCTACATTAATAATAGCAATTAATCTATCTTTTTCACCCGAATCTACTTTTTGTTTAAAGTTAGCTATGTGACTACTTAATAAGCCCCTACCTGTTGGATCATTTTGATTTCCATCGACTCCTACTGAAGTTATTGTAAAATCATGACGATTATTAGTTGGATTAGATCGATCATCATAGAAAGTATATTGTTGTGCAGCGAAAAACATGTCATGAGTTTGTAGCCAATAACGATAATTTTGATTATCTGTTGCAAAGTCTAGTGCAAGTAGATCATGCACATCTTCTATCTCACGAGCGTTGTTTCTACGAAGGATAGCATTTATTTGTTGTAATATTCCTTGTGCTGTAGGAGTACCACCTCCCCTTATTCTTGACTTTAATGTTTCTATTACCTGTGCTCTAGTACCTTGCAAGTAACTAAACGGAACATGTAGATTGTCGCCTATATCAAGCAAAAAAATCGAATTTTGTCCTGGTGCTTTTTCTTCGTAAAAACGCCTAAAGTTTTCACGAGTCTGATCTGATAATAGACCTTCTGGTGGATTCTCATCAATAACACTTTCAGGTCCCACTAATCCTCCTGGTCTTGAACCGCGAACATGACGATCAAGCTTGTGTACATACTCTTCTCTTCCTATCCCTTCTGGGAAAAGTATAAGATTACCTGCTTCGCGTGCATCTCTATTAAACACAATAGGAAACAAAACCACCTCATTTCCAGAAGTAATAGGTATAAATCCTCTGTGTTGTTTCTTAAGTCTTCCGATTTCTTGTCTCGCATCATTTTGCTGTTGTCCTACTTCTTCTGCATTATTAGCAAGTCTTAACACATATCCAATTGGGTGAGTATCTAGGTCATTCTCTCTAGGTTGTCTTAATAATAAAAGATCTAATCTCTGTTCTGTAATTCTTGTGAGTATTACCCTTTCTCCTTCTTCTTCCTGCCCCCTTTTTAAACTATATGTTTGACCAACTTTATACATAGCAAGCACTTTATAAGGATTATCACTAGCATAAAATGTACCATGTAGTATAGAACGGAACTTATCCTCACTATTAACATTTATTGTATCCACAAGCGGCATCAATGCTCCAGAGATCTCTTGAAATAATCCTCTATGCTGAGCTATATTTTTCCAGCCATCATTCACAACTTGATTTAAAGTATTATGTACATTTTCAGTATTGGGCACTTGTACAAGATCACCAGCAAGAAAATTATTTGCATTATTATTTTGGTAATCGTGATATAAACCAAGGTCATTTGGTAGATCAATATCTAGTTCAAGTTGATTATTAAGTGTGCATGAAACTTCCCACACATGAACATCATTTCCATTAACATTAAGAGTCTGTAAATTGATGGCTCCTTGTTGTTGCGCATCGTGAGCTCTAATATGAAGTATAACTATATCAGAACCTTCAGCATGAAAGACCATAGTTAAACATCTTAAACCCTCATCACCATGTCTAAATATGTACTTTGTTATAGGTGCTTCGTCTTCCTCTTCTAGTTCTAAAGGGTGCCTATCAAAAGCACTACTTCCAAAAGCAAAGCCAGTTATGCAATCAAATATTCTATTATAATTCTCTGCATTTCTTGGTATTTCAGCAGGAAGATGGTGAAGCAAGAAATCTCTAACATTTTCTCTAATGCCTTCATTCTCCAAACACTCAAATAATCTTTGTACTAAAGGAAATCTATCCTGTTGAAGTTCTACTGTATCAACACTAAAAGGATCTAGATCTAAATTAAAATTTAATCCAACACAGACAGTATTTCTTGATTCAGTATGGATAGGTATAAATGAAGAAGTGTGTAACCTTCCAGCGTAGCCTATGGCACAGTTTAATGTAACATCTGACGGTGTGTCAAATATAGCAAGATTAATAACAATAGGAATATTTTCTCTTTCTGCTTGATGACGTACAAGAAATGCAACATGTGTGTTTCTAGGAGATAAATCAAGATCGATGCCTATTGTGTAGCGATGACTAAAATTTGCTAAGAAACCTAATAAAAACCCGTGACCCTCAAATCTTTGATTGCGATTTTCAATATTATTTTCCAGTACTTGTCTGTAATTATTATAGATGTCAGTTATGTATGGCAAAATTTCTCTGCGTATTCTATCTCTTACATCTTGTCTTCTATCACTCGCTAGCATTTCCATAAAATTATCAATTCCTTGTTGACCCTGTGCTACTTGCGCAAAATTGACCAACCTACCAAGTTGTCTACGCTGATTTTGATTGAGTTGTCTTCCTTCTATTTCCTTAATTGTTAGTCTGTGATCTCCTAAGAGCCGTCTAATAAGATTGATTTCAGATGCTGAATATTTGGCAAATTTATCCCTACCTTGACGATCTTTTTCACGAATTACCTCGAATACCGTTGCAATTGCCTCTCCCTGACTCTTGCCCTTTCCGTGCATGCATACTTTGTATTGCTCAAAATTTAGGTCTTCTTCCCTTAAATTTGGATTTTGCCGTCTAATCTCTTGTACTAGAGCATTTCTCTCCCTTGTACTGAACCTCAACCCATCACTATTAGGACGATCAGAAATACTGTAGCATCTGACAACTTGCTGTCCGTCACGATAAACAGCAACTTTTAGGTTTGCCGTATTTCGATTTTCACCATTACGTGGATTAACACCATGGTTATCAAAACGAAAATAGACTCTCTCATTTGCATTTAAGATATTAGCATCATGTGCAGTAGAAAACATACTAAAAAAGAATACAGGAAGGAAACGACCTGCACTTACATGATACAAGAAAGATGGACATTGATCTAAAAAAGATTCAAATCCTTGTCTGAATCCTTCAAGATCTCCATCCACCAAACTCCTAATAAGTCCATCACCATTACTCATACAAAATACCCCTTATTTACTACGACCAGAAACACCAAGAGTTCATAAGTGGATTACTTATTACCACTAAGCGTAAAGACGCTTTTTTTCTTATAAGAAGAAACACCACTTACACTAGGAGTTCCAAGCTCAGACTGCGGACTATCATCAACTGGCAAAGTTGTTTTCTTACTACCATGAGCTTTAGATCGTGATCGCAAATTACTGCAAGGACCATCACCTACAGGACCAGGTGGTAAAATTGTTTTCTCTAACTCAGAGAATAATTCTTCTGCAAACAGACCGTAATCTACATTTACTCTTTTACCTTCCCTACCGCATAATCTAAGGTCTCTTATTATTAGTTTTTTAAAGAGCTCAAACTTTTCAGGAAAGCAATCTTTGGCAAATGACATCATATCTAATATTTCTTTTTTCTCTATTTCTTTTTCTTCATCAGTCTTATAAATGTCTTCTCGTCTCCAATTGACTATTAACTCTGCAAATACACCACTTGTAGGAACTGTATAATTAGAAGTATTAACAGCAGCTTTTCTGTATTGATACAAGCTACCACATTCCCAAAATTCCATAATAAGAGATCTAGCTTGAACATTTGATTCAGGATTTTTCAACATCACATCTGAAAGAGAGGAAAGAAAAAGCTCATAGTCTCGCTGTGAGAATATTTTGTCCGAACAGTCTCCTCTTGCTGAAACTTCTTTATAACACCAGCACTGTACCAAATCATGAACCGTATCAAAAAAACATGACTCTATTAATTCAGCAAAAAGGGAATATACTCCTTTATCTTTCTGTGATAATTTCTGTAAAAGAGTATCTTTATCGACTATCTTATTTACACAAAAATCTAAAATAGGGGCGTCTTTCTCAACAGATTGAACGCGAGAAAGAGCAAGAATAGCTTCTGTGAGCTTCTTTTCCTTATCTTCTTCTTTTAAATGATTATAAAAATACTCTACCCCTTCACTCCACTTAAGTTTTACAGCACTGTCAAAACCTTCTACTGCATCATACTTCTTTAATTCCCCAGATTCTCTATCGATCCAGAAATCAAATACAGGACCTTTCCTCTTTATGCTATCTAGTAACGAGTTTCGTACGTATTTGCCAAATTCAGTTTCAGTTTTACCATCAAATGCACCAGGAGGAAACTTGTTCCTATAAGATTCAAATCTTTTTTGAAAGAGAGGATGAATTTTATCCACTACACAGTAACTACAAGCCATCTCATATTTGCGAAGTGGATTATCTATTCCACCTATTTTTTCTTCAGTAAACCTTTGACCTAAAGCAGCATTATCCAACCTTACACCTGACCAGCAACCTTCATCTTGAAATACATTGTGCAAAAACTTCAACTTATCACCCTTAAAGTATTTTATGTGCTCCATAAAGTTATCTTGAAGGACTCCCACCCATCTCTTGATAGCTGACTTCCTCCCGGCAACAACTGCTGGATCTGGATGTTTAATAGCTTCCTGTAATTTTTTGGACATCGTAGCCCGAAGCTCTTTCTGTGTTGGCATTATCCCCCCTATTAAGTATTAACAGTGTCATGTAAAAAAGGCATTATACAGAAATTAGAATGGATTGCAATATTAAAATTACCAGAATAGAGGGTTTAATAAAAAAACGTTATGGCTAAAACTTCTTTTCTTGAATTTTCTCAATATAATCAACAGAAAGACCAGTAGTTTGAGTTATAATGTCAATAGAAACTCCTGCTTTAAGTAGATTCTTTGCAACCTCAATTTTCTCTGCTTTTCTGCCTTTTTCATGGCCGATTTGGATGCCTTCTTGTCTACCTTCTTGTCTACCTTTTTGAGTGGCATCATCGAGTTTTTGAGCGAGGACAGCCTGTTCATCACGAATACGCTTTATCTCTTGTTCATAGGCTATAAATTCTTTTTCTGACCAGTTGAACCTATTTAATTCTTCATACGCTCTTTTAATTATTAGATCACTTCCTATTATTCTCTCTAGCTCTTCTTCACTAGTTTCATCTGCATATCTAAAGAAGTAGACCCATTTTTCAACTATACTTGAAAGCTGATCTTCTTTTGTTTTTGGAAATTTAGGCAACTCAATAAATATAAAGTAAAAATCTTTTAGATCACGTTCATTAGTATCTTCATCGCGAATAGTATGCTTTGATTTGTACTCAGACTTATCAGGAAATAAAATACAATCTGCTATAGCAATAAAGATAATTTCCTTAAGGTCCTGGTATTGATCACCTTTATCGGCTTGTCTTGAATAGGCTTTAGCAGCATAGTATTGGGCACGTTTCTCGAAGCCTTTGGTTTTAGCGACCTGCATTTCAATAATCCATTGCACCCCCGTGGAATCTCTACATAATACATCAACAATGCTTTGCTTTTTAGAGGCAATATCAGGGTCTTGAATAGTACTTAAAAACTCTATATCCTTTATTTCATTTTTGCCAGTAAAACCCAGAATATCATTGAGAAAGTGAATGAGGATGTCTTTATTCTTTTCAGTGCCAAAGATACGGCGAAATGCGACATCATTCTTGGGATCCAGAAACTTCGAGAGAGCCATAGCAAGAGTACCTAAAAAGCATTAATAATTATACACAATTCTGAAGAAATATTCAACTAAAATGCAAACATAGAAGTTTTTGTATATCTTTGTTTGGTAGTATTAACATGTATAATATTTATGGCAAACATCTCAATAAGGTATCAGATAGCACAAAAAGTAAGGAACTGGAGGTTAAAGCGAGGATATACTCAAAAAGATTTAGCGAAGAAAGTCAGTGTAACGTATCAAGTAGTACTACAATATGAAAAAGGAACACGTAAAATTTCGATTGAAAAGTTGTATGCTATAGCAGAGATATTGTCGATTGGTATTGTAGACCTAATTCCTGTATCAAATGAAAAAATCTGTCTTGAAGATGAGGGAGAAGAAATACTAAATCTAGTAAGAGAATATAAAAAGATTAATGATCAGGAATTACGTAGAATGTTTTGTTTACTAACCAAATTTGTTCAAGTTAGTGAGAAAAATAGTAAAAAAACGGAGAGAATAAAAATTGCAAAAGGTCTTATTAAAGCAGGAGTTTCTGTTGATACTGTTTCAAAAACAATTGGTCTGTCTGCTGATGAATGTGTTGAAGAAAAAACGGGTTCTATCTACTACCAAATAGGAAAAAAGATAAAGGAGTGGAGGGCAGTACGGGAGTATACTCAAAAGGATTTGGCTGAGAAAATGGATACAACACGTGATGAAATAAGCAACTATGAGCAAGGACGTGTGGCCATTCCACTGGAAAAATTATATGCAATAGCAGAAACATTATCAATTAGCATTACAGATCTGCTCATAGAGGAAGATGAGATAGTAGAAAGTGAGCTACCTGATTTAATAAAAGAATACAAAAAAATTGAGAGTCAAGAATTACGCTATGCGCTAATAAAATCTCTGTTTGAAAGCATACAAATTTGTGAGGAGAAAATTAGAGAAGAAGAAAGAATCAAAATTGCAAAAGATTTAGTAAAAGAAGGAATTTCTGTTGATATTATTTTGCAAGCGGTAGGCATCTCTTTGAACGAAATTCAACAAATTTAAAATAAAAAATCATTATATATTAATATTTTTACTTCTTAATGAAAAAACAAGTAAAAAAGATTGAAAAATTGATTTGACTTCACTCGAAAGCTATGGCTCTATGCCAATGCTGATAAAAAAACAGCAGTAAATATTTAAAAAAAGTTTGTTGTTAGTGAAGGGTAAATTATATGAATAAAAGTAAAGAAGAAATCGAATTCAGAATATTAGAAAGCAAAGGCAAAGCACTACTTGATCGTGAAATAATGGAAACGTTTTTAAGTGCAGTACATGAAAGACCACAAGCTCAAGAAATTGCTAAAAATCTGGTGAACACTTATACGGGAGTAGGAAGGATTTTAGGCCGAGAAATGGATGACCTGAAAGTTATAGAAGGAGTAACTGATTCTGCAGTAGCAATGATTATGTGTGTTAAGGAAACACTAGAAAGGGTACTGAAAGAAAAGCTTAAGAGTGAGCCAATAATGGACTTACAAGGGCTAGTAGAGTACTTAAACGTAAGTATAGGTCATGCAGAGAGGGAATGTGTAAAAATACTGTACTTGAATAAAAGGCGTCAACTAATTGGAGAAGAATCCTATATTGGTGAAATGGAAAAAGCACCAGTATACATAAAGGAAATTATAAGAAAAGCATTAATAAAGAATGCAACATTAGTAATAATGTCACACAACCATCCTGGGGGACGCTTAGAACCATCAGAAGAAGATCAAGAAGTAACGAAGAGCTTAGCAGCAGCATGTAGTACTGTAAGCGTTAGGTTATTTGATCACATTATCATCACAAGTGGTGGCTATTTTAGCTTTAGAGAAAACGGATTGTTATAGCAGAAAGTATTTGCAAATCTACTCACTATAATTTATAATAAGTAATACAGTGTATAATAACTATACACTTAGAAAGTATATTTAATAGCGGAGGCTAATATGAATAATAAAATAATTGTACCTTTTAGTGATAAAGAGGGGGGTGTTTACGAGTTAAACGTTGATCTTGATAGATTATCAAAAGGTGAGATGTTAAATGCTATTGTAGGAATTGGTCGTACTAAGGAGCAATCCACCTTTGTAAGCAAAATTAATAATGCTAAAAAGCTTGGAGATAAAGAAGTAGTACCTTTCCCTTGTAGAGAAGTTCGCGAAAACCAAATCAACTATGGGAAAGGATTTGACTATATTTATGGCACAAAACCTTTGAGTAATCAAGCAGATTATCCAGAAGGGTTAAATCCATTTGCTTCAGCTTTGCAAAAAATAAAGCCAAGTATAAGCGAAAGCGAAAAGTTGAGCTGGTTTAAAAGTGAAGTGGTAGAGGCAAAAAACGTAAATGAATTGCACAAAACTATAGACCAAGTACTAGCCTCTGGAGCAAGAATAAATGCATATAACGATGGGGAATGGAGCATTGCAGAGTATGTAGTATTGGGTACACATTTTCATAAATTTGATAAGACTGATCGAAAAAAGATAATGCGTAAATTAATGCTAAGTGGTGCAGATTTTCATGATACTTTATTGCAGAATAAACTAATAGGTGAAATCTATAATGAGCTACAGCCAGAAGTTCAGCCACAGATAGATGAGAGACTAGAAGAACTAGAGAAAGCTGGCGAAAATGCTATGCAAGAAGGAGAATTAATAGATGTTGAGATAGATAATACAACATCGTATATAGAATTTTCTGGGGATAGCAAGGTAGAGGTAGCCAAAATACTGAGAGAGTTAGGAATTAATATTTTAAAAATTGGCAATGATGCAGTTGAGGTTAAAAGTGAGAAGGGAGGTATAAGAAACTATATCGATATGTCAGATGAAAGCTCTATTATATTAGAGTTTCCTACAAGCATTGGTAAGCTAAATATTATATTGTACCACGATGTAAAAAAATATGATCAAGTACAAGTCAGAGTAGAAAACAAGGAAATGTGGGCTGAGTTACAAAAAAGAGGCGAAGAAATTGGAAAAAATTGCCTCTTTGGGGGAGTGAAGCTTAAGGAAGTGGTAGAAAGAGGTAATTTCACTAGATGTGGCATATGGAATGAAAAGTATGCTATAAAAGAGATTAGCAATGATGAAGTATTGTCTTCATGGGTAAATAGGGTATGTGGAGGTAGTAAAGAAACCTTTAGGGAACTTTAATGCGTCTACAGCAAACTTTAAGGTTCCAGAGGTTTTTTCTACCGTTATATCTGGAGCCTTTGAGCTATAGTAGAAAATATTATATGTATGGTTCTTTGCGTGGAAAAAATTCTAGACTATGAAGTAGGGGAAAAAGTGAAAAGTTGGAGGTTAGAGAGGGGGTATACTCAGAAAGATTTAGCTGAGAAAATTGGTGTAAAATACTGGGTAATACTGCAATATGAGAAAGGGAATCGTAGAATTTCAATTGAAAGGTTATATGCTATAGCTGAGGCACTATCAATCAGTATTACCGATCTTATTCCTGTATCAAATGAAAAAATCTGTCTTGAAGATGAGGAAGAAGAAAGATTTAGCTGAGAAAATTGGTGTAAAATACTGGGTAATACTGCAATATGAGAAAGGGAATCGTAGAATTTCAATTGAAAGGTTATATGCTATAGCTGAGGCACTATCAATCAGTATTACCGATCTTATTCCTGTATCAAATGAAAAAATCTGTCTTGAAGATGAGGAAGAAGAAATATTAAATCTAGTAAGAGAATATAAAAAGATTAATGATCAGGAGTTACGTAAGATGTTTTGTTTATTAACCCAATTTGTCCAAGTTAGTGAAAAAAGTAGTAGGAAAGCAGAGAAAGTAAAAATTGCAAAGGGTTTGGTTGAAGCAGGAGTTTCTGTTGATGTTATTGCAAAAACAATCAGTCTCTCTGCTGATGAATGTGTTGAAGAAAAAGTTGGTTCTATTTACTGCCAAATAGGAAGGAAGATAAAAGAATGGAGGCTAGTAAAAGAGTATACTCAAAAAGATTTAGGAAAGAAAATGAATACAACCCGTCACGAAATAAGCAACTATGAACAAGGACGTGTAGCTACTCCACTGGGAAAATTATATGTAATAGCAGAAACATTATCGATTAATATTACAGATCTGCTAATAGAGGAAGGTAGTAAAGTAGAAAATGAACTACCGAATTTAATTGAAGAATACAAAAAGATTGAAAGTCAAGAACTACGTAATGCACTAATAAAATCTTTGTTTGAAGGCATACGGATTTGTGAAGAAAAAGTAAGAAAAGCGGAAAGGATCAAAGTTGCAAAGGATTTAGTAAAAGGGGGAATTTCTATTGATATTATTTTGCAAATAGTTGGTTTATCCGCTGATCAAATTGCATGAAAATTTATTTCTAAGTAAGGTATATATGTTTGTTTCTGTAAGAGATGTTAGTTCTATACACTACAAAATAGGGCAAAAAATAGAAGATTGTAGATTAATGCAAAGGTGTACTCAAGCAGAGTTAGCAAGTAAAATCGGATTAGCATATAAAGAAGTAACCAATTATGAAAATGGGTATATTCCTATTCCGATTGAAGTACTATATGTAATAGCAAGAGTACTGTCAGTTAATGTTGTAGATCTATTACCTAAACCAATAACAGTAAGAGAGTATGAAGATGAAGACGAAGAAATACTCTATCTAACAAAAATATATGAGAATCAAAAGTTAGGCAAAATAGTACCTTCATTAATCAGGTTTGTTCATATTAGCGAGAAAATCAATCAAGAGGAGGCAAGATTAGAAGTAGCAAAAAATCTAGTTAAAGAAGGAGTTTCAGTTGACATAATTTCCCAAGCAACCGGCTTATCTATTTACGAGTATGATAATACAGAGAAAGAAGTCTGCACTGATTCTATATACTACAGAATAGGGCAAAGAATAAGAGAATGGAGGTTGATAAGAAGATATACTCAAAAAGATTTGGCGGATAAAGTTGGTTTAACACTCAAGGAAATACACGAATATGAAATAGGATACACTGCCATATCATTTGACAAATTATATCAAATAGCAGAAGGATTATCAGTGAATATTAAAGTTCTGCTACCTAAAACAAGAGAAAGCAAAAAGCTATTGAGTTTAATGGATGAGTACGGAGAACAAGAATCACTAGTCAAATCTCTATCTGAAAGTATGAAAAATGGCAAGAAAAAAGTTAAAAAAATAGAAAAGATCAAAGTTGCGAAAAATCTAGCAAAGGCAGGTGTTGCTATTGATATTATTGTGCGAGCAAGTGGCCTAACTACTGATGAGTGTGAAAATTGAATTGTGTTAAAGATATAAGTAAAAGTAGTTATATACTTAATATAGATAAAGGTTGCAAATAATCTACTTATGCTGGACATTTCTATTGAGGAGCTTGAAAATCATGCTTTCAAAACTTAACCTGGATTAAAGATTTCAGTAGTTTACTTACTCATAAATAATACATTAAAATATCAATAAAAATAATTGTATATTTAATATATCTAAATTACTGAATGAAATTCTTGTGCTTCTGTGTTTAATATATAATGTTCAAATAGATTGAAGTGAATTAACTAAATTAGAATTTGCTTAATGTAATTCATTGGTATCACAAATGATTATCTTGAGTATGCCAATTTTTCTAAAAATATTGACGGTACTAAAAAAATAAGTTATCCTTTTAACAGATTTATTAAGAAGGTGTGTATGGTTAGTCATGAAAAGAAACATACAGTAGCATTTTGCATTTCAGCTATTGCGTTTTGTGTTGGCATCTCATTAATTGCAGCAGTACTTACAACAATAGCACCTTTAATTGCCATAATTGTTTCAACTATAATAGGGGCAATAACTATTTTGTCTGCTTGCCAAGCTATTGAAAGCTACTCAGTCATAAAAAATAGCAATAAGGTAACAAGTAGTTTGCATGAAATAAAAGAAGCTTTTACAGGAGAGGAAAGCGAGCTTTTTATTGAAAAGGTTTTTAACCATTTACGTGGATTTTTTAGTAGTGAAAAAGAAAGTAGTACACAAAGATAATAAGATTTCTCAACAAGGCAAATTTGCTTATTTTACTTTTCTGGCTCAATGAAAGCTTTATATTTTACTTGATGTAAATTAAGACACAATGTTACAAAATTTATCGACTACTTTTTGATTATTCTCTATCATTGCCTTTGCCTCTTGCTGAAGAGATTTGATATTTTTTGATGTAATATTATCCATGTCAGGTGATGCTATTTTCAATTGCGATTGTATGCGTATATATTTATCAGCTATAACTTGATCAAGTTGGTAATTTACTGCATCTAAACTTGAGGCAAACATCACATGTAGTAGTGGTTTTACCCAGCCTATTTTTCCAAATCTCTTTGAATTGGCATACTCTATGCTTCTATCTGTTCTTCCAGTACCTATCGATAACAGTACAATATCATCATTTGGAAATAACCTTTTACTACTTGCATATGCACAAGCCGCTGGATTATTGGCAAAAACCCCTCCATCCACTAATACCATTTCCTTTTGGTTAATTTTAAGATATTTAGGTGCAAAGTAAGTAGGTGCTGCAGTTGCTGCTCTTAATACATCCCTTAATTTAATAAAATTCCTATCCTCTTTCCAGCTTTTGAAGAAAAATGGGCAGTTATTGTGAATATCGTAACTCGTAATCAACACATTACTTAAAGTGTTTTTAAAGACATCATCGCCAAAATATTTATGAAGTACATACTCAATATTTTTATGTGGGTATTGTGTACAGTTAAACCAAGATAATATTGATCTTCTCAAAAATGAAGACTTAAAAATATATGGTCCATATTCCCGATAGAACTCGACTAAATCATTAGCAGAATATTGAGGTTTATCTTTTTTACATAATCCTGCCACAACAATCCCACCGGTTGAAGTACCAGCCATTAGATCAAAGATTTCAGCTATAGTTCTTCTTGTTCTTTTTTCTATTTCTGCTAGAATAATGGCTGGTATGATGCCTCTTATGCCTCCGCCGTCAATTGAAAGGATGTATTTTGCCATGGTTAGGTATTTATTGATTTTATTAACTTGTTCGCTTTTATCGGGATGTGTTTCCTGCCCAAAAGCCACAGTCTGCTTCACGCCTGGAGAAAATTGCACCAACCTAATAATTGATTCCGTGGGTCATGCTAAAAAATCCTTGTTGGTTCAGGCATACCAATTTACCTCAAAGCCTATTGCTGAATCCTTGGTTCAAGCTAAAAAGCGTGGAGTTGATATTAAGGTTATTCTAGATGAATCACAAACTAGTTCAAAACATAGTGTAATTAACGAATTATTTGAGCACAAAATCCCGATATGGATTGACTTTAAACCCGCTATTGCTCATAGCAAGGTAATTATTATTGATGAGCAAAAAATCATAACCGGATCATTTAACTTTTCAGATGCCGCTCAGCAAAGAAATGCTGAAAACCTACTGATCATAACAGGAGATTCTCCACTAGTTGAACAATACGTCAAAAATTGGAAAAATCGCCAATCGCAGTCTAAGCATTATACACCAGACTTTAAGTTATCTTTGAATTCATCTAATTCCTCAGAAAGATTTTTCACCCTTTCCTCAAGTACTAACACTTTTTCCATTAAACCATATTCAATAAGTTTATCGTGAAATTGTACCCTTGAGTCTAACTTGGATAACCACCATATCAATGCTACGGTTTGGATTAATAACGTGATAATTAATGTAATTGGGATTTTTTGATTTTGCATAATGATTTAAAGTATGAATTTATTATGGATAGCTACTTTAGTAACTACTATTTTGATTTATGCTGTTCCTCTGCATTTGCAAGTAGCTTAATAATTTCTCTGTAAGGTTTATCTTTGTTGTGCCTTGATTCTATTACAGCTACATCCCGAGGGTTTTTTCCATCTGTATCTCTAGTATTAGGATTAGCACCTCTTTCTAATAAGAACTTAACTATCTCTAAATTGCCTCCGTATGCGGCAGAATGTAATACTGTCCATCCTTTATATCTACCTGTATCATTTATATCAACTCCTTCATTCACTAGAAATTTTACTAATTCTAGACATTTTCCTTCTGCTGCACAATGTAGCGCCGTTAATCTAGGAATTTGTGTGTTAATGCTCAATAGGTTCTTTACTGAAAACTTTACTACATCTAGATTACAATTTTCAGAAGCAATGCGTAAGATTGTTTTGTAATTATCTGTAGCTTTAGATTTTTGATAGCAATATGTAATAACAAGACATACTATTAATAGTGCGAACCATGCGAAATGTAACTTATATTTTTCATTAGACTTTATTTTTTTCATATTTCGCACACAGTTTCTTCATATTAAATAGATCATTACTCATTTTTTTCTTAACATTACTTACTCAAAGATGCTGACAACATAGTAAGGTAACCCGAGCTATTTAAAGTATGCTCCGCTCTGTTAACTATCCATTCACCATCTACCGCTTGATTAAAACCTATAAGATTAAGTTTAGCTTCTGCAAATAACTCTGGATTACCAGGCATAGTTATATCTAAAGTTTCATTGTTACGCTTCAATTGTTTCAACTTGGCATTTGCTGCACTCAGCGCTGACTCTGCATTAGAGTAAAGTTCCAGCATAATATAACTTGGCTCGCTACTACCAACTGTTTCTTTAATAGTTTCGCCCTTTTCATAGCTGTGCCATTTTGCTACTACTGAATTATACTTATCACGTACGGTAAAATGCACTTTCCAATTAATTGTGTCTTGAGGTCTAATAGTTGTTGTTCCTAAAGCTTTTCCTGTGGCTGATTTTGCCATATTTTTTGAAATAAACAATACATACCCACCAGCTAATTTGGCCATTGCTTCACGCTCTGTTGCGATCTTTGTTAACAGACTTATATCACTTTCATCTACCTGATTAATGTGGGGTATTAATACATTCTTAAATTCCTCAGCAACTTTATGTCCATATCCATGTTTTTGGGCTATTTCTTTTACTAAGTTTTCTATGGTAATTTGGCGCCATTCTTTTGATACTTTTGCCTTCAAAGATATTCTTAAATTTGTTGCATGAGCTTTGATTAGTAGAGTCTTAGGTGGACCCTGTATAGTCACTTCGTTGACTGTATATATACCCATTGGAAAGATTCCAAATTCCTTATAACCTAGTGCTATGTTCAATTCATTTGGAACTTCCACATTTTCATTGCCATAATCAACGCATACCTCTGCAACATCATCTATAGTACCAGATTCATCAGTAAGATGCACCGATATTACATGATCTTTTATTCCTTCAATGCTAAATTCAGGTTTCATTTATTCCCACACTTTTAACTTCGATTTTTTTAATTGCTCTTGTATTCTAGGTAACCTGATCTTTAATCCTGTAGGCAAAAAACTTCCATACTCTGCAAGACCAGGATTAGCCTCCAATACTATTTCTACTGCTCCAGAGCTATATCCATAGTGCTTAAAACATATGTAATCTAACATTTCATTTTCTCGGGTTATATAATGTACTGTCATACATAACTCCTTAAACTTAAGCTAAATTCAACCTTTTTTGGTAATCCACAGGGAAAATACGACGTTTGCTTTTCTTCTAACCGCACAATAACAAATCTTCCCAAAACATTCCCTAAATTGTCTACTAAGATACTTGGTTCATGATTTTTCTCAGTTTCTTTCATACTTTTTAATTGATTTAAATCATTCAGATTATGGAAATAAATTACTCCTTCTAAGTCTATATTTTCTGCACCTTGACCAATATTTTGTAATGAAGGTATTTTACCAATGCACTCAATTGTACTCCAACGATTTTCTTTACTATACCTTACACTTGTTGGAGAAAGCTTATGTTGACCAAGTGATAGCATTAGTAAATTGGTTCTATTGAATCAAATAAAACATCACGAGATTTTTCCCTTATTCTTTTTATTACTGCATCAGCAAGACTACGTACATCTTGGTTAGGTTCTGCTTTTATACTTATATTAAATGTAAAAGTTTGATTGAAAATTTTTTGTTCACACTTTTCACAGTCTTTTAAAACTTTCTCTGAATTATCTGCTACAGAACTTTTTTCTGTAATCACACTTTCAATATTCGTTCTACTATTCGAAATTCTACTAAAAGCATTATTATTCAATAAAGGATTTCCTTTACTAAAAACATTATTTTCACTAGTTGCACTGCCTATTTTTGCTTCTACTGGTTTCTCTAATGCTTTTATTGGACTATCATTAAAAAATTTTCCTATACCAATCCAATTTTCTATAGATTTTGTAATTGATTTCCAGAGACTTGAAAAAAAGTCCTTTACCTTTTGCCAATTAGCAATTACAAGCGCTGCACCAACTGATAGTCCAGCAATAGCAGCTCCTATAGGATTGGTTAGCGTTAAAGCTTTCAGTCCCATGATTACTGCTGGAATTACTCGCGCTGATAACGAAGTTAATACTGGCAAAAGTGTTCCCTGCAAAATAGCCTTAAAAGTTAGTATTCCACCTCCAGCCAATGCAAATGCATAACCAAAACCTACCACTGCAATCTTGCCAATAATAAGAGCTGAAATTATGCTCATAACTCCTGTAGTTAAAATTGGACACTTCTCTGCGAACCAAGCTATACCTGTAGATATTGACCTCAAAATCTTACTTATCCAATTTAAAGGAGGTAGCATAACTGACCCTAAGTTCATTCCTAGCTCTGCTATTGTATTTTTAAGTAGCTGCAAATTATTTGCTGTAGTACTTGCACGGTTATTAAATTCCTTTTGCATAGATTTATTATACTTTTCTTTATCAGCCACAAAATCTATTGCTTTTTTATATTCTTCCAAACTCCCAACTATCAATGCAATATCATCTTGATATTCTTGACCAAAGAGATTGAGAAGGATTTGTGAACGTTCCTGTCCTACTTTTTCTAAAATTTCAAAAAAATGAAGTAGAGCGTTTTGCCCGTTTTCAGCAACCTTTTGTGACATTTCCTCTGCAGTGATACCTATCGATTCCAATGCTGCTTTGAACTCTTTTCCTTGCCCTTCAGCAGTTTGAAGTTTAGAAAGCAGAGCATTGACAGCAGTTGCTGCTTTTTCAGGTTGTTTACCTAAACTAACGAAGGCATTTACTAAACTACTTGTCTGATTAATATCTAAACCAAATTGTTTTGCATTACCACCCACTCTAGCGAGTGCTTCAATCATATCGTTCGCCTTAGCTGCAGTATTATCTGATAGGTAATTTATAACATCACCAACTTCTTCCATCTTCTCTACTGCGATTCCATAAATGTTAGCGAGTTTGGCAATAGAATCACCAGCTTGTTCAGCAGACATGTCAAATGCTGTGGCCATTTTAGCTACTGTTGTGGTAAATTCAAGTAGCTTATCTTTGTCGATACCAAGCTGACCACCACTTGCAGCTATTTGTGCTAACTCTGCAGCTGATAGCGGTATTTCACGAGATAACTTCTTTAATTTTTGAGCAAATTCTTCGGCCTCATTTGTGTTCTGAGTAAAGTTTACTACCTTCTTAACATCAGCCATAGCACTTTCAAAGTCAATCGCAACTTTAATTGGTGCCGCAAGTGAAAGTCCTAGTCCAACAGTCTCTATAATTTGTGACTTAAAATGTGCTTTGCTTGCTAAAAAACTTTGGTGACTACGTATTGCAGACCCAAGCTTACCATACTTACCTTTTAGTACTTCAATAGAAGAGCCAAGTTTATATTGATCACTTACTAATGACTTAATATTTCTGCCACTTTTTCTTACTTCTTCATTGAATGAATGTAAAGCATCTCTCTTTTTCAAATATGCTTCTTTTGCTTTTATTGCGGAGGTTTTGGCCTTGTCAAATTCTGCTTTTAAAGTTTTGCTCGGTTTCTCCATCGCTTTCATTTGTTTAGCTAAAGATTTTACTTGATCTTCAAAACCTTTCCATGACCTCTTGCTAGTCAAAACATCATGACCTAACTGTTTAAATTTTGATACTGATTTTAAAGATGAATCAAGCTTTCTTATATTCTCACCAAGACGAGTAAGTTGACTACTACTTCCTTTTATTACAGTATTAAAGCTGCCATCTAAGACTGCTCCGATTTTTATAGATAACGTTGACATTTAGACCTCTTTGCTGTTTCTGCCCATAAGATAAATTCGTTAAATTCCATATCAAGAATGTGCTCAACTCCACCACCTATGATAGAGCTAAGCACGAGTACTTCTAATCTCAAGTCTTTTGAATAATTGGTGAAAAAAAATCCTTTAATACCTCTTGTACTTTCACATAATCAGCAATATCTAACTCTTCAATCGCTTCTTTTGCAACTGATGTCAAATTGGCAGTCAAAGTTACTTCCTTACTTAGATCACTACCATTAAGTCTCTCAATAGCTAGATAATCCCTAACTTTTGGACGTCTAACGGTAAGTTCTGAGACAGAAATTCCATCAACTGTTATTGGGTTATTAAGTGTTATAGTTTTCATAAAATTCTCCTAAAAAATAAAATATTTTTACACTTTTAAAGTTATTTTAATATGCTTCTCCTTAAAAAATAAAATTTCAAGTAAGTTTTCATATTCCTAAAACCGTTTGCAGCAAGGCCATTTGATCAACACCATTTATCTTTCTAATCATATTTTCAGCATCGATTTCTATTAATTCATTACCACCTATAGTAAGTTTGTAGTAATGGGCAGCTACAGTACACTTTAGCGTTGCTTTTTCAGCAGGTTTCCAATTACCAAAGTCAAACTCTTTAAAAATGCCTCTGAGGTTGATGATTACTGCTTCAATATCATTACTTCCACTACCTTGCATTCCACCACGGAGCGTCAAAGCTACTGAATTCCCATTTATTAGACCAAATAGCCGAAAGAGCTCTGTATCGTATTCAGAAAAAGTGAAATCTGCTTCAATCTTTTCCATGCCCATATCAATATTTACTGGAATATCCATACCACCAGCACGGTACTCTTCTGTTTTTATGGTAAGCTTTGGTAGCGTTATCTCATCAATTTTTCCTGCATAACCCCGACCATCTACGAATACATTAAAATTCTTTAAAATCTTCGGTAACATCTCTTTCTCCCATTTTTATAATATTGTACCACTCACAAGATGTGACCTGAAAGTAATCTGTTCTGCCGGATATGGTGGTGTAAACTCGAAGTCAAAATACACTTTCCCGCTTGCAATGTTTGCCGGTGTATTGAGCTCTGGTGTTGCATAACATTTTCCGCTGATAATAGCTCCTTGCGCTTTTAAACTTGCAAGGTAAGAATTCACCCCCTCAATCACATCATCTATATAAGTTTTGGTAATATTGCGATCAACTGCCCATAAATGAGCTCGAAGTAAACTATCATTGATTAAATCTGCAGTCCTTCTCACTGACAAAAAAGCCCATTTTGAGTCATTTGAACATGTTCTATTGCCCCAAAGCCTATAGCCATTTTGATGAATTATCGTTGTTACTTCATTTTCATTTAAGTGGTTTGCTCTGCAATTTGCATAACCTAAGCTAAAATCAATAGGCCTGCTTGTTCCAACAATACCGTTTATCTCTTTATTTGAAGGTGACTGCCAGAAGCCTTGCTCGCTGTCTATCTTAGCTATTAAACCAGCTACAAATGGACTCGATGGCAAGATTTCTTCTTTTCCTTCAATAAGTACCTTCACCCATGGATCAACTACGTAAACTCTTGAGCTGCCTACACTTTTTCTCCACTTTATTGCTTCTTCATCATTGGTATTTGGTCCATCTGCAACAATAATTGCTCTTAATTTTTCTGCTATGGAAATTAAAGCACTCACTACTGAATTTACTCCATCTATTTCAGGTAACTGATGAGTAAACTGAGGTGCAATTAATATTCTTGGCGCAACATGGACTATACTTTCACTACTGAGAAATGCCTCAATTCCCTGATATTCTCCGGTTTCTTTATCAACTCCTCCAATTACATTTCTCAGCGTTTCTTCTTTTTTTAATTTTGGATCGCTGTTCTCACTTTCTTCAACTCGAATAACTACTACTGTTGCACCAATTTGGGAAAATATTCCATTTATTGCAGAAGGTAAACTGCCACTCTTTCCAAGCTTTGCTGTTTCCTTTAAACTTCCTGCTATCAGTACTGGTTTATTCAGTGGAAATTTTTGCTCATCAGCTTCAGGTGCAGTACCAATTACACCTATCACTGATGATTTAGCTGTACGTACTGTCTTTGCTCCTGAGGTTACCTCAATAACATTTACGCCATGTAAAAATTCTTCAGCCATTTCTTTGTATTTTTTTCCTGAAATCATCTAGCAAAGTCTGTAGCTCATTTTCACTTTTGGCTTCTTCAATCTTTCTTTTGGCTAAATCTTCAAGCTCTTCACATTTAATTATTGCTTTTACTGCTTTTTTCACTTTTTCCTCAATTATTCTTGCCATTTCAATAACCGTAATACCACGGACTTTTGCTAAAGGTTCTATAATTTCTTTATCCTTTTCATCTATAGATTCTGGTGCTGCTAGAATGCTTTTTGCGGCTTCCGCTTGAATCTCATAAGATTTAGCTTTTTGGTGAGAATGACCTGCATATTGGTGAGTATGATTATCATAATAGAAACGCATACTATCAAATGCACAAAGCTTCGCATTATCCAGTAACTCCTTTTGTATATCTTCTTTAGTACGCTGAGCAATTTTTCCTCCTTCTGTTAAACAATAGCTTTTTTGCCAATCAAAATCTTCTGGTGCTTCATACCAATCATTTTCAGTTGGCTTGCTTTCAAGTGTTGTTGTTTCTACTTGTTTATCATTTTCAAATCTAATGTAGATAGACATTGTTTGTTACCTCCAAATCTCATACGTGTTAGATAATCCTGGACATTGCCAACCCCTGAGCGTCCTTTCCACATCTACCTCAAGCCCTGTGGTGAGAAAATTGCTACGTATGTTATAAATCCCCCACTGAATAAATTGACCATAGTTGTGTACATAATTTGATGCAAGCATACCTTGACTAACTTGTGTTCTGGAATACAGATAAGATGATGTGTAAAGTAATATTGCAACTGTTTTTCCTGCTGGAATCTCCACATTACCAGATCCGGCTAACTTGCTATCAGAACTCGTGTATTGGTAAACATTTTTCCATACTATTTTTGAAATACTTGATTTATTAGAATTGGTATTATCTGGTGTTCCCACAAATAATCCTGCTCCCCCATACTCCGTACTCGAATACGATGATCCAACAAATTCCATTGTCTTATTTATGTTCACATTGGTTGTATTTTTTACAAATACTACTCCAAGTGCAGCATACGGGTAATAGTATATCTCATCATAACTACCCGAAAAACTTTTTGTGCATAACTCTCCGTAAATAAATGTTCCTTTACTTCCCTCTATAAAACTTAGTTGTCTTGGCCGATAAAAACTAACGTAATCTGTATTGTACGTATGGCTACCTGCTAGTAGTTGTAACATATAGTCAGTTTTTGTTATATCACTACTCCACTTTCCAAGCTCTGTCGTAAAAGTTCCGTGGCCAAAATAATTATTTTTTCTGCCAAGTACACCAAATAAGAAAGGTAATGACCCTGGTTCAACCATGTTGCGCTTTCTTATTTCATTTATAAGAGACACTTTTAACTGTTCATCCCGAGTTTTTACCTCATTTATCAGGGATGTTTTTAATTCGAGTTTCTATTTCCCTAATAATTGATGAGCCAGATGGTACATTATTAACAGCACGAAAATCTTCTACTAAACCTTTAAGACCATCTTTATGACTGTTACTAATGCTATTTATTGCTGCAATATTGGCATTCTTTCTCGTATCAAGTAGCGATATATGCGAATCTGATGATGCTTTTAAAGTATTTAAGGAATTATCCCTAAGCTTGTTAATTTCATTGACAGAATCTGTTTTCGCTTCAGTTATTGCAGATATTGAATTTTCCTTATTGCTATTTATGTCACTTAAGTGCGTCCTTGCAGCGCTCAAGAGTTCTTTTAACTTACCATCTGTCATCTGTACAATTTCAGAAACCGCACTTTTGTCGATTATTGATTCCAGTGCTTTAGCAAGATATGCTAGTTGATCTGGTGTACTACTTCCTGCTAAATCTTTAAGCCTTCTCTGTAGTGCATCAATTATCTCTTTTACTTCAGTTATTTGTACAATGTCAGCAATAGCTTTTTTATCTGCTATCAATTCCAGCGATTTTGCAAGATATGCCAGTTGATCAGCCGTGCTATTTGCTGCTAAATCCTTTATCCTTTGCTGTAATGCTTCTATTGCTTCTTTCATTCCCAAAAATTCAAAAAAGTTTCAAATCTAAATCGTTCAAAATTATTTTTAAGTTCATCTTCTCTTTCACTCATATCTTCATCTATCTTTTCTATGGCTCTGCGAATACGTACTACATCTTCTACAGCTATGTTCTCTGGATGCGGCAAAGGATATCCTCGTTTGGTTTGATCAAAAGTCATTTAAATTTTATGTTACTATTACTCTGAGATTTTTGACTTTAGGACGATAAATAACCGTTCCACTTAAAACTAATTTTATCCTTGTCTCATTAGCATTAAAATTTGTCAGCACATGAGTTCTCTCTACCCAATTTTCTCCAATTGGTTTTCCTGATGTTAAATTTACTAATTGCCAATCACTGTTGCTTTTTTGTACATAAGCTTTAACATCTGCAGTGCCAGGTATCAGCGCATCGTACGTTATGGTGATTTTAGTATTAGCTCCTGCTGTAATACTTCTTGTAACATAATCTCCTTTTTCCCCTATATTACCCATAACTAGCTGTAACCCAGGATATAGCACTGGACTTTTTTCTCGCCCTCCTTTTAGGCTTGCCTTTACTGTTAGCTCTCCAGATAGTCTTTCACGCAGTGCAAGTGGCAAATTATCAGACAAAAAGTTCTCTTTTCCCTCTTCATCTGTTAAGATAAATTCCACATTGGTATCAAATGCTACTTTTTCGACGTTCGTCAAAACAATTAAATCTGAAGTATTGGTTGCTGTAACTTTTCCCAGATCAATAACGTGAGAATTTTCGCTAAATTTTGCAGCCAAAAGCCGAAACGTTAAATCTAAATTTTGATGTGGAGTCCAGGTGCTTGCATTGCTTGATGACAGTAATACTCCTACTTGATATGGCTGGCTTGTTACCCAACGGCTATTTACTGCATCATATTTGCCAAGTTCTGCTATTTTTACTGCAGTATCTGCATCATCAGTAAGTAGTACTATTGCATACTCCTCTCCTGCATGGCAAAACACTGGTGACCACTCTATACGTGTTGCTGTGCCATCTATCTTTATATCTTTTGGCTCAATATAGCTTTCAGCAATGACAGTTTGCGAGGGCACTCCCACTGCTGTTTCTCTAATCTGCACAACAACACGTTTTTTGCCTTTATTTACAAACCATAGTTCCACGCCTCCTATGTGCCTACTTTCATTTAGAGTAAATGTTTGCGCTAAAGGATCAACTCTTCTTGCTGCGATAACTCTTCTTCTTTCCTCTATGGTAATTGTTTTTTTACCAGTATACGTTGCTTCTCCATAACTTCCTTTATCACCGAAGAACTGTACTAACTTAGTCCCAGCAGGAATGTTTCTTGGTACAGTAAATCTTCCTTTTATTTTTCCTCTGTTATCAGCAATAAATGTTGCGATCATGTTTTTCTTTCAAATATTTTCTATGCTTGAGGTTGAATGCTTATGCCATCAAATTTTACTTCCTTAAGCTTTTCACCAGTTGCAAAACCTTCAATCTCAAAATTTTGAGTTGCTTCTCGCATAAATTCAGTTTCGTATGAGGTACTTGACAGCAGCTCTGTTGTTTCTTTAACATTAAACACTCTGGTTACTGGACTTTTCCAATTCGTGGTAACCTCCGTCCAGTGATCTATATTTTTATTTAGAGTAATTTGTGCCGGGACTGGATCAAAAGCTTGATATGGATTGATCTTTTCTCCTTTAGTCTGTAAAAGCTGCTCCAGTACCGGTTCAAGTTCATATGGCAACAAATAAGTTTTTTCTCCTCCATCAATATCAGCAATCGTTACATCTATTGGTAAAATTAGTTCCTTATTTACTATTGCTGCAGACTGCAAAATTCCTTGATCGCGCATATCATCATCAAAGAATGAATCAACAAATACTCCTTTTTTGGTGGTAGGTTCTCTTGAATTTGCATCATTGCGTAGACGTTCCTCTGCAACCAGCGCATAAAGATCATTTATTCCTTTTTTCATTGCTTCAAGCTCATTCATCGGTACAGCATGAATAGCATTATTCACTATTTTTACCCCTTCGCCTTTTTTCCACGTCTGATGAATGTAGCAGAGCAAAAGTTGTCCACTAGGCGCTCTAGGCATTGATGGTCGCCAAGGGTGAGCTATACCTTTTATTCTCCTTACTGCTCCTTTGCTATCGATAGTAATTAAATCATAGCGGGGCATTTTCCAGGTGTAATCAATCAGAACCAAGCTGTTATCAACTGCTCCTTTTACTTTGCATCCCTCTTCACTTATATCTTCAGGACTTACATGAGTACGACAGCGGTAAGTTATTTGATAACTACTTCCAGGAGCTGGTTCTTTACCTGGTAATGACCAATCAACGTTTCCTGCGTTTAATTTGTAATCTATACTATTTTCATAAATAACATTGCCTTGTTTAACTTGAATAATCTCAAGTACTGCAGAGTCAGGTATTGGATCAACAGCTCCTGAGTATGAACCATGAGTAACGGTAATGGTTTTTTGAACAGTTATATCTACTTTTTTAATTTCACTTATTGGAAAATCATTAACTTTAAGTTCCATTACTCTTTGGCTATTTGGCTGAAAAGTATGTGGTTCTGATTCAACTGCTTTTATATCTGGATCTTCATCAAAAGAAACACGAATACTGTGAGGTAGCTCAATCTCATAGCCATCAACATGAGCTTTGCCCTCATTAATCACAAATATTTTTTTTCCTCCTTCTCCCTCTTCCTTTTGCAGGAACATTACTTCAAGACCATTTACGACATAGGAACCATTTGCTTCTTTGTCATAACGAGCAAGAGCAGTAGTTACTATATTTGCTTGTGGTGGCGGTGAATGTTCTATCAATACTCCATTTTCAATGTTATAAATTGGATAAAATTCTCCTGAAGCATTAGTAGTCACACCCTCAGCTTGATAACTCCAAGTGGTGGAAACTTTAAGCCTTGCAGCCCCTACTTCTTGATAGTTACGTGTACCAACAGCAGGATCACGAAGGTTTTCATCCTCAAGTTCTGTAATGGTAGATTCTACGTAATAAACACCTATACGCACTGTGGTACTCAGTGGAATAACAAACTCTTCTTTTTCAACTTTTCTAACCGCTCCACGAAGATAGATTTTTCCTGATTCAAGCGTAACTTTACCAGTTTCTCTATCTATAATACAATTGCTTCCTATTATAACATCACCATCACGAAATATTGCATCGCCTATGCCTTTAAGCTTAGAGAGAGCATACTCCTGAGTCTCGTTTAATTCTGCAGATTGCAAACCTCTTCCAGCAAGAAATAAGCTTTTTTCGTATTCTTTGTCAGGATTAAAGCGGTTATAATAGGTGTTTAAAGTCATTTTATTCTAAAAGGTTACAACAAATGAAAAAGTCTCTCTTGTGGCAGCAGTTCTGATAAGTGGTACAGTGTGTTCTAAAATCAGCAAGATTCCATGGTCTTCTATATCTTTTGGTTCAAAATATCTCTGTCCAGGAGGCAATTTTTCTACCACCTTTGTACCAACCATAACTCCAAGCTCTCTTATTACTTGATTTGCTGCGTCCGTGAAATCGAAAGTAAATTTAAGATACAGATTATTGATTGGTACATTCGATGGTTTAAACCTTCCAGATGGAGTCACAAGTTCTCCATTCTCATCACCACTGCAAAAGAGCACCTCATCAACAACACGACGTCCAACTTCCTTAATTAATGTTGCAGAAGTAATTAGTTCCGGTGGTGTGTCTTGAGTATACTCTATAGTGATTACGCTATCTGCTATAATTGCACCATTTTCTACACGCTCAATAGCGCCTGAGCTACCATCAACTATATAATCTATGCTTGACTGATAAATTGTTTGCCCTGTATAAACTTTTACATCTTTAATAGTGTGGTGATCTAAACTTATCTTGCCGCCTGCTGTAAAAGTTTTTTCAACTTTGTAGCTGCTTTCCCAGGTAGAATCTCCAGATCCCCAAGCAAGATGTATTGGTTGCTCTTTTATGCTCGCAGCAATAGCTGCTCTGCCTGATTGTGTCAGTATTGACATGTCTGATTGCGTGATTGATATTATATATATACAAGATTCGTAGAAAAAACGTCCAATTTTTTTGTAATAATGGGCTCAAAATTTTTCCAAGGGCGATTTAAGTGGCGATGTTCATGCCAAGTGACCATACCTGGGTAAAATACTGCTACGTAATTTTCTAGCTCATGAATAGGATCTTTCTGTTTTAAATCTGAGTCATTTTGACAATCAATATGATATTCCCTTAAATTAGACTCTATTATTCTTTGATCAGTAAAACTCTTTGCTTCGTAGTAATAAGTTATACTAAACCGCTCTAAAATTGGTGTACGTCGAAAATTCCAAATCTGCTCAGAGAGTTTATCTTCACTTAAGTAAAATGTATGCTCTATTTCTTTATAAGCAGTTGGTGCAAAACAAGCATTGATATCTCCCAAATTCCAACTATCTGATAATACTATCAACGCTTTAGCAAACTTAATTTCTGGCAATAAACCCTGTGGTAGAGGATATAGTGCTTTTAAGTTATACCACTCGTGACTTCTTTCATATATACCGTTGTAATTCTTGGTGTGAGGCTCTGTCTCTCCTAATACTGCAACATCCAACCTATATAAATCATTACTGTAACTTCTATCATAATGTGATCTAAAAGTGCTAAATTTAAATCTTGGATTTCCTATTTTTAGCTCAAATGAGTTTTTTCTTCCAAACGATAATACTGGCCCTTCTTTTGCTATTCTTACACCCGAGTAGTCTGAAAGAAGATCTCCAAAAATACTTTCATCTAACATAAACCGCTGAGCATTGTAATAATCATTGAATATTCGCATTAATCGAGATCTTGCCGGTGCAGAAAGTTTTGCCAGAGCAATTACACTATCGACAAAAAAGTCATTAGGAACATCAGAGATGCCAATTTGAAATTCAGCAAAATGCTCTCCTGGTGGTTCTTCTTGAATGGTAATATTATCAATGTTTGCCCATTTCAGCGCCATCTTCAGTGACTGTGGTGTACCGCGCAAACGTTGAAATCTTATTCCGTTTTGCTTAGCTAAGACCCATTCTTTTAATGCACTCTTAGTAGCTTTCTTACCCCAGGATAAAATTTCTCCCAAGCCGTATTCCGCTACTAGCCACGGCAACATTTCAGTCTGTGGGTTAAATTTAAATCCCCGTAGAGAATTTGCATCAAGAGAATAATTAATTATGTCTGTAAGTATTTGCTCTTGCTTTGAAGCATTTGGAGGAAGTATCACCAATTTTTACCTAACACTTAAATCACTTAAAGCAACGCATTCATTATTTTGTACAATTATGTCTTCTATTGGCTCTGTAAGCTCTATATTTTGTATACCTTCTGTAAAAAGATGAGCAATAATCCAGGACCTGGTTACATTCCACCCTAAACCTTTAGTAGACTCAAGACCTTTGATAAATTGTTCCTTTGCAGCTTCGATAACATCTTTTGATGCAGTAGGGTAAATATGCACTTTAGCATGAATAGTAATGGGAATAATACCACAGCCAATAACTGTAAGCGTATCTGTTAATACACGAATATCATCGCGAATAACGTGATTTCTGACGATCTCTAGCAATTCTTCTGAAGGTACTCCACCATTTTCTGTGGAAAGTATTGAAATCTGTACACTTCCTGGTATAGGTGATACCACTTGCGCATCTTTTACTCTCGTGTCAGCAGATAATGCATGATAGCGATAATGCTCTTTACTCCCTGCTGTTGACCAACCAACAATTTTGGCTTTTACCCGCTTCCTTAAGGATTCATCATTCTCTGACTCCTTTCTCAGCACACCATAAAATTCAGCCAAGTGATCAAGGTCATTACCTCTTGCAAAAGCAAGTAAATTTGCCTGTGCTGCATCATTAATCCTTTGCCTAAGCAAAAGTTCACGCCAGGCTGCTACTTCCAGTATCTTTATTGCTGGATCACTCTCAGTTAGTGCAGAAAAACTTGCATTCCGACGCACTAACTCTTCTTTCATTCGCGAAAAGATTTCCTCAAATTTTAATGTTTCGACAATATTTGGTGTTTTCATCCTACTACCTTATACTATAATACCATCAAGGCGGATCGGCTTTCCATTTGGCAGATAGATTCCTTCTAAAATGAGAGTTACTTTACCTTCTTTTATTTCTGTTATTTGTACACGTTTAAGCTTAAATCGACGCTCCCACTTTTCTAATGCTTCTGCAACTGCTGCATAAAGCTCTTGTGCAAAACCAGGTACAATTGGATGATCAATCAGCTCAAATAACCTTGATCCATAATCTCGGCGCATAACACGAGCACCAATTGGTGTAGTTAAAATATCAACTATTGATTGTTTTAAATGCTCTATACCACTTATTGTTTTACCAGTTTCAGAATTCATACCACGCATATCACTTACCCTGCAAAGACATCATTGCTTCCTTGTTCTGCCACTGCTCCACAGGAAATTAGGTCACCAGTACGAGCAATGGCTTTGCCATTTACAAACACTGAATCTGACCCCTCAAGAAGGGATTGACTAGTATGTGGTGGTTTATAAGGGTCTGTTGATGCATGTTGTGACCATTCATCTCCTTGACGATGCACAGGCCTACCATTTACAAACACATTACTGCTTCCTCCTATGCCAGGGCTTTGTAAATAATCTCCATGTTGGTTACACATATCACCAAAACGAACAACTTTTCCCTGTTTTGCCAAACTTAAATCTTTGTCTGATTCTGAAAGTCGTTTTTGCCCTAACAATGAACCTCTTGTTTCCTCCTCTCTTCTTGACTCATCTTCACATCCTGATTCATATCCACTTAATTCTGATGTTTGAGAGGTATACTCAATATCACCAATCATAATACCCTTATCATTATTAGCTCTAACATTTTTCTCCGGCTAGTTTAAATCTATTTTTTTCGCATTTAACTTAATGCCACTCTCAGTAATCTCTAGACTTGAGTTCCCAACCTGTAAGACAATCTTTTCATCAGTTATATTTGAACTTGATTTTCCCGTTTTTAAAATAACTTCCTTACTAGTTACTTCCATTTGCGTTTCTTTCACTGCAAAAACAAGAGCTCCTTCTTCTTTGACAGAAATTGTAAACTTATGACCATTTCGGTCATAGTAAATAACTGTTCCATCTTTAAAAACAAAACCGCTTACTTCTTCCTTACTTCCTTCTGGAATAGGATATTTTTTATAATAAATTGCAGGTAAGACAATCCCTTTGGCAATTTCACCAGATGGCGAAAGTACTATCACCTGTTCTCCAATACTTGGTGCAGACCAACTTCTGTCTTCTCCAGCTCTTGCTGTTACCCATGGCAACCAGTCTGTTAATATATTACCTATCATTTTTACACGTACCTTAGCCGTTCCACAGCCTACTTCTTCGACTGTGCCAACTCTAATCAAGTTATTAAGTTTTATTAGTAAGTTCGCATCTTCAAAACTATTCATCATTTTTGCCAACCTTTACATATTTATGCTTATTAGCAACTCCAATATCAGGCGTAAACCCAATGTAAACAGTACTCGGCGGAATACTACTCTCTGCCCATACTGAATCACCAAGATGTACTTCATGCACCCACTCTACCATCCACACTAAATATGCATCGAGCTCTGGCCTAAAATCATCTCCTCCTCCTGAGATAAATTCTCCTGGTGAAATTTTCTCCACTTTCCAAGTGTTTTTATTTACCACTCTTGCTACTTCTGCCGCCAATGCTCTGACAATAATAGGTGCATTTTCTATTGTGCTATCAATCACAATTCGTGCTTCAAATTTTGCTCTCAGCGCTAATTCTTCTGTTCCTGGATCATGTCCTTTTTCAAAGCCACTAAGTTCTATAAATACTGCTGGTGCTATCAATTCTTTCCTGATTGCTGGATAAACCTCACAAGTTTGAATTGCTGGTATCTCTGCCTTTAGCGTATTACAAATTGCCTCATGTAAATTAGTCCAAAATGCCGTCATAAAATAACTCATGTGTAAAATATTTTTCAAATATCCTTTCAACTTCATAATTAACAAGATTTTCTATTATCCTTGAAGCCTCAGGTTCAAGTGGTAGTTTAACCTCCTGTATCGGTAGTGCTGTTCTTCCTACACGTTTAAAAATACCACGATAGCCTCTTGGCATTGTTGCCATAAATTCATCATTAAATGCTGTTCTTATTTTTGCTTGTTTTATATTTATATCATACAGATATGCTCTAATTAAAACTTTCAAAGTGCTTTTTCTTGACTTGATGATTCTTAGTCTTTTTCTAATTACTTTCAGCCTAATTTGCTTTTCTTCACTGATTTCTCGGACAGCCTGAGATTTTAACCATAGTGCCGTTTTGTTTAGCGCTCTTACCGCTGCCAACTCTACTTTAGCTTTGTTAGCATCAATGTCGTGAGTAATTCTCTCAATGTTTTCATTAACTTCAATTTTAAACATCTTTCTCTCCAAGTACTGTACAGTTTATATTCCAAACTATTCCTGAATTACCTCGCAGTGGCGGAGAATATACTTTATATTTACAACCATCAATAACAAAAATATCTCCCACCATTGGCCTGAGTACATCAAAAACGCTTACCTCAAGAAAAAGCATCTCTCCCACAAATTGTCCTTCACCAATCTCGTATAATTTATCTGGCTGTTGCTTTAGTACTTGTACCATATATGACTTATCCTTTGATTCATACAAAGCTACTTTTCCTAAATGAGCAAAACAATCTTTAAATAATCTCTTAATATTCTCTTGCACATTTCTCCGCTATATACTAACATTTATATGCTAAGAAGAGGTAAAGCATTCTTCTGCCTCACACCGCTTTATATTTGCTCTACCTATGTTGCAACGATCTTGACTAGTATTGCTGGACGGTGGCACATTGGCAGAGGGTTTGACTGCGTATGCAAATCAGTCCCTCTATCAAATCTTCTTGGCTCTTGTTTTGCATAGAGTGGCTGTCCAAGAGTATTCACTGTTTCATTAAAATCTGCTGGTGCAAAATATGTTGTAAATGTGCTTGCTGTTCCTACTGGAAAACAGTGCCCCGTATCCCTTTCTATAAATCTTCTCACGGTTCCTTCAGGATCAGTTGCTTGTCCTCTATATTCCTCAAACGTTATTCCACAGAACGTAAATCCTGACCTCATATCATTTCTTAGCGCTGCTCCTTCTTGCCATCTCTCATATGCTTCTTTCACTTTAGCATGAGAAGTAAGTGCATCAAAAAACTCAGGGCTTACTAAAGCATGAATTCCTGTCATATATTCACCACTTAGATTATCTTCTATGTGCCTCAATACTTCCAGACACTTACGTTTTACATCAGTTATCGCTGCTCCCAGTGCAAAATTTACTACTTTTGGTGTTATTTCAAATTCGTTGTACAGATTTAACAATTCACTGCCATCTGCGTCCAGAATTATTCCTTTCAGCGCTCCCATACGCAAATGCTCCAACGTTATTGCATGTTTATTTCTCATTAGCTGCAAATGGTCAGTTATTACATCTGCCAGCGCTTTAAGTTCACTTTCTGATCCAAATGCTCTTATTCCCTGTACTTCTTCTGGTAACACTACATCATCATGCGGAATATGTGGAATCGTAAATGTTCTTACCTTTCTTTTTCCTCTTTTTCCTACTGTTGCTGGTGCTCCGGGTACTTGCGTTGGTAGTAAACTTAATACTCCATTTTGCTCTTCTATGGTAATATGTCTAAATCTTACTGACCTACTTGGAAATAAATTTAAATTTTCAACCCGTCCATAATTTATCGGCAATATATTCATCGCATTAGTTAGTGCCGTCATACTAAATGCTGTATTTGTAAATGGATTTTGCATTTTTTCTTTTCCCCCTTTGTGTTTTTTATTGTTTAATATAGCTTTAGACTGCTTTACGGATAATGATCCCTCGTGTTTCAAGTTGCTTTATTGCTGCATTTTTCTGCTCTTCAGTGATATTTGCTGGCCATACAACTGCATGATCTGCTAGCATTGCACCGCGAGCAATAATTACTCCTTTAGCATTTTCCTTTGCGTTTACATCACTTGAAATTACTCCTATTGCCGTTTGTGTGCCATCGGTTGCTGTTAGATTTAAGACCCTAATAAAACCATCTTCAGTCTTTTTAGCAACTACTGCACCAAGCTTGAGATTCTGTCCTTTGGCAACAGTTATTTGATCTCGTGAATATAAATTTGATGCTTCATATTTTAGAAGATCACCAAGGTTATTTTGTTCTGTTATACTACTCATTTTGCTTTTCTCCTTTTGTTATATATTTTAAATGCCTACGACTTTTCGCTACCTGCATCATCAACTCTTCTCCTGAATTCTGTGGTATTGTACTTATTATCTCTGTCTTCTTTGTTCTTTCTGCAAGTAATTCCATTAAAACTTCCCTTGCTTGCTCAACACTTACACTCTGCTCAATAAATTCTCCTATTTTCTCTGGCATCTTTGATATATTACATAAACGTATTAATTCAAGAACTTCAGTACGATACTTAGTTAAATTATTAGTTTCTTCTTTTAGGTCAGTTATAGTTTGTTCGTTCATAGTAATACTCCTGTTTTTATTAATATATTTAAACTCTGAAAGAATTGTAATTCCATCTGCAAGACCTATTTCTACTGCTTTCTCGCCAAAATATAGCCCTGCTTCTGTTGATTTGATTGCCTCTACAGAAAGGTTTCTATTGCGTGCTATTAGCTCAACCAGCATTCCATATAAACGATTCACTTCGCTTTTTAGGTTTTCTAAACTCTCAGAAGTTATTGGCTCATGTGGATTTAAATCATTTTTTCTACTTCCTGCAAATACTGTCGTATATTTTATTCCCTGTTTTTCATCAAACCCACTTTGATCTATATGACTTGCTATTACTCCTATGCTTCCTACTCCTGAAGTTCTACTCACAAATACCTTTTCAGCGCTAGAAGCTATAGCGTACGCTGCAGAATATGCATCATCATTTGCTATCGCTATTATCCTCTTTTTTCCCCTTGCACTGTAAATAAAATCAGCAAGGTCAAACACTCCATTGACCTCTCCTCCAGGACTGTCTATATCCAACAGGATTGTTTCTATATCACTATCTTCTATTGCTTGTGTAATTTGTGCTTCTATTTGATTATAGGAAGTCATTCCAAAAATATCATCAAAAGTTTCTGACTTTTTTGTCAAGATTCCATGTATCGGTATTATTCCTCTTTCACTATTTCTTACTGCATGTTTTATATTTTTAAAGATAGGCTGCTTTCCTGTTTGTAGTGACAGTAATTCAAAACTCCTTGGTTCTACCATTACACATCTGTTTAGCCATTGTTGTTTCATATCACCTCTTGATTGGCCGTAACGTCAGAATCAAAACTTAAGCCCAGTTCACTTGCACGTCTTTGATCTTCAGCAATTTCCTGCTCAATTTCTTCTACATCGTAACCCATTTCTGATACTACTTCTGATCGACTCTTAAATCCATTTCTTACTGCCATTTGCTGTGCTTGCTGATCTTTTAGCGGATCGACCCAATCAAATCCCTGTGGTATCCATTTTACTTCTTTTTTTGCTCCTTCTTTTCCCTTTGTCCATTCTTCACCTATGTCTAGTTCTCCAGAAAGTAGTGCTAACTCTAACCATCTATCCCATACAGGACGGCAAAACTGAAATACCATTATGTTATGCTGTAACATTGTACATCTCCTACGAAACTCTATTAATCCTGCTCTGATTGATGAATAATTAACGCCACTTAGATCCCCAGTTAGTTGCTCATATGTTATTCCTGTACCTATTGCTATTGCTCTCAGCTGCTGTCTCATGAATGCTTCATAACTTCCTCCAACATCCGATGGTTCTGAAAATTTTATATCTTCTCCTGGGTCTAAAAGCTGCATTGTTCCAGGCTCTAAACCAGATAGTGCTACTCCTTGCTCATTACTTTCACCTTCTCCTAAAATATTTGCTTCTGGATCGAGTCTCGTAATAAATCCTGCAAACATCGCCGCTGTCTTTTTTCTCACTAGCTCTGCATCATCGTATTGATCAAGCTCATAGAGCTTTAGCAGTATATTAGAAAGCCATGGCTCTCCCCTAATTTGCCCAGGTCTTAGTGGTCTATAGATATGTAAAACATCGTTTGCTGGTACTCTTACTGATTCTCCAAACGTACTTTCACCAGGGTGTTCTTTAAATAGGTAGTATGCTTCCCTTTGCCCAAGTCTATTGAACTCAATCCCGTTTCTTATTACATTACCATTTGCTAAAGTTTGATTTGTTTTATTATCTAAGTGTTCAGATTCAAGCACTTGTAATTGCAACGGTACACACAGACCATCTCCAGGTTTTCTTGTTCTTAACCGTATGAAACATTCCCCGCCTTCTATCATGCTCCTACAAACCAGTGCTTGCAGTCCATAAAAATCATTTACTCCACTACTGTCTGCTTCATCTGTCCATCTCAGCCATAACTCTTGCACTCTTTTCCGAAACTCTGGATCTTTAGCTTTTGATTGCGGTTTTATTCCTGTTCCAATCGAGTTACTTACTATTGTATCAATGATATTTGCTGCATATGGATTTTTTCTTACCATATCACGAGAGCGGCTACGCAAGTGCTCAAGGCTTTGAGAGAGTAAATTATTTATGCTTCCCGTTTCTCCTTGCCAATACATTACCCTTCTTCCTGAGCCAGATGCATCCCAGGCTGAGCTTTTGATTTTTGGCTTGCTAAATAGTTGTTTGAATGATTTTAGTAACATTACAAAACTCCCTTGTTAGTAGCAAAAATAATTTTCCTCTTCGGCTTCATTCCAACAATCTTTAGTTCAGCCTTAATACGTTGTCTTAAGCTTAGTAAATCATTTATATCTACTTCTGCATATCTCACCACATGGTCACCATATGCAATTGATACCACTCGCTCTCCGTTTTGCAGCTTCTTTATCGCTTCTTCAATTTGAACTAAATACTCTTCGTTATACATTTACTACTTGCTGATCCACTTACTTTTCACTATTTTCTTTGATTTTTTACTTTCTGGTTTTTCACTTAAACTATTCCATTTATTTTCTTGCCACCTATCAATTCCAAGCGCAATAGATGCAGCTCTCGCATAAATTCGGCAATCTAGCACTTCATTTCTTTCTCTTACCTTTTGCCACTCCTGTTTGGTGTATCCCTTTACTACCTTGCTGACTAACTGCTCTGCCGTTAGCTGCTTAAAATACTCAGGTGCATACTCGGGAAAATGACAATACCCTGCTGGCACTTTCTCTTCTTCTTTTAAAACATTAAGTAATTGAAAAAGTTCTGACTTTAATATTGATACTCCTACTGGCCAGAGCTTTATTCCTCTTTTCAGCTTTTGCCCACCAACTGTTATATCTACTCTACTTGGACTGCTAAGTGGTACTAGTGCTTTATTTACACCTTTCACTGCCATTACTCTTCCAGATCCTTGATGACCTCTCACCCAGTTGTATACTTCCTGTGTTGCATACCCTGCATCAACCGCCATCATGCTTATCATATATTCAAGCCCATTTTCACCGATAAAATGATGATTTAACAGCTCTGAAAGCTTTTTCCATACTTCTCCACTTCCTGTATCTCCTTCAAATACTCGGTAGTCTATTGACCAACTTTCACGGCTTTTTCCCCATGCTACGACTTCTACTTCTAAACGATCTTTTTGTACATCAACACCTGCTGTGAGAACTACTTCGCCTTTTGGTACTGTGCCAATTTGATAAAATTCTCTTCTATTAAATAATTGCTTCCAGTCTGGTACTTCTCCTTTATCTACCCAAGTTTCTCCAAGCGTGGTATTTATCCAAACTTTCAGTAATTGTTCACTTTCCTTTGCATGGAGAAAGTCCTCTACTGCTTGTTGCCAACTATACCAGCCAACTGGACTATAAAGACTTGAAAGATGAAATCCTTTTTTCTCACCTTCTTTTGCCTCTGTAGCTCTCCATTCTCCACGTTCTAGCATCTCTGTCTTTTGATGATTTTCTATTTTGCCGCTACATTCAGTGCAGACATAATGTGCTGTTCTTGAGTCGTTATTTTCCCATTTTATTTGTGACCATTTTAGAACTTGATAGTAATTACAATGCGGACATGGTACAAAAAAATATCTCTTATCTGTTGCTTCAAACTCCTTCTCAATTCTGCTTATTCCATGAATCGTTGGTGTTGATACTAAAAAAATCTTTCGACGTGCAAATGTATTAGTTCGAGCAATACTGAGCAGTACTGGATCACCTTCTCCTCCTGAATCTCCTGGATAGGCATCTATTTCATCAAGAAAGAGATATTTTACTGGCATGGATCTAAGTCCTACACTGCTATTCGCTCCAGTTATTACTACTATTCCACCTGGAAACTCCTTACTTTGTACAGTATTGCCTGAGTCTCTTGATCTTGGGTCTTTTACTTTACTCTTTAAACATGGTGTACTCTCTATCAACGGTGCAAATCTTCCCTTCGACCAACGTTTTCCCATTTCGACTGTTGGCTGTACTACTAGCATTGGTCCCGGTGTTTGATCGATGATATAGCCAATCCAATTGTTGCCAGCTTCTGTTCCCCCAATCTGCGCTCCTTTCATGAATACTACTTTCTCCGCTGACGAAGATGGAGATAGTGAATCCATTATTTCTTTTAAATAAGGAGTTCTTTCTGTTCTCCATTTACCTGGCTCTGATGCTGCAGTTGGCGCTAAAACTCGATACTCATTCGCCCACTCTGATACTTTAAGCTCTGGATATGGTCTTAAACCTTCAGAAAAAGCTCTAGCGTATATCATTGTCTGCATCTACTCATAATTGGTTCTATCTCAATATTGTTAACAGTAGAGTTTATTCCTCCACACTCCTCCAATTCCATAAACATCTTTTTCTGAAATTCGTTTTCTATATATCTTTTGCTCATCTCACTTATCATTAGTGCTATAATAAGCGCAAATATCCCTGTTATTGTTGCAAAAATGATTGCACTGCTTATTGTTGTTGCTGTTAACCCTATACATACCGCTATTGCTACTGCACTTACTGAGGTAAAAACACAGATCACATTGTTGTATTTTCTTACTTTTGCATCTCTATGTTCTATACACCTATAATAAACTGGTACAGACTTGCCTATCTCGTCTGGTAATTTGATGCTCTTTTCTTTAAATAAAGTTTTTAGCAACTCTAAATTATTTGACTTGATTGCTAAGTGCAGAACAGGTGTATAATTTGCTCCTTTTGTCAGCAATAACTTTACTACATGTAAATGCCTTTTTTCTGCAGCAAGGTAAATCGGTGATAGACCTTTATTATTTGAAATATCAATATCAATTTCTTCTTTTAAGATAGACTCTACAATCTCAATTTCTCCTCTTTGTGCAGCTAAATGGAGTAGACTATTCTTTTCAGAACCGTATTTATTACTCATCAAAGCCTTCTTTATCTCAGGTTTAGCGTAATCAAATGGTGTCTTGCCGCTATCGTCTTTTACCAGAGGGTCTATATCTTCTCGTGTTAGTAAAACCTCTATTGTTTTAAGTCTTTCAGCGTAATGTAGTGGCGTTTTATTTTCGTAATCTTGTAAATTGACTTGAGCATTAGGCTCCCTTATTAAGCATTTGAGAATATCAAGACATAAGTCTCTTTCATCGTAATTAGTATTACTTACAGCTATATGAACAGGCGACAATTTCATTGAGTTTTGTCCCATACGTGCACTATTTACATCTGCTCCAAGTTTCAGCAGTAACTTTACTATCTCTAACTTTTTATTATTAACTGCATAGTGCATTGGTGTCTGATTTCGCGCATCAAAGACATCTATTTCAGCTTTTCCTTCTCTTATCAAAATCTTTACAACTTCTGCATGTCCTATTCCTGCTGCTAGATGTAATGGCGTATGATGCAGAGCATTTCGTACATTAACGTCAATACCTTTTCCTATCAAATATCTGACTGCATTAACTTCACCTATCATTGCAGCTAAATGAAGTAAACTATCTTGTTCTGACCCGTATTTGTTACTAATTAACGCTTTCAATATTTCTGCTTTTTTCTCTTCTTTGGCGTAATCAAGAGATGTTTTACCTTCATTATCTTCCACAAAAGGATTAATGTTCTTCTTCGTGAGTAACAAATCCACCATACTTAATTCATCAAACTCTATAGCGCAATGTAGTGGGGTTTTTCCGTTTAATCCTCTAACATTTACATCTAATCCAGGTTGATTAATGAGACACTTTATTAACTCTAAACTTAAGTTATCAGCCATTTTATATTCAAAATCTTTCTTATATTTGAAATTTAGTATTAGATAATTCTTGTAATGAGTTTGTAATCTCTTCAGTTAGCACCATATGAATCTTTTCAGTGTCACTCAGTGATGCAAGCAATGCTGAAACTCTATTTGGAATATTAAGCAAATTATTACGGACAACTCTTGCTACGTTAAATGCTTCAGTTTTTACCTCTTCAATTGACACAAATTTGCCTATTTCAGCTTTCACTTTAGCTTCCAAAAGTTTACCACGTTCGGTTTCATTTTTTATTCGCGTTTTTAGCAATATCGTTGAAAGTGTTTCTCCGCACTCTTTTCTCCTCAGTGGTTGACTTGGATCTCTTATTGCTGCTACCGCTTCATTTGCTTGTTCTCGGTCAATAAGTCCATCTTCCAGCTCAACTATTCCTTTTTTTACTAAAGAACAGACATATTGCCTCGAAAACCCTTTTTCCCTTGCCCATTCTGCTTGCGTAATTCTCACCTTTTTTTTCTCCTTATTTTAGCACTGCTCAGCTATAATTTCGTAAGTAGTTAACATTTGAAATATGTCTAACGCTAAAGAAGGTCCGAGGTCAGGACCACCAAACCCTCCAGCTTGGCCAAAAGGACCCACTTTTTATGATATTTCCAACGTATTAAAATCTTTACTAAAATTCATAACATAGAACATTAATGCTAAAGAATCTGCTTCATTATCATCTGTTGGACAAAAACCCTTTTCCTGCACTGCTTCAATTACATCAGCTTTACTTGCATTGCCCTTGCCAGTTATAAAACGTTTAATAGTCTTAACCGAAACACCTTGATAGGGAATATTACTTTCTTCACACCAAGCAGAAAGGTGTGCTAAAAACCCTCCATAGATATGTGCAGCATCAGTTCCCAAGTGTCTTCTCACTTCTTCAAAGTATACAACTTCAATGCCTGGAAATTTATACTTAAGTGAATTAAGCCAATTACGAAAATTTAAAAACTGCATTCCACCACCACTAAACCTGCTAACATGAAAACTCTTACTTCCACTTTGCACTATTCCATCATTTAAAATAGTCCAGCCGGTTTGTTTGCCAAGATCTAGGGTGAGCATTTCCTTTCAATTGCCGAGTACATATATATACAAGATTTGAAAAAATTACGTCCAAAAAATCTTTAATTTTCGAAATTTAACAACTAACATAAAAACTCTTTTACAGCCAGTTTGTTTACCAAGCCTTTCAATTGTTGTGTACATATATATACAAGATTTGAAAAATTTTCGTCCAAAAAATCTTCAAATTTTTAGGAATTTTTTTTTATAATTCTTGAATTTGAAGACCTTTCAAACGGGTTTCTCTACTTTTAGAGGTTTTTATTATTCTACTCTTATATTTTATATGTTTTTATATATGTGTATATTTTTATATATGTATTATATATATATATTATATATAAGGGTTTCAGGAAGCTAGAATCCTCCATATTGGCGGACTTCAGATATGCCGTTCCTAGGAACGGTTTTAGGAACGCATGGTGAAATCCCTCCATATAGGCTAGTTCTAGATTCCTGATTCCTAATTCCTGATTTAGGAAGCCAGTAATTAGGAACGGAACTTAAGGTTATAGAGAGCATACTTTTCAACTATTTTCCTCTTAAAAATTTAAGCTATTCTTTTAATAGCGAAATCCACATTTTTAGCTCTTTAGGTGATATTGAATTTCAAAATATGAAATTCTTATATATTTTTAATATAACTTTAGGAAGCCTGAGCTACCCATTCTTAAAAATATTGAAATCCATTCAAAATAGGTTCCAAAAACCTGAATTGTATTATTTTAAATTGCACCGGTATTATTCTCAAAAAAAAATAACAGAATATCAATAGATTAAAAATCGCATCAGTATTATTTATTTTTGCTCCTGTCCTACATAACAGCATTAATAACTCTCATCCTTAAAAGCATCAATTTGTTTTTAAGGAAAGTTATGAAATTACAAAACTACCATATAGTTATTAAAAATGTAAAATATCAAGCTTATAGACTGAAACTTGCTAAGTGCTTTATTAATGAAGCTCACGAAGATCTTGAGCAAGAACTCTTCTGTGAAATTTGGCCATGTCTTGATCAGTATAATGAAGATAAAAGTAGCTTTAACACTTTTGTAGCAAGACTAACTGAAAACAAAGCTATTAACTTGCTAAAGAAACAGCGATGTGCAAAACGCGATATCAATAACTATATTAGTATCGATGTAACAGAGCTACTTGAGAGTGAAATAACAAAACGCATTGATGTAGACTATATGATCTCGGTTTTACCAAAGGAATGGCAAAATATATGTGAGCAACTTAAGTTTTTCAACTTACATGAAGTTGCCAAAATGAACAACGTTTCAAGAACCACTTTAAACAATATTATCAAGAAGATACGTGCCAAACTTTCTCCTATTTACTACGAAGGCAAAAAGAAAAATTGAACAAAATTTTTGCCTTTCTTGTATATATACATTGCAGCATGGATAAATAATGATTCTTAAAATTTTGAATAATAATGAAAGATTGCAAACAATATCAAGTGTAAAGATGGTCATCTTTGGTCCTTATGGTATTGGTAAAACAAGTCTACTAAAGACTATAGATGAACCAACACTTTGCCTTGATTTTGAAGCAGGGCTTCTTGCCGTTCAAGACTGGCAAGGAGATTCAATTAGTCTTCGCACTTAGAATGAAGCTAGAGATATTGCTTGTCTTATAGGGGGGTCTAATCCTGCGCTGAAGTCTGATCAAGCATATAGCCAAAGACACCATGAACATGTATCTGGTAAGTACAAAGATCTTTTCTCTGAGTTTTCTAAATACCGATGCATCTTTGTAGATAGTATAACCGTTGCTTCACGTTTATGTCTATTATGGGCAAAAATGCAACCTGAAGCTTTTTCTGAGAGATCGGGAAAGCAGGATATGAGAGCTGCGTATGGATTACTTGCTCAAGAAATGATGGCTTGGCTCAATCAATTTCAACACATCAGAGACAAAGACATCATCATAGTTGGCACTTTAGGTCAATATCTCGATGACTGCAATCGTCCAACTTGGCTACCTCAATGCGAAGGAACTAAAACTGCCAGTGAAATTCCTGGGATAGTTGACGAAGTAATCAGTATGGTTGGAATCAAGAAAGATGATGGAACGGAGAAGCGCTCTTTTGTTTGCCACACTTTAAACCCTTGGGGATACCCAGCTAAAGACCGCAGTGGACGCCTGAGTATGGTTGAAGAACCGCATTTAGGCAAGCTGCTTACAAAGATTAAAAGCAAGTTTTAAAATTTAAACATGGAGAGTGATATATGTTACAAAACCTATTAACTGATTTTAACACTGTAAAACCGCAAAGTAGACTGATACCAAAAGGTACAATAGTAAAGGTAAAAATGACAATCAAGCCTGGAGGTTATGAGCATTGGTTTACTAAAAGCCCCACTACCGGTAGCATTTATTTAAATACAGAATTTACCGTTATTGAAGGTCTATATGAAAAGCACAAGATTTACCAAATAATTGGTATTAAAAGTAATAAAGCAGAAGATACTTGGGGAGAAATGGGTCGCTCTATGCTTCGCAGTATCTTGGAATCAGCACGTGACATTCATCCACATGATAACTCAGAAGGTGCAATCCTTGCTCGTAAGCTAAATTCAGTTGCAGAATTAAATGGGTTAGAGTTTACAGTAAAGGTAGGTGTTATAACTGATGAATATGGAGAAAAGAACAAAATTGCTTCAATAGTTACTCCGGAATACCGTAAAAATTATGAAATTGACAGAGTACCATTTTGAAGTACGACGAGGAAAAGCTTTGGTCTGCTGTCGTTACTAGAGGTATTCAGGATGCAGTAGGAAAAAACCCAAAGCTAAGAGAAGAAGCAATTCATTGGCTGAATTCAAAATCTTTTGAAACTGTTTGCGAGCTAGCTAATCTCAACTTTAAACGTATAAAAAATATGTATGGGAGTTTTATGTCTAAAAAGCAAGAAAAGATAAAAGCATTATTAATTGATAATATCAAGGAGTGCCTTTCTTACCTACTTCCAAATGGTGAATTTTACCGAGATAAAACTTATATTGGAAACTTAAATGGAAATACAATTACAGTTAAAATAGTAGGTAAGGAAGCTGGTGATTGGCGTAATTTTACTGAAGGAACTGGTGGTGATATTATTGATCTTTGGATTTTAATTAAGGGTGATATATATTCTGCTAGAAAGTGGCTCAATAAAAAATCAAAGAGTGGAGAAAAAAAAGGGGGGAAAAGAGAAGAAAAAATATTTTCTGTAAAGCAGTACTTAAGTGATCAATCACCAATACCAGAAGACATAATAGCTCCACGAATTCTCACTCCAGGTGGTCTTTTAGTCATTGGTGGTACTCCAAAGGTTGGCAAAAGTTATTTTCTTCTCTCTTTGCTTGCACATCTTGCAGCAGGAGTGTCGTTTCTTAAGATGAAATCAGCAAGGCCACTAAAAATAATCTATCTGCAAAATGAGATGGAGTACAATTACATCAGGGAACGAATACAACAAATCATAACCAATCAAAGGCTGCCAAATCTAGCAGAAGAAAACTTGATTGTTACTACAAAGATGAGATTAACTTTAAACGATGAAGGTATAGAGAGAATAAAAGAGATCATAGGAGAAAAATTTAAAACAATAGACCTTATCGTCTTGGATTCTCTTGACTATGAAAATATGTTTTCTGGCCTGCAAAGCAGAGTAGAAAAACTACGTTCTATAATTAATCCTATGGCTGGAATCATTATTACACGTCACACCAGAAAAGTATCGACAGCTACACTCGCAAAAAGCCCTTTTCAAGCTTTAATTGGTGCTAATGCTTTAAGAAGCTTTTATACATCTGGTATTGTAATGTTTCAACCAAGTAAACGTGCAAATGTCTTGCAAGTAGTATATGAACTAAGAAACGGTAAATCAATACCAGCAAAATTCATTAGCAGGGTAAATGGGCGTTGGCAGAATTCTAAAATTATAGCTACGGCTTAACTTGTCCGCAAAAAACGGATACTATGGTAGAGCTAAAGACTCAGCTTTTGCAAAATATCAGATCTTGTCTTTTTCATCTACTACCAAGAGGGACATTTCGTGGTGATAAGTTTTATGTAGGTGACGTACAGGGTAACAAAGGCAAAAGCACTGTAATAGAGTTAACAGGTGAAAGAGCTGGATTATGGAAAGATTTTGCAACAGGAGAAGGTGGTGACATTATTGACCTTTGGGCAACAGTACACGGGAAGAATGCAAAAACAGAGTTTTCTGAAGTAATGCTCTCAATAAGTGAATGGCTTGGCATCAAAGAAAAAAATAATATTAGAAATCTAGAACAATACCTGACTTGTAGTTGGAACTACTACGATGAAAGTAACCAATTGATTGTAATAGTCTACCGTTATGATCCTCCTTTAGAGAAAAAACAGTTTAAACCATTTGATGTTAAAAAACAAAGATTCAAAGAGCCAGAGATAAGGCCACTCTACAACATTCCGGGTATTTTAAGGTCCGATAAAGTTGTTCTTGTAGAAGGAGAAAAATGCGCAGAAGCACTTATAGAGAAAGGAATTACAGCTACAACTGCGATGTTTGGAGCAAATGCGCCTATTGATAAAACAGATTGGACTCCGCTTAAGGGCAAGCATATTATTATTTGGCCAGACAACGATGAAGCAGGTAATAAATATGCCAAAAACGCTGAAAAGAAGCTTTTAGAACTTGGTGTTGCATCACTTGCTACGCTTAAGATTCCACCGAATAAACCAAGGAGTTGGGATGCTGCTGATGCTGTACAAGAGAATATAGATATTTTTGACTTCATCGAAAAAAACTCAAGAAAAATAATTATTAAACCACCACTTGATATTTTCAGCTGGAGTGTAGAGCGTTTTGTAGGTCCAGTACCAAAGCAAAGATTTCTTGTTGAAGGGTTATTTCCTTTGGGTGTAACATCTATTTTGGCTGCAATGGGTGATACTGGTAAAGGTATGCTACTTCTTGACCTAGCCCTCAAGGTTGCGGGTAGCATAGATCAGGTATGCGGATTTGGTCCACTTGTTACTGAACATGGATCTGTGGTGGTATTTTCTGCAGAAGATGATACAAATGAAATACATCGTCGCTTAGAACGACTTGATCCCAAATGTGAAAGATTAAAATATAAAGATAGGCTATTTATTGTACCACTGCCAAATATAGGAGGATCTTTTGCCATACTTAAGAATGTTCGCGGTAAAGTTGTAGAAATATCTCCAGAATTTGAGTCGGTAATGAAGCAGCTGAGCAGAATAAAGGATTTAAAGCTCATTATATTTGATCCCCTTGCTTCTTTCATTCATGCAGATTTAAATGCTGACCCAGCAGTAGGGGATTATCTCATGTGTTTATTATCTGATTTAGCATGTAGCACTGGAGCTTCAATAATTACTGCCCATCATATGAGAAAGCTGAAGGGAGAAAAGCCTATATCAACAGTAGAGCAAGCACGAGATGCTATTCGAGGTACTTCTGCTCTCGTAAATGGAGTCAGGTGTTCTTTTGCTTTTTGGCCTGTTGAGGATATAACTAAACCAATGATTTTTAGATCAATTGGAAAAATCCCAAGACAAAATGCCTTATTTTATGGAGCTGTTGTTAAGGCAAATGGCCTGGCTGATCGTACTGTACGTACTTATCTGAGAAATGAAGAAACAGGACTATTGGAAGACATTACTGAACAATTAAAAGCTCAAAATATTAGCGATAAAGATCTAAAAATATATCTTATTGACTCAATTGCGCGAGCTGCTATTTCAGGACATCCATTTACTCATACAGGAAGTGCAGGAATACATAAACAACGACATAGACTGCCTGAAGTTTTTCATAGTATGGGAAGAGATAGATTAGAGCGTATAGTGCAAGAGCTTTTACAGGCAAAGCAAATAGTTAAAGGAATGGCTAATGGTTCAAAAGAGGATAAATGGCTTGATATTAAAACAGGACCATTTGCACGTGGAGTGGGAAAATTTATTCATGGAGCTGAAAAAAACTATTTTTGATAACAAAAAACTCTATTTTTTTATAGTCAAAGTAAAAGGGTTAATACGATAACCATGTGATGATCTTTGCCAACCAAGGGTTTGTATTACATCATCACGTTCAATACTTAATCCTAATTTCTCAGCCAATGTAGCTTTGATCGTTTTTTGCATCTTGTTTAATGGTTTTCTGATTTGATGTTCTAAATCTGCTTCTAAACTAAGTCCCAATAGTTTTTCTAACTGATTAATATTGAGAAGTGTATGTTTTTCAGGTGGTAACTCTTTCTCACAGTCATGTAAAAATTGCTTGAACAATATTCGAAAAATATTAAGGCATGATGCAGCTTTTTTATTTATAACTTCAACGCTATTAACATATACCATACCTTTAACTACCTGTAACTCCAAAAGCTTTGTTGGCACAATTGGTTCAACACGTTTAAGCGAAATATATGAAGCTGGTAAAACTTGCAAAGAAGTATTTTCTACTACCTCTGGTACTTCTCTTTTAGCTGCTTCTTGAAATATCTCAGTTAAAGTCTTAAGCTGACAAAACAGTTTCACCATTGGCACTACGTATAGATTCAGTAATAGATTCGGTATATCTTTTTTTAGAGTAATTAGAACTGTCGGATGGACTCTAAGTTTATCTATAGTGAGAAATATTGCATCAGTACAAAAATCAAGAATTATTAGATTTACAATACGACCTCGATTACAAATATAATAAACTCCTTTTTCCACTTTTTCCCACATAAGTCTTGAATCATTCAACTTAGTTTCAAACCATTCTATGATTCTCTCTGTATTTAAGTATATGGATAAGAGATGAAATCTCTGTTTTTGATAAGTATTAGGCAGAATATGACGAGAACAGTTTTCACAAATAGCGTCATCACATGCTTCATCAAAGTCTGGATCAATGAAAATCTCATTGCTACAATTTGGATCAACTACATTTGGCCAATCAAGATGATCTTCTTCACGGGAACAAACAATATAGTACCTTTCTTGCATTTTTATCAATCCAAGGTCGAATAAGTATCTTGCTGTTTGAATGTGATTTCGACTTGGATCAACCCAAGAACTATTTGAACTTAAAAGATCAGCAATTTGCTCGTGAAAGGATTTTAAGACCATAAGATTGTTCCATATGTTTCTTCAGGTCCTCTCTTTCTTTTTTATTGAGTGGATGCTCTGAATAATAAATTTCCCCACTTATTTTGAAAGAAAATGTTACCTTTTTGTTTTGGAACATTACTTTAGCTGATTGAATAGATTGTAGTATGTTGCCAATAGCTGGCTTTAAAATATGTAACTCTGGTGCAATAGGATCATACGGCTTTACACTTAAAGTAAGATATGTATTACTATTTTTAAAATAATCTGACTTAAAATTTAACTCAAATATACAAATGTCAGAGTCAGAACCATCTATACATGCTTGAAGAAATTTGTGCACTTGTAATGGAAAGTTCTTATCTTGTATATTTACAAAAGTACATTCGCAGTCAAAATACCCACTTACAATGCTATTTGCTATTTCCACAGCCTTGTTAGTATTTTTAGCACAGAGATTAACCTGAGTGCCATCAAGAGAAAAATCTAAAATCATCCACTCAGGTTTATGACCATGAACAACTTTGTTTGAATTAAGCAGTAAATCCATGTCACTTCCTCGACGTACAAACATATATATTCGATCTTGGTGATGGAAAAAACCCTGCAACTGGTCATCATCCTTAAGTATCTGCTCTACAGTTTCTTGTGACATAAATGCCTTAAATGAAGTATTTATTTGTCTTGGTGATTTCTGTAGAGCAAATGATACGAAACCTTTCTTTTGTACTTTATCAAAGTGATAAACAGATTTTAGAAGTTCGCAATTTATGTGAAATAGTAAAAACAATAAGGATCTTTTATCATACTTAGTATTATTTTTTACCAGGTACGATCTCATTAACTTCTCAGTCAGAGCAAATCTTGCCACTTCACTGACCGTAGCCTCAAGTTTCGTACGATCAAAGTAGCTAATTAGATAATAGTCAAAAAGAGAGTCAGAGTAACTGGTAAGTATCTTACGTTTTTGTTGAGTGGATCTATCGTCATAATCTCCGTCCTGAAAAAGCTGTCCATTTAAATGATTTTTAAAGCAATGCTGAAAAATGATACTCAATTGTCTACCAGAAAGAGAATCAAGCCATAGTTTACGTAATTCTAAATCTTGAAAGCGATCTAGTAAAAGATTAACGGGAACTTCTAAATCACTCTCCCAGAATTCATTACTTGGATAAACATTCATAACAGATTAAATAAGCTATATCATACATAATATGATAATTTAAGCAAAGATTTTTTGGACATAATTTTTTCAAATCTTGTATATTTATTAGGGAGAATTTCTTGTTTGCGCAAACTAGACAGCTTTTTTAAATAAGGTGTTTAGTTTAAAATGGTAAACGTTTTCTTTTAGCTATGGCAATAGAAGTCTCCTAACCTATAAGAAAATTCACAGGAAGAAAAACATGCAAAAAGGGGATTTAACTATTTATTGCCGTTATGAGCCCAGTCGGTTGGCAGGTACATATTTGGCAGATGCTTATGAACAATTATTGAAATATAAAATAAAGGAGGTAGAAGAAAATGACAACCGTAAGCTTGTATGCAAGAGTTTCATCAAGACAACAGGCACAGGAGAATACGATAGAGAGTCAGATTGTAGAATTGGAGCGTCGCATTAGTAGCGATGGACATGAATTATTAGATGAGCATAGGTTTGTTGATAATGGTTACAGTGGATCAAACTTAGAACGTCCTGGCTTAGAGAGTTTACGTGATAGAGTAGCAGAAGGTAAGATTGATAAGATATACATTCATTCACCTGATCGGCTATCACGGAAATTTTCATATCAAATGATCTTACTCGAAGAGTTTAAAAAGGCTGGATCTGAAATAGTATTTTTGAATCATAAGTTTGATGATAATCCTGATTCCCATTTATTTCTACAGATTCAGGGAGCAATAGCAGAATATGAACGTGCAAAGATTATGGAACGAAACCGTAGAGGTAAACTTCATGCGGCCAAAGCTGGGTGTATAAGTGTGATGGGTAGGGCGCCTTACGGTTATCGCTACATAGCAAAACATGTAGGTGAAGGAAGTGCTCAATTTGAGGTTGATGAAGAAGAGGCAAATATAGTGCGTAAAATATTTAGTCGGGTTGGCCAAGAAAGAGCAAGCATAGGAGAAGTTGTACATGAACTGAATAAGATACCGGTAATAACACGAACAGGAAAAAGGTATTGGAAAAGGAGCACTATTTGGAACATGTTAAAAAATCCTGCTTATATAGGACAAGCAGCTTATGGTAAAACTAAGACATGCTCAAAACCACAAGTAAAAAAGTCAAAAAAAGGAACTTGTGGTAAACTTAAAAGTGGTCGCTTTAATAGTGATAAAGAGAACTGGACTTATATTCCAGTACCAAAAATAATCAATGAAAATTTATTTGATTCAGTGCAAACACAATTAGCTGAAAATAGACAAAGAGCAAGAGTACGGCAAAGAAGAGAAACATATTTATTGCAAGGTTTAATGGTATGTCAACGTTGTCAATATACTTATTGTGGTACAAACCACGTTCATAAAAAGTCGACATATTATTACTATCGTTGCTCTGGTACAAACTCTAGCAAATTTAATGGCAATAAAATCTGTGATAATAAATCAATACGCACTGATGTATTAGATGGAGTTATATGGAAAGAAGTCAAGAGTATCTTGAAAGAGCCAGATAGGATTGCAAATGAATATCAACGTAGATTGTCAGAGAACAAAAAACCTTTACATAATCAAACACGTGAAAAGCAAGAAAGTAAGCTAAGATTAAGTATCAAAAAATTTATTGATAGCTATGCCAAAGGGTTTATAAGCCAAGAAGAATTTGAACCAAGAATCACAACAATGAAACAACATTTGAAAGAAATTGAAGAAGAGAAAGAAAGAACACTCGATCAAAAGAAGTTACAACAAGAATTGAGCCTTGTTACAGATAGCTTGAAAAACTTTTCCTCAAGCGTTGAGTCAAAGCTTGATCAAGTGGATTGGCAGACTAAACAAAATATTATTAGAATGTTGATTCATCAAATTGAAATCAATCACAATCACTTGTATATAGTATTTCGCATAAAAAATCTTGCAAATTTTGATCAAAATAGCCATAATAGAATTATGCAATGTTGTACTAGCAGTCAATATTGTTGGCTTGCCGGATAAAACTGTTGCAGAATCCAGAGAGCGCATCAGAGCAGCGTTAAATTCAATCAATCTACTACTACCTCCAAAAAGAATTACAGTTAATCTCTCCCCTGCGGATTTGCTGAAAGAAGGCAGTCATTATGACTTGGCTATTGCTATTGGACTACTTGTTGTAATGAATGTGATACCAGTTGAAAAAGTTCAGTCTTATATCATTATGGGTGAGCTTGCCCTTGATGGCAGAGTTATTCCAGTTTCAGGAGTGCTGCCAACAGCAATTAATGCAAAAAAGGACAATAAAGGAGTAATTTGCCCGAGAGGAAATGGTGTAGAAGCTGTATGGGTGAAGAATGTTTCAATTCTGGCTATAGAGAAATTAACTGATATTATCAGACACTTTAAGGGTGAGCAATTAATTCAGCCAGTAATTTTTAATTATAGTGATGCACCCAAAGAAAAAAGATTGGTTCCCGATATGAAGGATATCAAAGGCCAAGTTGTTGCAAAAAGAGCAGCTGAAATTGCAGCAGCAGGTGGGCATAATATGCTTCTTGTTGGCCCTCCTGGTACTGGAAAATCAATGCTTGCTAAGCGCTTTATAGGATTGCTGCCTGATTTAACCGAACAGGAGATGATTGATGTTAATATTATTTCCAGCATAACAAAAACTGGTAATGAAATATTCAAAGTAACTCGTCCCTTTCGTGAACCTCATCATTCATGCTCTATGCCAGCGATGATAGGGGGAGGAAAGAATGCAAAACCTGGAGAAATTACCATGGCTCACAATGGCGTGTTATTCCTTGATGAGTTGCCAGAATTTCCAAGACTTGTGCTTGATTCTCTGCGCCAACCACTTGAAGATAGAAAAGTTACCGTTGCAAGGGCAAATGCTCACATAACCTACCCTGCAAATTTTCAACTGATTGCTGCAATGAACCCTTGCAGGTGCGGTTATTTAGGTGATGCAAGCAGATCGTGCAACAAAGCTCCAAAGTGTGGCACAGATTACAAAAACAAAATATCAGGCCCATTGCTTGATAGAATAGACATATGCATTGAAATGCCAAACGTTAGCATACTCTCTCCTGAAATCTCTGTGGAGGGAGAAAGTACTAAAATCATAAGAGAAAGAGTGATAGCAGCAAGAAAAGTTCAAACTGAGCGCTATAGTGAATTAAATATTCGTTGCAATTCAGAAGTAAGCGGTGAAGCATTTAATAAATTTACTGAACCAGATCAGGCAGGGTTAGAATTGCTAAAATACGTACTGAAAGAAAATTACATTTCCAATCGAGGCTACACACGCGTATTAAAAGTTGCAAGAACTATTGCAGATCTTGCAAAAAGTGAAGAAGTAAAAAGAGCACACATTGCTGAAGCGCTCAATTACAGAATAAAGGTATATTAAAAAATTAGTTTACTTGACAGGCAATTTTTTTTACTATATGCTTCCTTAATGAAATTTTAACATTCTATTTAAGGAGTAGAGTTATGGCATTAACAAATTATGAGTATGCAAAAGGGGATGGCATTTTTCATGCTATTTCAAAAGGATATATACAAGCTGAAAAATACTGGGGAATTCCTGGTGCTGCTGGTGGAGCTGGTCAGTACGCTATGCATAATAAAGGGAGAACAGCATTATTTCCGCTTGCAGTTGCAAGTGTTGTCTTTACAGCAATGCATATGAAAGCAGGCTTTGTTAGTGCAGCAGAAGCTTCTGGGTTTCTTGCTAAGACTGCCAGTTACTTTGTTGGAACAAATCAAGCAATAGCTGCTTCATTACCTGGATTTATCGGAACAGGTGTTGCTGGTCAGATAGTTGCGGGTGCCATAATGGCAATTGCTGCAGTTGCTGCAGTTGCTGCTGTTTATGGAACATATCAAGTTGCCTCAAAATTAAAAGATGTTGCAGTTGAAGCATCGAAAGAGAAAGATAAGGGATTATAATAATCTTCAACAAAATAAAAAGGGATAGGTTTCTGTCCCTTTTTATAAACATTTTCTATTTTTTGCATCGGTTAAGTGATGTCATTTAAGAATCTAGTTATTATAATTAACGGCACTTATTAGTATAAATGTTAAGAATAAGTAAGTCCCGTTTACTGTTTACGCCTATAGAAGTGAAAAGTATTTGCATATTATTAAAAAAGCGGTAACTTATTATCAAGTGAATTCGCTAAATTTGAGTAATTTAAATGTCTATTGATCTTAGTCTGCCGGAGTTGCCTATATTACACCCAAGGATTACCGTTGTGGGAGTGGGTGGTGCTGGTGGAAATGCTGTGAATAACATGATCCAATCTAATTTGCAAGGAGTGAATTTTGTTGTCGCAAATACCGATGCTCAAGCACTAGAAAAGTCGTTATGTGATAAAAAAATTCAGCTTGGCATTAATTTAACTAAGGGGCTTGGTGCTGGTGCTTTGCCTGATGTTGGCAAAGGTGCAGCAGAAGAGTCAATTGATGAGATTATGGAGCATATAAAAGATAGTCATATGCTTTTCATCACAGCAGGAATGGGCGGTGGTACTGGAACCGGTGCAGCACCGGTAATTGCAAAAGCAGCCAGAGAAGCAAGAGCCGCAGTTAAGGATAGAGCGCCAAAAGAAAAAAAGATATTGACTGTTGGAGTTGTAACTAAACCGTTCGGTTTTGAAGGTGTGCGCCGTATGCGCATTGCAGAGCTTGGACTTGAAGAACTGCAAAAATACGTGGATACACTTATTGTCATTCCAAATCAGAATTTATTTAGAATTGCAAATGAAAAAACTACATTTTCTGATGCATTTAAACTTGCTGATAATGTTCTGCACATTGGCATCAGAGGAGTAACTGACTTGATGGTCATGCCAGGGCTTATCAATCTTGACTTCGCTGATATAGAAACAGTAATGAGCGAGATGGGCAAAGCGATGATCGGCACCGGAGAGGCAGAAGGAGAAGATAGAGCAATTAGCGCTGCAGAGGCTGCAATATCTAATCCATTGCTTGATAATGTATCAATGAAAGGTGCGCAAGGAATATTAATTAACATTACTGGTGGCGGAGATATGACTCTGTTTGAAGTTGATGCTGCAGCCAATAGAGTGCGTGAAGAAGTAGATGAAAATGCAAATATAATATTTGGTGCTACTTTTGATCAAGCGATGGAGGGAAGAGTTAGAGTTTCTGTTCTTGCAACTGGCATTGATGGTCGCAATAATAAATCAGAAACTTCACCTATAAGTCAGAGCGAAGACTCAGAGAAAGAGAAATTTAAGTGGCCATATAGTCAAAGTGAAAGTACGCAAGACAAAACACTGGAAACAAAACCAGCTGAACAGGTAAGCGAAGGAGCTAAGTGGGGCAGCAATATCTATGATATACCAGCTTACTTAAGAAGAAAAAAATAATGCAATTTTGGCTACTCAAGTCAGAGCCAAGTGAATACTCATGGCAAAAAATGGAAAAGGATCAGGTAGTTGAGTGGGATGGTGTGCGCAATTATCAAGCTCAAAATTACATGAAAATTATGAAAGCAAGCGATCTTGCGTTTTTTTATCATACAGGTAAAGAGAAAGCAATACTTGGAATCGTTGAAGTATTTAAAGAGTATTATCATGTTAATGATCCCAAGTTCGGATTAGTGAATGTAAAGTTTTTGAAACCTTTAAATAACCAAGTAACGTTAAATAATATAAAACAAAACCCACTTTTGAAAAATATGACTATATTAAAACAACCACGTTTATCAATTGCCCCAGTTTCGGAAATTGAATGGAATGAAATAATAAGGATGAGTGATGTGTAATACCTGTCATTTCAGTTCCTAAATGATGTCATCTCAGCACACAACGCACAGCTGTATGAATATTTGTCTCGAAGGCAGTGCATTAAACGTTATAGCCGATTTTGCATCAAACACAAAGGTGTCATTCCAGTGCTTGACACTGGAATCCAGCCTTAATGCAACCACATTAAAGCCGTTGTGTTTTAATATAAGATTAGCTACTTTTATATTCACTAACTTGATGTCTAATCGAAATTCCTGGATCCCAGTGTCTAGGCACTGGGATGACATCCTTCTAGTGTACAATATTCGTACAGTTGTGTACATGACACAAGGGTCTATAACTCTTCTTTTTTGGATTCCAGTGTCAGCTATTTGCATGACACCCTTACTGATGTGTCACTCATGTTAGAAGTAAATATTCTTGACAAGAAATGGTGCAGCATTATAGAAAATCCTAAAAATTTTGTATTAGGTGTCATCAATGCTTCTCTAAAAGAATTAAAAATAGACCACTATAAACCAAATATATCAATAGCTCTGGCTGATGATGACTTGCTACATCAACTTAATTTAAAATTTAGAGAAATGGATAAGCCAACTAACGTACTATCATTTCCGTATGAACAATTGTCTAATGAGTGCGATTTAGGAGACATAGCAATTTCAATAGACACAATAAAAAGAGAATCGCATGAGTATTATATACCCATTCTTGCTCACATTGCACACATGTTAGTGCATGGATTACTGCATTTACTTGGTTATGATCACCAAAAAAAAGATGAAGAAATTATAATGAAAAATCTAGAAAGAGAGATTTTAGCTTCGCTTGGCTACAATATGTGTGCGATTTAAAAGGAATTTAATAAAAATATAGTAGATGATAATAAAATATGTTATCTACAAAGGGTTTTAGCTATAAACAATAAAAGGTAAGTGATATGGTTCAGTTTTCTTTGCCAAAGAATTCTAAAATTAATCAAAAGGGCAAAATTTATCCTATTCCTGCTAGAGCAAAAAACATCAGAAGATTTCAAATTTACCGTTGGTCTGCTGATGACGAGAAAAACCCTAGAATAGACACATTTTTTATTGATATGGATAGTTGTGGCCCTATGGTACTTGATGCATTAATAAAAATAAAGGATGAAATAGATTCGACTTTAACTTTCAGACGTTCTTGTAGAGAAGGCATATGTGGATCTTGTGCCATGAATATTGACGGAACCAATACTCTTGCATGTACTAGATCTATACATGATATAAAAGGTGACGTAAAAATATATCCATTACCTCACATGTATGTAATAAAGGACCTAGTCTCGGATTTGAGCCAATTTTATGAGCAATACAAATCAATTAAACCTTGGTTACAAGCAGATAAGCCTGCCCTACCAAATAAAGAATACTCTCAATCTTCTGAAGATAGAAAAAAATTAGATGGCTTGTCCGACTGTATATTATGTGCTTGCTGTTCGACTGGTTGCCCAAGCTACTGGTGGAATAGTGATAAATTTTTAGGACCAGCAATACTATTACAAGCTTACAGATGGATTGCTGACAGCCGTGATAATAAGACAGGTGAAAGACTTGATGTTTTAAACGACCCATTCAAGTTGTATCGTTGTCATACAATAATGAATTGCACAAAAACTTGTCCTAAAGGACTTAATCCAGCAAGAGCAATAGCGAAAGTAAAACAGCTCATGGTAGAGAGAGAAGGAGTTTAAGTATTATCTTTTGCATTCTTCGTAAGAGAACAGCAAACCTTCCGAAGCGTAGGGTATTGTTAATACCCTGAACGCTTTTCCATTCGTGAAATGCATCGTATCATCATACGATTCAAATAATTTTTTGAACAACTCATGTCTTTGATTACTAATAGTTTGAAAATCCTCTTTTTCTAAAAGCTTTTTAGATTCGCAGAGGTAAAGCATAACTTCATGATAAGTTGGGTAAGATGCCAAAAATTTTGGGTCAAATTGAAAGGTTTTTATAAAAGCATTATTATAAAATTTTAGCTTTTGATTCTTACTATATATTACTATAGCAACCGGTAACCTCTCAAGCAAATTTTTCTGTGTAGCTAAATAACTGTTTAATTCAGTATATAATTTCTCTGCATCACTAACATCTTTCCCATACATTACTATGCTACCAGAACCTTGTATTGGAATTTTAACAAAATCGAAAACCTTAGGTTCGTTCTTATAAGTTATGACATGTCTTCCTGGTTTTGTGCTATGAGCGCTACCGGTAATAGCAAATTTCTTAGAACCATCTACATATTTATCATAAAACAAGTTATAAAATTCCACCTTTCTACTCTTGTTATATCTTAGTATTGGAAATGGTAAAGAGTTGAAAACGTTTTTATAGCTCTCCACTTCCTGTGTAAGCTTACTATTTTCTAACTCAAGTCCGTTAGCCTTTATCTTACAGTCTGAGACATTCCTTATCCATAACAGCACACCTATCACATTGTTAGAATCATCTATTATGCTTCTACCGTAACATATGCAATAAACCTCACTGTCTTTTGACTTTAAATCTAGAGTAAAAGATTTATTTATTTCCTTTGCCTCAACAAAATTTTTGATTAAGCTTTCTGATTGCTCAAAAAAATTCACAAACTCATTAAATGAGTAAAAAACAGTATTAAGCAAAATTAGTAAATTGGGAGAGAACTTTTCTATACGTTTTTTTGCATCCCAAATATAAAACCCATCATTCACAGTATCAATTAAATTATTTATGATAACATTTTGATGCTGTAAGTTCTTAATCTTATTACTAATTTTTAATTTAGAATAAGAGAGAAAGAATAATATTAGAATCAATATTAAAACCACTTCATACAAAAAAAACATAGCACTTTTAAAACAAATGTAAAAATTTGTAACCGCTCAGAATTATGCTGAAGAGGTATATAAGTAAAGATTGCCTAACATTTGAAAGCCCAATCTCTTATAAAGGTTCACAGAAGATTTCATACAATGTGCTACTATATATTTGCATTCAAGCTGTTTAGCTATCTTTATTCTTTCTAAAACCATTTGGGTACCTATTCCACGATTCCTGTAAATTGGTAAAACTCCATCACTATAAAAACCAGCTACGCTATCTTGAACATAAAGACCGCATGTCCCAATAATTTCATTATTTAGTGTTACAAGAAAAAATCTTAATCTTGAGTTCTTATCATCATAATTTGATAATCCGCGAAAAAATGTGCTGACAATTCCAACGCCATGATAAAAAATTTTAGAAGTGTGTAGATCTAACTGTTCTAAGAGGTTGCTACCATTCACAGCATTTAACCTCAAGTTTGGAATAACATCAGCAGGTAAAAAGTAATTTTTCATATTAAGTAAAGCTTTTTTTGGTGTGCTAACGTGTTTTATTTCACACTTTTCTAAAATATCTCTTATTTTCATATGTGAATTTATTACCCATGTTGCTTCTATATCTCTTGTTCTGAGATAATCTAGAGTTTTTTGTATAGAAAGCTCGGTACATTGATCTCCACAGAACACAAAATTAAATAATGACTCCCTGGTACCATTTATTGTAAATATGATGTTATCAAATTCATCGTGTACTTCCCACTCAGATAAATTCGCTGTGTACAGTATATAATCCTTTAGATTTTGAACAATTAAGCTTGAATAATAAATTTTTTTATCCTGCATACACCAACAATAAACAATAAAAGGCTCCTATAAGAACACAGGCTAAAATTGCAGCTATAACGTCATCTAGCATAATACCTAAAGGACCTTTGGTATTTTTATCGATTAAATTTATAGGCCACGTTTTTATTATATCAAAAAACCTAAAAGAAAAAAAGCACAACAACAATGAAGAACAATTCATCTCTTGGCTTAACAATATCGAAACTAAAAGTATCGTCAGCAATTGACCAACCACTTCGTCAATTACTACCTCTTTTGGATCACATGAAGTCTTGTAATGTTTTATATAATTACCTGTAGACCATAATCCAATTAAGAATAAAAAAGAAATAATTGCTGCACCTAAAATTTTGTTGCTCAGGATTACAGGAACAAGCGGAAAAGAAGCCAAACTACCCACAGTACCTGGCATTTTTTTTACTGTTCCAGACAGCCACCACGTTGATATTAATTTATATAAAAATTTCACAATATATCCAAATACAAAATTAACTTATAAGAACAGAAATAGTATCCTCTATAGAGGCGCTTTCATACAATAATCTATAGACCGCTTCACATATAGGCATTTTTATCTTTAGCTTTCCTGCTAAATTAAATATGGACTCAGCAGTGCTAAAACCTTCAATCACTGACTTGCCTTCTGACAAAATCTGCTGAACATTAAAGCCATTGTCACTATTACCTATTTTAAACCCAAAAGATAAGTTTCTTGAATTCAAGGATGTGCATGTCATAATTAGGTCACCGAGACATGCTGGCCCAAGTAGTGTATTTATATCCACACTACCGTCACCAATTTTTGCTGAGTATAAAGCCTTAATTTCGCTCATACTTTTCGTAATCAATGCTGCATGAGCATTAAACCCAAGTTTACTACCTAGAACAATCCCACACGCTATAGCAAAAACGTTCTTTAACGCTGCACAAATCTGTACTCCTATAATGTCGTTACTAAACTCCAATTTAACATTTTCTTGTTGCAGCTCTGATACTAGCTTTGAACCTAATGTGTTATTTTGGCATGCAAGAACCATTGAATAGGGTAATTTTCTTGCAACTTCTACAGCAAAGCTAGGACCTGAAAAAATAGCAATAGGATTGTTAGGTAAAATTTCATTTACTATTTCACTAGGTAATTTTAATGTAGACTTTTCTATTCCCTTACAAGCTAAAATTATTGCTACATCTTTTTTCAGATTACAATTATGCAATTGCTGACATACCTTCCTCAGAGACTGAGTGGGAACAGCGAGGATTGTTACTGAAGCATTAATTGTGTCTTCAATAGCCAATTTTACTGACACATTATCAGAAATTCGACAACCGGGTAGCTTGTCACTTTCTCTTTTCCCGTTGATTGATTCAAATGTAGTTTCATTGCGAGTCCACAAAATCACATCTTTCTTACTACCTAATGAAATTGCGATTGCTGTACCCCATGCACCAGCACCTAAAATTGATATTGCCACACAATATTCCTGAAAATATTACTTATACTTTAAAATAGTAGGATAAGTAAATTAAAAATATAACACAGACATATAGAATAGTTAAATATTTATTAACCGAAGTATTCTTTTAATAATAGTAACTTTAATTCAATATTTACTAAAAATATTATTACTATCATGGTATGTCTATTATATTTTAGATCTATTTATATAACTTTGGAACAATATATTTACTATTAATTAATAAGTGTAATTTTGATCATTTGTTAATAAAAATTTGATTTATTACTTTCCTTAGTTATATATATTACTAAAATTATAAATTATTTATGGGGTGTAAAATATGCGTATATTATTAATTGAAGATGATCAAGTAAGTGCAAAGACTGTGGTTAACGCCTTAACTTCTGATGGACATTTCTGTGACGTTGTTACTTCTGCACAAGATTATAACAATAATATGGTTTCCTCAAACGGAGATTACTATGACCTAGTTATTTTAGATATACACTTGCCTGGTGATATTGACGGATATGATATATTGCTAAGACTAAGAAGTGCAAAAATCAAAGTTCCTGTCTTAATACTTTCATGTATATCCGCTGTCAATCACAAAGCTAAAGGACTCGGGTATGGTGCCGATGATTACTTAACCAAACCATTTCATAAAAGTGAGTTATTAGCTCGAATTAAGGCCATAGTGCGTCGTACTAAAGGCCATCCTGAATCGGTGATAAAGATTGGTAATATAAATATCAATTTTGATCACAGGATTGTTGAGGTGAAAGGTAAAACGGTTCACCTTACTAATAAAGAGTATTCTATGATAGAATTGCTAGCACTGCGTAAAGGAACAGTATTAACAAAAGAAATGTTCTTAAATCATCTTTACAATGGCTTAGATGAACCTTCAGATAACAAGATAGTTGATGTTTTTATGTGCAAATTACGTAAGAAACTTGAAAGTGCAAATGATGGAAAAAGCCACATAGAAACCGTTTGGGGCAGAGGGTATGTTCTGAAAGAGTATATTGATGATGATGAATATTCTAATGTTAATGTAGGCGAAAGTAGTGATGGCTATCAAGCAGAACAAGTGAAGGACAACGCATGAAATGCCTACACATTTAAATATAGCATGGCTTATATCGCACGTATCATGTGAACGCCTAGGTGAAATATAAGCCGAGTTCTGTTTATGTAGCTATTTATCTGGAGTAAGTGTTACCATTTACCGCATGCGATTTACCCGAGTAGATATGAGGAAAACATAAAATCTACTTCTATTTAATCTTGCTCCTAGTGTTGGTTACTCGACTACCAATGTTGCCATTGCCATGGTGTGCTCTTACCACACCTTTTCACCCTTACCTAAAAATATTTTAGGCGGTAATTTTCTGTAGCCCTATAACTGGAGTTACCTCCGGCGGGCATTACCCGTCACTATTTTTCCTTGGAGCCCGGACTTTCCTCTGCTATGTTTATCACACAACAGCAGCTACTTATTTCACCTAGGAATTATACTTTAACATGAAAATCACAAAAGCAAAAGACAATTTCCTAACAGTCTACATATTAAAAACATTTAGACAAATAGCTAAAGGTGATATTCCGGCACATCATCACTATCCCAAGATAAGCTTTTTTCACTTTTAGACTCCGCTTCAGTTAGTCAAGAGCCTGGTCCACCGCTTGAAGACGATGAGCTACTTCTTGATCGACTACTACTTTCTACTGATATACTATTTAGCACTGTTTCAGATTGATATATAGTTCGCATTCTGTTACCAGTGGTAAAAATTTCTTCATCGCTACTTGAAGATGATCGCCTTCTATAACCCAAATCAGTTAGTTCTAATACAGGAGCAGCATTACGACCCTTAACATATCTATATGCTATGAATCCTATAATTCCAACAATACCTATTGCTCCAACCAAAGATCCCCCTATCATTCCTGCCTTATTAGACCCTATAGCAAGTTGAGTAGGTTGTGGTGAAGAAGTAGACTGAGGAAGTAAAGTCGTGGTGAATATAGGAGTTGTTGACTCTTTTGTTCTAGTACTTGGTATACTAAATACTGTTTGTGTAGTTTTCTCTGAGCTTGTTGTTGGCGCAGTTGGTTCCACTGTTACTGTGCTTGTTTGAGTCGTTGACTCTGTTGAAGGTTTATTCGTTGTAGAAGTAGGTGCAACGGCTTCTGTTGTTGGCTTCACTGTTACTGTACTTGTTTGAGTCGTTGACTCTGTTGAAGGTTTACTCATCGTAGAAGTCGACGCACCAGTCGCTGCTGTAGGTTTTACAGTACTTGTCTCAGTCCCTGAAGTTACTATCGGCACACTAGTTGACGTTGTAGCAACCGTGGTCGCTTGTGAAGTAGTAGTTGTTTTTGCTACTGTCGTTGACTCCGTTGAAGGTTTACTTATTGTAGAAGTAGGTGCAACGGCTTCCGTTGTCAATTTAGTAGTCTTCACAGCGTCGGTTTCTGCTGTGCTAGTAATTGCAGCAGTCGGCGTTTTCTTAGAAGTCACAACCGTTTCTGCAACAGTTATAGGAGCCATGGTACTACTAGAAATAATATCTGGCGTTAATCGACCGTTAATGATATTAACAAAATCACTGAGAGTTTTGATGCTATTTGCCGGTATTATTGTTGCTTCAGAAGATTTTCCAGAGCCGTTTTGATTAAAAGTTACAATATTTTCTCCACTTACCGCAGTTACGATAAAACCACCCTGACCGTTGCCTTTAATATATAATTGCTCTATAGGATCTGTAAATTGATAGATAGGAAAATCTGACACTGATCCATTTTTAAGTAGAGTTGCTATATGTAACCTCTGCTCATTAGCTGATTGGTCATTTTCAAGAAAAGCAACTAGATCATTTCCTTCCGTTTGTTCAACATACTGCAAAAAGCTTATTTCATGTTCTCTAGAAAGAGATAGTGCTTTATTATCTATTTGACCTTTTCGATTACCAAGTAAAAAGCCATTAACTCCATCCTTCAGACCCTGAATCACTTTAGCCATATCAAATTTAAAAATACGTGTTTTTCTCACCTCTTGATTTTCCTTAGTAATCCTTTTGCTCACTTGCGAATAAAGCATCGTGTTTCCATTTAATGCCAATTGCCCCTGATTATCAAAATTGAACAATTTTCTTTCTGTAACACCTTTTTCTCCAGTCAATACCTTAAATTTTCCGCTCTCGCTTGACTTTAAGTACCAAGAAACTAAAGTTTGATCCTTTAAGTTATGGGCGATTACAATTACGTCACCATTACCAACTTTCACTGCTCTTGGTTGAAAGTAACTATTGCCCACATTTGCAAGACTATTATTATCAATATTCTTTTGTAATTTTCTTTTATCTAAATGTTCAACTGAAGGAGTATTAACTGATTGTTTAATTCCGTAAGTGTTAAAAGATAAGCCTTTAACGCATTTTTCTCCTTCTTCGCTAATTCCTTCTTCAGGAAAGATAACTCCAACTTTATCTATTTCAGCTGAATCTTCTATTAATGTGAGAGATAATTGATCTTTGAATTCATTTGCTACGCTGATATTTGTACCACATTCGTATGTTTTTGATTGATATAATGGACTAATAAGTAATTTTACTTTACTGCTCCCATTACCATTATCTTGATAGCTGAGTCCGTAAGCAACTCCATTCCCCTCAATTAATTCTACGTTTGTTGGATTAAAACCTATCGCTTCTTTAATTTCCGGTGTATTTGAGTTGATCCGAGTAATCTTCTTAATATAGACATAATTTTATTTAAAATATTAATAAAATGCTATTATGATTACTCCTGTGTGTTAATGTCAATGAAAATTTTAACTAAAATTAAAAAATTAATATAATATTTTATACTAAAAGGTAAATATAAGCTTGAAGAGGGCTAAGAAGCTTTATGCTATTTCTCAAAAAACCAACAATTGCAATCATTGGTTCTACAGGTATAATCTGTTAAAGTTTACACGAGTCTCATGAATGATAGAAAAAGAAGAGCAGTTTAGTTTTACATCAGAAAACCTCAAGAAAGCGGGAAAGTTTATAGAGATGTATCCCAAAGGTAGAGAAGGTAGTGCTGTTATGCCTTTACTATATCTGGTTCAAGAGCAATGCGGATGGGTTTCTGAATCTGCTATGCGTTATGTTGCTGATATGCTGCATATTCCACATATTCGTGTATATGAAGTGGCAAATTTTTACACCATGTATAATTTAAAACCAGTAGGCAAATATCTAATACAAATTTGTAGAACAACTCCTTGCTGGTTGTGCAATAGTGAAGAAGTTTTAAATACCTTTAAAAAAAAACTTGGAATCAATATCGGTGAGACTACTAAAGATAATTTGTTCACTTTAAAAGAAGTTGAATGCCTAGGTGCATGCGTTAATGCTCCCGTTGTGCAGATCAATAATGACTTCTATGAAAATCTTACTCCTGAGAAAGTAGAAAACATCATAACAGAACTTTCAGGCAAATAGATGAAAGAAGAATTTTCATTCAAGAGAATCAAGCAATCAGGTTCTGCAAGAGTTGGAACAATTAAAACTCCAAATGGAAGCGTAGAAACCCCCGCTTTTATATTCTGCGCAACAAAAGCTGCAATTAAAGCTGCAGATATTGAAAGAATAAGTGAAGCTGGTACCCAAATCATACTTTCCAACACCTATCACCTAATGCTTCAACCAGGAGAGAATACTGTTGCAAAACTTGGTGGTTTGCGCAAGATGATAGGATGGAATGGGCCAATGCTAACTGACTCAGGTGGATATCAGATATTTAGCTTAGGCCACGGATCAGTTTCGGAAGAGATAAAAGGAATAAGAAAAAAACAAAAAACTTTGATCAAAATTAATGAGGATGGGGCAATTTTTCGTTCTTACATTAATGGTAAAATTTATTGCTTAACTCCTGAAAAATCTGTACAAATTCAACAGAAATTAGGTGCAGATTTAATCCTAGTTTTAGATGAATGCACTCCATTTCACGTAAGCAAAGAATACACAGCAAAATCAATGCTCATGAGCCACAGATGGGCTGAACGTTCTTTAAATGAATTTGGAAAAAACAATAATGGCAAGCAGGCACTGTATGGAATTAGTCAAGGCGGAGTGTATCAAGATTTACGTAGAGAAAGTTGTGATTTTATCAACGATTTGCCATTTTTTGGTCAAGCAATAGGTGGATCACTTGGTCAAAGTAAAGAGCAGATGCATGATGTAGTTTCTTTCACTATGGACCACCTGAAAAAAGACAGGCCTACTCATTTGCTTGGTATTGGTGGAATTGTGGACATCTTTCGCGGAGTAGAGCTTGGAATTGACACGTTTGATTGCGTGCATCCAACCCGCTTAGCAAGGCATGGTGGCGCACTTGTTAAAGTAAAAAACAGAAATTCTATTTCTTCAAAGTGCAAAGAGCATATTAATTTGCGGAATCAACGATTTGAGCTGGACAACAACCCAATTGAAAGTGACTGTTTATGTTTTACCTGCAGAAAACATTCAAGAGCTTATATACACCATTTACTGAAAGCTAAAGAGCTCCTGGCTTACACGCTCGTTACCATTCATAATATTTTCTTTATGAATAAGTTAATGGCATCAATAAGGCAGGCTATATTAGATGATAGGCTAGATCGGGAGAAAAATAATTGGATTAGTGAGACACCACTACACTGTGAATTATACACCTAGTTCATATTTTTCTACGCTTATTTTATATTCCCTAAAACAGAAAAAGCCTTCCTCTTCCTACTCTTTCTTCCTTGGCTAATCCATAGTTAGCGTTTTTTGCACATGTGCGTTGCATTTTTTAATCTTCTTTAAAAACTTGACAATACATGACAACACTGGTATGTTAAAAATATAGTTTTTGTGAGGTATTTATGGTTAACAATAAAGAAAAACATCAAATAGCGTTTTGCGTTTCAGCCGTTACATTCTTAGCTGGGTTATCATTAATCGCAACTGCAATTGCAGTGGGTACCGTACCTGCTATAGCTGCTTGTCTAGTGATAGGAGGAATTTTGACTGTCTTGTCTGGTGTGCAAGCAGTAGAAAGCTATTTATTTTTACGAAACAGCGAGAAAACTTTGAATAAACTGATAAGTAATATACGCGATGAACCAGAAAGCAAACTTTTTATAGAAAGGATTTTGCAACCGTTCATTGAACTTTTTAGTGAGCTTAAGCAACATAATTAAAGTACACTAAGCTTTAAGCATAGAAACCACTTTATCGTAACTTGGCAATGATTCAATTTCTCCAATTGCAGCTAGAGTGGTTTTTTCATGCTGAGATAACAATTCTTCTGCTGCTTTTTTTACGTTAGCAGTGGTAACTGCACTAATTTTTTCTATTAATTCATTTTTACTGATGTACCTATTATAGTTACCGTAGTAGTGTCCCAATGTTTCAGCACGTGAGCTAACACTTTCGCGTGACATTAAAATTTGGGATTTTACTCGCTCTTTCACTCTATTTACTTCTTCTTCCTTCAGATCATCTGTAGACAACTTCTTCAACTCTGTCGTTATAGATTTTAAAAGCTTATCTAAGTTACTACTGTCTGTACCAGCAAAAATGGAAAACATTCCTGTATTAGTATAGCTGGAATTAAATGAATAAACAGAGTAAGCTAATCCCTGCTTTTCCCTTACTTCCTGGAATAAACGTGATGACATTCCGCTCCCTAATATAGAATCAAGCACTTGAAACGTGTGATATTTATCGTCATGGCGAGAAACACTAGGTAGACCAATTAGCAAGTGTACCTGATCTAATTTACGATGTTCTAAATACTCACCACCAGTACAGCTCGCATTTTGGCTTTTTTTCAGCTTTTTAGAATGAATCTTTGAGAGAAAATCTTTGGTTAATGCAACAACTTCTTCATGTTCAACATTTCCTGCAACGGCAAATAGCATATTCTCACCAAAGTAATGCTCATTTATGTAATTATCTAGATCTCCTCGAGTAAAAGATTTTACAGTATTTTGCGTGCCTAAGATTGACCTACCAAATGGTTGGTCTTTATAAGCTGCCTCAAAATATTTGTCGAAAATAATGTCACTTGGTGAATCATTAGTTTGAAAAATCTCTTGTATTACAACACCCTTCTCACGTTCCAATTCATCTTCTGGAAACGTGGAATTCATCAATATATCTATTAATATATCAATACCAGTTTTTATGTCTTTCTTGAGGACTTTTGCATAATAGGTGGTGCTTTCCCTACCAGTGCTGGCGTTGAAAACCCCACCTATGTCATCAAAAGCTTTTGCAATTTCAAATGCAGTTCTTGTCTTCGTCCCTTTGAAAGCCATGTGTTCTAGAAAATGGGATATTCCATTTTGATTTGCACTTTCCGCTCTACTGCCAACACCAACTCGTATGCTTAAAGCTACGGAATCAACATCACGCACCTGCTCAGTTATTATGCGCAGACCATTATCTAATTTTGTTACCTGGGGTACATTCATCTTATGTGTTCTTTTTTAAATTCTCTTCTGCAAAATCCCAATTAATTAAATGGTCAAGGAAAACTTTTATGTAGTCAATTCTACGGTTTTGACAATCTAAATAATAGGCGTGCTCCCACACATCCATAGTGAGTAGTGGCACTTGGCCATAAATTATTGGCAAATCTGCATTTGGAGTCTTGGTGATTTTGAGCTTTCCTAACCTACCTTTTTCGAGCACTAACCATACCCATCCACTGCCAAACTGGCTTACTCCATGACTCGAAAATTCTTCATAAAATTTATCAAAGCCACCGATATCGTCTTGAATTTTTTTTGCTAGAAGACTACCATCTTTAGGCTTACCACCACCATTTTTTTTCATTGAATTCCAATAAAAAGTGTGATTCCAAACTTGTGCTGCATTATTAAATATAGGCAAGTTGCCGCTATTACCATGCACTTTTGTTATTAATTCCTCAATTTTTACATGTTGATAATCCGTATTTTCAACTAGCTCGTTGAGTTTATTTAAATATCCTTTATGGTGCTTATCATAATGAAAATCTAAGGTTTTTGCAGATATATAAGGCTCCAAAGCTGTTTTATCGTATGGTAATTCAGGTAAAGTAAAACTCATAAAAACCTCTTTATTTCTAACCTACTTGGATGGTAGGGCAATATATGCTTTTGTGCAACATATAATTAATAGCTAAAACATTTAGGTATCTATTGCATTATTCTAAATTATACTACAATAACGATTATCATATAAGCCATAGAAATGGATTAAATGCAAAAGTTACTTGACACCCTTCGCCAACCCCCTTATCATGAAAGTGAAGCTATTTATTTATCTTCTCTGTACAGATTAAATGACAAAAAAACTCACGTATCTGGCGTCTCATGTTTAATTTTTTGCACTATGTGCACCTTATGTCTTATAAAATTTCTACCTACATAAGCTGAAACGCGCTTATAAAGCGTTTAAAACATAAAAAAACGCCAACTTAAAAAATGGATAGTGAATAACTAGCTACCCTAGGGTTTCTTTTGCCTTTTTTTCTGTTTAGTAAATTTCTTAACGTTTATAATTTAGATTAGTTGCGGTTTAAAAGCAACTAAATCGCGGTTATTAAGCGTTTAGAATAAAAAAACGCCATACTTGAAAGTATAATGTAAGTAATTAGCCAACCACGGGGCTTCTTTTGCCTTTTTTTTCGTTTGGTAAATTCCTTAATGTTTATACGGAAGGTGTCATTCCAGCGCGTGACGCTGGAATCCCAAAAAAAGGATGATGTCATCCGAGTAGCTGACACTGGGATGACAAAAAAAGGAGCACTGGGATGACATCATAGGGGCGCTGGCCTGACAATCGTCATTCCGCTACGTGTTAGCGGGATCTAGAGATACCGTGACGGTATGACAAGGGAGAACAGTTGTATTCCTGCACAATTTATTCTCATGACAAAAACGTCTTAACTTTCTCTCTACTTTTTCTGGATAAGGTCAATTTTGTGAAAAAATGGATTGAATTATAGGCAGATTTGGCTATTATTTGTAATACATGGGTATTAGGTAAAATGTTTAAATTTGATCCTTTATTATTAGCTCGAATTCAGTTTGCCTTCACAATAGGCTTTCACATTATATTTCCTGCTTTCACGATCGGGCTTGCAAGTTTTCTAGCCTTTTTGGAATGGTGTTGGCTTAAGACTGGTGATACACGTTTCCGTGATGTTTATAAATTCTGGATCAAGATTTTTGCCGTTGCTTTTGGCATGGGAGTGGTATCTGGAGTTGTAATGTCATATCAACTTGGTACCAATTGGTCGATTTTTTCTGACCGCATAGCCAATGTTCTCGGCCCTCTATTTTCCTTTGAGGTTTTAACAGCCTTTTTTCTGGAGGCATCTTTTTTGAGTATTATGCTATTTGGATGGAATAGAGTAAGTTCTCGTATGCACTTTGCTTCTACTTGTATTGTTGCAGTGGGAACGCTTATTTCAGCTTTTTGGATTATTGCGGCCAACAGTTGGATGCAAACACCCGCTGGATTCACGATTGGTGAGAATGGTCTCCTATATCCAACCAATTGGTTAGAGATTATTTTTAATCCTTCTTTCCCTTATCGCTTTATTCATATGGTAACAGCAGCCTATCTTACAACAGCTTTTGTGGTTGGTGGTGTAGGAGCATTTTATCTTTGGAGAAAACGACATGCTCCTCAAGCAAGAATTATGCTTGGTATGGCAACCATTATGGTAGCTTTAGCTGCACCATTTCAGCTGTTCATGGGAGATAGGCATGGATTAAATACACTAAAGCATCAACCTGCTAAGATTGCTGCAATGGAAGGTATATGGGAAACCGAAAAAGGGGCTGGCTTACTTTTATTTGCTTATCCGGATCAGCAAAATGAAATTAATCACTACGAGATAAAAATTCCTAATCTTGCCAGCTTGATCTTAACACATGATTTTTTAGGAGAAGTAAAAGGATTAAAGGAATGGAAAAAAGAAGATAGACCACCTGTAGTATGGGTATTCTGGTCCTTCCGTATAATGGTTGGAGTTGGAATTTTAATGATCATAATTGGGTCAGTAAGTGTTATACAGTATCTTCGTGGCAAATTATTCCAAAGTTGTTTCTTACATGGATGGTGGATATCAATGATGCCGTCTGGGTTCATAGCGTTACTTGCAGGTTGGTTTACTACTGAAATTGGCCGTCAACCTTACACTGTATATGGAATTATGCGCACAATTGAATCATTTTCATCTGCGATTACCGGTCCTCAGGTTGCATGGTCTTTGATTGCATTTATCGTTATGTATACCCTTATATTTGGAGCAGGTAGTTACTATATTCTGAAACTTATATACAAAGGAATTCCTGTCATTAAAGAAGAAGAGCAATTTTATAAACACGGTATTGGAGCTTCAGTGATTGATGCTGGTACATCTGGAAAGGACAACAATCATGTTTGATTTTTCTTCCTTAATTAATTTACCCCTAATCTGGGGATTACTAATTGCCATAGCTGTTTTACTGTATATTTTAATGGATGGGTTTGATTTAGGTATTGGTATTTTACTTCCTTTTGCACCGTCAGATAAATGCCGTGATCACATGATAAGCTCAATTGCACCATTTTGGGATGGAAACGAAACATGGTTGGTATTGGGTGGTGGAGGGTTGTTTGCTGCTTTTCCTCTTGCATATTCAATATTAATGCCTGCTTTTTATATTCCAATCATTATTATGCTGCTTGGCCTTATAGTGCGCGGAGTATCCTTTGAGTTTCGTTTTAAGGCAGAAGGAAAATACAGGCGATTATGGGATTATGCCTTTCATTTTGGGTCACTTGGTGCTGCATTTTGCCAAGGCATGATTTTAGGTGCATTTATACATGGTGTAGAAGTAAACGGACGCAACTTTTCTGGTGGCCAATTTGATTGGGCAAGTGCTTTTAGTGTAATGACAGGCATTGCTGTGATATTTGGATATGCACTTTTAGGTTCTACATGGCTCATAATGAAGACAGAAAATATAACACAAGAATGGGCACGCAAGGTTGCTTCTTATACGCTTGGTTTTGTAGGTATTTTCATGGGACTAGTGAGTGTAGTGACACCATTTTTAAATGAACGTATTAAAAACTTTTGGTTTAGTATGCCAAATTTTTATTATTTATTTTCTATTCCATTACTCACATCTTGGCTATTTTTCATGCTGTGGTTTGATCTTCAGAATACTAAACGGGAGTACCGTCCATTCTTTCTCAGTATTGCTATTTTTTTTATGGGATATTTAGGTTTAGGAATTAGTATCTACCCATGGATTATACCTTTTCAATATACCATTCTGGATGCAGCTGCTTCTGGGCCAAGTTTATCTTTAATGCTCATTGTTATAATACCGCTTTTACCAATCATTTTAACTTACACTGGTTATTGCTATTATGTCTTTCGTGGAAAATCAAATTATGAACACACATATTAAGGAGTTAGTGACCTTATGGTTAAAACGTTACCCTTAAATCAAGCAGTCGTTCTGGCAATGGCGTCAACTCAAGAACCTTCATTAGCAAACCCTCCTATGGATTTTCTGAAAAGTTTTTGAGTATATTGTATTTTTAATTTGTAGAATAAGTTTTTTTCCTTTTTGCATGCTAACCAAAAAGGGTTCTGTCATCCTTCTTGTCATATAAGTAGCTTGACGCGGGCATTCAGTTTTCTTTATAATTTTCTTTGTGAAAGAACAAAAATGCTTATTTGTAACCATAGCTGGCTTACCAAATGCTGGGAAGTCTACATTAATTAACAGCATCATAGGCAAGAAAATTGCAATTGTCACCCCTAAAGTGCAAACAACAAGGACGCAAATAAGGGGTGTTGCAACATGCAACAACACACAAGTTGTCTTTACTGACTCCCCAGGAATTTTCTCAGCAGAAACAAAACTTGAAAAAGCTTTAGTCAAATCTGCATGGTCGGCAGTTAAGGATAGTGACATCACTTTGTTGCTTGTTGATGTAAGCAATTATTTGAAAAATATAGAAAGAATTAAGACTATATTTATGCGGCTGCAGCGCACAAAAGGCAGATGCATTTTGGTTATCAATAAAACTGATTTGGTAAAAAGGCCTGAATTAAAGATGGCGCATGAGCATCTGAATTTGCTTTATAAATTTGAAAAGGTTTTTATGATATCAGCATTAAAGAATGATGGACTTTCTGATTTGATGAATTACTTGTCTGAAGTTGCATCGGTGAGCCCCTGGTTTTATGAAGAAGATCAAATAACCGATTCCTCGACAAATTTTTTATCAGCAGAAATTACGAGAGAAAAATTATTCTTGAACTTGCGTGAAGAATTGCCATACTCTACAGCTGTTATAACTGAACAATTTGAGGAAAAAAAAGATAAGAGTTTAGTCATCAAACAGATCATATTTGTGTTGAAAGATAATCATAAAAAAATAGTACTAGGAAAAGATGGCAGTAATATTAAAAAAATTAATATCGAAGCGCGTGCTGAACTAGAAAAATTATTTGAGTGCAAGGTACACCTCTTTTTATTTGTGAAAGTGCGACCTTGGATCGACCGTCCGGAGGAGTATATAGGCAATGCTTAATTCTTTATTGGTATTTGATATTGAAACTATACCAGATGTAAATTCCTGCAAAAATTTACTCAATATTAGTGATGATAGTAGTGTAGAAGAGAAGAGGGATGCATTAACAAAATATCATCTTGAAATAACAAACGGGCAAAACTCTTTTCTGCGTCAGCCTTTTCACCTTGTTGTAGTTATTAGTTTTTTACTTTGCAATATAAGCTACCAGAGTGGTTATGAGGTGTTCACACTGCAAGAAATAAGATCTGGAGGCACACTAAATTCCAGTGAAAAGGAGCTAGTGAAAGGATTTTTTAACTACATATCAGAGAAAAAGCCAAGATTAGTTTCGTTCAACGGACGCACTTTTGATATACCAGTGCTGAAGTATCGTGCTATGGTCCATGGCATTCAAGCAGAATATTTTCATAAAGCTGGCGATAAGTGGAATAGTTACAATCAGAGATATAGCAGTGATTGGCATTGTGATTTGCTTGAATCCCTCTCTGATTTTGGAGCTTCTGCGAGAGTAAAAATGAACGAAGTTTGCGCAGCATTTAATCTTCCTGGTAAGATTGGAGTTGATGGGTCACAAGTTATGGACTTATACGATAGCGGCAAGATACAAGAGATTCGAGATTATTGTGAAACAGATGTAATTAACACTTATTTGATTTACTTAAGGTTCATGCATCATCAGGGACGGATTACTACTGAAAGCTACAACAAAAGTGTGGAAGAGCTGCTTTTAGAGTGCGAAAAAAAAGAATACCTAAAGAAATTTAAAGAAGAATGGCAAATAACTTGTGGTGGAAAAATTTTACTTCCATAGAATAAATAGTCGAGTTATAATGCACTAACAAGCGAACCTCTGTACTAAATTTTGGTTAATATACACGTTGAGCATATTAAGAAAGTTGCTTTTAAGGTATTGCATTTTACTTTTATTTTCGTTATAAGGTTGCTTTAAGTTGAATTTTCAACATTTTTATACTATTTACATTTAAGATATGATTTCGAAATTTTTTGGGGGCACTTCATGAAAAAGTCTATGTATACTAGAACTGCTATAGTTTCTTTATTAACTTTATGTTCTTTCAGCAGTTTTGCAGCTGACTTTCCTGATGAGAGTATGAAGGAAATAAAAAAGCAAGAGAGCACAAAAACTTCTGGAAAAACAGAAGTTATGAAAACATCAAATAAAAAACTGAAAGAAAAGATGGACAGAATATGTAATGCTGATCCAAGAAAAAAAGCTGAAGAGCTTAAGAAAAAGGAAGAGATGAGATTAGCAGCCGAGCAGAAGAAAAAAGAGGAGATCAGGCTAGCAAATGAGAAAAAAGCAAAGCTTATAGAGGATTCAAAAGCGAAAGCTCTAAACGCTAAGAATTCTAATATAGAAAAAGGTAAAGTTTCAAAAACTAAGCGTTCTAAAACTAAGAATGCTAAAGTTGAAGCTAAAGATGTAAAGAAGGATATAAAAGTTGTTAACAAAAATACAGAGGAAAAAGGTAAGGCAAGTCCTGTTGTTTCAGTTGGTGGAGTTGATATTATCGATACCAATCAAGGGCAAAGTAATTTAAGAATAACTTTTGGTGGTGTTGTTGATGCTCAAGGTTATGGCAAAGCTGGACCAAGTGGCGCAGATTATAAACGTTATAACGTTATGCCAAACAGATCTACAGAGTATTATAATGCCACTCCAGATATAACAAAAGGAGCAAATCCAATATTCTATGAAGGAATAGGAAATATTGGTGATTACAGCAACGATATGGGTATGATTGCTGATGCAATATTGCACCTCAGAGCAGAAAATAAGAATGAAGATTTAGGTCTTCTTTATGGTGCTGACGTGCAGTTTCATGTCCCAGTGACCGAAGGTAAGGGAGCTTCACAGGGTGTTTATGCTGCAAAAGGCAGAAGTGCGCATGTGTTTGTTAACTCAAAATATGGTGACGTGAAGCTTGGTTACCAATTTGGTCCTGAGGCTCTGATGAGGCTTGATGCAACAAGAATTGCGACTGTTGACGGAGCTGCAGATAGTGACTGGTTCAGAAAAGTGAACTTAGAAGGAAGCGCTGCTAGCTTTCCATTTTATGTAACACCACGTCTTTACACTGAAAGTTTTTCGAGTGAAAGTGAAAAATTCTCTTTCCGTATGGCAGGGAAATATAACAAAGGCGTTATGACTACACTGCCATTTAGAGTTGCTTACTACTCACCAAATTATATGGGCGCAAGGTTTGGCATCAGTTATGCACCTCGTTATGATAGTAGCTTGTTTATTGTGAAAGAAAAAGAAGAGAAAAACGGTAAGGTAAAAGATAAGATAAGGCATGTCGGTCCAGACTATGAGCACATAGTAAGTGCTGGTGCATCATATGAATATGACTTTGATAAATATAATGTAAAAGTTAAAACTTCTGCAGTTGGTGAGTATGGTCAAGCAAAAAAACTAAATAAAGATAAGCATGTTTATAATGAATATGTAGAGTACAATGACCTTATGGGTGTTAATTTGGGTGTAAGCGCTGATTATAAGATTAATGAAGATCAAGGCGTAAAATTTGCTGCCTCTTTTGCATACTTGGGCAAATCTGGTCAACCGAAGGGTATTAAAAAATTAATTGGTGATACCTATACGGAAATTGATAGTAAAGATGCTACTGATGGCAAAAGAGTGGAAGGGCTGAAAGCTCAATTTGGTAAAGATAGTATAGATACCATGTATTGGACTGTAGGAGCTGGGTATCAACATGAGAATATCTACACAAGTTTGACGTATTTTGGCAGCAGAATGAATGACAAAGATATGCTTCATGATGGTGCACTTGGCGTTCAATATGATCTGTCTCCTGCATGCAGTAAGAGCAAATTTGTTCCTTACGCAGCTCTCCATTATTTTATGACTAACGAAACAGGTAAGCTGAAAGATGAGTCTGATGCTGATGTACCTTCTAACCAAGGAATTCTCCTTCTTACTGGTGTGAAGTTTTCTTTCTAACCAGCCAGTACACACCACAGTTAACTGTGGTGTATTCTTGTCTGTTAGTGTTTATTTGTCGATCAAATAAACATATGGTGTCCTCTCTCCTGTCATCCCAGTGCGTGACACACAACTGTACGAACATTGTGATTTGAGGACACTCCACCAAGAAGGATGTCATCCCAGTGCCCAGACACTGGGGTCCAGCTTTCCATGCAACTTCATCAAAAGCGTTTATTCAGCATAAGATCAGCCACTTTTTATGCTCACCAAATCAGTTTGCTTACTTACAAGCAAAATTTCCTGGATTCCAGTGTCAAGCACTGGAATGACACCCTATGGTCACCGGAATGACGCTTTATGGCTACTTAGATGATGAGAAAAGAACACACTGCCCTTATTCTACTGGCCGTATAGCTACTTTCAAATTTAATCAATTAAGCAAGAGGCCCCTATGCAAACCACACTAAAAAATCATTTAGCTGGAGAATTACTTACCACCGCTACGTGCTAGAAATTAAAGCTCGCAGGTGGAGAAGTAATGGGATTCACTGACTATGATGAAGATTTAAATATTGATAATATACTCTATAAATCTTCAAGTGGATTTACAGCCAGTAGTATAATATTAAACAGCGATTTAAAAACTGATAATCTAGAAATTGAAGGGATATTAAATAGTGCTGATATTAAAGAAGAAGATGTTTTATCAGGAAAGTACGACTTTGCAAATATTGAAATATTTCTTGTGAATTATAAAGACTTGACCCAGGGAACAATGAATCTACATTCAGGAATTTTTGGTAAAGTGACATTAAGTAGTGGAAGATTTATTGTTGAAATTAGAGGGCTTTCAGCAAAGCTTGAGAGAAGCATAGCAGAATTATACTCTCCTGCATGCAGAGCACAATTTTGCGATGATAAATGTAAAGCCGATACTAAAAAATTTAGTAAAATAAGTACAATCACTAAAGTAATAGACGAAAGAAGATTTGAAGACACGAATTTAACTGAGAGTGATGAATATTATAAGCACGGAGTAGTAAAATTCTTTGGCTCAATAGCGTTTGAAGGTGTAGTAAAAGAATATAAAAATAAAGTAGTTACGTTGTTTACTTCGCCTCCATACCAAATTTTTGCTGGAGATAAATATTCAATACTCGCAGGTTGCGATAAAACATTTCCAACTTGCAGAAGCAAGTTTAACAATACTGTGAATTTTCGTGGTGAACCCTATATACCAGGTTTTTATATTGTTTAGCAGTACAATTTTCAATATTATGAATAAGCATGGAAAGGTGGCTGAGTGGTCTAAAGCACACGCTTGGAAAGCGTGCACATATGAAAATATGTCGGGGGTTCGAATCCCCCCTTTTCCGTATGTTACTTCTAGAATAGTATAAAACCCCCGGTCGCGCACACAACTGTACGAACATTGTAATATGGTACAATGTTACAACTATGCGGTGGTAATTTACGATAAATTCATGTAGCCATTTCAAATTTAGCCATACCAATGTCAGTAAATTGATTAAGCAAATAACACTTGAGTAGCAGTTCCTTCCCACGATTAATTTCAGATTTGTTCCGAAAATTAAACCCGAATGTTTGTTTCAGTCGCGAGAAAAAACTTTCTACATAAGATCTTTTTCCGTAGTTTGTTTGCCTTTTCCACCTCTTCATTCCATCTTCGCTGTATGACTTTATTAGTCTAATTGCAGCATTTCTCTCTGCCATACTTTGGATGCTCTGCTGCATTGTTTTTTTGGAGGAATTTTTGTCTTTATGCCGCATTCATCACACAATTTATAGAGTTTATGTCTGTCATATGCTCTGTCTGCATATAGTGCTTTTATGGCATGCTGAAAATTAACTCCTTTAAGTAAATCGCAAGCTCCATAGTGATCAGACCGTTACTGTATTCTGCAGCTATGGCTTTTTTGCTGTTTATATTCAACATTACATGCAATTTTCTTGTCTGTTCATAGCCACGATATTTTCTGTCAGCGCTATTTTCCTTGCTGTGTGTTGTTATAAATGCTGATGCTTGTGCTATCTATGGCAATTTCGATATCTTCCATATTATTTTTATCAATTCTGCAATCATTGATCTTAATATTAAGTTTTTTTTGAAGCTTACGAATAGCTGATAACTGCCAAATCTCTTCCTATTTGTTGCAAATATCCTTTTATAAACCCGACTGTTTGTCTTAAGCCAATTCTAAAAAGATTAACGATTATATGCACTAAAATCACAACTTTATCACTATAAATATAGTTGCCGCCCTGCATTTTTGGACTATTTTCATACCAATTTTCGATAGCTTTATCGATGTAACGAAAAATATTTCCTCTTTTTTCTAGAAATTTGTTATATTCATGGCAGTTACTAACTCTCATTTTTTGTGGCATATTTTTCCTTAAGCGGTTAAATGGCTATTTTATAATGAATTTTGTCAGTAGCCACCAGATTTTTTCAGTTGCGATGCAACAGAGCCATCCCAGTGTCAAGCACTGGGATGACAGGAAAAGAGGCTATTTGGATGACATCTTTCTTCTTGGTATAAATTACTTTTATATCTCAATGTTCGTACGTATCCGTTCAGCGGAGTGGCAGAATAAGGTAGACAAGGTGATCTAAAAAGATAATCATAGAGCAAAAGTGAAATAATATGGTAAACCTTTTAGAACTTTGCAAAAATTTACAGCAAAAAATAGAAAGGTTAGAAGCAAAAATAGAAAGATTGGAAAAAGAGAATGAAAGTTTAAAAGCAGAAAATAAGGCTTTAAAGATAGAAAATGCTGAGTTAAGAGAAAGACTCGGTTTAAGCTCAAAAAATTCATCAATACCAAGTTCCAAAGAGTTGTATAAAATAAAAAAGAATAAGCCGAAAAGCGAAAGGAATATTGGCGGTCAGGTTGGTCATAAAGGAAGTTTTCGCGCCAACATGGATGCAGATAAAGTAGTAAAGATAGAGTTGCCTAATACTTGCGAATGCGGAGGAGAAATTGCAATATGTGAAAAACCATATATTCATCAGAAAGTTGATCTTCCAGAAATCAAGCCTTATGTAGTGGAATATCAGTTAGAACATGGCCGTTGTCGGAGATGCGGAAAGAGAAGAAGTAGCAAGTTACCGGAAGGTGTTACGCCAGATACATTTGGTCCAAGGGTTAAGTCAATAATTGCAGCGTTCAGCGGATTCTACAAAAATTCAAAACGCGAAATAGCGAGTGTCGTAAATGATATCTTCAATTTGAACATAAGCGTCGGTAGCATATCAAATAGTGAACATAGAGTTGCTTCAAAATGCAAAAAAATGTATGAGCAGATCGAACAAGAGATAAGTAGGAGTAAAGTTCTACATATTGATGAAACGAGCCATTATAACAAAGGTAAACTCGCTTGGTGTTGGATGTTTGCAAGCAATACGGCAAGTTTTGTAAAATTTACAGAGTCAAGAGGAATGAAAGTTTTACAAAATAGTAAATTCTGCAATCGCAATAGCTTGGTAATAACTGACAGGTATGCAGCATACAATTATTTTGCCGATAAAAACAGGCAAATCTGTTGGGCACATTTATCAAGAGATTTTGAAAGATTAGCACATAGTTGGAATATTGAAGTTAAAGTTCTGGGTTGTTACTTGAGAAACGTGGCCACTGAATTATTTGCACTAAAAAAAGCTTTACTAAAAAGTGAGATAGATGTTTTGAGGTTTGTCAGACGTGCCAGAAAATTAAGAAAACGTACAAAGTATTACTTGAAGGAGATATCTCGTTTACCTGAAGCAATTGGAGCCTCTCGAGTTGCAAAAAATGTTCTGAGATCTGAAAGAATGATGTGGAAATTTTTAGATGACCCAGAAAATATTCCGCTGACAAATAACCACGCTGAACGGCAAATTCGGCATTATGTCGTTTATCGCAAAAACTCATATTTTACACAATCAAAGCGGGGAAATACATTCCTTGAGCGGATAATTTCATTATACTTAACTTGGAAACAAAGGAGTCTCAATCCTTTCCAAAATCTCCTATCTATTGTTTCTTAAACCACTCTCCTGAACGGATACGTTCGTACAGCTATGCACGTTGCCGCATAGTGGATGAGGTGTACTACCTCTAAGAGTATACATTATCTCACATAATAATATAATATTTCGTTCATAAATCAACGTTTTTAACATGCAGCAAGAACATTTCCGTTGTAATTAAGGTTCTTAAGATGTATATTAATGAATCTTGTTTTCAATAAATAATGAAAGTAATAATTGTCATGATAATGTTATTGTGTAGCAGTTACACAATGGCAAGCGAGAGAATAAGTCTAGTGGATAAAAAACTATCTCAAGGATATGTAGCTCCAGTGCTTACAGAAAATAGCGTTATTTTATCAGACAAGCACGGCGCTTTATATTCCTTTGATATTGATAACTCAAAGGCTATGAATTGGAAATTACACCTCTCACACAGAAAAAAAATTAGTAACATGAGCCTATTGCGTCACAGAGGAAACGTTTTCTTTATAGTGGATAACGTTCTACACACAATAGATGCAAAAACCGGCAAGATTCAGTGGGAAAAAGAATTGAGAGCTCCAGTAAGAGAGAAAGCAGCAGTAATAAACAATAAATTGGTAGTATTGACTATTGATAATTATCTGTACGTGTTTGATATAAAAGATGGCAGCTTCGTTTGGGCTTATCAAAACGGTATCAATGAGGTTCGAGGTTTGTATTCCATATCGCCAGCAATTTCTAACGATAAAATAATAGCGCCATTTTCAAATGGTGAGTTAATAGCTTTTAATGAAGACGGTAAAAAATTGTGGAGCCAAAAATTGGCTACAAACCTTTTGGATACACAGCTCACAGATGTAACTACTACACCGAGAGTGCTTGGCGATACTTTAATAGCTACAAACAATTCTTATATTTATGGTATTGACGTAAAATCAGGGAATATTTTATGGTCAAAGTCACTGCAAGTAAAAAGTGTATCAGACATTGAATCATATTACAGTCCTCTTATTCCTCCAAAGGAGCAAAAAGAAGGCGGAAGAATTTTTATAGTTACTAAAGACGATAAAATAATTGGCCTGGATATAAAAAATGGAGAAACAGTCTGGGCATCTGATTTAATAGAAAATACGCAATTGTTTGCTCCAATTATGCATGCCCATACACTGTGGGTGACAAGCAATAAAGGTTCAATGTTTGCTTTTCCGGGATCTGAAAATGCAGGAAAGGTAGTCAAAGTACCTGGCAATGTGTTTCACACTCCAGTGTTTACTCACGATAAAATATATGTAACAACTGAGGGAAAAGGTGTTTATTCTTTAGAAAATAGGTTTGTTCTTTATGATTGATTATGACCTGATTGTTATAGGTGGTGGTCCAGGTGGTTATAAGTGTGCTATCGCTGCTGCAAAACTTGGATTGAAAGTTGCCTGCATAGATAAAAATAGCATTTTTGGTGGTACGTGCCTGCGGGTTGGGTGCATACCCTCCAAAGCATTGCTCCATTCTTCCTATCAGTATGCTCACACGAAAAATGATCTGTCGAAGTTTGGCATAAAAATTAAGGACGCAAGTTTCGACTTAAAAGAAATGCTAGGCTATAAGGATGCCAGAGTTCAGGAACTTGGAAAAGGTATAGAATATCTGTTTAACCTTCACAAAATCACTAAAGTCAATGGGCTTGGGGAAATTACTTCTTTTGACCAAGGTAATCTTGAAGTTTCAGTTGAAGGTAAGGTGCTGAAGACAAAAAATATAGTAATTGCAACCGGTTCTGACGTTATTTCTTTGCCAGGAATTAATATCGATGAGAAAAGTATTATTTCTTCCACCGGTGCACTATCTTTAACTGAAGTACCAAAAAAACTTGTCGTAATCGGAGCCGGGGCAATAGGGCTTGAAATGTCTTCTGTATGGAGGAGGCTAGGGTCTGAAGTCACTGTAGTAGAATTTTTTGACAGAATCGCTGCAGCAATGGATGGAGAATTAAGTAAGTCTCTATTTTCTAGTCTACAAAAACAAGGAATAAAATTTTTACTTAGCACTAAAGTTGAGGAGATAAAACAAAGTAGTAACTCTTTGAGTGTGAAAGTTTGCTCTGCTCAAGATAACCAAACAAATACTATAGAAGCAGATAAGGTGCTGGTTGCAGTAGGTCGCAAACCATGCACTGAGAATCTTGGTATTGATGAAAAAATAGAAAAAGATAATCGCGGTTTCGTTCAAGTTAACAACAGATATGAAACTAATGTGAAAGGAATATTTGCTATTGGTGATGTGATCGGTGGAGCAATGCTTGCTCATAAAGCAGAGGAAGAAGGGGTAGCAGTTGCAGAGATAATCGCTGGGCAAGTACCTCACGTTGATTATGGAATCATACCATCTGTCATTTACACTCACCCTGCGGTTTCTTCGATTGGTAAAACCGAAGAGGAACTCAAAAATGCTGGCCGTGAATACAAAGTGGGTAAGTGTCAATTTGCTGCAAATGGCAGAGCAAAAATCACTGATGATGCTGAAGGATTCGTGAAAGTGCTGACTTGTAGCAGAGCAGATACAATACTAGGTGTGCATATCATAGGAGCATACGCTGATACGCTAATCAACGAAGCAGCGGTTGCAATGGCATATGGCGCAGCAGCAGAGGATATATACAGAATTTGTCACTCTCATCCTGATATAAATGAAGCCTTTCGAGATGCGTGCATCGATGCTTTCTTTAAAAAATAATTGTGGACCTCGGTTCAATCATTGAAAAATGGTATGAGTGGCTGAGGTGCAACAGATCTTATTCACCAAACACTTTAGAGTCATACATGAGGGACTTGAAGGATCTTATAAGTTTCCTAAATACTCACATTGGTGGAGAAGTAAATGTCGGCACTTTGGAAAAATTGAGCGTACCTGAGTTAAGAAGTTGGCTTACCTCTCGTTACGCAAGAGGTGTGAATGCAAGATCTAACGCTCGTGCATTGTCAGTAATCAGAAATTTTTTCAAGTACATAAAAAACAACTACAATATAGACAATGAAGCTGTATTTTCCTTATCAAGGCCAATTCAGAGAAGAACTTTGCCCAAAGCATTATCAATACCTAATATAAAAACTTTATTGAAAGAAATGAAACTATCCGATCTGGGCGAATCTTGGGTGGTAAAAAGAGAAATTGCGATTATCGTCCTGCTATATAGTACAGGCTTAAGAATCAGTGAAGCGTTGAACCTTAGGGTTAGTGATATTAACAATGAAAGTTTAATAGTAACAGGTAAGGGAGATAAACAAAGGCAGGTATTCATTCTTCCGGTAGTAAAAAAATGTATACAGGAATATGTAAAAACCTGTCCTTATCTTGGCATTAATGATGAAGCACAATATCTTTTTTTAGGAGTAAGAGGAAAAAAATTGGGAAGAACTTATGTGGCTAATCGTTTGCAGAAAATAAGGAGAATATTAAATCTGCCAGAAATCTTATCTCCACATGCATTTCGTCATAGTTTTGCTACTCATTTGCTTCAGGAAGATATTGACATAAGATCAATACAACAACTGCTTGGTCATTCGAGTCTTGAGACCACTCAAGTTTACACTCACCTCAATTATCAAGATGTTTTTAATATGTATAAGAATTTCCAACAAAGTTTGGAGAAGAAGCCAAAACCCTTGTAACTCGAGGATTATCTGTGGCACTACCAGGTCCTATGTCTTTTTCATCTCCTTTGTATAAAAAATATCCTACTAAAAGAAGAACCAGTGCAACTGCTGTAAGACAAGCACCTATTACTGGATAATCGTATAAAACTGCTAAACATGCACCAACAGCAAACGCTCCAGATAATACAAAAGCAGCAGAAGCGTAGTTGCTTTGTTTTTTACCAGGAGAAATTGCTTGCGAGGGTTTTTCGTTTTTATTACTCAGACTTTCAGTACAGAGCCGTCTATTTTCTGATGAAAGCCTATCTCTTTCTTCAGTCAGTCGAGCTACTTGATTAGTAAGAGCGCTAATCCTTGCTTGCTGACTTAATTTCTCTTGCTTTGCACTATCCAGCTCTTGCTCTGTTTCTGCAAGTTGAGCTTTTATTTTTTCAAGCTCAATTACAACTTCTTGAAAAGCCCGCTCAAAACCTGCTGGTATATTATTCGTATTTGCCACAGGTTGTTCCACACTTGCAGGAAATTTTTCATTTAGATAATTTTTAATGGACTCGATTGGATTATCAACATTTCTCAATGCAGCAGTAACAATTGCACGATTTATGAAGCAATTATCCTTTACCAATTCTTTTACATCATCTAGATCTTTTCTATTAATAGTACCGGTTAATCGCTCTTTAATGGCTTGTTCAATTATTTGCTTCACCCATGGATTTTTCTCTATATCTTGTATTGGCTTTATTTGACTAAAATCTAGGTCTTTATGTTTTAAAAGTTTAGTCAATACTTCTTCGTTATCTTGTGTTATTCCTCGTAAACACGATTCGATAATTAAGCTAAGCGGTGTTTCTATTTCTTCATTGTAGGTTCTTTTCCAGCAATTAGGGTTAAGCTCTTGATTTAATAGTCTTTTCGCTTGGTAAATATTTCCGCTAGAAAGAGCATCTAATAATTCTTTTCCTTTTCGTGCTTTTGTTATTTCCATTGTAAGATGCGAAAAATCTTTCCTCTGCTCTCTCCCAATTTGTTCAATATATTCTTTAGGAGTATAACTTCTGTGTGTCCCATAACGATCTCCATAAGAATTTTCAGTGCCTAGACCTAATTCAGGATGTCTAAGTAACATCTGTACAAAATTCCTATTTTCCATGCGAAAGGCTAGATGTAGAGCTGTATTGCGTTCTTTAGTTTCTTGAGCATTAATATTTAAACTTTGATGTTGTAAAAGCAACATCATCATTTTTAAGCATATAGGGCTGTCATCACCATTCATGATAATAGTCATTAGTGGTGTATATCCCTCATCAAACGCATTAACATCCGCATCTCCTTCCAAAGCTTGTCTAAAATCTTCTAGATTTTCATCATCAATAGCTTTAAATAACTTTTGTGTCGGTGCATCTAGAGTTCTCTGATATCTGTAACCATTAGTATTTGTCCTATTCTCTCCATAAAGCATATTAAACCCATCTAATAATTTACTAACATAATTATGTAAAAGAAAAGGAAAATTGCAAGCAATTTATCTAAAATCCTAGAATTAACTACGACTCCAAAAACTTTTCTGCATCAAGCGCAGCCATGCATCCTGTTCCTGCTGCAACTACTGCCTGACGATATACCTTATCTTGAACATCACCTGCAGCAAACACTCCTGCTTTACTAGTTAAAGTTGTTCCAGGTTTTGTAATTATGTAACCCTGTTCACCCATTTCAACAAAGCCTTTAAAAATACCCGTATTTGGTGCATGCCCAATTGCAATGAACACTCCATCGACTTTCAATTCTTGAGCTTCCGTTGATTTAACTATAATACCAGTAACTTTCTTCGGATTTTCTTCTCCAAGAATCTGCTCTACGGTATGGTTCCACATTACTTTTATTTTATCATTTTTAAAGAGTCTATCTTGCATTACTTTTTCCGCTCTTAATTTATCACGCCTGTGTATTAATATCACTTCTTTGGCAAATCGAGTTAAAAATATTGCTTCTTCAACAGCAGTATTTCCACCACCAATCACGGCTACAACTTTATTCCTAAAAAATGCACCATCACAAGTTGCACAAGCCGAAACTCCGTAACCTTGAAATTCCTTTTCACTCTTGAGACCAAGCCATTTTGCTTGCGCACCGGATGCAATTATAATTGCATCCGAGTAGTAGTCATTGATATTACCCGAAGATCTAAATCTATACTCATTAGAATCCTCAAGTTGTTCAACGCTTTTTATCTCATCATCTATTATTTTTGCTCCAACCTTTTCTGCATGCAACCTCATCTGCTCCATTAGTTCTGGACCCTGTATTGAAACAAAACCAGGATAATTTTCAACATCTGTAGTAATTGTAAGCTGACCACCAGGCTGCATTCCCGTTACTACAATTGGCTCTAAGTTTGCACGTGCTGCATATATAGCGGCAGCATAACCCGCTGCCCCAGATCCAATAATAAGAACTTTTGTACTAAATTTATAATTCTTCACTGTATGAGTTTAGATAATCAGCTACTCCTTCATCGCTTGCCTGCATTGCTGGCTTACCTTTTTTCCACCCTGCTGGACATACTTCACCATGCTCTTCATTATGTTTAATTGCATCAACGATTCTAACGAATTCATCGATATTACGCCCTAAAGGCAAATCATTTATCGATTGATGACGTACAATAAATTTATCATCAATAACGAAAGTTGCTCTCAGCGCAATTGAGTCATCATATAAGACCCCATAGTCTCTTGATATAGACTTTTTGATATCAGACACTAAAGTGTAGCTAATCTCTCCAATACCACCATCATTAACTGGAGTGTTTCGCCATTTATAATGTGAAAATTTTGAATCTACACTTATTCCTATCACTTCAACACCACGCTTTGCAAACTCATTTATTCTATTATTGAGCGATATCAATTCAGTTGGGCAAACAAAAGTAAAATCAAGTGGATAGAAAAAAAGGACAGCATACTTATTTTTTATGCGCTTACTCAGACAGAAATCATCAACAATTTCTCCGTCAGAGAGAACAGATGAAGCAGTAAAATCGATAGCAGATTTTGTTACAAGATTCATAATTAACCTATTCTTTTAAAATAACTTCAATTTTACATCTTGATAAACTTATATGCAAGTTTTCTTTGGTTTTAGTCCTATAAAAACTTCCTAAAATAGCTCTTCTTTTTTACCGATAAGATACAATCCAGGTTGGAATACTGAGTTGGTGAGTATAAAATTCTACGTCATGCCACCGCGAACCGTCATACCGCCACGAACCGTCATACCACGATTCATTCGCGGTATCTCTAGATCCCGCTAACAAGTAGTGGGATGACGGTTGTCGTTTAGCTATAAATGTTAAAAAATTTACCAAACAAAAAAAAGGCAAAAGAAGCCCCGTGGTTGGCTAATTACTTACATTATACTTTCAAGTATGGCGTTTTTTTATTCTAAACGTTTAATAACCGCGATTCAGTTGCTTTTAAGCCGCAACTAATCTAAATTATAAACATTAAGAAATTTACTAAACAGAAAAAAAGGCAAAAGAAACCCTAGGGTAGCTAGTTATTCACTATCCATTTTTTAAGTTGGCGTTTTTTTATGTTTTAAATGCTTTATAAGCGCATTTTAGCTTATATTAGGTAAAAACCTAGAAGTTTTATAAAGACATAAGGTGCACATAGTGCAAAAAATTAAACATGAGACGCCAGATACGTGAGTTTTTTTGTCATTTAATCTGTACAGAGAAGATAAATAAATAGCTTCAGTTTCATGATAAGGGAGTTGGCGGAGTTTGTCAAGTAAGTTTTTCGCTTCTGCGGGCTACTTGAATAACGGCTACAATGTTCATACAGCTATGTACATAGCTGGAACCCAAAAAAAGAACCAAGTAGCCAAGGCTACTTGGATGACAAAAGGTAATACAAGAAATCTATTGGCTCTCGTATATCTTAGTGAAACTTAACAAGTTTATCTATAGTTTTAGTGATGATTCTTGGAGTATCCGGAGAAACTGCTGAGCTCAGCCTATTTAACCGCTCTATAGCGAACTCGCTATTCTCATTTGCTATGAAATCACATAAAATATTTTCTATATCCTTAGTAACACTTTCATGCTTTCTCAGAGGATGATTATGTGGATACCTACTGATGGTTTTGATACTGGAATACTCAACAAAAGCTTGATCCTTAAAAGCAAGTTGTCTCAATTTCTCTTTGAATTTTCCTTCTTCCTCTTTTGCTAAAAGGCGAGACTTTATCAGTGATTTTATAATCAAATTTATAGCTTGATGTATTTCAGAATGCACTATAACTTTAATGGTATTTTCTTCTACTATACAATCATAAATATTTTTTTCGCTCTGTAACGACTCTATTAATTTCTTGCTACTTTGTGAATTCAATTCCAAATTCTCCTCACTCATAGGAGTTATTATGAAGGTGTTCTTACTCACTCTGATGTTAAATTGTGGAGAGCCTTCAGAAAAGGAAAATGCTACATCCTTAAATTCAAGTGCATGATTGTATGCAGCAAAAAGGGTGTGTGCTATAACACTGCTGGGCACCTTCATTCCATGTTTACTCAGGTGGTTCAATACATTTTCAACCTCATGATATGTAAAGTCTGTATCTTTTAGCAATTCAACAACTTCTATGCCGTTGTGTTGTTTATACTCTATTCTCACTTCTTCTGTAAAAAGTGTTTTAGCTGCTATATGTTTATCAAGCACTGTGAAAATCTTGATGAAATTCTCTAAATCTTGTTTGTTAACTAATTCGATACTAATTAAGTTTCTGCTAATAATTGAAATATTTTTTGTCATTTTTTCCCACTAAAAAAACTCACTGAATGAATTGTATTTTTAATTCATTAAGAATTGTTTAAAGTGAGCATACTAGTTTTCATTTACGTATTACACGACAAAACAAGATAAAAAGTTACATAAAATCATCATGTGGTATAACACACTCTCCACATTCATCATTGCTGTTTGTGTAGGTTGTGACATCAGTGTGATTGTCATTATTATTTAGCATATCATCCAACTTTCCTTCTTTTTCAAGATCCATCAATTTGTCACACCCCCCAATGTGCTTATCGTTGATAAAAATCTGTGGAACTGTTCTAACGTTATACTTTGATTTTATGTCGTTAAATAGATCTGAGTTTTTGAGCACATCAATTTCTTCATACTTCACACCTTTTTTATCTAGTAAATCCTTTGCCCTTATGCAGTATGGACAGCCCTTCTTTACATATATCACAACATTTTTCACAATTTATCTCCGTAGCTTACTAAAATATAGTTATTATATATAAGAAACATGTAAAAACATCAAATTGTATGAAAATTATTTATAATTGTGAGCAAGGGATAGAAAATAATATAGCACTAACCTTCGGAAATTTCGATGGCATTCATTTAGGACACGAGTTTGCAATTTCTACTCTAAAGAAGGTAGCACAAGAAAGAGGATTACCCTCTGCAGTTTTAACTTTTGAGCCTCACCCATCAACTGTTTTATTTGGTAGAAACAATTTTAGGTTAATAGACCAAGAACAAAAAAAGGAACTAATCAGCAGCTATGGTATAGATTACTTATATATTATTAATTTTAATAGAGGTTTTTCTGAGGTTAGCTGCGATGACTTTATCAGTGAGATTTTAATAGATAAATATGGCGCTAAACACATAATTGTCGGAGAAAATTGCACTTTTGGTCATAAACGATTGGGTAATATATTAACTCTAGAGAAATATTCTGAAATATATGGATACTCTTTGACTAAATTAGAGCCATTAACAATTGACGGCAAAATTTGCTCTTCTTCTTCAATAAGGGAGTATGTACAAAGGGGCGAAATAGAAATTGCTAATAAATTGCTCGGCAGGCCTTATCAAGTTTCTGGTGTTGTGACAAAAGGTGCATGTAGAGGTAGAGAAATAGGATTTCCAACCATAAATATTCCTATAGAAGATTGCATGATAAAACCTAAGTTTGGCACATATTACGCTAGAGTGACTTTTCCTGATAGTAATCCAAATTGGTTATATGGAGTAGTCAATATTGGTATGAGACCTACTTTTAAGGATCTGAAAAAGCCTATAATAGAAATGCACATATTCGATTTTGATGAAGACGTATATAGTCATAAAGTCAATATACAACTTTTAAAATTCATAAGGTCAGAAAAAAAATTCCATAGTATTGAGGAGTTAACAAAACAGATAAATTATGATATACTTAAAGTTTATAGGTTAAAGGCAAATTTATGAAAAAGTTATGCTTAGTTGTTATATTAATTATAGTATTGATTGACCAAACGAGCAAATTGTACATAAACTCATTGATTGATGAAGGAGAATCAATTGAGATCGCTAGTTTTATAAAACTAGTTGAAGTTTGGAATTCAGGTATTAGTTTTGGAATGTGTAGCGCTTTACCACATGGCGGTTTCTTTTTTTCAGCATTTTCAATACTAATAATTGGTATACTTGCATATTTGATATACAAGTCTGACGATCAGTCAACTTACCTTGGTTTTTCTCTGATGATTGGTGGAGCAATCGGAAACGTAGTTGATAGGATCTATTGGGGAGCTGTATATGATTTCATATATTTTCATATTGATGATTGGTATTGGCCAGCCTTTAATTTAGCAGATTTATCTATAGTTTGTGGAATGTTTACATTGTTATATAAGTGGTATATATACGATATGCTTATTTCTAAACAAAATGAGGAATAAAATAATTGTTTTTATATTAGGTCGAAATAATGCTTCATAAGTTTTTTAGTTTTCTTATACTACCTGTACTTTTTTTTACTTACCCAATTTCTTCGAATGCTTTAAACATAGAGCACAACATAAAATATACTAAACTCAGTAACGGACTAGATGTTTATGTTGTTTCTAATCATCGGATTCCAGCCGTTTTACATGCAGTAATATACAAAGTTGGGGGAATGGATGATCCAATCGGCAAAGCAGGATTGGCTCACTACTTTGAACATTTAATGTTTGAAACTACAGGAAAGTTCACAGATATAGAAGCCACTATGAGTAGCATTGGGGCTCAATTTAACGCGTTTACCACTAAAGAGTATACTTGTTATTATGAGTTAGTCCCCAAAAAAGATTTACCACTGGCAATGGAAGTTGAAGCAGATAGAATGGGCAGCTTTAATGTTACTCAAGACAAAATAGATAGAGAAAAAAACATTGTACTGGAAGAAAGAAAAATGAGATTTGATAACCAACCTCATAACTTGTTGTGGGAAGAAATGGATAGTGCATTTTACCGTAATGGCTATGGTAGATCTGTTATTGGCTGGGAGAGCGATATCAAAACTTACAATCAGGATGACATAGTGAGGTTTCACGATAGTTATTATCACCCTGGTAATGCAATATTGCTGATTGTGGGTGATGTGGAACTTGATGAAGTAGTGAAATTAGCAGAAGAAAAATATGGCGAAATTAAAGCTAAGCCTGTAATGAGAAATTACCCAAATCAGGATCCAGTGCATAATGCAGGTCTATCGGTGACCTTAGAGAGCACTGAAGTAAAAGAACCAGTTTTATATTTTCGTTATCGTGTACCCTTATTTGAGCATATAAATGAAGCTTCCGCTGCTCATTTAGCGGTTGAAATTTTAGGTGGCGGCAAATCCAGCAAACTGTATAATGATCTGGTTTTAGATGAAGATGTGGCAGTATCAGTGTTTGCTTATTATAATAGCCTAGCTTTTAGTGATGGCTACATTGATATTCAGGTCATTCCAAAAAGCGGAGTTAATTTAGATATTGTTGAAAGAGAGTTAGATAATGCTATTAATAACTTCATGTCTAAAAGAATAACGGATGAGGAGTTGCAAAGCTCGAAATATAGATACAAAGCAGCACAGTTTGATAATCTATCTGACTTAACTCATATAGCGATGTTCTATGTGCCACACCTTGCACTTGGTATTCCACTTGATGAAATAGATATTTCATATAGCAAAATAGATGATGTTAATTTAGAGGATGTAAATAACAAAATTCGTACTATCTTTTCTTCCAATAAGTTAATTGGTCGTTTATTACCAAAAGGAGATAACAATGAGAATAAGTAAATTTGTACTTCTGTTTTTTTTCTGCCTAAGCTTTAATTTACAAGCAAGTGGTAGCTTAAATATAGAGGAGGTCACTACCCGTAAAGGATTTAAGTTTTTATTTGTCGAAAACTGTGCTTTACCAAAAGTTTCACTGAATATATCATTTAAAGATGCAGGTTATGTGTATGAGAGTGCAGAAAAACAGGGGCTTGCTTGGTTTACTTCTCTTGTAATCCAAGAAGGGGCAGGAGAAAATGACGCTAAGGATTTTGCAAAAAAACTGAAGATCAAAGGAATAAATTTACTTTTTTACCCCGATTTAGAAAGTTTCGGAGTGTCATTAGAAACTTTGTCTGAAAATTTAGAAGAAAGTATTTCACTACTTAGCGATGCTATAATACGTCCTAAAGTTGACCCTGAAGGGTTGAATAGAGTTTTCGAGAAAGCCAAAGTTGATTTTAATAATCTTGAAAAAAATCCTTATTTTGTTGCTGGAAAAGAATTAGATACGTTATTGTTTAAAAAACATCCTTACTCAAAAAGTGTGTACGGTACTCTTGATACTATAATGAGCATTACTAGAGACGATGTTTTAACATACATAAAGCGTAATTTTGCTAAAGATAACATAGTTATCAGTGTTGCTGGTTGTGCAAAAAAAGAAGAAATTATTACGCTATTAGATAAATATTTATCTAAATTGCCGTCAAAAAGATCAAAAGTGAGAAAAATACCTGTGAAAAATGATTTTGGTTCTGCAGAAAGTAAGAACATTTTTATGGATATACCACAAAGTGTGATACTTTTTGCTCAAAAAGGTATAGCTTATGAAGATCCAGACTACTATAATGCTCAAGTTTTGGTTAATGCGCTTGGTGGTATGGGGCTGAATTCAGTGCTGATGAAAGAGCTAAGGCAAAATCTTGGAATTACTTATGGTATTAGTGCCTCTATGGCTAGTTATACGCATGCAAATATTATAGCCGGAGGTTTAAGTACTGATAGCTCTACTGCCAGTCAATCCATATCTGCAATAAGAGATACATTGAGCAGGATAAAAAAGGAAGGAATTGATGAACAATTATTTAAAGATACAAAAATTAGTATGGTAAATAATTTTATCTTTTCCCTATCTAATAACGCAAACACAGCAGTGTTCTTGGCTAGTATGCAGGTACGTAATCGCGATATTAATCGTCTAAATAATTTTGTAAGTCTCATTAATGACGTAAAGCTAGAAAAAGTAAACGAGCTGGCAAGTTCTTTACTGGAACCCGAAAATTTATTTTTCGTTGAAGTTGGAAAAAACGCTCAGGGTCAATAATTAATACTTTCTGCTATTGATCTTACTGCTTTTACATAGCACTTATGCTCCTCAGCTAGAATGCGTTCTGAGAGGCTTTGAATATCATCAGCTAGTAACACTGGCACAGCAACTTGAGCAATTATGGCTCCAGCATCAACTTCAGGAGTGACATAATGTACAGTACAACCTGTAATTTTTACACCTGCTTTTAGAGCTTGCTCTTGAGCGTTTAGGCCTTTAAAAGACGGAAGTAAAGAGGGATGAATATTTATCACCTTGTTATGCCATTTACTCAGAAAATCAGCTTTGAGAATTCTCATAAACCCTGCAAGGCAAATTAAATCAACCTTATGTTGAACAAGTATTTCGTGAATTTTACCAGCATCAAGCGGTTTATCTTTAACAATAAACGCTGAGATTCCTGCTTGCTCTGCTATTTTCAGACCAGCAGCTTCGCTATTATTTGTGATAACACATGCAACTTCTGCGGAAAAATTCTGATCTTGACATGCTTCTATTAAGGCCTGCATATTCGACCCCCTACCTGAAATTAGTATTCCGAGTTTTATCTTTTTCATTATAGCACAGTTAGTTTAGAATTTAGTTAATACTAACAAAACAGCTCAAAAGGAAAACTTATTTTATAGCAAAGAAGGCAGACTAAACTCTTTATATAAGTGGACCTCTAATTTTGGACCTCACTGGACAACACAAAATAACGAATAGCCCCATGTATCCAGCTAAAACTAGCTTTAATGCTTAGATATTGTGCTATTTTTGTATAATATACCACTATAAGTATATATTTTTGTAATCGCGTTATTATTTATTTAACAAAGTATTAGTATAATTTATTACACTGGATTAAATGGAGAAAGTTCAATGAGTAAATTACCGAACAATGCAAAAATAGGTAAATCTCAGGTTACTCAGTGGGAGGTAATAAAAAATTGTGAATATGCTGATAATTGCTTGTCAAAAATAGTAACTTTGTACGTTATTAGAATAACTCAGCTATCAGATTTTTATACGAGTGACGAACCTGAAATTAACACTGTTTTAGCAAGAATAAGCGTGACAAGTGAAAATGTATTTTTAAACAAGGCTACTACTATTGAAGTTATGGAAGGTATTTTTCCGTATAAATTTAACAGCAAGAAGAGAAATAACATATTAAGGTTAGAAGATTTATATAATTATTTATGTTCTATTGTTAATAATAGCCTTCCAAAAGAAATGCTTGAAAGTCTTGTAAGGGAATATAAGGATGCTGTTAACTTATTTAAAGCAATTACTTAACTGAACGTAGTATTTTTAAGATTTTGTTTTCTATTTCAGAAATGCCGCTTTCAAGGTTTTTATCTATCAAGCATATGGTAGACAAATACGTTTTTTGCTTGCTTTCAACATTGATAGTTAAAGTTCCGGGAGTGATTGTGACTGAATTGGCAAATAACGCAATGCTTTCGTCATTATGCCCTTTGCATTTTCTTAGGATAATAATCGGTTCAAGCTTAGATTTGAGTTGTAGCACCTTTTTTGTTACATAAACACTTGATAAAATGATTTGGTACATTAACCACGGTATATAACTTACTAACTTATAAAACGATAGTCTACTCGTACTATTTAAAATCTGGCTAAGAGCTCTTTCAGCGTTTATCAACCTTCTAAAGATAAACGATGTGAATATAGAGGAAAACACTCCACAAAAAATAAAAAACGGCTCAAAATAACCAGACAATACAGTCCATAGAACAAATAAAATTATAAATGACAGAGAAAAAAACTTGATTTCCTTCCTAAAGTTGAGGTTTTTCATAGTCTGTAATATAACTTAAATGACTCTTTAAGGAAAGATAATAACGAATATTTAGGTTCTTGACTTCTATGTTGAAAGATATAACAACTAAGTTATGTTTTTTAAGTGAGGAAGTTATGAAATATGACAAATTTATGGAAATATTAAAAAAAATAAATGACCTTTCAGATTTGAGCAAGGACAATATAGTTGAAAAAATAAAAGCTAAGTTACAAGAAGAAGATCCAGATTTATGTCAAGAGTGGGAAAAGAGTAAACCTGACAACGATAGTGGATCTGACATAAATTACATATTTACTATATCTTGTGGTCAAAATTCTAAGAAAGTCAAATTGTTACATCTTGCTTCTTATTGGAACTATGCAAATGTAGCAAAAGCTCTGATTGAAAACGGGGCAGATATTAATGCAGAACATGATAATAAAATTACTCCTTTACATATTGCTGCTCACTATGGCCACAAAGATGTAGTAACCATTCTAACTGGAAAAGGAGCAATTGTTGATGCAAAAAATGGTGATGGATGGACTTCTTTACATTTTGCTGTTGAAAAGAACCACGAAAATGTAGTAAACACTCTAATTGGAAAAGGAGCAAATGTTAATGCAGAAAATGATAAAGGATGGGCTCCTTTACATCTTGCTATTACAAATGGCCACAAAGAGATAGTACAAGTTCTATCAAAAGCAGAAGGAATCAACGTTGATGCAAAAAATAGTGATGGGTGGACTCCTTTACATCTTGCTGCTGCAAATGGCCGCGAAGATATAGTAGAAACTCTAATTGAAAAAGGAGCAGATGTTAATGCGAAAGATCATTATAAATGGACTCCTTTAACATTTGCTTCTCAAAAAGGCCATGAAGTGGTAAAAGGAGCTCTATTAAAGGCACAAGAGAACATCAAAGCTTTGCTTTCAGCTGTTAAACATAATAATGAGGAGGAGGTGAAAAACCTATTAAATAAAGGAGTAAACGTTAATGCAAAAGATGATGATGGATGTACTCCTTTACATCTTGCTGCCAGAGAGGGCTGCGAAGATGTAGTAAAAATTCTCATTGCAAAAGGAGCAAATGTTAATGCAAAAGATGATGATGGATGTACTCCTTTACATCTTGCTGCTGAAAATAACCACATAGAGGTAGTAAAAATTCTAGTTGAGAAAGCAGATGTTAATATAAAGGATGCTGATAGATGGACTCCTTTGCATGTTGCTGCTGAAAATGGCCACGAAGATATAGTAAAAACTCTAATCGCAAAAGGAGCAAAGGTTAAGGCAAAAAATGGTGATAGACGTACTCCTTTACATCTTGCTGCTAAAAATGGCCACGAAGATGTAGTAAAAACTCTAATCGCAAAAGGAGCAGAGGTTAATGCAAACAATGGTGATAGACGTACTCCTTTACATCTTGCTGCTGAAAATGGCAAAATAAAAGTGGTGGAAGTTCTGCTACACACTGAAGCAGACCCTTCATTAAAAGATGTTGATGGAAAAACGCCAAGAGACCTTACTAAATATCAAGGTATAATTCAGCTTTTAGAGGAAGCGGAAAAAAAGCAAACGTTAAAAAATGAGAATAAAAAAACGCCAAAGGATCTTACTGAAAATAAAGATGTAATGCAGCTTCCAGAGAAAAAGGAAGAAAAACAGGTTGGAAAAAATGCAATTGTGAAAGAAAAAGAACAATCTGCAAAAAATGCAATTGTAAAAGGTGTTATTGTGTGTTTTGTAACTGCAGTGATAGTTGGTGTTGCACTTGCATTTGCTACTGCCCTATCTGTACCAGCAATAATTGGACTAGCTGCAGGATCTGCGCTCATAGTTGGTGCTGGTCAATATATAATGTCAAAGCCTAAAACTGAAATGAAAGGAGTAAAGCAGGAACTTGTATCTGGAAAGGCAAAAGAAGTACTTACTTGATTTTTGTTATCCTGTTGCTATCAGACTAGCCTGGCACCTTATATTTATTGGGATAACTGTTTTATTATGAATTAAGTCAAAAACTCTGTAATATATTGAAGCTTAAAGATATCTTTAAATATGGAAGTTATTGCAGAAAATAGGAAAGCAAGGTTTGAATATTTCATCTTAGAAGAATTTGAAGCGGGTATGGTCTTATTAAGCAGTGAAGTTAAATCGCTAAGAGAAAGAAAAGTAAATATTTCCGACGCCTATGTTGTTGAAAAGAATAGCGAAGTATGGCTGCACAATATGCATATTGCAGAATATAAAGCTGCGAACCGAAAAAATCATAAACCAAAAAGGGAACGTAAATTACTCTTGCATAAACAGGAGATAAATAAACTAATTGGTCAAATCAAGACTGCTGGGATAACTGTTGTGCCGCTTTCGGTCTATTTTAACGATAAAGGATTTGCAAAAACTAAAATTGCCATTGTAAAAGGAAAAAAACTCTACGATAAGAGAGCAACCATAAAACAGAGAGAGTGGGATCGTGAAAAAAGTAGATTGTCTAAGAATAATTTATAGCAAAATATGTCTTTAAATCCAGTAATTTTCAGCATCGGTCCTGTTTCTATATATTGGTATTCCTTAGCCTACGTTTTGGGTATAGTGTTTGCATATTGGTATTTACATAAGCTAGATGACCAAAAAATATTTACTAAGAATTTTTACGATTCGTTATTAACAGCCACTATTGTAGGTATTATCCTTGGAGGTAGACTTGGCTACGTATTGATATATGATCCAGTTCTTTATATAAGCAACCCTATTGAGATATTGAAGACCTGGGAAGGAGGGATGTCATTTCATGGTGGTGCTATAGGAGTTTTGCTTGCAGTAATAATTTCGTGTAAAAGACATAATATCCCTACATTTTATGCACTGGACCTAGTTTCTTGCGGAGTTCCCATAGGTTTATTTTTAGGTCGCATAGGCAATTTTATAAACGGAGAGTTATTTGGCAGAGTTACAACTATGCCATGGGGTATGGTATTTCCAGAGAGTGGTGATAATTTGCTGCATCATCCAAGCCAGCTTTATGAGGCACTTTTTGAAGGACTGCTACTTTTTGCAGTTGCAAATTCACTGTTTTTCTTAACTAGAATAAGACTGTATCACGGTGCGTTAACTGGTATTGCAGTTATGTGGTATGGAATAGCACGTTTTTTCGTTGAGTTTTTTCGCGAACCAGACTATCAAATTGGCTATTTGTGGCTTGATTTAACTATGGGGCAGTTGCTTTCTATACCTATGGTTTTGCTAGGAATGCTTGTATATCTAGGCGCATTAAATTTAAAATTTAATACGAAATCTGTCACATAGAGAAAAGGTGAGTTCAATAGAAAAATGTAGCCAGAAGCCCCACATTATGCACAATTGTACGAATTTTCTGCGTTGCAGTAGAATGAATCGGTGGGCTTTGTTGCATCGCTAGCTATGATGGATTAAAGATAAAAAAGGTGGAGAATATCAGTAGCTTATTATTCTGGTATTTACAACAAGAACGGTCAGTGAATACCTAAATTTGAGTAAAAGAAATTTCACTACCACTCACTAATCCGGCTAAAATTCAAGAATTTCAATGCTTTAGCTATTTTCAATAGAATTAAATTTATTAATATAAATAACAAATTACTATTCTTAAATTTGATCAGATTGATTGCAAAAAAAACAAGATTTTCAATAAGTTGCTTATAATCCTAATTATAGTTAGCCTTTCATAAGTAGCGATGCAACAAAGCCATCCCAGTGTCAGCTACTTTCATGACACCATTTGCTGTGCAGTTTACCTTCAAAAATGAATGTTCGTACAGCTATGGAATGAATCGCGGTATGACGTAGCTTCGCTATAGGCAATGAAGGAAATATTAACTATACTTCTTTTTACCATTGTTTATATTTCCTATTCACATATATTAATATTTTACTCACTTAAAGTAAGCTAACTACCGTTATTAATATTTTTGTAATAAAAATTGTATATGGTGCATGTAATCAAATTAAGAGGAAGATTGTGGAAATTACGCCATCAATAAAAAAAGAATTGAAGCAAAGTACTCTATATATTTGCCTAGAAAAATGCAAAAGTGCATTTTGGTTTATCTTTTGGTTTAGTGCGGGAATCAATTTATTAATGTTATTCCTACCACTTTATACCTCTCAAGTGCTTGATCGGGTGATATCGAGCGAAAGTGTATCAACACTAACTATGCTGACAATTATCACTTTATCTGCATTTGCATGTTCTGCAATGCTTGAAACTTGTCGATATTTAGCCATGGCAAAAATAGGTGATTGGATCGATAAAACTGCAACACCAGATCTGATAGTAAGGTCAATCAGGCTAACGTCAGTGCAGAGCTCAACTTCAAGTGGTGAAGCAATACGAGATCTCGGAGTGATAAAAAATTTCATTACAGGAAATGGTATATTCTCACTGTTTGATACTCCATGGTCGTTAATTTACCTTGTTGTGATTTTCATGATACATACCTCCACGGGGTTTATAGCTATTACTGGAATTATTATATTAGTCTCTATGGCAATATGGAATGAACTTGCCACTAAACGAATATTACAAGAAACCAACGAAGAAACTATACGGAATATCAATGCTATAGATGTTGCAACAAGAAATGCAGAAGTGGTTGAAGCTATGGGCATGTCAGAATTCATAGTCTCTGATTGGTGTAAACGAAATGATCAGAACCGAGCAATGCAAATTAAAGCACAAAATCGCTCTAATGTAATTACTGGAATCACTAAATTTTTGCGCTCAACTCTGCAAATATCAGTGATTGGAACAGGTGCATTACTTGCAATCACAGCTCATAAGACTGCCGGTAGCATCATCGCTGCTTCAATTTTAATGGGTAGAGTATTAGCACCATTTGATGCTGCGGTTCATACTTGGAAGTTTTTAAATCAGGCTAGAATGTCATATGGAAGGCTACAAAGACTTATATTAACATCGCCAAAAAGAGAGCAAACGATGGCTCTACCAGAACCTGAAGGAAAATTGGAATTTGATAGAGTATTTTTTACTCCTTATGGAAGCAATAAGCCGACAGTAAAAGGAATATCATTCATTATAGATCCTGGAGATGTAGTTGGTGTTATTGGTGCAAGTGCTTCTGGTAAATCCACTATCGCAAAATTAACTGTTGGTGTATGGAAGCCAATATCTGGTGTAGTCAGACTAGATGGCGCTGATGTATATACTTGGAATCGAGAAAATTTTGGTAATTATGTTGGCTACTTACCTCAGGATATTGAGTTATTTAACACTAGTGTCAAAGCTAATATTGCTCGCATGAGGCCAGATCCAAATCCTGAAGAAATAATCAAAGCAGCAAAAATTGCAGGAATACATGAACTAATACTAAGCTTACCAAATGGATATGATACAACAATAGGAGGTCCTGGAGGAGTAACGCTCTCTGGCGGCCAAAAACAGCTTCTTGGACTTGCCAGAGCTTTTTATGGTCACACAAAACTTTTAGTACTTGATGAACCAAACGCTAACTTAGATAGCAATGGAGAGGCATGCTTAATTAATGCAATTGGCATTGCAAGAAAACAAAATACTACTACTGTTATCATCACTCACAAGCTACCGTTATTGTCCGTAGTTGATAAGGTGATCCTCATGTCAGATGGTGTCATTTACGCTATGGGACCAAAAGATGAGATTTTGAGCAAATTAGTTGCTCCATCATCAAGTACCACAGAAGATGAGCGCTCTTCAGCAAATGGTTAGTTTACTTACAATAAATTCTGTATCTGAAATAACAACTGTTCCAGAAAAATATATATTTCTTTACCATTAGAAATAATATTACAAGAATAGTAAATAGATTAATAACTCTTATTAATTAAAGTCAATCGGCAGATATAGCTAAAGTGGCTTAGGTTTACCTACAATTTGAAAAACAACAAATTCGTCTTAATGAATTTTCTTAATTTGTTATCTAAACAACTTAATATTAGTGGTAATTTTATAAAAAAATTATAATATAAATAATGTTGCTGCGAAAATTTATAACAATATTTCCCTCTAACGTTTAATGAATTTCAATAAATTGCCTTTTTAATTCTAGATAAGTATATGCTTTGTTAATATGTTTAGTTCAAAATCCAAAAGTAAGTTTATGCTTTCTATTGGAGAAGAAGGCATAATGTTACTATATTTTAAAAATAATACTTTAAATAAAAGGTATTTTGTTAAGGGCAAAAACGATAAAGCAGTTTCCGATTTAATTTCATGTCTTTCGTCAGATAAAAAAGCACCTTTATACCTGGTGCTTAATCATGCAGATCAAAATTACTCGCTACAGTTTATTACAAGGGCAAACAAGATTAGTGCCTATCTATCAGCAAAAACAAAGATGGAGCATTTTTCTCGTAATAATGACATAAGTTCAGTTTTTTTGGTTGAGAAGCCAAACAAATTCAATCAAAACTGGTGCTATCTTCTTGTTTCATCAAAAGCAAAGCATTTAGTAGAATATTGGTTGAATGTGTTTATTGAGATAGGCTCCAACTTTAAGGGAATATTAATGTTTCCTATAGAAATAAGTAATATAACAAAAAAGATTCTACATAAAGATCCTAATAATTGGAAAATTATAGTTGCTGCAACTAAAACGGGAGGCTATAGACAAGTGGTTCTTAAAGAGAATAAAATGGTATTTACGCGCTTAACATCATTTACTAATGATAATTTACCAGGAATTATCGCTGGTGGAATATATCAGGAAGTGCAAGATACTATTCGATCCTTAACTAAGTTTGGGTTTGAAAAAAATAACCCTATCGACCTTTGTATCATAGTGTCAGAAGATATCAAAGCTAGTTTATCAGTCATAAATTTTTCAGAGAACAGTGTGAACATATTAACTCCATATGAGTTAGGCAAACTATTAGGAGCAGAACTAGCTATAAGTGAAAAAGATAACTTTTGCGATACCATAATTTTGTTTCATAGCTTTAAGAATAAATTAGCAGCTATTTTTAATACAAAGGAAACTAAAGAATTTTATCTATTCAATTACCTTTATTTAAACTCTCCTCGAATTTTTCTATACTTCGCCCTGGTTTTAGTTATAACAAACACCCTTTGTTTGCTAAATTTGTATTCAAATTTCAATGTCGCTGATAATTTATCAGCAAAGCAGAACACCTTAAATAACCAATTAACAAAACTTAGCCAAAGCTATAATGTAAAAAAAATAGATGAAATTTATGATTTTATTAATATCAATAATATTTTATCAAAAATAGAATACTCTCCTCTTACACAAGTTAAGTATGTAGAAAAGTTAAAAATACCAGGTATAGAGCTTCGATCATTTGAATGGAATTATAATGAGGCAAAAAGTTATATTACCACAACTTTAAAGTTTAATTTTCAATCCGGTAAAAATATTTCTCATCAATACGAGAAACTACGAAAAAATTTAAACGATAATTTTCGTACCTATGACATTAATATTTCTAGCTTACCTGCTGCTAAAGAGCAAAATCTATCTATTGATGTTGAAATAGGAGAGGCAATGTAGATTAATGACTATCTCTCAATTAAAAAGAAAAGCTACAATTCAGTTTATATCGTATTTGTTATTATCTGTTGGATTAATAGGGTTATTAACATATGTTGTTATCTATAACGAAAAGATTTATAATAAAAACCAAATTGCGATTGATAAAATACGTTCTATTAATTTACAGATTACTGGAATTCAAAAAAAGGAAGTTGTTCTAAATAAAAACCTAGATTTATGGAAAAAAATTTCTTCTTCAAATTTACATAGTAGCAGATACATTGCAAATTTAAATTTCGAGCTTAGCAAGTTATATAAAAAGCACTATATATTAGAACCTGAAATATCAATTTCTATACCCGAAGAAGTTGAGCTCCACAACAAAAGTGAACGCACAAAAGTAATAAAAAGTGAAGTGGTCCTAAATTTAAGCTCAATCAGCGATAAGCATATTTTTTTATTTCTACAGTCTATTCCAAATCTGCCCGGTTATGTTATGATCAAATCTCTTATTTTAAATAAGCAGAGAAATATTGATGCTGCAACTATGAATCAGATTTTGAATGGTAATATGATAGAGATAGTGAGAGCTAATATAGTCTTTGATTGGTATACTATATTAAGTAGATAAGGTGATGAACATAAAGCTGTTTTTTATTTTTACGCTACTCATTTCCAATGTTAATGCATATTGCAGTTGTGAAGATATCATAGAAAGCATAGAAATTTGTAAGGAGTATTCTTGCCGACAATATATTGGCAATGAAGATTTTATTGAGCATAAAATATTAGGATTAAATAGTGGAAATTTATGCGTATATATAGAAAAACAAGGTAATGATGAAATGGTTTGTCATCATTCTCAGTATGGAATGATGATAGAAAAAAGATATTTTGAAAGTATTCTTAAAGTTGGCAATCAAGAAATCGACGATTTTATTGATATAGCAAATTTGCGTGCAAAAGAGTGTTTCTTTATCAACAATCAAAAACTAAGCTATACAGATCGGGACGATATAATAAGAGAAGCAGTGGAAAGTGACTTTGACGTTTTGTCACAATATAGTAACGTAAAAAGCATTTTTTTTGATGAAGAGCCAGTTAATAGAATGGTCAATGAAATGGAAAAGTTCAATTTACGATCTTCAAGAGCTGTAAAAGAGGAGGTATCAGATAATTTCAACTGTAAGGTAGTGAGTTTAGACTCAATTTTATATCTTTCTCCCGATACATGGAAAATATGGGTAAATGGAAAACTGTTTATAAATACCAAGGATTTAAAAGTGCACTCAGTCACTGAAAATTATGTAACTTTTGTATGGACCGTAGATCAAAAAGCAATAAAAAAGCATGCGAATGATTCTCAAAATGTATATTTTGGATATGGGAGTATTATGTTTACGCTTTATCCAAAACAAAAATTTGACTTGGATGGCTTATCTATTAAATAACTTAAATATATATGCGCTTGTAGCTCAGTTGGATAGAGCGTTGCCCTCCGGAGGCAAAGGCCGTGGGTTCGAATCCCTCCAAGCGCACTTTTAATTAAATTTGACAATAGTATTTTCACATAAGATAATAAAAGGATTTATTTAGAGCATAATTATGTCTGGTGGTACCATAAACAAAGTCATACTAGTTGGTAATTTAGGAAAAGATCCTGAAATTAGGACTACACAAAATGGAAAAGAAATGGCAAGTTTTTCAATAGCCACGTCTGAAAGTTGGACTGACAAACTTTCCGGTATGCGCTCTGAAAAGACAGAGTGGCATAATATCGTAATTTTTAGTGAAGGATTAGTAAAAATCGTCAAAGATTTTGCACGCAAAGGCAGTAAAGTTTATGTTGAAGGTTCTTTGAGAACTAGAAAATGGACTGACCAAAACGGTGGTGAAAGATACACAACAGAGGTGGTTCTATATAATTTTAATAGCGCTCTTACTCTCCTCGATTCACGACCAAACTCTGATTACAAGCCGAGTGAATACAAACAAGGTGAAACAGGACAAAAAGATAAACACGAAAGTTTTGACAACGATATAAAAGATGAACTACTCGACGATGAAATACCATTTTAACAATTTAAATTGAAATCTACATTTTTATGGACTGCTTGTGTTACTCCTTTTAATTGCAATGGAGATAGTATAGATTATAGCAGTTTGCAGCGTTTACTGACAATGCAAGTTAAAGCTGAAAATGGCGTAGTGTTGCTGGGTAGTACAGGTGAGAGCCTATCGCTTACTGATTCTGAAAAGCGTACATTAGTTGAATTCGTATGTAAGCTAAAATTAAATACGAAAATTATAATTGGCGTACCAGGAGTGAATCTATATCAGACTCTTGAATGGCTTGATTTTTGCAAGGGTATGCCTATTCATGGCTATCTAATGACAACTCCCATTTATGCAAAGCCCGGAATTATGGGGCAGACTTTATGGTTTGAAAAGCTGCTTGAGAAAGCACATGTGCCGGTTATGTTTTACAATATTCCATCAAGAGCAGGAATAAATCTTCACGCTGAAACTGTACGCAACTTATCCAGCCACGAAAAATTTTGGGCTATCAAAGATTCAAGTGGCACTGTTGATACTTTAGCTCAGTACAAGAAAGTTGCACCAAATATTGAGGTCTTTTGTGGAGATGATAATATGATATCCGATATGGCCGCTTATGGTGCGGCTGGCCTGGTTTCCGTTGCTTCCAATGTTTGGCCATATGTAGCACATGAATATGTTAAGAAGTGCCTCAATGGCAGGAACCCTCAGGCAGATATCTGGCAACAGGCTTGCGAAGCGTTATTTACTGCCAGCAACCCAATACCTACTAAAGCACTTTTGCATGATATTGGTCTTATAGAACATCAAACTGTCCGCCTACCGCTCAGCACAGAAGACTTGCCTTCTGTTGAAAAATTGAGGCAAGTCAATAAAATGATTCTTGGATGGAAAGAATTGGCTACTCTCTAAATAGTCTTGCAACTTTGATTTAATATACAATCCAAGTTTCATTTGAACACTCCCAAACTTATCACTTTATGCCACTGGTCTTCATCTAAAATTTCTACACCTAATTCCACTGCCTTTTTATATTTGGATCCTGGTTTTTCTCCTGCAATTAGGTAGTCAGTTTTAGCAGAAAGATGTGAGCTGACCTTTGCTCCTAGAGTTTTGGCTCTTACTTTTGCCTCTCCTCTACTCATAGCAAGTAGCTTACCAGTAAACACTATAATTTTATTATTTAAAACAGAGTTACTAGAGTTGGAGCTCACAGGAAGAATTTGAAGACAAGCAGTAAGATCATTTAACATTTTGATGTTATGTTCCTTAGAAAAAAATGATTCCAAAGATTCAGCTACTTTTTTTCCTATGCCGTCTATACCTACTAGCTCAGTATTATCTGATGACAGTTCAATCATCGAATTATACCAATTATCATAAGAAACATAATAATCTGCAAGCAATTCTGCTGCAACTTGGCCAATAAATCTAATACCTAAAGAAAATATAAACCTATCTAGAGTTATTACCCTTCTGCTTTGTATAGCATTTAATAAATGAGCTATTGATTTCTTGCCCCAACCAGACTGTTCTTCCAGATTAAATTCATCCAATCTTTCTTCTAAAGTAAAAATATCGGGAATTTGTTTTATCAGACCAAGGTCGTAAAAAAACTCTATCTGCTTATCACCAAGGCCAACAATGTCAAATGCATCTTTCGATACAAAATGCTTTAGTTTTTCTATTATTTGAGCTTTACAGGCAAATTCCTCAGGACATCTTACTGCAGCCTCTCCCTCAACCTGACGTACTTTACTACCACATTCAGGGCATACTTCAGGAAACACAAATTCAGGTGTATTTGGAAGACGAGAATCTCTGCTTACTTCAACGATCTGGGGAATTACATCCCCTGCCCTTTTGATTGTTACAATATCTCCCTCTCTTATGTCTTTACGTTTTATCTCATCTTGGTTATGCAGACTTGCTCTACTAACTAGCACCCCACCAACATTGACTGGCACTAAATCTGCAACTGGAGTTAAAACCCCTGTTCTGCCCACCTGTATAAATATCTTGTTTAACTTTGTTTTTGCATAAACCGCAGAAAACTTGTATGCAAGTGCTGAGCGCGGTGCTTTGTGAGTATTCCCTAGACGATTTTGTAGTACCAAATCATTTACTTTATAGACTATTCCATCAATATCATAATCCAAGTTATAGCGACAGTTATAGACTTCATTATAGAACTTCAGCATTCCATCTAAACTACTCGTTAAGGACTGATGCTCATTTACGCAAAAACCAAGTGCCTCAAGCTTATTTAGTACCTCACTTTGACTTTTCTCTGCTCCACCAATCAAAGAATAAGCAAAATATCTAAGAGGTCTGCTTGCTGTAATGTTTGCATCCAATTGCTTTAGAGAACCAGCGGCTGCATTTCGAGGATTGGCAAATTCATCGTTTTCATTTAACTTTAAAAAGTCGCTGTTACTGATGTATATTTCACCTCTTACTTCTAGTCTTCCTTGCACACCTTGCAAAAACTTAGGAAAGCCTTTTATTGTTGCAACATTGTGAGTGACATCTTCCCCTACAAAACCATCACCTCGAGTTGCAGCTTTAACAAATCTTCCATCCTCATAAATTGCAGAAAACGACAACCCATCAATTTTTGGTTCACATAATATCTCTATTTTGTCCTCAATTAAAAACCTCTTTATTTTAGACAAAAATTTCTCTACACCTTGTTCATCATAAGCATTCTCAAGGGAAAGCATAGGTTCTTGATGTTCCACCTTAGAAAACCTCTCATCAGGTGGAGCACCAACACTATCTTGTGTTGCATAAATTTCTGGCTCTATTTCAGCTAACTTTTTCTTCAGTTCATCATATTCAGCATCACTTATTTCTGGCTTATTTTTTTGGTGATACAAAACATTATGATAATTTATTTGATCTTGCAGTTTTTCTCTCATCTTTTCTAAGTTAGTCATGATACCAATATAATGCTACATTAGCCTTTGTCGTCAAGCTGTGAATTTTCTTGAATTTATCATATGGTCTTAATCCATCAAATATCAAAGGTGCCACAATGCTATAGCCATACTTATTCTTCTCTTGCTCAATTGTATTAGCAGATCTCGCTTGCTCTAGCCATATATTTATATAAAATTAAAATAAATTAGAGTAAACAATATTGCTATTTAAATGCTAACAAGATTCGCTCCAAGCCCAACTGGCTACCTCCACGTAGGAAACGTACGAACTGCCTTGGTTTGTTGGATGTACACACGCAATCAAAATGGAAAATTTTTACTCCGTTTTGATGATACTGACCTTCAGCGTTCAGATGTCAAATATATAAATGATATCATACAAGATTTGAAATGGATTGGTATCAATTGGAATGCAAGTTTCAAGCAATCAGAGCGCTTTGAGCGTTACAATGAGGTGTTTTTGCAGTTAATAAAAGAAGGGCATATTTATGCATGCTATGAAACAAGAGAAGAGTTAGAAATTAAACGAAAATTGCAGTTAAAACAAGGACTTCCCCCGGTATATAACAGAAGCGCGTTACTTCTAACTGAGCAAGAGAAAATTCGTTATGAGCAAGAAGGAAGAAGACCACATTTTAGATTTAAGTTGGATAGAAATGAAGTTGTTAAATGGAATGATGAAGTTAAAGGTGAAATAAATATTGCAACCAGTAGCATAAGTGACCCCGTGGTAAAGAGAGAAGATGGAATGTACACATACATGTTACCTTCTGCTATCGATGATGTTGACTTTAATGTAACCCATATTGTACGCGGGGAAGATCATGTAACTAATACCGCAGTGCAAATTCAAATGATTAAAGCATTAAAAGCGAAAATCCCTACATTTGCTCACCTTTCTCTGCTACATTTTGATGATAGCAAGATATCCAAGCGAGTCGGTGGGCTGGATATCAAATCTATAAAAGAAGATGAAATTGAACCGATGGCACTAGTTAGTTATTTAGTGAAGCTTGGAACATCCAATCCAATTGAAGCTTGCGCCTGTATGCAATCTTTGATTGATTCATTCGACATTAAAAAATTTAGCTCAGCATGTACGCAATTTAGCTTGAGTGAAGCATACAAGCTAAATAGCAAAGTGCTGCAACAAATGCCATTTGAAATGGTGCAAGACCGTTTAAGTCAAATTGGAGTGGACTCCTCAGAGTTTTGGTATTTTATAAGGAACAATATAGAAAGGTTTTCTGAGGTGGCCAAGTGGTGGAAAATATGCAAATCCGATATAGAGCCTGTGATTCTTGATAAGGAGCTTATAAAAATTGCGTTCAATGCATTGCCCCAAGGTGATTGTAATGAAAACACGTTGTCAGAATGGGTCAAAACTATTCGACAAACAGTGGATATAAAGGCAAAAGACCTATTTACGCAGTTGCGCTTAGCTTTAACAGGAACAGAAACAGGCCCAGAGCTCGCTAAACTATTAATTTTTATCGGCAAAGAAAATATCATTGCAAGGTTAAAAGAAAAGTGAAAACTAAAGAATTATAGCTAATGCAATCCCTACGTCATACCGCGATTCATTCGCGGTATCCCTTAGCCGCTAACAAGCAGCGGGATGACGAATTACTTAACCATCATCTACACCGCCATACCGCGATTCATTCGCGGTATCTCAGCCGCTAACAAGTAGCGGAATGACAACAATCCTACGTCATACCACCGCGGCGCTAACAAGAGATCCCGCTAACAAGCAGCGGGATACTTAGGGATGACGGTTGTTGTTTAGCTATAAATATTAAGAAATTTACTAAATGAAAAAAAAGGCAAAAGAAGCCCTGGGGTTATTATCCGCTTTAAAATATTGGCGTTTTTTATGTTTTAAACGCTTGACAAGCGAGATTCAGCCGCTTTTAATTGCAACTAACTTACGCTGCAAATGTTTAAGAAATTTACTAAGCAGAAAAAAAGACAAAGAATCCCCGAGTTAGCTAGTCTTTTACTATCTCTGTCGAGTATTGGCATTTTTTGATGTCTTGTAACGCTTTATAAGCGCGTTCAGCTTATTTAGATAAAAATCTAGATGTAGATGAAGTTTTGTAAAGACATACAGTATCTATATACTGCAAAAAATTGAACATAAGACGCCGATACATTAAGTAATCCTTACCTTTTAATCTGCAGATTGGCGAAAGCAAATACAATAGCTTCACTATCATGATAAGGGAGCTGGCGGAGTTTGTCAAGTAAGTTTTTGTATTTTAATTTTAGAATTTTATAGGCTTTTGTTCTCATGAAAATTATGTTCTCATGAGTAAATTAATGTTATCCTTTTTTGTTGATCTGAAGTTTCTTATGTTCATACACTTACGTGTTCATAGTGTTTATTCGCTGCTTGAAAGCTCGGTTAAAATTGAGGAGCTGATCGGCCTTTGTTTGCGAAATAAAATGCCAGCGGTTGCAATTACTGATTCAGGTAACTTGTTTGGCTCACTTGAATTTGCAGAATATGCGGCAAGTAGGGGAATACAGCTAATAATAGGATGCAATATTATAGTTAAACATTCAGAACAAAATTTACCTATATTATTGCTTGCAAAAAATGAGCAAGGGTACACTAATTTAGTCACTTTGGTGAGTGAGTCTTTTAGAAAGCGCAAGAATAACAGCGATATTCCTTACGTTGATTTTGATGAGCTATTGAATTTAAGTACGGGTCTGATCGCTTTAACCGGTGGATGTTTGGCTCAACTATTGTTGGGGCAAGATAAAGAAACGGTTGAAAAACTGCTTTCAGCATTCAATGGTCATTTATATGTTGAATTGCAGCGTCATGGGTTGAATAAAGAGCTAGAGCTTGAAGAAGCTTTGATAGACTTTGCTTATCAGCGCAATATACCACTAGTTGCAACGAACGATGTGTTTTTTCCAAATAGGTCTGACTATGAGGCTTATGATATATTAACGTGTATATCGGAGGGGAGTTATGCCCTGGAGAATAACAGAAAGAAGTTAACTACCGAGCATTACTTCAAGTCTGTGGCAGAAATGGAGGAGCTGTTCAGCGACATTCCCGAAGCAATTCATAACACTTTAGTGATAGCTAAGCGGTGCTCTTACATGCCAAGAAGCAGGCAGCCTATTTTGCCTAAATTTCCTTGTCGAGAAAATAAAACTGAGAATGAAGAACTGAGGGAGCAGGCAGTTGCAGGATTAGAATTCCGTATTGCGAATGAGACAGACATAGACCTTAAACAATACTACGATCGGCTGAATTACGAACTGAGTGTGATAACTTCGATGAACTACGCTGGCTACTTTTTGATAGTTTCTGATTTCATTCGTTGGAGCAAAGCAAATGGCATTCCAGTTGGTCCAGGAAGAGGCTCTGGTGCTGGATCAATTGTTGCTTGGGGCTTGCAGATTACAGACCTTGATCCAATAAAGTTTGGCCTAATATTTGAAAGATTTTTGAATCCTGATCGTGTATCGATGCCTGACTTTGATATCGATTTCTGCCAAGAGAAAAGGGACCTGGTTATTGATTATGTTCAGAAAAAGTACGGTTATGTTGCTCAAATAATCACTTTTGGTAAATTGCAGGCAAGGGCAGTATTGCGTGATGTTGGTAGAGTATTGCAAATGCCTTACTCTCAAGTGGATAAAATATCTAAAATGGTTCCATTTAATCCAGTAAATCCTGTAACTTTATCACAAGCGATAGAGTTTGATCAAAACCTGCAGAAAGAGCGGGATAGTGATGAGGTAATTGCAAAGCTTCTTGATATATCTCTTAAGCTTGAAGGAATATATCGTCACGTTTCAACCCATGCTGCTGGAATTGTAATATGTGATCAAAAGTTGGAAAATTTTGTTCCTGTGTATTATGATCCAAATTCAGCTTTGCCAATCACTCAATACAGCATGAAATATGTGGAGAAAGCTGGGCTAATAAAATTTGATTTTCTTGGGCTTGGTACGCTAACGCTAATAGATCATGTATGTCGTTTAATTAATCGTGATGGAAAAAAGATTGATATTTCTTCAGTTCCTTTAAATGACCAAAAAACCTATGAGATACTCTCAAGCGGTGATTCAATTGGAGTGTTTCAGCTTGAAAGTTCGGGAATGAGAGAAGCTTTAATTAAACTAAAACCGGACTGCATTGAAGATATTATCGCTTTAATTTCCCTTTATCGTCCAGGACCTATGGATAACATTCCAACTTATGTTGCAAGAAAACACGGACTTGAAAAGCCAGATTATATTCATCCGTTACTTGAGGAAGTATTAAAAGAGACATTTGGGGTAATAATTTACCAAGAACAAGTGATGGAAATAGCCCGTATTCTTTCCGGGTATAGCTTAGCGGAAGCAGATCTGCTGAGACGTGCCATGGGTAAGAAAATCAAGGAAGAGATGGATAAACAACGTGAACTTTTCATCCAAGGGGCAACGAAGAATGGCGTTGATTATGACAGGGCAAGTTATATTTTTGACCTTGTTGCAAAATTTGCTGGTTATGGGTTCAATAAATCTCATGCTGCAGCATATGCGGTGATATCTTATCAAACGGCTTACCTTAAAGCTAATTATCCATTAGAATTTTTTACAGCACTAATGAATCTGAATATTGATGATAGAGATAAACTGAATTTATTTTATCATGCAGCAAAGTTTAGTGGCGTTACCGTTCTTTCACCTGATATAAACAAGTCTCAAGCTGAATTCTCAATAGAGGATGAACGCATACGTTATGGTATTGCTGCCTTGAGGAATGTTGGTTTTTCTATAGCGGAAGGAATAGTGAACGTACATTCAAGCGCTTGTAAGGACATATGGGAATTCATTCAAAATTCAGGTCATACAATAAATAAGAGAGCGCTAGAAAGCCTGATTAAATCCGGAGCATTCGATAGCGTGCATAAGAACAGAAAGCAGCTATATGAGTCAATGGACACGCTGATTTACTTTGCAAATAAAAACAAACAGGATAGAGAATCAAGTCAAGCTGCTTTGTTTGGTAGTCTTGATGTCCTCAAACCGAAACTTGAGAATGTGGAAGATTTTGATGAAGAGGAAAAATTAGAACATGAGTTATTTTCACTAGGATTTTATTTAACTAATCATCCGCTTGAAAAATTTAGAACTCTTCTGGAAAAGTTAAATATTGGGTTTATCGGAGAAAATAGAACAGCAAAAACTGCTGGGGTAATATTAAATGCACGTATGAGAACTTCAGAGCGTGGAAGGTTTGTTATCCTCACACTTTCTGATCCCCATAACGTTTCTGAAATAGCATTCTATAATAATGAAATAATAGAAGAAAAAAGAGATTTATTTTCACCAGGAACATTTGTGATAATTGATCTTGAAGCTTCGGAAAATACAACAAGATTAGCAGGCAAAGATATATCTGAGTTTACAAAAAGAATCACTTCTACAATAAAAGAATTAGTTCTCACCACTGAGTGCACGGATTCGCAAAAAGCCGCTATGGAATTAAACGCAATATTGAAAGATGAAGGCAGAACCAAAATAATGCTAAAACTTCTTCTCGAAAAACATAAAGTGAGCATCTTATTACCAGGTGCATACTCAATTGCTCCTCAAGTAATTTATGAAATATCTAACTTAAGCTGGATTAAAGGCGTAGAAATTAATACAAATAACTTGCTTATATAAAAAAGCTTTATATAATGAAATATTTAATCGGTATTAAAGGAAGATATAGTGAATCTTTATGAATTTACTTTTATAACACAACAAGGATTATTACAGCAAGAAGTAGAGGAGATGGTCCAAGAGCTAGCTGTTTCATTGAAAAATATTAAAGCAGATGTTATGTTCCAGCAAATCAGGGATATTCTGAAAAAAGGAAATGACAAGCTTACAACACAAGAGTTAGAAGTGCGTGCTGAAAACATTAAAGAAGGTCTAGTTGCTTACTCTGATTTCTTGGAAGATCTTACAAAAATTTTATGGGTTGAATTGGAAGAAGATCTTTCAAATTTGAAAGAAGTGAAGTCAAAAATCGATAAAGAGTTGAAAGATGACCTAAAAGATTTAGGAATAACGCAAGATTTTACAAAATTTCTAGGAGGCAGTACTAAAAGTGCGTTTATCCATAACGCAGTAAATGCTTTGAAGAGAAATATTTCAGAACATCTAATAAAGATTTTTCAAGATATTTTGAAAGATTTTAGAATAAACGGTCCAACTCAATCGAGCAAAGCGTTGGAAATGCTTTTGAAAAACATTGAAGCATCAGGATTAATCAAGTATGAACATTGGGGTCTTTTGGATTTTGCATATCACAAAAATAAAATGAAGAGCGGTCATTATTGTATAATGTGCATAAGTTCTACTGCAAGCATTCTGGATGAATTTATGCGTAGAATGAAACTTAATGAGAACGTTATTCGCCACTTTCCTGTGCAGGTTGATAAAATTTTTGAAGGTAAATCTCATATGATGAATAAACAAATTGAGGAGCAAAGCGCATAATGATGAAAAGACGAAATAGTTTTAATAATTCATACGTATCTGTAAATAATAGGACTGGCTTTAGGCGTTCTAAAGTTTGCCCTCTTGCTGCGTCTAAAGATGAAGACATAGATTATAAGAATATAGATTTATTATCCAAGTTTACCTCTGACTATGGTAGGATATTACCTAGAAGATTAACAGGCGTATGTGCAAAAAAACAAAGGAAGTTACGCTTAGCGATCATAAGGGCACGTTTTTTAGCTCTTATTCCTTACTGTACTAAAAAAGTTTAGGTAATTTATGTTGATAATTTTAAAGGAAAATATAAGGACTTTAGGTAAGCTTGGTGAAGTTGTCAAAGTTAAACCAGGTTATGCACGTAATTTTCTTTTTCCACAAAGAAAAGCGGTGAAAGCTACCAAGGAAAATTTAACAAAGCTAGAGGAGCAACGTTTATTACTGGAAGAAGAGAATATAAAAAGATTAAATGTAGCAAAAGAGCTTGCATTGTCACTACATGATAAGTTTGTGGTATTGATAAAGCAAGCTTCAGAGGATGGTAAAATTTTTGGTTCTGTAACAACACGTGAAATTGCGAAAATTTTACTACAAGAAGGACATGTGATAGATCACCGTAGTTTATCTTTTGGTGGAGTAAGCATCAAAAACTTGGGTGAATACCAAGTAAACGTAGAATTACATAGTGAAGTAGTAGTACCAATTACTATATACGTCGTGAAATCCGAAACAGATGCAAATGAGCTAAGGCAAGTAAAATTGCAAAATCAGAAGTCTGAGCAACAAGAGGCAGAGCAAGATGCGAATAAAGAAGCTACTGATGGTGATGATAGCTGATCAAAGATGATCCCTTGTTATAGTCGTAAAGAAATGTCTGCCATGGCTAAGCTGGTGTCATCCCAGTGCTTCCCTCATGTCATCCCAGTGCGTGACACTGGGATCCAGTTTATTTCATCATGGACATTATTTTATGCTTCTAGAATCCGTTGTCCATTGAATAATTTGCAAATACTTTTATACCTGGATTCCAGTGTCACGCACTGGAATGACACCATTATTGGAATAAATCAAAAATGATTCCCCGCTATAGCAGAAAAGAAATGTCTTCCATTTGGGAGGAAAATAATAAATTTAATATATGGCTTAAAATAGAAAAATTAGCGTGTGAAGCTCAAGCAAAGTTAGGAGTGATTCCGAATAATATTGCTGAGAACCTCTCTGGTGCTATTGAATTTGATGTTGAATGTATCAACGAAATTGAATCCATTGTAAAACATGATGTTATAGCTTTTCTGACATATATTGCTAAAAAAGCGGGAGTTGATGTTCGTTATCTTCATTATGGAATGACAAGTTCTGATGTTTTGGATACATGCCTTGCGGTGCAACTGAAAGAGTCCTGTGATATTTTGCTCGAGAATCTAAAAAATTTACTTGCAGCATTGAAAAAAAAAGCTGAGGACTATAAAGATATTGTTTGTGTTGGACGCAGTCACGGAATGCATGCAGAACCAACAACTCTTGGAATAAAATTTGCCAGATTTTATGCTGAATTTAAACGCAATTATCAGAGATTAATTAGCGCGCAAAAAGAGATCTCAATTTGTAAAATATCAGGTGCAGTAGGCAATTTTGCAAATGTTGATCCGTTTGTTGAAGAATATGTAGCGAAAGAAATAGGACTCATACCTGAAATCATATCGTCTCAAGTCATTCCTCGTGATAGACATGCTATGTTCTTTTCAGTTTTGGGAGTGATTGCAAGCTCAATAGAAAATGTTGCTGTTGAAATTCGTCATTTGCAAAGAACTGAAATCGGCGAAATTTCTGAGCATTTTTCCACTGGGCAGAAGGGAAGCTCTGCTATGCCACACAAATGTAATCCTATTTTAAGTGAAAATCTGACTGGACTCTCACGTTTAATACGCAGTTATGTTTTTCCTGCGTTAGAAAATGTTGCATTGTGGCACGAACGTGATATATCACACTCGTCTGTGGAAAGATGCATTGCTCCTGATGCTTGTATAACAATGGATTTTGCTTTAGTGCGATTAACAGATTTGATAGATAAATTGGTGATCAATAAGGAAAACATTGAAAAGAACTTAAATTCTTCAAAAGGTTTAGTTTTCTCACAGCGTGTATTGCTTGAGTTAGTAAATAGTGGTTTGGCGAGGGAAGAGGCGTATAAAATTGTTCAGAGCAATGCAATGAAAGTGAAACAAAACAACAGTGATTTTCTGGCCGAATTGAAACAAGATAAACCCTTACTTAAGGTTATTAACTCGGAAAAACTTGAATCTTTGTTTGATTTGAAGTATTATACGAAACATATAGATCGTGTATATAATAAGGTTTTTAATTAGGCTGAGTAGCTCAGTTGGTAGAGCAGGAGGATCATAATCTCTTGGTCGGGGGTTCAAGTCCCTCCTCAGCCACTCGAACTAAACTATGTTTAGCAAAGCAGTGCTATTGGTGAAACCCAGTGTCAGTTACTTGGAATGAGTTGTATATCCACTCAGGTGAGGAGACAATGGATAAGAGATTGTGAAAAGGGTTTAGCTTTTGGCCTATGATCTCTTTAAATGACAGAATTTCACTACAAAACTTAACTTTCTTCTATGCAGTTAGCTAAGTCAAGAAAGGTGAATCTATCTCTTGTTGTAAACGCAAGATCGACCACTTTACAATATTGTTCTTTATTCCAACTGAGGTGCTCTGGTAAGTGTGGAATTGATAGATCTTCAAATATTTTTTGCAGGTGTTTTGCAGGTAGTAAATTTTGCTTAATTAAACTGGAAATATTATGCCATTCTTTACAAATAATCTCTTGGATTTTTTGCTGCATAATTTGCTTCTGTTCAAAAGTTCTTACAAATTCGATATTATCAAAGCACTGAGTTATATGTTTTACATCTAAAGTGGTCGGTTTGATAATCGGGTTTTGTATTGATAATATCTTTTCCTGCAAATTAGCCATGGTAATCGTCGTAACAGCAATTTTTTCGCCATGTAGTAAGGAATGATCTCTTGTTACCATTTCCATTGCGTGAGCTATCATATGCTCTCCTTGGCTTGCAGAATAGCTGCCTTTTGATATTACCATTCCAAGTCCTGAAATTAGTAGAACTTCCATAAGTAATAGGACCACTTTTCTACTTCTTTTAGTAAGCGCCGTATACTTTCTTAGCAAAATTTGCTCCAAATCGCGAACAAGTGTAAAAGGTAATTCATTGTATTCTGTGCCAAGCAACAAATGAGATAGTAGCCAGTCAGCCTGAACTGTTGAACGACAAATGAAATCTGCAAATCCGCTTAATGTGAGACGCAGTGGTGCATTGGCAAGTATGTCTATATCTATATATACTGCTCTTGGAAGATGTGCTTTGAACGATTTTTTATATCCATTTACTAATATTGAAGCATTTGCAGAGGTATATCCATTCATAGAAGCGGCTGTTGGGAACGATATATAATCTTTTTTCTCGAGGTAGCTTGCATATTTGCAGATATCGTTAACAGTGCCGCTACCAAATGCAACTATTAAGTCACTGTCTTTTGCTTTGTTTCTAACTAGATTTACGGTTTCAAGAGAGGCAGCTCTGCTTGGTGTCATGCAAGTAGCTGACACTGGGATCCAGGAAAACAACTTATGGATTCCAGTGTCACGCGCTGGAATGACAGGTGGAGCTGGAATAATTAAGTTAGGAATTTTATTAAGTACGTTTTTGTTTAAAAGTTTTGCTGTATTTTTATCTGCAACTAGAAAGACGTCATTTCCGTGTCGTGTGCATATTTCATAGATATCATCAGCAAGGTAGTAATCTGTTATTACTTCCCTTAGAAAAGTTTGTTCGGTTTGATGTAATATTTGTTTTAAATAGTGCATAGAGTGTTTACAATATAGCAGTATAAGTATTTTAAGATTGACATGAAAATTGACCCTGTAGAGCTAACTAGGAAATTGATCTCTTTTGAGAGTATAACACCAGAAGACAGCGGGGCAATAGAGTATATAGCAACAATCTTCAAGAAGAGCGGCTTTGATTGTGAGATTTTAGAATTTGGTGATAAAGTTAAAAATCTTTATGCGAAATATATAAATGGAGTACCAAATTTGTGCTTTGCTGGGCACGTTGATGTTGTACCACCGGGTCAGTTAAAAGATTGGGCATTTGGTCCATTTAATCCAGAAGTGAGGGATGGAATGCTATATGGAAGAGGGGCCGCTGATATGAAAAGCGGAGTAGCTGCATTTATTGCTGCTATGGTAAATTTGATTGCAGAGAAGTTTCAATTTAATGGTTCGATAAGTGCATTGATTACCAGTGCTGAAGAAAGCATGGAAGAATATGGAACAAAGGCAGTTTTGGAATGGATGAAAAATAAGCAGAAAAAGATAGATTTTTGTGTGGTTGGCGAACCAACCAGTAGTAAGAAATTAGGTGATACCATAAAAATAGGCAGAAGAGGTTCTGTAACATTTGAATTAATTTGCCATGGAAAACAAGGGCACGTTGCCTACCCAGACCTAGCAGACAATCCAATATATAAGGTAATATCGATATTGAGTAAGGTAAAAAATACTACTTTTGATCATGGTAATAAATATTTTCAGCCTTCACATTGCGAAGTTACTACTATCGATGTTGGAAATAATACTAGCAATCTAATACCTGGCTCAGCAACTACACGTTTTAACATTCGATATAACAATGAACAAACACCGGGTGGCTTATATAAGCTGATTGATGAAATATGCTCTAGTGTAACTAACGATTATAAGCTTTTTATGCATAGCAGCAGGGACGTTTTCCTCTCTACTCCCGATAGGAATACTGATATTATGCTTGATGCAATAAATAAAGTTACCAGTATTGATGCTGCGTTGAGCACAAGTGGTGGCACATCTGACGCTGCGTTTATCAAAGATGTTTGTCCAGTGATTGAATTTGGTATAATCAACAAAACTGCACATCAGATAAACGAATGCGTATCAGTAAACGATATACACAAGTTAACAGCTATATATAAGGAATTTATAGAAAATTATTTCAATCCCACTAATAAAATATTGAATCAGGTCAACGTGGTTAGTAATATATCTAGTGGTCCATTGTTAGCTTAGATGTAATCAGATCTCTTGCATAACTGTTGTTTGAATAATAACTTGTATCATTCCAGCAAAATGTGTCAAGTAAGTTTTTTGTATCCGTTCAGGAGAGTGGTTTAAGAAACAATAGATAGGAGATTTTGGAAAGGATTGAGACCCCTTTGTTTCCAAGTTAAGTATAATGAAATTATCCGCTCAAGGAATGTATTTCCCCGCTTTGATTGTGTAAAATATGAGTTTTTGCGATAAACGACATAATGCCGAATTTGCCGTTCAGCGTGGTTATTTGTCAGCGGAATATTTTCTGGGTCATCTAAAAATTTCCACATCATTCTTTCAGATCTCAGAACATTTTTTGCAACTCGAGAGGCTCCAATTGCTTCAGGTAAACGAGATATCTCCTTCAAGTAATACTTTGTACGTTTTCTTAATTTTCTGGCACGTCTGACAAACCTCAAAACATCTATCTCACTTTTTAGTAAAGCTTTTTTTAGTGCAAATAATTCAGTGGCCACGTTTCTCAAGTAACAGCCCAGAACTTTAACTTCAACTATGTGCTAATCTTTCAAAATCTCTTGATAAATGTGCCCAACAGATTTGCCTGTTTTTATCGGCAAAATAATTGTATGCTGCATACCTGTCAGTTATTACCAAGCTATTGCGATTGCAGAATTTACTATTTTGTAAAACTTTCATTCCTCTTGACTCTGTAAATTTTACAAAACTTGCCGTATTGCTTGCAAACATCCAACACCAAGCGAGTTTACCTTTGTTATAATGGCTCGTTTCATCAATATGTAGAACTTTACTCCTACTTATCTCTTGTTCGATCTGCTCATACATTTTTTTGCATTTTGAAGCAACTCTATGTTCACTATTTGATATGCTACCGACGCTTATGTTCAAATTGAAGATATCATTTACGACACTCGCTATTTCGCGTTTTGAATTTTTGTAGAATCCGCTGAACGCTGCAATTATTGACTTAACCCTTGGACCAAATGTATCTGGCGTAACACCTTCCGGTAACTTGCTACTTCTTCTCTTTCCGCATCTCCGACAACGGCCATGTTCTAACTGATATTCCACTACATAAGGCTTGATTTCTGGAAGATCAACTTTCTGATGAATATATGGTTTTTCACATATTGCAATTTCTCCTCCGCATTCGCAAGTATTAGGCAACTCTATCTTTACTACTTTATCTGCATCCATGTTGGCGCGAAAACTTCCTTTATGACCAACCTGACCGCCAATATTCCTTTCGCTTTTCGGCTTATTCTTTTTTATTTTATACAACTCTTTGGAACTTGGTATTGATGAATTTTTTGAGCTTAAACCGAGTCTTTCTCTTAACTCAGCATTTTCTATCTTTAAAGCCTTATTTTCTGCTTTTAAACTTTCATTCTCTTTTTCCAATCTTTCTATTTTTGCTTCTAACCTTTCTATTTTTTGCTGTAAATTTTTGCAAAGTTCTAAAAGGTTTACCATATTATTTCACTTTTGCTCTATGATTATCTTTTTAGATCACCTTGTCTACCTTATTCTGCCACTCCGCTGAACGGATACAGTTTTTTCGTTTCTATAGCTACTTGGATGACAAAAGAAGAAATACTAGACTTTATACCTTTTGCACTCAAATTCACATAAATCATGAATTATGCACGTTTCACACGAAGGTTTCTGTGCTTTGCAAACATATCTACCATGCAAAACTAGCCAATGATGAGCATAAAGCAGGTATTTTTTGGGAACCACATTTAAAAGAGATTGCTCTGTTTTAAACACATCTTTTTCTTTCACAAGCCCAATTCTATTGCTCACTCTAAAAACGTGAGTATCAACTGCCAATGTTGGAATGCCCAGCCCCGAATTTAAGAACACATTAGCGCTCTTTCTCCCCACTCCAGGCAAAGACACCAAATCATCAAAATTAGTAGGTACTTTGCTGTTGTATCGTTCTACCAATATTTTACTAAGCCCGATTATATTTTTTGCTTTGGAATTATATAAACCAATACTGCTTATGCATTTTTTCAGCTCACTCTGCCCAAAGCTCAGCATTTTTTCTGGCGTATCAGCGATATTAAATAGTTCTCTTGTAATTTTATTAACGCTTACATCAGTTGTCCGCGCTGATAAAACTATCGCAACCAGTAACGTAAAATGATTGGTATAATTTAGCTCTATTTTTGGCGCAGGATTTGATTGTTGAAACTTTTCAAATATTAGTTCTACTTTTTTTGAGTCCATTTCATTTACCACACCTCTTTTAAATATTTAAACAAAGAACCCCTCTTTCCCATCATACAAATACAATTTGTCCATTCTCACCACGTCAAAATTGTGTTCTTCAAGTTTGATTAGCAAGTTATTCACATCACTATTTGTAATAGCTTGCTTTTCATTATTTGCGATAAACCTACAGGTTATTTGATCACTTGAAGGTTTTGAGTTTCCTGGCCAAATCGCAAGACCTTTTGAGTATATTGCTATCATTTGCAGATTACTCGATTCAAATAACCTAACTATTTGGTCAAAGTTGCTGGATTTGTCCCAAGCAAGCGCTATATCACTACCTACTAGCTTTTTGGTTTTATAGTCCTGTTCATAGCTATTTTGTATTTCACTTATTTTGCTATTTGTACTGCTACCGACTGTAAGCTCAGATAATGTTTTCGGTTTTTTTCCTAGATTATCTATAACGGCTTCTGCAAATTCTTTGGTACCAATTTTCTGTTTACTCTTTTTCTCTTTATATAAATCGGCGGTATGTATTCCATCCTCCAAAGTCTTGAGCCATGCATCGTAAATTAGTTTTGCAGTACTCACTTGACTGATGTAGACCAACATATGCACTGCAGCATTCAAAAGTCCAGAAGGATTAGCTATGTTTTTTCCTGCAATATCAGGAGCAGAACCGTGCACTGCTTCAAACATTGCATATTCATTACCTATATTGCTACTTCCAGCGAGTCCAACAGATCCAGAGGTTTGCGCCACAATGTCCGATAATATATCGCCATATAAGTTCTCGGTTACTATAACATCGAAATTCTCCGGTTCTGTGGCAACACGTGCCATCCCAATATCGACTATATAATGTTCTGCCTTTATGTCCGGGTATTCCTTTGCAATACGATCAAACGCCGCATGGAAAGTTCCGTCAGTCATTTTCATTATGTTATCTTTAGTAAGACAAGTTACCTTCTTTCTACTATGTTTTTTTGCATATTCAAAAGCGTACCTGCATATTTTTTCTGAGCCGGATCTAGTAATAATTTTAGTGCATTGGTAAGAGTCACCAGTGAGCCTGTGCTCTATTCCGGTGTAAACGTCCTCTTCATTTTCACGTATTACTACGATATCAAACTTATCGAATTTATTTTCTATAACAGGATGATATGAAATGCATGGTCTGATATTTGCATACAACCCTAGATTTTTTCTGAGTGCAACGTTTAAGCTTTTGTGGCCTTTACCTTGAGGAGTTGTTGTCGGAGATTTTAATAATATTTTTGTCCTTTCAATTGATTCCCAACCACTTGGAGAAATTCCGTGAGACCATTCTTTACTATAAACACGCTCCCCTATTTCAATAATATCTATTGAGATTTTCGCTTCTGCTTCGCGCAATATCGACAGCACCGCTTCCATGATTTCTGGTCCGATACCGTCGCCATATGCAACTGTGATTGGTGTTGACATAACTTCCCTAGTTATAAATGATTTAATATTAATTTAAATAATAGAGTGGCACAAGTAGCTAATATTACCCAAGTTAGTATATTTACGGTTATTTAATAACGTATTTTTATATTATATGATGATATTATGAAATATAGGTGGGGTTATGAATACTGAAATAAATGTTAAAGTAAATTATGTAGGATTTACAAGGCGTATTGTAGCAGAAATACTTGACCTCATCATATTTTCCCCTCATTTTATCTTCGGTTTTATCTATGGTGTATTCATCGTATCATTACAAGATCAAGATAAAGACTCTTTTCAGGAAATTGCACAACTAGCAACAGAAATACCATTTATAGTTTCTGCAGTGGTCGCAACATTAGTACTAACAATATCCAAAATATTAATGGTAACAAAACTTGGTGGTACCCCAGGAAAACTATTGTGTGGTATGCATATTAAAGATGCTAATACATTTACAAATGTTACCCTTATGCAAGCAACAATAAGATGTATTTCTAAGGGAAGCATCTGGATTATTTTTCGCTTTTTGCCTCATCTGCATTATCATGGTTATACTTTTCTATATCTTTTAATTGTGCTAATTTTATTTTTGTTTGCAGTATTTGATCAACGCAAACAGACTTTTTACGATAAAATTGCAAAAACAGTAGTGATAGACTATAAATCTAGTTGATATTTTTCTTTATAGGTAGTACATGGATAAAAAAGTAAACTACTCAACGATGACAAGACGTACTCTAGCATTTATAGTTGATTGTATTTTATTTATCGCAATACCATTTGGTTTAATGGCGGTGGGTTTCTCACTTACACACGCAATACAAGGGATCATGGGTGCAATAATTGTAATCACCACGATTGTATTTTCTTTATTTTTAATGATACCATGTATATTTCATATATTCATGCTAGTAAAATTTGGCGGCACTCCAGGACACTTGTTATTTAGCATGCGCGTAAAAGACAAAGATACATTTGAGTCAATCACTACAATGCAAGCAATGAAAAGGACTATAGCTCTTTTTATAATTTATTGCATATCACTTTGTAATCCCATTTTATTCTTAGCTATACTAATCTTAGTTTTAGTATGTGCAGTAGGTGATGAACATAAACAAGCTTTTCACGACAAAATTGCAAACACGTATCCGTTCAGGAGAGTGGTTTAAGAAACAATAGATAGGAGATTTTGGAAAGGATTGAGACCCCTTTGTTTCCAAGTTAAGTATAATGAAATTATCCGCTCAAGGAATGTATTTCCCCGCTTTGATTGTGTAAAATATGAGTTTTTGCGATAAACGACATAATGCCGAATTTGCCGTTCAGCGTGGTTATTTGTCAGCGGAATATTTTCTGGGTCATCTAAAAACTTCCACATCATTCTTTCAGATCTCAGAACATTTTTTGCAACTCGAGAGGCTCCAATTGCTTCAGGTAAACGAGATATCTCCTTCAAGTAATACTTTGTACGTTTTCTTAATTTTCTGGCACGTCTGACAAACCTCAAAACATCTATCTCACTTTTTAGTAAAGCTTTTTTTAGTGCAAATAATTCAGTGGCCACGTTTCTCAAGTAACAACCCAGAACTTTAACTTCAATATTCCAACTATGTGCTAATCTTTCAAAATCTCTTGATAAATGTGCCCAACAGATTTGCCTGTTTTTATCGGCAAAATAATTGTATGCTGCATACCTGTCAGTTATTACCAAGCTATTGCGATTGCAGAATTTACTATTTTGTAAAACTTTCATTCCTCTTGACTCTGTAAATTTTACAAAACTTGCCGTATTGCTTGCAAACATCCAACACCAAGCGAGTTTACCTTTGTTATAATGGCTCGTTTCATCAATATGTAGAACTTTACTCCTACTTATCTCTTGTTCGATCTGCTCATACATTTTTTTGCATTTTGAAGCAACTCTATGTTCACTATTTGATATGCTACCGACGCTTATGTTCAAATTGAAGATATCATTTACGACACTCGCTATTTCGCGTTTTGAATTTTTGTAGAATCCGCTGAACGCTGCAATTATTGACTTAACCCTTGGACCAAATGTATCTGGCGTAACACCTTCCGGTAACTTGCTACTTCTTCTCTTTCCGCATCTCCGACAACGGCCATGTTCTAACTGATATTCCACTACATAAGGCTTGATTTCTGGAAGATCAACTTTCTGATGAATATATGGTTTTTCACATATTGCAATTTCTCCTCCGCATTCGCAAGTATTAGGCAACTCTATCTTTACTACTTTATCTGCATCCATGTTGGCGCGAAAACTTCCTTTATGACCAACCTGACCGCCAATATTCCTTTCGCTTTTCGGCTTATTCTTTTTTATTTTATACAACTCTTTGGAACTTGGTATTGATGAATTTTTTGAGCTTAAACCGAGTCTTTCTCTTAACTCAGCATTTTCTATCTTTAAAGCCTTATTTTCTGCTTTTAAACTTTCATTCTCTTTTTCCAATCTTTCTATTTTTGCTTCTAACCTTTCTATTTTTTGCTGTAAATTTTTGCAAAGTTCTAAAAGGTTTACCATATTATTTCACTTTTGCTCTATGATTATCTTTTTAGATCACCTTGTCTACCTTATTCTGCCACTCCGCTGAACGGATACGCAAACACGGTAGTGATAGATTATAAACCTAGTTGATATTTTCCTTTAGCTGTCTGCCACCAAGGGTGTCATTCCAGTTTCACGCGCTAACTTAAGGTAAATTGCCAACTTAACTATAAATATATTTTGGTAAATCCAAATTATTTTAGCTATAAGAGCGTTTTACTTTTTGCTCAGCATATCCATCATAACTGGCTTACTTTTAGTGATTCATGGAGTTAAAAAAGTCAGCATTGCTCTTTGTTAAAAGTAGTTTGTCACGTAAAAATTCCATTGCTTCAACGGGTCCCATAGGATTGAGTATCCTACGCACCACCCATATTTTATTTAGTATAGCCTTATCAACTAATAGCTCTTCCTTCCTTGTTCCGGATTTTGTAATATCAATAGCTGGAAATATACGTTTATCAGAAAGTTTTCTATCAAGTATGATCTCAGCATTTCCTGTACCTTTAAACTCTTCAAAAATAACTTCATCCATTTTTGAACCAGTCTCTATAAGAGCTGTGGCGATTATAGTTAAAGAACCCCCATTCTCAATATTACGAGCTGCTCCAAAAAAGCGTTTTGGTCTCTGCAGTGCGTTTGAATCTACACCACCAGTTAGAACTTTCCCAGACGAAGGAATAACCGCATTATAAGCACGTGCAAGTCTAGTAATATTGTCAAGTAGAATTACCACATCTTTTTTATGCTCAACCATTCTTTTAGCTTTTTCTATTACTATTTCAGCAAGCTGTACGTGACGGTAAGCAGGCTCATCGAACGTAGAACTTACTACCTCACCTTTTACAGAACGTATCATATCTGTTACTTCTTCAGGTCTTTCATCTATAAGTAACACTATTAATTCTACTTCAGGGTGATTTATAGCTATAGAGTTAGCCATTTGCTGAAGCAATACAGTTTTTCCTGTGCGAGGTGGAGCAACTACTAACGCTCTTTGCCCTTTTCCAAGAGGAGCTACTATATCTATAGCACGCATGCTTAAGCCTTTTTTATCATCACCATTATTACACTCAAGTACTATGCTTTCCTCAGGATAAAGAGGAAGCAAATTATCAAAATGGACGTACTTTCTTAATTCACTTACTTCAGTAGAGTTTATACTTTGAACCTTAGTTAAAGTAAAATATCTCTCTTTATCACCAGGTGGCCTTATTTCTCCATATGCCATATCTCCTGTACGTAAATTAAACTTCTTTATTTGCCCGTTAGAAATATAAACATCATCGGTACTTGGGGCATAATTTGCACTTGCTGAACGTAAGAAACCAAAACCATCAGGCAATATTTCCACTATTCCACTCCCTGTGGTTATGCCTCCTTCTTCACTCATTTTTTTCATTAAGCTGAATATTATTTCCTGCTTTAGCATTCTACCATTGCTTTTACCGTTAGTTGAAATTTTTCTTTCTTCAGCTAACTCTAACAATTCTTCTGCTGTTTTCTCTTTTAATTCGCTCAGATCTAATGTTTTTCTGTTTTTCTCAGTACCTTCATTAACCATCTGTTTTACTGTATCGTTATTGTAAATTTGCTCACTTTTTTCAGGTTGAGCTGTAACCTTTCCTTTTGCCAAAACATCTTCATTGATTGTTGTCATAATCCTCCAAAAATTTTAATTGATGCTTACTAACCTAAAATGTGACTATAAGATAATAAATTAGGCTGAGTTAGTTTCAGTGCGTATTAAGCTTAATTATCATTAAACCCCGTACTTTACTTACATTATACTAATAAACACTAGCAAGTCAAGTTAATTTAATGTTAACAAAACACAAAAATTTGAGGATTTTCAATAGCTATTCTTTATATTTTTTTAACCTTTCTTGCTTCTCCTCTTCTACTTTTGCTTTTTCCACTTCTGCTTCTAAATTTTCTTGACTACATAAGCCGAGTAGTACAGGATCTTGGGGTTTTATATTTTGCATGTTATGATGAGATCCATCTCTTACCTGCTCAACTGTGTAATTTGTTGTACTAATTAATTTAGCTATAACGTTATCGTCCAAGATAGGAAATTTTTTTACTAAATAATAAATCGCATCAGGTTTATCTCTACGTCTTGCCGTAGAGGCAAAGCCAAGAATGCTACCAATCGCTTTACTCCTTTTTTTTATATTTTTTATAATCAAATTTGGTACACGATTTGGATTTTTTTTGCAATCATCGATTTCTTTTTCAGTAATTATTCCAGAAATAATAGGGTTATATTTTTCTACTTCTATTTCCTCATCAGCTATGTCTTGTACTTCTTCAAGGGCCAATCTGCAACATTGTGCTATTTGATTAAAAGTTAAACCAGTGTTGTCTACTAACCAAGCAGCTATTTGCACTAGAAACTGTTTATTTCTATCGTTATTGCCCTTAGAAGATTCCATTGACATCAAAAAAGCATCTCCCATTTAAAGTATCCCTTACTGTTATACAGAGCTAAAATATAAACTATTAAAACTAAAAAAGCATTAATTTTGTCATTCAATAACTTTTTGTTTGTCACTTCCCACCTCTTAAGTTAATTAAATGCGCTTACCTTTAAGCATATTTCAAACAAAATATTTCCCCTTCCTAAGGTATAGTATAACTCAGTTAAACATATGTTCCTATTTAAGATTAGAGAGTTAAATTTTAAGTTAATATATTGTAATATTATATATATTAGCTAATAAAGCAACAGGTTTACAAGCATTAAATTATCACTATTCTATAATTAATCATTAATTAACTGGGTTTAAAATGAATGTTAAAAATTTTTTCACTAAAGTAACCGTTGTCCTTTTAGCTTGCTTGTTAATCTTCATGGGAATTGGCAACCTTTTATCAGGTGATGATGAAAAAGAAGAGGTAGCTAGGGTTGGAAAAGAAGTTATAACGTCAGATGAGTATAAATCACTATATCAAAATTATGAAAAGCAAATTTCTGGATCTGATGCGAGTAGAGAACAAGTAAAAAAGCTGAAATATGATTTGCTTAACGCACTTATAGAGCAAAAACTATTGTTTAACCTAACTAGTGAGCTGGGGTTGACAGTTGGAGAAGAATCTATAAAAAACCATATTAAAAACACCAAATACTTTCAAAATGATAAAGGTGAATTTGACAAAAATAAATTCTATGAAACGCTAAATGACCTGCATATGACAGAGAAAGAGTATATAGCAAAGCTAGAGAAAGTCCTGCCTGCAATGATGTTCATGACTTCATTATTTAAAGATAATTATCCAGTAACTTTTGGCGAGAAAATTGATGAGCAGATATACAAAAGTCGCTACCAAACTAGAGTAGTTGATATTGTTAAAATAACTGAAGATGCAGTTACAAACATTCCTGAACCAGATGATCAAGCCTTACTTGATTTGTACGAAAGAAATAAATCCCATTTTTATTATCCTGAGTATCGAACTGCGCAATATATTTCCCTAGGCCAAAAGTATTTTGAAGATCAAATCAAGATCTCAGATGAAGAAGTTGATGGTATAATAGAACAACAAGAACTTAAAAATCAAAGAGATATATTCAATGCAATATTTTCTACCAAAGAAGAAGCTGAGACAGCAAGAAGAGCATTTGAGGAGGGTAAAACAAGCTTTGAACAGATAGTAGAAGAGTTTGGCAAAGCAAAACTTGAGGAAACTAGAGTAAATAATATAACTAAGGATTTTTTACCAGAAGACGTGAGAGAGAAGGTATTTGCTCTTAAAGTAGGTGAAGTAAGTGAAGTTTTAGCAAGCAGTTTTGGTTGGCACATAGTAAAAGTGGAAAGTGCGCATCAAATCTCTGATGAAGACTTAGTTGATTTAAAAAAAGACATAAAGTCAGTTCTAACTAACCAAAAGTCTTTTGAAAGAGTCAATGATTTCATAAACCAAGTGAACTATAAGATATACAATGGTTCAGAAATTGAAGAAATATTGAGTGAATATAATTTACCTATACAAACTATTGGTCCAGTAGATGCGAGTGGAAAAGATCAAAGCGGTAATAACGTAGGAGATTCTGGTGATTTGATTTCTTTCATTTTTTCGCGAGAAAAGGATCAGAAAGGTTATTTTAAGGGCGTTGGGGACGCTGTTGTTAGTGTAAAAATCGTCGATATCGTTCCACCCAAATTGCAAAGTTTTGAAGAAGGCAAGGCATTAGCGGTAGAGCTTTGGCGTAGTGAGTTTATAAAAGAAAGAATGTTTAAATTCGGGCAAGAGGTTGCAGTTCAACTAAGAGAAAAAACAGATTTGGAAGAAATTCAAGGTGTGGAATTAGTTAAAGGTCAGCAGATGCACCGCAATAAAGTGGATCAACAAAACTACCCCTTTTCTTTTGTAGAAGAGATTTTCAATATGAAAACAACTGGTTCAGTGACAGATCCTATTCAATACAATAATGAAATTATAATAGGTGTTCTAAAAGAAATGCATTCATCAAATGGCAAATTAAACATGCTTGACACCGGAAAACGTGTGATGATATCGCTAAAAGAGCAATTAATTAGCTATCTGGAATCAAAGTATAAAGTCGAAGTTAATCACGCTATACTTGATGATATATAATCAAAAATCTTATAAGTTGCTTCAAACGCATCCAGTGCCCAGACACACAACTGTACGAACATTGCGATTTGAGAGCAATCTTCACTAGAAAGGATGTCATCCCAGTGCCCAGACACTGGGATCCAGGAATTTTATTAAGTTGGTAAGCATAAAAGTAGCCGTTTTATGTTAAAATACAACGTTTTAATGATTAAAAAAAGGCTGGATTCCAGTGTCAAGCACTGGAATGACACCATTTGCTGTGCAATTTACCTTCACAAATGAATGTTCGTATAGCTGTACACCCGGCACTGCCCTACATTATTGGTAATTATATTATAAGGTGCAAAAGTTGTATAATTCATTTGACTTAAAACGGCTCATTGTATAAAATTGTGGCTAATATATGAATAAAGGTTAACATGGCAGTTAAAATAAGGTTGGCGAGGTTTGGCGCAAAGAAACGCCCTTTTTATAGGATAGTTGTAGCTGATTCACGAGCACCAAGAGATGGGCGTTTTATTGAGAAAATAGGACAATATGATCCAATGTTACCAAAAGACAATAAAAATCGTGTTGTGGTGAAAGCTGATAGATTAAAACATTGGCTAAGTGTAGGCGCGCAGGCAACTGAAAGAGTACTGTGGTTTATCAAAAAAGGCATAGTAACTTTAGAAACAGAACCAAAGAAAACAGAAAAGAAGAAAGTAGAGAACGAGAAAGCACAAGGGCAAGAGGCATAAGTCTCTTAAAATGCTAAATACTGATTTAACAAACAGCGATAAATTAGACGATATTGTATCTTCTGATTTGTCAGCTATGAATGACTTTGTCTTCAAAAATGTCAATGATGAAGATGCTAAGCTTGCTACTGATATTATATCTCATCTTGTTAGGTCAGGTGGAAAAAAAATAAGGCCTAAACTAGTTTTTATTATATGTAAAATGCTAAACTATTCTGGGGAGAATAGGATCAACGTTGCTGCATCGGTAGAGTTTATACACAATGCTACTTTACTTCATGATGATGTGCTCGATGAAAGTGAGGCACGCCATGGAGTTAAAACAGCGAATAAGATTTGGGGAAATAAATCAAGCATTTTAGTTGGTGATCTATTGTTGACTCTAGCATTTAGATGGCTTATAGAGTGTGGAAATTTAAATATTCTCTCTATTTTATCTAAAGCATCGCATTTACTTGTGAAGGGTGAAATAAAGCAGATGACAGCACGCTTTGACCCCCACACAGTCAGGGAAAATTATTTTGATATCATTGGAGAAAAGACAGCATCTTTATTTTCTGCATGCTGTGAAGCTGCATCAACAGTATCTGGTGCAACAAATGACGAAACAGAGAGGCTAAAGAATTTTGGTTTTAATTTTGGTATGGCATTTCAAATAGTTGATGATATGCTCGATTATACTGCTAATCAAGGCACTTCTGGAAAACAAGTCGGAAAAGACTTTTTCGAAGGTAAAGTCACCTTACCTGCTATTATAGCATACGAAAAGGGCAGTCCAGCAGAGCAAACATTCTGGGAAAAATGCTTTTCTTCAGCTAGACACAATTTTGACCAAGCATTACACTATATTAATCACCATAATGCCATTCAGCTTTCTATGGAAAAAGCTAGACACTACATTAATATGGCACAAAATGATATTAGTACTTTTTCTGATTCTTTTTATAAAACTACTTTAATTAACTTTTTAAATGCGAGCATAGAAAGACGAATGTAGCTGGCGCTTGATATTTTCAGATTAATTGTTATATATTTATTAGATTCTTAAGGGTAATGATATGTCAGATAGCAGTAAGGAGAAAAAGAAGAAGTTTGCTGATATGGTAAGTAGGCAGAAAGGTGACGACCAACAAAGTGATAACCATAAGCAAACTGATGATTTAAATGAAGATCTCAATACATTAAAAGAACGTGCAGTTCAGCTTGAAGATCATTTACGCCGTGCTGTTGCAGATAATGAAAACGTCAAACGTATAATGCAAAAGCAAATTAGCGATGCAAGTGACTACGCAGTCACAAAACTTGCACGTGATATGATCGACTCGTGCGACAATTTAAAAAGAGTAATGGAAATTTTGAAAGACGGTGATCCTGTTCATGAGGGGATTAAAGTAGCTTATCAAAAAATTATAAATGATCTAAAAAAACATGGAATAGAGGAAGTAGATCCACTTGGTGAGCTTTTTGATAGTAATTTACACCAAGCTGTTGTGGAAAGAGAAGACAATGAAAAAAAGCCTGGCACCATTGTAGAAGTACTACAAACTGGTTATACTATCAAAAATAGGTTGCTCCGTCCTGCAATGGTTATTCTTTCTAAGAAATCTGCTGATTGTGGAAGCGATTAGCATGAGGTAAATGTATAATGACAAGTATTGTCTTTTCAGGTATCCAGCCAAGTGGCGTACTACATTTAGGTAATTATCTTGGTGCAATCAAACAGTGGATAGACTTACAGGATAAATACAAATCTCTTTTTTGTATTGTCGACCTACACGCAATCACAGCAAATAAGCTTCCCGCAAGTGAATTAAAAAGTAATATTTTCAAAACAGCAGCAGCTTATATTGCATGCGGAATAGATCCAGAAAAGTCCATTATTTTTAGTCAGTCCACAGTTAGTGGTCATGCAGAACTGGGCTGGCTGCTTGGATGCTATACACCAATTGGTTGGCTTAATCGCATGACTCAATTTAAAGATAAAGCTGGCAGCGATAAACAAAAAGCCTCTCTTGGATTATATAGTTATCCAGTACTTATGGCTGCAGATATATTGTTGTATCAAACTAAATACGTTCCTGTTGGTGATGATCAAAAACAGCATTTGGAGCTTGCACGTGATATTGCATCAGCTTTTAACAATCATTATAAGCTGGATTATTTCATCGTACCTGAAATCTTAACTTTGGATTGCACATCAAGGATAATGAGCTTAAGGGATGGCACAAGCAAGATGAGTAAATCTGATCCTTCAGAACATTCGTGCATTAACCTTGATGATACGGATGACTTAATTGTCAAAAAAATAGAAAAAGCAAAAACAGATTCAATTCTAGGCTTTGCTACTTTAAAGTGCCGACCAGAAATAAGCAATTTGATAAACATTTATTCAGTGCTTAGTAATGTAAATGCGGAAAAAGTATGTGAAGAAGTGAACAAACATGACATGAAGCACTTCAAAAAAGAGTTAGCTGATTTAATTATCAGTGTTATATCACCCATACGTGAGAAAATGAATGATCTTTTAAAAGACCAATTCCATTTACATGAAATATTAAAAAAAGGCACAAAGAAAGCAGCAGAAATTGCAACCCATAATATAAAAGAAATCAAGGATATTATTGGATTTGCTCAATATCTGTAAGGTTCCAAAGTGTGATGGTGCGAACCGTCATACCGCCGCGGTATCTCAGCCGCTAACACGTAGCGGGATGACGGTTTTTCAAATTGTCGGTAAATCTAAGTCAGTTTAGCTATAGGCAGCAATTTTCTGTATTTATTTTAAGTTGAAGAAAGCTCAAATGAAAAATCGTGTTTTGCTAAAAATCACAGAATGCAGTCTGGTTACAAAATTCTCTAATGGTCTTAAATAAAACTTCCAGTGAATGATTGTCAGACATATTGTGCTCTGCTGATTTTATTAAGTGTACTTCAACATCGGTTGACTTAATTTTTTCAGCTAAATTCAATGAAGTTTGATAAGGAACATCTTTATCATTAATGCTATGCAGCAAGCGCACAGGACAGTTTATCTCTATTGTCTTTTTGTTTAAAAGAAGGTTCTTTCTGCCATCTTCGATCAAATTTTTAGTTATTTTGTATGTACAATGCTCTGAAGTAAAATCTATTACACCTTTAGAATCTAGTTCTTCTTTTTGCTTGCCTGACAATTGCTTGAATATCAAATCTTCAGTAAAATCGGGAGCAGACGATATACCAATTAGTGCTGCAATTTTTTCTGGAAATTGAAGGGCAGTGAGCAACATCAGCCATCCTCCCATACTTGAACCTATAATTATTTGTTTATCGCTAGTTAATTCACTCATTACTTTAGCACAATTTTTTTGCCAATCACTTATCGTGTAATCAATAAAATTACCACTTGAATGACCGTGACCAAAATAATCAAATAGCACAAGTGCTACGTCATTTTCTTGGCAAAATTTGTAAATAGCAGTTGCTTTAGTTCCATCCATATTGGATGCAAATCCACCGAAAAAAACTACAGAAGCTTTCTTTCCTTGTAGCTTTCGATATGCTATGTGACCATTATTTCCATCAAACAATTTACAATAATCCATACTACTTTGGCAAAGCAACCGGGCTATCACTCAATTGATGCAAATAACTAACTAGATCTGCAATTTCTTGTGGATTGGAAATACCTGCAAATGCCATACGTGTACCTTTTATATAGGCTTTTGGGTTCTTTAAAAAGGCAAATAGCTCCTCATACCCCCATTTTCCACCTCTTTCAAGCACTGCTTTTGAGTAATTGAATGAGTTACCAAGATGGGCCTTTTTATTTCCAACTATGTTCCATAAGTTTGGTCCTACTTTATTCATTCCACCTTTCTCAAAACTATGGCAGGCTATACATTTTTTTGCTGCTGATTTACCTTTCTCAAAGCTAGCATTCTGCATGAGCGCTCCAATATCAAGCGCCACTTGCTCGATTTTTTGCTGGAACTCATTGCTGCCAGCAGCTACTATCGTTTGGTGTTCAATCTTATATTCTTCTGGACTGTAAAGCATATCAACTACATTACTAACTATCATAATGATTAGCCCAGAAAGTAAAATCGATGCTGCAATCTTATTAAGCTCCATAGTTAATTTTTATTAAGTAATGTTACTTAAATTATGCGAATATTTTCGCAAATAGCAACCAATTACCTTGAAGCTCGCTAAAGATGAGAGTCTCTATAGCTGACCCAAGAAAGGTTTTCCTACGTCCATACCGCCGCGAACCGTCATACCGCGATTCATTCGCGGTATCTCAGCCGCTAACAAGAGATCCCGCTAACAAGTAGCGGGATGACGAGGTTCACTGCCATTAAGTTAAGGAAAGAATGGTTAAAAACTGAACTAAAAAGTCAGAAATAATTAAGGATTTATGACAAATACTGAAACAGAATAGAGTAAACTTTAAAGCAGATAAACTCTGAAGTGTAAATTACTTAAGAAATAGTTTGTTTAGAAGTCATTTTACAGGAGCTATGGCAATAAGCTACCCAGTTATTATCAGAAGATATGAATACTACCTCTAGTCAAAATATGTGTTTTCTAACCCTTTTTTGGTAATTGAACGAACGAAGATAAGGTACCTTATGACGATCAACTTTCCTTCCCTTTCTTACCGCCAAAGTGTTCATCAAAAATAGCTTTGATAATTGATCCATAATGCAGTCAGTATCTGATTCCGTAGCAAAAATGTCGAAAGCCAAGTTTTTGATCGCGTTAAATGAGACAGATTTGTTAATGCTCCTCTTAAGCTTATCATCGGTTAAGTCCATATTCAACGCTTCTTCTACATCTTCTGTCATAACACTTTCTAGGTTGCTAATAAAGATAGCTGACCAAAAATCCTGTTTAACAGACTCAACACTTTTTCCTGTAAAATTTTCTAGACTTAGTCTTCCTTTGAGTTTTGCAAAAAATGTCTCAACTCCCCAGCGTAAAAAATATAACTCCTTAAATCCTCCAGTTTGAAACTTTTGTTCATCCATTAATGATGTAGCTAACACTTCAATTTCACCAGATGGCAGTACCACTTTGAAGCGTTATTCCACTATTTTCTTGTTTTATCTTACGCTGAGCACATATGGTAACCTCAACACTAGATGGGCTTTTTTCTTCAAACATAGCATTCACTTCATTAAAAGATGATCTGGGACATCGAATGACATAAGCAATTTTTCTTTTTGTAAGGCTAGAAAGAAATTTATAAGATAAATATACAAATCAGTAAGTCATTAGTATTTACAACTTTAAGCATTTCATCTGCTAAGTTAATTTCATGAGTGTTACCTCTATCTAACACTGACCTTATGGCAACATTATTTAGCACATCTTAACAAACCGCAAAGGTTGCACTTGCATAATCACCTAAATCTTTTGGTTTTTGGTTACGTATTTTTCTTGAGCCAAATTCATTTTTTATTTCAACGCTTGTTGGTAAAATGATTTTGGAGGCATCAAGAGCTAACACTCTAAAGCCAAAACAAGTTTTAAATTTTTGGTCTTGGTAGTACAAGGAAACCACACCTTCGTTAATTTCTGAAAATGCACTGTGTTTCATTTTTTTTCTTGCTTGACTAAAAGCACTAGCAGTAACGGTATAGTCTTTTTTCCTATATAAAATAAATTCGTTTAGTATTACTTGCAGCGACTTTACACTTTTTCTTAAAATTAAGATAAATATGTCAATAAAAGATAACTTCCTCTTTCTCATAAAATCTTTTGAAGATGATTTATGGGATTCTATAAATTCTAGACTTGCAAATTCATTTTGAATAAATTTTATTACTGCCTTTTTTACTCATACTACCTTTAAACTTATTGGTATACATCATTATCCCATAAAATCTATCTTTTTTCCTTAACTTAATGGCAGTGAGACGAGGTTATCGTCATGCCGCCACGAACCGTCATACCGCGATTCATTCGCGGTATCTCTTAGCCGCTAACAAGTAGCTGGATGACGATTGTCAGGGTGTAATCCCAGTGTCCCTATGATGTCATCCCAGTGCCCAGACACTGGGATCCAGGAAAGTTTGCTTGTAAGCAAGCAAACTAGCACAGAAAGTGGTTACAACATTTTCGATGAGATTATATGGAAAACTGGATCCCAGTGTCAAGCACTGGGATGACAAAAAAAGGAGCACTGGAATGGCACCATTTGTTATGTTTAACAAAGTTCGTACTTAGCTTCATGTTAGCCATAAATATTTAAGAAATTTACCAAATGGAAAAAAAGGCAAAAGAAGCCCCATGGTTAACTAGTTCTGACGCTGGTTTCCATCCAAGACGGCAGTAGCCCCTTCGGTGTCATTCCAGTGTCAAGCACTGGAATGACACCATTTTGGATGGAAACCAGTGTCAAGCACTGGAATGACAAAGGAGAGCAGTGTCAGCTACTTGGATGACACCTTTTTTCTACTTAGTGTGGGTTATACAAGAAGTCTATTGTATGGCTATTGCTGGTCGTATATTACTTATAGCTTATCTATTCAAATTGCAACTTTGTTTTTCATAATTAATTATTGACAGAAATTATTAATTGGGTTATTATTAAATTATCGTTAACAAGTGAGGCAAAGAAATGATGATATCCAATAATTCTTCATTGCTAAAAGATAGTCAGGAGCTTACTAAAACTAAGCAGACTATATGGAAACCTTTAATTGCTGTTTCATTATTATCTATATTTAGAGGTTGTCCGGAAACTAGTAAATTCAAGCATATTCCCTCTTTAACATAACCCTACTCATAGCTAGGTATATGAAATTCTCAGTGGATGTTGTGAGTAAATCATACTCCTTCGATAGCCTTCTATTCCTATTAACCCAAGCAAAAGTCCTTTCTACAACCCATCTTCTTGGCTGTACTTTAAACCCTTGTTCTCTTGTTGGTAGTAGCTCAGGTGGTGTATCTTTATGCACCCAAAACCTACATGGAGGCCTTTTGACAATTTCAATATCTATCCCATATTCTCTCTTTACGTAATCCTTTAAATCTTTTCCTTGGTATCCCATATCAGCCCACATTTTCTTAATATTGCTGTATTTTTCCTTCATATTGTCCAATGCCATCTTCACCCCATCTCTGTCATTTTCGCTTGCAGCTCCTACATAGCAACCAAGCACAAATCCTTGAGTATCTGTGATTATATGTCTTTTTCTCCCCTTTACCTTTTTCGCACCATCATAACCTTTGCCCCCCCTTTTTCCGTGGTTTTTACCGATTGACTGTCCACTATGCATGCGCTCGGCTTCCCATTTTTGACCTACTATATTTAGTGATATCATAGTTCATTTTCTCAAAAATTCCCTGCTTCTTCCATTGCCTGAACTGCTCATACACAGTCTTCCATAGCGGAAAATCATTTGGTAAATACCGCCATTGACACCCTGTACGCAATACATAGAAAATTGCTTCTAATATTTCTCTTTTGCTATACTTTGGCGGCCTTCCTCCTTTCTTGTATGATACTCTGAAGTGTTTTTCTATTCTTGCCCATTCCCTTTCGCTTAGATCTGTTGGATACTTTTTTCTCATCTTTACCCCGTACTAAAATTTCAGATATTATAGCCTTTTACTTGTTTCCGGACAACCTCTTAGTTTCATATCTGGTCAATATCTTCCTTATGTTATTATAGCAGTTTCTGGTTCTGGTCCTATTGCAGCAGTTCCTTTAGCAATTTTTGCTGTTTCTACGGTTGTTGCACTTATTTCAGTGACATATCTTGTTAAACTGGCTATTTCTAGAGATGATAATAAGAAAGAAGTAGGTCTTAATGGACAGAAATTCGGCCATACTCCATCTCAAGAACCACAAAAATTTGTGTGTAAAAATTGTACTAATCTGGAGAATAAATCAAATGTACCTACTCCTCAATCACCTCCAGTAACGTTTGGAACACAACCAAATCCAAGTGTCAGTGTACCACCGCCGCCACCTCCTCCATTGCCACAAGATGCTGCACTACCACCTCCGCCTCCGCATTTTTTTACAGCTTCCAAGCGTACGGAGCAACCTAAGAATGATGCACCGAAGAAGGCTGGTGAACCTGAGAATAATAATCATTCTACTCTGTTTGAACAGATAAGAGGAGGTACTACGTTAAAAAGAGTGGGCAGCAACAAAATTTTACAAATGAATTGAAAGCAAAATTAGAAAGTAGTGGGGGCACTGACAAAAAAGAAACACCAGAAGAGTTTGCTGCAAGAATAGATAGGGAGCAAGCAGAGAGAAAGAAGTCGGATGATAATGATTCAGATTAGACAAAGAGACTTAAGGAGAGAGTAGCAGTCATGCAATTCTCAGATAGTGAAAGTGAGCATTCTGATTCTATTAGCGATTCAGATTGGACTACAGATGAAAGCAAAGACAAACAAAAAGAGATAGAGCAGGAAAAAGAGGAGCAGACAAAACACACAAATTCCCCATCAAGCAAGGAAGAAGGAAGCGGGGGTCTTGACAGTGGTATAGGATCTAGAGCCACATCTCCGATACATCCTGAACAAGAAACAGAGGAGTCACCGGTACCGCCAAGTTCGTGTGTTGATTCACCACAAGTAAATAATGTTGACTCAGTGGATAATGAGGTGCAAGATTCACCTCCTCTTTCTGTTGAGGATCGCATAGCACAGTTTGGTGGAAAAGCGTTGCGATGCCAAAAGGAAAATGTTGTACAAGGACTATGATAACTATGAAATGGTCAGCCATGCACTTTCCTTCCTTTTCAAAATAAGTTTACCTACAGGTCTGATTGTATTAAGATTACTTAATACAATCAGATCTATTATATGCGTTTATCCAAATATTACCTGCCAACTCTAAAGGAAAAGCCTGCCCATGCTAAAATTATCTCCCATCAATATTCTTTGCGTGCAGGTTTAATAAAGCAGATAGCATCTGGCATCTATACGTGGTTACCACTTGGTCTCTTAGTGCTTAAGAATATTGAAGATATTATCAGAGATGAAATGAACAAATCCGGTGCTATTGAAGCATTAATGCCTTGTGTGCAACCAGCAAGTCTTTGGCGAGAATCAGGGCGTTACGATGATTACGGTAAGGAAATGCTACGCATAAAGGATAGGCATGAGGAAGATATGCTTTTTGGTCCAACGCATGAGGAGATAGCAACTGATTTAATTAGAGATGTGGTAAAAAGTTACAAAGATTTGCCACTTTGTTTATACCAAATTCAATGGAAATTCCGTGATGAGGTAAGACCACGTTATGGTGTTATGAGGGGCAGGGAATTTTTGATGAAGGATGCATACAGTTTTGATGTAGATTACGAAGGTGCACTGAATTCATATAATTTGATGTACAAAACTTACATAAAAATCTTCAAACGCATGGGATTTACTCCAATTGGAGTTCGAGCTGATACGGGGCCAATTGGAGGAAATTTGAGCCACGAGTTTCATATATTGGCAAACACTGGTGAGAGCACTTTATATTATGACAATAAATTTTCTGAACTACTAGAGAGTGAAGATATTGAAAGTTTAAAGAGTATATATGCAGTTGCAGATGATATGCATGATCCTGAGACTTGCCCTATATCACAAGAACAGTTAAATGTTAGTAAGGGTATTGAAATAGGGCATATTTTTTATTTTGGTGATAAATATTCGAAGCCTATGAAGGCAAGTGTTACTTCTCAAGATGGAAAAAATGTCAATATACATATGGGTTCGTATGGCATTGGGGTTTCAAGACTTGTTGGTGCAATAATAGAAGCTTTTCATGATGATAAAGGAATTATCTGGCCAGAATCGGTAGCTCCTTTCAGAATTGGTTTAATCAATTTACAACCGAAAGTAACGGAGGCTGCAGATAAAATATATAAAGCTTTGAAAAGCGATGAAGTGCTTTACGATGATACGGAAGGGAGTGTAGGAGTAAAATTTTCTAGAATGGATCTGATAGGCTTGCCGTGGCAAATAATTGTCGGAAAAAAGGCAATAGATGAAAAGATAGTTGAAGTAAAAAATAGAGCAACTGGAGAGGTAAAGGAAATGCAGATTGAAGAAGCAATAAATCACTTTAGCACAAAATGATACACGGTATCGGCACTGACATAGTATATATACCAAGAGTATCGAGGATATTACAAAAATACGGGGAAAAATTTCTCAATAGAATCTACACTGAAAAAGAAATAGAGCTAAGTAGAAAGTATAATAGTCAAGAAATGCGAGCAAGGTATTTTGCTAAACGCTTTGCAGCAAAGGAGGCTTTTGTTAAAGCACGAGGTAGTGGTCAGGGTATTATAATGAAAGATATAGAAATATACAATGATGTAAGAGGCAAGCCATATCTTACCGTTAGCAAGGATTTTATCTCCAAAATTCATCTTTCTCTAAGTGACGATGGAGATTACGCTACTGCATTTGTTGTAATTTGCGTCTATAGCTCACACAGATAAAGTTTACTCTTTTGTCATCCTATGGCTTACTGTATGAACATTCATTTTTAAAGGTAAACTGCACAGCAAATGGTCAGTGCTTGACACTGTCCTCCTTTGTCATCCCAGTGCCCAGACACTGGCTTTCTGCAATCTCATCGAAAACGTTTTTCTATGCTAGTTTGCTTGCTCACAAGCAAACTTTCCTGGATCCAAGTAGTCAGGGCACTGGGATGACATCTTTGTTGTGTTTAACAAAAACAAATGTTCGTACAGTTGTGGAATGAATCGCAGTATAGCTATAGCATACACAAACAACTAAAAAAACATAGCGGTTTTTCTATGATTTTAGTATAATTCTAGCTTTACCTAAACAAAAAGATGAATTATTTAATGGACTGTGTTTTAACGTCTCTTTCCTTACCATTTTCAATTACCGAGAATTATTTATTAATTACTGCGTTGATTCCACTTTTAAGTGCGTTAGTTATTTTTTTTACTGGTAAATGGCCCAGAGTGAACAATAGTATCACTGTCACTTCTTCTGTACTTCTATTTGCGTATACGTGTCTGTGCACTTTATATTGGGTGTACGGTGATCATTCTCAATTTATCCTCATGGATTTTGGTAATAATTTGCACATTAGTTTAAAGCTAGAGTCTACCGGAGTAATATTCAGTTTATTGATATCGTTTTTATGGATACTAACCAGTGTATATGCAATATGTTATATGCAGAATAACTATGCTGATAGCAATCACTCAAGTTTTCTATGCTTTTTTTCAATATCGATTAGCTGTGCAATGTTTATTGCTTTTTCTGGAGATTTGCTCACTACATTTGTCTTTTATGAGCTTCTAACTATTAGTACATACCCTCTGGTTACTTACAACTCAACAAATGAATCAATGATTGCAGGACGCTATTACTTTGGCGTGCTATTTTTCTCTTCTTTGGTATTATTTTTTCCTGCAATAGGCCTTTTATATAATGAATTTCATACTTTAGACTTTGTAAGTGGTGGAATATTCAAATTTGATACTTCACTCATCACTTTTATTGCAGTGTGTTTTGCTATGCTAATTTACGGAATAGGAAAAGCTGCATTAATGCCAATGCATTTTTGGTTACCAAAAGCAATGGTTGCACCAACTCCTGTGAGTGCACTACTGCATGCTGTTGCTGTTGTGAAATCCGGAGTTTTCATCATCATAAAAGTTATATTATACACTTTCGGCGTCGATAATATGCAACGTTTTGTGCAGCAAAATTGGTTTGCTGGAGGGTGGCTTCCGTACGCTGCTGGATTTACTATTATTACTGCATCATTGATTGCACTAAAGCAAAAAAAATTAAAGAAGTTGCTTGCTTACTCTACCATCTCTCAATTGTCGTATATTATATTATTCGCTTCAATTTTTAGTGATCTCAGCATGAGGGTTGCAATTTTTCAATTAGTTTGCCACGCATTTGCAAAAATCACTTTGTTTTTCGTTGCCGGAGCAATAATAACGAGAGCAGGTGAGAAATATATAGATAAGATTTACGGTATAGGACGCAGTATGCCAATTAGCATGACAGCATTTGCTATAGGTGCATTGTCTATGATAGGGGTGCCGCCTGCTCCGACTTTTTGGGGTAAATTTCTCATTTTTCAAGCTGTTTTCAACTCTGGCAATGTAATACTTTCTGTGTTTGTAACTCTAGTGTTAATTGTTAGTACTATACTCAACGCTCTGTACTTTTTACCGATAATTTACAATGCCTTTTTCTTAAAACCTTCTCAGAATTACTTTATTAAAAAAACACCAATTCTTCTAGTTTTACCTCTAGTTATTACTGCTATGTGCACTTTGGTTATTTTTTTTAGCTACCAAGTAATATTTTAAAATCTGTATTTATAACCATTAACAATAAATTTAAATGGTATTATACCAGCCAGAGTTGCTTTTATATTCGACAAAGTGAAGCTAATCTCCACAGTATCCTCCTTATTTTGCTCGGTTGTAAAAACTACAGTAGCATTTCCAGCAAATGTAACTAAGTCCTTGGTCGATCGATCAATAGATAATGTTATTACATTTATGTTGGCGATTTTTCTTTTAGATAAAGACAAATTACCAGCTTCATTATTCGTTTTTTCCTGAAAGCATTGATAGATTTTATGTATAGAATTGTTTCTTATAAAATTTTCTTGGTACTTCGGTTCAACGATCTTAATGGACTCGTATATTTCAATGTATTTACTTATTAAGTACCTCGCTGTGGAAGTGTATTCATCTTCCTTTTTACTGAAACTAAGCTTATGCATTGCAGAGAACTCATCTTCTGTGTGGTTCATATACTTCACAAAATTTAAATCTTTTTTAATAGGAAATAACAGGTATATGTTTAATGTTAATAAACATAAGCATACTAGGAGAAGCGATACTATTAATGCCATCCAAGATCTTTCTGCTACACAAAACAGATACCTATGGCAGTACCATTCGACTGCTTTACTGAAATAACTTTTGTTTTTTACTGATTCAAGCAATTTATCTTCCATAACACAATGCTACCAAATCCAATTATAATAACAACAAGATTAGATACTCTAAAAAACTTTAAAATATGTCTAAATTTTCCAAAATAGGATGAATGATTATATCACCTTGTTCCGCAATAAGGTAGAATTTGTCGATTTTGCTCACATCTATATTTATCATTTTTATACTGAAATTTTCAGGATTGTAAATATTACTTTCAGCACTTTTGTGATAATTATAATAATGTAATTTATTTTGATCATCAAAATAACCAAATTCATCAGCGAGGGTTCCCACTTTGCTACCTTTACCATCTTTGACTAGCCTAAATAGATCAATTGCATGGTTTTGAGATCCAGGCTCAATAGGACCTTCTGCAGCAAAAAACTTAGGTGCATGACCAACATATTCCTTAAATTTTAGATTATGAGTCTTTTTTACACTACCAAAATCCACAAATTTATATTCATCTGAAACGCCAGAATATTGTGGATCATACTTTTTATATTCAAAAAACTCATTACCTAAAAAATTACAAAACGTTAATTTATAATTATCATGATCGGATTTAACGACTTTAAGGTAATGAAAATCTCCAGGAATCTTTACTTCCTCTTCCGTAATATGATTACGTACAACAAGCTCACCATTTAGCATATGATAGCCAATTTTTGGCAAAGTAGCTATATTGATTGTCTTGTTTAGCTTAAAATTTGCTTCATAAATGCCACTTAACAACTCCTTTCCTTTTTCTAGGGTTACGTCTTGATCTGAAGCTATATTCTTAATTAAGCTTAATTTTTTCTGCATGTTCAATATGGCTTTCGTCAAAACTTCTATTGATTGCCATACAGTTAATTTATTATCAGTCAAATTATATACTTCGAGTATTAAATTAACAGAATTTTATCATGAATTTATGTTAAAAGTATTATACTTCGTAAACTTATGTCATGATATTAACTACATTAGCTAAAACATGCTTTTTATCTAAGTGAAGTTGCTTAGCAACAACGAAAAGTTCATCTATTTTTTTCCACTGACTTAGCAGAATTTCAACACCATTTACCTCTCTCTTTATGCTTTCTAAAATGAAGGCCTGAATTATATATGATGCTAGTTCTAGTTCGATTTCGCTATTAATTACTTTATTAATCATATTGGGATTCTTTAAATCATGAAGAAATTTATAAAAGCATTTGTATGCTTCATAAGCATCACTACTTATTGTATTTATTATCATTCCTGGCATTCCAGGAAATAAAGTAATCATTTCGTCAAACGTTTGATTATCAAATTTACATTGAGATGAAGCAACTTGCTTTGTTTCATCATAAGTTAATGGGAGTAAATTTAGCTGAAAGCACCTACACAAGATAGTGGTTTGTATATCATATGGCTTATGGCTAATTATAAATATCTTAGAATTTTTTGGCGGCTCTTCTAATATTTTCAATATTGCGTTTTTAGCGTTATTAGTCATTGCCTCTAAGCTATCTATTATAGCTATTTTGTGTTCTGATTGAATGGGACTTAAGTGTAGAAAGTTTTTCATTTCTCTGACTTTTTCTATTCCGATAGTATCACCTTCAACAATGTGTAAGTCCAATGCTACTTCATTATAGTTTTTTATGAGTAACCAATTGGAGAAGGATTTTGCAAGTGTTGCTTTTCCTATACCTTTTTTACCACAGATCAGCCAAGACTGAACAGATAAGTTGTTCATTATTTTTTTTTTGGCTTGGTTGTGGCCTATTACTTTTTTCATTCTTTCTCCTATAGATTTTAGTTTGAAAATGCGTTGTTTACTGTTTGTAATGAAATTGCACCTTCCCTTAAAACCTTAATCTTATCTTCGGTTAAGTCAATAATAGTAGATTCTATACCAGAAACTAGTTCGTCATCTTCAATCACTACAGATAAATGTTGCTTAATGGATTGTGGTATATCGTTTGCCTTACATACACTTTCTTTTCCTGAAATATTTGTACTAGTTGCAACTATTGGAACTTTCAGTTTGTTTAGTATTGAAATTGCAATAGGATGCTCAGGAATTCTGATACCTATACTATCTTTAAAGAATTCGTTTGGCAATATGTTGTTGTTTTTAAGTGGTAAAATATAGGTAATTGGTCCAGGAGAAAAGTGGTTTATTAAATCAATATATCTTTCCTTTACCTTTGCTATTTTTGTCAAATTGTAAATATCACTAACAAATATAGACAGTGGTTTATTTTGAGAGCGTTTCTTTATCTGATATATTTTTCCTATAGATTCATTATCTAGTGCATTACAAGCAAGAGCATACACTGTTTCTGTTGGAAAACACACTAATAAATTGTTCTGTATTGCATTTATTATTTTAGATACCATATAGCTAAAAACTTATTCATAACAACTAGATCAGTTTTGTTGCACTGTATCTTATATAGTAACTGCTAGTTTTTGTAAACGTAATGCAACGCAGCTTACCATTTGTTATGCAGATTTGCTACAACCCAAACTCTTCATTGACTTTATCAATTATTGCCTGTGGTGGATCCTCTCCCCATCCTGAATACAAAATCTCTCCATAGTCTGCAACATCTATAGAGCCAGTTCTGCTTTTTGCTAGAAACATTTCTCTTTTCTCTTTATCAACTAATACATAATGCCACGCTGATTTTCCACGATCTTTACCACGGACTAAGTATATAAGATCTGACCTACTTCTTTTTGTTGCATCAGCAAAAGATCTTTCATTGACAGTTCTGCTTTTACTTTTTATGCCGCCACTTTCAGAAAAAGCTTCCTTGGATTCGGTTTTTTTGCCTGCTAATTCAGAAATTTTTCCTTTTTCCCCTAATGCCCGTTCTTTGGTGTTTTGAGACGAATACTTACTGGAAAAACCTTCCCCTGTACCGCCAGGAGTCCTGTTTGTGAAACGCTTAGTAAATGAATTATTGTCGTTGTTTTCTGCCATAAAAATCTCCAAACTTTAGATTGTAGAATCCAAGCTTTTACTACACTTTATCATATGTTAATTAAATTAATATAAATGAAAAATAATATAGTAATTATTACAGGAATTACGGCCTCAGGTAAATCAGAATTATGCGATAACCTGATAGAAAAATATGGAAATATTAGTATAATAAATTGTGATTCAAAGCAGGTATATGAAGAAATTCCCATAATTACTGCTCAACCACCAAAGCAAGAAGTATTTTATAAACTATATGGTTATGTTTCAGCAAAAGAAAATTATTCCGTGGGTCTATGGTTAGAAGATTTAGAAAAAGAAGTTAATCACGCATTAGAAAATGCTCAAATACCTATCATCACTGGAGGAAGCGGGCTTTACATCAGCAGTTTAATCAAAGGCTTATCATCAATGCCACAAATAAGTCAGAAAGTGAGAAAAAACGTAAGTGAGCTCAGGAAAAATTTAAGTAAAGAGGAGTTTTACAAATTAGCGCTAAGCAAAGATCCAAGGATTCAAGGTAAAGTGTTCATGAATGACTCGCACCGCCTTTCAAGGGCACTTGAAGTTATCACTGAAACTGGCAAGTCAATTTTTGTATGGCAAGAGAATAGACAGCCTCCTTTATTCAATAATTTTAAGATATATACAATTCTGCCTAAACGTGAAGATGTATACCGAAAAATAAATTCTCGTTTCATTACAATGATTGAAAATGGAGCAATTGATGAAGTAAAAAAGCTACTTAGCATGAACCTAGCCCCACATTTGCCAGCTATGAAAGCACACGGAGTGCCAGAAATTATAAAGTACTTGAAAGGTGAGATTACTTTAGACGAAGCGATACAAATTGCTCAAACAAACACAAGACACTACGCGAAACGTCAGTATACCTGGTTTAAAAAACAATTTCTAAATGCTGAAGTGATTGATTGTGCAAACAAGCTCAAGATATTTTAATTCAGGCCGTGCTCATTACTACGAATAGGGGGTTCCATATTTTCCAGATGGTCGCTTACTTCTAGTGGATCGCCTAAACCATGCTCTATTTTTATTTTAAAAAATCCAAGCCTCTCGCACAATTTCTGAAAGTATTCTTTTATAATGTCAAATAAGCTTTTATCACCTATATTATAGTCCTTCAGTCTCTCAGGAACAGTAAGTGACAAGTTACCATTTGTGTATGTTACATTTTTATCATCTTGAGACTTAAGCGTGAATTCTAGTGAGCTGGATAGATCACACACCTTGTCACCGAATGTACCGTCACTCCTTTGGAAAAATATTGGTAATGTCATATCAGATTTAACACTCACATTATTTTGGCTAACACAGTCAATACTTATCACTTTTTCAGGGCTTTCTATTATGAATGAATGCTGGCTAAGTGCACCTTGAAACTCTATATGTACACCAGCTTCATATCCTGCTTGATTACAATTGATAACTAATTCTTCCAAGATAGAGTCACTTGGAACTTCTGCCTTAGCGTATTTGAACATCTCCTTAAAAACTTTTCTTGCAAATGGGCGGTAGTCTTCATTTTTACCTTCACTTTTTGGCAGTAAACTATCATGTTCTTTGTATAGCTCGGCAATCAAATCTCTACTTATACTTTTGCCGTTAATAACAAAATCCATTCTCTGAAAATCTAAGAACGCTGTATTACCAGAATTCGCTTCAGCATTGTCTTTACCAGCTCTTAACTTGCTAAAACCAAACTTTTCTGCTTGAGCTCTTAATGTAACTACTGGGTTTTCCTTTTCTTTTGGTGTAGAGCTGTTCATCATTAATACCTTGATATAGACTGCTAATGGTATAATAACACATAAAAATGATTAATAAGTTAATAAAATACCTACTATAAGCCCTATGATAGCAAATATAGTTAGGGGTAACTTAGGCTTACCGACGATTTTAAAAACAACAAATTCGTCATTCCGTTACGTGTTAGCGGCTGAGATACCGCGAATGAATCGCGGTATAACGTTAGAGAGCTGTGCTAGCTATAGTGCATACCTGACCATAAGGTGACAAGATTTTAAAAAGGCTCTATAACAGTTTTACACATGTATGAATCTCAATGAGCAATCAGATTTTTCTAAATAGCAGGCTGGAGAATATACCTAAATTTCATTCCGCAATATTACCTAAACTTTGTGGTGGGGACAAGGTGGTGGATCTGCTGTTTTATAAGCCACTTAGTTATGTGGATAGAAGCAAGTTACTATCTGATGCTCGAGTTGGAGAATTTACAACTTTCATTGCAAAAGTTTATGAACATCAGTCGCCCACTTTTAGAGGTAGACCATATAAAATAGTCGTTGAAAGTGAGAGTCAGTATATATTCATAGTCTTTTTTAATTACTCAGTTAAGTATTTATATAAACTATTTCCAATTGGAGCGAATGTGATCATCAGTGGCAAACTCGAAAAATTTGCTGAACATTGGCAAATTACTCATCCAGATTACGTGTCGCTTGACATCAACCAATTTAAAGAAATAGCTTGCATAGAGCCAGTTTACCAATTATGCCGTGGCATTACCAATAAGCGCATTGGGAACATAATAAGCTCTAATCTAAAGGAATTGCCTGATTTACCAGAGTGGATAGATGATACATTAATCAAGCAAAAAAAATGGTTAAGTTGGAGGGAAAGCATCATAAAGTTGCACAGACCAAGCTCATTGGCGGAAGCTGAGGTTTGTAGAAAAAGGCTTGCTTATGATGAATTGTTTGCGTATCAGCTAGCGCTGAAACTTGCAAGAAAAAATCATGTGAAAGAAAGGGGAAGAGAATTTATAATATTGAGTAAATACAAAGAGCAAGTTTTAAATGAATTGTCGTTTCAATTAACAAATGATCAAACTCGTGCAATAGATGAGATCTCAGAGAGACAAAAATCCAAGTATCGCATGATAAGCTTGCTGCAAGGTGATGTTGGTAGTGGCAAAACCGTAGTTGCACTTTTTGCAATGATAAATGTGGTAGAAAACAACATGCAGGCAGCTCTAATGGCACCGACTACTATCTTGGCGGAGCAACATTATAATTGGATTGAGGAAGTTTTATCCTGTACCGATATAAAAGTTGCGCTGCTTACTGGTAAAACTTCGCGCAAGGAAAGAAAGATTATCATGAACGAACTTGCAAGTGGTGTTTTAAATATAGTGATTGGCACTCATGCACTATTTCAAGCTAACGTTACATTTAAAAATTTAGGGCTTGCAGTCATAGACGAGCAACAGCGATTTGGAGTGATGCAGAGAAATCGCTTGGTAGGAAAAGGAGAAAATGCCGATATACTTTTCGTTACTGCAACTCCCATTCCAAGAACCTTGCAGCAAGCTATGTATGGTGATGTTGAATGTTCAATTTTGAAAGAAAAACCAAAATCCAGATTGCCAATAAAAACTGTAACTATGAACATTAGTAGGGTGCCAGATGTTATTGAAAAGCTAAAAGGTGCTATAAACAGGGGCGAAAAAGCATATTGGATTTGTCCATATATAGAAGAAAACGAAGAGACCAATATTGCTGCAGCAGAGATGCGTTTTCAGGAATTACAAAAAACATTTCTTGATAAAGTCGGGATAATACACGGAAAATTGACTCAGGAGCAGAAAGATCAAGTTATGTTTTCCTTCAAAAGGAATGAATTTTCTCTGCTTGTTGCAACCACTGTGATAGAAGTTGGTATAGATGTGCCAGATGCAACCATCATGATTATAGAAAATGCAGAGCAATTTGGGTTATCACAATTGCATCAGTTAAGAGGCAGAGTAGGGCGAGGAAACAAGCCATCTTTTTGTGTATTATTATACGATAATTTAAGTAAAAGCTCATCTTCAAAGTTAAAGATCATGTGTGAGTCACAAGATGGATTTTACATTGCTGAAAGGGATATGATGCTAAGAGGCAGTGGAGATATTTTAGGCACAAAACAATCAGGATGTATGGAATTTAAATTTGCTGATTTATATCAGGACAAAGAGCTGCTCAATCTCGCGTATAATAACGCAAAAGGCGCAATGGCTGATTTTGAATTACTGCTTGATATATTTGAATATAGGAGTAGATTACATTTTTCAAAATTTCAGTAGAAAAACCAGGTAGCCCGCAGAAACAAAAAAACTTACTTGACACCCTTCGCCAACCCCCTTATCATGAAACTGAAGCTATTGTATTTGCTTTCGCCAATCTGCAGATTAAAAGGTAAGGATTACTTAATGTATCGGCGTCTTATGTTCAATTTTTTGCAGTATATAGATACTGTATGTCTTTACAAAACTTCATCTACATCTAGATTTTTATCTAAATAAGCTGAACGCGCTTATAAAGCGTTACAAGACATCAAAAAATGCCAATACTCGACAGAGATAGTAAAAGACTAGCTAACTCGGGGATTCTTTGTCTTTTTTTCTGCTTAGTAAACTTCTTAAACATTTGCAGCGTAAGTTAGTTGCAATTAAAAGCAGCTTAATCTTGCTTGTCAAGCGTTTAAAACATAAAAAACGCCAATATTTTAAAGCGGATAATAACCCCAGGGCTTCTTTTGCCTTTTTTTTCATTTGGTAAATTTCTTAATGTTTATGGCTAAACGACAACCGTCATCCCGCTGCTTGTTAGCGGGATCTCTTGTTAGCGGCTGAGATACCGCGAATGAATCGCGGTATGACGTAGATTGCTGTCATTCCAGTGCTCCTTTTTTTGTCATCCAAGCAGCCTCCTATGGTGTCATCCCAGTGCTTGACACTGGGATCCAGCATTTCATGCAATCCCATCAAGAACGTTGTATTTTACATAACACTTTTATGCTTACCAACCCAGTGTCCAATCAAAATTCCTGGATCCCAGTGTCAAGCACTGGGATGACACCATAGGGGCACTGCCGTCATAAAGGAACCAGTGTCAGCTACTTGAATGACATCATAGGGGCGCTGGCCTGACAACCGTCATCCCGCTGCTTGTTAGCGGGATCTAGAGATACCGCGAATGAATCGCGGTATGACGGTTCGTGGCGGGATGACGATAAGCTCGTCATCCCGCTGCTTGTTAGCGGAATCTGCTGTGGCGACATAAACTCAAATCATTTCAAATTTCAATCCAAAGAGGTATCATTATGTCAAACAACTTCAATTTTAAAGAATTTTTTAACCACTATGAAACAAATAGTACGTCAGATGATATACAAAGGTATTATTTGCTGTGGAAATCAGTAATAGCGCAGGCAATGATTGATGCAGCAAGTCACTGCAAAAAAACAGAAAGCTTGGTAGAAAAACGTAAGGCAATTTCTTGGTTATCAGACTTTAGTCAAGATTTTGTGCACACATGTATATTGGCTGATTGTGATCCGGTATACGTAAAAAATAAAATACAGCCAACCTTAAAAAGCCTTACTAGATAAAGCCTTTTTATATACTTAATGAGGTTTACTCCTTTTACCGAAAAAAATATAATTCAATCTCCTATCTATAGTTGCCTCTATATCTTTGATTAATAGCTGCTTTATCATGTTTACTTTTCGCTTTGCATCTTGAGCTTGACGCTCATTGTTACCACTGTTATTGCTGTAATTATTCTTATCACTATAACTACTGCCACTTGGTTTGCTACTGTTACTGAACTCACTACCCTTTTTTCTTCTTGTGTTGAGTATCTGTATTATCTTTTCCTTTAAAAAGGACTTCCAGCCTGTGCCAAGTAATAATTTATAGAGAAAATGCGGAGTAAGAAACGCCACTAATATTCGAATAGAAATTCCGTAACCGAGATCTTCCCTATTTTCATAATACCACTTGCAATATTGAAACAAACGGTAAAACGCATTTTTGAAAGAGCAAAATTCTACAGCATACCAAAAACCATTGCTGAGAAACATGAGCACAATGCTGAATGTGTAAAGATACATTGTGAAGAGAAACAGTTTCACAATTATATCTTTGAGACTACCTAATATATAATTCAATAATCTTAATTTATAGAAAAGTGATATCATTTCACACCCACTTCAATATGGCTGGGGTGGAAGGATTCGAACCTTCGCGTGGCGGTATCAAAAACCGCTGCCTTACCACTTGGCTACACCCCAATACTACTTACATCAATAACACTATTAGCCCAATTAGTAAAAGATTTATTTGCTTGTTCTATGGGCATCACAGCAATAGCTGGCTGATCATAAGAATGCATTGCTTCGATTTTTTCTACAATTTTATCAACTTGATCATTCCTGCTCTTCATAATTGCCACTACTTCACAACTATTACTAATTTTACCTTCCCATAAATACAGAGAATTCACTTCGGGAAATATATTTACACATACAATTAATTTCTCGTTTAACAATTCTTCAGAAACAGTTTTAGCCTCCTCAAAATTTGAAAAAGTTGTATAAACCAAAACTAAATTATTCATTAGTAGCTACATAAATGCATTGCTACTATACTCTACCGAGATTTATTCATCAAGAGAAAATAACGCCAGCGCGTACTGTATGAACATTTGTTTGCAAAGGTAGTATGTTAAGTGTTATAGCTAGTTTGCCTCAAACGTAAAGGTGTCATCCCAGTGCCCCTGTGATGTCATTCCAGTGCTTGACACTGGAATCCAGTTTTCCATATAATCTCATCGAAAACGTTGTAACCACTTTCTATGCTAGTTTGCTTGTAAACAAGCAAACTTTCCTGGATCCCAGTGGGCTTTGTTGCATCGCTAGCTATGATGGATTAAAGATAAAAAAGATAGGGAATATCAGTAGCTTATTATTCTGGTATTTATAACAAGAACGGTCAATGAATACCTAAATTTGAGTAAAAGAAATTTCACTACCATTTACCAATCCGGCTAAAATTCAAGAATTTCAATGCTTTAGCTATTTTCAATAGAATTAAATTTATTAATATAAATAACAAATTACTATTCTTAAATTTGATCAGATTGATTGCAAAAAAACAAGATTTTCAATAAGTTGCTTATAATCCTAATTATAGTTAGCCTTTCATAAGTAGCGATGCAACAAAGCCATCCCAGTGTCAGCTACTCGGATGACACCTTTCCTAGCAGAGAAATCACAATGTTCATACGGTTGTACGCATACCGCTGGGATCTAGGATTTTTCTATAGTTTAAAAACAAAAAAAGGACGTTACTCATTGAGTAACATCCTTTTGGAGAAGGTAGAAGTTTTACTTATTACACTGTTCCTGGAGTTGCTGTAGCTCTTGAGTTGACAGGTTCTGCACTAGGTTGATCTAGAGATGCGCGTCGTTTTGCCAACTTTTCTTCGAGTTCTCTGTCAAATTCTTCTTTTAAAGGAAGAACTTGTTTTCTTGTTAGCGTAGAAGAACCAGAACCCATTCCACTATCAGTAGAATTACTGTGAGTGAGAGTTCTGTTACTCAAACTATCCAGGTTTTGCTCCACAATAGGATCACTGAGAACATCTTCACTGAAAGAACTTTGTCCATTTAAGTTAGTCAATGAGGCGCTTCTAGGTAGTTCTGGTGGAGCAACTGGAGTAAGCTTAGGAGTTAAGCTACTAGATGAATTGCTTCTACGGACTGTTGCAAAGTTCTGAGAATCTGAATCAGAGACAGTAGCAGTACTTTCAGTTCCTATAGAATTTAGTGAATTGCTTTTTGACAAGCTGTTAGATTGTTCAGAGCCTTTTCTTCCCAGTGAAGAGAATGATGATGACACAGACCTAGTTAAACTTTTGACAGAAGGCCTGTTAGCTTTTTTCTCTGCTCTGTCAAACATATTGCTTACGCTTGAGTACAAATGATTTTCTCTACATTCTTTAATAACCTTCTTAATTTCATCGTGATGTTCAGAGAAAACACTGTCGATGAAATAACTACCTTTAGGTAATGACCTTTGTGTTAACAAGTTATGCAAGCTTTTTTCATTTAAATTATTAATGAATTCTTTCTGTACTTGCCATCCAGAAGTATGTTCAATCTCCCCTGATTTTGCCTTCTCTGCCATTTTTAAATCAATTTCTGACGATATTCCAGAAAGTATATTTTTCACTAACCCAGAATTATTTCCTTTATCAGCAAAAATTGCTTTCATATCATTTCTTATTTCGTCAGATTTCTTAATTGCATCTGGAGTAAACCTTTTTACCTTATCTAAATAGTCCGTCTCACCAGATGCCTTATGGAACTTATTTGCCACTCCTTCGCCTACAAAACTAGCGCCTTTTTTCAGTGAATCTACTGAATGTTCATAACCTTCTTTCACCTTATCTTTAACATGCATAGCACCATCTCTAACTTTTCCGGCAGCGTATGTTGATGCGTCCTTAACTTTCCCAGCAGTATATTTCGCCCCATCAACTGTTTTTTCTGCTGACCACTTGAGCCCTTTATATCCAGATTGAACTGCTTTTACAGCGACTTTTACAGCGAAATATAAAGCAAGACCAACTATAGCACCCGGTATAGCAAGTGTTGCACCAACTGCCAAAAGTGGTAGTACTGCCGTAAATAACCCACTTGCTGTACTTACTACAAGAATCTTATCTCCTTGTTTCATCTTAGAGAATTCTGTATCTCCTTTTAACAGGTCAGTCATTCTTTCTTTTAGCTTCTTGTGATCATTAGCAATATCTGAATTTGATAGATTTTGCATAGTTTTATTCAAATCAAGACTACCTTCTTGTTGTAGGCCTATTTCAGTTTCAACAGAATTTAAACTTTTTTTATTAGGTAACATTTTTAACCTCACTATTAATTAAATATATTATAATTGTATTCCTTGATTCTTAAGTTAGTGTTAAATTGATTGCCAGTATTTATTTGTCTTCAAATAATTTCGCTTGACGTGTTTTTTGATAGTGTGGAAAATTAGGTCAAGAAGCTGCAGCATTTATGAAGTATAGAAAAAGAACACTCATCTTTTTGGCTGTTATAACTTTAATAATAATAGCTTTACTATTTAGGTATAATTCCCATTTTCACAAAGACGTAGTGCACTTAAAGAGTGACAACAAAGAATTCAAAAAAAAGCCAGAAAATTCCATAGAGTCGACCATATTACATAGAGAAAAGGAAGTGTACGATCATGTTTTCCATCCTGATGATTAATTTGTAAATAAAATAGCAATTTATGTTTGCATTTTCTTATTAAAGAAGTAATATTAGCGTATTAATTATAGAATCAATCATTATGTTTGATGATAATAATCCTTGGAATCTGGGAAAGAAACCGGTAGGGAACAAAACTCCTAATAATGAAGATATTTTAAGTAAAGCTGTATCTGATATAAGGTTCTTTCTTAATGGATTAACCAGAAACAGGGGCAAAAAACCTTATTTCATCATTTTCATTATTTTGCTGTTCTATGCTTGCACTGGCTTTTATATTGTCCATCCTAGTGAAGAAAGTATAGAACTTACCTTTGGTAAATATTCTAATACAGAAACACCTGGTTTGCGTTATCACTTCCCCTACCCTATTGGCAAGGTTTTTAAAGTGAACGTTAAGGAAGTAAATCGTGAAGAAATTGGGGTAAGTAGTTCTTATGGGCGAGATACAGATCGCGGTGAAGGCGTGATGCTAACTGGAGATGAAAATATAGTCAACGTTAACTTCGAGGTTCAATGGCGCGTTAGAGATGCTAAGGACTATTTATTCAAAGTGCGGGATTACAAACCCGGTTTCAGTGTTAAAAATGCTGCTGAAAGTGCCATGAGAGAAATAATAGGTAAAAACACGATCTCTTTTGCACTTGGTCAAGGCAGACCAGAAATTTCTAGAGATACTAGAATTCTATTGCAGCAGATTCTTGATGGATACCAAATGGGCATAGAGATTTTATCTGTTCAAATGAAAAAAATTGATCCACCAGAAAAAGTAATCAGTTCGTTTAGAGATGTACAAAGTGCTCGTGCAGACAAAGAGCGTACTATAAACGAAGCATATGCTTATAATAATGATATTATACCTCGAGCAAAGGGTGAAGCGATAAAGATAAAATTAGATGCACAAGCATATGAAAATGAAGTAATAAATGAAGCAAAAGGTAATGCAAATCGCTTTTTATCTCTTTATGAGGAATATAGACAGAATCCTTCTCTCGTTAAGAATCGTATTTATCTTGAAACTATGGAAAATATTTTCAGTAAGGTAGACAAAGTTGTTGTAACTGATGATCTGAAAGGTATGTTTTCTTATTTACCTCTTACAAATTTAGGAAAATAACCATGAGTAGTAATATTAAAATTGTTTTTGTTTCTGTATTTGTTGTTTTATTGATTGTTTTATCTAATTCAATATTTGTTGTGCAAGAAACAAAGCAAGCAATAGTTATACAACTGGGTAAAGTTGTAAGGGATGTTAGGGAAAGTGGCTTATATTTTAAGTTACCATTCATAAATAGTGTAGAGTTTCTTGATAAAAGAGTTTTAGATTTAAGTCCTGATAAGATCCCAAGGGAAGTGATAACAGCGGATCAAAAACGTATTATAGTAGATGCGTATGCAAAATATAAAATAACAAATCCTGTTACTTTTTACCAGGCTGTGAGGAATGAATCAGGTCTGGTTAGAAGATTATATCCGGTTATAGAAGCTCACATAAGAGAAAATATAGGCAGATTTTCGTTGATTAGCTTGTTGAATGAAAAAAGATCAGAGGTTATGCAATTGATTCAGCGTGGAGTTTATTCTGAAGCTGAAAAATTTGGCATAGAAATAATAGACGTAAGAATTAAGAGAGCAGATTTACCAGAAGAAAATAGTTCTGCAATATTTCGCCGTATGCAAACTGAAAGGGAAAAAGAAGCAAAAGAAATCAGAGCAGAAGGAGAGCAAGCTGGGCAGGAAGTTAGATCAAAAGCTGATAAATTAAAAAGGGAAATTATCTCCAGTGCAGTAAAAGAATCGTACGAAATAAGGGGCCGTGGTTATGCTGAAGCAACTAGAATTTATAATGAGGCATTTAAGGTTGATGAAGAGTTCTTTAACTTTTATCGCTCTATGAGCGCTTACAGTAAATCATTTGCCGAAAATAATACTAAATTTGTACTTTCACCAAACAATAACTTTTTAGATATTTTAAATAAAGGATGGAAATAATTTATGAAAAGTAAGGCATTTATTTTATCTATATTTGCATATTTTCTAATTGCGTTTTCTTCGTATGCTAATATGTTTGATTGGAATGCAAAAAAGGTCGTTGATGCTAGCACTACTGCATGCAACTGTAATCAAGGACTTGCCGATTTAGTGGAAGAACTCATTCCTGCGGTTGTAAATATTTCAAGCGAACAAATCATCAAACAAGAAAATAACAGCAGAACTAGAGTTCCATCTATGCCAGGAAATAATTTTTTTGATGATTTTAGAGAGTTTTTTGAGCATTTTGATCAGTTTTTTATGGATAGGGGCCCTAGTGTTAACAAAGAGGTGGTGTTGCTTGGTTCTGGGTTTATTATAGATAAAGGTGGAACTATAGTAACCAATTATCACGTTATTAAAAACGCCAAAGATATCACAGTTACTATGAACGATAATACTTATTTCAAAGCAGAAGTTTTAGGCTATGATGCAAGAACTGATCTTGCTGTGCTTAAGATTAATTCTGATAAAGATCTTTCTTCTGTTGCATTTGGTGATTCTGATAAAGCAAGGGTTGGTGATACGGTTATGGCAATAGGTAACCCATTTGGTTTGGGTGGCTCTGTAAGCACAGGAATTATATCTGCAAGGTCCAGGGACATTAGTATTGGCACTATGAATGAATTTATTCAAACTGATGCTGCAATTAATAGGGGTAACTCTGGAGGACCGTTATTTGATTTAAATGGAAAAGTTATAGGTATTAATACTGCTATCTATTCTCCATCTGAGTCTGGCGGCAACGTGGGTATAGGTTTTGCCATACCATCTAATTTAGCTATGTCAATTATTGACACATTAAAAAGTGGCAAAAAAATAAAACATGGTTGGCTTGGTGTGCAAGTTCAGCCTATAACGAAAGAATTTGCTGAGTCCTTGGGTTTAAAAGATATAAAAGGCGCATTGGTTGCAAGTATAGTAAAGGATAGTCCTGCAGAAAAAGGTGGGATTAAAGTAGGTGATATATTATTAGAATTTGACGGTAAAAAAATCGATAGAATGACACAATTACCTCAAATGGTTTCAAGAGCTGGACCTGAGAAAAAAGTGCAAGTTAAGTTACTTAGAAAGAGCAAAGAGGTTAATATTAAAGTTGTGATCGGAGAATCTACAAATGATGGCCAAGATAACAATCAAGAAGAAAATAAATCAACATCTGATTATGTAACCGGTTTAACTGTTTCAAATCTGCCAAAAGAATCAAAAGAAAGTAAAAATAATGTACCTACAAAAGGTGTGATAGTTACCAATGTAGATAGTAACAGTAATGCCACGCTGCGTGGTATTAAAAAAGGGGACATCATTATCCAATTGGATGGAACTGATATAGAAAATACTAACGATTTTCAAAAACAAGTTGATTTAGCAGTAAAGAAAAACGGTAAAGATTCAATAATGTTGCTCATTTACCGCAATGGAAATCAATTTTTCGCTTCAATAAAGTTAAAGAAGTAATTTTATTCACTAAATTTACAAAACAGTAGTGTTGTAAGCTCGCTACTGTAACACTTCAATCTTATAAAATAAATAAAAATCTACACTAGATTTCTTGCATAACCATATAAAAAATCAAAGGATGTCATTCCAGTGTCAGCTACTTGCATGACGCCGTCATAAAGGAACCAGTGTCGGCCACTTGGATAACACCATAGGGGTTACTTGGGTGATACTATAGGAGGTCTAACATGAACTTTCTAAAATTCATTGAACTGTGCTTTCAAACAGTGGTGCCGGGATGTGAGTATAATGATTATCAGTACATAAAAGTCATAGCAGACAGGCTGGAAGCAGCGAATGCTGGCGAAGTAAGGCGCATAATATTCAATATGCCTCCGCGTTCAATGAAGTCCATATGTATGAGTGTTGCGTGGCCCGCATGGATACTGGGAAATCAGCCAACTGCAAGAATAATAGTTGCAAGTTATTCTAAGTTGCTTAGTGAAAAACATTCGCTCGATACCAGGTGCATAATGCAATCTGATTGGTATAAAGAACTATTTCCAGAGGTAGAACTATCCAAAGACCAGAACACTAAATATAAATTCCAAACAGTGCAGAGAGGATTTAGAATCGCAACATCAGTTGGAGGAACATTAACCGGTGAAGGTGGTGACTTTATTATTGTGGATGATCCGCTTAACCCTGCTCAAACTTTGAGTGAAACATTTAGAAAACGTGCCACAAACTGGTTCGATCAGACTTTAGTAACGAGACTCAACGATAGAAAAAAAGGAGTAATTGTGCTTGTGATGCATAGGCTCCACCTGGAAGACTTAACTGGGCACCTCTTATCTAAGCCAAAAAACATATGGCATCACATTTGTTTGCCAATGATTTCTGAAAATAAGGAGGTTATTTATTCAATTAATAACCATACTGGTGTCATTCCAACCCCCCCTCCTGTCATCCCAGTGCCCAGACACTTGTATCTTGTATCTGGGATCTCGTTCCTTAACTTTATAGTGTAAATTATTTCAAATTGTGTCTAGCTGCAAGTATAATAATTTCCATTTATAGGTAAAGTATGTTGCAAATGTTATGCCAAAGAGTATAATAAAATCTATATCAAATACTTTACAAGAAAAAGTGGGATAGAGGCAAAAGCAAATATTAATAAGGATAATTTAAGAAAAGCGCATGCTAGAGTTTGAAGAAGCAGTAAAAATAAAAAATATTATTGAAAGGTTAAATAGCACATGATATAATATATATATAGTGTAAAAATGTAAATAATTTTATTGACATCTTTACATTAATAGTTCTTAAATATTTAGTACTGTAGAATTAAATTATTAAGTTTTATGAAGGAAGTAAAAATGGTGGAAAGCTTTTCAGATAATAATAAAGATAGTAATTTTATTGAGGGAGCAAAAATAATGGAAAATTTTTCAGATAATAACGGAAACGGTAGCTCGATCTTCCAAGGAAAAATCAGGGAGCAAGATTTCTCTGCAGAGCAGAAGTCAAATGAACTAAAAGCAGCCATAGAGGAGCTCACCATACAAGATTTGCTCAGGAGGCTCGAGTGTGAGCGTCAGGCTTCTAGTTGTATCGATGAAATATCATCTCAAGCAGAGCTACATATCGGAAAAGGTGATGATGAGGATTACTTCACTGGTGAAAAAGGAAGAGTACTCGGAGATTTCTGGAATTTCTTTGAATCTCTCTTCAACCTTTTTGAAGTAGATGTAGATGATCCGAAAATCTACCAAATGCTCAAGGAGAAGAAAGAAAAAAATTGGCTTCTTTCGATAATTAAGTTTTTGCGTGATAAGCTTAAGGAGTTAATCAAGAAGATTTTTGCACGCGATTTAAGTTTCGATCAGAGGTTGGACAAAGAGATAAAAGAATTACAAGAGAAATTAGGCAGTGGTGAGTTATCAGAAGAAGAGTTTGCAAGGGCGTTAGAAAGATTAACTGCATTGCAAGATCTGAAACTCAGGTTACAAATGGCTGTTGTCGGATGGATTGTTACAATGTTCGCAGAAATGTTTGGAGTTGAGTTGGCGGCTGCGGTAGAGGCATCTACAGAAAAAGAAGATAAAAAAGCAGAAAAAACATCATTAAAGGAAGAAGCAATTAAAGAAGTTCATAAAGACGTAGAAATCAAGGTAGATGAAAGAGAAAAGCCTAAAGTGCCAGTTTTCCTTTTTGAAATTTCACCAGGATTTGTAAGGCCAATTCCTCTGAGCAAACCAGAGCTTGATCTTTTGTCGAATTCTCTGAAAGATCGAGTGCCTTTTGTGCAAACACATGATAGAGGTAAGGAGGATATTGAGAATTTGCCAAAACAAGAAGTAAATAAAGAAGACAAAAAAGCGAAGCCGAAGAAAGGGGTGTGTCCACCTGATCCAAAGACTGCAACGAATACGACGGGGAAGGTACAAAATCGGAGAGTGCAAAGATGCGATAGTGATTGGCAAATAAGAAAAAACCTAGAGACCCACGGAAGCACTCCAAGCCGGCCTGCTCAAAGCTCTATTTCCAGCAAAGAAGCTTCGAATCAATCTGCTGAGAGTTCTATTCCTAGCGGAAGTGCTTCAGGACAATCTGCTCGGGAATCTGCTTCTAACAGAGAAGTCCCAGAGCAATCTAATCAAGCTAACAGAAGAGCTCCGAATCAATCTGTCAAAAGTTCTGTTGCTGATTATGAATACGATTTTACAGTTGGTGTTTGGAATGATGCTGAGAATGAAGGTTCTGTAAGTAATGCTCAGCCAGCAAGCGAATGTAGTAATGTAAAAGTTAATAATCATGTGGATTCAATGGGAAAGGCACCAGAAAGAGCACCATCAAGGGGATACTAGTGTAGCTTTAGATGACAAAAAGACTAGATCCCAGTGTCTGGGCACTGGGATGACACCCTTCTTAGTTGGGATGCCATTCTATGTTAGAATGGCTACTAAGGCGACAAGAAAAAGGAATTTTACTCTTTTTGGTACCTCTTTCTTGTCATTCCAGCGCGTGACGCTGGAATCTAGAAAACTGAATTTTATGAAAAAGAGTGAATAAAATTTTTTAAAAAAAAATATAAAAAAGTGCTTGCACTTAATTTTATTTTTAGTATATTAATTACATAATATTTTTACTGGAGGGCAATATGCTAAATGATAATGGTAAGGAAAGGTTCAAGGGAGAAAAAGAATGGGATGAGCGGAATAAGGGACCAGGTGGTGGACAATTGCTGGGAGTTAAAGGAGCAAGGCTTGATGATCATCGTGAAAAAGCCAAGGAGATAGAAGAAAGGAGGCGTCAGTCTGAGCAAAAAAATAATCCCGGTGGTCCTAGACGTTAAGTAAAGAGTAGCTGTTGTAATTTAAAAATGGGGAGGTTGGTATGCCTAATACAAAAACAGTAAGAGCATTGGTTAGTGCTTTTAATGTACATAATTATGCTCGTAATACAGTTAAAACTAATTTTACGCTGCAAAGCAGGTACGGGAAGGACTGTATCGTAGTCTCATTTGATAAAGGTATGGAGGATTATCAGTGTAGCGAATATCTTTACAATATAAAAAGGAAGATAGTAGGTGAGTTCTACGGTATTGAAGAAGGAGATACGGATGAGGTAGTGTTAAATACAGCCAAGTTAATTTTTGATGTTAAATCTTTTCCATTTAACGACTATAAAGGAGACTGGTCTGTAGGTAAACAAGGTAGGATTGAGTTTGTAGCACCTATAGATCAAGGTGTAATTTTTAATTTGAAGTCTCATTTGGCTTCTTCACTTGTAAAGGATGTTTTAGAAGATATGCCAACTTGTAGCATAGTTACTAACTCATTCAACAAGGAAAAATATTTGTGTCATTCTAAATTTCCTAATAAAAAATTACGCAAGGAATTTGAGCGTGAGTTTTTATCAAGGATGAGGGAAAGATATGAGAATGCTCCTAAGAACCCTCTGGGGGGTGGAGACAATAGTGTATATATCAGGGACGTTTTTGATGACGCTCGTTTTATTGATAGTGTAACACGGCGTGCCGCATGGCTTATAGGCCGTGATCTTCAAGCTGATAGCAAAAGTCGTAGTGATGTAAGGGCATTTAAAGATTTGATAATAGAAGTTCTTGATCCATCAACACGTGTGGTGACAAGTGCCTTTTTGTGTGCCTCTCCTTTGAATAGAGAGGAAACCTCAATTCTTATACCTGTTATACTAAGTAATAGAGGAACTAGGTTTTTAACAAAGGAAGAAGCACGTGATATAAATCATAAATTTAATAATCCTGTACTTGATGATATGAGTGATAAAACTCAAGCAACATTCAAAGTAAATGGAAGCAGTGGGGTATATGGCATAGACTTTTCTAATAAAGAAATTTCTCACTGTATGATAACTAAAATTATAGAAAGCTCTGTAATCAATGCAAAACATGAACTGTCCATTGACCATGAGCTTCCTCGAACGCTATTAGCTGAAGCATCACCGACACGGGAGTTTCCCAAGCGAAGTCGTGGTGAAGGGTTAGAGAAGCATCCCAGGCGAAGATCAAAAAAAGAGGAAGAAACAGAGCCTTTTCGGGGGGTGCTGGGGGAAATAGATCCAAGTCAATCCACTTGTGATCAATCACAGCTATCTTTAGGTGCTTATGAAAGTATGCTAATAGAGATTCGGGGTCAGCAAGTGAGATATAGGCCATCATCGATTCCTTCTCCTAGAGCATGGGATAATTCAATATTCTTAAATCCTGGGGTTTCTAATGAGGAACCTGAAAAACAGCAAGTTACTGATAAAAGTGATCGAAAAAGTAGTGATGAGTGTTCTGAAGCAAAGTCACAAGAGAGTGAATCTCCGGAGAAGAAACATGGGGGTGGTCCTTTGTGTAGTAATTCGTTTATAGGTAGTGTGTGGTCAAAACTAAAAGGCAATGTGCTACCTTCTCTTGAGCGAAATAACAGAGAACGTAGTTCGGTGTGTTCGATATCTTCGAGTGTAAGTGCTCCTGTAACTCCTGTAACTGAAAAACCACCTGTGTCTAAGTCATCTTCTTCATTCCCAGGTAGAATAAGAGCAGAAAGTAATCCACCCTCAGAAGTGACTTCTCCTACGCATGAAGGTGGATCAGAGTGGCAACAACGTCTTAATCCTGATCAGAGAGAGGAACTACACCCATTTCTTTCTCCTGAGGAACAAAAGAAGCTAGACTCCAACTCTTTCTCCCCTGGGAAGGAGCAGCATTTATATTTGACGCGTACTCCTGAGGGGAAAAGGGAGCTAAGCAGATCTCTATGTGAGAGTGAAGAATCACAGTTACGGCGACTTGCAGAAGCACAGTTATCGTCACCTGATAACTCTAGTTCTAAAAAAGTTGATAGAGATAGTGGTTTTTGTTCTATGGGTTCTCCTGCTGCGCAACATAAGGGAAGTGTCCCTTCAAAGGAAAGTGTCCCTTCAGAGGTTAAAGAGTGTGAGGTAGAGCCTGTATCAGAGGCTTTGAGAAAATAAATTTAGGTTTTTAGATATCCACCCAAGTGTTTTATTAGGGTTGGAGCCAAAATCCCTGACCCTGAAAGCACTGGTGTTAATTTTTCTCATCCATTGCAGATATTGCACGGTACTAAATATTTAAAAAGTATTAATATAAAGATATCAATAAAATTATTGTATCCGTTCAGCGGAGTGGCAGAATAAGGTAGACAAGGTGATCTAAAAAGATAATCATAGAGCAAAAGTGAAATAATATGGTAAACCTTTTAGAACTTTGCAAAAATTTACAGCAAAAAATAGAAAGGTTAGAAGCAAAAATAGAAAGATTGGAAAAAGAGAATGAAAGTTTAAAAGCAGAAAATAAGGCTTTAAAGATAGAAAATGCTGAGTTAAGAGAAAGACTCGGTTTAAGCTCAAAAAATTCATCAATACCAAGTTCCAAAGAGTTGTATAAAATAAAAAAGAATAAGCCGAAAAGCGAAAGGAATATTGGCGGTCAGGTTGGTCATAAAGGAAGTTTTCGCGCCAACATGGATGCAGATAAAGTAGTAAAGATAGAGTTGCCTAATACTTGCGAATGCGGAGGAGAAATTGCAATATGTGAAAAACCATATATTCATCAGAAAGTTGATCTTCCAGAAATCAAGCCTTATGTAGTGGAATATCAGTTAGAACATGGCCGTTGTCGGAGATGCGGAAAGAGAAGAAGTAGCAAGTTACCGGAAGGTGTTACGCCAGATACATTTGGTCCAAGGGTTAAGTCAATAATTGCAGCGTTCAGCGGATTCTACAAAAATTCAAAACGCGAAATAGCGAGTGTCGTAAATGATATCTTCAATTTGAACATAAGCGTCGGTAGCATATCAAATAGTGAACATAGAGTTGCTTCAAAATGCAAAAAAATGTATGAGCAGATCGAACAAGAGATAAGTAGGAGTAAAGTTCTACATATTGATGAAACGAGCCATTATAACAAAGGTAAACTCGCTTGGTGTTGGATGTTTGCAAGCAATACGGCAAGTTTTGTAAAATTTACAGAGTCAAGAGGAATGAAAGTTTTACAAAATAGTAAATTCTGCAATCGCAATAGCTTGGTAATAACTGACAGGTATGCAGCATACAATTATTTTGCCGATAAAAACAGGCAAATCTGTTGGGCACATTTATCAAGAGATTTTGAAAGATTAGCACATAGTTGGAATATTGAAGTTAAAGTTCTGGGTTGTTACTTGAGAAACGTGGCCACTGAATTATTTGCACTAAAAAAAGCTTTACTAAAAAGTGAGATAGATGTTTTGAGGTTTGTCAGACGTGCCAGAAAATTAAGAAAACGTACAAAGTATTACTTGAAGGAGATATCTCGTTTACCTGAAGCAATTGGAGCCTCTCGAGTTGCAAAAAATGTTCTGAGATCTGAAAGAATGATGTGGAAATTTTTAGATGACCCAGAAAATATTCCGCTGACAAATAACCACGCTGAACGGCAAATTCGGCATTATGTCGTTTATCGCAAAAACTCATATTTTACACAATCAAAGCGGGGAAATACATTCCTTGAGCGGATAATTTCATTATACTTAACTTGGAAACAAAGGGGTCTCAATCCTTTCCAAAATCTCCTATCTATTGTTTCTTAAACCACTCTCCTGAACGGATACAAATTATTTACATTTTTATACTATGCACATTACATCATGTGTTATTTAACCTTACAATAATTTTTTTATTCTTGCTGCTTCTTCAAATTCTAAATTTTCAGCATGCTCTATCATTTGCTTTCTCAAATCATCCTTATTAGTATTTACTTTCGGTTCTGCTATTGCCCTCTCCTGTAAGGTGTTTGATATAGGTTTTATTATAGTCTTTGGGACAATATTGTGCAATATATTATGTTCTTCTTGTTTTTTTCTTCTTCTTTCGGTCTCTTTTAACGCACGATCCAGAGAACCAGTGATTTTATCTGCATACAAAATTACTCTACCTTCAGCATTACGCGCAGCACGACCGATCGTTTGAATTAATGAAGTTTCCGATCGCAAAAATCCTTCTTTATCAGCATCCAAAATTGCAACCAACCCACACTCTGGAATATCAAGACCTTCCCTCAGCAAGTTAACACCTACTAAAACATCGATTTCTTTAGATCTTAATTTACATATAATTTCTATTCTCTCCAGCGCACCAATATCAGAATGCAAATAACTCACTTTCATATTCAATTCACTCATATATTCAGCTAAATTTTCAGCCATTTTTTTCGTCAATGTAGTGATTAAAACACAAAATCCCTTCCCTATTGTCACTTGTGCCTCATGAATTACATCATCAATTTGACTCTCTATTGGTTTTACAATGCAGATTGGGTCCGTAAGCCCTGTTGGACGGATAACTTGCTCTATAAATACATTACTGGTCTTTGCCAACTCATACTTTCCTGGAGTGGCTGAAATGTAAACAGTCTGCGGCCTAACTCCCTCCCACTCTTCAAATTTTAATGGACGATTATCAAAAGCGGAAGGGAGCCTGAAGCCATAGTCAATCAATTTCTTTTTACGCGCCTCATTACCACTGTACATCGCACCAACCTGAGGAACGGTGACATGACTCTCATCAACAAATAAAATTACTTCTTTGGGTAAATATTCAAACAAAGTAGGCGGTGGATCCCCAGCTTCCATTCCATAGAGATAACGCGAATAATTTTCAATACCTTTACATATTCCTGTTGTTCTCATCATTTCGATATCAAAATTAGTGCGTTGCTCGAGGCGCTTTGCTTCAACAATCTTGTTTTGCGAGTAGTAATAATCCAAGCGTTCATGCAGCTCTTTTTTGACTAGTTCAATTGCCTGCAACAAAGCCTCACGCGGGGTTATGTAATAGCTATTTGGAAAAATGGTGATTTTATTTACGCCTTTGGTAACATTGCCCGTTATAGCATCAACTTCAGAAATTTCTTCTATTTCATCGCCAAATAACGATAAACGCCAAGCTTTATTTTCATAATGGGAAGGAAATATATCAACAATATCGCCGCGCACTCTGAAATATCCTCTCTCAAACCTGGCATCAGAGCGCTTGTATTGAAGATCAGTTAAGTTGCTCAGGAAATCATTAATACGAATTTTATTTCCAACACTAAGCGGTATGATCATGCTGCGGTAGCTCTCAGGCGAACCAAGACCGTATATGCAGGAAACACTGGCAACTACGATCGTATCCCTGCGCTCCAAAAGGGAGCAGACGGTGGAATAACGCAGCATCTCAATTCTTTCGTTAATTGCAGAATCTTTTTCGATATAAGTATCAGTTTGTGGTAAATAGGCTTCAGGTTGATAATAATCATAATAAGAAATGAAGTATTCAACAGCATTATGGGGAAACAATCCTTTCATTTCCTCATAAAGCTGTGCTGCTAAAGTTTTATTGTGTGCCATAATTAATGCAGGCCTGTTTGTCCTTGCAATAACATTTGCCATAGTAAAAGTTTTCCCAGAACCAGTAACTCCAAGCAAAACCTGATCTCTTTTATTGCTATTTAGCCCTGCAATTAAGCTATCGATTGCCTGTGGTTGATCCCCAGCCGGTTGAAAATGTGTAGCGATTTGAAATTCCATAGACTTTACTTACTATCTTTGATTCATTGTATAGTAAACACTATATTGCTTTTAAGATAAGTTGTATAGCTATCGTAAAGCCATAAAACATTAACCAACAATGTCATGCAAGTAGCTGACACTGGAATCTTGTTTCAATGTTAAACAAAATACCATAGAATTCAAGAAGACAATTCCTAAAAAATCCCTACATCCAAAAAAAGGCAAAATGCTGCTTGAATAAGCTAAATTTTTTTAGATGCAAAAACAATAAAACATAGTTGATACTAAAGTTATAGTACTCCTATGACAACGTTACAAAAATTAAGGAAATGGATAGCTCTGATCAATTGGAATAGTATTTTCAGGTACCGGTGGTCAATATGACATTTTTAAAATAAAGATTTAGAACCTGTTTAAAATCTTCTCAATAGAAGAGAAATGAAGGAAAGAACGACCATTTGTAGGCTAGTGTTAAGTTTTCGCTCGCAATTTTTCCACAATCGTCTGCATTTTTCTAACCAAGCGAAAGATCGCTCTACAACCCATCTTTGTGGCAATACAGCAAAGGAATGTAATTCACTTCGTTTTATTACTTCTACAGTTGCTCCAATAATCGTTTTTATTTGAGTTGCAAAATTTTCTCCTGTATAACCTGCATCGACCAGTATATTTTTAACTTCCGAGAGGTTTTCTTTTGCGCTTTCAACCATTCTCACAGCACTGCTAACCCCAGTTGTAAATTAGAAAAAATAGAAAAGGTAAGGAAATAGGGTAAACTCCGAGGTATTTGATATTCATTCCTAAAATAGGAGGTTACCAATGAAAGAGAAAGTAACAGAAATCTTTTGTATAGTCGATGATTTTTGCAATACAGTCGATGAAAATTTTGCAGAAAAACTTCTACCAAGTGGCAAAAAACCAACCAGGACGCCAGAGATTACGCATTCAGAGATTTTTACCATAATATTGCTATATCAAGTGCGACAATTTTAAAATTTTCTATGTGCATTATTTGAAATTATTATACGAATCAGCGTTTCCAAAATTGCCATCCTATAGTAGGTTTATCAGGCTAAAATCGCGGGTTTTATGGTATTTAGCGCTCTTAATGCAATGGTTTTGCGAACAGTCAAAAGTGACAGGGATTTCGTACATAGATGCAACATCTATCGCTGTTTGCCATCCAAAAAGGACCTCGAGAAACAAAGTTTTCAAAGGGTTGGCAAAGATTGGAAAGACTACTTATGGGTGGTTTTTCGGTACATCTAGTAATCAATGAAACTGGCGAAATTCAAGGGGTTACGGTGATAAAAGGCAACGTTGATACCTGTGCCAAATTTAACTAAGAAATTGACTGGATTATTGTTTGGAGATAAAGGATATATCAAAAAAGATCTTTTTCACGAATTATTCGATAGAGGGTTAAAGCTTGTAACCAGTATAAAAAAGGGTATGAAAAACTCATTAATGGCGCTAAATGAGAAGATTTTGTTAAGAAAAAGATCGATTATTGAGACAGTTTTTGGCTCTCTGAAAAACAAATTTGAGATTGAGCATACTCGCCACAGATCACCGATAAATTTTTTGGTACACATTTTTTCTACGCTTGTTTCATATTCCATGCAGCCGCTGCATTTCTAAGCTTTACTTCGTTGGCTAATCCGCAACTGGGGTATATAGGGTTGACACCAAGGCAATATTCTTCTGGAGAAGTTGATCGGCATGGCAGCATATCAAAGATGGGACCAGCGGAATGTAGAAGTATGTTATATGAAGCTGCACAAACAATGCTTACAGTTACCAAGAGGACATTTAAATTAAAAAACTGGGGTTGCGAAGAAAAAAGGAATGAAAAAAGCAATTGTAGCAGTAGCAAGAAAATTAGCTGTATAGCCTTTCTTATAATAGTCCGAATGCGATAAGATATGTGTTTATGGCTATAGCAGGCCAGTAGCATATTACGGTCTGTTCGGATTATTGTAAAAAGAGCTATAATTATGCATAGGATGTTGGTTGATAAAACAGAATTTTATTATCAATAAACATCAAAAGAGCATAGGACAATAATTTTATTGAAAATAAAGATAGCAATGCCGATGGAAGGGACAAGCAAGAACTTAGTTAGACTTCGTGGTAAATATGTTGCCGTCCACTTCCGCCTAACAAGTATAATGCGGCTTGACAAATTTATTGTCATCTCAGACCGCGGAGAGAACCATATGCTACTTTTAACTTATGTAAAATTACCAAGGATTATGGAGAAGATATGCTGTTTTGATTTGTGTGAAAATTATTGTTGACTTATGTGCAATTAGAGAACCTAATACCAATTCCCATTACAGGGCAAACAGATGGACAATGATGGAAGAAAAGCCATACTGAAGTAAGTAAAATAGCGAGGTTTAAATGGCATTAAGATCAAAATTATTGGATGAAAAAGTAGTAGAATCAGCAAAAGAAATGCTGAAGAAAGTAAGGAATAATGCATATGTTTCAAAAAAACTAAATGCTGTAATTGCAGCAAAAAAGTACAGTATAACGGCTGTAGCAAAAATATATTGCATTTCAAGAAGCGCACTAACTTCGTGGGTAAAACTCTTGAAAATTGGCAGAGAAGAAAAACTGTTTGCTCCTTCACAACGTCGTAGAAAAACTAAATTAAATCAGGCTCAACTACAGCAAATTGAAGAGTGGATAGAAGAAAATCCTAATATCACCATTAAAGAAATGAGAATAAGAATCCAGGAAAAGTTCGGATTAAATATCAGCAAATCTACAGTACACCGCCATATGCAAAAGATGAAATTCTCATATATTACACCAAGACCAGTTCATAATGGACAAGATAAAAGCAAACAAGAGGAATTCAAAAAAAAATCTCAATGGAGCTATTAGCAAGTATCCAGAAAAAGAGCTATTTTTCTTTGATGAATCATGGTTTGGCACACATTCAAAAGTTGGACATGGGTGGTTTAAAAAGGGGATTAGAACACAGGTTAAAACAAAATTAGGTAGGCAAAATTTCTATCTCTATAGTGCAGTTAATCCTAGAAATCGAGAGAGTTCTAGCTTATTTGCACCAAATGTCAACACTGATTGCATGAACATATTTCTTGAGCAAATTTCGCAATATCTAGAAACACGAGAGGCTTTTCTCGTTATGGACTGTGCTAGTTGGCATAGGTCAAAAAATTTAAAGGTACCTAAAAATATCGACATTATATACCTACCTCCATACTCACCTGAGCTAAATCCTGTTGAGAGGCTTTGGTTATATATAAAACAGAACATTTTGCGCAATAAAATATACGATACAATTGCTCTACTTGAGGGTGCTTTGTGCAAATTTATTACTTCTCTTGCCAGCTCCACAATTAAACAACTCTGCAATGTTTCCTATTTGACTGGACAACAATGAGAATTGGTATTAGAGGTTGTCCGGAAACAAGTAAAAGGCTATAATATCTGAAATTTTAGTACGGGGTAAAGATGAGAAAAAAGTATCCAACAGATCTAAGCGAAAGGGAATGGGCAAGAATAGAAAAACACTTCAGAGTATCATACAAGAAAGGAGGAAGGCCGCCAAAGTATAGCAAAAGAGAAATATTAGAAGCAATTTTCTATGTATTGCGTACAGGGTGTCAATGGCGGTATTTACCAAATGATTTTCCGCTATGGAAGACTGTGTATGAGCAGTTCAGGCAATGGAAGAAGCAGGGAATTTTTGAGAAAATGAATTATGAAATTACAAAATATAGTAGAAGAAAAATAGGAAGGAATGAGCAGCCGAGTGCCTGTATAGTAGATAGTCAATCTGTAAAGACTACAGAAAAGGGGGGATCAAAGGCTATGATGGAAGTAAAAAAGTAAAGGGTAGAAAAAGGCATATAATTACAGACACTCAGGGTTTTATACTAGGTTGTTACGTAGGCGCTGCTAACGAAAATGATAGAGATGGTATTAAAATAGCATTAAACAATATGAGAACAAAATATACTAAAGTTAAAAAAATGTGGGCTGACATGGGATACCAAGGAAGAAATTTAAAGAATCACATAAAGGAAGAATATGACATAGATATTGAAATTGTTACAAGGCCTCCATGTAGATTTTGGGTGCACAAAGATACGCCACCTGAGCTACTACCAACAAGAGAACAAGGGTTTAAAGTACAGCCAAGAAGATGGGTTGTAGAAAGGACTTTTGCTTGGGTTAATAGGAATAGAAGGCTATCGAAGGAGTATGATTTACTCACAACATCCACTGAGAATTTCATATACCTAGCTATGAGTAGGGTTATGTTAAAGAGGGAATATGCTTGAATTTACTAGTTTCCGGACAACCTCTTAGTTAAAAAAAGTTTGGGAATAGAATGTGAACTTATGGAGCCATTGACATGTACCCTCAAAGCAAGCTTTTTCTAAAGCAAGGTATAAGATTTGCCATACAGGCTTTCAAGAATTTAAGCATCCAAACAGCCTATCAGGATGAACCTGAGTTGGAGAGGCTATAGACTTATTGCAGCAGATGGTTCTGGTATGAGATTACCCAGCTCTGGGGAAATTGTATCCGAGTTTGAACCAAATGGAACAACAGGCACCATTGGCAATTTGTTTGTTGATTTGTGTACTTCGCTGATTTGTAGTGCTCGTCTTGCAGCTTGGAATATAGGTGAACAAACGTTGGCGGCAGAGCAATTACCCGAAGTTATCACTCAAATGCGTTTATTAAATCAAGAGAAATTATTATTTATCTATGATCGTCTTCAGTAAAATTCATTCAGCAGCATTATGATTTGGAAGTAGATTTTATTTTTCGCTTGCAAAAAAGAAATTATAGTAAGCTATGGGAACGCTGGCGAATTAGATTTTGATTTTATATTAGAAAATGAAAAGCTAAAAAATAAAATGAAAGGACAGAAAGTAAGAGTTATAGTGCTGACATTAGCCAACTGAGAAACAGAGTTTTTGACCGAGACTTTGGAGCAAAGCTTATGTGTTAAGGTGGCACATAGAGGAAACGACTCAAAGTAGGAGCAGAGTTAGAGAATTTTTCTGGAGAGGCTGTATTACAAGAATTTTGGGCAAACTTGGTCATGTGCAATATATTATCGCTTCATATATGTGATGCACAAGGGCCTTGGAACCCAGATCAAATTACTGAGTATCGTTTAAATTTTTCAGTTTTATTTAGTGTAATGAGACAGAAACTCTATCAGGTACTTATTGCACCAAAAAACTTTCAAGCCCTTTTTAAGTATACGCGCTAAAGTTAAAATCCGACCGGGACAGCCGCAATAAAGTAGATAAGCCTAAACGCCATCATGTCTTTAGGAGAGTTTGCTAATGAAAGTTCTTAAGTTGACGTCATTGACTGTTCCGATTCGTTATATGACATAAGAGCATCATATATTTCATGCAATGTATTTGAGATGTTTTTTTCCATATGTTGATTAATATGCCCATATATTGTCGTCTCTTCCGAACACTCTGTATCTTTATGTATATGATTTTGTTGCTTTAATTCTTCTCTATCTACACTCTCTATTTGCTCTGACACTAGCATAACTACCCCATATTTTACATAACGAAATAAAAAATTCTAACTGTAGTATGCTTATATAATCTACGAAGTCAATAGTTAAATTGAAAAGTTTCGGTTATAATTTACTTCATATAGAACATGCCCTTGAATTATGCTAAAAATCGCCATAGTAGGCCTACCAAATGCTGGAAAATCGACCCTATTCAACAGATTAGTAGGAAGAAAAGCAGCAGTAGTGAGTAACATTCCAGGAGTGACAAGGGATAGGCGAGAGGGAATGGGGAGAATTAGCGATTTGGAGTTTAAAGTTATAGATACAGGAGGATGGAACGACCAAACTAATTTTTCACTACAAGTTATTGAACAAATCGAATTTTCTTTATCCAATTCAAACATAATTTTCTTTCTTGTTGATGCAAAAGTGCAAAATGAGCGAAATGAAGAGTTTGCAAAGTGGCTGAAGAGAAAAATAAATAAACCTGTAATACTAGTAGCAAATAAATGCGAGAGTCATAAATCCGAAAATGTTGATTATTTGCAGTTTTTTGATTTTCTTGGCCCGGTGTATATCTCTGCCGAGCATAATCTTGGCATGGTTGATCTTTATGATGCATTAGCTGGTGTTATTGAAAATTTTAACGAGAACACTGAGTTACCTAACAATGAACTGAGTAGGCTGAGGATCGCGATCATCGGCCGTCCGAATGTTGGAAAATCAACTTTTTTAAATGGTTTACTTGCAGAAAACAGACTAATAACAAGTTCAGAGCCAGGTACCACACGTGATTCTGTGGATATTACATATGATCATGATGGAGAGTTAATTACTCTAATTGACACTGCCGGAATCCGCAGAAAGGCGAATGTTGTAGATGGCTTAGAATCAAGATTTGTTGAGAAAAGCATGGAATCAATCAAGCGCTCTCATGTGGTAGTTTTAATGCTAGACTCCCTAGTTGGTATTGAGCAGCAGGATTTATCAATTGGTGAAGCTGCAATTAAGGGAGGGAAAGGGATTATTGTTGTTTTAAATAAGTGGGATTTAATAGGTAAGGATGACAGAAGCAGGTTAATAAAATTTGTCAAACAACAGGAAGTAACCAGGTTATTCTTGGAAGTGTCAACTATAACAATTTCTGCGTTAAAAGGCATGCGCTGCGGTGATGTGATAGATAAGTGTCTTGAAGTGAGTGAATCCTTGAACAAGAAGATCAGCACTGCAAAACTGAATAAGTGGCTCATAGATGCTGTAGGAAAACATTCTCACCCTCTTGTAAAAGGCAAAGCAGTTAAAATGAAGTATATCGCTCAAATTGGTACTAAACCTCCAGCTTTTTCTTTGATATGTAACATACCTGAAAGTGTTGATGAAAGTTACAAACGCTATTTAATTAACGATCTCAGAAAAAATTTCTTTGCAGACGGTGTGCCAGTTAGATTGCTTTTGAAAAAAAATAAAAATCCCTATGTAAAATGAATACTCTGCTTTATACTTTCAGGGGTAATTTACTTAAAGTTATGTGTAATAATTCCAGAATTCCTGCAATCTTTCTGCTGTCGAGTGCCGCTGCTCTAATTTTTGCATATGTGCTAGAATATTTTTTCAACATGCTGCCATGCAAGTTATGTACATACGAGCGAATAGTTTACTATATCGCCGGATTACTTGCAGTAGCGTGCATGCTTAAAGACAACAAAATTCTAATCTATGCAATGTTTTGCAGCTACCTCATAGGTGCAGTAATATCTTTTTATCATGTAGGTCTTGAACTCCACTTATTTCATGATGTTTTAGGTTGTACAGAGCAAGCAAGTGGTAACGTTAGTATAGAAGAGCTCAGAAATAATCTACTAAATCCTAATTACTCTCCATCTTGTGACAGACCTCATTACGTTCTAGGTGTTTCCTTAGCAACATGGAATCTAATTTATCTCATAGTAGCTCTGTTCGTATCAGGTAAGGTGTATTGTGGAGAAAGAAAGAAATCTAAATAATTTAAGGTACAGCAACAATCAGTTCTTGCAACAGGCAATTAGAGTAGATCACGCTGGAGAATATGGAGCTATTTGCATTTATTCTGGTCAAAAATTTATTCTTAAGAAATCTTCTATAATCAATGAAATAATTGAAATGGAAGAGCAGGAAAAAAAGCATTTTCACTATTTTAATGAGAAAATCAAAGAGCAAAAAGTTCGTCCTACTGTTTTGTTGCCTGTTTGGCGTGTTTTAGGAGTGTCGCTTGGCGTTGCAACTGCCATTATGGGCAAAAAAGCTGCTATGGCTTGCACTGCTGCAGTTGAAGAAGTTATCGGGGAGCACTACAAAGAGCAAGTTTCACATTTAGAAGATGGGGAATTAAGAGAAACTATAAGTAAATTTCGCGACGAGGAGTTAGAGCACAAAGATATTGCAATTCAGCACAATGCTGAAAGCGCATTTGGCTACAACATTTTATCATCATTCATAAAAACAGGCTGCAAAACTGCTATTTACTTGTCTAAGTTAATTTAACTAAGCAGCTTTCTTAAAGTGTTTTAAATGTTCTGATAACAACAGAAACCAGGAAGGAATTCAAGTGTAACAATTATTTTATAACTATATTTACATATCACCATTATTAATAAATAATTAGTATTTGTAAATTAAATACATCTAAAGTATAGACTGCAAAGGAGGCAAAAGTGCGTTTTAATTTAGAAGAGGGAAATGCTCTTATGTAATACCTGCCACAGGTTCACAACTGTACGAACATTCATTTTTGAAGGTAAATTGCACAGCAAATGGTGTCATTCCAGTCTGTAATCCAGAAATTTTGCTTATAACTGAGCTGATAAGCTAAAGGTAATTGTCTTACACTAAAACAAACGTTTTTAATTAAGTTGCATAGAAACAGTGTCTGGGCACTGGGATGACACCCCACTGGTGGTCCAAACTACAACGTTCGTACAGTTGTGGATTCCAGACTGGGATGACACCCTACTGATGGGCCCAAATCACAATGTTCGTACAGTTGTGGGTCAGGCTATAGGATGACAGAAGTTGACTTTATTAGCTATAGGTGGTATGACACTTAGTCAATTTAAGTAAGCAGATGATCTTAGCTACAAAAGTATTTTTTACCTCATTTGTTTTTGGGTTTATTCTTTTTCCCTATTTTATAAAGCTTCTAAAAAAAATAAGCAAAGATGGGCAACCAATTAGATCATGTGGACCAGAAAGTCATTTAATAACAAAAAAGAATGTACCACCTATGGGCGGAATAATAATACTGATTTCTTCTTTATTACCAATTTTACTCTGGGCTCAGTTAACACCAGAAATTTTGCTGCTGATATTGATAACTCTATTTTTTGCTCTACTTGGATTTATTGATGATTATTTAAAATTGAAGACAAATCACTATCGAGGTTTAAGTGCAAAAACCAAAATACTTATTCAGTTTATTGTTGCTCTGGTTGGTGTGTTTATACTTAAGCTATACTCTGCTGAAGGTTTTACAAAAACGTCCCTATTTAAAGGAGTAATAATAGATTTTGGCTATCTATATGTTCCGTTTGCTGCGTTTGTAATTGTCGGCTCTTCTAATGCTGTGAATCTCACAGATGGTTTGGATGGCCTTGCTGCAACTCAAGTTATCACTTCCTTTGCTTTTTTGGGGCTAATTGCATATATAACTCAGGCAGATATGAATATTACTTTATTCTGCATTGCATTTATAGGAGCTATTCTAAGTTTCTTGTGGTTTAACACACATCCAGCAAAAATATTTATGGGTGATGTTGGTAGCTTGTCGGTAGGTGCGGCTTTAGGGTTAACTAGTGTCCTAATTAAAAGAGAAATGCTTTTTGCCATTATTGGAATAATCTTTGTAATAGAGACTCTATCTGTTATTATTCAGATATCATATTTTAAATATACAAAGTTTAAATATGGAGAAGGAAAAAGAGTTTTTCTTATGGCACCAATACATCATCACTTTGAGAAGAAGGGATGGTCAGAAAATGCAATCGTTATGAAATTTTGGATAATTTCTATTATCTGTTCAGTTTTTACTATAACTTTCTTATTATAAAAACCTATGAAATACCCAGACTTTACATTAGAAAATAAATTATCAGGAGTGATAGCAGGAGTGGATGAAGTTGGAAGAGGTCCGCTAGCTGGTCCAGTAATATCCGCAGCCGTAGTGTTTATTGATAGAAATACAATTATTGATGGAATCAACGACTCGAAAAAGTTGACTCCTCAATGTAGGCAAGTCCTATATGAAAAAATAATATCCGTTGCAAAATTTGGTATAGGAATGGCAAGCGTAGAAGAAATAAATTCATACAATATCTTGCAAGCAACAAAACTTTCAATGAAACGTGCGTTGATAGACTTGGACCTAGAGTTAGATTATGTGCTAGTTGATGGTAATCAACCACCTGAAGTGAAATGGCAAGTGAAATCCATAGTAAATGGTGATAATTTGAGTACATCAATTGCAGCAGCTTCAATCGTTGCAAAAGTTATGAGAGATCGGCTTATGCAAGAATTGCACAATAAGCATCCTGAATATAATTGGTATAAAAATAAAGGATATGGGACAAAAGAGCACCTTAACGCTATTGGCCTTTATGGAATTACAGAACATCATAGAAAAAACTTTGCACCCATATCTCGGGCATTATAGCCTTTAGATAGTAATCACTTACCTTTTTTGAAAGGCATGTTTTCATTAAATAGGCAAACTGTACTCGATCCATTCCTTAAGGTAAATACTGAACTTACCCTTTCGATTATCAGATAGGTGTCAACTGTACGGAAATTTACTAAAGACTCATATCCTGCAGAATCAACCATAAAAACTGCCGGGAAATCAGAGTTTATTTTATTGAATTGTAGATATGTAAATTTTCCATCATCAAAAACCTTGATTGGTATTATTGACTGACTGCCTTTAACGTGCGAGATGGAATAATTAAAATTTAAACCCTTCTTTACAACTTCAATATCGTTTATATCAGGAATAATGGTATGACTAGCTTGTTCGAGGATATCACCGTTATTTGTTGTGTAAATCTCATCACTGCTAAATAGTGGATAAAGAAACCTTACTTCATATGCTAATCTTGGATCATCTAGTCCAGTTGCTTCTTCAGCATGAAGTTCAAAGTAATAAACTCTTTTATTGGTAATTATAGTTGCGTTGGTATCGGCAATATCATCTATAGGCTTAATAAACAATCTGTTACCTTGAGGAAGGAGTTGCCAACCAGTTGAATCACCCATTGAAAGGTTTTGTATTACCTCCCCTGGTTCAAACAATATACTGGACTGATAACCATAAAAACCCGTATACTTATGTATAGCCTGTGGGTTATAATTTATTACCTTTATGTGATTATCTCCAGCTATTGAACGTGGCTCCTGTTTTGCAAGTGCATCACTACCACAGAGGAACAATAGTACGGCAAACAGTAAACCAATCATAATATCAAAATGAATTAATCTTCATTTTATCATTAATAGACATGCACTGCAACTGTTAAGGCACTTTCTATACTATAAACCCCAAAGCAAGCGGTAGAAAAGGCAAGAAATAAGGCAAACTCCTTAAATACTTTAGAACTACAGGAGGCTTTACCTGAACGGATATACTTGGAATCCTGCCATTTTCACTTTATAAACATACCAAGAATTCTGTCCATTATTCCACCCATATTTGCTTCAGCTTGAGTATACTCTATTTTACCACCATGCAAGATTAGTTTAATATCTGATCCAGGTGATATATTAACAAATTTACTGCCAACAACTCCACTGCTAGTGATCAGAGCTGAACTATCAATTGGCAATTTTATGTCTTTGCTTATACACATATCGATTCGTGCTACGTAGGTAGCTTTGTCAAGTGATACACCAGTTATGCTTCCAACATCTACACCAGAGATCTTGACACTATCACCAACTCCTATACCGTTAGCGTTAGCAAAAAGACCATATATTTTATAGCAATCCTTATAGTTTTTCTTTATGTAAGATAGCTTATCAATAGCAAAGAAAATCAGAAAAATAGTAAAAATTAATACAAATAATCCAGCGGTTATTTCAAGTATATTTGACCTTCGCATCTTTAGTTATCAGGACTCCAGCTTTTATAGTAATTTTTCACTTTTTGGTTTGGATAGTATGCATTTTTTGTACCCGTTAAATTAGGAGTATGTTTTACTTTTCTTTTTTTATTATTAACTGGTACTACATTATCAGTATAGTGAAGCCATATATGCCATTCCGGAGGCACTGTTGTAGGCTCAGAAACACTGCTATACATAACCCACCTTTTTCCTTTACTTGATTCATAGTAAGAATTTCCATTTTCATCTCTTCCTACAAATTTATCTTCTCTTCGTAATAGGCGTTTTATTGCATTACAAATTTTAGACAACATAAGGGTATTAAAACAAAAAGTATTATATATACTAATACTTTAACGATATATTAACAACAATTTAATGCAATTACCAATCTTACAAGTTATTATCCCAATAATTGCATCAATGTTTTGCTTTCTTGCCAAGAAACACAAGGTATCTTGGTTTATTTCTTTTATTGCAACAACAATCACTCTTATCATTTCATCAATACTACTCATTAAAACATATAAAGGTGAAATTATAACTTATCACCTTGGAAATTGGGCTCCTCCGTATGGAATAGAGTTAAGAATCGACGTGTTAAATTCCTTAATTCTAACCCTAGTGAATTTTATAGCGCTGATTAGTGTGCTTTATAGCTTTTATATTAACGAAAAAGAGATTAGCAAAAACAAAATCACTGGTTTTTACTCTCTATTTCTACTGTGCTTAAGCGGACTGCTCGGGATTCTAGTAACAAACGACATATTTAACCTTTACGTTTTCTTGGAAATTTCATCTCTTTCTTCTTATGTATTAGTTTCAATGGGAAGGGATAAAAAAGCCTTGGTTGCAGCATTTGAATATCTAATTAGTGGAACAATAGGTGCAACATTTTATTTATTTGGCATCGGGCTCTTGTATTCAATGACTGGAACGCTCAATATGTCTGACATGGCTGAAAGAATAGTTCCATTATACGATAACAACATCATAAAACTTGGCACGTTGTTCATTTTTGTTGGTCTCTCAATCAAAATGGCACTGTTTCCATTAAGCAGGTGGCTGGTTAATGCATATAGTGAGGCGCCAAGTTTCATTAGCATATTCTTTTCAGGCACAGTGACAAAAGTGATGATATATGTTTTCATCAGAATCTTTTATACTGTTTTTCATCAAAATTTTTTCTTGTTTAAGCCGCTACTGGACAATGTGATAATTATCCTCGCACTTTGCGCTATTGTATTTGGGTCGATATTTGCAATAACCGCAAAAGACATAAAAAGACTGCTTGCTCACTCTAGTATTAGCCAAATTGGTTATATAATTTTAGCACTGAGTTTTAACTCAAAAACAGGTGTATTTGCAGCAATTCTTCACATAGTAAACCACAGCATAATAAAAACATCTTTATTTATGGCTGCAGGATGTATTTCTTACAAATTTGATACAACAAAAATAGAGAATTTATCGGGACTCAAGAAATCAATGCCTTATACAGCACTTGCGTTCACTCTACTCAGTTTAGCATTAATCGGTGTGCCTTTAACAAATGGCTTTGTAAGCAAGTGGTATATAATGAAAGCAATTATCGAATCTCGCGCGTGGATTTCCCTGATAGCTTTTGCTGCCGGTTCTTTTCTTGCACTAATATACATGTGGAAGATGGTAGAGAAAATGTATTTTGAAAATGATGCAACGTCACGCACTAGAATGACACTAGGCAAAATTAATGATGTGCCATTTCCTATGCTTTTCTGTCTATTGTTTATGGCAGCTTTAACAGTAGTAACTGGAATATATAGCACTCCAATTCGGTTAGTAGTTGAGAAGTTGGTTTTTTGATTTTTATCTTTGTTTCATATTTTACTATACTTTAAGGTTATAAGGTCTTTATTGTGGGTAGGCTGAAGAAGATTCATTGGTTATTAGTCATTAACGTGATAGCGCTGTTTTGCGTTGGCATTGTTGTTCAATACTCTTCTGCTGGAGGAAAGTGGGTGCCATTTGCGATTCACCAACTGGTCATATTTTCCTTCTTTTTCCTACTCGCTATAGCTATGTCATTCATAGAGCTAGATTTTTATTTGAAGTACGCCTACTTTTTTTATATAGCAGCAGCGATTTCACTATTAGCAGTAAATTTTTTTGGCTCACACATAATGGGTGCAACAAGGTGGATAAGAATTGGATCAATTAGTTTGCAACCATCAGAATTTGCAAAAGTAGGCTTAATACTTGCGCTTGCTCGCTATTTTGATAAGCAGAGTGTATATAAAATGATGGAATTTAAAAGATTGCTTAAGGCACTTATAATTATTTTCTTACCCGTGTTCTTGGTGTTAAAGCAACCTAATTTAGGCACAGCTATGATAATGTTATTTATAGGGATGTCAATTATATTCACAGCAATAATAAAAAGATCTCATTCGATAATATGTGGAACGCTTGGCATTTTTGCAGTACCAGCTATTTGGCCTTTTTTACGTCCTTATCACAAGCAAAGGATATTGTCATTTTTGGATTCATCAGTGGATCCACTTGGAATAGGTTATAATGCGCAGCAATCTCAGATAGCTATTGGTTCAGGAGGTTTACTTGGTAAGGGCTTTGTTAACGGAAGTCAAACTCAACTTGGATTTTTGCCGGAGAAACGTACGGATTTTGCTTTTGCAGTGCTGAGTGAGGAGTGGGGCTTTTTAGGTAGCATGGCTTTAATTTTGCTTTATACCTCATTACTTGGAATAATTTTCTCTATCGCTTATAGGTCGAAAAATTATTTTTCTAAGTCGGTATCTATCGGCATTTTCTCCTTTTTTAGTGCTCATTTCTTTATAAACATCGGAATGACAATGGGCCTCTTACCTGTGATAGGCGACCCATTGCCATTTCTGTCCTATGGAGGAAGTACAACTGCCGCAAGCTTAATATGCATAGGATTATTGCTGGCAATAAAAGCAGATGAACAACAAAATGCTTGTATTTTACCTATGCTAAAGTAAAATTAAATTTTACTTAATAGTTTTTATGCTAGATGAAATGCGTGAGGAGTGTGGGGTATTTGGTATAAGTTGCAACCAAAGTGCTGCTTTTAACTCTATACTTGCTCTCCACGCTTTGCAGCATAGAGGTCAAGAGTCTTTTGGCGTAGCAACCAGTAACAACGATAAGCTGCACTCTTATCACTTTCAAGGTCAAGTGAGCAGCGTATTTGATGATATAGATGAAATAAAGAAATCCTTACCTGGAGATTGTGCAATAGGTCATGTTCGATACTCAACAAGTGGTAGTAAATTTGGAGTGCAGCCCATGTTTGGCAAAAGTGGCAAATTTGGGGATTTTGCCATAGCACATAATGGTAATTTAATTAATATTTCTCCGATACGCGAACAATTAATTAAACAAGAGTGTGTTTTTCAGTCAGATATTGACACAGAAGTAGTAGTACATCTGACAGCAAGCGGTGAAAAAGATAGCTTCTTAGAGAGTTTTATATATGCATTAAAGCAAATACAAGGTGCTTATTCTTTTGTGGCAATCAATCAAGAAGTAGTTATTGGAGTACGTGATCCATCTGGAATCAGGCCTCTTGTTTTAGGAAAGTTAAACGGTTCTTACGTTCTTGCATCTGAAACTTGTGCTCTTGATATAGTAAATGCAGAGTTTGTTAGAGAAATAGAACCAGGCGAATTAGTTACCATCAGTTTGGATAGTAAGCTAGCCTCAATGTTTCCTTTCCCACAGCAAAAATCAAGTTTTTGTATTTTTGAATACGTTTACTTTTCGAGACCAGACAGCATAATGGAGAATAGGTCTATATACGATACAAGAAAAGAAATAGGAAGAATACTTGCGAAGGAAAGTCCACCAAAAAACAATGTGGATATGATTGTACCAATACCTGATTCTGGAATACCTGCAGCTATTGGATATGCAAAGCATTCAGGGTTACCTATGGAACTGGGAATAATTCGTAATCATTACATAGGAAGAACTTTTATACAACCAACCGCTGAAGTACGTAAAGTTAGAATAAAATTAAAATTCAATGCTAATAAGCACACTTTGAAAGGTAAAAACATAATTTTAATAGATGATAGTATAGTGCGTGGTAGTACGTTAACAAATATAATAGTTATGCTAAAGGATGCAGGAGTAAAAGAGATTCACCTCAAAATTTCAAGCCCACCAATTAAGCATTCTTGTTTTTATGGAATAGATACGCCAGAGTGCAAAGATTTAATTGCTGCAAATAAATCTGTAGAGGAAATTAAGGAAATTATAGGAGTAGATAGCCTAGCCTTCTTGAGTATTGATGGACTATATCAGGCTGTTAAAGGAGAGGTGCGTAACAATGCTACACCACAATATTGTGATGCTTGTTTCACTGGTGATTATCCGATTGGCAAATAGTCTACGCAAGGTCTTAAGTTTAGAAAATCTTAAACCGCCAAAATTTCTCTTGGCCTTTACTAATTCCGATTCTCGGAGTGCAAATATAACCTGGTTTGAGGTGGGATTCATAAACACAAAATTCGTGGCTTATAGTAAGGTCCTGTTTGTTATGTTCTTTTGTAATATTTAATCTTTTGCACAATATTCCTGGTCCACCTAAATTTGCTTCAAGTGGTTCAATAAGCTTTAATCCCCGTATTAACACTGCTGCTGGGAACCCTTCTGCTTCTGTTACAATGTTTAAACAGTAGTACATTCCATATATAAAATATACGTACGAAAACCCCGGCACACCAAACATTACTGAGGTTCGATTAGTATAGCCTCTTGCCGCATGACAAGCTGGGTCATTCATTCCTATATAGGCTTCAACTTCGGTTATTATTCCACTAAAGTTAGAAAATTTCAGCATCTTTCCTAGTAACTCCCCGGCTACAACCAAAGTTGGGCGTTCGTAGAAATTTCTTGGCAGTATTGTGCTACCCATTTTTTATTTTTGTTCTGAGGTTCTATATAGAATTCAGTTTAAGAATTTCTGGATCCCAGTGGGCTTTGTTGCATCGCTACTTATGAAAGGCTAACTATAATTAGGATTATAATACCAATTCTCATTGTTGTCCAGTCAAATAGGAAACATTGCAGAGTTGTTTAATTGTGGAGCTGGCAAGAGAAGTAATAAATTTGCACAAAGCACCCTCAAGTAGAGCAATTGTATCGTATATTTTATTGCGCAAAATGTTCTGTTTTATATATAACCAAAGCCTCTCAACAGGATTTAGCTCAGGTGAGTATGGAGGTAGGTATATAATGTCGATATTTTTAGGTACCTTTAAATTTTTTGACCTATGCCAACTAGCACAGTCCATAACGAGAAAAGCCTCTCGTGTTTCTAGATATTGCGAAATTTGCTCAAGAAATATGTTCATGCAATCAGTGTTGACATTTGGTGCAAATAAGCTAGAACTCTCTCGATTTCTAGGATTAACTGCACTATAGAGATAGAAATTTTGCCTACCTAATTTTGTTTTAACCTGTGTTCTAATCCCCTTTTTAAACCACCCATGTCCAACTTTTGAATGTGTGCCAAACCATGATTCATCAAAGAAAAATAGCTCTTTTTCTGGATACTTGCTAATAGCTCCATTGAGATTTTTTTTTGAATTCCTCTTGTTTGCTTTTATCTTGTCCATTATGAACTGGTCTTGGTGTAATATATGAGAATTTCATCTTTTGCATATGGCGGTGTACTGTAGATTTGCTGATATTTAATCCGAACTTTTCCTGGATTCTTATTCTCATTTCTTTAATGGTGATATTAGGATTTTCTTCTATCCACTCTTCAATTTGCTGTAGTTGAGCCTGATTTAATTTAGTTTTTCTACGACGTTGTGAAGGAGCAAACAGTTTTTCTTCTCTGCCAATTTTCAAGAGTTTTACCCACGAAGTTAGTGCGCTTCTTGAAATGCAATATATTTTTGCTACAGCCGTTATACTGTACTTTTTTGCTGCAATTACAGCATTTAGTTTTTTTGAAACATATGCATTATTCCTTACTTTCTTCAGCATTTCTTTTGCTGATTCTACTACTTTTTCATCCAATAATTTTGATCTTAATGCCATTTAAACCTCGCTATTTTACTTACTTCAGTATGGCTTTTCTTCCATCATTGTCCATCTGTTTGCCCTGTAATGGGAATTGGTATTAGCCGCTAACACGTAGCGGGATGACGAGATGCCACCACGAACCGTCATACCGCGCGATTCATCCGCGGTATCTCTTAGCATAGATCCCGCTAACAAGCAGCGGGATGACGGTTGTCGTTTAGCTATAAACATTAAGAAATTTACCAAACGAAAAAAAAGGCAAAAAAAGCCCCATGATTGGCTAATTACTTACATTATACTTTCAAGTATGGCGTTTTTTTATTCTAAACACTTAATAACCGCGATTCAGCTACTTTTAAACCGCAACTAATCTAAATTATAAACGTTAAGAAATTTACTAAACAGAAAAAAAGGCAAAAGAAACCCTAGGGTAGCTAGTTATTCACTATCCATTTTTTAAGTTGGCGTTTTTTTATGTTTTAAACGCTTTATAAGCGCGTTTCAGCTTATGTAGGTAGAAATTTTATAAGACATAAGGTGCACATAGTGCAAAAAATTAAACATGATACGCCAGATACGTGAGTTTTTTTGTCATTTAATCTGTACAGAGAAGATAAATAAATAGCTTCAGTGTTTATGATAAGGGGGCTGGCGGAGTTTGTCAAGTGGTTTTTTAGCCACGTTTCCCTGTTATAATGTTCGTTTGCTTGACCTAAGATCCAGGAGTATTTAAACTGAACCCTATACAGTGCTAAAAATGATAGGAAATCTAAGCGGAATAGTTGATGAAGTGCGCAGTGATCACATAATCCTGAACGTGAATGATGTTGGCTATATAGTGCACCTTTCTGCCAAAACTTTAAATGCATGTTCCATCGGAAGTAGAGTTAAATTACTTATCGAAACCTATGCAAATAACAGAGAAAATGTCGCTCAGCTATATGGTTTTATAAGCGAAGAAGAACAGCAGTGCTTGAGGTTGCTTGTCAAAGTAAGCGGCGTTAGCTATAAAACTGCAATGTCAATTTTGGGCAAATTAACTCCAGAACAGCTATTTTTGGCAATTATGAATGAGGATAAAGTAACACTCAAGATGAGTGGACTTGGCCTGAAACTCATAAATCGAATCATCACTGAATTGAGTGGCAAAGTGAGTAAACTAGAAATAAATAACAATAATTTTCATCCAATCAATGAAGATGCCCTTTCAGCATTGATCAATCTTGGGTATGAAAAAATGAAAGCTTATGATACGATAAAAAAATACAGGCCAAATCTGGACACTAAGGATATTATTCGCATGGCGCTTAAGGAGCTCTCAACATTATGAAATCAATATCGTGCGGTAAAGAATATACTGAAGATGCGCGCAATATCAACATCAGACCTGAACAACTTGATGATTTTGTCGGACAAAAAGACTTAATACAAAATTTAAAAGTGTTTATAAACGCTGCACAGACGAGAACTGAAGCTTTAGATCACGTCTTATTGTACGGTCCTCCAGGGCTTGGCAAAACAACTTTAGCACAAATTGTTTCTAAAGAATTAAGAGTTAGCTTTCGCGCAACTTCTGGTCCTTTACTTAGTAAAGCTGGAGACTTGGCCGCAGTGCTTACCACTTTAAATGCAAAAGATGTCCTATTTATCGACGAAATCCATAGATTAAATCGCAGCATTGAAGAAGTTTTATATACTGCTATGGAAGATTTCTGCCTGGACATATTAGTAGGTGAAGGCCCATCTACTCGCACTTTAAGGATAGATCTACCACCATTTACGCTAATTGGAGCAACAACACGGCTTGGATTACTTTCTGCGCCACTCAGAGATCGTTTTGGCATTCCTTTGCATCTTGAGTTTTATTCCTTTGAGGAGCTGGTTAATATTATAAAAAGAGGCGCAAGAGTTCTTTCTGCTGAAATTGAAGAGGATGCAGCACGGGAAATTGCCTGCCGTGCGCGCGGCACTCCAAGAATTGCTTTGAGGTTACTCAGAAGAATAAGGGATTTTGTTGAAGTGAAAGATGATAAAAAAATCACTTATGAAGTCGCTGATTCTGTATTACTAAAATTGGGTGTAGATAAAATGGGACTCAATAAACTTGATATGAATTATCTAAGATTTTTATTCAACACCTCAGGACCTGTTGGAATTGACACTATATCTATTGCACTATCTGAGGATGTTGGCAATATTGAAGAAACAGTAGAACCTTATTTAATCAAAATTAGTTTTGTAAAGCGCACACCAAGAGGACGCGTTTTAACTGACCAAGCAAAGGAGTATTTGAGCCTTTAATATTAGAGAGCTTTTCTACCATAATTCAATTATATATTGATTGGCATAATATCATATACTGGCATTTTTGCGTATGAAGGCATATATGTTAAATAGCACTGAAACTGTAGTTCAAATTAAAACTTCTCCGTTTCGTACTCGCTAGTTATGCTATTCTAACTAATGAAGCTACGGTTTGTGGTAATAGGAAAAAACTGGATTCCAGCGTCACGCGCTACCCTATGGGTGCTGCTCGCGTATATTCTTTCTTTCACCATCTCAGTGTTTCTTTCTTATTATGCCAGTACCATTTTCTTGTCATTCAAGTAGCTCCCCTCTTGTCATCCCAGTGCTTGACACTGGGATGGCTTTGTTGCATAGCAACTGAAAAATCTGGTGGCTACTGACAAAATTCATTATAAAATAGCCATTTAACCTTGAAAGAAAAAATATGCCACAAAAAATGAGGGTCAGTAACCATAGCGAATATAACAAATTTCTAGAAAAAAGAGGAAATATTTTTCATTATATCAACGAAGCCATAGAAAAGTGGTACGAGAATGGTCCAAAAATACCAGGTGGCAACAATATTTATAGCGATAAAGTTGTAATTTTGGTGCACATAATAACTTGTTTATTTAGAATAGGCCTGAGGCAAACAGTTGGGTTTATAGCAGGATACCTTGAGCAAATTGGGAAAAATTTGCAAGTTATCAGCTATTCACAATCATCAAGAAGGTTTAAGAAACTCAATATTAAGATCAATGATTGCAGAATTGATAAAAATAATATGGAAGATATCGAAATTGCTATAGACAGTACAGGAATTAGTATATACAACAACACTCCTGGTCATAGCAAAGAAAATAGCGAAGATAGAAAGTATCGCAGCTATGAACAGACAAGAAAATTGCATGTAATGTTGAATACAAACAGCAAAAAAGCCATAGCTGTAAAATACAGTAACGGTCTGATCACTATGGAGCTTGTGATTTGCTAAAAGAAGTCGATTTTCAGTATGTCATAAAAGTACTATATGCAGATAGGGCATATGACAGAGAAAAGCTCTATAAGCTGTGTAATCAATATGGTATAAAAACGAAAATTCCTCCGAAAAACAACGCAGCAGAGCATCCAAAATTGGATTATATGCTTGATAGAAATGCCGCTATTCAGTTAATGAAATTACATGGTGAGAATGGTATAAAAAGATGGAAAGAAGAAGTAAATTACGGAAAAAGATCGTATATTGAAGGATTTTTCTCAAGGTTGAAGCGAATATTTGGGTTTAGTTTTAGGAGCAAATCTGAAATTAATCGTGAGAAGGAACTGCTACTCAAGTGTTATTTGCTTAACAAATTTACTGAAATAGGCATGGCTAAGTTTGAGATAGCTTCATGAATTTATTGTACGTTACCTACTATCCGAAGAGCGATGCAACAAAGCCATCCCAGTGGGCTTTGTTGCATCGCTAGCTATGATGGATTAAAGATAAAAAAGGTGGAGAATATCAGTAGCTTATTATTCTGGTATTTATAACAAGAACGGTCAGTGAATACCTAAATTTGAGTAAAAGAAATTTCACTACCACTCACTAATCCGGCTAAAATTCAAGAATTTCAATGCTTTAGCTATTTTCAATAGAATTAAATTTATTAATATAAATAACAAATTACTATTCTTAAATTTGATCAGATTGATTGCAAAAAAAACAAGATTTTCAATAAGTTGCTTAGAGGTTGTCCGGAAACTAGTAAATTCAAGCATATTCCCTCTTTAACATAACCCTACTCATAGCTAGGTATATGAAATTCTCAGTGGATGTTGTGAGTAAATCATACTCCTTCGATAGCCTTCTATTCCTATTAACCCAAGCAAAAGTCCTTTCTACAACCCATCTTCTTGGCTGTACTTTAAACCCTTGTTCTCTTGTTGGTAGTAGCTCAGGTGGCGTATCTTTGTGCACCCAAAATCTACATGGAGGCCTTGTAACAATTTCAATATCTATGTCATATTCTTCCTTTATGTGATTCTTTAAATTTCTTCCTTGGTATCCCATGTCAGCCCACATTTTTTTAACTTTAGTATATTTTGTTCTCATATTGTTTAATGCTATTTTAATACCATCTCTATCATTTTCGTTAGCAGCGCCTACGTAACAACCTAGTATAAAACCCTGAGTGTCTGTAATTATATGCCTTTTTCTACCCTTTACTTTTTTACTTCCATCATAGCCTTTGATCCCCCCTTTTCTGTAGTCTTTACAGATTGACTATCTACTATACAGGCACTCGGCTGCTCATTCCTTCCTATTTTTCTTCTACTATATTTTGTAATTTCATAATTCATTTTCTCAAAAATTCCCTGCTTCTTCCATTGCCTGAACTGCTCATACACAGTCTTCCATAGCGGAAAATCATTTGGTAAATACCGCCATTGACACCCTGTACGCAATACATAGAAAATTGCTTCTAATATTTCTCTTTTGCTATACTTTGGCGGCCTTCCTCCTTTCTTGTATGATACTCTGAAGTGTTTTTCTATTCTTGCCCATTCCCTTTCGCTTAGATCTGTTGGATACTTTTTTCTCATCTTTACCCCGTACTAAAATTTCAGATATTATAGCCTTTTACTTGTTTCCGGACAACCTCTAAGAGGTTGTCCACAAACCAAGGAATACGTAGTATATAAAGAAAGAATATTGAGGTAAGAGATGAGGAAAAAATATCCAACAGATCTAAGCGAAAGGGAATGGGCAAGAATAGAAAAACACTTCAGAGTATCATACAAGAAAGGAGGAAGGCCACCAAAATACAGTAAGTGTGAGATAGTAAATGCAATTCTTTATATACTGCGCACAGGATGTCAATGGCGGTATTTACCAAATGATTTTCCGCTATGGAAGACTGTGTATGAGCAGTTTAGAAGATGGAAAAAGCAGGGAATTTTTGAGAAAATGAACTATGATATCACTAAATATAGTAGGTCAAAAATGGGAAGCCGAGCGCATGCATAGTGGACAGTCAATCGGTAAAAACCACGGAAAAAGGGGGGCAAAGGTTATGATGGTGCGAAAAAGGTAAAGGGGAGAAAAAGACATATAATCACAGATACTCAAGGATTTGTGCTTGGTTGCTATGTAGGAGCTGCAAGCGAAAATGACAGAGATGGGGTGAAGATGGCATTGGACAATATGAAGGAAAAATACAGCAATATTAAGAAAATGTGGGCTGATATGGGATACCAAGGAAAAGATTTAAAGGATTACGTAAAGAGAGAATATGGGATAGATATTGAAATTGTCAAAAGGCCTCCATGTAGGTTTTGGGTGCATAAAGATACACCACTAGAACTATTGCCACAACGGGATCCTGGATTTTCAGTACAGCCGAGAAGGTGGGTGGTAGAGAGGACTTTTGCTTGGGTTAATAGGAATAGAAGGCTATCGAAGGAGTACGATTTACTTACAACATCTACTGAAAGTTTCATATATCTGGCTATGAGTAAAGTTATGTTAAGTAGGGAATATGCTTGATTTACTGGTTTGTGGACAACCTCTAAGCTATGGGAACGCTGGCGAATTAGATTTTGATTTTATATTAGAAAATGAAAAGCTAAAAAATAAAATGAAAGGACAGAAAGTAAGAGTTATAGTGCTGACATTAGCCAACTGAGAAACAGAGTTTTTGACCGAGACTTTGGAGCAAAGCTTATGTGTTAAGGTGGCACATAGAGGAAACGACTCAAAGTAGGAGCAGAGTTAGAGAATTTTTCTGGAGAGGCTGTATTACAAGAATTTTGGGCAAACTTGGTCATGTGCAATATATTATCGCTTCATATGTGTGATGCACAAGGGCCTTGGAACCCAGATCAAATTACTGATACCAATTCTCATTGTTGTCCAGTCAAATAGGAAACATTGCAGAGTTGTTTAATTGTGGAGCTGGCAAGAGAAGTAATAAATTTGCACAAAGCACCCTCAAGTAGAGCAATTGTATCGTATATTTTATTGCGCAAAATGTTCTGTTTTATATATAACCAAAGCCTCTCAACAGGATTTAGCTCAGGTGAGTATGGAGGTAGGTATATAATGTCGATATTTTTAGGTACCTTTAAATTTTTTGACCTATGCCAACTAGCACAGTCCATAACGAGAAAAGCCTCTCGTGTTTCTAGATATTGCGAAATTTGCTCAAGAAATATGTTCATGCAATCAGTGTTGACATTTGGTGCAAATAAGCTAGAACTCTCTCGATTTCTAGGATTAACTGCACTATAGAGATAGAAATTTTGCCTACCTAATTTTGTTTTAACCTGTGTTCTAATCCCCTTTTTAAACCACCCATGTCCAACTTTTGAATGTGTGCCAAACCATGATTCATCAAAGAAAAATAGCTCTTTTTCTGGATACTTGCTAATAGCTCCATTGAGATTTTTTTTTGAATTCCTCTTGTTTGCTTTTATCTTGTCCATTATGAACTGGTCTTGGTGTAATATATGAGAATTTCATCTTTTGCATATGGCGGTGTACTGTAGATTTGCTGATATTTAATCCGAACTTTTCCTGGATTCTTATTCTCATTTCTTTAATGGTGATATTAGGATTTTCTTCTATCCACTCTTCAATTTGCTGTAGTTGAGCCTGATTTAATTTAGTTTTTCTACGACGTTGTGAAGGAGCAAACAGTTTTTCTTCTCTGCCAATTTTCAAGAGTTTTACCCACGAAGTTAGTGCGCTTCTTGAAATGCAATATATTTTTGCTACAGCCGTTATACTGTACTTTTTTGCTGCAATTACAGCATTTAGTTTTTTTGAAACATATGCATTATTCCTTACTTTCTTCAGCATTTCTTTTGCTGATTCTACTACTTTTTCATCCAATAATTTTGATCTTAATGCCATTTAAACCTCGCTATTTTACTTACTTCAGTATGGCTTTTCTTCCATCATTGTCCATCTGTTTGCCCTGTAATGGGAATTGGTATCAGAGGTTGTCCGGAAACAAGTAAAAGGCTATAATATCTGAAATTTTAGTACGGGGTAAAGATGAGAAAAAAGTATCCAACAGATCTAAGCGAAAGGGAATGGGCAAGAATAGAAAAACACTTCAGAGTATCATACAAGAAAGGAGGAAGGCCGCCAAAGTATAGCAAAAGAGAAATATTAGAAGCAATTTTCTATGTATTGCGTACAGGGTGTCAATGGCGGTATTTACCAAATGATTTTCCGCTATGGAAGACTGTGTATGAGCAGTTCAGGCAATGGAAGAAGCAGGGAATTTTTGAGAAAATGAATTATGAAATTACAAAATATAGTAGAAGAAAAATAGGAAGGAATGAGCAGCCGAGTGCCTGTATAGTAGATAGTCAATCTGTAAAGACTACAGAAAAGGGGGGATCAAAGGCTATGATGGAAGTAAAAAAGTAAAGGGTAGAAAAAGGCATATAATTACAGACACTCAGGGTTTTATACTAGGTTGTTACGTAGGCGCTGCTAACGAAAATGATAGAGATGGTATTAAAATAGCATTAAACAATATGAGAACAAAATATACTAAAGTTAAAAAAATGTGGGCTGACATGGGATACCAAGGAAGAAATTTAAAGAATCACATAAAGGAAGAATATGACATAGATATTGAAATTGTTACAAGGCCTCCATGTAGATTTTGGGTGCACAAAGATACGCCACCTGAGCTACTACCAACAAGAGAACAAGGGTTTAAAGTACAGCCAAGAAGATGGGTTGTAGAAAGGACTTTTGCTTGGGTTAATAGGAATAGAAGGCTATCGAAGGAGTATGATTTACTCACAACATCCACTGAGAATTTCATATACCTAGCTATGAGTAGGGTTATGTTAAAGAGGGAATATGCTTGAATTTACTAGTTTCCGGACAACCTCTGAGTATCGTTTAAATTTTTCAGTTTTATTTAGTGTAATGAGACAGAAACTCTATCAGGTACTTATTGCACCAAAAAACTTTCAAGCCCTTTTTAAGTATACGCGCTAAAGTTAAAATCCGACCGGGACAGCCGCAATAAAGTAGATAAGCCTAAACGCCATCATGTCTTTAGGAGAGTTTGCTAATGAAAGTTCTTAAGTTGACGCCATTGGCTGAACGGATACGGAATGACACCATCCTTTTTTTTGGATTCCAGACTGGAATGACACCTCTGGACACTTCCGTCGTAAAGGAACCAGTGTCAGCTACTCGGATGACACCTTTTTTCTACTTAGTTTGGGTTATGCAAGAAGTCTAATGAAGTGAAAATAAATTTATTTACCAAAATAGAGTTGCCTTGGTCTACAGATCTTAGTTTCTTTATCATTTATCATTTCATACCACTGAGTAACCCAACCAGTGGTTCTTGCAAGTGCAAAAATAGGCGTGAACATATTTGAGGGAATATCGATAGCATTCATTATTATACCTGAGTAAAAATCAACATTTGGATATAACTTACGCACAATAAAATATTCATCCTTTAAAGCTATTTCTTCAAGTTTTTTTGCAATTTTAAGCAGTTCATTATTTTGTTCTAGTTTACTTAGAACCTCATGGCAAGCGCCTTTCAATATACGCGCGCGCGGATCATAATTTTTATAAACACGATGTCCAAATCCCATCAATTTAAATGGATCTTTATCATCTTTAGCTTTTTCGATGAATTTATCTATATCTCCACTTTGCTCTACCTCTTTTAGCATATTTATAACTGCCTCATTAGCTCCACCATGTGCTGGTCCCCAAAGTGTAGCAACTCCTGCAGAGAGGCTTGCAAACAGATTAGAACCAGCCGATCCCACCAATCTGACAGCCGCCGTAGAAGCATTCTGTTCATGATCAGCATGGAGAGTAAATATTTTATCCAGAGCTTTTGCAAAAAGGGTGCTTTTATCATTATCAACAGCATCGCCAAATATCATCTTTAAGAAATTTTCACTGTAACTTAATTCATTGTTAGCATTTATGAATTCCTGATTGTTGATATGCCTATAAATCATTGCAATAATTGTGGAAACTTGCGCTATTGCAGAAATTCCAAAATCTAGATCTTCACCATTGATATTGTTGCCATGCTTTTCATGGTAAGATGCTGACAAACTTGCAAAACATGCAACTAAGATTGACATAGGGTGAGCAGTTTTTGGAAATGCTTTAATTACATTTGTAACTTGCTCTGATACTTTGGATGATTCTTGTATTTTGAGAAGAAATTTTTTGTGTTGCTCTGAACTGGGTAATTCACCATAGAGCAATAAATAAATCACAGCAGTAAAATTATTATTCTCTGCCAAATCAGCTATATTATGTCCCCTATATTTAAGAACTCCTTCATCTCCATCAATGAATGTAATTGTAGAAGAGCATGAAGCTGTAGAAACAAACCCTGGATCGTAAGTGAATAATCCTGTCATCTTATATAAATCCTTGATATTTAACACATCAGGACCTGTTGTTCCGCTTAATACAGGTAGCTCGATTTTTAATCCATTACTTAGTTCTAATAGCACTTTTTTATCCATCACTTAAGCTACTTAAATTTTATACAGAATATACAAACTGAGGAGTATATATTAATACAGTTAACTTTACATTAACCGTATTAAGCGGTCATCAATGCTTTTACTTTTGCATTTAAGCGACTTATTTTACGCGCAGCAGTATTCCTATGAATAACACCTTTATTCACACACTTGTGTAAATTAGATTCAGCATTCCGAAATGCCAGAACAACATTTTCTTTGTCGCCAGACTTGATTATATCAACCAATTTTCTAATAGCGGTGCGAGTTTTACTTTTCCGCATCTTATTTATTAAAGTGCGTTTTGCTATTACCTTTATCATTTTTTTAGCACTCTTATGATTTGCCATATATTAATACCTAAAATACTGTACTTTCCTTTTAATTATAAAGTTTTTTTGTTAATTTGCAATATCAGTTTTTTCTATGGTTAATCTACTGCTTCTCTCTTCAATAATTTTTTCTAAACTTTGCAAGAATTCATTTTTGTTTAACCCAGAATATATTGGGGGCAATATTTCTATTACTGCCTTTCCGGGATTTTTTCTCAGAGAAAGTATGCTTTTTGGCCAAAACAAACCAGTGTTTAAAGCAACCGGTAACACAGGAACAGATAATACGCTATATAAAGCAGCAATACCTGGTTGATATTTTATATTTTGGTTTATAGTTGTTCTTGTACCTTCAGGAAATATTATTATGCTTCTATTTTCTTTTATACGCATTTTTGCTAGTTTGATTATATGGCGTATAGAACTGATACCATCTGAACGGTTAATAAAAATCATTTTCAGCGCTATAAGATGCAAACCAATGAATGGAATCCATTTCAATTCACGTTTTAAAATAAAAACCGCTTTTCTAAATAGTAGTATAAAAATAAATGTTTCAAATGGAGATTGGTGTTTAGATGCAATGATAAAAGGTTGCTTAGGGATGTTTTCCATTCCCCTCACTTCATATTTAATGCCACATAATAAACGCAGCATGAATAATACAACTCTCACCGAACAGACGAGGAAAATGGTTATTACACACTCAGAAAAGAAAATTACAGGGAGAGTAATGAAAGTATAGAATACCTCCCATAATATAAGAAAGAAATTAAACAATAAACTTGAAATCACAAACTCACATAAATTTATTTAAATTTAACTTTATTACAAATTAAAAACAATAAATTTAATTATTGATCATCTGAGTAATAGGATGCGAATCAGCTAATTTGTCCTTTAACTTTTCGTTAGCAATATGAGTATATATTTGTGTTGTAGAAAGGTTAGTATGGCCAAGAACTTTCTGTATCAACACAATATTTGCTCCGCTATCCAGTAGATGGGTAGCAAAAGAATGCCTAATCACGTGTGGAAAGATCTTATTTTCATCAATATTGCATTTTCTTGCTAACTCCTTCATTAATTGACCGACCCTCTGCCTTGTAATTGGTTTATTAGGTTTACCACCTGGGAATAGCCAATCAGACTCCTTTCTGTTAGAGAGCAGATTGTCACGAACTGATAAATAATTTCTAAGGCTCTGCAATGCTTGTTCATTAAAAAGAATTTGCCTCTCTCTACCACTTTTTCCTTTTATTATTATATAGCATTCTTTGTTATTACTGTTTATTAAATGCGACACTTCACATAATTTCATACTAATTAGTTCAGAAACACGCATTCCAGAAGAGTAAAGGATATCTAAAATCGCACATAGCCTTTTACTGCTTATCTCTTTATTCGATTCGCTTGCTGATTTTCTCACTGCGTCCATTAGCAAAAATATTTCTTCGACACTTAAATACTTAGGCAAAGGACGAGAAACTTTTGGATTCTTTAATTCAGCATCATTAGCCGGCGCTGGATTAAAATCTATTATTCCGTCATTAAATAGACACTTATAGAAATTTTTCATAGCGGATATTTTTCTTGATATAGAGCTACTTTTATATTTTTTTTGTGTACATAAAGATTTCACATAATCTTTAATATTGGTTTTGTTTACACCAACCAAGGTAGTGCCGCTTTCCAATAAAAATTCTTCAAACTGGTGTAAATCCGAACGATAACTTTCCAGAGTATTTTGTGTAGCGGACCTCTCTGAAGCTAAAGCATCTATGTAATATGTTATGTAAAGATTTTCTTTTTTATTTTGCGACTGTTTATTTTTCATTATCAGCTCCTATATTTATTTCTTTGGCTATAATTTGATTAGAAGTGTTCCCTGTGTTTCTTATGAGAAAATATGAGACAAATAAAGCATTTATCAATAGAGTGAACATCACAAACTTTTGCTTTAACCTTTTTCTTAAATTTAATCTTACTCTTATCATAGTTAAATTATAACGTTAAATCTATAAAAAACACCTTATAAAGTGAGCTCTACTATAAATATAGAATACTTCTTAGCTGTATCTATCTATATTTATTATAACATAACATTGATTATAATTCTAACATGGACAGATAGAGATTTCAATTACGTTAGTGTTATGGGTGTTAATAAATTTTTAATATACACCTTTACAAAAGAAGAAATCAAATGGCATCTTTTTTTAATAAAGTGCTAATAAAAGGAACGGTCACATTCGACCCTATAGATTCATTATCTATCTTCTCTATAATTTTATCAATGCTATAGAAAGAACGTTCTATTCTTGCTAAAATATAATTAATCACTTTTAAATCAATTTTTAACTGTTTATCTGAAAATCGTTTTATTAGCATAATTCTTAATAATTCCTCGCTTGCAGGCAAAATTTTTACGCTGATAGTTGATAATATTCGAGAACTTAAATCTCTTAATTTGAAGTTAAGCTTTTTTGGTGAAATTGAAGAAGTGATTAGCAGCCTCTTGTCACTTTCTTTCATGTAATTGTAACAATGTAATAACATTGCTTCATCTTTAATGTTTTGTACGTCTTCTAAAATAAAAGCATCGCTATACCTAATCTCGCTTACGAAGTTATTCACATTGATAAAAATTGCATCGTCTATTGATTGCCAAATATGAGCAAGATGAGTTTTACCGGAGTTTTTAGGTCCAAAAAGAATCAGACATTTCCAAGATAAATCATTAACTACCGAATTATACACGTGCTTATTTTCATCTAAGACGATGTAATTCTGCCGACTATAATCAGCTTGATTGTTGTTAAATAAATTTAATTGCACGTTGAACCTCTTACGTAACCTCTTTCTGGTAGTAATTTTTGCGCAGAAATTTACTTACGCTCCTCAAATGTGTCAGGTATTCTGGGCTCATTTCTCCTCTTACCATAAATTGATTATGCAAAAGGTCTGTTAGCCGTTTTTATAAAGCTCACTTTTAAAATATTTATTGATTGCATATTCTACTGATACATTGAACATTGCTATTATTGGAATAAAAAGTAATATACCTATAAATCCAAAATATGAAGCGCATATAGTAATTCCCAGAATAATTACAGTTGGATGTATATGAACTTTTTTTCCTATTAATAAAGGAACTAATATGTTTGAATCTATTAATTGCCCAACACCAAATAATAGCAAAACAGCAGCACTTTCAAACCATCCACTAAATTGAGTGATAGCGCTCAAAAACCCAATAATGGTATATAATAATGGCCCTACGTAAGGTATGAACGTTAACATTCCTGATAAAATTCCAATAACAATAGAGTGTTTCAATCCGATTATGCTCAGGCTTACAGAGTAAAAGATCATCATGACAATACATACATTTACCTGCCCCTTTAGATAATTAGATATAATGAAATCCACTTTGAAAAAATAATCTGCAATTTTTCCCCTGTAAGGAATAGGGATTAATTTATTAGCTTTTTCTATAATTAAAGGCCAATCACGTAATATATAGAAAAACACTACAGGAGTAATCACCATTAATGATACCGTGTTAAAGCTTGAACTTAACACTTGGATTATAAAGTTACTAGCAATATCAAGAGCATTCATGAAATAAGATACATAGTTGCTGTAATTTTCTGCTAGATTTTTAGATAAGTGATCAAATAAGCTATCCTCGATTTTTATATTAAGAAATTCTAATACAGAGGGGATTACTTTAAGCTCTAATGAAGGCACTTTACTCACTAAGAAATTTAATATTGAAGTAATTTGAACATATATAATAGGTAAAACAAATGTTATGACTAGTATAAAAGCTATTAATAAAACAAGTATTATAAAAATTACAGAACATGAACGTGGTATTCTATACTTTTCAAACTTAATTACTAGCGGATTAAACAAATATGCAATAATAATAGATATTAAACATGGAAAAATCATAGTACGCATCAGGAATAACATCCCTATTATAAAAAGCAGTATGAAACAAATAGTTATATGACGTTTTTGCATGTGTTTAGCATAGCTAATTTACTGAAAAATATGCAATTTATTTTTCCTATGTTGAAAGTATTTTACGATTTGTAATACTATCGTTTTTTACTAAAATTTAGTTGTTTAATCCGCAGGCAAAGATAGATTTTGAGCTCTCTAAATATCTCTTTTGCTATTATAATTATGCTAGTTAATAGGGGAAGTAACTTTTATATGATGTCAGAAATTTTATTTTTCGGAAAGAATCTTGGATAGAGAGGAAAGCTTCTACAAAAAGAAATATGTGCGCTAAGAAATACAAAATAGCAGCATTAATAGTTGCAGCGGGAGTAGGCAGTAGATGCAATTCTACGATTCCTAAGCAATATATAAAACTGGCAGGTAAATCTGTTTTATTTCATACAATTAAAAGATTTCTGGCTAACCAATATATAGATTACATAAGAATAGCAATTAATAGAGACCATGAAAGTTTCTATGAGAAAGCTATATCACTAATTACAGACACTAAATTACTAAGCCCTGTATACGGAGGAGAAAACAGGCAAAGTTCAGTTAAACTAGGGCTTGAAAGCTTACAAAAAGTTAACCCAGATTTTGTAGTTATACACGATGCTTGTAGGCCTTTTGTGTCAGATGTTCTGATAGATAACTTGGTTGAATCTATGATTAATGATCAATATACAGGAGTAGTTCCAGCAATAGAAGTTGAAGACACTATGTCATTGGTGAGTAATAGTTTTATTGAATCTACGATTTCAAGAGGAAAGCTCAGAGCCATACAAACCCCTCAAATTTTTAATTTCAAAGAATTATTATCATGCCATCAATCAGTCAAAGAATTTACTGACGATTCATCACTAATGGTAGAGCACAAAAAACATGTTGCGATTATTAAAGGTGAGAAAAGCAATTTTAAGTTAACCACAAAAGAGGATATCAATATGGCAAAGCTTCTTTTTGAAGAGCCAAAATTTCGTGTCGGAGCCGGTTATGATATACATAAGTTCATTAAAGTTCAAAATGGTGCTGAAAGCTTTATAAAAATTTGCGGTGTGAAAATTGAACACAACATGGCAATAGAAGCGCACTCTGATGGTGATGTTGCAATACATGCAATCGTTGATGCAATACTCGGAGCACTGGGATGTGGCGACATAGGAGAGCACTTTCCTCCTAGTTCCTCTGAATGGAAAGATTGCAATTCATCTCACTTTCTTGACTTTGCTGCTAAAAAAGCAAAAGAAAAAGGGTACAGCGTGTCTAATTTAGATATTACTATAGTTTGTGAAGAGCCTAAAATATCGCCTTACAAAGTAGAAATGAAGAAATTCATATCAAAAGCATTAGAAATTGATGATGAATTTGTAAATATCAAAGCAACCACTGCAGAGAAATTAGGTTATATTGGAAGAAATGAAGGAATAGCAGTGCATGCTTCTGTGTTATTGCATACAAACTTTTATTGGGAATAGAAACGAAAAAACTTACTTGACACCCTTCGCCAGTCCCCTTATCATGAAACTGAAGCTATTTATTTATCTTCGCAATCTGTGCAGGTTAATGACAAAAAACTTAGGGTATTTGGCGTCTCATGTTTAATTTTTCGCACTACGTGCATCGCATGTCTTTAAAAATTTTTAGGTTTTTACCTATATAAGCCGAAACGCGCTTACAAAGCGTTTAAGACAGCAAAAAACGTCAAATTGACAAGGGAGAATTTGAATGCTAGCTACTACGGGGTTTCTTTGCCTTTTTTCCTGCTTAGTAAATTTCTTAAACACTTGCGGTGTAGGTTAGTTGCAAGTTAAAAGCAGCTAAATCGCTCTTAATCAAGCGTTTTAGAATAAAAAAAACGCCGATATTTTAGTACATAGTAAATAGCCAACCACCACGGGGCTTCTTTTGCCTTTTTTTTTATTTGGTAAATTTCTTAATATTTATGGCTAAACGACAATCGTCATCCCGCTACTTGTTAGCGGGATCTAGAGATACCGCGGCGGCATGACGTAGGACTGCTGTCATTCAAGTAGCTGACGCTGGAACCCAGCCTTGCTGTAATCTCATCAAGAACGTTGTGTTTTAACATAAGATCAGCCACTTTTATGCTTACCAACTTAATAAAATTCCTGGATCCAAGTAGTCAGGCTACTCGGATGACACCTTCACAAAGTGAAATGAGATCCCGCTAACAAGCAGCGGGATGACGGGAAAAGAGGTGCTAGAATGACACCGTTTACTATGTAACATCTCATCATATCACAATGTTCGTACAGTTGTGGCGGTATGACGTAGAAAAACTGTTAACTTAAATCTATATTGACATGTCCCATTTTACGCTTATCCCTAACCTCTTTTTTCCCATATATGGTTAAACTAGCTTTTTCGTTGCTCAAATACTTATGAGAATCATATATATCATTACCTATTATATTTTTCGTCATACAAGGAAAGCGTAATACTACTTCCTGCATAGGTAACCCGCATATTATCCTAACTAGCTGTTCAAATTGACTAACGTTACATGCATCCAAGCTCCAGTGGCAAGAATTGTGAGGTCTGGGAGCTAGTTCATTAACTAACAATTCGTTATCTTTAGTAACAAAAAATTCAATAGCCAGAATTCCTATTACATCAAGCGCATTTGCTATTTTCTTTGCAGCTCGTTGTACCTCTTGAGTTAATTTGCTATCTATTTTAGCTGGCACTGTTGAAGTATCAAGTATTCCATCAACGTGGTAATTTTCTGCTATAGGAAAAAAAGCTACTTTACAGTTTTTATCTCTTGCAACGACTATTGAAACCTCTTTCAGTAAATCAACACTTGCTTCAAGAATGTACTCTGTATTCCAATCAAAGGAAGCAAATTGCTTCACTTCAGAATCATTCTCAAGCACATATTGTCCTTTTCCATCGTAACCCATTTCTGTTGTTTTCAGCCTTATTGGATAGCCAAAAGCTCTACTGCTTTTCAGTAGCTCATTATAATTTTGTATACTCTTATAGTTAGCAGTTTTTATACCCAAGTTTTTAATAAAATCCTTTTCTCTCAGTCTGTTCTGCGAAATGTGTAACGCTTTTTTACCCGGATAAAAATTTACATCGATATCAATTGCACTACATGGAATATTTTCAGACTCAATAGTAACTAAATCCACACTCTGTGCAAAAGATTCAAGAGCTTTCTTATCAGAGAAATCTGCTATTGTGAAATCATCAGCAACAGAGCAAGCCGGATCGTCTTTAGCACTGGCAAAAACATGTGTTTTTTGTCCAAGTTTTGTTGCAGCGATAGCAGTCATTTTACCTAATTGTCCACCACCTATTATTCCTATTACTTTTTTGCTAAGCGCATCTGGTTCGTTCATACTATAAATTGATATTTCCTAATTAAAGTATACTTGAAAAATCTATGAAAAAAGCATATAATTAGAATATTATCTTTTTATCATGAATATTCTATAATGATTCTAGAATACACATTGACTACCAACTTTGTTGAAGTTACAGTTTTACCAATTTACATTGAAGAGCAATCCATTCCTTATGAAAATTGCTATGTATGGATGTATAACGTTAAGATAAAAAACAAAAGCCAATCAACTATTCAATTGTTAAGTCGTCATTGGCAAATAATAGATTATAAGGGCAAAGTAAATGAAATTGCCGGAGTTGGTGTTATCGGAGAACAGCCTGTGATAAAATCTGGAGAGGTATTTAAATACACAAGTGGAACATACTTAAATGTACCGTCAGGAATAATGCAGGGTAAGTATGAATTTCTGAATGAAGAAAGCATAAAAGTTTTTGAAGTTATGATACCACCCTTTTCTTTGGATAGTCCATACATCAAAACTAGACCCCATTAACTGTCAAAATAGTTTATTTGTAACCAGACTGCATTCTGTGATTTTTAGCAAAGCACGATCTTTCATTTGAGCTTTCTTCAATTTAAAATAAATACAGAAACTAGCTATCTTCAAAAATATGGTTGAATAATTGTTAATAATAGTGTATAATTATTAATATTTTCAAGCATTTTTGCCATGGCTCTTTCAAAATTTCTCGATCCTCGCAATGATTTGTGTTTCAAAAAAATCTTTGGAACGGAAAAAAATAAGAATATCCTGATCCACTTTTTGAACGATATTTTAGGGTTTACTGAGATAAATGCAATACAAGAAGTTGAGTTTCTTAGCACTATTATGGATCCCGAAGTTGCCTCTGATAAACAAAGTATTGTTGATGTTCTCTGCAAGGATTCTCACGGAAATAGATATATAGCAGAAATGGTGCGACCTGAAAGCCTTCGGTCATATTGTTTAAAAGGAGAGGAATTCATTCAGAAAGAAACTGAAAGGATTCTAAAGCTTATTGAACCAGATGTTTTGCCATCTGAGTCTACGCATCAGTGCGAATTGGGTAACCAGTTGGTGCCGAGCGACGCGGACAATGAACCTCCTCTTGATAAAGAAGATGCTCAATCGTGAGAGAAAGCATAAACTACAAGCATCATGTGGTTGGAGGGCTAGGCTTAGTGGTATGGTGAACGTAAGTGAAGCTTCATAAGTATCGTAACGATTAAAGAGCTAAAGATGCTGATAAGCTCCGACCAAAAGGTAATGTGGATGAGTTACATTTTTCATTTCTGGATGTACGCAAATAATAATTCCACCGGTATAGAGAAGCCACCTAACCCACTATTGTATGACAAAAGGAACAGGATAAGCCTGTATTTTCGCCTATATGGCAGGCAACCCGCAAGGAATGCTGATGGATGTGCAGGTAAAGGATAATGGAGAAAGCGAATGCCATTTTGTAACGAAATGGATAGAATTTGTAACATTAATTCGCGTGAAAACGAGCAGACTTCCATTTGGTCCCTCATGACAAGAAACTTTGTTAACCACTTAAGGTAGGAAAGCAGATGATTACAAGTACAACTGTAAGTGCACCTACCAATAACTCCGAAGCATGGAACCAGTTACCCTGGAAGAAATGCCAAAAAGTTGTTATGAGGCTACAGAGGCGTATTGTTAAGGCTGTCCAACAAGGCAGATGGGGTAAGGTGAAAACTTTACAACACCTTCTCACACGCTCTTTTAGCGGCAAAGCTTTGGCGGTTAAGAGAGTAACTGAAAACCAAGGAAAAAACACAGCAGGTGTAGATCGTCAAATATGGTCGACTTGCAACACAAAATTTCAAGGAATAAAGCTATTAAAACAAAGAGGATACAAACCTTCTCCGCTAAAACGGATATACATCAGTAAGTCTAATGGCAAAAGAAGACCTCTTGGAATCCCTACGATAAAAGATAGAGCCATGCAAGCATTATACTTGTTTGCTTTGGAACCGATAGCTGAAACGATCAGTGATCGTCACTCTTATGGTTTTAGACCAAAAAGATCCTGCGCAGACGCTACTGTGGCTTGTCACTTGTTACTGGCAAGCCGTAACCAACTACAATGGATACTCGAAGGTGATATTAAAGGGTGTTTTGATAACATTAACCATGAATGGCTCATGAAGCATATTCCTATGGAGAAGAAAATTCTTCATAGCTGGTTAAAAGCTGGCTTCCTAGAATCAAAAACTCTGTATTCCACAACTGCAGGTACCCCACAAGGTAGTATCATCTCTCCAATACTAGCAAATCTAGCCCTAAATGGACTTGAAAAATCATTGGAAAGTCAATTTGGTAAACTTGGCAGTAAAAGAAGAAGCAAAATCAGAAGTGGAGTAAATGTAATCAGGTACGCAGATGACTTTATCATTTCAGGAATCACACGTGAAGTACTGGAAAATGAAGTAAAACCTCTAGTATCGTCCTTTCTTCAGGAGAGAGGTCTTATCCTTTCCGAAGAGAAAACAAAAATTACATCTATTACAACAGGGTTTGACTTTCTTGGTTGTAATGTACGCAGGTATAATAAGAAGTTAATTATAAAACCTTCAAAAGAAAGTATTAAGAAACTTCTTAATAAAGCACGTACATTGATAAAGGCAAACATAGCGAACACTCAGGCCGTACTAATCAAGTTGCTCAATTCCCTATTAAGGGGATGGGGAAATTACTACAGCCATGTGTGTGCGAAAAGAGCTTTTAACAAAATAGACCATGAAATTATGTGTGCTCTATGGAAATGGGCAAAGAAAAGACATCCTCGTAAAGGATTACGTTGGATAAAGAATCGTTACTTCAAGGTAATGAAACAACGCCAATGGGTCTTTGCTGCACCCATATGCAAGAACAAACCGAAAGAGATAAGGTATTTAAGACTGCTTAGGTTGATTGATATACCTATCAGACGACATGTTAAAATCAGGGCGGATGCAAATCCACTTGACTTAAAATGGAAAAAGTATTTTGATGAAAGAGTGAAACAAACAAAAATGTTAGCAAGCTCTTTCTCAAGAGAAGGTTCTCTACTGTTGGTGTCACCATTAAGAATGATGTTTTCTGAGGAATCATGAAGGACAAGCCGGTTCGAGAAAAGAAGGACTTAGATAAGGGGCTCAAGCGTAGTGTGGGGAAACCTGCATGCTGCGTTTCTAAGGGAGGGAGTAGTAGCAATACTACTTCCTTACCTAACCAGTTCACTAAGACCAAAGGCTTCGAAAAACGTGCTCAATATTATGCTGCTAAAGCCTACTCAAGTCAAGCTGATCAAGGTGATAATTATCATAATCTCAAGGAAATTATCTTCATAGCTGTTGCTGATTGTATTATTTTTCCAGATAAGACTGAGTACAAATCTAATCATGTCATTTTAGATCAAAATAGCTTTGAACATGACTTAAAGGATTTTTACTTCGTATTCATAGAACTACCTAAATTTACAAAGACAAAAGAAGACCAACTAGAAAATATAGTAGAAAAATGGTGTTATTTTTTCCGATATGCAGCAGAAACAAGGGAAGAGGATCTAGATAAGATAGTTGGTAGTGACGTAATAATAAAACGAGCTTATGAAGAGATGAATAAGTTTAATTGGTCAGAAGAAGAGTTACTAGCATATGAACAAATGAAAAAACGTATAATGGATGAGATTGCGGCTTTTGCTGAAAAATTTGATGAAGGTATTAGATTAGGTCATGCAAAAGGTAGGCAAGAAGGCATCAAAATCGGACATGAAAAAGGCAGAAAAGAGGGAGAAAAGCAAGCTAAAATAGCAGTCGCAAAGAATCTACTTAAAGCAGGGGTTTCTATTGATATCATAACTGAAACTACCGGTCTTACAGTTAACGAAGTCAAAGACTTAAGCTCTTTGGGTGTCTAGGTCTTGTCGACATAAAAAAATAGTGATATAGAGTACTCTTTATTAATAGGTAAAGAGAATGCTATATGATTTAAAAGATGAGCAATGGGAGAGAATAAAAAACAGTCTGCCAGGTAAGGAAGGAGATAGAGGAAGAAGCGCAAAAGATAACAGGAGATTCGTAGCTGCAATAATGTGGATAGGTAGAACAGGAGCAACATGGAGAGCATTGCCTGCTGAGTATGGAAAATGGTCAAGTGTACATAAACGTTTTATAAGGTGGGCAAAATCTGGTGTTTGGCAGATGATTTTCAACACATTAGCTGTTAATGGAGACACAGAGTGGCTCATGATAGACTCAACAATAATCAGGGCACATCAACATGCTGCTGGTGCAAGAAAAAAATGTGGAAACTGGTAGACAAGAACAAGAGCTGGGACGGTGCAAAGGAGGATTTTCAAGCAAATTACACGCTGCTTGTGATGCTTTGGGCAACCCACTGAGATTTTTTGTTACTGCAGGGCAAAGATCGGATTACGTAAAAGCTTTAGACCTGATAGAAGGCAAGAACATGGAGGCACTTATTGCCGATAAAGGGTATGACGCAAATTATATGATTGAGGCTGCAGAAGCTGTAAATGCTGAGCCAGTAATCCCACCGCGTTCCAATAGAAAAACACCAAGAGAATATGACAAAGAATTGTATAAAGAGAGAAACTTAATCGAAAGGATGTTCAACAAAATCAAGCACTTCCGCAGAGTTGCTACACGCTACGACAAATTGGCCATAGCTTTTCTGTCTTTTGTTCACATTGCTGGCATTTTTCTTTGGTTGAAATAAATGTCGACACTACCTAGATTAACCTTTATAATAGATGAAAACCCAGCAATTGCGGCTCGAATGTTGTGTATATAGTGAAAATGCCACTAGAAACTACTGAGTAATGTTTTTTCAACAGCATCCAAATCCTTTTATTAGTGTAATAGATTATAATATAGAAGTTCCATACAAACTTACTCATATCCTTGTTCTTTATACCTCAGTTATGGATTAGCTTGATGTAAAGTCCTGAAATTCTGTTTTCTGCACTAATTGTAGTAGTCTGGTAGAGACTCATGACCTTGAAACCAGCGATTTGGTCTCATAACCATAGTCTCCCCAAAAGAACCGTGCTTGCGGATTTCCCGCACACGGCTCCACAATACAGCGTTCACACTAGTGCTCCTGTGTATAAAGAAACATATACCTTTGGTTTTGGTAATGGATTTACTTTTAAATAGTGTATAAATTGTTCCCAATCCATACTTTTCTTTTGACTACGTCGGTTTATCCACTTAAATGCTAACTTTGTTACCGGTCGATAGAATTGAATCAAACACCGATAATTTCCGCTAACTCCGAAGTAGCTATAGTGTCCTGTTAGTTTGGCTTTAAGTTTCTGCCACCAATCTTTGAGACAGATACGACTTCGTACCATCTTCAACCATTCTTTGATTTCTTTAATCTTTCTGGCTAGGCTTATTTTTGAAGTTTTCTGCTTCATCATAAGTTTACCATTACGACTTTTTCCACAATAATGTGTAAATCCTAGAAAGTTGAAGCTAGCCGTCCTACGTTTCTCTCTTTCTGCTTGATACCATTCTTTCTTACCAAACTTTACTATTTTTGTTTTATTTTCAGCTATTTCCAACCCAAATTTACTTAGTCTTTGTTTCAGTAATTCTAGAAATTCTTTTGCGTCTTCTTCCCTCTCGCAGCCAACTACAAAATCGTCGCAAAACCTTATTAGCTGTAAATATCCTCTGGCTTTTGGCTTAAATTTCTTTTCAAACCATAAGTCCAGCACATAGTGTAAGTATATATTAGCTAATACAGGGCTTACTATACCACCTTGTGGTGTGCCTTGATCGGTTGCTTTATAACATCCAACTTCGACTATTCCTGCCTTTAGAAATCGTTTTATTAACCACAATAAATTTGGGTCAGCTATTCGTTCCCTTAGACAATTCATTAGCCATTTATGTTGAACATTATCAAAGAACTTCTTGATATCCACTTCTACAATATAGTTAATTGGTTTGTGCATAACTGCTTTATCTAGAGCGTTTATCGCCTGATGACAATTTCTTCCTGGTCGAAATCCATACGAGCTGTCCATAAAGTTTGCTTCATAAATATTTTCTAATATCTTCTTTAGCATTACCTGTACCAACTTATCTTCCGTTGATGGTATTCCGAGACCGCGCTTCTCTTTGCTCCCGGCTTTGGGTATGTATACCCTTTTCACTGGTAGCGGTTGATATTGTTTTCTCTTCATACTATCCACTAGTGTTTTAAGTTTCTCTTCTAGATTTTCTCCATAAGCTTCCACTGTCACACGATCTATACCACAAGCCTTGTTGCGTTTTAGTTCCTTATAACACTCTGCAAGATTCTCTTCATTAATCAAATGAACTAATGATGTAAATTTTACTCGCTTATCTTGCTTAGCCCTTACTGCTATCTGGTTTAGTTTTCCTTGCATACTCCTCCAATCTCTGTTGTATTGGTATAGCAATCCCTATACCAGTCACTATATTGCTAACCGCTTCCCCTTGTATGTGGCTTTCCCACACTCCGAGTACTATCAGTTAGTCCGACTTCCTTTGCATCTTCCTCCAGTCCTCGCCTTTATTGACTTGTTCCAGAGTACCCTTACAGGAATACAAAGGATCTCCCAAGTTCACGTAAGGTCCATCTCAACACATGACGCGGCCTTCGATCCCGATGAGGTGAGTAATATCTTGCCTTAGCGTTATTACCCATGTTGCCTTCCACCAAATGTAAAGTGTCAGCCCCCATGACGCGTGAATTACGGGACTCAATACCTTCACTTTCGTTGCACCCTATGTTGTCCATTCCATTAGCTTTACTACGCTCGTTACCTTACGCAGCATAATGGTTTGTTCCAGGTTGCCGGCTAAGCTTTACCCGTGTTGGATTTTCACCAACTGTTCCTTACGCACTTCTTGGCGCACACAATTTTTCACCCCCCTTAAAATTAAAACAAAAGGTGGTAAACAAGATGTCAAACACAGATAACTCAACTACAAGCTGGTTTTTGTTGTAGTTAGATAGTTATTTTCTCACTTTCTTTACTTGCTTTAATTAATTCATCAAAATCAGATTCATGTAATTTGTCCTGTATAACTCTGTACTTTTCGTATTCTCCTTCAGCCAGGGCTTTTGCAACTTCAGCACTAACTTTACCGGCATCTTTAAGTACTTCATAATCATTGAATAATAGAAATGCATCCAATTTTTCAGCCCAGTCTTGCATTTTCATCAGCCGATTCTTTTTTGCTTGAAGTTCTGCATAATCTAGATACATCGAAACAATGTGGTTTAGTTCACTTAGTTCTTCTTCAGTTAAGTAATTTTTCGCAATACTTACATCACTCTTGTGAATTTTTTTACCTGGACCATCTTTCCATGTAGTTAGCCCCATATGTGGTTTTTTGTGATCAACCCGAGAACATATCAACTCTGCTGCAGTTAAACCATAAATTGCCCAATATAATTTGTTTTGTACTTTTGCGTAAAATTGTTTTGTTATTTCTGAATTTGGATCGTAATCTGCAGAACATTCGGCATAAATGTCGGTAATCTTCTGGTAAAATCTACGTTCGGATGCTCGTATTTCCCTGATTTTTTCAAGTAATTCATTGAAGTAGTCTTTGCCAAACTTTTTCCCGTTTTTTAGTCGTTCACTATCTAAAGCAAATCCTTTGATAATAAAATCCTTCAAAACTTTTGTAGCCCATACTCTGAATAATGTTGCTTTTTTAGAATTAACTCGATAACCAACAGCTATAATTGTATCTAAATTGTAAAGTTGTGTTGGGTAATTTTTACCGTCTGCAGCGGTTGCCTCAAAAGTGGAAACAACTTCTTTTTCCTGTAATTCACCAGATTCAAATATGTTCTTGATATGCTTACTAATAGCTGGCAGTTGTACATCAAATAATTCAGCCATCCTTTTTTGCGTAAGCCAAAGATTTTCATCTCTGCATAAAACTTCAATTTCTATATTTCCACCTGGAGTAGTATAAAATACAATCTTATTCTCATCCATTATCTATCTCCTATAACTTACAAACAAACCATTGATCATCAATAGGAATTTAACCAATTAATTGTCTCTACTGCAACTAAATTCTTTAAAACGTCTTTAGAGGGCTATTATAACTTATTAATGAGCTGGATAGAGGGGAATATCTGTTTTATCAAAAATTCATGTGACCTCTTCTCAGCTCCAGTAAACAGTTATTTCCAAAATGGAAACAACTCAAATAGTAAGGTGTCTAGGAGGTCGGACTTCCGTTTAGCGGGTTCTTAAAGTTTAGGCTCTCTTTAATTTCTGAGCTGCATTCAAATTATTTTAACTTTTTTTCAGAAAATCCCGGAAAAAGTGGTGAGAAATCCGGAGTATAGGGGCATTGAGTGTAGATGTGCTTCAAACACAAAAGTCGGCAAATAAACAGAGTAGAAAAGATTGAAGGAAGCAAAAGAAATTTAGGCTTTTGGTAAGTTACGTAATTGAGAATTTGTATTTTTTTAGATGAGGTAAAAACTTTGTTTTAAGGCTAGATGCAACTTTAGGGTACAAATACTACTATTACCAAAGAACGCATATAATACCCCTTAGAACTCGAATAAATGGCATTCTTAGCAATTCTATTATTGTATAGCAAACTCACGGGTGAGTTTAGCACGTTTTTTACGCTTTGCAAAGAAAAATTAAAAAAAAGTGAACAGTTTTTGTAAAATCGGTGAATATATATAATACCAAGTCCTAACTAAGGTAGGTAGCATAAGATTCTTGTCATTGGCCAACAAAAACCCATTCATAGCGTATTTTGAAGGAACCAGACGATATTTAGCGCTACTTATAGTTTTAAATAATAGCAAATGTCAATCCTCACACTCGACCTCGGCAAACAAACCGGCTGGGCTATTCTTACAGATGGAGTAATTCAAAGTGGGAGTGAAAGTTTTCATGGTAATCGTTTCAGCGGAGGTGGAATGGCTTTGTTGCATCGCTACTTATGAAAGGCTAACTATAGTTAGGATTATAAGCAACCTATTGAAAATCTTGTTTTTTTGCAATCAATCTGATCAAATTTAAGAATAGTAATTTGTTATTTATATTAATAAATTTAATTCTATTGAAAATAGCTAAAGCATTGAAATTCTTGAATTTTAGCCAGATTAGTGAGTGGTAGTGAAATTTCTTTTACTCAAATTTAGGTATTCACTGACCGTTCTTGTTATAAATACCAGAATAATAAGCTACTGATATTCCCTATCTTTTTTATCTTTAATCCATCATAGCTAGCGATGCAACAAAGCCAGGTGGAATGCACTTCTTAAATTTTCGTAGGTGGCTCAATGAGATGAGGGAAAGATTTTCAGATATTGAAGCAGTGTATTTTGAAGAAGTAAGAAGACACCTTGGAACTGATGCTGCTCATTGCTACGGAGGCTTTCTAGCTCATTTAACAGCTTGGTGCGAGGAAAACAATATACCTTATCAAGGTGTACCTGTCAAGACGATAAAACGCTTTATCACCGGTAAGGGTAATGCAAGTAAAAGTGAAGTTATTGAAGCTGTGAAGGGAAAAGGGTTTATTCCTCAAGATGACAATGAGGGGGATGCTTTGGCGTTGATGTTCTATGTTAATAATTTTAGTAAAGATTTTAACATGCTAGATAGCACATAGGAAGTGGGTCCTTCCCGCCAGCAAGGCTGATTTGGGAGCGAAACCCCGGACCTTCTCCAGCGTCAGACGTTTTTTAATTATTAACTTTTTGTTAAGAATTTAAACATAGCAATTTAATACACTAATATGAACTTAGCAACACACTACTATCCTATTGAAAATCTTGTCGAATATGATCGCAACCCTCGCAAGAATGACGATGTAGTAAACAGAATGTGCGCCTCTATTCGGGAATTTGGGTTTCGTATTCCAATAGTTGCAAAAAGCGATGGCACTGTGGTTGATGGTCATTTACGCCTCAAAGCAGCAAGAAAACTGGGTATGGAAAGTATTCCAGTAGTCCTCAGTGATAACTTAAGTGAAGCCCAAACCAAAGCTTTTCGGTTACTAGCAAATCAATCAGCTAACTGGGCAAAGTGGGACGATGATCTTTTGAAGTTGGAAATTCAAGAGTTAGAAGATTTGCAGTTTGACCTAAAAATGACTGGATTTGAGCTGGAAAAGGTTCAACGTTTTCTTGATGATTTAGATGGAGAAAACAGTGAAAAAGAAGATTTTTCCGACTTAGCCGGTGATAGCAAAAAGGTAAAAATAACAAAACCAGGGGATCTATGGATTTTAGGTGGTCATCGAATCTACTGTGGTGATAGTTGTCTGGTTGAATCATTTAAAGCGGTATTAGACGATAAAATGGCAGATATTACCGTGTGTGACCCTCCGTATAACGTAGCATATGGTGACAGTCAGGAAAGAGAAGACAAAAAAATACTAAACGATGATCAAGGTGAAAAATACGAACTTTTTCTGTATGACATTTGTTCTCACGTTTTAGCGTACACCAAAGGTGCAATTTACATCTGTGCATCATCATCCGAGCTGGCAACGCTGCAAAAGGTATTTGAAGAAGCAGGTGGTCGTTGGTCGACATTTATAATTTGGGCAAAGAATCATTTTACGCTAGGAAGATCTGATTATCAAAGACAATACGAAACAATACTCTACGGTTGGAAAAATGGCAATAAGCGTGAGTGGCATGGAGGACGTAATCAAAGTGATCTCTGGTTTTACGATAAGCCAACGTACAACTCACTGCACCCAACGATGAAACCAGTGGAGTTAATGGAGAGAGCGATAGTAAACAGCAGTAGACCAGGGGACATAGTTCTTGATCCATTTAGCGGGTCTGGGAGTACGTTGATTGCATGTGAGAGGACAGGAAGAATCTGTAGAACGATAGAGCTAGATCCTACGTTTGTAGATGTGACCATAAAACGTTGGCAAGTATACACGGGAAGAGAAGCGATACTTTCCAATACTGGCAAAACCTTTGCCCAAATTCAAGAAGAAAAACGGTAAAAGAAGGGAGAAAAAAGTGGAAGGAGGAAAAATCACGCAGACGGAATGGGCAAGAGAACTAGGAGTTTCAAAGCAATACGTCTGTTACTTAGTAAAGAAAGGAATAGTTGAGCTGGAGGATGGTTTGATTGACCGAGAACAAGCAAATGAAGCGGTGGCAGCAATACGAGATCCAAGTCAACCACTGAGGAGAAAAAATCCAGAAGGTGAAGAAGTGGGAAATAATAAACTTTCCATGATGTTGCTAAAAACGCGGATAAAAAATGAGATGGAGCGGGGAAGACTGCTCGAGGCAAAAGCAAAAGCTGAGATTGGTGAACTTATCTCAGTAGAAGAAGTAAAGACTGAAGCATTTAATGTTGCAAGAGTTGTCCGTAATAATTTGCTTAACATTCCAGATAGGGTTTCAGCGTTACTAGCATCGATAAATGACACAGAGAAGATCCATGAGACACTGACTGAGGAAATCAGAACAGCTTTAGAAGAGCTGACACAAAGTGTATTTTAATGACTACATATAAATTACTGAAAAAGCGTCTTATCGCCTTGGTGAGCCTAATTCACATATTAGTTGCAATAATGATTTTAAGTAAAGCGTCAGCAGATACTTATTGTAGAGGGAAAATACCTTTTTCTCTTAGCTGTGTAAAAGTATAAAAATTGCAGCAGATGGCATTATGATATATAGCAGTAGCTTTTATACAGGGTTAAAGCCAGATCCACTGCTCAAAGTATCAGAGTGGGCAGATAGAAATCGTCAACTTTCAACGATAGCATCATCAGAGCCGGGGAAATGGAGAACAGAGAGAACGCCGTACCTTAAGGAAATAATGGATTCACTATCTTCGTCTTCACCGGCCGAAAAAGTGGTATTCATGAAAGGAGCGCAGATAGGCGGAACAGAAGCTGGGAATAACTGGATAGGATATATAATCGACCAAACACCAGGCCCTATGCTGGTAGTACAGCCAACAGTAGAAATGGGCAAGCGTTGGTCAAAGGGAAGATTTGCGCCGCTCATTGAAGATACGCCATGTTTAAGGAGTAAAATAAAAGACCCAAGGTCGAGAGATTCAGGCAACACTGTACAAAGTAAGGAATTTCCCGGAGGAACGGTAGTAGTAACAGGTGCCAACAGTCCAGTGGGTTTACGTTCAATGCCGGTAAGATATCTTTTTTTAGATGAAGTAGATGCATATCCAGGAGATTCAGGAGGAGAAGGAGATCCAGTTTTACTCAGCATAGCCCGAACTAATACATTTACGCGGAGAAAAATATTCTTAGTTTCAACACCAACGGTTCACGGAATAAGCAGAATAGAGAAGGAATTTGAGAGTTCAGACAAACGATACTTTTTTGTACCTTGTCCACATTGTGATCACTATCAGGTGCTGAAATGGCCACAGATAAAGTGGAAAGATAAAGATCCCTCAACAGCCCATTATGTGTGTATAGAATGCAGCGGCAAAATAGAAAACCATCAAAAAACAGAGATGCTAGCTAGAGGTGAATGGAGAGCAACTAGGGAGGAGGGAAAAAAAGAGGCAAAAATAGGGTTTCATTTATCGAGCTTGTATAGCCCAGTTGGTTGGTATAGTTGGAAACAAGCAGTGGAAGATTATCTGCATGCAAAGGAAAATGAACAATTACTAAAAGTTTGGATAAATACAACACTCGGAGAAACCTGGGTAGATAAGGGAGAAGTACCAGACTGGAAGCAACTATTTGAGCGTCGAGAAAATTTTCCGATAGGCATGGTGCCAAAAGGTGGAAAAATAGTGTTAACGGCAGGGGTTGATGTACAAAAAGACCGCTTAGAAGCAGAAGTAGTAGCATGGGGTATGGGTCGTGAGAGTTGGTCAATAGACTATCAGGTATTAGAAGGTGATACTGGAAGTGGAGAAGTATGGGGGAAACTGTCAGAGCTCTTGAATCATCATTTTATCGGTGAAAATGGGCTTGAATACATGATAAGTATGATGGCGGTAGATGCTGGGTATGCAACACAGGAGGTATACAATTGGGTAAGAAGTCATCAAGGATCGGGAAGAGTAATGGCAGTGAAAGGGGTAAACAAAGCCCTAGTGCCGCTTAACAGCCCAAGTAGAGTAGATGTAACAGTTGGCGGACAAAAGCTAAAAAGAGGAATAAAGCTCTGGCCAGTTGGAGTATCGATATTAAAGTCAGAATTGTTTCAGTTGCTGAATGTTTTAACAGAAGGGGCGCCGGGATATTGTCATTTTCCCGAATATCCACCTGAATATTTTAAGCAGCTAACCGCAGAGCAACTAATTACCAAAGTAGTAAAAGGATATACCAAACAAGAGTGGCAAAAGATAAGAGACCGAAATGAAGTATTAGATTGCAGAGTTTACGCAAGAGCAGCGTCTATTGCCCTGGGGATTGATCGTTGGCCAGAGAGTAAGTGGGAGAGTTTAGTAGGTGAAAAAGCTAAAAAGTCAAAAAAAGTGAGAAGAAGTCAATGGTTGAGTGAGAAAAGTTGATGTACAACCAAGAATATTTAACTCAAGTAAAAGAAGCGATAAAGAAGCTACAGAGCGGGGAAAGAGTAGTATCGATTGCATATGGCGATCACGTGGTTAGGTACGGAGAAGTGCAGATAAATGACCTCTTGAGCTTAAGACAACGCATTAAAGCTGAGCTGAAAGTTGCAGGTGTGAAGAGAAAGATTGTTATTTCAACGAATAAAGGAATTGACAAGTGAAAATGTAATACTGTACGTTAGATAATTTATAAATATAGGGGTAACATGATAGGAAATGTAGAAAGATTGCAAAGAGAACTACTTGAAGAAATGGGGTCTATTTCTTTGGGGAGTAGTAATACAAGGGCATTAGAGATTGTCAATCAATTAGGAGAAGATCACATTAATGATACTATTATGACTCTTGATGGCAGGCAGTTTACAGCTTTAGATTGTGCAATTATGTTTGACAGTCAAGGTAATAATCCAAGAATAAATGAAAGGCCGAGAATAAATAACAATGCATTTAGAGAATTAGAAGGTGCTATTAGGAGTGCTGGAGGAAGAACATCAGAAGAATTGGGTAGAAGACAAGATATTCCTTATGATCGAGAAAGCTTTAATGAGCAAGTGAGTACGTTTTTAACAGACGTTACTATAGAGCATGTTATGGCAGGGAGACTACATCTAATGGTTTAAATTGAATGCGGAAAAAATTATCCTAACGGAAAAAAGCTGAGGAAATTGGTTAACCAATTGTTAAGTATTTAAAGGAGATCCGGGACGTAAAGAGGAGAGTTGTGATTTCGACGAACAAAGGGATTGTATAAAGAAATACTTATTGAAAAATTAAAAGAGATACTGTATAATTAGTGTAACATCTAGGTTTGGTTAAACATATGGTAAACTCAAGAGTTAATGTAACCTTCAATCCAAAAACTTCACAGCATCTTATTGAACTAGCTAAAGCAACTAAGCAGTCTGTTCAAAAATTAACAGAAAAGCTAATCAAAGAAGCAATTGAGCTTGAAGCAGAAGACATTGCGTTTTCCAAAATTGTTAGGGAGCTTGATGCTGACGATTCAGAAGAAGTAGAGGATAGTGAAGACATCTGGAAATAAGCGGTACACTATAAAATACCTTAAGCATGTTCTTAAAAGGAATTTGCCCTCCTTACCAGAAGCTATAAAGCCAAAAATTAAAGATGCAATAAGAGAGTATCTTGCAACTGATCCCATTGGTAATGGTGTATTGCTACGTAATAGATTAAAAGGACACAGAAGAATAAGAGTTGATGATTATCGTGTCGTCTATCGTGTAAATACTGCAGAACGTAAAGTAACTATTGTTTCAATAGGACACAGGGACAACATTTACAAGCAGGCAATATTAGATCTACTAAAACATTAAGAAAAGACATTTGTGCAGGAATCTCTTGCATAAATAGAAAATGTCAACAGCTTGTTTTCTCCAGCAGCTTGACGTAATTTTAAATAGCGCAACAATTTATTGCCCAATTAATAGTCTAAATGTTACTCAAATCATTCAAACAATTATTCCGCAAACCAAAAATCAAGAGCTCAGCCTGGGATGCGTCAGGCTCAGGAAGAAGATTATTGCACTTTCAACCAGAAGTAGGAAGTATAAATAGCTTACTTTCCCAGAGCCTTGAACACCTGCGTAGTCGGTCACGTGACATGGTAAGAAAGAACTCCTATGCGGCAAACATAATCGATACGATAGTGAGTAATTGCGTTGGAACGGGAATAAAACCGCAATCAAAAGCCAAGGATGGAGAATTTCGGAAAAAAGTGCAAGAATTATGGCTGAGATGGACAGATGAAGCAGACAGTAGTGGAGTAAGTGATTTTATGGGTTACAAGCTTTGGTTTGTAGGAGCATGATAGAAGGAGGAGAATGTTTTGTAAGACTTCGAACAAGAAAACGAGAAGATGGTCTTTGTGTGCCGTTGCAATTACAAGTACTTGAGTCAGAGCATTTAGACAATAAGAGCAATCAAACCCTTGCCAATGGTAATGTAATTAGAAACGGGATTGAATTTAACCGACTTGGGCAAAGAGAAGCGTATTACCTTTTTCGAGAACATCCGGGTGAAGGCTCGTTTGGAGAATCAGTTAGAGTGCCAGCAAACGATGTTTTACATATCTATAGACCACTAAGACCTGGGCAGATTCGAGGAGTACCATGGTTGTCCAGTGTACTGTTAAAGCTCTATGAACTTGATCAATACGATGATGCGGAATTAGTCAGAAAAAAGACTGCAGCAATGTTTGCGGGATTTATTACCAGACTTGATCCTGAAGCAAACATCATGGGAGAAGGAGAGAGTAATGAACATGGAGTAGCGCTGTCTGGCTTAGAACCTGGGACTATGCAATTACTTGATCCCGGAGAAGATATTAAGTTCTCGGAACCATCAGACGTTGGGGGAAGTTATGAAGCATTCATGAAACAGCAGCTTAGGGCAATAGCAGTAGGCACAGGGATAACTTACGAGCAGCTAACAGGAGATCTAAGTGGTGTCAATTATTCATCAATAAGAGCTGGGTTAATAGAGTTTCGTAGGAAGTGCGCGATGTTACAGCATAACGTGGTAGTATTTCAGCTTTGCCGGCCAGTATGGAATAGGTGGCTAGAATTAGCACTACTCTCTGGAGAACTGGACATAGGTGAAAATTGGGCAAAAGAAACAGCAAAAGAGGTAAAATGGATACCGCAAGGGTGTGCTTACGTAGATCCACTAAAAGACCAGCAAGCACAGCAAATGGCAGTAAGAAATGGATTTAAGAGTCGATCGGAAGTGGTTTCAGAACTAGGTTATGATGTAGAAGAAATAGACCAAGAAATTGCTGAGGATCAAAGACGTGCGAGTGAACTGGGCTTAAGTTTTGATTCTGATGTGAATTCTAATGCTGAAATGATATAAAATTCTATTTCTATGACAAATGGGTTTTTATTGCCCCAGACACAAATAAAAAATTTTAAAAACATATGACGACACAAATAAATTGGATGAATAAGCCGATGATGATAGAGCAAAGGAGTTTTGAATTATTGTCATTACATGCTGGAAAACACCCTACGTTTAAAAACATAAAACACACTGCAGAAAACAACGTAGAAAAAATAGCAATAATACCAATACATGGAATTTTGACCAAGAAACCAGGAGCTTTTGATGACATGTTGGGAATGACATCATATGAGAAGATACGTGAAGAGATAGAAAAAGCTTTAATAGATGAAGAAGTAGAAACAATAATTTTGGACATAGACAGCCCTGGAGGGGAAGTAAACGGTTTATTCGACCTTTCTGATTTTATTTACGAAGCAAGGGGATTAAAAAAGATCGTAGCAATAGCAAATGATGATGCGTATTCTGCGGCGTATGCAATAGCGTCAAGTGCTGAAAAAGTATTGGTAACGAGGACTTCAGGAGTTGGAAGCATAGGAGTAATAGCAAGTCATATAGATCAAAGTGGGTTTGATGAAAAACAGGGGATAAAATATACCACAGTATTTGCAGGAAAGAGAAAAAACGATTTAAATCCGCATGAGCCGATAACATCAGAAAGTGTGGAAAGCTTACAAGATGAAGTAGACCGCCTATATGAGATGTTTGTCGAGCTTGTAGCAAGAAATAGGAATCTTTCCACGGAAAAAATCAAATCAACGGAAGCAGGGCTATATTTTGGTGAGAAAGCAATAGAGATTGGACTTGCTGATGAAGTGATAACATATTCTGAATTTATAGATAGGAGAAACAATATGAGTAAAGCTGAATTTAACTATAAGGGCCACACCATCGATGCTGATGAGTTAATGGAAGAATCAAAACGAATAGGTTATGAGAGGTGCCGCAAGGAAGTATTAGAGGTAATAAGATTGTGTAATTTGTCAAAGATGCCAGAGAAGATAGGAGAATTTATTGAGCAGGATGTAAACGCAAAACAAGCCCAAGAGATATTAATGTCGATACTGGCGGAGAGAACGAAGAAGACAGAGATACTGAGCACAATACCACAAAGTTCATCAGAAGATTTAATGATGCAGGTAGCAAGAACTCGAGCGCAATCTGGCATTTGAGAAATTTAGGTACCAGCAATTACAAATGCCGCGGTAAACAAGTCCGCCAGAATAGCCAATTATAAAGTTTTCACCGCGACGTATAGCAACTTTAAACACCGCGGTAAACAAATCTTGTAACCGCCGTATATAACACTAACAAAAGCGGCGGTAAAACAATTAAGGAGATGGTATGAATAGTTATTGCTTGGTTGGAAGCATGAGAAGATAATACCTTCTCAGAGTGGATAGGTGGCAGATTGAAAATGTTTGTGAGGCCCTTTCTGCTTTTTGCAGTATAGGAAAAAGACCTCGTGAAGGAGATTAATCGCCCCTGCCACCGAAAACCATCGTGCGGCCTATAAAATTTAGTGACCGCGTATAGGAGAATGGACCAACCGGTAATATTCTACTCTGATATGTTGGAGTATTCAATAAGGGAGAAGATTTATGCGTTACATAGGTGTTGATTTACATACTAATAGTTTCACTGCTTGCTACTTAGAACAGGAAAAACCAGAGTATATTAAAACGTTTCGCTTACAGGATTTAGGTAATTTTATCAAAAATCTTCAAGAAACAGATGAAGTAGCCTTAGAGGCAACGGGAAATAGCTGTTTCTTTTATGATGAAGTGTCACCTTACGTTAAGCGCGTTGTTGTGGTTGCTCCCTTGCAATTTGAAGTTATTCGTCGTTCTGTGAACAAAACAGATAAACATGATGCAAGAGCTATTGCTTTTTTTCTCAGCAAAGATATGTTGCCTGAAGCAAAATGCAAGAGCAAACAATGCCAACAGTTAGCTTCTCTTCTTAAAACAAGAGATCAGTTAGTAAAATCACGGGTATCTTTAATCAATAAAATACATGGACTTTTCAATTACCACGGAATAAAGATTAAAAAGGAAGTACTGACAATCAAAGCGGGATTTGAATGCTCTCTTGGTAAACATGATTGGAGTCACTTGGAAAAGGTTGAGATTGAAGTGATTAGCAGTAATCTGGAAGTCATTCGAGAAAGTCTCAAAAAACTTGAAAAGGAAATTATAGCTTTTGCTCAGCAGCTTCCTGGATTTAATAATCTCATCAGCATTAAAGGTATTGGTGCGATTTCTGCAGCAGTTTTTGTTGCAACAATTGGTGATATTAATGATTTTAGTAATCCTGAAAAACTTACAGCTTATTTTGGAGTTGTACCGCGAGTTTCTCAATCCAATCAACAATGCACAATTGGAAGAATTACTAAACGTGGATCAAAAATTGGGCGTACTTCTTTAGTACAGTGTACTTGGATTGCTATACGTTATAGTCCTTATCTGAAAAGTTTTTACGAGCGTGTGAAAAAAAGCGTGGTTCTGCTAAGGCTATTATTGCTACTGCTAGGAAGTTTCTCACAACTATTTTCTATACTCTTAAAAACAACTGGATTTTCAAAGATTTTACAAAATATGAAATTTCTTATTGACAACAATCATAGGAGAAACATTTATGAGTTGTATAACCGAACAAAATAACCTTGGTGACCTATTAAAGTATGAGGCATCAAATCTATACTCAAGAGACCAAATAACAGTAGCAAAGGGGCAAAACCTAAGCTTGGGTACTGTAGTTGGCTGTAATATTGAAGATAATGTAATTAAGATTATCAATCCAACTGCAACAGATGGTACGCAAACAGCTATAGGAGTGATAGCAAGTGATGTAAACGTGAAAGAAAATACCAAAGCAGTAATCATTACACGTATAGCAATGCTAGCAGATCATGCAGTTGTGTGGCCAGCAAATATAACAGAAGAGCAGAAAGCTGCAGCAATAAAGCAACTTGAAGCACGAGGCATCATTATCCGCAAAGGGGTTTAGAAGCCCAGCAAACATCTTAATCATTCGCAAAGGGCTTAAAAGCCAACAAACATCTACAGCATTAAAGGGGAAAAAACATGCAAAATCCATTTACAAATTCAGCATTTAGTATGACGGAATTAACTAAAGCAATAAACATATTGCCGATAAATTATGGTCGAACAGAAAGCTTAAATTTATTTCCAAGTAGATCGGTAAGATTCCGACATATTACGATAGAAGAGCAAAACGGTGTTTTGAGCCTATTACCAACGCAAGTTCCCGGAGCACCAGCAACAGTGGGAAAACGTGGAAAACGAAAAATAAGAACGTTTACGATACCACATATTCCCCATGATGACGTAGTGTTACCTGAGGAAGTGCAAGGGATAAGGGCATTTGGGTCAGAGAATGAACTGAAAGCGTTGGCTAACGTGGTAACAGATCATCTGGAATTGATGAGGAACAAGCACGCGATAACGTTAGAACATTTGCGAATGGGGGCGTTGAAAGGGATTATTCTGGACGCTGATGGCAGTGAATTGTTAAATCTTTACAACGAATTTGAAATTACGCCAAAAGTAGTAAATTTTGCACTGGGAATAGCAACAACAGATGTAAAGCGTAAGTGTATGGAAGTACTCCGGCATATAGAAGATAATCTAAGTGGTGAATATATGACAGGAGTACATGCTTTGGTAAGCCCTGAATTTTTTGATGCATTAACTTCGCATAGTAAAGTAAAAGAAGCATATGAAAGATGGCAAGAAGGAGCAGCGCTTCGGAATGATATGAGATCAGGATTTACGTTTTGTGGAATAACATTTGAGGAATACAGAGGACAAGCAACTGATCCTGAAGGAACCGTGAGAAGATTTATTGAGAAAGATACAGGTCACTGTTTTCCACTTGGTACAGCAAGCACATTTACTACTTACTTTGCGCCAGCGGACTTTAATGAAACGGTAAATACACTAGGACAACCGCTCTATGCAAAACAAGAGCCAAGAAGATTTGATAGAGGGACTGACCTTCATACCCAATCAAACCCTCTACCAATGTGCCATCGCCCAGGTATACTTGTAAAACTTGCTGCATAACAGGTGAGGTAAAGCTAAGTGCAGATTGTTTTTAATACCCCGAACAGGAAGCATTATATCAACTAAAGAATAAAAAGCAACTAAAAAATTATGTTTAGAGATATTAAAAGATTATTTGCAGATTGTTTTGCACATCTAGGGCAGCAAGCGTTGTATGAATCAAAGGATAAGTCATATATGGTGCAAATATTAAAACAACAGCCAGATAAATTATACGAGATTGGTGAAGGACAATTTGTAGGGGAGATATTGATTTTGGAGGTGAGTATATTCGATGTATTGCAGCCAGTAGTAGATACCGTCTTGCAAGTCAACAAAAAAATTACAAAAATTGTTCAAGCTGTATCATAAAATTAAAAAATACTTCCAATTCACATTTTGTGTAACGGTACACAGATTATAGTTAGTGAATATGTTGATAAGTAAATTTCCGCTTTTTTGTACGTATAAAATTAATTTACTTATCAACATATTCACTAACCAGTTACAAAATTTGTGTAAGATACTATTTTACATAATTGGAGCGTTTTTTGATTTTAAAGCACTAAACTTTCAGCCAAACTCCTAGCTCTGTAGTTTTTGATATGATCTGGATCAAAAGCCTTCTTTGACCTTAAAACACCAAAAACAATATGGAGTAACTTACGCATTGCAGCTCCCACAATGGCCATGTTATGCTTGCCTTTCTCTTTTAACCTTTTGCAAAAAGTCATAATAGTAGGATTATGATTCTTAGCTACTATGGCAGGAAAGTACATTGCCTTACATAATGTTCGTGAACCGGATTTACTTAATCTGGGCTTGGCATGTACAGACGTACCTGACGTTATATTTCGTGGTATAGCTCCAGCATATGCTGCCAATTGCCTGGCATCCTTGAAAGCTTTTATGTTAGGAACTTCAGCCAAAATAGCTACTGCTGATTCTTCTCCTATTCCTGGAATGGTCAATAGAAGTTGAAAATTTTCCAACAATTCTTTGTGTTTATTTAATAGTTCACGTAAGGAGTTTTTTATTCTTTCTATTTTTTGTTTTATGTTCATTGCAAGGTCTTCCCAAGCATTTGCAACTTCTTTAGGCAGTCTCTCTTTTTTTTCTAAGTGGTTATTTACTAATGTCAATTCATCTTTTAACGCAGCCGAGCAACGATAAAGATGCTTTAATTTCTTTAACTCAGGAGAAGGTGGTGCCCAACGAATAGGTTCCTGTCTTTGGCAATAATCGGCAATTATCTCTGCATCAGTCTGATCATTCTTTTGTCGTATAAGCTTACTTTTTGCATAAAATCTTATACAAGCTGGATTAACAACACTCACAAAATGTCCAGTATTGTGTAGAAATTCAGCTAAGGCTTCACTATAACAACCAGTAGCTTCCATGCAGGCTTTTACTTGTTCTACATTATGCTTTTGTAGAAAGCTCAGTAAACCTTGAAACCCATGATCATTATTCTTGAAACTCCTTTTCCTGGTTTCACGTTTTCCTTTGTTGCTTATGAATGAAAGAGAAACATCAAAGCGATCTTTTGATATGTCTATACCCAAAAAGTTGTTGATCATATATAACTCCATACGTTACTATTAAAATGAAAAGTAAGGCTAACCTTGTGGATACAGAATTATAACCATTTAGGTCTTTCTACGATACCGTTCAGCCTATACTTTTGAGAAGGGAACTCTTGTCTACCACACAGATTTTATATCTAAGGAGATATTCAAAGTTCTTCCCTTCTCCACCTAATGCTTAAGCTTAAAACATCAGATGCTTTTGACAAGATACAAGGAGATATCTTTATTATTGATAAGCGTAAGTACAAAGTATATTCACCACCACTTAGGGACAATTCGGGAATGCTATGGAAAATTCAAGCGTCAGGGGTGTAGATGCGTATTAACATCGAAGTCACCGGTAGTATTATACAAAGTATAGATGCTGAAAGGAAAAAAGTGGAAAAAGCAACGGTGAGGGCACTAAACAAAACAGCACTATGGGTAAGGTCACAAACTGTCAAACAAGTTAGCGAAGAAAAACAAATACCAAAAAAAGCAATGAGAAAAAAGTTAAGTGTGGATAAAGCAAATAGAAAGCGCTTATGGTCAGTAGTAAAGCTCAGTTCGCAGTGGATAGGAGTAGCAAAACTTGGGAGTATAAAACAGACAAAGATAGGAGCAAAAGTAGGAAGCCGTACGTATGAAGGAGCATTTATAGCAACAATGAAAAATGGTCATATAGGAATCTTCAGACGAAGGTATACCACGTCTTTGCCAATAGATGAAATTAAAATAAATACCCATGCTCGGGAAACAATGAAAGAGTTAGTCTCTAATGAAGTAGAGAGAGTATTTGAGAAGTATTTTGACCATGAACTTAATTTTATTTAAGAGCGTATGTTTTGGAGAGATCTACATCAGAAGATTTGTAAAACGCTAAAAGAAGAAATCCCAGCAATACAAACGTGCGAAGTGTATCCAGCAATACGTAGGGAAATAATAGCGCCAGCAGCATTTGTAGAGCTTGCAAGTTTAGAACCAGGGAAAGATCCGGGGACTGAGGAATTAGCGTTGAGGGCAAGATTTGAGGTAAGAGTGGTAGTTGATGGAACAGTTGAGGATTCTCAGGTAGTGGTAAGGTCACTGGCAGCGGAAATTGCAAGGGTAGTGAATAAGAATACTTGGGACGTGGAAAATGTTTCAGCAGGTGAATTTATATCAGCAGGAGGGGATGATTTTAAACCAGAGTTGGATGCATATTTGGTGTGGTTGGTCGAATGGGTTCACGAGCTACATACAGGTCAATCAATGTGGTTAGAAACTGGTATCATACCACATACAATAAGTGTTGGCGAAAATGTTAGAGCATAATTTTGCAATTTCAGAGCTGAATAGGAAGTTAGCGAACATTATTCGTATAGGTCTAGTTAAAGAAGTAGATTATGAAAAAGCAAGAGTGCGGGTAAAAATAGGGGAATTTTTAACGGATTGGCTTCCGTGGGTAACGGCAAGAGCAGGAGAAGATAGAAGTTGGTTTGCGCCGAATATTGATGAGCAAGTAATAGTATTATCGCCATATGGAGAGTTGTCATTAGGGGTAGTATTACCAGCAATATATCAGGAGAAATATCCCCCTCCGGAGAATAAAAAGGAAATAAATAGTGTAAAATTTCAAGATGGGACAAAGTTATCATATGAGCAAGAAAAGCACCATCTTAAGATAGATGTAGTGGATAAAATAACGTTGAAAGTAGGAGAATCAAGTATGAAGATTACCAAGAGAGGCATAAAACTCAAAGCAAAGAGAATCGACCTTAATTAAGTATGGCTAAAGCTGTGGTTTGTATAGGGGATTATTGCAGTGGAATACCAGCACATGTTTGTATGAGTGGAAGCAGCGATGTTTTTGTAAACGGTAGATCTGTGTGTCGAAAAGGAGATATCTTAACTCTAGGGGAGAAACTAACTCAGGGATCAAATAGCGTATTTGTTAATGATATTGGCATAACAAGAACAGGTGACTTGGTATCGTGTGGTTTTCATGTGATGGGTGATAGCAAAAATGTATTTGCAGAATGAGAGGCATGAATGCTAGCACGGGAAAGGAATTGGAAGGATTAAACCATCTAAAGCAATCGATAGTTGACATACTGACCACGCCGATAGGATCACGTGTTATGCGAAGGGATTATGGGTCAAGACTACTTGAATTAGTAGATAAGCCAATTAATAGGGATTTAACTTTGGAAATCTATGCAGCAGTAGCAGAAGCTCTACAAAAGTTGGAGCAAAGATTTAAGTTAGAAAAAGTAAAAATTACAGAAGTGAAAGAAGGAAAGGTCAATATTTCATTAGATGGTATTTATCTACCAAATGGGAAAAATATTCATTTTGATGGGATTATGGTATAGAGATGGAGCAGCCAAATATTATCGAACCACTGAACTTTGAAGAGATTTTTTCCCGGATGAAAGAAGAATTAGTAAGTCGTGATGAAAGTTTTACGGCATTAGTAGAAAGTGACCCAGCAATAAAGATTTTAGAGGTAGCAGCATGGCGAGAACTTTTGCTGAGAGAAAGAATAAACGAAGCGGCAAGGAGCAACTTACTGAAGTTTGCAAGGGGGGAAGAACTTGATAATTTAGCTGAGTTTTATGGAGCAGAGAGGCAAGATGGAGAAGAAGATGAACGATTTAGAAAAAGAATCAAGGCAAAAATAAAAGGCTGGTCAACTGGAGGAAGTAAAGAACATTATCGATATCATGCACTCTCAGCAGATAGAAGAGTAAAGGATGCGCTGGTTGAATCAAAAGTGCCAGGGAGTGTAGAGATCTCGATTTTATCCACGGAGTTATCCACAAATGGCATAGCATCTGAAGAACTACTTGATATTGTAAGAAAGCGAGTCACCAGGGATGATATAAGGGTATTGACAGATACGATAACAGTAGTTGGTTGCAATATTATTGAAATAGATATCCACAGCAAAATTAGCATTAAAAGACCGGATATTATTGAAACGGTGAAGAAGAAATTTATCGAAAAATTTGAAGCAACGAAAAGATTGGGATGGAAGGTGACAAAATCATGGATCATAGCAAATCTATTTGTAGAAGGGGTAGAAAACGTGGAATTAATAGAGCCAAGAAAAGATGTTGTGGTACTGGGGAATGAGTGCGTTTGTTTAGGCAAGCTAGAAATCGAATTAATGGGCAAAAGCTAATGTTACTTCCACCTAATAGCACAAAAGAAGAAAGAGCCATAGTAGAGGCTATCGATTACAAAGTTGATCCAAGCAGGATAAAAGGATTTAAGTTTAATTCTAAAGATGAAATACTACCGTGGATAATAGAAGAATATGGATTGGGGGAAATTCTGCGTTGGGTAAAAGACAAAGGAAAGGCGATAAGAGAAGGAATAAAATTTCAAAGACTGCGTGGCACACCTGCCTCACTGAAAATAGCATTAAAGTGGGCAAATATAGAAGATATTACGATCATTGAAGAGCCACCCGGTAAACACTTTTTTGAGTTGCAGGTAGGGATAAGAGATGTTCCGAACGACTTCTTCGTGGATGCAGTAGTAGAACTAGCAAAACTATCATTGCCAGCAAGATCGAGGCTAATGAGGCTTTTCAATGACCACTATAATATTGGAAGATTTATTTTAGATGAAAGCTTTTTTGGCAGCTTATTATCAGACTACTCTGGTACAAAGATCGAAAAAGATGGACCAGTGTTATCATTTGGGAGAGTAAATTTTTTCAGGTCTAGTGGTCCAGTTGTTAGGATTATAGAGAACTATCTACGCAATCATTATGAACAAGCTTTGAGCAATGATATATATCGCCTAGATGTAGCAATACTTGGAGAAACCGAGCCTCATACTAAGAACTATAACGGTATTTATGAAAGGAATCATGTGTGGTATAACTTCAAAGCGCTATATCCGCTACCACAGAGCTTATTACCGGCAATTAAGTTTGCTAAGGCACAAATAGTATTATCAGATAGCTGGAACTTAGGGGAAATAAACGCATGTTTTCCGGTTACTAGTATAGAAGAGGAAGGGGATAAATTTTTATTGGGAAGTAGCAAACTATCTGAACAACTGTGGAATTTAAAATATAAACCAGTTTTAGAAAGGTTTAGCGTTACTCACCACTACAAGGTAGAAGATTTTACCAACCAGAAAGTTATAAGATTTGGTTTAGCAGAACACAATGTTCATTTTGAAAGCGATTTAGATTCAGAGCAAAAGGATTCAATACATGAGTTAGAAAGGTACATTTTAGTGTTTTACCCAGGTGTACTAACATGGCACGAACATCGACATTTGAACAGAAGTTGGGAAGAAAAACAGGTCGTATGTTTAATGAGTTAAATACATATACTTATATCTTCATACACTACATTAATATTCGGTAAAAATGTGTGTTTTTTGAAAAAAAGAAGTTGCTTTTCCATGCCAAAACAGCTATAAATTAGGTAGGTGTAGGTAAACAAAAAAGATTTACCAAACGCTAGAAGTTAGGAAGTTTTATAGTGAGGTACATCATGTGGATTAGTCAAGAAGAAAGGGATGATTTTAATGAATTATTTCAAGAGTTGCTTGCAGGCAAATTGTCTAAAAAGCATATAAATAGAAAAAATGAAAACGGTGAAACAATGTTGCACCGAGCAGCAAAAATGTCGACGAGAAAAAAAGTAAACTGGCTGATATGGGAAGGAGCAGATGTAGATGCAAGAGATAACGAAGGTTATACACCACTGCACTCAGCAGCGCTTGGAATGCGTCTGGAAAACGTAAAAGAATTAATAGAAGCCAGAGCAGATATAAACGCAACCGAAGAAGATGGAAATACGGCACTACATCTAGCGTGTATGGTAGGTGGAAAAAAGATAGTAGAAGAGTTAATAAAAGCAGGGGCAGAAATAAACCTGGTAAGTATATCAGGATTTAGCCCAATGTATTACGCAAGTGATGAAGAGACAAGGGAGGTATTAAAGAAAAAAGGAGGAAAAATAGTGAACAAACAGAGGGAGTTAATGGAAAAAATAAGTAAGGTATCGGAAAAGCAGGTGGTAAATGGTGGAAAGAAGCTAAATGATGTGGAGGAAAGGGCTGTAGATGTTTGCAGACTTTTTGTGAGGAAATAAGAGGCTAAATATATGGAAAAAATAGAAGAGAAAAGCTGGCAACAGCAGGAGAGGAATTGCTATTATTTAACAGATTAAATATATAGATTTATATCTTAATATAATATGCTGAAAAAATGTGTATATTTTGTAAAAAAAACTTGCTTTTTATGCCAAAACAGCCCTAAGTGAAAAAGTAGCTGGTAAACAAACAAAGTTTGCTAAGCGCTAAAGTGAGCCAAATTGGAGCCACTTTATATTGCATTAATAGCTGAGGAACTTATGGTAAAATTTAGTAAGAAAGAAAGAGAAGAATTTAATAAGTCGTGGAAAGAAGTATTAGATAACTCAATAGAAAATATTAACAAAAAAGACACAAAAGGAAGGACGATACTACATTACGCGGTGGGAATGCCAGATCCGAAAAAAGTGAAATTATTAATCAAAAAGGGAGCAGATGTAGATGCAGCAGATGCCGGGAAATATAGACCACTACACCTAGCAGTGATGGGGCAACGTCTAGAAAATACAAAAGAGCTGATAAAGGCAGGAGTCGATGTAAACGCAGTGGAACGAAGTAGCAAATTTGCCGCGTTACACCTTGCGTGCATGGTAGCAGAGATAAAAATAGTAGAAGAGCTAGTAAAAGCGGGAGGGAATGTGGAACAAAAAGATAAATTTGGCAAGACCCCAATGGATTATGTGAGAAATAATAAAGAGATAAAAGAAGTGTTAGAGAACGTAAAAATGGCAAATAAACAGAGGGAATTTATAGAAAGAATAAGAGTTGTATCGGAAAGTACAGCAGCAGGTGTGATAGTAGCAAAAGAAGAGGTGAAAGAGCTAGAAACTATGGATGAAAAAGTGCTATGAGCCGCAACTTTTTTTTAAATTCAGAAGCTAGGATGGAAGGAATAGAAAAGAAAGTATTGAATTTAGAGAAAAAAGCGTTGGAAGAGCTGAGAAAAATATGGAGGAAGGTCTTTGTGGAAGAAGCGCCTAGAAACTCAAAGAAATATTTGATACCAAGATTGGCGTATAGGTTGCAGGAGAAAGCGTATGGAGAAATATCAAGAAAAGGAGCAAAAAGACTAAAATACCTGGCAGATCGGCTAGAACAGGGAAAAAGGATAAGTAGCGATAAACTGCCAGCAGTAGGAACGGAGTTGATATTAGAAAGAGGTGAAGAAACGCATGCAGTGATGGTAACAGATAAGGGTTTAATCTACAGAGAAGAATTTTTTACGTCATTATCAGCGGTAGCCGGAAAAATAATGGGAATGAGCTACAACGGTCCTTTATTATTTGGGATGCGTGATAAAAAGGTAAGTTGAGAATGCTAAAAGAGGTAAGGTGTGCGATATATACGAGAAAATCAAATGAAGACGGGCTAGAGCAGAAGTTTAATAGTCTTGATGCACAGCGAGTAGCATGTAAAAAATATATAAAAAGCCGAGAAGGGTGGGTAGCATTAGCCAAAAGGTATGATGATGGAGGCTATTCAGGAAGTAATTTAAATAGACCAGCGATAAAGGAATTATTTGAAGATGTAAAAGCCGGAGAGGTAGACTGCGTGGTAGTATACACGTTGGACAGGTTATCAAGGGAAACGAAGGATTGCATAGAAGTAACGTCATTTTTTAGAAGGCACCGGATAAGTTTTGTAGCAGTGACGCAAATATTTGATAACAACACACCAATGGGAAAATTTGTACAAACAGTGTTATCAGGAGCGGCACAGCTAGAAAGAGAAATGATAGTAGAGAGAGTAAAAAATAAAATAGCAACATCGAAAGAGGAAGGATTATGGATGGGAGGGAATGTGCCACTAGGGTATGATGTAAAAGAGAAGGAATTAATAATAAATGAAAAAGAAGCAAAAGTAATAAAGCATATATTTGAGAGATATATGGAGCTGAGATCAATGGCAGAATTGGCAAGAGAGTTAAACAGAGAAGGATATCGAACGAAAGCAAAATCAGATATCTTTAAAAAGGCCACAGTGAGGAGAATAATAACAAATCCGATATATATGGGAAAAATACGGCATTATGAGAAGCAGTATAAAGGAAAGCATGAGGCAATAATAGAAGAAGAAAAATGGCAAAAGGCACAGGAATTAATAAAGAATCAGCCATATCGAGGCAAAAAATATGAAGAGGCGCTACTAAAGGGGATGATAAGATGCAGATGCTGCAAAGTAAACATGACGCTGACATACTCAAAAAAAGAAAATAAAAGGTATCGATATTATATATGCAATAACCATTTAAGAGGAAAAGGTTGCAAGTCGATGAACCGAACAGTAGTAGCCGGAGAAGTGGAAAAAGAAGTAATGAAGAGAGCGGAATGCTTATATGAGAATTGGGAAAAAGGGGCAAAAAAAGAAAAATGGGAAAATTTAAGTTTTGGAAAACAGAAAGAAGCAGTGAAGAAATTAATAAAAACAGTGTGGGTAAGAGAAGATGGAATAGAGGTGTGTTCTGAGTCAGAGGAAAAATTTATACCAATGAATTTAAAGAAGAAAGGAAACAAATGCACAGTAGTGGAACCAGAAGGAAAAACAAACAATGCGCTACTGAAAGCAGTGGTAAGAGCCCATCTTTGGAAACGTCAACTAGAGGAAGGAAAATATAGAAGTGTGAAAGAGCTGAGCATTAAAATTAATATAGGTACAAGACGTATACAACAAATTTTAAGATTAAATTATTTAGCACCAAAGATCAAAGAAGACATAGTAAATGGGAGACAACCGAGTAATTTGCGGTTAGTTGATTTAAGGGAAATACCGATGCTATGGAGTGAGCAAATGGAAAAATTTTACAAATTAGCGTCTTAAAAATCACACAATTAATACGTTATTAACGCAACTAACTTATAAAACAAACATTATACGAAGGGAAATACTATGCCAGTAAAGAAAAAAGAGCGTACTGATAAATTATGTGGATTAACAGAAAAAGAGAAAGGTAAGTTTGATACTCTGAAGCAAGAAATAGAAAATCTAGGGAAAAAAAAAGTCCTTTATGTTCTGGAGAAGGACGAAAAATGAGAATAGCATTGCTGAAAAATTTAATGATGATACATTACAGAAAATTTTAACAACAAAAATACCTTATAGTGAAGAAGGGAGGAAAGGAGTATTTACGCTACCGTGTTATGCTATATCTCTTAAGAATAATCAAGCTTTTGAGACGTTTTTACAAGAAGCAGCAAAACGAAAATTTTTAAAAGATCTTCTGAATGACGAATTAACCGGAGAAATTCTGGGTGTTCAAAAAACAACCTACACGGTACTAGCATACTGTATTTCAGAGAAAAATAGCAAAGCTGTTAGGGCAGTTTTAGAAGTTTCTAAAGAAAACGGTATTTTGAAAGAAATCCTCGACCAGAAAATGATAAAAGAAAAAGCAAATAGCCAGAAGATAAGCTATACACTAATTGATTATGCTAATAAACAAAATTGTAAAGAAATTGTAGCAACTCTCAAGGAATTTAAAGAAAGTCTTAATATAGAAGTTAAACCTGTAAGTGGTAATGCTGAAACTAGCTGTGAAGATATCAATAAAGACTGTGAAGATCTTGAAATACATGAACCTATGCTTGCAAGCAGTGAAGAAGCTAAAAATATTTTAACAAAAGATGATATAGATCAGACACAAAGTTCCAGTATTTCTACAACCACTTTTACTGAAGTTGTGAAAAGAGATCAAACGCAATCGTGCTCTCATAGCAAATCTAGAAGTGCTGAGAACGGAAAATCATTAACAGAAATAAAGCATAAAAGAAAATTAATCAAAACTGATACAGAATCAAGAGAGAAGTTGACAGATAATTTAACATGGGAAAGTAAAGCTACAGCTCAATTGCGTGGAGATATTAATAAAGATAGCGAGCTAATATTTGAAACCAGTGAGAAAGCTCAAAATGCTTTAACAGAAGAAGAGCCTGATATCCCATCTCCAACTGAACTATATTTTGATAGTAAAGGAAATTCTGTAGACGAAAAATCATCAAAAAAGGCAATTCAACCAATTGTAGCTGGTGTTGTTGGTGCAGTGTTATTGGCAAGCGGTGTTGCATTGTATATCATGAAAATGCCTGTAATAGCAGCGGTTGTGGGAATAGCTGGATTGGTGTGTCTGAGCTTTGCGTTGTATAATGTGCTAAAGCCCAGCACAAAGCTAGAAAAAGTGGAAAGTGTGGAGCAGCCTATTCAGTCTTCTTTGAATCTAGCATAAAAGGCTATGCTCAAAAAATCATAAACAACAAGATAACTTCTTTAGAAGATTTCTTAAACTATTAACTAAGAATTACCTCCGTTAGTCCTGCTGCTATTTTTAACAATAACTTGACGTGTATAACCTATAGAAACATCCTCCCTTTTTTGCTTATATCAATTCATACAGTCCTTTTTCTTGGTATAGAGAGTTGAGATACCGATACATCTGTCACTTTTGTATTTATACTGCTTAACATATTTACAACTTCCGTACTTCCTCCTTCTCTAGCGAGATCTAAAGGCGTTTCACGTCCATTGTTTTTAGTATGAATGCTAGCTCCTTTGTCAATTAAAAACTTTACAGTTTCCAAATTACCATTAAAGGCAGCATAGTGTAGGAGTGTCCAACCCTCTTTATCAATATCATTAACCTTTCCTCCTCCTTTATTTAGAAGAAGTTCCATAATGCCTTTATATCCATCATCTTTACCATAATGAATTAAATCTATAGGCTTTTGACCATAAGCGTTTTCAGCACGAACATTAGCCCCATTAGCAACCAAAAGTTTTGCTATTTCCAACTCACCACCAAAGGCAGCATAGTGTAGAGGTGTCCAACCGCTGTTATTGGTATCGTTAACGCTTATCCCTTCATTTAAGAAAAACTCTACGATATTTTTGTTCCCTTTCTTAACAGCAATGTGTATAGCTTTTTTACTACTAATTTCTCTAGCATGAATATCAGCCCCATTTCTAATAAGCTCTTTAACCTTATCAAGGTTATTTTGTTCTACAGCATAAAATAGCTTGCTATTTAAATCTTTCTCTGCTGCAGTAAGTTTAGATGTGTGCATAAACCCTCCTAAAAATATTATTATTAAAATAAAAAAAATAAAGTAAAACCTTTTTGAAGCAGTAAAAACCATACCAACGTTTTTGTCTACAAAGCTTAGTACTATCCAATTTGTGCTCCATTTTTTCTTGTATATCGTACTTGATCTGCCCATTTACCATTTTGTAATTTTTCTTCCTGGACAATTCTTGAAGATGGAGCAGGCTTTTCGAAGTACCCACGTTCAATAGCATCATAAACTGAGTGATAACCAAGTGAGCAATTTTTTCCTATTTCTTCTCCACAATCTTTTAATTTTTTCAACATCCCTTGATCTCTTGCTTCTACCCTAATCCTGTTTTCATTTTGCTTATCAGAATACAATCTAACTTCTAATTCTCCAAAAGAGGTACAGAAAATCAATGCTATATTACTATTGGCTGTAAGGTCTGTGTAATGCCTTTTACCATTTTGCGTTATAATTTCCACCTCACTTTCACCAATCTTTACTATATTTCTTTCATATCCTGCATTTTCATGAGTTAACCATAAACTTCTCGCTCCATCGGTGATCTTTGCAATATCTATTTTGCTCTCCTCCGAATATTCTAAGTAAAGAGTAGTATTACCTATTGCTATATCATTCAATTTACTAGTGGTTGCACTTTTCGCAACTTTAATAAACCTATGGGCATCATTAATGTAACCTTCAAAAGCTTTTATCATATTGGCTTTGTGATCTTTGCATTCTAATCCCAGTTCATCAATTACATCAATGCTCTCTGGGCTACCAAACACTGCTCCTTTTGATACCAATTGACATATTATACCACTAGCAACTTTAGGATACTTTTCTAATTCACTAATTCTTTTTATCACATAATCTGTGAAACTATAACCTTCAAAAGGTGAAGGAACGGTGAAACGATAATTAAGTCGCACTCCAGACTTGATAGCTATCTTCACGAATTTTTCCAATTGATTTATGTCTTGAATTTCAGATAAAATACCTAAGGATCTACTTAGCTTTTCCTTCTGAGCTGGTATTATATTACCCCACAAAACCCCAGATTTAGGTAAGCATTTTTTCCTTTCATACGTGAACTCTTTTGCTCCCGCTTCCAAAAGTAATTTCTTTATTTCATCAGCAGCTTGAAAGCCGGAAAAAGCATTTTTTACATGTTCCAGCACTTCTGACTTTCCTGCTATGTCCCGAGTATTTAAAACTACTTTTAGGTCTTTATTATTCTTATGTTCATGTAAAAACTCCTCTAGATCTTCGAGAAACTGAAATAGAGTGAGTGTAACAATATAGCCTAAATTGCCTTCTTTGTAGCGATGTTCATTAAGTATATTATTTAATTCTTTTCGCAACTTTTTTTGATTGTCAGTAAAAAAACACCTTTCAACATGGTAATTATGATTATCAACTGCAGTTTGTTGTGGAGTTTTCCCTTGTCCATCACATATATTGGGGTCAGCATTTCCCCTTAAGAGAGAATATATATTTTTATCATAGCCCATAGCAGAAGCGCGATGCAAAGGTGTTTCTCCTTTATCATCCTGTATATTTGGACTGGCTCCTGCTTCTAAGAGTAAATTTATAGGTCGGTCTTCTTGACGGTAAGATGCACCTATATGAGCTCCCGCAATCGCATGCAATACTGTTGACCCAGATTCTCCTCTTTTGACATTTAGAACGGCTTTTAGATCTGGATTGCCTCTATTATTTTTTAAAAATTCTTCAAGCTCATCGACCTGACCATTATCATAATCAAAAAGAGCACCTTCATCATGCCATTCTAGATACTTTAAAACATTTAGTAACTCTATGTTTAACTTCTTTTGACTTTCTGTGAGATTATGATCTAAAGCGGACCAAACAGATACCTGTTTACTCAGTGAATATTTACTATCCATTAAAGACGGTGGACTATTATAACTTCGAAATGACGATATGGTTGATTGAGTATACCAAGAATCCCCCTGACTAAACATTTCATCTATGTCACTCTGTGAATGTCCTTGCTTTCGTAAAATTTCTAACCGATCATTAGATGGTGGAATCTGCAACAGATATTCTATAATCAACTCATATTGATCATCAAACGATCCGCCTATTTCTGACTGCCCTTGTCGAGTATTTGATTTCTCTTCTAGCTTTTTTAATAGCTCTTTTTTTTCGCTTATTTCTGCTCCACTAAAAACCTGCTCAGGCCTTGAAATATCTCTAGTTAACATACTCCCCCCATTCTACAAAGATATTATGTACAGCACATAGCACAAATAAAAACTAATGCAAGAATAATTTTTCTAACTTTGATATTTTTTAGAGATCTGTGTTTTCTTTCCTTCTATACCCATTCTAACTTCATAAACTTCACTGACATTGTGAACCTGCTATTTGGTTCTTTTTAGCTATATAACAAGCTACCCTGCAAAATTTTTGTCAGAGTCCCAATTTCCTTGTGTCATTACTGCTCCTTCTAAAAAAACACTTTTATTATGAAAATTTTTCTTTCTTCTTCTCTTGGGTAAGGTCAATTTTTTCCTACCATGAACCCACAGTTTGCTCAATGATCCTATTAGAGAGAAAGAGCCTGATCAATTACTCTTGTTACCCTTGGTTCACTTAATTGACACCCATGCTTAAATGCAATTACTCCTAACTTAGGAACATCATCTCTCTTTTCAACATTTTTTAAATCTACAAAGTTTTTCAGAGTTATTCCTCCATTTCCTAGCTTTTCTTTAAAATCATCCCTGTGAACAACTTTAAAAAAGTTTTCTATACCAGCAAATGTCATTGTTTTTATATCACATTTATAATGTGCTGATAAAGCATCAATTAGCGGCTTATGATTGTGCAGAAAAATTTCTTTTTTCACTTCATTAGCTTTATTAATTAAAATATGAGCGTATTCTGGATATTGCTCTTTTAGGTTATCGTGATTATCAATCCGATTCTGTATGTCTGCATTCCTTTCCCACACACTAATTAGTTCATTAATATCACTTTTTTTCAAAAAGGAATGTAGTTCCTGACTTTCTTTTTCAATCTTTTTGACTTCTTTTTTACAGTTTTGAAGATGTTGTGGATAACTACTGTGTAGATCGTGCAAATCACCTATCAATCTATTCTTTTCTTCTAAGTTCTTTTGACTAACATACAGATCAGCAGCTTCTAGTTTTGTTACGTAATTTATTAGAGCTTTCACTGTATCTATATGGCCATTTCGATCAGCAAAACGCAGAGGTGTATCTCCATTACTATTCACTGCATTAACATCTGCCCCTTTTTCTATTAGAAGTTTTACTATCTCTTCATGGCCATAAGCTGTATGTAATGGAGTACCGTCACTATTTCTTGCGTTAACATTAGCACCTCCTTGTATTAGAGCTTTCACTATATCTATATGGCCATCTCGAGCAGCAAAACGCAGAGGTGCATCTCCATACTTATTCACTGCATTAACATCTGCCCCTTTTTCTATTAGAGCATTTACTACCTCTATACCACCTTTGCTAGCAGCCCAATGTAAAGGAGTCCTTCCCTGTCTATCTTTTGCATTAATCTCTGCTTTTTTGTCTATTAGAGTATTTACTACATCTGTCCTGCCAATTTGAATACTCAAATGTAAAGGAGTCCTTCCCTGATTATCTTTTGCATTAATCTCTGCTTTTTTGTCTATTAGAGTATTTACTACATCTGTCCTGCCAATTTGAATACTCAAATGTAAAGGAGTCCTTCCCTGATTATCTTTTGCATTAATCTCTGCTTTTTTGTCTATTAGAGTATTTACTACATCTGTCCTGCCAATTTGAACACTCAAATGTAAAGGAGTCCTTCCCTGTCTATCTTTTGCATTAATCTCTGCTTTTTTGTCTATTAGAGTATTTACTACATCTGTCCTGCCAATTTGAATACTCAAATGTAAAGGAGTCCTTTCCTGATTATCTTTTGCATTAATCTCTGCTTTTCCTTTTATTAGAGCTTTTACTGCACTTGTACGATCAATTAGAGCAGCCCAATGTAAAGGAGTCCTTCCCTGATTATCTTTTGCATTAATCTCTGCTTTTCCTTTTATTAGACCATTTACTACATTTATATGACCAACTTTAACAGCCCAATGTAAAGGAGCCATTCCCTGATTATCTTTTGCATTAATCTCTGCTTTTCCTTTTATTAAAGCTCCTACTACTTTAATGTTTAATAGTTTGTCTAGGAAAGACTCTATAATATTTTTGCATGCTTTAATATATATAGGTTCCTCACTTCCGGTTTCTCTAGCATGAATATCATCCCCGTACATTTGAGCATTTACTACCTTTGTATAACTTCCGGTAGCAGCCAAATGTAAAGGAGTCCTTCCCTGTTCATCTTGTGCATCAACATTTTTTCCTCCTTTTATTAGATCATTTATTTTACCTACATTGCCATTTTTAACAGCATAATGTAAAGAAGTCCATCCCTGTCTATTTCTTGGTACGTTAACTAAGTCCTTCATATTGTTACTAATATTGTTACCATCTGAGTTAAGTAAAGCAAGAGTTAAAGCCTTACCGCCAGCTAAGAACTCTACTAAGCCATTTGGACCTTGGCCACCAATATTACCATCTAAGTTAATTTTAGTATAACCTAAAAGCTTACTGTTAGCTAAGGCCTCTACACCTTTGTCACCAATATTGTTACCATCTAAGTTAATTTTAGTACAACCTAAAAGCTTACTGTTAGCTAAGGCCTCTGCACCTTCGTCACCAATATTGTTACCACTTAAGTTAAGTGAAGTAAGATTTGAAAGATTCCCATTAGCTAAGGCCTCTGCACCTCCGTCACCAATATTGTTAGACTGTAAGTTAAGTGAAGTAAGATTTGAAAGATTACCATCAGCTAAGGCCTCTGCACCTCCGTCACCAATATTGTTAGACTGTAAGTTAAGTGAAGTAAGATTTGAAAGATTACCATCAGCTAAGGCCTCTGCACCTCCGTCACCAATATTGTTAGACTGTAAGTTAAGTGAAGTAAGATTTGAAAGATTACCGTCAGCTAAGGCCTCTGCACCTCCGTCACTAATTTTGTTAAACTGTAAGTCAAGTGAAGTAAGATTTAAAAGATTATCTTTAGCTAAGTTCTCTGCACCTCTGTCACCAATATTGTTACTACTTAAGTTAAGTAAAGTAAGATGTGAAAGATTCCCACCAGCTAAGACCTCTGCATCTGTGTCATCAATATTGCAATACCGTAAAGAAAGCTTTGTAATGTATGTCCTACTCCGTAAAAAGATTACCAATTCGCTTGTATTTATTGTGGTGTGAGATAATGCTAAAGCGTCACCTTCGACATATTGAGAAAAGTCCATTTTACCCTCCATATTAATACTATCATGTAACATATAAACATTACATAATAAACATACTAATGCTAACGCTATCATAAGACAGCTAAACTATAAGTCAACCACTTTTTTAAAAAATATTTTCAATAAAAATGTAAGCCAATTAGCATCACAAAAAATCTAATTATTGACTTTTTCTAAAAACATAAAATAGTACGTATATTTGTGAGAGCTTTTTACGTAAAAGGGGTGTTTCAAAAATAAAAGCGTAAAATTGTTACAACAAAGTTAGGCAAATCAGTTCGTACCTAAATGTGGCAAAAGTAGGCTAAAATAGCTGACTTTGCGATATAGTAAAATTATTATAAATAAAAGTTCGCACGGATCTAGCGGTAGACCAACGCATCCCAAGAAAAACACTTCTCACGTTCCTTGATTTTGAGCGCTGGAAATGGTTGTATTATTTAATTTATTAATATAATTTACTATTAAATAAGCAATGATTTACTTTAAAATAGCGACAAAATTCAAGAGAGTCCATTTACGCACATGCTTGCAAATATACCACGTTTGTGTTACACTCCAAGATACTCTTTTGAGGGGCTTTTATGTGTGTCTTCTAGCTTCGTTAAGTCAGTGCTCGGTCTAATGTCATTATCAGCTGTGGTGTTTCTCGCGATGAGGATGTGTCTCTTAGACTTTCGTTATGAGGTTAGTAGGTTAAAGAAGGGTCAAAGCACAGAGGAAATGACTGGAACAAGTAAGATTTTAGTGGACTAGTGTGTTTCCCAAATTCTTTGGAGCATTTCGGGTTGCTTACTAGAATTAATGTTATAATCCCTATAAAGAGAATGATTATTTGGTCTATGACTTTTAAATTAAGAATACTATACAAGAAGGATAAACTGTTAAACAAAATGCAATCTAAAGATTGAGTTATCAAAGTGTGTAAGTTAATCAACAGGTATATAATCATTAGAAGGATAAGTAGTTTTTTTATAATTATTTTTTCTCTTTTAATTACTGCGATTTTTATTTTATGTATTGGTGGAGGGGGTGTTGTGTCTGATTTAGAGGGAGCTTTAGAAGAGATGGAGTATTTGGAGAAAAAGGGTCTTTTAACTGATCTTCCAGATGATGTATCATACTTTACAAGAAGGCAGGTAGAAATATGTGGAAATTCTTCCGTATTAAGGGGGGATATAAGGCAGCATGAGGTGTCTTTAGTCCAGATGGAAAAGTTTTTTTACGCTTGTATTATTTTACTTATCCTGGTTGTGGTGATAAGAGTTCTTTGTAAATATAAGATATCGAAAAGGAGAATGGAGTGATGAAAGACAACGTACAAAGAAAGAATGACTAAAATTTTAATATAACTAGATCTTAATCAATTATTTCTTACTACAGCATTGAGTTAATTTTAGGCTATTAAAGAAGCATCATATTCAAATGTGTAATAGACTTGCTTTTCTGAACGTATATACTATAATGGTAATCATAAACAACAGGAACAAGGAGTTTTATGTTAGAGGCAAAGGTAGGGTATTCTTCAAATGGATTATCAGAACCTGCAATTGGTGAAAGTGTTTCACTTACTAGTGATCCTGTTCACATTTTCAAACAAATAAGAGAAGGGAATAAGAAGGAAAAACATAAGGAACTTTGAGGCAAATTAAGGAAAGAGCTTCCTAAGAATTTCAAGATAGGAGCAGCTATAGGTAAGGGAGATTGCTTTTTTGATTCAGTTGCTCAGGGTCTGAATGCATTGAGAGACAAGGGTCTAATTAAAAGTGATGTGTTCTCTTTTTTTTGTTCTTTGTTTAACGGATTCTTTTTCGTTTTCCTGTGCGGTAATACAACATTTTTGTGTATCTTCTGCATTCCCCTATAGCCGGCATCAGCTAAGATTTTAGTTTGCGGCAATACTGCTACCTTTGATTCTCTAAACATCCGAAAATCGTGTTTTCTACCATTCGAGAAAGATGTGCATATGACTTTTTTACTCTTCCTCTCTGTTACTATTTGTGTTTTTATAGTATGCCTTTTTTTCTTTCCAGAGTAGAAGGGCTTTTGCTTTTTTTTGGTCTCTCTACTGGCGTTTCAGTTCCATCTATTACTAAAACTTCATATTCTACATCACTCTTTGATAGCTCTTTTTTTCCTGGTAATGCAAAATCTGGATGTTTTATTAATATGTCTTCTACCCATCTTATTATTTTAAAACTGTTACTTTCACTCATGCCATAGCTTTGCCCAATATGAAAATATGTACGATATTCTCTTATATATTCCAGTGCCATAAGTAGCCTTTCTTCTATGCAAAGTTTACTTTTTCTTCCACTTCTAGCTTTTTTTCTTTTATCCTCCACTTCTAGAATTTCTACCATTCGCTCAAATGTTGCTTTTTTTACCCCTGTTAAACGTCGAAACTTTTCTCCCTCTAATTTTTCTATTTCCTTATATTTCATGCTTTCAAATACTTCATCTTACACTCCCTCTAACAATTTTGAAAGAAGTCTAATGTCGATCAGTTCTGACAGAAAAATTAATAGGTTGGCGATAAAGGTTATATTGCAAAAGAGCTTTTTCAGAAGCTGTTTGACCGAGGTTTGAAACTTGTTACCAAGGTGAAGAAGGTATGAAAAATACATTAATTTCTCTAAATGAGAAGATTTTACTGAGAAAAAGGTCTATCGTTGAAACTGTTTTTGGTTACCTAAAAAATAGACTAGAAATTGAACACACTTGCCATAGACCCCCTGTTAATTTTTTGGTTCATATCTTTTCTACTCTCATTTCCTATTCCATCAAATCCAAAAAGCCTTCTATTTCCTATACCTCCTTCCTTAATCCAGAATTCGCGTTAAGAGAGGGATAACCCTACTCACACTTCCATTTTTATTGACATATTTACCTTAATTTTAAGAAAAAGCGTAGAGTCGCTGCAAGTAATACCGCACGAATTTATTTGATATAGGAAGAAATACTATATTAAATCCGCGGCCACCTTATAGTTAAAGAAGGATATTTCTCCATTATTCAATCAAAGTGTGTATCTTTAACATTCCTATACCCGACTACAACCATTTCCTCCTTTAGATGTACTTGGCTGAGGATATAGTATTGATGTTGATGGCAATGATAATCCCGGTTTACTGCTAATACTGACATCTGTCGAGCTGTGTGGAACACCAGCAACAATGAGATTTTCACTTAATAGTATCAACTCATCTTTACTGCCAACGCCTTGATTAAAAGATACACCAATAAACGCCACATTACCACCCTCTGTTATTGATCCGATATTTTTACATCTTGCGTACCCTTCTATCTGACTATCTGCTGCTCTTAGCTTTTTGCTAGCTTCATTCTTAGTCGTATTGGAGAATTTTAGCTCAAACCCCATAGATACAGATTCTTTTAACTCTTTTATCTTGTCTTCATCATTAGGATTATTGTTATCCACAACCTGTATCATAATATCAATTCTCTTACCCTCTCCCACTTGAAACTCTGTAAGTACAGCAATTACCCTATCTTTATCTAAATCACTCAATCCGGTAAGTAACCCATCTAAAAAAGCTTTAAACCTGTTTTCACTATTAATCATTGACACAAAGCCTTGCTTAGGTTCCCCACGTTCATTACACATTAACCCTTTGATCGTATCGAAGAAGTCTTTATATGCACCTAGCTCGAGTTTATTTGTATCCCTTCTTAACTCTCCACTCTTTCTCTTTTCCTCAATTTTTTTTCTTAACTCTTTCTGTTGATAATTTATTACTTTTTGAAACTTACCAGCCAAACCAGCATCCAGAGCAATAGATTCCACTTCTCCTTTGAACTGCTTCTCTTCAGTTGAATCAGATCCTGTGCTTCCTATTTCACCATAATGCCCTTTAAACTGTTGGATATAACCTTTCCTAATATTTACTAAGCCTTGATCCTTAAAAAAAGAACCAGGTGAAGGCGCTGACTGAACAGGTCCAACTTTTTTATAGCCATCTATATATACCTCAATTAAATCTTGATCATTAACTTTTGTTAAGCCAATGTCACTTAATACTTCTTTACAAAACGAATATTTGTTATACTGAAATTTGTCTGTACCAGCTTCCTGTATATGAAAAATAAGCACCCTGTTTCGATTATCTTTTCCCTCGACAACAACTATATATGTGGTCAGATGTCCCTTTATATCTTTTCCTCCTATCCTTTCTTCTGAATGGTTAAATAAGTACACACTTATACTTTTTGCTTCCTCAGGCTTGTTTAATAAAGGTAATTGACCAAGTAAAAAACGACTTAAGTAATCTCTTGTATATTGCTCTGAAGGAAATGTATAGTATAATTCCCCTAACAGATCTTTTACTTGACTTTCCTTATCCTTGCACTTTTCATTACTACAAACTATATCAAGTAAGGACTGCATTAAGGACTGCATAACAGGCTTTTCATTTCTTTTTATTTGAGATGGCTGGTCAGAAATTATATATGAATCTCCCTGATCATTAAGGTTAACACCCATACAAATAACATGCTCGGAGTTCGTTAATAAGCGCATTTTGTTACGAAGTAATCCTCTAGCATAACTCGATGCTTCTGATAATGCATTTTCTACACTACCCTTTGGTTTCAATTCCATTATTACCGGAACAGCCTTCCAAGAGCGACCTCCTCCTCTCACAAGGAACACAATATCGCTATAACCTCTCCCTGTTAATAGTTCCAAGTATAACCTTAAGTTATAGCGATAACGGAAGTTCATCAACATACCACTAATAAACCCATGCTGTGCTGCTTCTTTATCACTATTTTGTATGAGATTTTTTTCCTTAAGATCAGAGTAAAGCCCTTTGGCCTCTTTGATTATTTCTTTAATACCCCCTCTACTATCTTCGAAATTACCCGTAGCTAAGTCAGCTACTCTGCTTTCTAAATTTTCACCTACTTTGCAACCGATTGTTTTGAAACCTCTGATTTCAGGTGTATCGTTACCTGTTTTATGTTCTACTAAGACTTTAAACTTCCATTTTCCATCCCCTCCTTCAAGTTCCTCTCTACCTATTAAAACCTTAGTTGCACTTAACCCTTTACCTATATTCTTTATTTCTGCTTCCAAGTCATCATTAGACTTTTTGTTTCCACTTTCTGAAAAAATAAATAGATGTTTTTTCTTTTCTTCTCCAATCTCTGCGATGATATGTAACTCCTTTTTAAGTAAGCGAAAGTGCAAATCTTTTATTTTAAGCTTTTCAGCAAGTTCTGTACTTCTTAAGCTAGCAAACATACCAGCAAAGAAATTTATAAAAAACCCTTCCTTTTCTGGCACAGCAGAGGCCCCACTCGGTTTTGGTATTTGATCTAAGAACTACTGAAATCTTTCTTGAAAACTTCTACCACCACTGCTTGCATTGAACAGATACTGTATTAATTCTTCTTTCACATCAGATCCTATTTAGATACTTCTTTTTCAATAGAGCGAGTAGACTGTATATCACTCAAAGACGATGGTACAAAATTACCAGCAGCCTTACTAGTAATCTCAGTTCCATCTTTCTTGGTAAGATGACTCATGCCACTTAGAGACGACTGTACATACCTACCATAAGCCCCGATAGCCCTGGATCTACGTTTTTGGACGGGAGACCGCTCACCACTAAAGGAAGGTAATGCACAATCATCATAAGCTCTGGTTCCAGGTCGATCTTCTCTAATAGGAGCTACAATGTCGGAAAGTGACTTGGACCTAGCTCTAGGTTCAGCATGATCATATTGCTGAAACTGATTTATTTTATTCTTTATATCATCACGCAAACCATCATCTGACAATAATTCAGAAATTTTTATCATCGATTCCCTTATCCTAAATTCCTTGTGTAGCTCAGATGCTTCATTCCATTTCTCTTTGTAGGAAGGATTGTGCTTCAGAATCTCTTCTATAGCTCTTACAAAATCGCTACTGTACTTAGTATCACCAAGAACCTTAATCAACAGATCTTTTCCACCTTGAATATACAAAGCACAACATGCTTTGCTTGAATTACGAAATGATTCAGCTATTTTCTCACGCCCCATCTTACTCGCAGAATTTAGTATCTTCTCCAGAGGCTCAAATGCACCTACCATAGCAAGGTCTAATAACGTATCGATTAATCCAGACCTACCTCTACTCAAATCATCGAGACAGAGCCCTCTAAGATTTTTAAACCCTTCCGCTTCCCAGACCCAGACTAAAAAATCAGCTCCGATTCTCATCAACTCCCTACTAGGTGCAGCACCAACCCTAGAACCCATTCCACAAACAAGGTGATTCTCAAATTCTTTACGTGAAATACTCTCAGGTTCCAAACAATCAATTAACTTCTCGACATACCCAAACAAATACCCATTTTCCAGCCTATCTAATATAGAATAACAGCCATGAATCCCAAAATCCTTCTGTAGAAGCACCTCATAATTATCAACACTGAGGTTAGCAAGACAAAAATCTATGACATTAGCATTGCTATGCCTGAGGCTGAAACTACCAGATGAAGTAGCATAAAGCGCTGTGTCAATTAAGATTTGAGCAAGTTCACTTTCTTTTGTTTCTTCTAACTTATTACAAAAGAACTCAAGAGCTTCTATACACCCTTCCTCTTTTGCGCATTCAAACCCATATTTCCATAAATCAACTTGGCTTCCACAGTCTAAGTTTTTACGATAATTCTTATTATATTTTGCTATCAACTCTTTAAGATTATCTAAAACCCCCTTGTTAGGTTTGGCCTTATATTTACCTTCCTCATCTACAACATGGATATAATGTGACCAGAACTCCATAAGTCTAGAGTATCTACTAAGTGTGTCTGTAATAAACTCCTCTTCCGACTCTGAATCACCCTTGTATTCACCTAGCGATGAAAAAGTGCCACGTATACTTTCCTCTGAGCAAAGCCAACATTTAACTTTGTAACTCTTATAGTCATTCAATAAACTTTCACCGCCTACTTTTTTTATGCTAAGTAATTCTTTTAAAACAGATGCCCTATTAAGAATAGGGTCCCCATATTCTCTTTTCGTCCAATATTTTTCATCTGAGAAATTATTTAGCTCTTTAGAAATATAAGAGAGATCTGAACTCGTTAGGATCTTCCTCCCAAATGGCTTGTACCACTCCCTAATCTGAAAGCGCTTTACAGCATAGCTCTTTTCACTTTCCGAAACTGAATTTATAAACTTTTTTTCCTCTTCATTCATAGACTATCATACCTCCATTGCGTGCAAACTTGCCAGATTGTATGGAGAATTTTTCTTCACGTCAAACTATTTTAAAGCCTTTCATCAGCTTGACCTGTCTAGAAGTTTCAGTAATACCAATTCCTAAAAATAAATAGACGAATAAAGAAAAATTTCTAAAATAGAATAATTTAAGAATGAGAGGGGAGTTATGGCAGGAAAAAGTAAAGCAATAGGAGAAGAATTATATAATAAGTGTAACCTGGAATTAAAGAAGCACGGTATAAGAGGAGAGATAGGAAGAAGATTACAGGCAATAATATCTGCAAAAGAATATCGAATAACAAAAGTTTATACCGAATTACTAGAACTAAATTGATGAAGTGGATTACAAGATTTAAGGAAGGAGGAGTCAATGCGTTTAAAATATAACCAGGACGTGGAGTAAAGCCGAAGTTGAGCTACAAGCAGCAAGAAGAAATTAAAAATGTCATAGCAGAAGAAGGAGCCAACCTAACGGCTAAGAAATTAAAAATCATAATTGAGAAAATATTTTCTATTGAGGTAAGTAAGTCTACAGCACATAGACTGATGCAAAAGTTAGGTTTTTCGTATATTACCCCAAGGCCTGTGCACAATAAACAGGATAAAAATAAACAAGAAGAGTTTAAAAAAAAATCTTAATGAAACTATTGTCACGTATCCCGAAAAAGAGCTATTTTTCTTCGATGAGTCGCGGTTTGGCACACATTCAAAACGGGTGGTTTAAAAAAGGCATTAGGACACAGGTTAAGGTAAAATTAGGTAGGCAAAACTTTTATCTCTATAGTGCAGTTAATCCTAGAAATGGAGAGAGTTCTAGCTCAAACGTCAATACTGATTGTATGAATATATTCCTTGAGCAGATGTCACAATATTTAGGAACAAGGGAAGCATTTCTTGTTGTGGATTGTGCAGGATGGCATAGATCCAAAGGTTTAAAAATACCACAAAATATTACCTTAATCTATTTACCTCCATATTCACCAGAGTTAAATCTAGTAGAGCGTTTATGGCAATATTTGAAAGACCATACGCGTCAAGTTAAGAGATTGTGAGCAAATTTAGAGAGGTTAAAGTGGATACTCTAGCCCTTCTACGTTTGTCTTTTAATGAAAATCGCGACCAAGTTATAGTGAGTTTTTTAAGAAATGCTTTTAAACTATTAATCTTGGTTAATACTAAAAATAACTCTCTAACCCGTCTTTTTAGCTCAATAAATGCCTTTGTTAAGCTAAGTTCTGTATTCTTTTTCACTTCTGTGCAACCAACTATGCCGTGAAATATAAGAATTGCGCACAATTTAGCATATAGTTCACATAATACTCTGCATGGCTTTCCTTTTAGCTTATCAAGTCTGATATGGCTTTTATACAATTTAAATAATTTGCCACCTTACTCTGTAAATCGTTAATACTTGCTCAGCACTAATTTTATTTTCTGGAACATTAGTTATAAATATTGACCAGTTCAACAATTTTTGATTTCTTTTAGAGGATCCTGCGATCTTGCTAATCTATTAGCTTTCCTTCTTCTGGCTATAGACTGTTCTTCAGTTAGTTTCTGACATATAATTCTTACTCTAATTTTTGCTTCTTTTCCTAACAATACCTCGTTTTCTAAAAATCTCTAAACATTCTAATAACTCCATTTTTTGATTTGTTTCTACATCATATACGTTGGTATCGACGACTTATGAAATAAGCTCCTATTTCATTGATTTGTTTAAAAGAACTTGGCACAAAATAACCGAGATCAGATATTAGCAAATCATTGCTTGATATATTACTTAAATGTTTCCTATATCCCTGGTCTGATCTTATTCCCTCCGTTAAATTAAGTTGGTCTATTATCTGATTCATGTAATCGAAAACTAATTGTAACTTTATTCCAGACTTAGTATTGCTTTCATAGCCACTGTAGCTAGTACCATAACCTTTATACATCTCTTCCATACTGTTAGGTAGAGTAATATAGCTACTGTCCAATAATTTAACACTATTAAATTGCTGTAAGATTTTGCAATCAACTTGCAAGATATTTTTAAAGAGAACCACAGATTCATTATACATCCTTTTCATAAATTCCACTGCTTCTTCAGTAAATCTAAAATCCAAACCTTGTTTTGTTATATCTCTCGTTTAGTAATTGACACATTGTTTCTACGCTACAATTATCAACCCCTATATTACCCAAGACTATGGCTTTTACGAATGATGAGCCTTTTAGCTTTCTCTTTCTTTTTATAAACCTTGTTGTAATTGAGATTTTGTCTGCTTTTTCATTAAAAAATTCTTTGAGCTTTTTTGATAAGCAAGTTATTTTATTCATTGGTTCTCTCACTAAAAGTATATCTGGGAGAACTTATACCTTATTATTCTATCTCTTTCATACCTTTATTTCCTTAACTTGACGCGTATGGAATAAAAAACAGTCTGCCAGGTAAGGAAGGAGATAGAGGAAGAAGCGCAAAAGATAACAGGAGATTCGTAGCTGCAATAATGTGGATAGGTAGAACAGGAGCAACATGGAGAGCATTGCCTGCTGAGTATGGAAAATGGTCAAGTGTACATAAACGTTTTATAAGGTGGGCAAAATCTGGTGTTTGGCAGATGATTTTCAACACATTAGCTGTTAATGGAGACACAGAGTGGCTCATGATAGACTCAACAATAATCAGGGCACATCAACATGCTGCTGGTGCAAGAAAAAAATGTGGAAACTGGTAGACAAGAACAAGAGCTGGGACGGTGCAAAGGAGGATTTTCAAGCAAATTACACGCTGCTTGTGATGCTTTGGGCAACCCACTGAGATTTTTTGTTACTGCAGGGCAAAGATCGGATTACGTAAAAGCTTTAGACCTGATAGAAGGCAAGAACATGGAGGCACTTATTGCCGATAAAGGGTATGACGCAAATTATATGATTGAGGCTGCAGAAGCTGTAAATGCTGAGCCAGTAATCCCACCGCGTTCCAATAGAAAAACACCAAGAGAATATGACAAAGAATTGTATAAAGAGAGAAACTTAATCGAAAGGATGTTCAACAAAATCAAGCACTTCCGCAGAGTTGCTACACGCTACGACAAATTGGCCATAGCTTTTCTGTCTTTTGTTCACATTGCTGGCATTTTTCTTTGGTTGAAATAAATGTCGACACTACCTAGAGAAATCTGTCTGGAATTATTGAGTATTTTCTAGAAATCTTGATTTGACAGCTAACACCAGGTTTTCTGGAGACTATAGGTGATGCACTTTTTAACATTACCCTATTTATATTCCCAAGAATAAGGTCAGTAGATATGTTGTTTTCCAGAAGAATATTAGTAAGATTAATTGGAGAAGTACTGATGGCTTTAACTAAGTGGGTTTTAACTTCGCCATTAAGTTCTGTTCAGCAGTATCTGCTCTGTTCCATTTGTGGTTAGGTAAGGGTATGGTTGTAAATACAAAATTCGATCAGCAGAGGGCTGAAGATGATCTATATACTGTTTTGAGATTCAAAGGAAAAGGAGATTTTGAAAGACGGATAAGAGAGCTGCTTGTTAACGATTATAAGAAACTTAGAAAACCACTGAGCAAACTCCTTGGTAAGTTAGAAAGTAAAATAAGGACTGATAAAGAGAACAACCAAGCAGCCAGAAACGTTTATGATCAAATCAAAAAATCTAAAACTAATGAAGATAAATTAAGTAATTTATTGAACTTTAAAAAACAGCTAAAAGCTTTCCTAAAAAATCAAGATGATCGCGGTATTGTGTTAAATGCAATTGACTCTGCAAGTGTTAGTCCTGTTATTGAAGTTGATGTTGTGCACCCAAAAGAGAGTGAGATTAAAAAATTTAAAAAAGCTCAACCTCTTACCTCTAACAGGCAAGACTTTGAAGACGCTCTGAGATACATAGAATCACAAGAAAAAGTTATGGGGATTACATTAGAGAAGCTTAGGGAATACAAGCAACACTCTGTTAAGATTTTTCTACTGAACCGTGTTAATTCATGCAAAAATGGGCATTCTCAATTGCATCCTGATGTAAAAGAAGCTATAGCAATATTATCAAATGATAAGCTTAGAGCTTTCTACGATGAAGAAGTAAAGAAGAAGACGCTACAACCAATATTATCCTACAAAGAATGTGAACAATTATATGACAAAATTAACTACGAAAAAAACGAATCTCATATTGTAATTGAAAGAGGAGAACTTGGAGAGAATGTTAGAACAGTAATGGGAGTGAAGCGCTTTATGAGCGAAAGCAGTGAAGAAGATCAGAAAGATTGTGCTAGTCTAACAGACACTGCTGTTGATCAGAGACAAGATCAGAAAGCTTCCAATAATAGTGAATTAATTGAAAATAGTGGCATATCTTCTCTGGATAGCTCAATTAATGTTTTAAGTGATATGAGTGTACCTTCTGGCTTTGATATAAATTTGATTAATTCGAGTACTCCGATTAAACAGATCGGTCAATCTAACCACACTTCTACTGGTGAAGATCCGTTTAATGAAGCAGATCTTAGTGGCAAGATGAATTTAAGTGGTGCAAGTAGAATGGTTGAACCTATGAAACTAATTGTAGATAGGTTGAACAAAGTGGAGGAAATACTAAAACAACAAAATTTTACGTCATTAAGTAGGGAGTTAGCAGAGCTGAAGATGTATTTTCAAGATTTTTTCAATGTTGTAGAAGAACTTATCAGTGAAAGTGGCAAAAAATGCCTAAAGAATGAGCCCGGAGGCAATTTCGAAAATTCATCTGGGGATTTTTTACAACAAATTTGCAGACTTAAATCTAAATTGGAAATACAAGGAAAAATGAATTGTTCTCTAGATCAAAGAAATGAATTATTGATCGAAGAAAACCTTAAACTTGTAGAAAAGAACAAAGTTCTTCTCAATAGAAACAATTTGATTGAGAATCAACTACGTGGCGTACTCGAGGAAAGAGATAGGCTGTATGCTTCGATAGAAGAAAGAGAGAAAGATAAAAATAAGTTGATTGCAGAAAACGAGCAATTAAAATGGGAAAACGATGAGTTAAACAAGCGTGACGACTACATTTTAAGAGCAAACGAAACGAAAAGTATTGCTATACAAACAGAGGACACAAGCAAATCTGGAGAAATTACCCAATCAGATGGTAAGCATCATGGAGAGATAGAACAACAAGAGTTGATAGAAAAGATAGATATAATGGAAGAACAAATTGAGGAACTCACGTCAGAAAGGATTATATTATTGAGCAGCGTAGAACGATTAAAGGCAGAGAATAAACGATTAGAAGACGTTGAAAAAAGCTTGAGTGCCGAGATCTCACATTTTTGCTCTGGAGAAAATTTGTATAATGAGCTTGCAGCTATTGAAAAGAGGGGGAAGCTCGATAATTCAACCCAAAATGAAATGGAGGCGGAAGTTGGCACTGAGGCGATGGTACCTAGAAAGAACGTGGATCTAGTTAATGTAAAACAAGGTTATAGTAAAAGGGCTAGTAACCTATCTCAAGTTCCTGAAAAAAGTTCAGCAGTAAGATCTCAATTCTCAGCAGCAAGCACTCATGGTAGAAAGCAAATAATTTATGCCTCTGCTTCTCTTATATTATCTGGAGCATTTGCTGTTGGCGCAAGTTTAACAATGTCTCATTTAGGAATATCTATTGCACTTGCTTTGACTGCATTAACTTTCCTTACATTGGGATGTTATTGTTCGTACAAGGTAAATACTACGCTTAGGAATATTGAACTTGATCAAACTTTTAAAATGGCTAATCATGAAGCTGTTTTTATGGTTCCTAGTTTATAACTGTTTGGAAAAATATATTGTTTTACTCCCCAAAAGATTTGGTGAAAAGTGGTAAAGGGAGAAGTGCTATCAGCTTTTGGTGTGACAAATTGGTTGCTGAATGGCGGGTGTAAAGTGCTGCTTAGAAAATAAAGAATTTGCAAATAAAATTCTAGGTGCAATAAGGAGATATAGATGAAGAAAAGACCAATTTTAGTAGAAAAATTAGCAGGATTCCTTTGTGGATGATAGTAAGAACTCCAATTATGAATTAGAAATTGAGTATAACACCAAAAAAAAGCTAAAATCATTAAGTTATACGATTGGTAATACATATATGACAGAAAGTAACAGCTTTGCTAGATTATCGATTATAGATCAAAAAGCGCGAAATAACAGCAATTTACAAAATATCTGAAGCGAAAGTGATTTTATGTGTGCGCCAAGAAGTGCGTAAGGAACAGTTGGTGAAAATCCAACACGGGTAAAGCTTAGCCGGCAACCTGGAACAAACCATTATGCTGCGTAAGGTAACGAGCGTAGTAAAGCTAATGGAATGGACAACATAGGGTGCAACGAAAGTGAAGGTATTGAGTCCCGTAATTCACGCGTCATGGGGGCTGACACTTTACATTTGGTGGAAGGCAACATGGGTAATAACGCTAAGGCAAGATATTACTCACCTCATCGGGATCGAAGGCCGCGTCATGTGTTGAGATGGACCTTACGTGAACTTGGGAGATCCTTTGTATTCCTGTAAGGGTACTCTGGAACAAGTCAATAAAGGCGAGGACTGGAGGAAGATGCAAAGGAAGTCGGACTAACTGATAGTACTCGGAGTGTGGGAAAGCCACATACAAGGGGAAGCGGTTAGCAATATAGTGACTGGTATAGGGATTGCTATACCAATACAACAGAGATTGGAGGAGTATGCAAGGAAAACTAAACCAGATAGCAGTAAGGGCTAAGCAAGATAAGCGAGTAAAATTTACATCATTAGTTCATTTGATTAATGAAGAGAATCTTGCAGAGTGTTATAAGGAACTAAAACGCAACAAGGCTTGTGGTATAGATCGTGTGACAGTGGAAGCTTATGGAGAAAATCTAGAAGAGAAACTTAAAACACTAGTGGATAGTATGAAGAGAAAACAATATCAACCGCTACCAGTGAAAAGGGTATACATACCCAAAGCCGGGAGCAAAGAGAAGCGCGGTCTCGGAATACCATCAACGGAAGATAAGTTGGTACAGGTAATGCTAAAGAAGATATTAGAAAATATTTATGAAGCAAACTTTATGGACAGCTCGTATGGATTTCGACCAGGAAGAAATTGTCATCAGGCGATAAACGCTCTAGATAAAGCAGTTATGCACAAACCAATTAACTATATTGTAGAAGTGGATATCAAGAAGTTCTTTGATAATGTTCAACATAAATGGCTAATGAATTGTCTAAGGGAACGAATAGCTGACCCAAATTTATTGTGGTTAATAAAACGATTTCTAAAGGCAGGAATAGTCGAAGTTGGATGTTATAAAGCAACCGATCAAGGCACACCACAAGGTGGTATAGTAAGCCCTGTATTAGCTAATATATACTTACACTATGTGCTGGACTTATGGTTTGAAAAGAAATTTAAGCCAAAAGCCAGAGGATATTTACAGCTAATAAGGTTTTGCGACGATTTTGTAGTTGGCTGCGAGAGGGAAGAAGACGCAAAAGAATTTCTAGAATTACTGAAACAAAGACTAAGTAAATTTGGGTTGGAAATAGCTGAAAATAAAACAAAAATAGTAAAGTTTGGTAAGAAAGAATGGTATCAAGCAGAAAGAGAGAAACGTAGGACGGCTAGCTTCAACTTTCTAGGATTTACACATTATTGTGGAAAAAGTCGTAATGGTAAACTTATGATGAAGCAGAAAACTTCAAAAATAAGCCTAGCCAGAAAGATTAAAGAAATCAAAGAATGGTTGAAGATGGTACGAAGTCGTATCTGTCTCAAAGATTGGTGGCAGAAACTTAAAGCCAAACTAACAGGACACTATAGCTACTTCGGAGTTAGCGGAAATTATCGGTGTTTGATTCAATTCTATCGACCGGTAACAAAGTTAGCATTTAAGTGGATAAACCGACGTAGTCAAAAGAAAAGTATGGATTGGGAACAATTTATACACTATTTAAAAGTAAATCCATTACCAAAACCAAAGGTATATGTTTCTTTATACACAGGAGCACTAGTGTGAACGCTGTATTGTGGAGCCGTGTGCGGGAAATCCGCAAGCACGGTTCTTTTGGGGAGACTATGGTTATGAGACCAAATCGCTGGTTTCAAGGTCATGAGTCTCTACCAGACCCCCTCCCTTCAGAAAGCCCTATATCTCTGCTTTTTTTGACTACTACAAAAGAAGCTTTTCTGTTGGAGACGTAAATAAACTTTGCTCTTTGTCTCCATTTTAAGCAGCAATCAAATTTTACGAGCTTCTGTCTCTTCTTCTATGGCAGTAACTTCAAACTTTTTTCCTTTAGCTTCATCTACAATTTGCTGATAAAGATTGTTTCATCACTGAGAGTTTTGCAATCAATTGCTCAGAGGTTTGCAATAAAAGTTGTTGTATTCTCATATAGTCTCCATTAACCCCTTATACTCACCACAAGTTGTTCAATCTTTTTTGAAAAATTTTCTTTGCAACCAACAAAAAAACATGATAGACTAGCTTTAGGGTTTTTTGTAATAAATAAAAATTTGAGATAAAAAATAATTTAGAAATGCCTCATAATCGATTTTTAAGCTACCTTACATGAGCAACTTAGGTCTTGGTGGTATAATTGTACCCTGAAGTCGTAGAATCGTTTTAAAACCGCATTAGCAGACCAACGTTTATTTGAGTTTTATCAGCATAAAAAAAAGATGAGAGTAAGAGCCTTTTAAAAACGCACTAATTGTATTTTTCATTAAATGTAAATATCTTAATAATATTTTGTGGCAGCCTTTCTGGACTTCTTTCTTTTTGCTGTTTAAGTTATTGTACTTTATTTGTATTTTACTATTATTTTATATTATCTATTATTATTTATTACTATTATATATATATAATATATAAGGGTTTTAGGAACGCAGAATCCGCTATACTGGCTGACTTCAGACACATAATAACTAGGAACACTTTTAGGAATAGAGGGCAAAAGGTTAGGATTCAAGCGATCTTTAGCTTCCTAGTTTCTCATTACTTATTTAGTAACCAAGGAATCAGGAATATAATTCAACCATTTGATGTCTTATCCCTTTTTAATTGAAATCATAACTTATAATAGGGTTGTGGCTCCGAAGTTAGATTGAGTAGATGGTAGATTGAATAGAGAAAATAGGGCAACTCTAAAATATTTAAAGAGCCACCCATAAAGAAAGACTTATCCTAACATTAAATTTTGCCTATAGCTAAAATCTTCAGCTCCAAGAGTGAACTTTCCTATACCACAAGCAAATGGTCCAGTTGGAATGTCAAGCCACTTATCCTCTTTTGCACCTGTAGACATTCCTTTAACTAACTGCTTTGCTTGTAAAAGTTCCTGAACTATACGCTCTAGTCGATCTCTTCCCATACTGTGGAAAATCTCAGGTAGCCTATGCCGTTGTTTATATACTCCTGTGCTTCCTGTGTGAGTAAATGGGTGTCCTGCAACAGCAGATCGTGTAATTGCATCAGTAAGACATATTTTAAGGTCTTTTTCACTAGCATTTTTAACTGTTAGTTGTATTGTTATATCTTCTAGTAGCCCTGTTTCCTGATTTCTTAGGTAAGTTCTTACAGTGCGATCAGCTAAACCATTGGCCTTCACAACTGCCCCATGAAACAAAGCATTCTGTCTTGGTGTTTCTCCTACTGCCTTAAAGATTTCTAGCCTAGCTGTATTTTCTATTGGCCAAAAAGCGTATGAGCATCTAACACCATTAACAAGAGCAGAGGTACCTCTAATTGCATCGCGTGCTTGTTCAGCAGTTAATATTGGTTTTTCTCCTTTTGGCTTTCTCATGTGATGAGCAGTAATTATCGAAGCTCCAGTACTACATGCTAAATCAGATAATAAGCACATTAGATAATCCCCTACAGCAGGATCAGCATTTATATCTGCATGGATAAATGAAGCAAGTGGATCAAATACTATCAATTTCAGATCTTTAATTTCCTCGAGCTGTTTCATTACGGATTCGAATTCAGGAGAAACTTCGACGATTTTACCACGAACATTTCTGAGTATTGTAAGTGATCCTCTGACGTTTGGCAGTGGTACAATAAATAATTTATCTTTATGTTTCAACCTTTCACACTTAGGGTCGAGTCGTTCTAAGCGGCGGTGTATCTCACTTGCATCATCTTCTGCTGAAAAAATCACTACTGATCCATGTTCAGTAACAAGTGAACCAAAGCCACACATCTGATCCTTATCACTTGCAACCTTAAGCGCTAGGTCAAGAAGAAGCATACCTTTGCCTGTATCTCCCATTGCTGCTATTATTGAAGTAACACCTAAAGGAAATAGACCTTCAACAAGAAACTTTTGCTCTGGTACCGGACCTACAAAGCGCTCTGCACTCCAATCTAAAATGTTAAGTGGCTGTTTTGTGGATCTTTCTAAACTTTTCATATTTGAAGTATCAGTAGCTGGAGTATCAATAGTAAGCAACGGAGTTGAAGCTAAAAACTCTTTGACATCTATACCTTCCTCTACACAATCAGCAGCATCCCATTTCTCAGGCTTACCTCGAGGAATTTCAAGCACAGCAAGTGATGCAACTCCGATCTCTAAAAGCTTTTTTTCAGCATTTTTTGCGTATTTATTACCTGCTTCATCATTATCTGGCCAAATGATAATATGCTTACCTTTAAGTGGTGACCAGTCTGTTTTATCAATTGGTGCGTTTGCTCCAGACATTGCTGTTGTTGCTGTGATACCTTGTTCTATCAGCGCTTCTGCACATTTTTCCCCTTCAACCAGAACAACTTTATCAGACTTTAAAATACTTGGTATGTTATAGAGAGGTCTTACTTTTGGCGCACCATACCGAGATTGTTTAACATCAAAAGGCTTATATTGCTTTTTTCCTTTAGGAGGATCAGAACGATAAATTTTTACAATGACCTGACCATTTTCATCATAATAATTCCAACTGTGGGTAATAAATTTCTCGAAGTCTTCGTCAGCCTTTGCGCATTTCTTGTTATATCCAAGACATTCACTTATAGAGGCCATCACTTCACAAAAGTCTCTCTTTGTATCTTTTCCCTGTGCACCTGCCCAAATATCAAGAACATCACCTTTCTGCCCAGTTGCAAAATCCTGCCAGAGTCCGGCTTTTCCACCAGTTAATGCTACTCTGAGGCTTTGTCCTTTGTTACCATGCACATCACCTATTCGGAATTCATCTCCATGAAAAGTTCCCCTTGGGAATAAATAAGAAAGGCATGATCTTATGTTTAATAATAGTTGTCTTTTTATTTCTTCTACATCAAATTGCTCTAATGGTTCTACAGTATTATTAAAATCATAATATTCATCATTTAAAGTATTTTTTTGTTTGACATCAGTTAAAAAATCTTGTACCATAAGTTGAAACTCCTTTTAAGATTAAGCGTTTGAAAGGTTTTTGAGTAAGGCTGTTTTGATTGGGGTCTTACTCTTTCATTATGTAAGTAAAAACTACGGTGGGGGTTCTCTTGGCAAAGCTTGAAAAATATATTAACAAGTAAAGGAAGTCAGTTCAGGTGAAAGGTGAGGTTTTAGTATCTTCTTTCTTTTAAGGAAAAATACTCTATTATAATTCTACTACATTTTACTCACCATGTCAACCACTTAGTTTTTATTCTGTTGATATATTTAAAATAAATTAAAAAAACTAATGTTTTCTTTCTGCTATATAATTCATAATGGTGTCTTTGATAGAAAACCCTCTACTATATATATACCGGGTTTCTTATGACTTTTTCTGAAAAAATTAAAAACTTTTTTCTTTGGAGGAGTTTGGCCTACCTATTAATGATAATCTTTTCAAGCCATCTGTAAAAATGAAAAGTTTCTGAAAACGGCAATTACTTTTTGGTTCATGAATAGAATTATTAAAGATGCTTTTTATTCAAATTTTAAAGGGCATTACAGGTGCTAAAGGGTACAGTTTAAAGTGGAATCACTTTAAAACGTAATTACAGGCTTTTTGCCTACCAATGAGACATAAAGTACGAAATATAAATCTTTGTCTCTATTTTGAACTATTAGCGGTAGTTAGCTGGTTCTTTACATTAAATAACTCAGCTATATTATAGTGCATTTTTTATATTAACTAAATCTCTTAATTGATCGTTGTTAAATTCTGTAATCCAACTCTCGCCACTACTTATAGTTAGGTTTGCTAATTCCTTCTTGCTTTGAATCATCTCATCAATACGCTCTTCAAATGTACCTGTTGAAAGTAGCCTGTACACCATGACATTACGTTCTTGCCCGATACGATAGGCCCGATCTGTTGCTTGTGCTTCCACTGCTGGATTCCACCATAAATCGTAATGTATTACATGGTTTGCCGCTGTTAAATTAAGCCCTGTTCCACCAGCTTTTAAAGACACTATAAGAATGTTGGACTGGAATAAGTTTTGAAAGTCATTAATCATTGTATCACGTGCTTTTCTAGAAAGTCCTCCATGTAAAAATGGCACTTCTGATTCAAACCTTTCTTCAAGTAGCCTAGCTATAATCTCACCCATTTCAGTGTATTGAGTAAATATCAATGATTTTTCTGCAACTTCACCAATACTAATCAATATTTCCTCAAGCATCTGCATTTTACCGGATTGTTCAATACTCGCACGCTTTTTCTTGCCAAACTGTGATGGATGGTTACAAATTTGCTTTAAAGCATTGATAAGTTTAAAGATTAGTCCCTTACGTTCAATCCCTTCACTTTTTTCTATCTTCTCCATAGTTGTATCAACAACCTTTTGATAAAGCGCTGTTTGCTCTGAAGTGAGGGAACAATAACGATTGTTCTCAATTTTATCTGGTAAATCCTGAATAATGCTTTTATCACTCTTAAGCCTACGTAACATAAAAGGGCTAGTGATTTTCATAAACCTTTCTAGACAAGTTTTATCTCTTGCTTTTTCAATCGGTGTTGCAAAGCTGCTTTTAAACTGCTTAGGAGTACCAAGATAAGATTTGTTGATAAAGTCAAAAATGCTCCAATACTCAAGCAACCTATTCTCAACAGGCGTACCACTCATAGCTATCTTATGTTTTGCTGCAATAGTTTTAATTGCCTTGGTTTGTTCGGTATTAGGATTTTTTATATTTTGTGCTTCATCAATCACGAGCAAAAACCAGCGAATTTTATTAAGTTCTTTTTTATCACGACGTGCAAGACCATAGGATGTTAGAGCTACATCATAATCACTTGCCAATTCTCGATTTTGTCCGTGATAGACGAAAAGCTTTAATTCTGGTGCAAAACGTTCCATCTCTCGTTGCCAATTACTTAATATGCTTGTGGGAGCTACTACCAAGACTCTGTCCCGATCCAAAAACCCTGTATTTTTGCAACACAGAATAGCTGCTATAACCTGTAATGTTTTACCAAGACCCATATCATCAGCAATTATGCTACCAAACCCGTTTTCTATGTTCTGTACAAGCCAACTAAATCCACGTTCTTGATATGGGCGTAGTTGTGCTATTAGATTATTTGGTGTAGTAACAGGTGTGTAAGTATTAAGTTTATTAAATAAGCTTGTAAGCTGCTGGTCAAATGCTACTTTAGTTTCATTTACTTCTCCTGTTAGAGCAGCTTGCATAAGCTCTGCTTGACTTAAATAATCAGGCAATTTATCAAGTTTTTTTAATAAAGCTTCTACCTCTTTGTCATCCAAAAGGACGTACTGATCGACTATTCGCACAAGCCCTCGGGAATCTTTTAGCAATTTTTTAAATTCTGTAACGCTTAGTTTTTTATCTCCTATTGCTACTTTCCAATCAAATTTCAATAAATTTTCCAGCGTTAAAAAGCTTTCGCGATCTTCTTTTATTTTATCTTTAGTAGACAAATTAAGACTTAATTGTGGTTTTAAGATTTTTTGTAAAGATTTCGGCAAAATAACTTTGATGCCTATTGCTCTTAGTACAGGCAAGATATGCAAAAATAATGGTGCAAAATTATCTAAATTAAATGATAATGTGCTATTATCGTCAATCGACTTTTCTAGTTCAGGTATATATTCAGACAAAAGTGCAAGATCAGATAAAATACTAAGCTTTACGTTTTGATTAGAGAGTGCTTTTTCCAGCTTGATGAATGACTTCTCATCATCCAGTGATAACTGTACCTCAAGTTCAAATTTTTCATGGTGATCTTTTATCATTAAATAGAGTTTGTAAGGTTTATCTGCTAAATAAAGACGTGAAAGCCAGAGATTAATTGCTTGCGGTATTTCCTTGTTGCTAAACTCAGTAAACTTGTATGATCTTCCAGTAAAGAATAATTCAAAGATGGATTTATCTCTATGCTTATCCAGTGATGCAGGAAAGTTATCTTCTATATACCCTAAAAGGATGAGAGAGATAGCAACATTTACTTGTTCCTCTGGTTCCATAACGATTTCTTGATATTTAATCAATAGAGGCGGACAAATAGATGATATCTTGCTATGAATTTCCTTAACTGACTCATTAAACAACGCCGGAATCCACCTAATTATTACTTCTCCTCTTTTGTTTTGTAATACTTGTGGTATTAGCGCTGACTTTTCCATTAGCATATGTGCAAACTGTGAAATCATATGCATGAAGCGAAGTTCAGGGTTAAGTTTGTGGAGTAACGAACTAGGAATATCATTTAAAAATCGTGCTACATCCCTCAATACATTTCCACTGAGCCTAAATAAATTAGTTGTACCATTGCTCACTTGAGTAAGGTAATGCTGATCATCAATGAATAGTTGAAATGTTTGCCAATTCTCAATATTTCCCCATCTTTTAATAAATAGCTCCTCTTCTGATAGTTCCTTCTTAGAAGCTGGATAGTACACTAATCTTCCTGCAGGATACTTTTGCCAATGCTTATAAGCTATCTGTAAGATATTATGAAAGTTTTTTTCAAAAAAAAGTGGATTATCTGTTAAAATACTACTGATACAATCAAAAAGGTTAGGAATAGTTGATAAATCAATATCATTTAAAATTGCTTGGTTATGTATTCTAATTTTAGAACATGCCTTAAATATATCATCTATCTTTAAAATGTTTTGAGCATTTTCTAATTTTCCATTCCCAAAATCATCGATAAGTGCTGACAAATTACAATTATGAATATTAAAAATCATGAAGGGGTTTTTATCAATTTCTGCAGCAATAAGATAAATTACAGCAGCAATGTGTTTACAAGGCATAGCCCAATCAGGACAACTACAACTTGCATTCATCTCCTGCCAATTTGAAGGAAATAATTTAATCCCAAGATCATTAAGCTTATCAAACAAGCTGGCTGATAATTGTCTATTTATCAATTTAGCTAATATAGCTGGTGAAGTTTCAATAATTTGACGAATGGTCTGTTGTTCTGATGAGCTTAATTCATTGAGTATAATTTTGACTTTATATGGTTGAGGTTTTGAACCACGATATGGGTAAGATCCTGAGCTATGAACTTTAGCTGTAACTATGTGACCATTAATTTTAATACCAAAAGCTCGACCAGTATTAGCACAAGTTCTGCCACGTGGAAGACGGTTATCATAATCTATTCCGTCAAAAGACTGGAGCCACTTCTTACCCCACCATGTTCTTCCATAAATAGTCATCTTGTAAAACTATATATTTTAACCTAGATAAGCTAGATGCTGATTCTATGGACGATTTTCTCTGAATATGCAAAACTCATCTTGAACTACTACAAAATGTTAATTATAACAACAGAGAGGGCAAAAGCAATAAACACTTATATCAAAGGAAAAATTGATTAAGGGAAAAGTGAAACTTTTTAAAGGTTGTTTAATACCTTTACACCTGTGATTGTAGCACTAATGTTGTGCGATAAATGTACAGTGAAAATGTCATCAGAAGTTACCCAATTATTGAGTAGTTTTTTTTACGGCGTCAAGACTCTTGCCAGCATAGAAAATATCAGTTCCTATATAAATATCCTTATGGGCTAAAAGAAACTTCTATTGGTTGATAGAAAACAGAAAAAAACTATTTAAAAAGTATACTCAACAATATAACAAGGAAGCATAAGTTAGGAAAAGTAGTAGGCCGTTGATAAGGATTTGCCTATTTTCTCGATCAACTAGCTTTTGTATAAGTACTGATGGGTCAATATAAATGAGTAGTTCTGGGAAGCTTACTTTATCGGCTAATCTATATTAGCGTCATAGAGGATTTATATATTTCAAGCATGTTAATTATTTTTTCTGGATCATTTAGGAAACTATAGTAGACTTTACAACTCATTAATTATCACTTAACTTACCTCCTAGTAAGTTCTTGAGTTATGTATGGATAACACGTTGATAATATTAGCAGCAGGAAAAAGCAGTAGAATGAATTCACAGTACTCAAAAACACTACACCTAGTAGGAAATTTTACTCTTTTAGAGCATATAATTCACAATGCAAAACCGCTGAGTTTAAAAAGTCTATCAATTGTCATTAACAAGCCTTTTCTAAAGGAGTTAGAAAGATTTAGTACCTTAAAAGATATAATTGATAAATATAATATAAAATTGATAATTCAAGAAAATATTACAGGTACTGGCACTGCAGTTAAAATTGCCCTAGAAAGCCTGGAGCGGTTATCTGACCAAGACATAGTTTTAATACAGTACGGAGACACCCCGTTTATATCTAGTGATACAGTTATGAGAATGACTGATTGTTTAAAGTGTAATAATAAAAATTTAGTTCTTCTTGGATTTAATAGTCAAGATAAGCAATATGGAAGATTAGTAATTGATGATAATGACAATGTTCAAAAAGTCTTGAAAAGTGAAGATGAAATTCTTCTTGCAAACTCTGGAATAATGGTTTCATACGCTAAAGATCTTTATACCCTAATAAAAGAAGTAAAATTTAATGATTCGACCAACGAATGTTGTCTTAATGATATAATACCCATTGCAGCAAGCAATAACTTACGTGCAGGTTATGTAGTCGCTGACGAAAAGGAAGCAATGGGGGTAAATAACAAAGAGGATTTGGTCAAAGCAGAACGTTATTTTCAGGCAAATAGAAGAAGACAACCAACCCTTCTTTCATAACTATATTTTTTTATTCATTGATCCTTAATTTAAGTTGACATTTGTTTTATACTAGTTTTATAATGCTTTTTAAGTCTTACTTGTAAGATGATAGGTGTGAAAGATTTTCCTGGTTGTAGTGAGAGGGACACATGGGAATATTAATAACAGGTGCTGCAGGTTTGATAGGATCGGCTTTAGTAGAAAAGTTAGAAAAGCAGGGTTATGAAGTAATAAGCTGCGATATTAGGTTTCGCGACAACCCACTCAGTTTTTTTTCAGAAGATATAATGCCGCTACTCGCTAAGTGTACGGGGGTTATTCATCTGGCTGCAATTTCTAGAGTTATACATGGTGAGCTTTATCCTGAATTGTGCCAAAAAGTTAATGTCGATGGTACAATCCAATTCTTAGAATTCTGCAAGTCGCTTCCGAATAAACCATGGTTTATATATGCAAGCAGTAGAGAAGTATATGGAGAACAAAAGGAACTACCAGTTGCAGAGTCTGCTAGTATCAACCCAATAAATAATTACGCCAAAGGTAAAGCATTTATTGAAGAACAAGTAATAAATTTAAAAGGTTCTAACTTTAATGTAGCAATATTACGCTTCTCAAATGTATATGGTGGTTTACTAGATCATAGTAGTAGAGTAATTCCTGCACTCTGTATCAATGCATTGAAAGGCGATCCAATTAGGATAGAAGGTAAAGAATGTGTTTTTGATTTTACCTATTTGGATGATGTTATAGAGGGTATATACTTAACTGTTAAATATTTACAAAACGAGAAATCTTCTCTTCCTGCTATTCATCTTACTACTAATAGCCCATGTACTTTAGAAAACTTAGCAAAAACAATATTAAAAGTCACGGAAAGTGATTCTAGAATTGATTTTTATCCTCCAAGAAATTTTGACGTAACTAAGTTCCATGGTGATTTTACTAGAGCTAAAGAGCTACTTGGTTGGTCTCCAAAGCATTCATTAAAAGTAGGATTAGGTAAATTTATAAAAAGTCTACAAAACAATACACAAGAATATCCTAACAATATAGATATGGTAATATATGAAAATATTAAAAGTTATTCATGGTTACCCTCCTTATTATAGCGCTGGTTCGGAGGTTTACAGCCAAACTCTTGCCCATGAACTAGCCAATAATAATGAGGTACAAATATTTACTAGGCATGAAAACAGCTTCTTACCTGATTTCCATTATACTATAGCTCTGGACTGTAGTGATTCCCGGATCTTACTGAATTTAATTAATATACCTACAACTAAATATCGTTACAAATTTATCAATGAAGAAGTAAATATAAAATTTAAAAGAATAATAGATAACTTTCAACCAGATCTTATACATTTTGGTCATCTTAATCATCTATCAATTACTTTACCAGAAGTTGCTTTTAAAGAAAATATACCTACAATTTTTACGCTACATGATTTTTGGTTAATGTGTCCAAGAGGAAGATTTATTCAACGTAATTCTGAAGATTTGTTACGGCTTTGTGATGGACAGAAGGATCAAAAATGTGCAACCCAATGTTACAAGGGGCATTTTACAGGAGATGAAGAATTCTTGAATTCAGACTTAAATTATTGGGAACAATGGGTTGCAACTAGAATGAAGCAAACAAAGAAAGTAGTGGACTATATAGATTACTTCATTGCTCCGTCAAAATTCTTAATGGATAAATTTACTCAAGACTTTAATGTTCCGATAAACAAAATTTCTTATCTTGATTATGGTTTTGATCTAAATCGTCTTAAGAATAGAAATAGGGTGCAAGAAAAAGGGTTTATTTTCGGTTATATAGGTACTCATACTCCCGAGAAAGGTGTTGACCTATTATTGAAGGCTTTTTCTCGCTTATCATCTAAAGCAAAACTTAGAATTTGGGGAGCGGCAAGGGAAGAAACTAAAACTTTAAAAGCGATTGCCGATCAGTTTCCACATGCTGTTAAAGAAAGGATAGAATGGATGGGAAGTTATAACAATAAAAATATAGTTACTGATGTATTTAATAAAGTTGATGCGATAGTTGTTCCTTCAATTTGGGGTGAAAATTCACCATTAGTAATACATGAAGCACAGCAACTGAGTGTACCAGTAATAACGGCTGATTATGGTGGCATGGCAGAATATGTAAGAGATGGAATAAACGGACTATTATTTAAGCATAGAGATACAAATAGTTTGTCAGAAAAAATGCAAGTCCTATCTACAGACCAGGAATTATACAGTGAACTGACCCAAAGAGGCTATCTTTATACTAAAAATGGTAATGTACCTTCTATAAGTGAGCATACTGAGAAACTTAACAAAATTTACCGTAATGTTATTGAAAATAAAGGCAAATCAGTGGCTACAAAACCTGGTCCTTGGAGAATTACTTTTGATACTAATCCAGATTACTGCAACTTTGCTTGTGTAATGTGTGAATGCTTTTCACCATATAGTAAAGTTAAAGAGGAGAAGAAAGCTAAAGGGATAAAACCCAAGATAATGTCAATAGAAACTATCAGGAAGGTAATTAAGGAAGCAGATGGAACACCTTTAAGGGAAATCATTCCTTCTACTATGGGTGAGCCTTTAATGTATAAAAGCTTTGATGAAATAATCAATTTGTGCCATGAGTTCGGCCTGAAGCTTAACCTCACGACCAATGGTTCTTTTCCTATTAAAGGAGCTAGAAAATGGGCTGAACTATTGGTACCAATTTTATCTGATGTTAAGATTTCCTGGAATGGGGCAACTAAAGAAACTCATGAAAGAATCATGAAAGGTTCAAAATGGGAAGTAGTGACAGAAAATTTAAAAACTTTCCTTGAAGTTAGAGATAAATACTTTAGCGATACAGGTGAAAGGTGTACCGTTACTTTACAATTAACATTTTTAGAAAGTAATTTACATGAACTTTACGACATAGTTGAGATGGCTATAAAAAATGGCATAGATAGAGTTAAAGGACATCATCTTTGGGCACATTTTAAGGAAATTAAGGATCTATCTATGAGGAGAGATGAATTAGCAATTAGTAGATGGAATACGGAGGTGGGAAGGTTATATGAACTTAGGGATAATATGCTATTGCCAAATGGTAAAAAGATAAAATTAGAAAATTTTACGATCCTTTCTCAAGAGGGTATCAAGGATTTGGCTCCAGGTGGTCAGTGCCCATTTTTAGGTAAAGAAGCATGGATAAACAATGAAGGCAAGTTTAGTCCCTGCTGTGCTCCAGATGAACTACGCAAAACATTAGGAGATTTTGGCAATGTTAATGAAGTTAAACTGGAGGAAATATGGCAAAGTAGCGAGTACCTAAACTTACAAAAGAATTATTTAAACTATGAATTATGCAAAACATGCAACATGAGAAAACCATTAGTCAATTAATGAAAGATAGTGAGTACCTTAAATCTATTAGGGTTTCCCCCTGTGAAAGGTTTCACCAATTGTCAGAAAATCCTTTGTACAAAAATAGATTTATTAGAGTTGATAAATTTCACGAGCCTGGCCTTGCACCAGTTTATGATGAGACAGGCGCTTATCACATCGATGCAATGGGAGAAGCAATTTATCGCGACAGATTTTTAAAAACTTTTGGATTTTACTGCAATAGAGCAGCCGTAGAAGATGACACAGGGTATTACCATATTGATCCATCTGGATGTAGAGTATACAAACATTCGTATCAATGGATTGGAAATTACCAAGAAGATATTTGTGTGATTAGAAAGCATGATAAGTTTTTTCATATTGATTTGAACGGCAATAGAGTTTATGAGCAAGAATACAATTATGTTGGGGATTTTAAGGATGGTATCGCTGTAGTCCATAAAGATGGTAAAGCTACACATATTAATAATCATGGAAAGTTAGTACATAATAAATGGTATAAAAAGCTTAATGTTTTTCATAAAGGATTTGCTATTGCAGAAGATAAGCATGGCTGGTTTCATATAGATATTAATGGCAATCCTGTTTACCGGCAAAGATTTAAAATGGTAGAAGCATTCTATAATGGCATGGCAAAAGTTGAAACTTTTGAAGGTGTATTAGGACAGATCGATATTACCGGAAACGTAAAGTTTAGTATTTTTGATTTAGATAAAGAATCTCAAGTGCATAAGATTTCTGCAGAACTTTCAGCCTTTTGGAAAACTTACCTCGCAAATGTTGCTATTGAACTTGATTTGTTAAATATCTTACCTGCAACTATGCCAGTTTTATCTCAAAAGTTAAATATTATCGTTCCAAATCTAGAAAGGCTGTTAAGGGCGTTGTGGGAAATAGGGTTTATTGATTACGATAAGAACAAGGACTTATGGCAACTATCATCAAAAGGTAAGTGTTTTAAGGAAATACCATTTTTGCCTAAAGCAGCAGCAATGTGGGCAAGGGTTGCCGCTGAAAAGAATTGGTTAAAAATTGCCGATATATTAAGGCAGGAGTCAATATCTTCATTTGAATCTTTTAAGGAGAAAGAAACATCAGAAGACAGGAAAATAGCGTTTTACCAAGCATTGCTAGGATATTCCAGGTTTGACACTAAAGAGTTTAATTCTAGGGTTAATATAGATGGTGCTAAAAATATATTGCTATTTGGCGTACACTCTTTATTTCTTGCTTATTCTGATATACACAATAAAGGTTCTATAGGCTTATATTATTACAACGAACATAAAGTGCCTAGGCAGGCAGTAGAAGATTTAAAAATTAAACTCATAACTCAAGAAGAATTATCAGCTACAAATTATGAATTAGGTGTCTTTTGCCGCTTTCTGCAGCATTATGATGATAATAAGGTATTGTCTTATTTAAAATTGGTAAAAAATAAAGGAATACCACGCGTTTTAGTGATAGAAACTATCCTAGATTACTACTCCCCAGTGGGAGGTTCTGTAGATATTAATGTAATGGTTGAAACAGGGGGTAAACTAAGGACATTGAGCGATTGGAAAAGAATACTAAAACAAGTAAAAGGGCTTAAAATTTTTAGTATTGTACCTTTAACAGATTATTTATCAGTTATTGACATTAGGTGTTAATATATGAAAGCATTGCAAAAAAATGGTTTTTTTATTATCAAAAATCTAGTTCCTTTAGAGTTAATAACTCAGTCTTTAAATGATATAATAAGCAAGATATCAAAGTTATCTCAAGAATTAGGTGTTTCAACTTCTGACTATTTAAACTGCACTGGAAGATGGGGTACATCATCTCAGGTAACTAGAATTGTATCTCAAGTATTAGATAAAATTATTAAAAATTATCTTGAAAAGTCACTTCAATGCCAGATACTGCAGAAAAAATCAAATGTTATATGTAAAACTGCTGATTTAATAGATGCAGTTCCCTTCCATCAGGACATCTCTTATAGCTTTAATGACCCTTATCATTTTTCTGTTTGGCTAGCTTTGAATAATGTCAATAAAACTTCAGGTGCACTACAAGTTATAGAAGATAGTCACAACTGGAAAATACAGCCTCTAGTTGATTTTTGGCATCCATACTTTTTGGATCAATACTCGGATAACCGGGAAAATTATAAAATTAAGTCACTACCTATTTCAGCAGGAGATGCGATAGTTTTTGATTCACGGTTATGGCATGGTAGTGATAAGAATATAGATGCTAAAGATAGGTTTGCTTATGTTACGAGATGGGTTGTAAAAGATAAAAGTCTTCCTTGTGTGCCAAAACCTCAGCCTTCAGTTTTTGGTATATTAAACTGTGGTGCATTAACAGAATTTATACTGAGAGAATACTTATCATTATTTCGTCGCCAGGAAAGTATAAAAACAAAAAATATGGAAGAACTTATTAAGAGCTGGTTAGCCTTTATTACAGACACAACTACAAATATTTCTGAGGTCAACACTGCTGAAGCTAAGCGAGATTTATATAAGCTACTTATTCTGAATCAAGCGTCAGCACTACATGATGCTGGAGACATTTCAGGAAAAATATACAAAAATTTATGGTTTTCACTGCTTGTATTTCTCAATAAAAAAGTCAATGTGGTGGAGCTAGCATTATAAATGAACAAAAGTAGAGTTGGTAGTTTCAAGTATATATTGGTGTTCATTTTGAATATCTTATCCAAGTTTAAGCTTAATGTGCTTGTAATGTTCCTGGTTGCCCTAGTAGTGGCTGTTGATTTATCTTTTAGAAAGTATTTAGTAAAAAATATCTTAGATACAGCTGTAAAATATCAAGAAGGTAATGTAATTGAAAATCTTTTATTACCTGTAAGCGCTTATGTTTGTATGGCATTACTTATTACTACTGCTTTTAGATTCTATGGCTATTTTGTTGACATTCGAATGTTTACCTCAATGCGTCAAAAAATAGCTGATATGTCTTTTTACAGGCTGCTTCAGCAAGACCATTCCTATTATCAAAACAACCTATCCGGAAGTTTAGCATATAAGGTCAGTAACTTAATGGATAGTGTGATAGAGCTAATAAGACTGCTTATAGACTGTTTCTTTAGTTATAGTATAGCATTAATCTTGGCTATTTATACTTTATCACTAGTAAATATAAAGTTTGCAATAGCTACATTCATTTGGGTGAACATTTTTATTTTGATTTCGGTTTTCAGTTTTCGGGTGCTTACCGGATTAGCCGATGATCATTCTAAACAAAGTTCACAAGTAATAGCGGGTATAGCCGACAGTATTTTAAATGTTATATCAGTAAGGTTATTTTCTCGGCAAGCGCATGAGAGGCATAAATTTTTTCAAGTATGCAAGAAAAAAACTATTGCAGAAAGAAAATTACAATGGGCATACTTTTGGCTTTGGTTTATATATGGCTATTCATTTGATATACTCCAAGCAGTAAACTTGTATTTTTTAATTCATGATTATCAATTGAACAAGATTGCAATAGGAGATATTGCTCTTGTACTTGGAATTAATATATCGATTATAGAGTTTCTTAACCATCTAACTAGGAATCTTACCCAATTTTCTACTCATTTCGGCAAAGTTTCAGATGCATTGCCAATCTTGACTACCGTACCAGAAATTCAAGATAAGGAAAATGCTAAAAAATTAAATTTATTAAGTGGAAGAATAACGTTTAATAATGTTTCTTTTTCTTATGAGGGTCAGAAGTCATTATTTCAAGATTTTTCAGTTACCATTAATCCTTGCGAAAAGGTAGGTCTAGTTGGTTATTCTGGAGGTGGTAAATCTACTTTTATAAACTTAATCATAAGGCTATTTGATGTTAAAAAAGGTAATATACAGATTGATAATCAAGTAGTATCGGAAGTTACACAGAGTTCTTTGAGGCAACAAATATCTGTAATACCTCAAGAACCATTGTTGTTTCATGATACTATTTTAGCAAATATTATATATGGTAAACTTCAATCTACTATCGAAGAAATAATAAGAGCTGCAAAGCTGGCTGGTATTCACGATTTCATTATGACTCTACCCGATCAATATGAAACTGTAGTCGGAGAAAAAGGCATAAAGCTATCTGGAGGGGAAAGACAAAGAATAATCATAGCGAGAGCATTTCTAAAAAACGCTCCGATATTATTTTTCGATGAGCCAACTAGTCAGTTAGATTCTATAACAGAGAAAACAATTCAAATGAGTTTATTTAAGTTGATGGAAAATAAAACCACCATTACTATAGCACACCGTATTTCTACACTTTTACATATGGACCGAATTCTAGTATTTAACAAAGGAAAAATTGTCCAAGATGGTAAACACGCTGAATTAGTTTCTAAGCAAGGTCTTTACAAGGAACTTTGGAATGCTCAAATTGGTTGTTTGAATGGCAAAAAATAAGATGGAAAAAATTATTGATCTGAGAAGTGACACTACAACTCTGCAGAGCTCCAACGTTATACATACAATAAGTAATGCAACTGTTGGAGATTTTGCTTATGGTGAAGACAAAAGCTGTAATGACTTATCAGAATATTGCAAACAATTATTCAAAGTAGAAGAAGCATTATTTGCAACCAGCGGTATGCTTGCAAATAGATTAGCCATTGCCAGTCAAACAAGTCCTGGTGATGAACTAATAACTCATTATAATTATCACGTTAATTTTTTCGATAGCGCAGGCAATGCAAAAGTAAATAATATCGTATTTAATTGTATTAGAAATAATAGCGGAATCTTAGATGTTGCTGAAGTAGAATATGCTATTAATTCTAAGCCAAGGTACAAAATTTTTGCTCAGGTGAGTCTTGTTTCTATAGAAAATAGTATAAACGGGTTTAATGGTAAAATTTATCCTTTTGAAAAACAAGTCGAGTTATATCACTTTTTAAAAGCTCACAATGTAAATCTTCATTTAGACGGTGCAAGAATATTTAATGCTCATGTCGAAACAAATATTGCTTTAGCAGATTATGCTAAATATGTGGATACAATGAGCTTTTCTTTTACCAAAGGACTTGGAGCTCCTTTTGGTTCAATGCTTATGGGTAAAAGAGAGATAATTGAAAGGGCTAAAAAGCTACAGGTTTGGCTAGGTAGTGGTTATCATCAGATAGGGTATTGTGCTAATGCAGCAAAGTATGTACTACAGAACAATATTTCTAGGCTTAAAGAAGACAATAAACTCGCCAAACTGTTTGCAGACAAGATTAAGGAAATTCCACACATAAAACTGGTACTACCTTATCCAGAAACTAATATAGTAAGCTTTAGTATAAAAGCACTAAATGTAACTAATGAGGTTTTCTTGAGTAAGTGCCAAGCTTATGGTTTATTGCTTTTTCCTTGGCTCGAGTCTCATATAAGAGCAGTTACCCATCTTGGCACAAAGGAAACAGACATCATGAAAGCTGCTGAAATTATAAAGGAGGTTGTGTTAAATTTAATATGAGAGTAAAAATAGATTTCTTTAGCGATTCAAACACTGACCCTTCAGCTAAAATGAGGGAAGCGATGGCTAAAGCAAAAGTTGGAAACGAAGCTGCATGTGAAGATCCAACTGTGAACGAATTAGTGGCAACCGCATGTAAAATATTAGGTAAACCTGCAGGAATCTTTTTGATTTCAGGAACGATGTCCAATGTAATTGCTTATAAAGTACACATTCAAAGACCTGGTGATTACTTGCTGCTTGATGAAACTTCACATCCACTCATAGTACAATCTGGCTTGATCGCAGCCCAGGCACATGCTACTCCTTTGCCCATCAAAGGTACAAGAGGAATATTTACTGGAGAACAAATTGTTGAGTTTATTACTCGTCCTAGTTTAAGAAATATTCCGAGAGTTGGGCTTGTTTCTATCGAACAAACGACAAATTTTGGTGGTGGAGCTGTGTGGCCTTTAGAATATATTCAAGAGATCTCAAGTCTCTGCAAAGAGAATGACGTATTCACTCATTTAGATGGAGCAAGACTGTTCAACGCTTGTGCTCATACTAAAATATCTCCAAAGGAGTATGCAAGTTATTTTGATTCGGTATTCATTGATTTTAGTAAAGGATTAGGTGCTCCAATGGGTGCAATATTGCTTGGAAGTGAAGATTTTATTGAAAAAGCTTGGTACTATAAGTTTCAAATTGGCGGAGGTATGCACCAAGCTGGCATTATTTCAGCTGCATGTTTATATGCTCTACGTAATAATGTAAATTCTTTAGAAGAAGATCATAAAAAAATGCAGCACCTTATAGAAGGCCTAGACTCCATAGATCAAGTTATAATTGATATCGACCTGTATAAAACTAATATAGCGTATTTTTCATTACGTACTAATTGTATATCTACTCAAGAATTAATAAACGTACTAATGACAAATTATGGAATTAGAATGGCTAACATCAAAGGTAAAATCAGAGCTATAACACATAGAGATATAAGCTATGAAGATATTAATACTACTGTATCTGCTATAAGAAAGATACTAAGTAATTTTCTGCACTAATTGTTTGCAAACTTCTTGTCAAACAATATTATACCAATATAGTATTATGCTAGCATCTGCATAGAGCTATTTGGGAATAGGTGTGAACTTTGTCTTCTTTCAATATTTACTATTCTTCTGTGGATATATGCTGCTTTATTTATCAAGACAAAGTATACCAATTGCTCTACCACTGTTAATAGATACTGACCATGTAAAATTAAGCTATTTTTTTGCCTGCTTTTCTTTTTTTTATGGAGTATCAAAATTTGTTAATGGAATAATCATGGACTCCAAAAATAATCCATTATTTATGTTTGGGCTATGCAATATTGCAACTGGATTATTAACCATTGGTATAACTTTATCATATAATAATCTAACTTTATTACTGTTAACATTAATATTATTAGCTTGGACACAAGGGTTAGGTTGGCCAGCTATTACCAAGTTTATGGTTACAAACTCTAGCATCTCTTCAATTGCATCATCATGGGGAGTTATGAGCGCATCTCAGCAACTTGGTTCTTGTATTACTTTAATTGTATTACCAAGTATAATTAAAATATATAATGCAAAAAGTGCATTTTTGTACTCTGGTTTCTTATGCTTACTTTTTGGAATTTATATAATATTAAAGGCATATTACAAAGAAAGTGCCAACTTTACTACCTATTATAAGGTGCAGAAATCTCAAATAGGTATCAAGGTAACAAGTTCCATATGGTTTCTATGTTGTGCTACTTTTTGTGCTTATATTATAAAAATGGGAATCTTCTTTTGGTTTCCTATAATTTTAAAGAATAAATTACAAATTTCTCTTGTACAATCCTCACTAATAACAGGCGTATATGATTTAGGTGGAATCCTTGGAACTTTAATAACAGGAAGAATTAGTGATATGTACTTCTTTCAAAATAGAAGCTTGCTGGCATCACTTTATATGTTGGGTATAGCACTCACTTTTATTGCAATGAACTTTGGTCAAAACATAATTCTTATGAACCTTTGTGCAATCTTATCAGGATTCTTTATATTTGGAGTGCAAGTACTGACAGGTGTTATAGCTGTAGAAATTGCTCCACAAAATAATGTATGTGCAATTGTAAGCTTAACAGGATTATTTGGGTATATTGCAAGTTCAATATTTTCATGCGTGCTCTTAGGAGTACTTGTTAAGCACTGTGGTAACAGTATTATGTTTTCATTTTTTTCCATTTGCTCTGTTGTTGCACTCGTTTGCTTTTCCATACTATCAAGCAAAGATCTAAAAAAACTAAGTAAAGCGGTGTAAAAAAAATTTCTCAACAGTTAAACTTTGTAGATAGATTTTTTACCCAAGGAATAAACATGGTAACCATATCTTAGTAATAGCTCGCTATCTAATAAATTACGGAAATCAAAAACATTAGGTGCAGCCATAATACTCTTTAAACTTGCAAAATCTTGATTTTTAAATTCTTTCCACTCCGTTAACAATAACAAGGCTTCCGCGTCCCTTGCAGCCCCTATAGCATTGTCCGCGTATTCTATATCCTTTAGAACTTGCCTAGCATTATCCATCCCCATTGGGTCATATGCAGTAATTTTAGCCTTGTTATTCACTAACAATTGTGCAATATCTATAGCTGGGCTATTTCTTACATCATCAGTACCAGACTTAAAAGTTAGCCCCCATATTGCTATTTTTTTATTTTGGACTCCATTTAATACATATTCTACCTTTTTAGCAATGTTTGTTATATGATTATAGTTAGATTCCTTAACTGAATTTAAAATTTGTAGCTTGACATTGTGATCTTCAGCAAGCCTTATTAAAGCTGACAAATCTTTAGGAAAACATGATCCTCCAAATCCTGGACCAGCTTTGAGAAATTCCTTACCTATTCTATGGTCCATTCCCATACTGTTAGCTAAAAGGTCAATGTCTGCTCCTAATAGCTCACATAAACCTGCCATCTCATTGATAAAAGCAACCTTTGTTGCTAGAAAAGCATTAGAAGCATATTTAATCATTTCAGCAGTAACTGTATCAGTGACTATTAACGGAATATTCTTATCTATAAATGATCTATATATAACTTCTAGTTTTGCTCTAGCTAGCTTAGTTTTTACTCCTATTATTATCCTATCTGGGTATAAAAAATCTGATACTGCAGAGCCTTGCTTGAGAAACTCTGGATTAACCCCCAAATCAAAGTTATAGCCCTTATTAGATAAATAATTATATATATTTTCTGCAGTACCAGGAGGAACAGTTGACTTTATCACTATTAAGCAATCTTGATTAACTCTCTCAGAAACTTCACTTACTGCATTATATACATTCTGTAAATTTGCATTTCCTAGGGAGTCTGATGGAGTATCTACAGTTACAAACACTACTTCTGTGTTGGGATTTATTTGAGAATACGAATCGAAGAATCTTATCCTTTGTAACTTTATATTATTCTCTAAATAGTCTGCTAATCCAGGCTCATATATAGGAATTTTTCCTAATTTCAATAACTCAATCTTCTTAGTATTTATGTCAATGCAATCAACGTTATGACCCTGCTCTGATAACATTGCACAAGATACTAAACCTACATACCCTATTCCTATAATGGTTATATACATCTTGTCATCACCTTAAAAATATCCTAATGTAGCTCAACTGCTTAAACATTTAAAAAGAACATCATTAACAATTAGAGTCATAAATTTTTACTCTAGCGTTGCATACATTATTTTTCTTAATTACTTTACTTTCTGAATAAACTATAAACAAAGTCGATGGTATTAATATTAAAATACCATACAAAGCACTTTTATCAGGCAACTCATTAAACATAACATATGTTACTATTGCAGAAATTATTAGCTCTATGTATCTATATGGTGCAAGTGCAGTAGCATCTGCAAGAGTAAAAGCTTTTAATGTGAAGAACAGAATTAGATTTGAATTAATTCCCAAAATCAGTAGTAATACTAATTCTAACAAGGAAGGCAAATGCCAATAAAACAGCAAAGGCACAGTGGAAAAAATAGTTGTTGTTAGAGCTGAATAAAATAACATACTTATTACGGACTCTTTTATTGCGAGTTTCTTATTAAGTATGTCTAATATAGCAAAGATTAATGTAGATACAATAAAAATAAGAATTTTAGGATTAAAGTCTTCACTATAAGCTTTGGTAGTAATAGCAATACCAACAAAGCCAATAACAGTTACTGACCATCTTTGCCAAATTATATTTTCATTTAGTAAAGGGATTGCAAGAAGTATAACAAATAATGGTATAGAAAAACTTATAATTGTTGCAGTTACTATGGGAAAAATAGCTAACCCATAGGTCCACAAGGTTATTCCAACAAATAACAATACTCCTCTAGTTATCTGAATAGATATTTGACTTGTTTTAAAAGCTTCTCTTCCATAGTAAAGCATAAAAGGTACAAGGGTAATAGTGCTAAATAAAAAGCGGAAAAAGATTACTTCAAAACTTTGGAGATGTAAACTTAGATATTTTGATATAGTATCATTAGCTACACTACTAAGTAAACTGAGTATAAACCAGGTAACTCCAAGCAAATAAGCTCTTAATCTGTGATCCATAAAACTCCCAATTTAATATTTTATGAGATAACTTTACTATAAAAAAGATCAATACTAGACAAGTTTTCCTCTATCTACTGTTTAACCATATTCATAAATATTTAGTAGAAATGATTTGAGAAGTATTATATAAAGTGCAGCTTTATTGTATAATTTTAATAAACAGAAATGCTAACTGATTTTTTTGTAATATATGATAATACTTGCGAATACTATCACATTATCAGGAAAAGTAATCGGGAGTACTGACGGCTGTGGCAATTTTACCAACTAGCTTCTCTGCTAGCATTAGCAATATGTGTTTTCAGTGTTAGCTGTGAAGACGTTAAAGAAAGTTATCAAACAAGCAAATTAGCAGCAAAACTTTACGAAAATGCTTCAGTTGAGTCAGCTAAACAAATTTTCAGAATAGATGTATTAAATACGTAACCATCTTTACTTATATCTTAATATAATGTTTCTCAGTACCGTCTTTAACACAATTCAATTTTCACACTCATCAGCAGTTAGGCCACTTGCTCGCACAATAATATCAATTGCAACACCTGCCTTTGCTAGATTTTTCGCAACCCTGATTTTCTCTGCTTTTTTAACTTTTTCCTTGCCGCTTTTCATATCTTCAGATAGAGATTTGACTAACGCATCTAATGATTCCGGTTCTCTGTACTCGTTTATTAAACTCAATAGCTTTTTACTTTCTCTCGTTTCAGGTAGCAAGACTTTAATATTTACTGATAATGCTCCTGCTATTTCATATAATTTATCAAATAGTATGGTAGTATAACCTCTTTCATATTCATGTATTTCCTTGAGTGTTACGCCAACTTTATCCGCTAAATCTTTTTGAGTATACCTTCTTATTAACCTCCATTCTCTTATTCTTTGCCCTATTCTGTAATATATAGAATCAGTGCAGATTTCTCTCTCTGTATTATCATACTCGTAAATAGATAAGCCGGTTGCCTGGGAAATTATGTCAACTGAAACTCCTTCTTTCACTAGATTTTTTGCTATTTCCAACCTTGCCTCTTCTTGATTAATTTTTTCGCTAATATGAACAAACCTGACTAATGAAGGTACTATTTTGCCTAACTTTTGATTCTCATATATTTTCGTTAGATAGAGTATTTCCTCGTCTTCATAGCTGTCTTCCCTTACTATTACTGGTTCGGGTAATAAATCTATAGCATTAACTGACAATACTCTTGCTATTACATATAGTACTTCAATTGGAATAGGAATATACCCATTTTCATAGCTGTTTACTTCTTGGTATGTTAAACCTATTTCACTTGCCAATTCTACTTGAGTATGCCCTCGCATTAACCTGCTATCTTCTATTTTTTGTCCTATTTTGTAGCTTATAGAACTAATATCGCTTACAGAAACAAACATATATACCTTACTTAGAAATAAATTTTCATGCAATTTGATCAACGGATAAACCGATTATTTGCAAAATAATATCAATAGAAATTCCCCCTTTTACTAAATCCTTTGCAACTTTAATCCTTTCTATCTCTCTCACTTTCTCCTCACAAATCCGTATCCCTTCAAACAAAGACTTTATTAGTGCATGCCGTAGTTCTTGGCTCTCAATTTCTTTGTATTCTTTAATCAAATCAGGTAGCTCATTTTTCACTTTACTCCCTTCCTCTATTAGTAGATCCGTAATATTAATCGATAATGCTTCTGCCATTTCATATAATTTATCAAGTGGAACAGCAGTCCTTCCTTGCTCATAGTTGCTTATTTCGTCACGTGTTGTACTCATTTTTTCTACTAAATCTTTTTGAGTATACTCTCTCACTAGCCTCCATTCTTTTATCTTCTTTCCTATTTGGCAGTAAATAGAACCTCCTTTTTCTTCAACGCATTCATCAGCAGAGAGGCCAATTGTTTTTGCAACAATATCAACAGAAACTCCTGCTTTAACCAAACCTTTTGCAATCTTTATTTTCTCTGCTTTTTTACTACTTTTTTCACTAACTTGGACAAAATTGGTTAGTAAACAAAACATCTTACGTAACTCCTGGTCATTAATCTTTTTATATTCTCTTACTAGATTTAAGATTTCTTCTCCCTCATCTTCAAGACAGCTTTTTGATATAGGAATTAGATCCGTAATACTGATTGATAGTGCCTCAGTTATAGCATATAACCTTTCAATTGAAATTCTACGATTCCCTTTTTCATATTGAAGTATTACCCAGTACTTTACACCAAGTTTCTCTGCTAAATCTTTCTGAGTATACCCTCTCTCTAACCTCCAACTTTTTAATTTTTCTCCCACTTTATAATCTAGACTTTTTTCCACAAAAAGAACCATACATATAATATTTTATACTATAGCTCAAAGGCTCCAGATATAATAGCCAGACTCTGGAACCTTTAAATTGATGAATTAAAGTGCCCTACAAGTTTCTTTACTATTTTCACGTACTTTGTCTGCCCATGAAAACAATTTTTCACTTACTTCCTTCTGCTTTTCACTCCATATGCCGCACCTAGTGAAATTACCTCTTTCTACCACTTTCTTAAGTTTCACTCCCCCAAAAAGGCAATTTTTTCCAATTTCTTCTCCTCTTTTTTGTAATTCAGCCCACATTTCCTTATCCGCTACTTTTACTTGTACCTGACTGCAGTTTTTTACGTCCTGGTACAATACAATATTTAGCTTACCAAGGCTTGTAGGAAATTCTAACACAACGGAGCTACCATCTGATACATCAACGTAATTTCTTGCACCTCCTTCCTCCCTTCTGATCTCAACTGCATTATTACCCATTTTTAAAATGTTACTCCCTAACTCTCTCAGTATTTTGGCTACCTCTACCTTGCTATTCCCAGAAAACTCTATGTACGATGTTGTATTATCTATCTCAACATCTATTAATTCTCCTTCTTGCACAGCACTTTCGCCAGCTTTCTCTAGTTCTTCTAGTTTCTCATCTATCTGTGGCTGAACTTCTGGTTGTAGCTCATTATAGATTTCACCTATCAGTTTATTCTGTAGTAGAGTATCATGAAACTCTGCACCACTTAGCATTAGCTTACGCATTATCTTTTTTCGATCACTTTTTTCTAATCTGTGAAAGTGTGTGCCCAATATCATGTATTCTGCGAAGCTCCACTCCCCATCATTACATGCATTTACTCTTGCTCCAGAGGCTAATACTTGCTCTATAACTTTATGCAATGCATTTACGTTTTTTGTCTCTACTACAGCACTCTTAAACCAGCTCAACTTTTCACTTTCGCTTGCACTTGGTTTTATTTTTTGCAAATTTGAAGCAAATGGATTTAAATCTTCTGCTTGATCATTTAAAGGTTTTGTGCCATAAACATAGTCAAGGCTTTTCCCGTAGTTGATTTTGTTTTCGCGAATGTTTCTGCTAGGGGAGGCCTCCCGGTTTATCTCCTTCTGGTTATTAATTTTACTCACAAATTTAGACTGCTTTATATCAACGCCTTCAAGAGGTATCCGTTCAGGAGAGTGGTTTAAGAAACAATAGATAGGAGATTTTGGAAAGGATTGAGACCCCTTTGTTTCCAAGTTAAGTATAATGAAATTATCCGCTCAAGGAATGTATTTCCCCGCTTTGATTGTGTAAAATATGAGTTTTTGCGATAAACGACATAATGCCGAATTTGCCGTTCAGCGTGGTTATTTGTCAGCGGAATATTTTCTGGGTCATCTAAAAATTTCCACATCATTCTTTCAGATCTCAGAACATTTTTTGCAACTCGAGAGGCTCCAATTGCTTCAGGTAAACGAGATATCTCCTTCAAGTAATACTTTGTACGTTTTCTTAATTTTCTGGCACGTCTGACAAACCTCAAAACATCTATCTCACTTTTTAGTAAAGCTTTTTTTAGTGCAAATAATTCAGTGGCCACGTTTCTCAAGTAACAACCCAGAACTTTAACTTCAATATTCCAACTATGTGCTAATCTTTCAAAATCTCTTGATAAATGTGCCCAACAGATTTGCCTGTTTTTATCGGCAAAATAATTGTATGCTGCATACCTGTCAGTTATTACCAAGCTATTGCGATTGCAGAATTTACTATTTTGTAAAACTTTCATTCCTCTTGACTCTGTAAATTTTACAAAACTTGCCGTATTGCTTGCAAACATCCAACACCAAGCGAGTTTACCTTTGTTATAATGGCTCGTTTCATCAATATGTAGAACTTTACTCCTACTTATCTCTTGTTCGATCTGCTCATACATTTTTTTGCATTTTGAAGCAACTCTATGTTCACTATTTGATATGCTACCGACGCTTATGTTCAAATTGAAGATATCATTTACGACACTCGCTATTTCGCGTTTTGAATTTTTGTAGAATCCGCTGAACGCTGCAATTATTGACTTAACCCTTGGACCAAATGTATCTGGCGTAACACCTTCCGGTAACTTGCTACTTCTTCTCTTTCCGCATCTCCGACAACGGCCATGTTCTAACTGATATTCCACTACATAAGGCTTGATTTCTGGAAGATCAACTTTCTGATGAATATATGGTTTTTCACATATTGCAATTTCTCCTCCGCATTCGCAAGTATTAGGCAACTCTATCTTTACTACTTTATCTGCATCCATGTTGGCGCGAAAACTTCCTTTATGACCAACCTGACCGCCAATATTCCTTTCGCTTTTCGGCTTATTCTTTTTTATTTTATACAACTCTTTGGAACTTGGTATTGATGAATTTTTTGAGCTTAAACCGAGTCTTTCTCTTAACTCAGCATTTTCTATCTTTAAAGCCTTATTTTCTGCTTTTAAACTTTCATTCTCTTTTTCCAATCTTTCTATTTTTGCTTCTAACCTTTCTATTTTTTGCTGTAAATTTTTGCAAAGTTCTAAAAGGTTTACCATATTATTTCACTTTTGCTCTATGATTATCTTTTTAGATCACCTTGTCTACCTTATTCTGCCACTCCGCTGAACGGATACTGTACTAAAATATCGGCGTTTTTTTTATTCTAAAACGCTTGATTAAGAGCGATTTAGCTGCTTTTAACTTGCAACTAACCTACACCGCAAGTGTTTAAGAAATTTACTAAGCAGGAAAAAAGGCAAAGAAACCCCGTAGTAGCTAGCATTCAAATTCTCCCTTGTCAATTTGACGTTTTTTGCTGTCTTAAACGCTTTGTAAGCGCGTTTCGGCTTATATAGGTAAAAACCCAGAAATTTTTAAAGACATGCGATGCACGTAGTGCGAAAAATTAAACATGAGACGCCAAATACCCTAAGTTTTTTGTCATTAACCTGCACAGATTGCGAAGATAAATAAATAGCTTCAGTTTCATGATAAGGGGACTGGCAAGGCTTGTCAAGCAAGTTTTTTGCAATATCAGGGGATAATTTCGACCATAAATCCCTATCAATAAATTTTAACAAAAATACTTTAGTGCATTTTCAAATATAAGCATTCCATCGCCATATTTTGGCACAGCAACACCTAAACGCTTGCTCTTTTCTTTTTCAAGGGGCCAATTATCTTGCTGAGTAAAAAATATTCCCCTTTCTGGATGGGGCATTAAAGCTAGCACTCTTCCACTTTTATCTGATAAAGCTGCTAGGTCGTATGTAGATCCATTCGGATTGTAAGGAAATTGTAGGTTAGCATAGTTGCCATTTTTATCAATGTAACGTAATGCGGTGGAATTGCTCTCAATCAATTGGTTCAAAATATCTTGATCCATAAAAAATTTGCCTTCCCCATGAGCAATAGGGAGATATAGTTCACTCAGGCCCCGTAGCCAAACAGAATTACTCTTTGAATTAACTCTCACTCTAATCCAACGGCATTGATAATTGCCTATATCATTATGGATTAAAGCTAGACTAGAGAATTCTGGAATTAATTTTACTAATATCTGACAACCATTACATATTCCTATAATCAGCTTGTCCTGAGATAAAAACTCTTGAAACTCATCCAACAAGTTGTTTTTAATACGTAAAGCAAACGCATTACCAGCACCAGTGTCATCACCATAGGAAAAACCCCCTGGAATTGCAAGTATATTGCTTAATTTCAGTTCACCTGGATTATCTATGATATCGTTAATGTGAACGATTCTTACTTCAATATTACCAATACCAAGTTTTCTGCTGCATTCCATAAATGCAAATGCAGTTTCTTTTTCGCAATTTAAGCCATAACCAGATAGGACTGTGATTTTCATGAATTGCTAAAAATTAAAAAATTCGAATTTCCTTTTTACAAAATTTGCTACTAAATTTAACGCAAATAACACCAATAATAAAGCTATAATTGCGATAGCAGCAAGTTCAACAAATGCAATTTCAGGATTGCTTGACCATATGTATATTTGCACAGGTAGAACAGTCGCCGGATCGAAAAAGGACGTAGGTGTATCAGCAATAAATGCCACCATACCCATCATAAGTAAAGGAGAAGATTCACCTAAAATCCTTGCAATTGCAAGCACAGTACCATGTATTATTCTTGGTAACGCAATCGGTAAAGAGTGATCTAATATCACCTTGATGTGAGGTGCACCAAGCGCAAACGCTGCATCTTTTATCGTAATAGGAACATTCGCAAAGGCATTTTTTGTTGCAATTATAATATTAGGTAACATCATAAATGAAAGAGTCATTCCACCAACAAGTGGTGAAGAGCGTGGTAGCCCAAATATGCCAAGATAGAGAGTTAAGCCCACTACACCAAATATTATTGAAGGCACTGCAGCAAGATTATTTATGCTAATTTCTACAATATTAGTCATTAGCCTATTTTTAGGCATAAATTCGTAAAGACAGATGCCCGACATAATTCCTATTGGTAATGCTAATGCTAGGCACACTATAATTGTCATTAATGAACCGATAAACGCTCCTAAAATCCCTGCATTTTCAGGTTCACGAGAGTCAGATTTAAGGAATAAAGACTTATTAAAAAATTTTTTCACTCTCCTCTTTTCTTTTAGCCAATCAAGTAATTTAGCATAACGATCATTCAAATATTTATCTTTATTTATTGAATTAATTATACTTGACGCGGTAAACCAGATCTCATATTCACCACTATCTTTTACTTTCTTACGAAAAAATTTCTCTAGTTCTTTGTAAGAATTACGACTTAAAATTTCGTCACCGTCTTTAAAATCAGTTCCTCCAAACACCTTACGTAAAGAATCGTTGAGTAAGCCAATGGACTTATACCGCAAATCACTAGGATTACTCGCCAAAGCAAGATCAGCATTTATTTCAACTGGCAATAAAATTTTCGTTACTGTTAAGGCACTGTAAGAGTTAACTAATATACTCAACAATATACACACAGGACAGCCAAGTGAGATAACTAGTGCCGTGAAAGAACAAAAGCGTAGCGCTCTGTTCTTTTTATTTTTCCTTTTTATACGAGCATGTACACGCCTTGACTGAAGTAATTTAAGGAATTTTTTCTTTATACTCATTTACTTTTCTTTACACGAGGATTTGAAAAAACTTTCCCCTTTTTTGTCATGCAAGTAGCTGACACTGGGATCCAGCAGGCTTTGCCTGCAAATAATTTTTACATTTTCCATGAAAGCACAAACCAAAAGGAGAATAATGAATGCTGGATCCCAGTGTCGAAGCACTGGGATGACACCACAGCGGGAGGCAAACACAATGTTCGTACAGTTGTGTGTCACGCACTGGGATGACAAGAGAGAGTTCTGAGATGACACAATTGACATCACTCCCTATTGTATCTACTTAGATTTCTTTTTAACATAAGTAGTACGCTCTTTGATCCTTGCAGCTTTTCCAAATAGTTTGCACAGATAATACAGTTTTGCTCTACGAACCTTTCCTTTTCTTGTCACTTGCACTGAAACCAGTGCAGGAGAATAAACAAAAAACTGAGACACTATACTTTCTCCATGGCTCACTTTTCTGACTGCAAAAGAAGAATGTAACCCGCGGTTCCTTTTTGATATACATACACCTTCAAATATCTGTATACGTTCACTTGTACCGTCAACTACTTTAAAAGTGACCTTCAAATCATCGCCAGGACGAAATTCTGGTATTTCTTTAGCTAACACTTGCATTTGCTGTTCGTTAAATTTTTTAAGTAAATTTGTCATTTATCTCTCCATTCAATAATTCAGGCCTACGCTTTTTTGTTATAACATGAGACTGCTTCTGCCTCCAATCACTTATTTTTTTGTGATTGCCAGATAACAAAACCTCAGGTACTTTATATCCCTTCCACTGCTCAGGTCTAGTATATTGAGGATATTCAAGTACACCACCACCATAATTAAAACTTTCTTCAGTAATACTATCGGTATTATTTACTACACCTGGAAGAAGTCTAATGCATGCATCAAGAACCACCATTGCAGCTGGCTCACCTCCTGAAAGTATATAATCTCCAATACTTAACTCATAAGGAGTATACGCATCAATTATCCTTTGGTCAATACCTTCAAATCGACCACACAATATTGTTATATGAGGAAACTCTAATAATTCTCTGGCAATATTCTGATTAAACTTAGTTCCAGATGGAGTCATGTAAATAAACTTAGTGTTTTTATGAACAGAGAGCATACTATCTACTGCATCACCAACTACATCAGAACGCATAACCATTCCTGCTCCACCTCCATATGGAACATCATCCACAGTTGAATGTTTATCTTTCGCAAAAGAACGAATATTTATTACTTCAAGGTTCCATATTTTTTTTTCTAACGCTTTTCCGGCAAGAGAATAGTTCAAAAACCCGGGGAACATTTCTGGAAATATGGTTAATATTGTAACATTGAATGCCATTAAGGTTTATTTTAAGTTATTTGGGGCTATACTCTAAGAACAGTAAATTGATATAATATATAGTTAAATTAAGCATGTCACTGAATAAAACGATATACGAAGGTAAAGCGAAAGCCATTATTGAAACTGAAGACTCATCAACTGTTATACAGCACTTTAAAGATGATGTTACAGCATTCAATAAGGAAAAATATGAAATTATTGAGAGCAAAGGAATAATTAATAATCATGTTAGTGCTTTTATCATGGAAAAGCTTGAGAAAGCAGGAATTAGCACACACTTTATAAAAACTCTGAATGAAAGAGAGCAGCTAGTCAAAAAACTCAAAATCATACCTCTTGAAGTAGTAGTGAGGAATGTTGCAGCTGGCAGCTTTTGCAAACGTTTTAATATCAAAGAAGGTGAGAGGCTTGCATCTCCTATAATCGAGTTTTTTTACAAAAATGATGACCTAGCCGACCCAATGGTAAATGAAAATCACATACTGTATTTTGATTGGCTATCTAGCAAAGAAATGGATGAAGTAAAAACTACAACTTTAAAGATCAACGAAATCCTAATTGATTTATTCTCAAATGCAGGCATAGATCTAGTTGACCTTAAATTGGAATTTGGCAGATTGATAAATGACAGTACTAAAATCATTTTAGCCGATGAAATCAGCCCTGATAACTGCAGGTTATGGGATAAAAATACTTATAAAAAGCTAGATAAAGACGTCTTTCGTTTGAATTTAGGCAACTTGAAAAAAGCATACTTAGAAGTTGCGGAAAGATTGTCAGTAGAGTTAGGTTAACTAAATACTACTCTATCAAGTGGAGGGTTACATGCCTCATCAAGTTTTCCAATAATTTCAATTTTTTCTCCACGTTTTTGGAAATGATTTTTCACGTTTTGCATATTCTCAGAACTTACGATCAATACCATACCAATACCACAATTAAATGTTTTTAGCATTTCTTTCTTCTCTATTTTACCCTCCTTTGTTAGCCATAAAAATATATCTGGCCATTTCCAGGAATTAATGTCTATGTTTGCAAATAAGTTTTTTGGAAGAATTCGCGGAATATTGTCTACCAAACCACCACCCGTGATGTGCGCAATACCTTTTACTTGTGACATGATAGGCAGCAAAGAATCAACATATATTTTTGTTGGTTCAAGTAGTATTTCATTCCAAGATTTATTATTCCATAGAGATGTATCGTTATAATTTATACCTAAGCTTTTGAAAACATGGCGCACTAAAGAAAACCCATTTGAGTGAATTCCACTTGACTCTAAGCCAACTATATAATCACCTGCTTTCATAATACTACAGTTTGGAAGAATTTGCTTTCGATCAACTACACCAACCACAAACCCTGCAAGGTCATAGTGATTATTACCATACATTCCAGGCATTTCTGCAGTTTCCCCACCAACCAATGCTATTTTAGCTTGCTTGCACCCCTCTGCAATGCCCTTAACCACAGATAATAAAACATCTTTGGTCAAAACGCCTGTTGCAAAGTAATCAAGGAAAAACAAAGGCGTTGCTCCTTGTGCAAGTAAGTCATTTACACACATTGCAACTAAATCTATACCTATAGTATCATGTTTATTCACTTCTTGAGCTATCAACAGTTTCGTACCTACTCCATCAGTTGAGGAAACGAGTACTGGATGGTCATACTTCTTACTTAGTGCAGCAAAATCAAATAACGCAGAAAATGAACCTATTTCGCTGATTACTTCTTCTCTAGTAGTTTCTTGAGCAATAGGCTTGACTTCTTTTATTAACTTATTATATAGTTCAATATCTATTCCTGATCTGGTATAAGTATTCATAATCCTTTTATAAATTTTAAAATTGTTAATACTATATTAATGCCTTGATATAAAAAGTGCAACGAAACTTTCTCTTAATTGACTATTATATACTTACCAATATAGGGTAACTTAAATCATTTATAATTATCCAATGAACGAAAATACCAAAAACATACTGTTAATAACGGAACTGCTATCAGGACGGCTGCTTCATGACTTTGCTAACTCTATGAATGGAATAACGTTTGGCGTAGAAGAGCTTGAAGTAATAGATAAGAATGATGCTGATGCGCAGAAGGAAGCGTTGTTGTTTCTTAAAGAAAGCTCCGATGATTTAATATATAAACATAAAGTTATGAAGCAGGCATATTCTTCTTCAATGGATAATTATAGCTTTGATAAGACCAAATCTAATATCGAAAATTATTTATTAAAAAAAAAGTAAAGCTTACGTGGAAAATAGACGCATACTCTGCAAAAAATAAGGAAGATTTAATTGAAAAGATAAATAAGATAATTTCCAATATGGTGCTAACTATAGCCAGTGCAGTGGCGGAAGTCGAACTAGTATCTGTTTTACTGAGTCAAACAGAAGATAAAATGCTATTAACTATAAAAATTCTAAATGAACACAAACCAATAAGCAAATCATTAGTAGACAAATTAATCAAAAAAAATGACACTAATTTAAATACAAAAGATATTAATATCTATATGACCTCTTTATTATTAGAGTACTATAACACTGAAATGCATTATACTTGCGAAAATAATTTGCTGGAAATAGGTTTAACTATAACTTGAGTTGCATATTTGGTTATTACAACTTTTTCTTCGTGTCAAGGCATTCCCCGACAAGGGGTACCAAATCTAATTTTTGTAATCACTTAAGTCTAGTACTATTTTATTAATGTAGCGCTCATTTGCATCTTTGATGATAAACTTCATACCATTTTTATATTTAATGACTTCATCTACAGAAGGCACTTTACCAGCAATCGAAAGAATCAAACCACCAAGTGTAACATAATCTTCTTCAGGGTCACGTAATTCTATTTTTAGATCCTCTTCTATATCTTTTATAAGAGCCCTTGCTGATACTTCAAACTTATTTTGAGACAATTCAGTAATGGTATATTCTGAATTTATTTCGTTTTCACTATCAATGTTTGGTATTAGTTCCTCTATAAGATCAGTCATTGAAATTAAACCATCAGTTCCACCATATTCATCCAATACGATAGCTAAGCATGATTTAGAAGAGTTCATCCTAACAAAAAGATTAGTTGTCTTCATCGAGGGTGGAACAAATATTACGCTTTGTATAATATGTTTCAGATTAAAATTTTTATCCCTATTAAAAATAACATCTTTTACATAAAAAAAGCCTATTACGTTATCAAAGTTATTTTTATAAATTGGTATTTTAGTGTGGCAAGTGTTTTTTATCTTCTTTATTATTTCACGCTCGCTTGACTCAATGTCTACTGCGCATATCTCTGTACGTGGAGTCATTATATCCATTATACCACAATCGCGGAATTTTAATAGACCATTAAATATATTAAGGTCTGGCAGATCTTTCATTAATGCCTCAGTCGCACACTTTTTCAACACAGAAGCTTTTTTGAAAAGGAAGAGAAAAATTCTATATGCTATTTTTTCTACTAAGGTTCTTTTTTTACTCAATTTATTCCCTGTAATGGCAAAAACGTTTTCAGATTAGATTTATCAAGAAAACTGTTATTAAATGTTTAATAAGCATGTGAATAATGTCAAATTAATTTGTGAATTATTTGTTGATATAAAATACCAACAATTGATCAACAACTTTTTCAACAACATATACATAGTTGTGTAACAATGCATGATGGTAAAGTATTTTCCATAAAAGAAAATTACTAACACTCTAAACACCTTACTTATACACATAAATCATAAGAGAAAATCAATAATATACGAAAGTTACTCACATATTTATCCACAAGTTGAATAACGCCAATTTTTACTGAATTTTAAGTTAGTAACAAGTTATTGATAGAACTATTATTACTACTATACTTTAATATACAAAAGAATAAATAGAATAGATTGGAAAGCAGCAAAACAACAATAGCGAGAATTATTAAGAGAAATGAGCCAGGTGGAAGAGTGCCTATCTGGCTAA